>CAWDJR010000016.1:0-206392 GCA_963802565.1 uncultured Acidobacteriaceae bacterium | reverse complement strand
TCATAAAGTGTGTTGGGCTTTCAAAATACACCACTTCCGACGTTTGTGATCTCGGCAGAGCCGTTATTAGGCCCACCAATATCAGCTTCACCAGGTTGAACAGGGTGCGTGGCCTTCCGGTACTTTGGCGGCCATCATCCAATGCCGCGCAGCAAGAGTGGACGAGTTCTACGTGTGCACGGACGCACTCTACGCGGATGAACGGATGCATGAGAGCAACAAGAGAGTACTGGAAACCCTCGCATACCGATGACTCTTCGTACGGAGAAAAATCCCCGATCCACTCCCCTTGGGCTCGCAACAGCGCGCCGAGTGCAAGGGCGGCATCGAGCACGCGTAGAGAGGTCGTGTTCTTGGCATTTGTCAATTTCGCCTCTTACGGCGGGTTTCTGCCTCCGCCCGTGCATCCGTCTATAGAGCCACTGAGCACGCCGATGAAGCTTGGCCGGACTCGGGGCACCCTGTGCGAACACCTTCCGGAAATCATTGAGCCGGTCCCACCAGGTGCACAGGAGAGACCTACGTCCCATGCACCCCCACCACCGCCGTCACTGGACCAGGTAGCCGCTCGGGTTGCTGCCGAGTGAGCGGCCGACTCAGTCGCTGCCATTGTCGAGCACGTTCCTATTCGAACGTAATCTCAATCTGATGCAGTGCCCACCACAACCGTGAGAGAAGCCCGCGAAGCCCAAATCGCAGGTCGAGGCCCTGGCCACCCGCGAGTCCGAAGGACATACGTCGATCTTGCAGGGCCAGCGGGCCTCGACGCTGCACCGCCGTCGGGCCGTTCGGTCGTGGCTGGAGCGCATCCCGGCTGGCAGATCACATTACCACTGGCAAACCCGATCGGCAAGAGTCCTACCCTGCTCGATGGATCGCTACTGTATCCACGGGCCGCGACTGGCGGACTCGAAGACACGTATGGGGCCGCGCAAGGTGCTGTTGTCGCCGCAGAGGACGCCCCGAGGACACGATCATTCCCCGCCTGAAGGCCTCTGGAGCGGACCTGGACAACGTATTTATCGTGCGCAGTACCTTCGAGGTTGGTCCGGTGCCCGCAGACCCTGCAACTGGCACATCTCGTGCGCTCAGCCTTACTCGATAAAAACCTCTTGGCAGCGATGATCAAGGAGCACCCCGACTTCGTGTTGATCGCATTTGATCCGATGATCAGCTACCTTGGTAACGCCGACGCCAAGAGGACTCAGATGTCCGGCCCATCATGGATGGGCTCAAAAATATCTGCGACCACACCGGCATCGCGATCGTGGCGCTCATTCACTCGAATAAAAAGACTGATCTGTCCGCTGTTCACCGCGTGAGTGGTGCCGGGTCACTCGCAGCCGCCGCCCGCTCGGTGTGGGCCTTCTCTCGCGACCAGGAGCAGAAGAACACCTACCGGATGGCTCGTGTGAAGGGGAACCTGAGCAAGCAGCGCACGGGGCTCACCTACTCGATCGAGACCGAACCAGTTGAAATCGCCGGTGTGCTTGTGGGGATGCCCAGGATCGTGTGGGGAGCCCAGTTCGATGGCGACGCCGACGACATGATCGCGACGGACAAGGACGCATCGTCGAAAAAGGACTTCCAATCAGATAAGGCGATGGCCCTTCTGAGCGTGCTCACGTTGCCTATGATGGCCACTGACATTTATCGCGAGGCTGAGAAGCAAGGTATCAGTTCGGACGCGATGAAGCGGGCCAAATCACGCGCGGGGAATATTACGGACCGTAAAATTGGGGCGCGGTGGTGGTGGCTCCCGTACACCGATCCCCAAACAACCGCCGAGCAAAAAGCTGCAGTAAACGACACCTCCGATTTGGATTTCAAGGAACTGCCTGCTTAGCCCAGGCGTCACAACCTTCCACGGCCCAAGGGCTCACCATCGATAAGGCCATTGGCACGAAGGTTGAGTTGAACGGCGAACACGTCGTGGACCGTGTTCCAGACGTTCGCGGACAAGGAGATCACCGTGAAAATGACTAGCGATGAACAAGAGAGAGCAGCGAGCATCCAAGAGTTCCTTGCGGGTACCTGTGTGGGCGTGGTTGGCCTGAAGCGATCGTTCTTGACTCCGGAAACGGTGTTCACATTTTGTATCGCGCGGACGGCTGTCCCGTCGACAAGGAGCACATCGCTCAGTGGAGTTACTGCCTTGAACAGCTCGCCTTGCAGTTCGACACGAAGTTGGTTCACGTGGACAAATGCGTGAGCAACGCGGGCCGGATCGCGCGGTTGCCGTTTAGCATGAACCGGAAGGGCGACAACACCGCCGAGCGTCCACACCGCCGAGCGCACGTCGTCAGCTACCCCGAGCAATGGGTCGCCGTGGACAATGCCGAAGTCTCCAAGCTTGCCACCGAGATGGGCTTCGATCCTTCAAGCGTGAAAGAGCGGAAGTCTGGATCGTGCAATCTGACCGACGCTGACATGGAGACATTCCTTGAGGACTGCGAAGAGATTGATTTCCCTATCACAGTGTGTGAGGTTGAGAAGCGCGGTTCTGACACCTACTATCACCTGGAGGAGTGTCCCCTTGCGGGCTACGCACACCCTGGCGGTCCACATAAGACCAGCCTGATCCTCGGCCCCCACAGTAGAGGCTTCAAATGCTTTGCCGACCAGTGCGATGGTCTTGGATTCGTCGATCTGCTGGACCTGATCGAGGAAGAGACCGGTACCCGACCGAACTTTGGGCGCATCACGGAGGCTGAGTGTTTCAAGTGGGGGATGACTTTGGATGACCTTGCGTGGGACCCCCAACCGCCTGAGCGTAACATGATCGCCACACATTGTGAGGTTGTATTCGACGAAGAGGATGAAAGACCAACCTGCGCCCCGACGTCCATGCCTCATACAACTACACCAACATCTATTTCCGCACCAGCCATCGATCTCGCCGTCTCGCGTGTGTTCGATCGCGCATACGCGTGCACGCATCAGGCCATCACCGATCCAGTCCAGCAGGACAACTTCGCCGGGTGGGCATGGAAGCTCAACTGCGACGCAGATACCGACGCGATGAAAGCATGGCTCGGTCCTGCCTTCGCTGGTGCCATCGAGCAGGAACACGCGAAGAATGACACCACCACACAGCTCACCTGCTACCAATACCTCGCTTTGCCACGCGAGCCGGACACCTGGCCGCTCACCTCCGAAGAGTTCGAAGCGATCGCGGGATGATCCGCCGTTTCTCGACAAACCAACCCCCATTTCCCCACTTCGTGCGACTATCTCCGCCTTGCTGAACCATTCACGGTGTCCTCTACTCTCAGATCGCGGTCAAAGAACCAGTGGATACCATCTCTGGCGCTCATTCCATACCTTGGCTACGCCCTGGGGGACGACTTCAAATGTAGGTCTCTCAGGTAGCGCTGTGTGTCTTCGTCGACATCCAGATCACCGATGGACGGATCGCCCTTCAGGCCTGGACGAATCCCGAGTGTGCCCTGACGGTAGCCGGTGCCGGTGATCTTGTTCTTCAGCGAGCGGACGCGGATTTCGTTGGCGAGGTATTCTTCACCACGCTGCGCTTCCGCTTCAAGGATGAAGTCCTCACCCTTGTCGCCGCTCTGCATCTTGCCTGGACGCCATGCCTTCACGATCTTCAGTTCGATCATGGCGCTGGCCGCGTAACGGTTCGCGCGTCCACCAGGCAGGGAGTAGTTGAGGTTGGTGACGGTGTCGTAACCCTGCGCCGCCGACTTCGCTTCCTGGATCATCTCGATGCGTGACCGCTCCTGGTTGACCATGAGCAGGGTGCCGTCGACACGGGCAATGTGTGGAAGCAGGAGCTCGTAGAACTGCTGGATCGCACGTGCATGCGTGCCAGGCTGGACGCCGAAAGACACGTTTCAAAAGCAAAACCCTTGCGAAAAAAGACCCCTCGCGTTAGGATTTTCGTTACGGAGGCATTCTCTGTAAGTCGTTGATTCTAATATGGTCGGGACGGGCAGATTCGAACTGCCGACCCCTCGCACCCCAAGCGAGTGCTCTACCAGGCTGAGCCACGTCCCGACACAGTCGAGCCGGCTCGGGTGAGCCGGCCCATGGGGTTCTGATTTAGTTTACACCAGCGCGGGCCTTGATCGAGGCTGCGTGCGACAGCTAAAAGGCGTCGCGCTCATGGATTGCTGCCCTGCACCAGAATGCGCCAGTCTTGGCAAGTTTTGTTGGCGGTTTCTGTTGCATCTTTCAATCATTGCTTCGAACCTGAAACGCCACCTAAAGCTGGGCGCTCCCTTTGCGGTTGAGGGCAACACCACAGCTCCGCCGATCGCTGCGGCCTCGAATCTGGCTAGTGCGACGGCGGCACGAATTCTGATGGGAGCGCGGAGCCCTCGCCGAAGAAGAACTGCTCCATCTGTTCGACCAGGAAGCTCTGCGCCTGCGGAGTCCAGGGCTGCAGGCGATACTCATTGAGCAGCATCTTTTGCCGGTCGACCCACTCGGCCCACGCGGCTTTTGACACATTCTTATAGATCTTCTGACCAAACTCCGAGTCGAATGGCGGCTCGTCGAGGCCCTCCATCTCCTGCTTATTGCGAACACAAAAAACCATATGCGCCATCGTTCCAGCTCCTGATTTCATTGTATTGGATGGTGCGCGGGGCTCGTGCGCCGGAGCGGGTGGTGCTTGCGGAGTGGGGTGGGATGCCAGCTATTCTGAGAGCATGTGCGGCCGATTTGCGCGTCGATCTACGCAGAAGGTTCTCGCCGACTGGTTTGGCGTGGACATCGAGGATATGCCGTGGTTCGCGCCGACTTATAACGCGGCTCCGCAGAGCACACAGCCGGTAGTGCGCCTGAACACTGACACGGGCAAACCGGAGTTTGCGCTGATGCGGTGGGGTTTGGTGCCCTACTGGTCCAAAGACGCCAAGATCGGATACTCGACCATCAATGCGCGGGCCGAAGAGGTGGCAGCAAAGCCCGTCTACCGAGAGGCGCTGAAGACGCGGCGCTGCCTGATTCCAGCGGATGCGTTTTATGAATGGCAACGTTTGGACGCCAAGACGAAGCAGCCATTTGCCTTCGGGATGCAAAACGGAGAGCCTTACGCTTTGGCCGGTCTCTGGGAGCGGTGGAGACCGAAGGAAGGCGAGACGCTGGAGAGCTTCACAATCCTGACAACCGATCCTAATGAACTGGCCGAGAAGGTGCATGACCGCATGCCGGTGATCCTGGAGCCGCGCGACTATGAGCGCTGGATGGAACCGGGGGACCCGGCGCGACCGCCGATCGATTTGCTGCGACCGTATCCGGCTGAAAAGATGCGCAGTTGGGCCGTGGATGAACGGGTGGGCAATGTCCGCAACGATAGTCCCGAATTGCTGATCGAGCAGCCCGTCCAAAAACTACTGTTCTAGGCGTCTTTCACAGTACTGCTGAGCGGCCAATACCGTGATTCCGCTTGACTTTCCCCAGGCGCGGGCGCTTTCTTTAAATAAATCCTGTTGCATGACCAAGCTACGACGCTGGGGCAGATTGAGTCTGCCGGTGTAAAGCCGCGAGTGGCAGTCTGAAAAATCCTGGAATCGAAGGCCGAATCGATCGTCCGAAAGATCTTCCGGGAGGCAGGAAAGGAATTGTCATGACCGTAGCGACACGGACCGGTATTTCTGACAATGCGGCCGGCGCAGTCTCCTATTTCACGTTTATTCCGGCCATCGTCTTTCTTCTACTGCCACCTTATAAGGAAAGCAGCGACGTTCGGTTTCATGCCTGGCAATCGGTGCTGTTGTGCATGACGGCTTTTATGGTCGACATCATAGTGGGGGCGCTCGCGCTCTTGTCGCTGTTTCTGGGGTCCCTGGCTCTTGCGTACACGATGAGGATCATCGCGCTGTTCTGGCTCGTCGTCTGGCTGATCTGCGTGATCCAGGCAATGAATGGCAAGAAGTTCAGGATTCCGGTGATCGGGTCTATCGCTGAAAAACTTGCGATGCGGTAGCCGCTGCGGCACAGCGGAAATCGGTTTGCAGCTCTCTCTCATGATTCAGCAGCCTGAAGGCTGCTGCTCCCTCCGGATTCGGAATCTCGCTGGAATTTTCAGGGGAGATCTGCGTGATTGCAATCTAGCGGCGTTTTGGTTTCCGGACGTGTCGATTTTTATTTTTCGATCCCGATTTTGAGATTTCCTTGCGCTTATTCTGCTTTGAACTTGAAGGCGCCTTGGGCGGCTTCTTGCCGGTGAGCGGAATTCCTTCTTCCACGATGGAGAACTGCAGACGCCGCTCCTGCGCAAGGATGCGATCGAGGATGACCTGCACGCGGTCGCCTGCGCGGAAGGTGCGTCCCCAGCGGTCGCCGACGATCTCGTGCGTATTTTCTCGCCACGTGTAGCGGTCGTCGCGCAGCGTATCGATGGGAACGAGGCCCTCGACAAACAGGTCGGTGAGTTCGACGAAGAGGCCGTACTTGGTGGGGTTGAGCACCAGCGCCGCGAATTCTTCGCCGACGCGATCCTGCATGAAGCGAACCTTCTTCCACTCCACCAGTTCACGCTCGGCTTCGGCGGCGCGGCGCTCGGTCTGGCTGGATTCTTCGGCGATCTGCGCCAGTTCGGCTTCGGGAATGGGCGGTTCACCGGTGAAGCCTTCCCCCGGCTTCAGTTTTTTAGCGTGATGAATGACGATGCCTTTGAGCGCTTCGTGGGGATGTGTCCACGGAGAACTGTGGCGACCTTCCGCGACTTCGGCCTTTCCAGCAACGCCGGCGCGCAGCAATGTCTTTGTGATGCGATGCACGATGAGGTCAGGATAGCGGCGGATGGGCGAAGTGAAATGCGTGTAGGTGGGCGCGGCAAGGGCGAAGTGGCCTTCGTTGATTTCGGAGTAGCGCGCCTGGCTGAGGGAGCGGAGCATGAGGTAGCTGAGAATGCGCTCTTCGGGCTTGCCTTCAATGCGCTCGCTCAGTTTCTGATACATCTTCGGTGTGACGGCGATGTCTTCCGGCACTTCGTGCGTGCGGACATTGCGGCCGGTGCGTTGCGCATCGCGACGATCGCCGCGGGTTTGGATGCGCTTGACGGGCAGCGCGCCAAGGCCGAGGGAGTAGCCGAAGCTGGCGGCGAGCTCTTCGAATTGAACGACGCGACGCGGCTCCGGCTTCTCGTGGATGCGATAGAGCGAAGGGACGCCGAGATCCTCAATCCATGTGGCGACGCACTCGTTGGCGGCGAGCATGAACTCTTCGATAAGGCGATTGGCCCAGGTGCGTTCGGACTTGGTGACTCCGCGCATCTGGCCCTGCTCGTCGAACTCGATGACGGGCTCGGGAAGGTCGAAGTCGATGGAGCCGCGTTCTTCGCGACGCTTGTTCATCAATCCGGCGAGATGACGCATGCGCTCGAAGTTGGCGACCAGGGGGGCATAGCGGGCGCGTACTTCGGCATCGCCTTCGAGAATGGCGTGGACGGCGGTGTAGGTCATGCGCTCGGCGGAACGGATGACGCCTTCGACGATTTCGAAACTCTCAATGCGGCCGGCGGAGCTGAGTTGCATGATGCAGCTCAAGACGAGACGGTCTTCGCGGGGACGGAGGCTGCAGATATCGGTCGAGAGTTCCTGCGGGAGCATGGGAATGGCGCGGTCAGGGAAGTAGACGCTGTTGCCGCGGAGGCGCGCTTCGAGGTCCAGGTCTGTGCCGGCGCCGACGTATTCGACGACATCGGCGATGTGCACCTGGAGTTCGTATCCGCCGTCGGCGCGCTCGGTGACTAGAACGGCGTCGTCGAAGTCCTTCGCGGTTTCGCCGTCGATGGTGACGATGGGGAGGCCACGGAAATCGCGGCGGCGGTTGACTTCAACATCATCGAGAAAAGCAACGGCACGGGCTTCGGCCAGCACCTTGTCAGGAAAGACGCGCGGAAGCTGATGCTTGCGGATCATCATTTCCACGTCGACGCCGAAGTCGTCGGGATCGCCGAGTATCTCAATGATGCGTCCGATCGGTGGGCGCGTGGGCGTGGGCCAGCTGGTGATTTCGACATCGACAACGAGGCCTTCGAGATCGTCGTGATGGGTGGATGCTGCGGCTTCGCTGCCGAGGACGCGATGGGGCGTGGCTGGCTGCGCTGTCTCCGGCAATTCCTGTCCGAAGGGAATGACGATGTGCTGCGTCATACGGTCGTCGAAGGGAATTACTTTGTCTCCCATCTCCCGTTCGGAACGGGCGTAGTGAAAGGTACCGACGACCGTGGGGTTGCGGCGTTCGAGGATGCGGGCGATGCGGCCTAGACGGCGGCCGTCGGCGCGAGGCGGAGCAAGCTCGACCAGCACCTGATCGCCCTGCATGGCGCCGTTGATCTCGTCGGGGGGAATAAATACGTCATCTTCTTTCGCGGCGCCTTGTCGAGCATTGGGGCGCACGAACCCGTAGCCGTCACGATGCAGATCGAGGCGGCCAGCGATGAGGTTGTCGCGTGTGCCGCCGCTGGTTTTCCTTGGAGTGCTCCAGTGCTCGCGATCCGTCTTGACGAGATCTCCGCGTGCCGTCATGCGGGCAAGTTGCTCGAGGAGCAGACGGCGCTCGCGGCCTCCGCCGAGGCCAAGTTCGCGGACGAGCTGCTTGTATCCAGCTTTGCCGCCGGAGGAGCGTGCGATCTGCGCCAGCAGTTCCCGATCGGTCATAGATTAAGAGTAGGACAACGAAGCGGCGTATGGCATTGAGCGTATCGAATTGAGCAGGTATCGGGAATTCTGAATTTGAATAGCGGGCGAAAAGTACAGGCCGTGCGCATCAAGCGTCACGGCCTGTTTCCCCCCCATGGAGAATTTGCTTACTGCTTCTTTAGAACCGCGGTTCCCTTTTCGTCCATCAGGATGGCGCTCTCGAGTTTGCGGAAATCCGCTGCGCGCGCGGCGGGCAACTCAACCTGGCGAACCACGAATTCGCGCTCGTAATGAAGCTGGCCGCCTTTAGCGGTGATGTTGGAGTGGTAGCTGGCGAAGTCGAGATCGAGGTTGACGGGGTCAGGCGTCTCGTCGACCACGTAGCCGGCGGGTAGAGTGATGTCAAAGCTGTCGTGCCAGCGGCCTGTCGCGCTGAGGTCGATGGGCACGGTGCGGGGCTTGTCGTCGAACGCCATGGCGTGCGAGCCCACCACGCGCGGCCGCACCAGCAACAGGGTTCCGGCCTGGTGCGCATACTGCGAGGCTGTCAGCTTGTAGTGCACTTCGAGGGGCTTGTCGAGCTCGGTGGGCTGGACAAATTGAAATGAATTGAGAACCACGCCGGGCACATCGCGCGAGATCGCCGTCTCCAGGGATTCGCGTCGCTCCTTCTCGTCGGAGTACTTGAGGATCATGCGCATATCAGCGCCTTCGGGACCGGAGTGGGTGGTATCGACCGAGCCGGTCAGGGTTCCGTCCGCAGCCAGCGTGAATGCGCCTTTGCGCACCGTGCCGTTGGAGTCGGGCGGTAGAATCGGCAACGCAATGACCTGGCTTGCTGCTCCTGCGGCCAACGTTCCGTAGCTGCCCTGAAGATCCGATGGAAGATTGCCGACCGGAGTGCGCTCATCGGTAGGGTCGAAGATGAGGTAGCGCTTGCCGTCGTGCGCTTTCACAATCGCCAGCAGCCGTGGGTCATTTACGTCGGCTGGAACCTCGATGGCGGTGATCATGTGATTGCCATAGAGCGATGGGTCGTCAGGATCGACGATGCCGCGGCGATCATCCACCGGAACGTAGTACGCATTGATGTCGGCTACGCGCAACATGGCGATGAGCAGCGTTGTCTTGTCTTTGCAGTCGCCGTAGCGATTGCGGAAGATGTCGGCAGCGTGATTGGCCTGCAACCCTCCGATGCCGCGCTCGACGATGAAGTAGCGGATGTTCTTCTGAATTGAATCGGTGATGCGACTGAGCTTGGTGTAGAAGTCTGGCGCGCCCGCGATGAGAGTTTGCGTAAAGGAAGTAATCTCCGGCGAGGGCACGGGCCGGTCCGCTTCCAGCGTTGTGACCCACTGTCCAATTGCTTTCCACTCGTTGTCAGTTCCATCGACCGCCGCGTCGCCCCATTGCACACTCATGCGGGCCGCAAGAGCCTCCCACTCCGGATGCGACGGTATATCGCGCAGATCGAGCGCGGGCATGTCTTTCAGTTCCCAGCGCCAGTGATTTGGGGAAACCTCGACGGGGGCAACTGACTTGAAGCTGTGCCAGGATTGCACGTGGGGGCGACCGGCCGGCAGATCAACTTCAAGCGCCTGGAAGACGACGGGGATGTTCTGCTGAATATCCCAGATCGTCTCGTGCAGGTAAGGCTGCAAAATCTCTTCCGATTCACAGATCACAGTGGCGCCCACATCGATGGCGGGGGGAACCGCGACGCGCATCTTGTGGGTGGAGAGCATGATGGGAATGCTGGTGTCGCCCACTTCGGCGAAATCGGTATCCTGCGCCATGTATTGCTTTTCGTCGGCGGCAATAGTCCACGCGCGGAAGTAGTTGATTTTTTCATCGACGTCGTAGCCAACGTCACAGAAATTCTTGCGGCCTTGCGGTTTCAGTATGCGCAATACTTTGCGATGGCGCTCGGTAGCGCGACCGCTGCCGTCCACGGTTTCGACATACTCCTCATACAGGACAACCGAAGAGGCATCCTTGGCATAGTCGGGAGTGTGGGTCTTGTTGGCTTGAAGCGCCCAATCGGGCACGGGCTGATTCTTGTTGAACAGGCCAGCCGACCCCGGTGTAGGGACAACCGCGAGAACGCTTGCAACCAGGATGATGGGCTGTAGACGAGCGATGGTCCGAAGCCGAGATGCCATGATCAATTCCCCTTGGCCGCCTGCGAATGTGTCAGCACGAGCTGCTCCTGATCGGCAGTGGCGACCTTCTGATAGAAGTCGTGAAGTTCGCCATAGTCCTTGGACGGAAGGACCGTGAAGTTGAATGCAGCGGTACGACTCACGGTGACGTCATTCTGCTCGACCTTGTGCATTCACCTTGAGATACGGCATGTTCGGGCCATGAGATAGCTCGCCGGCTGGCGGCGGCGTCTCAACAGTAAACTCCGCGGGCAGATGGTAGGTGACCTGGTCGCTCCCGTTTGCGGATAGTGAACATCGATGGGGGTGGTCCGCTTGTCCTGCGCGACAAAAGGATGGCTTGGCGTGAGCCTCGAAAAAGAGGCCGGGCAAGGAAGAAGTGCTTGCCGGTTGCCGTTCCCATATTGCCGGAGACATTCAACACAGTCGATAAGATTTGAATCGTAGTCGGTCAGAGCGCGAGGAAGTGATTGAAATCCGCCTGCACTCCATCGGGCAAGTCAGCGTCGAATGGTCTCGTTGAACTGCTTTTTCACTTCGCTCTTCATCATTCTGAGTGCAAGCTGACGCCAATAGAGAGCTTCCTGACCGGTCAGAACGAATGTGCGCGTTCCCTTCACGTCCTCCGGACTGTCGATGGTGAGATCGGCGACGCGCTGGGTGCCCGATGCGGTGTATATGGCCCGGCGGGCGCATTACCGCAACGGCCGGTCCAGTATCGGAAAGCCGGAGACCGGATGCGTAAGTATGCTTCCAGTGGAGCAGTCCGAAAGGGCACATTTTCTGGCCCGGATCGAGGTAGACATCCTTGCCGTTGAGGACGATTACCGCGATATAGTCATCGAGCTGACTGAGCGAGAGGTAGCTTTGATCGAAGATGGCCCGGTCGCGATTGACGACCTGCATGGGATACACGTGCAGTCCCGCGGCGCGCGCCAGGGCAACATAGAGAAGAGCGAGATCGTCGGAAGAGCCGCTCTTTTGCGTCCACACATCTTCGGCGTCGCGAATCTGCTTAAGCTTTTCGTTTTTGCGCTCCGCGCTGGACTTCTCACGCGTGAAGTCGGTGTTATCGAGCTTCATTACCTCGCGTAGATCTTGCGCGCCTTTTGCTCGTCGGTGTCGCCCGGAGCTGACAATCTTTGCTACGGCTTCCTTCAGAGTCTTGCTCGGGCTCGGCGAAGTGATCAGTCTCCTTGGCCCAGCGCTTGCCTTCCTTCTGCCAGAACTCCGCCCCGCTCATATAGGGGCTGTAATAGAACTCGACCCGCCATTTGATGCGTATTCAGCGGCGGCATCCAATCATCTTTCGGAACGCGGAGGAACGTCGCTGACGTCGAGGCTGTAGCGATTGCTGATATCGTGCTGCATCTTGGCGCCATTGCCAACGTTCAAGGCATACATCAGGTTGGGGGCCGGATCGCCACGAGAGTCGGTGATGTTCCCAGGTCCTTGAGGAGGGCTCGAAGAAGTAGTGCGCCTTGTGGACGAAATAGGGCTGCTGGATCTCCCACGTCGGCGAGGACGACGAGCCATGTCGTCGTCATAGCGAATCTTGGAGCCGATATTCGAGAATGCTGCCGACTTCGACGCTCGGCAGCGTAAACACCATGGTGTTGACCTGGAATGCCTTGGTCTTGACGTCCGTCAGGTCGGATGGCTTGGCGGTCAGCGGAAATCACGGTTCCATCGGGGTGAATGGTGCGGCCCTGGATGTCGGTCACCTTGAAGCTGCGACGCTCGTACGGCATGCGCACGGTCGCCAGTTCCTTGCCTTTTTCCGTGAGCACTTTGATGCGCACGTAATCGCTGTGGTAGTGGAGATTATCGTCAGTCTTCTCTTCGCGATAGAGGTAGACCGCATCGGCTCCCGGCGCACTTGGGGTCGGAGGTCATCTGCAATTCCTCTTTGGTGGGCGCCTGAAACTGAGCTTGGGTGAGGCTTGGAAATGCAGAGATAAGGCAAGAGAGCGCAAAAAGCTGAGCGATTTTCGATCGCATTGCGGACAAGTCCCCTGAGAAGAAATGATTGGTGGAAGTGTACCGCAGTTCTGAACGGTTGAGGGCGGGTTCTTTTGCCCCATTCGGGCTATTTCAATTCTGCGAAGTTGCGGAAACGAGGCTATCTGCTGATCCCAGCTGGTTGATGAAACGCGGTTCACGATCGGAAAGCAGACCCGGGCGTTACACTTGATGCGTTTGGAATCCGCCATAAAAGGAAACGTATTCAATGAACGCTCGTCGTTGTGCAGGGTCATTTTTGTTGGTTTTTGCCGCGGTTTGGGCGCCGGTTGCAGCCGTGGCACAGTGGAACCCGCCGAATCCCGTGGTCAGCATCGAAAAGCAGGCCAATGGCCTTGAGATTCACCAGAAATATGGGGTGCTGAAATTCGAGGTGGACGCGCCGGACGTTCTGCATGTGACCTATTCGCCACTGGATGCAAGCCAGGCGGCGCCTGCATCGGATCATGTTGTCATCAAAAAGGATTGGCCGGCGGCGAGCTTCGACGTTGCAGAAAACGACAAGGCGATCACGTTAACGACCGGCAAGCTGAAGGTTGCGATCGAACGCGAAAGCGGATCTATCCACTACCAGGGGGCCGACGGAAAGCAATTGACCACCGACAGCTATCGGATGCTTCACCCTGCGGAAGTGAACGGCGAGCACACCTTTCACGCGGAGGTAGCCTTCGGCATTTACGGTTCGCATGAAGGATTCTACGGGCTCGGTCAGCACCAGGCGGGCGTGTGGAATTATCGCGGGGCGACTGTCGATCTGTCGCAGGAAAACACGGAGATCGCGGTTCCGCTGCTGGTTTCAACCAATGGCTACGGCATCTTCTGGAACAATCCGTCACGAAGCGTCGTGAATAACCGGTTTGTCCATTGGCTTTACATGAGCGGAGAAGTGGCCGACCGCGTTGACTATTACTTTTTCTACGGGCCGGATGCGGACCAGATTATTGGCCACTATCGCGAACTGACCGGCGAAGTGCCGCTGTTTGGGCGCTGGGCTTATGGCTTCTGGCAGTGCAAGAACAAGTACCAGTCACAGGCGGAGATCGAGGGCGTGGCGGCAAAGTATCGCGCTCTGCACATTCCTGTGGACAACATTGTGCAGGACTGGTTCTGGTGGATCACGATGGGAGAGATGACGTGGAATTCCCACTATCCCGATCCGCAGGGGATGATCAACAAGCTGCACGATGAGCACTTTCACCTGATGGTTTCGGTGTGGCCGTATTTCAGGCCGGGCAGCGCGACCTACGATGAGTTCGACAAGAACGGCTGGTTCGTGACGAAGACGTTGTCGGGTGGCTTTCATCCGCTGGGACAGGCGCTGTATGACCCTACTAATCCTGCGGCGCAGAAAAAATATTGGGAGAACATCAACGCCGCTCTCTACCAGAAAGGCGTGGACGCGTGGTGGCTGGACACGGATGAGCCGGAGACTGAAGGCAAGCAGGACAATATTCTTGTCGATCACAAATTGGCGATTGGGTCAGGCGCGCGGTATGCCAATGTCTTTCCGCTGTTTCATACCGCCGGCGTGTCAGAAGGGCAGCAGGCTGCGTCGGACAAGAAGCGGGTATTTATTTTGTCGCGCTCGGCCTATGCGGGAGTGCAGCGTTACGGCGTAACGGCGTGGTCGGGTGATGTGCTCAGCGACTGGGTAACGTTTGCGCGGCAGATTCCGGCGGGGCTGAATTATTCCATCTCCGGCAATCCTTACTGGACTACGGATATCGGAGGATTCATCTCTGGCGGCAATTTGAACGATCCGAAATTCCGCGAGTTGTTTGTGCGCTGGTTCCAGTTTGGGGCGTTCTCGCCGATCTTCCGCGTGCATGGAACACGCTATCCAGATGAGAACGAGTTATGGTCGTACGGGCCGGATGTGCAGAAAATCCTGGTGGACTATGACAACTTGCGTTATCGCCTGCTGCCGTATATCTACTCTGAGGCTTGGCAGGTGACCCGTAACCATGGCACGCTGATGCGGCCGCTGGTGATGGACTGGCGCAACGATGTGGACGCACAAAACACGGGCGACGAATATCTCTTTGGCCCGGCGATCCTTGTCAGTCCCGTGACTACCCAGGGCGCGAGCAGCCGCACGGTGTATCTGCCCAAGGCGACCTGGTACGACTTCTGGACAGGCGCGAAGATTGATGGCGGCAAGCGGATTGAAGCTGAGGCGCCGCTGGCGAAGCTGCCCCTGTATGTTCGCGCTGGTTCCATCATTCCCATGGGGCCGACGATGGAGTGGTCAACGGAGAAGCCCGCGGACCCGATGGAGATTCGCATCTATCCGGGGGCCGATGGGGACTTCACACTCTACGAAGACGAGAACGACAACTACGATTATGCCAAAGGACAACATGCAACCATCAAGTTGCATTGGGACGATACAGCCAAGACACTTTCCTTTGACGCTCGCGAGGGAACTTTCCCGGGAATGCCCGAAAAACACACTTTCAACGTGGTGATTGTGGGCGAGGGACGTGGCGTGGGAATCGGAGACAGCACGACGCAGGCTCGCGGGGTAATTTACAAGGGCGACCGCGTGGTGCTGAAGCCGTGACGGAAGTTCGAAGTTCTGAGTTCTTAGCTTGCTGAGTCCAGCATGGTCGCGACCAGCGCGATCGGCAGGCCTACTACGTTGAAGTAGCAGCCTACGACACGGGGAATCCACTTGGCAGCGAAGCCCTGGATACCGTAGGCGCCGGCTTTGTCCATGGGCTCGCCGGTGGCGATGTAGGCGGCGATTTCTTGGTCGCTCAGCGTATGGAACTGCACGCCGGTAATTTCGGCGGCGACTTCGACACCTTTTACCGTGGCCAGCGCGACACCCGTAATCACGCGATGGGTTCGGCCGGAGAGCAGTCGCAGCATGCGCGCGGCGTCGGCTGCGTCTTCAGGCTTGGCGAGGATGTGGCCGTCGAGGGTGACCGTGGTGTCTGCGCCTAGCACTATGGCTTCAGGATCATTCACCGCAGTGAAGACTGCCTGCGCTTTGTCGCGCGCGAGGCGGACGACGTAGGCGATCGGGTCTTCATCCGGGCGCAGATCTTCATTCACATGCGCGGGCTGAACTTCAAACGTGTAGCCGGCCTGCGTGAGCAATTCGCGGCGGCGGGGCGAAGCGGAGGCGAGAATGAGTCGGCGCATAACGGCTTCTCTAGAGTAGCGCGGCGGCGTGGAAGCCGAGGAATCGCCTGAATTGACAAGTGCAATCGACGCATTTGGCATGTAGGATCAGGAGCGCGATGATTTTTGCGAACCTTGAATTGGCAAAGCGTCTTGAGGCGGCGGAGGCTTTCGCGTGTGCGCAGTTTGCGGTGGCGCGGAAACGGCTTTATCCCGAGAGCTCTTCAACCTGGATGACATGTGCTGGGGCAACAGTTGTTTTCGACGGTGTCGATGCACCTACGACGCAGACGTTTGGGCTGGGGTTGTTCGAAGAGGTAACGCCTGCCGCTCTGGATGAGATTGAACAATTCTTTCTAGTTCGGGACGCCGAGGTGATGCACGAAGTTTGTCCCTTTGCCGGTGCGGCTACGCTTGACCTGCTGTGCGCGCGCGGGTATCGGCCATTCGAGATTAGCAGTGTGCTGTATCGCGGGGTTGAACTGCCGGCCGAGGCGCATGCCGCCAATATTAAAGTGCGCATTGTGGGGCTTGATGAGGCGCAGCTTTGGAGCGACATCAACGCGAAGGGGTGGACCCATGAGCATCCCGAGTTCGAGGAGTTTGTGCGGAAAGCGGGAGTAATGCTGGTGGTGCGCGATGGAAGCCCGTGCTTTTTGGCCGAGAGCGATGGCACACCGGGCGCGGCCGGAGCGTTGATTGTGCATGAGGGAGTGGCGCTGTTCGGCGGAGCGGCGACGGTGCCGGAGTTTCGTCGTCGGGGATTGCAGGCGGCTCTGCTTGAAGTGCGCATGCGCTATGCCGTCGAGCACCGATGCGAGCTGGCAATGATGGTAGCGGAAGCTGGCTCGAACTCGCAGCGCAATGCAGAACGCAAGGGGTTTCGCGTGGCGTATACACGGCTGAAGTGGAAACTGGTGCGGTAAGCAGTTCCAAGTTCGCAGTTTTCAGTTCATAGTTTCGACTTCGCTATTTACTTCAAATTTTTAGTCCCGTCTCCAGTCCGTTCTCAGTCGCTAATCCCCAGGCCATGGCGGGGGTGTTGTGGGCCATGCCGAATCTTCCGTCGGGGCCCAGGAGGATGATGCCGCCGTGACCGCCGAGGCGGTTGTGCAGATACGACATCGCCTCGCGCGCCGCGAATTCGGGGGCGCTACCGGCGGCGACGCGATCGGTGGCCCATTTTCCGAGCACCAGTTTCATGATGGGCTCGCCCCAGCCGGTGAGCGAAACGGCGGCCGACAGGTTGTCAGCATAACAGCCACAGCCGATGAGCGATGAGTCGCCGACACGGCCCGGAGTCTTGTTCAGGGTTCCACCGGTAGATGTTGCGGCGGCTATATTTCCATCCGCATCCAACGCAACGGCTCCCACGGTATCGTGCGACTGCTGGGTGGGGTCTTCAGTCGATTCATACCACTGATCGCTGTTGGCCTCCCACTGTTTTCGGAGCGTGATGCGCGTCTCGGGCCCCTTGTCATCTTCGAGCCCGGAAAATGTGGAGTCGGCCAGGCCAGCAGCCTGGCGCTCCTGGGCAATCTTGAGGCGTTCGCGCTCGCGATCGAGCACCAGTTCTGAGTTGTCGATGAGAGCCATACCGTGCGATCGCGCAAATTCTTCAGCACCTGCGCCGACGAAGTAAACGTGCGGACTCTGTTCAAGGACGAGCCTCGCGGCCTGAATCGGATTGCGCAGACGTTCCACGCAGGCCACACCGCCGGCTTTCATGCGGCCTCCGTCCATGAGCAGCGCATCAAGCTGCACGCGACCGTCGGAGGTAAGAAAGCTTCCCCGCCCCGCATCGAACGTGGGGTCGTCTTCGAGAACGGTTACGGCGGCTTCGACGGCTTCGAGAGCCGTGCCGCCGCGCGTGAGGATTGTGTATCCAGCTTCGAGGGCAGTGCGCACTCCAGCTTCGTGGGCCGCGGCGGCGTCGTCGGGAATTGCCCAGGCTCCTCCGTGTACGAGAAGGGTTGGCTTACGTGTGGGAGTCTTCATCACCCGCTAATGTTAGTCGATCGAACCCGCACGTGAATGTGCTCGATCCCCTGCGCCAGATTCTCGCCCTGCAACTGCTGCCAAGTTGAATGTCAAGGGCTCGGCAACTTCACATCAAGCTAAGTGCATGAATTCATTGCGAAAAAAGTTTGGTAGACTTTGCAGGCAATTTCGGCGATTTCGCTAAGCTAGAAGCATCAATCGCAATCATGCACAAACGAGAGCCAGATGGGCTCTCATTTTCTTTCGGACTCCTTCCGCGGAGAACCAGCCGCAGAGTAGAGGCTGAACGAGTTCAAACTCGACGCAAGTTGGAATGCAGGCTCCTCAAAGAACAAGCGGAGCGCGCGACATTGCGTCCAAGTGTCAGCGGGAAGAGTGGACATCCAAAAAACGCTCTTCCCTTTCTGCGGAGAAGGGCCTAAGAGGAAGGCTGTCCGGGAATGGTCGGACAGGTGAACGAAGAAGAACCGAATGCTGTCGCCAAAAAGAAGAAGGCGGCACCGAAACAACGAAAATGCAAGCAAAGCGCCGCGAGGATTCGTGAGGCGGCCTCTAAGGTTGATGGCAATGACTGTGCGTTGATCGTGAGTTCCCTGTTGGAAAACGCAAAAGCAGGAAACCTTCAAAGCATCAAACTCCTGTACAGTTTTGCGCATTTGGCGGAAGAAACGCGTGAAAGCCAGGACGCAAGTCATCTCCCAAGCATTGCAATGGCTCTCGCAAATTCGCCGCAATGGACTGGCGCTTGGCCGCAAGAGGAACACAAACAGGACGACGATGGGGCAACCGATTCGCAACTCGTCGATCCATTAGCGAAATGAATTTTTATTAACGATAACCTTGAAACGGGTCATGGTCCCTGCAGCGCGACAGTGTTGTGGCTGCGCAAAGCCGGTGATCATGGCCCGCGTTGCAGTACCGACAAAGGAAGAATCACGCATGAGCGTCCTTCGAAATCAATCCACTCGCGCCGCGAAAGTTTTGGGAATGTGCCTTTCCTGGATGGCGATGACTGTTGTGGCCCTTGCGCAATCCGTCAGCACTACGACGGTGCAAGGGACCGTGTATGCGGCGAACGGCGCGCCGAGTTCGGGAACCCTGCAACTGAGTTGGCCCGCGTTTACCACCGCATCAAGCCAGACGGTGGCTGCCGGAAAGATCACGGCGGCGATCGGCGCGGATGGATTCACAACTGTAAATCTGGCTCCGAATCTTGGCTCGTCGCCGGCTGGTCTCTACTACACCGCGATTTATCACTTGAATGACGGCACTACAAGCACGGAGTATCGACGGATCAAACCCGCCCAATTACTCGGAGTTCTCGGCGGCCCTGATCATTAATCTGCCCCTCACGTCTTGAGACCACCCACGGACAAAGACATGTCCGCAGGGATCCCAACGCGACTTCACAGGGCAATCGCTGGAGAACAACGGATGCGAATGATGAACGAATTTGAAGCGCAGGTGTTGAGCGATCTGAGCGTATTGAAGACGCAAATGAATGGATTGATGGGCGACGGAAACGGCGGCCGCATTGCAGAACTGGAACATCGCATGGAGCGCCACGAGCAAAACTGGCAGCGCGCCAAGGGCTTTCTGGCAGCATTCAGCGTCCTGCTCGCTGTTGCTGAAGTGGCCGTCGAGGCGTGGCATCGGCACTAAGCAAGCCAATGGCCCGTCCCGTCAACATGCTTGCCCAAAGACGTTGCCCATCGACCTTTTATAATCACCCCATGAGCGAGAAGCCGTTAGTGGGCGTAGTGATGGGCAGCAAGAGCGATTACGAGGTGCTGTCCGCGGCCGTTGAAATTCTGACCGCGCTCGATATTGCGCACGAAGCTCGCATTGTGAGCGCACACCGCACACCCGACTGGCTTTTCAAATATGCAGAAACTGCGCACGAACGTGGTCTTCGCGTGATTATTGCCGGAGCCGGCGGCGCGGCCCATCTGCCTGGCATGCTTGCCTCCAAAACTCTCGTGCCCGTTCTCGGCGTTCCGGTGCCTGCGACGCAGCTCAACGGCCTCGATTCCCTGCTGTCGATCGTGCAGATGCCCAAAGGAGTTCCTGTCGGCACGCTGGCTATTGGCAAGCCCGGAGCTGCAAATGCCGCGCTGCTGGCCGCTGAAATTCTCGCTGGCACCGACTCCGCACTCTATGACCGGCTGGCTGCCTGGCGCGCCGCACGAACCGAAGAAGTGATGAAGCAGGAGTTGCCGTAGTGACTTCCGAATCTCCCCTCGTCAAGAAAATTCCGACCATTGAACCCGGCGGCCTGATTGCAATTCTTGGTGGAGGCCAGCTGGGCCGCATGACCGCGATGGCCGCGCGCACCATGGGTTATCGCGTGCGCGTCATGGACCCTGAGGCCAAGTGCCCGGCCAGTTTCGTTGTGGACGATACGATCGTGGGCAAGTGGGACGACGCGGCCGCCGCCAAAAAACTGGCTCGCGGAGCCGATGCAGTAACGCTGGAAATCGAGCAGATTGGCGTGGACGCCTTGACCGAGGTAGCCCGTCTTGCGCCGCTGCGTCCCGGCGTTGAGCCTATCCGCATTATCCAGGACAAGACGCTGCAGAAAGCGTGGCTCGCGGAGAACGGATTTCCGGTCGGGCCGTTTCGCATCATCCGCAATGAAGATGAGCTTCATCGCGCCGTGCAGATACTCGCCGGCAGCGTGTTTCTCAAGATCGGACGCGGCGGATACGACGGACGCGGCCAGGTACGCATCGGCATCGATGCCCTGCTGAACCGGCAAATTGTCACCGATGCATGGACCAGCATCGGCGAAAAGCCTTCAGTGGCCGAGCAGGCACTTGATCTCGTGAGCGAGATCAGCGTGATGGCGGCACGCAATCCTGCGGGCGAGGTGCGCACTTATCCGGCCGCACGCAATCATCACGAAAACCAGATTCTTGCCTGGAGCGTTCTGCCCTCTGGCGTCTCCCCGAAAATTGAAGCGCGCGCTGAAAAATTTGCAGCGTCGATTGTTGGGAAACTCGGTATCGAAGGACTGCTGTGCGTGGAGATGTTCGTAACCAGGCAGGGGCGCCTGCTGATCAATGAGTTGGCGCCGCGTCCGCACAACAGCTATCACCAGAGCGAACGCGGATGCGTGACCAGCCAGTTTGAGCAATTGGTGCGGACAACCTGCAATCTCCCGCTTGGCGACACATCGCTGATCAGTCCGTGTGCGATTGTGAACCTGCTTGGAGATGTGTGGCTCACGTCGTCGCCGAACTTCGCGAAGGCGCTTGAAGTTCCGGGTGTGCGGTTGCATCTGTATGAGAAGCGCGCCGCCAAGATGGGCCGCAAGATGGGGCATCTCTCGGCGACAGGTGCGACTGCGGATGAAGCGCTGGAGCGGGTGCTTGAGGCGAAGAAGCGGTTAGGGCTGCCCGCAGGCTAGCGCGCTTCATCAAGATTTAGAAAGACTAGAGCCAGACGTCGTTCGCAGCGGTACGCTCGCCGACTTCATCGCCGGTGTTCCGCAGGCCACGCGGCTCTATCAGCATCAGCTTCACTTCGCTATCCGCGAAGGGCTTATGCTCCACTCCCTTGGGGACGACAAACATCTCGCCGGGACCAATGAGCACTGCGCCATCGCGAAAGTCGATACGCAGCGTGCCTTCGATCACGATGAAGGTCTCATCTGTGTCCTTGTGGTCGTGCCAGATAAAGTCGCCCTGGAGCTTCACGACCTTGAACTGGTAGTCGTTCATCTCGGCAATAACTTTGGGCTGCCACTGGTCCGTGAACAGCCCAAATTTCTCGCCGAGATTGATCGCCTTGTAGTTCATCGTGGCACCTATGTGCTGAACTGCTCCGCCTTCTCCCAGCGCTTGGGGCGCCGATTTGCCTGCAGAACCTTCTTGCGCAGGCGCAGCGACTTGGGCGTAATCTCCACCAGTTCATCGTCGGCAATAAACTCGATGGCCTGCTCGAGATTCAGCGTCTTGTACGGCACCAGGCGAATGGCGTCGTCGGCGCTGGATGCGCGCATGTTAGTCAGCTTCTTTTCGCGAACTACATTCACGTCGAGATCATTGTCGCGTGAGTGCTCGCCGACAACCATGCCCTCGTAGACTTCCACTCCCGCACCCAGGAAAAGAATGCCGCGCTCCTGCAATCCATTCAGAGAGTAGGTCGTGGTTGGTCCCTGGCGATCGGCAATCAGCGCGCCAGTGGGACGCTGCGGAATTTCGCCCTGGTAAGGAATGTAGCCGTCGAAGAGCGCGTTCATCACGATCGTGCCGCGCGTCTCGGTGAGCATTTCGCTGCGCAGTCCAATCAGCCCGCGACTCGGCACACGGAACTCCATGCGGACTCGACCTGAGCCGTGATTGTGCATCTTGGTCATTTCGCCCTTGCGCGGCCCAAGCTTTTCGATCACAACGCCGGTGTGTTGTTCGGGAACGTCGATGGTGAGGTGTTCGACTGGCTCCATACGCGTGCCATCGACAACTTTGGTGACAATCTCCGGACGGCCCGCCATCAGCTCGAACCCCTCACGTCGCATCATCTCGATGAGAATCGCAAGCTGTAGTTCGCCGCGACCCAGCACCTTGAACGTATCCGGCGAGCCAGTCTCTTCCACACGAATCGAGACGTTGGTCAGAAGCTCCTTTTCAAGCCGCTCGCGCAGGTTACGGCTCGTGACGTACTGGCCTTCCCTGCCCGCAAAAGGCGAATTGTTCACGCTGAACTGGATCGCAATCGTCGGCTCATCAATCACGATGAGGGGCAGCGGCGAAGGCGTTTCGAGCGAAGTAATGGTTTCGCCGATGGTGATGCCTTCAACACCCGCCACGGCGACAATGTCACCCATGGTCGTTTCTGTAATTTCGGTGCGTTTCAGTCCGGAGAAGGTGAACAGCTTGGTGATGCGCGTTTTCATCAACGAACCGTCACGCTTCGAGATGTTCACATCATCGCCTGCATGCAGCGTGCCTTGGAATACACGGCAGATGGCAATGCGGCCGAAGTAATCGGAGTAATCCAAGTTAGTGACCAGAATCTGCAGGGGCGCATCGACATCGCCCGTGGCGGCTGGAATCGTCGAAACGATAGACTCGAACAGCGGCTGGAGGTTTTCTCCCGGCTTGGCCAGATCGAGCGTCGCCGTACCGGCTTTCGCCACCGCATACAGCACTGGAAAATCAAGCTGTGACTCTTCGGCATCGAGATCGATGAAGAGGTCATAGATCTCGTTCAGCACTTCCTGCGGACGCGCATCAGGGCGATCAATCTTGTTGATCACGACGATGGGCTTGAGTTTCGCTTCAAGCGCCTTGGCCAGCACGTAGCGTGTCTGGGGCAGCGGACCTTCGGCTGCATCCACCAGCAACATCACGCCGTCGACCATCTCCAGGGCGCGCTCCACCTCGCCACCAAAATCGGCGTGGCCCGGGGTATCGACAATATTGATCTTGCCGCCTTCAAAGTTGACCGCGGTATTCTTGGCAAGAATCGTGATTCCGCGCTCGCGCTCCAGGTCGTTGGAGTCCATCACGCGCTCGGCTACCTGCTCGTTGGCGCGAAAAGTGCCGGATTGGCGAAGCATGGCGTCAACGAGGGTAGTCTTACCGTGGTCAACGTGGGCGATGATGGCGATATTGCGTATCGTCTGGCTCACAGGGGTACTGTTCCTTTTCTTCCAGGGCAAATCTGAATTTGCGCTCGGGCATGGCGCCGTCGGCGGCCAAGAGGTTGGGAATGATTACAAACTGAATGGCCACACAGTGCGGCACCTTCTATTTTACCAGTAGTACAGTTTTTGGGCCCGGAAGAACCTGTTTCCCCAAGCAATGGTTGGTCTTATACACTTTTCCGCAAATGCGAATTGCCGCCCACCACCGCCTGAGCGCCCTCTGCCCCGTTAAGCCCTTTTTGCTCGTGAGCCCCCTCCGCGCACTGCTCGCAGCCGGGGTGCTTACGCTGTTTCTGGGGTTCGCGCCTTCCACCCATTCGCAGCCCAAAGGGACTAACCTGACCATCTACGTCATTGATGTCGAAGGCGGCCAGTCCACCCTGCTTGTTTCTCCTTCGGGCGGATCGATGCTCGTCGATAGCGGCTGGCCCGGCAACAATGGCCGCGATGCTGAGCGGATCCAGGCCGCTATGAAGGACGCCGGCATCACCAGGATCGACAAGGTGCTCATCACCCACTTCCACACGGATCACGTGGGAGGAGTGCCGAATCTCGTCGAGCGCATCAAGGTTGGCGAATTCCTCGATCACGGCGAGAACCGCGAAGACTCCGACATTACCCGACACGACTACGCGGCCTACATCAAGGCCATCGGCAATACCCCGCGCCGCATTCTGCATCCCGGCGATCTCATCGACATTCCCGGCCTCAACACAACCGTTGTCGCTGCGGATGGCGAGCACGTCAACTCCATCGCCGGCATTAAACCCGTGCCCAATCCTTACTGCGCCAGCGAACCCAAGTGGGAACTCGACACTACGGAGAATCCTCGCTCCGCTGGGGGTTCTGGTTCGCTTCGGCCTCTTCAGCTTCTTAGATCTCGGCGATCTCACCAAGGCTAAGGAGATTCCGCTGGTGTGTCCCAACAATCCGCTGGGCAAGGTTAGCGTTTACCTCGTCAACCATCACGGTTTCAACCTTTCCAATTCGAAAGCCTTTGTCGATGCCATTCACCCTCGCGTGGCCATCATGGACAATGGCGCGCACAAGGCAGGCAGCCCAGAAGCCTGGCAGACCGTGCATGAGAGTCCGGGACTGCTGGACTTGTATATGCTGCATACCGCCGAGGATTCCGACTCCGCGCACAACAGCGCCGAGGCTCTTATCGCCAATCGCAAGGGCGACAGCGACGGCCACTATTTCAAGATTGTTGCGGATGGCGACGGAAGCTTCAGCGTGACCAATTCGCGCACCGGGCAAACGAAAAACTATCCACACCAATAAATCGGGACGATCGCTCTCTCGGTCGCTACTGCGTGCTCGACATCTCTTTGCCGCCGACATCGATATTGTGAGCCTTCGCAATCTGCTCGATGAGTTGAAGATGTTGCGAAATGACCTTTGATCCCTGCTCCGCTATCTGCTTTACGTTTGAGATCCTGCGCCGAATCTGCTTCGCTCTTGAATTCCTTCAGGTCCTGCTGGTGATCTTTCACCATCATCGTGATGTACTCGCGATCGAAGTCCGTTCCCGACATTGCCTGCAGTTTGGCGATTTCTTTCTTGTCCTTTTTTGAAGGGCCGTTCGGCTCTGAGACGCCAAGCTGCTTCGCTACAGGCTTGAACCATTGATTGGCCATCTGGCTATGATCGGACACCATCTTCTGCCCAAACTGTTTCACGTCGTTGCTCTCGGATTTCTGTGCGGCAAGTTGCCCAAGCTGCACTTCAGTTTCGCCCCCTTCGAGCGCTTTCGACACAAACGCCTTCTCAGCGAAATCCTGACTCGTTGGCGCAGTTCCCGGATAAGGGCCGGGTCCAGGATTCTCAGTGCTGGGACTTGGCTGGGTCTGCTGGCTCGGCATACTTGGCTGCTGGGGGCTGCCAGGAGCCTGCGCAATCGCGACAGACGCGCACAGCAAAGTTGTGCCTGCACTAAAACAGAGCGTGTAAGCTATTCGTTTTAATTGCATAACCATCCTCCTGCGGTTGCGGCGTGGATTGCGGAGGACACTCCACCCGCACACATGCAGTCAATGTCGATGCACTTCGCTTCAAGTGCGGTTGCTCTGACCGATCCGGAAATGGGGGATTGAAGTACAGCGGGGTCGAAGGGTTTTCGATGATGCAAACAAGATGTTGCAGGCGGAATCTATGTCTTCTCTGACACGCCGAACAATAGGCCTTTGGTAAGACCTACAGGTTGCCACCGTTAAGCGGATGACGAAAAAGAGAAGACATCCCACATCTCGCCAGCTCTTTCGGCATGCGTTAAACTCATCGCTTTACCCGCAAACTCAGCGATGGCCCGTTGCCAAAACTTGTACGCAATTTGATTCGCGCGCATCACTCGCACCTGCCAAAGCCCCGGGAATTGCCTCCATATGCGGTAGGCAGTTTCCCGACCAACTCCGCGTCTGCGGTATGCGCGCAAGACAAAAAACTCAGCCATATCCCAGGATGCATCGCGATCTGAGGATGCATCGTGGCCGGCCACCGGCGCGAGTCTGCGAATCAGCGCAAACCCAGCTAGCTTTCCATCAACCCTGATGAGGAACGGGTAGCGCCCCGACTCGCTCCAATAGAGGGGAAGATCCGTGTACCCGAACCGGCCGTCTGGTCCCGGCTCAACAAAATGAAATTCGCTGAAGTCGTGCGCATACAACTCAAACAGGTTCGCAACGATCGGCATCTCTTCTTTTGTGGCCGGAAAGATTTCAGGATGCCCGAAGGAGGCTGAAGCCTTGACATGCGTCATTGAGTTTTAACGAGCGAAGGCGTGCCTTGGCGGGTTTTCGCATACAAACCTTCCAGCGCATCGCAGGCCGTCTTTACACCGTCTTCGCCCCGCAATTGTTCGGCAACCACTCGGGCCTTTTGAGACAGACCCGGATCGTCAAGCATCTTGCGCAGCTTACGCGTAACGTTCTTCGGCGTGTAGTTCGATTTCTGGATCACCTTCGCCACGCCCAGCCTTTTCATGCGCCGCGCGTTGTCCGGCTGATCGTGGGAATAGGGCATGATCAGCATCGGTTTGCCCGCGCGCAGACACTGCCCCACTGTTCCCACTCCTCCCTGGTGGACAACCAGCGAAGCACGCGAAAACAGTGCGGAAAACGGCGCGTATTCCGCCATACAAATTGAGTCCGGCATCTTCTCTTTGAGCTTGTTGCGCGGATCGCTCCCGATCAGCAGCACAGCGCGCGTCGCCAGTTCCATGGTGGCCTTCGCTGATACTTCGTAGAAATTCCCTGCGGCCAGCACCGCAGCCGACCCCAGCGTGAACACGACCGGTGGATCGCCGCTTGCGACAAATTGCTCGAGATTCGGCGGCAGCTTGGCGTTGCCTGCGTCGGCATCGTAGTAGGCGAACCCCGTAATCAGCGTGTTTGGCGGCCAGTCCTTCTGCTCTTCGCCCAGGACGCGCGAAAACAGCGCGAGCACCAGATCAGGCGAGTGCTTTGCGTCAAATAGTGGATTCTCGCCGTACGGCAAGCCGAGCTCAGCGCGTAATTCATAAATCGGCTCCGGCCACTTGCGGCTCACGAATCTCGCCACGCGCTTGATGACGCGTCCGAATCCAGGAACTTTTTTGTCCGCCTTGGCCAGCTTGGGATAGGGCGGCAGCACCGGCGGATCGAAAGCCGAGAAGAACGACAGCGGCGCAAGCACGTAACTCGCCCACGGAATACCTGTGACCTCAGCCACAATCGGTCCTGCGTAATTCAACTCGCCCAGCAGCAGCAGATCTGCGCGCGCCGGTTTCGTCGCCGTGTCCAGCAGATCCTCATACGTCTGCCGCAGCGACGGAAACAGAAAATCGCGCAGCCCGTGCTCGGTCCCATGCTTGATGTCATACACCATCTCGACGAGCACGTTATTGGTAGGGTCGATGTCCGGCCGGATCGCGTGAAACTCCAACCCCAGCGGCTCAAGCCGTGTCCGGTACACATTCGGCAGCGCCATTACCGGCGAATGCCCTCGCCGCTTCAGTTCGAGAGCCAGCGCGATCAGTGGATTGATATCGCCAAGCGTGCCGATGTTCGAGAGAACAATGCGCAAAGTCAGGTCCGTCGAGCGGGATGGAGACGCAGGGATAAGAGTAATGCATCAGGTTGAATGTCGCCGCGTCCGCGGAGATCTACAGAATTCTTCAGGGCTCTCGATATTGAACGTAGCCGAGCTTGCGAGAAAGTTGTTGGCCGGGGGCAAGGTAGAGGAGGTGGTCCGGCTGGTCGTCCCCAATAAGGATGGCCCCCGCCGCGCAGACGAGAAGGAGCGCTGCAACGCCAGTGGCGACGGCGCACGCAGGGCATATGGCCGCAACCACGACGGTGCCCCAGATTGCCACGCCTGCCGCGCCGTTGAGCCCAAGCATCAATTGGAGCTTCAAGCGGGCGTCTCCGGGAAGAAGCAACGCAACGACTTGATGCGGGAAGTATGTGCGAGGCTCGCCGATGGTTCGGGAGCAGACAAGCTTTTCCGCCGTGAAGGACTGGACGCGGCAGGTTTGGCGGCGCTGAGGCTTGTCGACGGTAACAACGAAGAGTTCGCCTTTGGAGGAGCCGACCTGTTTTGCGGCTTGCCAGGAATTGCTCGCAGCAATGTTGCCGAGCGGAATAGTGAGAGCCTGGGTGGAAGTCGAGGATTGGGCGGGGGCGATGTTTACAGAGATAAGGACTAGGGCAGAGAGTGTGAGGATGCGCTGAGTGGTTCGATGGGTCATGGACAGTCTCCCGATGTTGCACTATTCGATGAGACATGGAAGTAGCCGTCCGTTGGGCAGAACTTGGGACAGATTCGCAAGTGTCACAGGCAACAAGGGCAGGGGATGGGCGATGGTAGCTTCAGCCTCGTTTAATCTTGCAGCTAGATAATTACCGAGGAGAACCCATGCGCGTCCTGCTCGTTGAAGACGAAGTCCGGCTTGCCGACAACCTTGCTGCTGCCCTGCGCGACGGCCCCGGCTTTGCTGTCGACTGGGCCGCCGACGGCGAGGCCGGCGACGATGCAGCGCGCAACCTCTGCTACGACCTTGTCATCCTCGACCTGATGCTGCCCAAGCTCGACGGTTCCGGCGTCCTGCGCCGCATGCGCGCCCGTAAAGACGCGACGCCGGTACTCATCCTTACCGCAAAAGAAGGCAAGGACACCATCGTCCAGTTGCTCAACGCGGGCGCCGACGACTATCTCGCCAAGCCCTTCGACCTCGGCGAATTGATGGCCCGCGCCAAGGCACTGATTCGTCGCGGCAAGGGGACGCCTCATCCCACGTTGAATGCGCTCGGCGTCGAACTCAACACGCTGGAGCAGACGGTGCACCGCGAAGGCGCGCTCGTCGATCTTTCGCCCACCGAGTACCACATCCTCGAATACATGCTGCACCATCCGCGCAAAGTCGTCAGCAAGCAGGAACTGCTCGAGCACCTCTACGACTACAACTGGGAGCACCACTCCAACGTGATTGAGGCGCATGTGTCGAACCTGCGCAAGAAGCTTGATGCCTCCGTACCCGATGCCGAACCCATCATCGAGACGCTGCGTGGTCGCGGCTACCGCCTCTCGCCCGAGCCATCCTCATGACCATCCGTTCCAAATTCGGAAAAACCAGTATCGCCTTCCGCCTCATCGCCGCCGTCATGCTGGTGGAGCTGGTATCGGCGGCGCTGGTCATCGCACTGGCATGGGGTTTTGAGCGCCACAACCACTTCCGCTCGTTCGAGGTGATGGTGCATGGTCGAGCCGATTCCGTGCTTGGCGCCGTGCAGGACGCCGAAGACGTGGGCGACAATGTAATGCTCGACATGGCCGACCTGCACGTGCCGCCCGACGATGTCTACGAAGTGTGGGACGGCCGCGGACACCTGCTGGGTCGATCGGCAAACTGGCCCGGCAGCGCCGGCATACCGGTACCCAATCGCAACGGCATGTTCCGCACACAAATCCGCGGTCGTGACTACCGGCTTCTCTTCATGCGCGGCACGCGTATCGTCGATCCCGGCTTAACCGGAGGCGGCAAGCTGCGCTTCGTCACCATCCTCTACGGCGCTCCGACCGACCGCGTCTGGCAAGCGATATACGGGGCGGTCGAATTTTATGCGGCAGGCATGCTGCTGCTCGTCCTCATCACTGGGCCGCTGATTGCGTGGGTGCTTCATCGCGGCCTCGAGCCCTTGCGCCAGCTTGCATCGATGGCCGGCCGTGTCTCGGCTGAATCGTGGGAATTCACACCGCCCGCTTCCGCACGTGAAACCGCCGAACTTGCGCCCCTGACCAACGCACTTGAAAACGCACTACAACGGCTCGAGCGATCGTTCACGCAGCAACGAACCTTCGTGTCCGACGCGGCGCACGAGTTGAAGACCTCCGTTGCAGTTGTGAAATCATCCCTGCAACTTGTAGGCATGCGCCCGCGCACACCAGAGGAATATCAGGCCGGCAACGAACGCGCACTTGCCGACACCGCACGGATTGAAGAACTCGTTGCCAAGATGCTGACCATGGCTCGCGTTGAAAGTGGTGCCGCAAATGCAGCGACCGACAGCAAATGCAATCTAAATCAGTGCATCGCTCAAACCGTTCCGGAGCTTGCGAGTTTTGCAGCCGTGCGACAGGTGGAGTTGAAGGTACACGATCTGCCGACCGGCGCGTGCGCTGTTCCGCTGACTGCGGAAGATTGCAAGCTCATCCTCTCCAATCTCCTGATGAATGCTCTCCAGCACAGCCCGCCGCATTCCCAGGTTGAACTTGCCGTTATGCTTCGCGAGGGCGCAGTCGAATTCATGATTCAAGACCATGGCGAAGGCATCGACGCAGCCGCATTGCCGCATGTCTTCGACCGCTTTTATCGCGGCGACCCGTCGCGTGCGCGTGCCACCGGCGGCGCCGGACTCGGCCTCGCCATCTGCAAAGCCGCGGTTGAAAAAGCTGGCGGCACTATAACGCTGGCAAGCGAACCGGGCCAGGGAACAACGGCGACGGTCCACTTGCCGAGGACTACACCGTGAAGTAGTTTCGCGATACGCGCAGGCTTTTTGCATCACGTTGAAGTGTCATCCCGAGCGGAGCAGCTTGGGTCCCCGTGAACGCCCAGCGTTCATGGGGTAAGCGGAGCGAAGGATCCGCTTCTGCCCTCTGTCAGCCACGCCTCACGCCAAAATCTCTTTACGATTCTTTTTTCTCCAACGCGCGCAGATAGGCCTCCAGCTCCGTTCTGCCTTCGTGCTGCGCCCAATCCGCCGGCGTGCCGCGCCACAGCACATCCTTCGTATCCACGTTTGCACCTCGCTCGATTAGCAAGCGCACCAGGTTCTCGTTTCCGATCAACGCTGCCTGATGCAAAGGCGTGGTGTGCGAGTGGCCGCCAGGCGGGTTGTACCGATTCGGATCCTCTCCAGCATCGAGAAGCAAGCGCACAATCTCAATATGTCCTACCTGGCTTGCCACCGCCAGCGCCAGATGTCTCTCCGCACTGTTCGCTGCTCGCAGCAGCCTTCGAGCATCTTCAACACGATTCAGAACAGCCGCCGTCGGCAGATCGATGCGCGCACCATGCACGATCAGGGCTGTCACCGTCTGAAAATAGCCAAGCAGAGCCGCGGCATGGATGGCGCTGTCCGGATCGGCTCCGTATTCGCAAAGCAGGTCGATCAGCGGAAGCTGAACGCCGCAGTCATGGGGCACGTTTCCCGTCGCCACCAGCGCCAGCGTTACGTCGCGCGAAGATTGATCAGGACCGGCATCGAGAATCACCCGCGCGACTTCGACAATATTTTTCGGCAGCGTCCCATGTCGAATAGGATTCTCCGCAATGAACTCCAGTAGCGCCGGAGCATGAAAATAGTTTCCGCTCTCGAATTCGACATGCTGAAGCACGAGCTTTGGATGCCGCTTCAAATGGTCGCGAAGACCTGCAACGTCTCCGGCATCCAGCAGATCAACGGCGCGACGAAACGATGCGTCCTCAATCCGTTCATGGTGCCGCAGCCTCAACCGGCTCGCTAGCTCCGGCGATTCCACATGCGCCTTCAGCCGCGCCCAGCTTTTAAAGCCATACTCGCGCGCGATCATGAATTGCGCATCGCTCAGCCGTAACTCAGCTGCGAAAATCTCGGCATCTGTAGCTCCTCGGAAGCGCGGGTTGAATTCCCGGATGCGTTGCGCAACTCCGCGATCGTGGGCGGAGTGCCCCTTCAGCAGATCCCTAGCTTGATATTTGAGATGGTTGAGGTCGGGTTTAGACGGGAATTGTTTTGCCGGCATGACGAACTTCCTCTCATACGCCCAGGTCCGCATGTTGAGGGCTGAAAGTCAGTTCGCAAAACTGATTGTGAGAAAAGGTGGACTTCTGTCCTTCCCGCGGACCGGATGCGCCCTTCAGCGCTCCGAAGAGAGTACCACGAAACGTGCTCCGGTCAGCGATAGCAAATGCTCGATCAATCTTGCTCAACGACATGGCGCGTTTCGAATCGACGCAATAGTTCACCTTCGCGCCACCGCACCAGCATCTCAGAATGTTTACACTTTTGTTATTGACGAGTAGGCGGTGATCCTCCCGGAACCCAATAGAAAGCTGGTGACGGGGTGTAAATACGGTGGAGAGAGTGTCACCGCGGAGGTGTCTTCGTGAGGCTGTCGAGAAAGCTCACGATCTCGAAACCGACATATTTGCTTTTATCGACGCCCGGATAGTAGCAAGCTCGATAGCTGGCGACGCGCTGTTTTAGTCAAATTGAAAAATGCTGGATTGGAGATAAGAAACGCACAATAAAGGTCGCGATCTAAGTTCTCTAAGGCATTTCGTATCGCATATAAAATCTCGATCACGTATTCTACGACGAGCTGAACGACGAATGGTGGAATCCACACGTTGTTCGACCCAACGATCTTTCCCAGGTGCTCTTCACGGATGTAGCCGTCGTGATGGCGTTAGAAGGCAATCGAGGAATTGGGTTTGCACCGGGCTCAATGGGGCCTGTTTGATCAAAGCCACGTATGGTAAACCCGGTATGGGATTCGCACCGTCTCGTCTCCTACGATCACTGGAAATGTGGGTGCAGCCGGGAGGTGCGGTTGCGGCAATGCTGCCATCATTTGGACCGCGTCATCGCGAACGAACGCAGGAAAGGCGAATAACAATTCGGAATTGTCTTGAGGCATTCGAATCCATGTTACCGCCGCACTGCATCTTCGCGTTCGGATCGAGTGGCAGACAATGGGGACCCTGACAAGAAAATGGCCTCAAAGCGACAGTTGGCGGTGGTTCGCCACTTGACTCGGATCTCGACCGGAGCAGTGACAAACTCGTCCTGAAACGCGGCTGACGTTCTTGTATTTCTGAATGAGCGGCAGAATCGCAGCTCCTGTCGCCGTCAATCGCCTGAATACTCGACCGCGATGCAGTCGAACGGAGCATCTCGAAAAATCCTCAGTGGTCAGAACGTTGGGTTTAAGGAGGCGTTAGGCAGATCGCGAAGTTTGCTGCAGATGCCGCACGCCGCGTGATCCGGCCTCGTCTCCGGATCAATCCGGCAGCACTCTGACCTCGGATCCAAACCTCCGATAATTCCCGAATCTCACCTCGTTCAGAAAGGTCTTGGCAGCCCCCTTGTAATTGGTCCTGGAAATAGCTCCAGTCTGCTGTGCGGTATGCGCCCGCAGCATCGAAACGCTCCTCACCGGGCAGATATAGCTGCGATCTCCGATATTCTGCGGCGCATACTCAATGGCGATTCCAGCTCCCGACACCAAACCGCCCTGGGGCATCTCGGCTTCGATCGTCAGCAGACGGATCGAACCGTCTGCCGGATCGAACACAATATCGCCGTGGTAGGCCGAGCGCTCATTGAATACGCGCATTTCCGCCATGTTGTTGGCGTCGTAGCCATCCACAAAGCAACAGAATTGCACATGATAACTCGACTTGTCCTCCGGAACAATGTAATGAAAAACCGCCAGAATGCGATCGTTTCCTCCTTCCCACCGTGACCAGGTGATCTTGCCCTTAAGAGCATCTGCCAGAACCGTGGAGAGAATGGGCCCGAACTCCCCTCTTGTGACCAAGCCCCCGGTCCCGTTCCCTTTCCTCTCAGCTTTGACACTCTTGTCTTCAACCTCCTGGCGGTCGCGATACGTCACTTCCACCTTGAGACTTCCGACCCAGTGAAGCGGCAAGGAACTGAGGCTCTCAATCCCGGTGCTCGTGAGCCTGTCTTCGCTCGGGCGATCTTCAAAGCCGCTGGTGAAGCGTGTCGCCGTGAGGTTTGGCAGCTGGCGAACAGTGGCGTTGACGTAGTTCACCACCTTGACCAACAGTTGTTGTGTCGCTGCCGCGTCCGGTGCGGTATCGTCGCGCACTTCACCACGAGGCGGCGGAAGAAACATTGACTGGTCGGCCAGCAGAGACAAATCAGTACGCGACTCATCTCCCGGCAGTCTCTTCGACAACTCGAGCAACCGGCTGCTACTCAACCGCTCTGTGAGTACGATTTGCGAGAGCTTCTGGCCCAATTCCCGATCAGGAGTGCTCTGCGCGGCCGCAATTATTGCAGCGAGTTCGCCGACACCGACATTTCTCGGCGTGTCAGTCGCACCTGATGAAACGAAAAGCGAGATCGAGAACAGGAGCCCCGCGAACCGAAGTTGGTGCATGCAACACCTCGATTGACCGGAGGTCGGGATAAGTATATCTACCGTTCTTCAGCAATAGTTGGTGCACAGTCGGCAACTCGCAACCTGGCAAGATTCTGACCAAAATTCGTTTACTAATGGGATGATCCGCCGCCTTTTGACTTCCGTCGCCTTGGGGATTATGGGTGAACGAGGAGGCGTCCCATGGAACTGCATACGATCGGCATCGATCTTGGCAAGACAGTATTTCACCTGATAGCCCTGAACCGGAGCGGCGAGTCAGTGGTGCGGAAGAAGTTCTTGCGCAATCAACTTCTTCGTTTCACCGCGAACGTGCAGGTTTACCTGATGCTTCGGGCGGATGGCGGGCAATTCGGAAGTAATCCCAAAATTGGGGTAACTTCCGAGTTCTCATGGGTCTGCGACCCACCTATATGCATGAAAATCGTGGCGAGTCGAAGCGGTTACGATTCGACCGGCGTGGGACGGCGAAGACCGAGCCTACTCTGGATTAGTCGAAGCCGTGTCCGAGTTTGGTCTGGGTCGCGTGTTTGGACCAATTTGTGTTGCGCCATCCATCCCGGCAGGGACGGACTGGTAGCACGTGACGGTGTGTAATGTCTCTGCGCACGCTCTCTTCGTTGCCCGACATCAGCTCGGTGAAGTAGCCCACTTTGTGCAGTCGCTGCTTGTTGTAGCTCACGCCGGTCTCCATCAACAGGCCCGAGATCCGGTTCTTCATCTGCACCATCTGCTTCACCAGTAGTCCGCGATAGCGTAAGGTACGCCGTCGGTCACGGATCTCAGTCGATGTCATGTAGCACTCCGGAAGGAAATCACAACGAAGGCAATCGGCTATCTTGCTGGCATCGATCCTGTCGTTCTTCCGCTTCGCCGCGGCAATGGCTCGCAGCATCAGGGGGCGGGCTACCTTCACCTTCTCGGCGTGCGGAAGCAGGTGATCGTAGATCCAGCCGGTGAAGATCGTCGCTTCCATGGCCATCATCCGGGGTTCGGGAAGGGTTTTGATCCAGGCATCAAGTTCACGCCGCGTCGATCCAATCTTGCCTTCCTGATGGATCTTGCCGGCCGCGTCCTTCACGCAATAGCTGATCGTCTTCTTGTGAACATCAAGTCCGATGTAGTACATAGTGTCTCGAGGAGCCTCCGTGGGTAGTTCTCTGAATCAGCCTCACAGCTGAGTTCAGCCTTTGTAACACCCTCGTGCTCCTCCTCGACTTAGCATTCAAACAACCCGACCGGAACTCGAAATGTCTCCTATTCAGCAAGTGCAGCGAGTTTGGTTCTCGTTGTGTCTGCTTCGCGGCTCTCCCGTCGCATCCTATTTAATGGTCAGCGCAACCGTACCCGTTTCAGTAGTCGAGCCTGACGTACCTGTCACAGTCACGGTGTAACTTCCTGCGGTGGTGCCTGGATTGCTCGTACTGCCACCACCACTACTGTTTCCGCCCCCTCCTCCGCCGCCGCAAGCTAACACTCCCCCTGAAAGTGCCGCCAGGAGTACGAGGATTCCAAGCAGAGTATGCCAATTGCGTCGTCTAGCCGGAATCCCAAAGAGCAGAACGCACGCCAGAGCCGCGCCACCGGTCGCGTACAAAGGCATTCCAGGACGCTTTGGATAGGAAGCTGCACTGGTGGTGGGCGACGTGGTGAAGATAGTCAAGGTCGCCGATGCGGCGTTTGTTCCCGTGATCCTTAATGGGCTGGTTGTGCCGAAGCTCCAAGTAGGCAAGTACGACGCACCGTTGGGGCTGGAAGTGATGGCCGCGGCCAGCGTCAGACTGCCGGTGAGGCCACCTACCGGAATCACGGTGATGGTCGAAGTGTTTCCGGTCGTTGCGCCGGGGGTTAAGGCGACTGATGTGCAGGTGAGCGTGAAGCTGGGCGCAGGCAAATTGATGGTGTAAAGCGCAGTCGTCACCGCGGACTGCGAGTAGCCCGGCGCCATTGCAATCGCCTGGACGGTTTGAGTTGAAGAAATGGAGATCGCTCCACTATATGCAGTAGATTTAACCGTGGGCGACGTCCCATCTGTGGTGTAGTAGATTGCCGCTCCGGTTGTCGAGTCGCTGATCGACATCGTCTGCGGAGATGAATATGTCCCGGCGGCAACACTGAAGGTGGGTGTAGCCGTCTGCGGGAGGTTGATGGTGTAAGCTGCGCTGGCATCGGCGCTGGCAAAACCAAGTCCCGCTTCTGCAATGCCATTATTATCGGTAAAACCAGGCTCCACGGCTCTTGCGTTGATCGTCTCTGACGAAGAGACAGTGATGGGTCCCGTGTACTTTGGCGAACTTGAAATTGGAGCGGTTCCGTCGGTCGTGTAATAAATAAGTGCGCCTGGTGCCGCATCTGAGATTGTCACTGTTTGCACGGAAGAGTAAGTACCCGGCGGAAGTGAAAACTTCGGCGTTGCTACCGCTGTCACCATGTTGTAGCTCGCAGATGCTGCGCCGCTGGTGATATATCCCGGTGCCGTTGCGATCGCTTGGACGGTCTCGGATGACGCGAATGTGATCGGCCCTGTGTACACGGTCGAGCTTGTTGTTGGCGTAGTTCCGTCGGTGGTGTAGTAAATTCTAGCGTTCGACATCCCGTTGCCGATGATCAGGGGGCCCCCCGAGATGTAGGATCCAGGCTTCAGGCTGAAAATCGGCGTCGTTGCCGGCGGTAATGTATTGACGGATGGTTGAAACTCCCAGAGATCATTCCACCATCCAGTCAGGTCAGAGAGTCCGGTGACCGCTCCCGAAAACAGCCAGAAATTCCCGCTCTTGTCTGTCCACCGTGTAGCGAAGTTGCGAACTCCGGGAGTGTTCCCCACGCTCTGCGTGTACTGGATTCCGAAAGTACCTTGATTGCCGTCGCAAATGGGAGGAATCTCGCCCAGATAAAACGAGGTGCAATTACTGGCGGCGGTATCTCCGCCCATCCACGTCCATAAGTTCGTCGATGGATTGTAGATCCATATGTCGTTATTCAAGCCGCCGGCCTGTCCGCTTAGATCCGAACCACCGCCTCCACCGAAAAACCAAAAATTGCCGCTTCCGTCGATCCAGATGGAGATTCCGGAGCGGCCTCCGGGAACGTTCCCCGCGGCGGGCACTCCCAGGGTTCCAAAGACAGAGGATGCACTGACGCAAGCGTTATAGCCGACGACTGAATTGAACGGGCATGCAAAAGTGCTGGACCCGTTCACCCAGGTCCATTGACCACTGGATGGATTAAATTTCCAAAGATCATTGAGATCGTTTCTCTCGCCTTTGGAGTCGTAGCCATCGCCCGCGTAAAGCCAGAAATTGCCGGCGCTGTCAGTCCAACTCGCAGCTTTGGATCGGCCGCCGGGGAGGTTTCCGGCGGCTTGAGTTCCCAACGTGCCGTACACTCCCGGGCGACCGCAGTTTCCGGGCACATCAACACAGTCGCCGAGGGTATTGTTTCCGCCCATCCAGGTCCACTGGCTGCTGGAAGGGGAGAATTTCCAGAGGTCGTTGAGTTGACCCTCTTGGCCAGCAACGTCCTGTCCCTGTCCTCCCAAAAGCCAGAGGTTGCCGCTATTGTCGATCCAACTTGCAGCCCACTCCCGACTTCCGGGGACGTTGCCAGGCGACGGCGTCCCTAACATCCCGTAGATACCGGGTTGTCCATATCCTTGAGTGGGAGTCAGGAATTGTTCTGAGTTGCTGCCGCTCATCCATGCCCATTGATTGGCGGATGGATTGAACTCCCAAAGGTCATTGAGAAAGCTCTCTCGCGGGTTGACGCCATCGAACCCATACCCTCCGAAAAGCCAGAAGTTACCGCTCGCGTCAGTCCAAGTTGCGGACCCTTCGCGGGCTCCAGGAATATTTCCAGGCGCTGGCGTTCCCAAGGTGCCATATACACCGAGTTGGCCGCAACTCGCAGGCCCTGACGAGCTCGTACAGGGCACAGTGTTGCTTCCACCCATCCAGGTCCATTGATCGTTCTGAGGCGTCGTGCTGGAGGGAGAATATCTCCAGACATCATTGAGCCATCCGTTGTGGCCAACTGCATCTGTGCCCTTTCCGCCGAAGAGCCAGAAATTGCCGTTTGTGTCAATCCAGCTCGCCGAATCGTTCCGGCTTCCGGGGAAGTTCTGGGCGAGAGAAATGCCCAGCATGCCATAAGAACCGGACTGGTCAATAAGGTTGTTTCCGCCAATCCACGCCCAAGTATTCGGTGGCGACGGCAAAATTATGTAAGCAGCAGATGCCGCCGAGCTGAACGCATTGCCTCCAGATACAGCAATAGCTGTGATTGTCTCCGACGCTGATACGACGAACGTTCCAGAATAGAGAGTGGAACTCGTCGTCGGCGTAGTTCCGTCTGTAGTGAAGTAAATGCTTGTGTATGGCGTCGCATCAGAGATGGTAGTCATCTGCGCACCCTGGTAGGTTCCGGCTGGCGGGTTGAATGTCGGCGCAGCAGGAGGGGGAAGATTGAGAGTGTAGGTTGCCGACGCTGTGCTGTCCGCATATCCGTTCGCTCCAGCAATGGCCTGAATGGTCTCGGTGGAAGAGACAATTATTGGCGAGCTATATAGGGTTGGCGGAGCAGCTCCGTTAATCATGTAATAGATCGTTGACCCCGTAGTTGTATCGGAGATGGACACGGACTGCACCGTCGAGTAACCCCCCTCCGGGGGCGAGAAGGTTGGCGAAGCGGTGGCCGCAAGGCCCCCCGAATACGGCTGATACTCCCATAGATCGTTGAGTTCGCCATTATTGGATTGGGAATCGTTGTTGAAGCCGCCGAAGATCCACAAGGTTCCATTGCTGTCGGTCCATCCGACCGAGCTGGTGCGGCTGGGCGGCAGATTGCCGATGGAAGGGCTGCCCAATATTCCGTACACGCCGGGTTTGCCGATCAACGTGCTGCCGCTCATCCAGGCCCACAGCTTCGTAGTTGGATTGAAGACCCAAAGGTCGTTGAGTCCTCCCAAATTGGAGTTCCCGTCGAACCCGTACCCGCCAAACACCCAGAGATCGCCGTTCGCGTCACTCCAACCCAACGAGCTCTCGCGTCCGCCCGGCGTATTACCCGACGCGAAGGATTGTAACGTCCCATACTCACCGGGCTGTCCCCCATTGGTGACACCGACAGTTTTGTTTCCGCTTATCCAAACCCACTCGTTGGTGGAGGGATTGAACTCCCACAAGTCATTCAGTTCGCCGTCTACGTCAGAGGAATCAAAACCAAAGCCGCCAAATAGCCATAGATTGCCGTTGCTGTCGAGCCAGGAAACCGCGCTCTCACGCGCACCCGGTACATTGCCGGCTGCGGGCGTTTGTTGTGTCCCATAAACGCCAGGCTGGCCACAGCTGATCGTCAAAGGACAAGATGGCAGTGAATTACTTCCTCCCATCCATGTCCACTGGCTCGTAGTGGGATTGAACTTCCAAAGATCGTTGAGATATCCCGTCCATCCATTGAGGTATACGACGTAGATTCTTCCGCCTAAGAGCCAGAAGTTGCCAGTCGAATCAGTCCATCCGACGGCTCCGGCCCGACCACCGGGAACATTTACGGATGACGCCGTGCCCAGCGTGCCGTAGACCCCTTGAGGGCCACAACTGTTCGTTGAAGGACAAGTGGGTAGCGTATTGCTTCCGCCCATCCAGGTCCACTCTTTTGAAGAAGGATTGAATAGCCACAGGTCATTCAGATAGCCGATCCTGCCAGCTGAATCAAAACCGTCGCCTCCGAAGAGCCAGAGATTTCCTTTGCTGTCGGTCCAACTGACTGCGCCTGATCGCGCACCAGGACTATTCCCAGCTGCGACCGTTCCCAAAGTGCCGTAGACGCCGGATTGTCCCGTCTTATTCGGTCCTGCCATCCACGTCCATTCGCCGGTGGCCGGATTCAACTCCCATAAATCGCTGAAAGTGCCGTCAAGGCCTGCCGGATCTATACCGGAGCCTCCGAATACCCAGAGATCACCCTTGGTGTCCGTCCATCTGACCGCACCCGATCGTCCGCCAGGAGTATTCGCAGCAGCAGGAGTCTGCAGAATTCCGTAGACAGCGGACGGATTTTTCTGGCTGCTCCCGCCCGTCCACGTCCATTCGTTTGCGCTCGTAGTTTGCGCACCGACAGAAAGAGCAGCAACGGCGAACGCAAGCACACAACCACCCAGACATCCGGACAAAAGGCCCTGCTTCAACATTTCCACCTGAGCATCTTTGGCTTTGATTGCTTTCAATTGTACGGCTGGCTCGGAGGTTTGGTATGTGACCTTTGATCGCCCAACCTAAGTGAGAGGATGTGATATCGGTTAGGGGTGAGACCTCGCGGCAACGGGGGTGGGTCGTTGCCTGGATGGACCGAGACTCGAAGTGTCCGACAATCAGCCGCAGCCTGAATGTCTCGCGTACCGTCGGAAAAACCAGCATCAACGAATCGACAGTGACTGGGGCTGTCAAACAGCGGGTTCCGAGTGGGTCACCGCCTATGGGGAGGTAACCCTGAAACGGCAAGACAGGGGTTAGTCATTATGGTGTGACCGGCTCGATGCGCTAGTCGTGGGTTAGGCTGAGTTTGTTAAGAACGCCAGTCCAGAGCCACAAGTACTCAGGCCAGTCGATTGCTTGGTCTTCTGCAGCAAGACGGTGTGCGCTCCCTGTACGAACAGCTTGCGCAGATATTTATTCCCGCGCTTGCTGGTGCCGGTCAGCTTCTGCTTGCCGCCGGTCGATTGCTCGCCCTGAACGACTCCCAGCCACGCCGCGAACCCGCGGCCCTTTTTGAAAGCCGCTCCGTTACCAATCGCCGCGATCGTGGCTGTTGCGGTGAGCGGTCCGATTCCGGGGATCGCGATCAGCCGCCGGCAGGAGTCCATCCCTCTGGCTATCTCGAGGATCAGCTTGTCGGACTCACCGATCTGTCTTCCCAGATACTGCATCTCCAACTGCAGTTGCGTGAGCAGCACCCGCAATATGCCCGAGAGCTTGTTGTCGGCGTCTTCCAGAATCGCCGGCAGAGAAGCCTCGATATACAGGCGCCCCTTGCGAATCGTGATGCCGCGCTCCAGCAGCAAGCCGCGGATCTGGTTGATCACAGCGGTGCGCCGCACCACCCAGCGCTCGCGAATCCGGTGCAATGACTGCAGATCCAACTGATCATCCGTCTTGATAGGCACGAAGCGCATCCTCGGACGACCGACGGCCTCGGCGATGGCTTTAGCATCGATGTAGTCGTTCTTGTTGGTCTTCACATATGGCTTTACATACTGCGCAGGCATCAGGCGTACATCATGCCCCTGATCACGAAGAGCACGGCCCAGAAAATGCGCTCCTCCGCAAGCCTCCATGCCGATCAAGCACACTGGAAGGTTCGAGGTGAAGCGAAGCAACTGACTGCGCGAACACTTCCTCTGCACCACAACTTCACCTTGCGCACTTAGCCCAACCAAGTGAAAGACTGTTTTAGCCAGATCGATACCAATCGTATGAATCTTCATGGGACGCTTCCTGTTCACCCCTTACACCTCCGCTGAGGTTTAGGCGGCGGACCATCCCATTAATTACCCTTCGAGCAACAGGCCATCCTCAATGCTCGGTTTCCCAACCGACAGCCTTGTTGCCCATCCCATCCTCGTTCATGGCAAGACCGCCACCAGCAGTCGGAGCAAAAAACGTGAGCGACGACGTAGTAAACCGAAGTCACCGTTTGTTTTTTTATGCGCATTGATCTGGCGGATAGGATGCTAAATTACCCATAAAGTTCCTAACGCCTGCCATGACCACCTTGTCGCGTACTGTTGTATCGACTCTATTTCTTCTGTTGTTCGTCCTCTCCGCCCGGGCCTCGGCTCAGGAACAGCGCGGCACTGTGAAGGTCGATTCTCTTCAGGTCTTTTCGGAAATGTCGGCAGACAGCGATACCAGTTCGGCGCTGACGCGTGGCGCTTCGGTTCGTATCACCCTCTCAATCACCAATAGCGAGGGAAGCTGGTGCAGCATTTCCAAGATCGACTCATCAGAGAAGATTGGCTACGTTCATTGCGACGGACTTGACCGTGAAAATGCTCCCAGTACAGCAGTTTCCGGCATCGGACCAGGTCTGGTCCTACCTTCCGTTGGCTCTCAACCCGCATCGCGGGCTCAAAAATCTTGGGCCATAGCAGCATCCGCAATTCTGGCAACATTCAACCGGGAGCCACTCGGCACTCTATCTTCCGGTGGCGACGCACAGAGAACAAAGAAACTGCTTCGCGATTGGTGGCGAATATCCTCTCGCGATGAATTGCTCGGCGGACTCTCATGGATTGAACAGGGTGGGCATCGCCAGCTTTTTTCCTCACTCGGCGCACGTACAGCGACTGCCACACCAGAGCAGCTGAAAGAGGCTCTCAGTCACCTCAATTCTGAGAACGCAAACAGCGTTCGCGTCGCGCACCGCTATTACGAGAAATTCGGTGCGCAGAGTATTACCGGCTGGGATTATGCACGATATATCAACCTTTGCCGATGGGGAGTTTCCGCCGGATACATCTCGGAGGATGAAGCTTGGCCACGCGTTATGTACGCGGCCAGCATTCTGCAGCAGAATTTCGGATCGTGGCGTGAATTTGGAGAAAACTATCTGGTTGGCCGTGAGTTCTGGTCCTTGCACCAAACCGGGATTGACGGCCAGGCAATGCGAGCCGTGTACCTGAAACTTCTCAATGATCCTGGTAGTCCTTGGAACCGGATCCCATGGAGTCTACCTCTGCAATAATTCGAGGGTTTCGTAAGTCTACATTCGTAGTTGGCGAATTGCCGCCGGGTGAGAAACAGAAAAATTGGGTTACTTCCCACTTGTCCACAAGAACGAAGCCGCATGCGCCGCTGACGCTGAGTTGTGCCATACTGGGGCCGTATGGACCGGACAAGTTCGCGAACTCGGCTTTGCAGCGTAAAGTTTCAACTTATTTATTATCAGCAAGCTCGGATTGAAAATCCATAAGGCTCACCTCATCCGCGGCAAACACCTGCGGCTTCCTTCTTGTGTACAAATCGAAAGCGCCTCACGACCGAGGTCGTGCAAGGCGAAGCTTCATTGGGGGGCGCTTCCGATCTTGTCTAGCTACGATCCGACCGGAACTCAGAAAAATCTTCTTGATTGCGGCACAATGAGAGCGTTGACATCTTCGCAAGAACTGTGACATAGCAGCCAGTGTTGCTGCTTGTCCGGAATCTGAAGCTTATCGCCATCCTTTCCGATTGCGCTGCGCCTTTTGCCGTGAAACGATGACCCATCATGCTTCCCCATGTTCGTTCGGGCATTGCTGCTGTTCTGATCGCAGTAGGGGCGCTCCTCTGCGCCAGCCAGAGTCATAGCCAGACGTTCAACCTGGAGAACGATCGTGTGCAAATGGCCGAGCTTCGCGGTCTCTGGCGCTTCCACACCGGTGACGACCCGCGTTGGGCCGATCCCAGCTTCGACGACTCCTCATGGAGAATGCTGCGCTCCGACGAGGATTGGAGCCAGCAAGGCTACGCAGGCTACGGCGGCTTTGCCTGGTATCGCTTCAAACTGATTGTTCCCGACAACGCTGGCCCCTTGGCGCTGTATTTGCCGTCGTTTTCAACCAGCTATCAGGTCTTCGCGGATGGTCGTCTGATCAGTCAATTCGGCGGCTTGCCACCTCATCAGCGGGTCTACACTAAGAAGCCGGGTCTCATCACGCTTCCACCCGCGGTGCAAGGCCAGCCCATGGTGATCGCCATTCGAGTCTGGCAGTGGCTCTATGGTTCGCAGGCTTCTGACGGCATGGCACTAGGGGGTGGTCCGATCGGAACCCCGCGGATTGGCGACCTGGCTACTTTACGCGAATGGGCCTCTCTTCAGGACAAACTAAGCTACTGGAATTCAAGCGCCGTCCATTTCGTTGTGATGGCGATGCTGATTGGGGGCTTCGCCGGTTTGGCGCTCTTTGCCTTGCGTCGCAACGAACGCGAATATCTCTGGTTCGCCCTGTATGAAATTCTTCAGGCTGCTTACCTGGAACTCTTCACCTCTGAGTTCTCGCGCTTGCACTCTTCGTGGCAGCACGGCTTGGAAGTCATGTGGAGCTCACTCAGCTTTGCGTATTCCCTTGCATTCCTGCTGTTCCTGATGCGGCTTTTCGGGGTGCGCCGCAGCCGCCTTGCTTATGTTGCAATCGCCTCCCAGGTAGCGACCTGGGCGGTATATGAATGCGGCCAATTGGCTTGGATTCTGGTTTCCGGCTCACTTCCGTGGAGCACCATTGCTCTTTGGAATGGCGTGCAGGCCCTCACGGGGATTCCTTACTTCGTATGCATCCTGCTCCTGCTGGGGCGTGCGGCGCGGCGCGGAGTTCCCGACGCCCGCCTGCTCGTGTTTCCTGTGGGCCTGTCATTGGCAGTGAGTTTCCTGAAGCTCGCCATCTATATCTTCCATACCCTGGGGTTCGACGGAATCACCCGGCACCTGCGCTTGCTTTTGATCTCGTTTCAGTGGCCCATTCCGATTACGGCCGTTGACCTCGCGAATCTGCTGGTGCAGGTTTCACTGCTGGGAATCCTGGTGCTGCGCTTCGCCCGTACCCGCCGCAACGAGGAGCGCCATTCTACAGAACTTGAGGCCGCGCGGACTGTTCAGCAGGTGCTCGTCCCCGAGGACGTCCCTGCCATTCCAGGCTTCCAAATCGAGAGCGTCTATAAGCCCGCGAGCCAAGTCGGCGGAGACTTCTTCCAGATCATCCCGCTCCCGAATGGCGGCCTGCTTGCCGTGATCGGCGACGTTAGCGGCAAAGGCTTGCCGGCTGCAATGACGGTCTCGCTCCTGGTTGGAACGCTGCGCACCTTGGCGCATTACACAAAAAGCCCCGGCGAGATTCTCGCTGCGATGAACCAGAGTATGCTCGGCAGAGCAAATGGCGGATTTACTACCTGCCTCGCGTTGCACGTAGATGCTGTCGGTAGCATCACAGCTGCCAACGCTGGGCATTTGGCGCCTTATTGCAACGGGCGGGAACTGAAGATCGAAACCGGCCTTCCACTTGGCTTATCGGCCGAGTCGAACTACCCGGAAGCAACGTTTACGCTTAACGCGAGCGAACAGCTCACCCTCGTCACCGATGGTGTGGTCGAGGCTCGCGGCAAAGACGGCGAGTTGTTCGGATTCGAGCGCACTTCCGGCATTGCTTCCTGGACCGCCGACGCAATTGCCCAGGCTGCGCAGGACTTCGGACAGGACGACGACATCAGCGTCATCACCATTACTCGCGCTGTCGCGCTCGAACCTGCCGCTGTATAAGACCCGAATGACCGATGACGAAGGCGTGGTCGTCGCTGCAATTCCCGCAGTGCTAAGGGAGCCGTCGGCAGTTTGCTCTTGACGATGTCCGGGTTTTATCGAGCTACTGGCGAATCACCGCCCACTCCGTCGAAACATCACCTCCTTCCGATTGGGAACCGCAGTTTAAACGGGGGCCGCGTTCGGAGGAGTGATCTGGATGTTGTAGCCGAACTTGCGAAGTTGTTTGGCTATGTATTGTGCTCGGTAGATGAGTAGCTTTGGTTCAGGCTGGGTCCCCTGCTCGATGTAGCTGACTCCTTCGTGGAGGATCTTCCAGACGATTCGGCAGATGCGATGTGCGATGGCCCAGACGGCGGACTGATAGCCAAGCCGTGGCAGCAGACGCCGGAACACAGCCTGGAAGTGAGTGCCTTTGCTTCTGGCTGCAGCGTGAGCAGCCTGGTTGAGCAGTCGGCGCATGTATTTGTTACCTTTCGCCGATCGGCTGCTGGAGTTCTTTTCGGCGCTTTCTTCTCTGCCGGGACAGGTCCCCACCCAGGAAGTGAACTCCGCCGCGGAGGAGAACGTGGCGGCGGTCACTCCCACTTCCGCGATCACCTGCTGTGCTGAATCGATGCCCAGGCCTGGCACTTCGGCTAGTCTGATCACGGCGTCCTGATGCGACGTCATGGCCTGCGCGAGGAGGCTGTTCAGTTTTGTTATCTGCTCATCGAGGAGCCGTAGACGCTCAAGTTGCAGCATGAGCATCTGAGCGTGCACCGGATGCGTCCTTCCGGTTAGCGCTTCGATCAACTGGCTCTTGACTGCACTTCAGCCGTTCGTCCCCCAACAACGCCAACCGCTTCGCATCCGTCTCACCTTGGGCCAGAGCATGCAGCATACGCATGCCGCTCGATCCCAGCAAATCGGTGACAACGACCGATAGCTTGATGCGCATCTCTTCCAGCAGACACTCGATCTGACTACGAAGGCGCACCCGGTCGCGTACCAGTTGCAGCTTCATCCCGCTCAGGTTCCGCCAGATACGTTGCTCCCCATCTGGAACAAAACTCAGGATGAGCTCCTTAGCAATCAACCGCCGTGCCAGCCGCTCTGCATCCTTGAAGTCATGCTTGCGTCCTCGCGGAGCACGGTTGGAAAACGCTTGCGCCAGATGAAGGCACATGTGCGGTTCTAACTCCATCCACACCGATCGCCAGTATTGCGCGGTCGATTCCATCACTGCTTCTTCGACCCCCTGCGCCTGCAGCCAGTTCGATAAGCGGCGCAACTCTGTTGGCATGGTGGCAAACCGCCGCCGCTCCGGCTTCTCCTCCGGCGTGCGGGCATCCACCACCACCACCATCAATACCTTCTTGTGTACGTCAATGCCAGCTATCTTGTCTGCCATTACTACCTCCTGGCGGGGAAGCGGCAGGAAGCGTGCGCAGAGACATTACACACCGTCACGTGCTACCAGTCCGTCCCTGCCGGGATGGATGGCGCAACACAAATTGGTCCAAACACGCGACCCAGACCAAACTCGGACACGGCTTCGACTAATCCAGAGTAGGCTCGGTCTTCGCCGTCCCACGCCGGTCCAATCGTAACCGCTTCGACTCGCCACGATTTTCATGCATATAGGTGGGTCGCAGACCCATGCAGAACTCGGAAGTAACTCCGATGGAGACCAGCCGAAGAACAACTGCAGATTCCTCCACTCCGCTTTGCTCCGGTCGGAATGACAGCCTTGTGGAGGAACGAGTCGTTTTGATTGGAGCGAGTGGTTGTCTACCCTTCCGTTTGACAGATCTTCGCCTTCGGCCCGAGGCTATTCATAGCTGTTCACGCGATTCCCTGCAGGTATTCACGGTATCTCCCCCTTCCTTCAGCATCTCTTAATGCCGCCGTGGAACAATGCTTGCGCCGGCTAATTTCTTCGAGTTGCACTCCCGATTTGCCGAGCCCACGCGGAGTCGAACATGCAAAACCAACGTTGTCTCACAGCCTTTGCGCGCACTCTTTTTACCGCTGCCCTGCTGTGCACTCTTTTCGCAGCTACCCTGGCCGCCCATGCACAAGGCCCCTACAAAGTCCTCGACAGTTGGAAGCTGGCTGACGCCGGCTTTTGGGACTACCTGTTGGTGGACTCTGCAGCCCATCGCGTGTACATCACCCGTGGCGACCATGTGGATGCGGTTGACACCACTACCGGCAAACTGATCGGCACTATCGGCGGCATGCACGGAACTCACGGCGTCGCACTCGACACCGACGGCAAGTTCGGCTACATCTCCGACGGCGGCGGCAACGCGGTGGTCGTCTTCGATCGCTCCAATCTCTCCACCGTGGCAACCATTCCCGCCGGCACCAACCCTGATGCCATTCTCTTTGAGCCGACCACCAAAACCGTGTGGGCCTTCAACGGCCGCAGCAAGGACATCAGCGTCATCGACACCGCCTCGCGCAAAGTCGTCGCCACCATCGCCGTGCCCGGCAAGCCCGAGTTTGCCGCAGCCGACGGCAAGGGAAACGTCTACAACAATATTGAAGACAAGAGCCTGGTGCTCAAACTCGACGCGCACGACAAGAAGATCACCGCGACCTGGCCCGCTGGCTGCGAATCGCCTTCAGGCCTCGCTATGGACATCGCCGGCAATCGCCTCTTTCCGGTCTGCGACGGCAACAAGATGAGCGTGATCGACGCCAGCAGCGGCAAGATCCTCGCGACGCCAGCCATCGGCGACGGACCCGATGCCGCCGGGTGGAGCGCCCAACACAACCTGGCTTTTGCTTCCTCGGGCGATGGCGTGCTTTCAGTCGTCGACGGCACCACGTACAAGACCATCCAATCGCTGCCAACAAAGAAGGCAGCGCGCACCATGGCCTACGATCCATCCACCGATCGCATATATCTCGTGACTGCGGAGTTCGGCCCGCGCCCCGCCGCCACCGCTGAAAATCCGCGCCCGCGTCCACCGATGATCCCGGGAAGCTTCGAGGTCATCGTCGTCGGCCGCTAGCCCTGTCACGCATCTGAGAAAGCGCAGAAAGCACGCCGTCGCGGCCAAACCCGGCGGCGTTTCTTTTATCCTGCATACATGAGGCAATTCTGGACGCGACCCATCATCAAGACTTCCCTGCTGGCCGCGCTTCCGATTGAGATCATCAACTTCTGGGTGGTTGGCTATCCGGCCGGGTCAGATGGACTGTCGAGTTCCAGCCAATCCTCGACGCTGGCCGTGGAGTGGTACCTCCTCCATACCCCTGCCGTCATCGCCAGCAACTTTAGCCCGTTTCTCCGCTCCCACGCGGTCATCTGCTCCGTGATGTTTTGGATATTCGGCTACATCGACACTGCCATCCTGCTCGCCGCCATCTTATGGATCGCGCGATTGGCGCTACGACACCTCCGCAAGCTATCCTCCCCGTAAAGCACGCCTCGCGGTGAGCTAAACTCTGGACTCAACCTGCCTTCATGAAACTTGTTCTCGCCATCGTCGTGCTGATCGCCTTCGCCCTCTCATTCGTGGCCGACTACAAATGGCGCCAATGGATGGCTAAACGGCGCGCCGACCACGACCCGACCCAACCCCGGAACTAAGGCCATTCTCGATCCCCTCGGTCTGCTTTTTACTTCCCCTCCAACACCGGGCCGATGTCCCCGCACCGTCTCCTAAAGTGGGATTCCCGCTCGCAACTTTCCTGCTTTGCTGCCGTTACAATAGACACAAGGGAGTCGTCCAAGAAACCATGCCCAATCAACTTGCCCACGCCCTTCGTCTTTTCCCCCGCACCGCTCTTTTAATGAGCTTTGCCGCCGCCCTGCTCGCGGTTACACCCAGCGCGCGCGCCCAATTCGGACCACCGCCCACCACGCAGGTGCACGATCCCGCCGCCCTTAAGCCGCCCGCCGGAGCCCGCGTGGCCATCGTCGAATTTGAAGATATGGAATGCCCCGACTGCGCCAACGCCAATCCCGTGCTGCGCGAGGCTGCGGCCAAATACAACATTCCCTGGGTCCGCCACGACTTCCCCTTGCCCTTCCATGCATGGAGCTTCCAGGCGGCCGTCAACGCCCGCTGGTTTGACACCAAGGGCAAGAAGATCGGCGACGATTATCGCGACCAGGTCTTCGCCAACCAGCCTTCCATCTCCAACCTCGATGTGCTCCGCCAGTTCACTGAGAACTACGCGAAGAGCCACAACATCGCGCTGCCCTTTGCCTTGGATCCCCAGGGCAAGCTCGCCGCCGAAGTCAAGGCCGACTACGCATTGGGCCAGCGCATCGGGATTGAGCACACTCCCACCATCTGGATCACAACCGCGGACAGCAAGGGCGCGCCCTTCATCGAAGTTGTCGACCGCACCAAGCTTTTCCAACTCATTGACCAGGCCATTGCCGACACCCATTCAGCGTCTGGAAAAACAACACCTGTGAAGACAGCTCACAAATAAATTGCCGTAGTTCGGGGTCCCCTCCCCATGTCAGACTTTCGCCAGGCAGTTGAAATTCAAATCTCGCCGCCACGTGTCTGGGCCGTGATGCTCGATGTCGAGCATTGGCCGGAGTGGAATACCGCGGTCACCCGCGTGCAGCGCATGGACATCGGCCCACTCACCCTTGGCTCGCGCACGCGCATCTGGCAGCCCAGGCTTATGCCCGCCGTCTGGCAGGTTACCTCGCTCGACGAAAATCGCCGCATCTTTGCGTGGACGACTCACACCTTGGGCATGAAGATCATCGCCCGCCACCAGGTAGAAGCCGTCGGCGCCCACAGCCGCGTAACCTTGTCGCTGAACTACTCCGGCCTGCTCGGAGCCCTGATAGCGCGCATCTACCGCAACCTCAACTGGGACTACCTGGCCCGCGAAGCCAACGGCCTCCGCACAAAATGCGAAGCGCCGGTGGCTCAGCGCGCCACAAATGTCGCCACTAAAGTGTCATCCTGAACTAGCGGCTTGGGGCCCCGCGGACAAAGTCCGTGGGGTAAGCGCAGTGAAGGATCTGCTTCTATACCGCCTAGCCACTCCGCAAAAAAAACGAAAGCCGAGCCCCCCGTTTTTACTGACCACTGTTCACTGCACACTGTCCACTGGCGACTTCAGTCGCCGGAGTGATGGATCTGCTTTTACGCTCCGATGGTATCCGCGAAAAAACGGAGGCCGAAGCCCCCGCCGTCTGTTCACTGTCCACTGTTCACCGGCGGCTTCAGTCGCCCGTCTGAATATTGACCAGCTCGCCCTGGCCGCCCGGCGACACCGTCGAAGTCTGCGGAGCCCGCCAGTGATCAATATGACTGATGCGGTGCACGCAGCCGATCGTGCAATTGGGCGCGCAACTCTTCGCCGTCAAAAACTCCCGCTTCACATCCGCGATGGTGTAGTTGGCAAGCGGCACACCCGGATACCCGCGCTGCTGCGAGCAGTAATGCACCAGCCCGTCCTCGCAGATGTAGAGGTAGCGCGAACCCGCGCGGCAGCGCCAGTCGTTCGACTCGCCTTTCACAATCGCTTCCTGAAACATGTCGAACTGCGCGTAATTCGTCTTCTTCCGGTTCGTCATTTCGAAGTAGACCCGCGCCTCATCCGGCTTCAGCGGCTTCAGCTGCCCGTCGCCGTCATGAATAATCCCGATAGTCGACTCGAACCCCAGTTCCAGCGCACGCCGCCCAATCACCAGCGCATCGTTGGGATCGCGAAACCCGCCGCCCACCACGGAATTAATGTTCACGTGGAACTCCGCGTGATCGGCCAGCATCTGCAGCTTCTTGTCCAGAACCTTCAGGCTCTTCTTCGAAATCTCATCCGGCTCAAGGTTATCGATGCTGATCTGCATGTGATCGAGGCCCGCAGCGTTCAGCCGCTCGATTCTCTCCACGTTCAGCAGGTAGCCATTGGTGATCATGCCCGCGATGGCGCCCGTCTTGCGCATGCGCGCGATGATGTCGTCCAGTTGCGGGTGGGTCAGCGGCTCCCCGCCCGAGATCCCGATCATGGCCGTCCCCAGCCGCCCCAGGTGGTCGATCCGCCGCAGCATCTCGTCCAGCGGGACAGGCTCAGAAACCTTGTCGTATTCGTTGCAGTAAGCGCAAGAAAGATTGCAGAACCGCGCCGGAACTATCTGCGCCAGAACAGGATGCGCAGGTAGACGCCAGCGCCCGCGCCACCATGGCGTACTCCCGCGCCTTGCGCCGAGCCGCAATCAACTTGCCTCTAACTGTAGATCTCCGGGGAACTGCCATTCTTACTATTGAAACACAATCCAAAGGTGCGCGGTCTTGGCTTCGCTGGCCACAAATCTGGGTGCCCCTGGTCTCGCTTCTGAGACCTGGGAGGGATGTGAGCCCCACCACCGACTCTCCAACATCAACCACATATTCTGGCTCGGATGACCCGAGGCCTTCACCGTTATCAACAAGCCGGCGACTTCCACTTCATCACCTTCAGTTGTCATCACCGGCGTCCCTATCTCGGCTGCAAATCAACCCGCAATCTCTTCGAGTCAGCCCTCGAACGAATCCGCAAGCGATACGGCTTCGTCGTCCTCGGCTACGTCATCATGCCCGAGCACGTGCATCTTCTCGTCAACGAACCGAAGAATGGTACTCTCGATCGAGCAACTCAAGCCCTCAAGCTATCTGTCACGGTACGTCAGAAACAGCGCCCCTTCTGGCAAACGCGCTATTACGATTTCAACGTCTGGAATCCCGAGAAGACAACAGAGAAGCTGAAATACATGCACCGGAACCCGGTGAAGCGGGGTCTGGTTTCCAAACCCGAGGACTGGGCATGGTCCAGCTTTCGTCACTACAGGACTGGGTTGGAGGGAACCGTGGAGATTGAGTCATTCTGGACCGCCGCGAAACGCGGAAACCAACTCCTGAAAACCCAGGTCTCAAAAGCGAGACCTGGGGCACCCGGCCTATGGAAACAGCTGAACGTGACGAAATGAAAACGCCCGGCCTTCTGAATCCGCTAAGTTTGGAGCGGTCACATCGTTGAGCTGTCAGACCTCCCGAGAGCCTAGTTCTGGGTCGCCCTAATATACGAAAGATAGGCGGATAGAAAGAGGGCAAGGATCCAAGACACCAGAAATGTCATTTGCAACATGCGGGCCATCGTGCGGGATCGCGGTTTTGGGCGATTCGAAATGTTCCGATAAACGTCGATGCTTCCAAAGGCTTCCGCCTCAAGCTTTTCTTCCAAAATCTTCTGCCAACGCTCCATCCAGAAAACGCCCGCATCAATTGCAAAATGCCAGACCACGCAAATCCAAATCCCGACGAGGCTCTCAACAAGGAGCGCCGCGACGACATACCAGGCAACTCCCGACAGATTCACCGGAACGTCTTTCAGCTGATTGCCCCAGAAACCCAAAAGCGCAGCATTTGCTACGAGAATGACCTGGGACCGGTTTAGAAAGATCGCGTTGTCCGAAGCCAGATACCGCAGAATCGCGTCGTAGCGTCGAAAAGCGATGTCTGTTCTGTTGAGGCCCGCTCCGTCAGATTCTGAAGGGGCATTATTGACGATCTCAGCCAAGGTGTCCTCCTCACGCTATAACCTCAAAAACTGTGGTGATGCCGGAGCATGTTTATCTGCCATCCGCTCCGACTCAATCCTCGCCTTAAAGGTACATCTATTGTAGTAATTTTTTACTGCATTTGCAGTATAATTCTACTGCAATGCTGTCCCTCCGCTCCGAGCTCCGCCGCAAATTGCTCACGTTCTTCTACGTGAACCGCTCTGCGCGCGTCTATGTGCGGCAACTGGCTCAGGCTCTCGACACAGACTCCACCAACCTCTCGCGAGAACTCAAGCGGCTGGAACGCGACGGGCTAATGATTTCCGAACTCGATGGCCGCCAGCTCTACTACAGCCTCAACCGCACCAATCCTACCCTCAAGGCAGTTTTTCAAATCCTGCGAGGTTCGCTCGGCGTCGAGCCGTCGCTCAAGAAGACGCTCGCCAAAGTGCCCGGCATCCGCTCCGCGTGGCTTTATGGCTCCTTCGCCAAAGGTGAGGCCGACGCAACCAGCGACATTGATGTGCTCATCGTTGGCAAACCGGACCATGCACGGCTCGCCACCGAAATCCGGACCGCCGAAACGGCACTGCGACGCGAGATCAACTACACTATTCTTTCGCCGCAAGAGTTGAGCCGGCGTCTCAAGTCCGAGGATCCCTTCATCGCGGACATCTGGCGCGGAAAGCGGATTGAGCTGATCGATGGCGACCGGAACAAAGCCCCAAAGGATTAGTCCGCGGCAGGTAAAGCAGTTCCTCGCCGACGCGCACAAGAAAGCCACCGCCGCGCGCAAGAACCTCACCATAGACGAAGAAACCGCCTACCAGACGGCCTATCAGGCCATGATCAAGGGATCGCTCGCGTTGATGTTGAGCCATGGCCAGCGGCCGCGCGTGCAGCTCGGGCATCACATCGCCATCATCGAGTTCGCGCAAAAGCACCTCGATCCGGCCTTATCGCCGACCTTTGCTCTGTTTGACCGCATGAGGCGCAAGCGAAACGATGCCTTCTACGACATAGCCCTCATCACGCTGGCCGAAGCCGGGAATGCCGTCAAGTCCGCTGAAGAATATCTGAACGCCATCACAACAGACATCCACAGTCGAATTCCATGAAGACCCTCTGGCAACCCGACACCGTGCAGGAGTTGAAAGAGCGGCTGTCACATCTGCGCCCCGACAGCCCGCGCGTCTGGGGAAAGATGACGCCCGGACAGGCCGTCGCCCATTGCGCCATGGGAATGGAACTGGCTCTCGGTGACCGCCGTCCGCCGCGCATGATCATCGGTCGCCTGATCGGAGGCATGATCAAATCCAGGGCCTTCCAGGAGAGCGAACCCATGCGGCGCAACTCTCCCACCGTTCCCGGCCTTGCCGTAACCGACGACCGCGACCTGGACACCGCGCGCGACATCCTCTGCGCACTCATCGACCGCTTTGCCGCCAGCGGTCCTGCCGGTTGCACGACCCATCCCCACAGCTTCTTCGGCCGCCTCACCCCCGACGAATGGTCCATGTGGATGTACAAGCACATCGACCACCACCTTCAGCAATTCGGCTTTTAGCGGGAAAGCACGAATCCCCACCCAGCACCGTCATCCTTGCGAAGCCGAAGGACCCGCTTCTCGCGCTGCTTCGCCGCCGGGCGAGGCGGAGACCCTGTCGATGGAAGTCTCCACCTCGCCTGCGACGCCCAGCCTGACCGCTCCACTCTGCGGCCAGGATCTCGAAACCTCCATCAGCGGCCGTTCACAGCGCCCGCTTCTCATCAACGTCCCTCGCGCGAACGAGGAACGCCCCAGAGATGAGCAGCGTCAAGCCGTGCCGACCTTGCCAGTTCCGGTCTCGCAGTGGATGGTGACGTTCGCTGCGCAACCGTTTCAAACAATTATGAAAAAAGTAATGGTGTGTGCGGGATCGAGTTTAAAGATGTTGCCGGCGCGGGTCACGCAGCACCGGACCGAGCGGCTGGTCCGAGTCTCACGGCTCTTCAATTTCGTAAGGGCTCCGCTCCAGTTCCGTGCTGCTCTTTAGTTTTATGCCTTTTCAAATCTGCCGGTGTTTCCTTGCGTTGGAGTTACACTTCGTCGTTCAGCATTTCCCAATTGCAGCCACCTTCACCCCGTGGTAGCGTTGGGGAACTTCAGGAAGGCTGCCCGCAGCTTCAAGCGACACCGACCTGCCAACGACATGGAGGCACGATCCCCAGATGATGAAACGAACTTATCGCGGACTTTTGATTCTCACGCTCGCCCTGAGTGCGACCATTTCTCTTACTGCACAGGCTGGTCACAGCAAGGACGCTGATGCGGCTGCAGCGTGCAAACTGCTGCCCTCGCAGACCCAGCTAAAAGCGGCTCTGACTGCTGCTCGCGGCGAGGCGAATGGCGGCTTCAACCTGGATATGTGGGGCACCGTCGTCAATCGCGATGGAGTGGTCTGCGCCGTGGCCTTCACCGGTGCCGATCGCGGCAGCCAGTGGCCGGGCAGCCGCGCGATTTCTGCGCAGAAGGCCAACACGGCGAACGCCTTCAGCCTGCCGAAACTCGCTCTTTCTACCGCGGACCTCTTCAGTGCCGTACAGCCGGGAGGTTCCCTTTTCGGCCTGCAGGCCAGCAATCCCGTTGATGTGTCGGTCGCCTATCGCGGCGAGCCCGCTGACTACGGAACATCGAAAGACCCGATGGTCGGCGGACGTATCGGCGGCGTAAATGTCTTTGGCGGCGGCCTCGCGCTTTACAACGCGCAGGGCGTTCTTGTCGGAGCTATCGGCGTGAGCGGCGATTCATCGTGTGCAGACCACAACATCGCGTGGCGCACGCGCAATGCTCTCAAGCTCGACCACGTTCCCGGTGGCGTTGGCCCAGACAAGGAGCGTCCCGACAATATTGTTTACGACATCACCACCGCGTCCGGCCTTGCCCTCGGCGTCAGCGCATCAGGCTGGGGGCATCCAGCCTGTAGCGCTGACGCGACCAAGATCGCTGCGCAGTTACCGCCTGTTCAGTAAAGAAATCGCAAGACTCCGGTCGGGTCAGGTCTCGCGTCTGCGCCAGGCCGGAGTCAGCGAAGTTACTTGAGACTTCCCGCCGTTGTCAGTACACCGCTGTCAAGAACACCGGTGCGTATCACGGTTGTCGCATTGGGAATTGCATCCCAGATCACTCCGTTGTTGTCGCGATAAGTGAAGTGGAGCTGCGTGTGCGCGGCATCGGTCCACACAAACGTGAGATCCTTCGCTGCCGGACCAATCGGAATCTGCCGCACGCTCCAGTTTCCGGCAGCGTTGCGCCATGAGTCCCAGATGTTGCCAGTTGCGTCAAGGTAGCCGATATGTTCTTCGTCTCCGAACACACACGCCATGGGCTTGCTCGCAGACAACGGACCAGAAGTATTTCCCTGCGCGTTGATCTTCTGCGCCTGCCAGTTGTTCAACATCGAATCCCAGTAGGCGTCGTAGATCGCCCCGTCCGTGCCGAGGTAGGTGAAGTGCTGTTGCGTCTCCTTCGGATCAACCCAAACGAACACCTGAAACGGAACAGCCGCCTTGCCGCCAATCTTCTGCACGCTCCAGTTGCCATTGCCGTCATACCACGAGTCGTAGATATTCCCGCCGCTGTCGAGGTAGGCAACGTGCTGCTGATAGTGAAAGACGCACCCAAACGGTGAGCTTGCCGCCAAAGGCCCGTTGGTCTTACCTCCCGCATTGAGCTTCTGCAGATTCCATTTGTTGCTGTTTGAATCCCAGAACATGTCATACACGCCGCCGTCCGTGCCCAGATAGGTAAAGTGCTGCTGCGATCCGCTGGGATCGATCCAGATGCTGACAGGCCCTTGGTCCTTGCCTGGGAATCCTGGCTTCGCCGCCGGGCCAGATGTGCGCCCTCCAAGATTCAGTTGCTGCAGGTTCCAGTTGTTGTGTTCCCCGTCGTACCATGAATCCCACACCACGCCCTGCCCATCCACATAGGCGTAGTGCTGCTGATTGTTGTATTTCCCGATGCACGGACCCGCAACCGCCGTGGGACCGTTCGTCAGCACCCCAAGGTTGATCTGCTGCAGATTCCAACTGTTGTTCTGGGGGTTGAACCAACTGTCCCAGATGCGATCCGAATTGTCTCTATAGCCAAAGTGCTGTTGATCATTGAAAACGCCGACAAACGGACTTGCGACTGCATTGAATCCGTTGGTCACTCCGCCTGCGTTGATCTGGTGCAGGGCATTGCTCATGGGGGAACCTCCGCGTTGCTCATTGCGATTTGCGTACACAAGATAGTGATTCGCAGCCTGTCGCCGTTTCCTCAGAAGGCAGATTTGCCACGCGCGTGGTACGGACGGAAAGGCTGCCCGCTCGCCAGGACAACCACGCATCGCCGGAAAATTGCCACTCATTTTGCAGGAGGTAGTCAGACCAGACCGGAACGCGATTCGTCGGCTGCTCGGCGCGCGAAGATTCGACCCGTTTGGCCCTATACTTAGCTCGTGAAACTCCCGCTGCCCGGCCATGAACTTGTCGCACTGATTGTCGCCGTTTCATTTGCGGCAGGGCTCAACGTCTATGCCACGGTGGCGACGCTGGGTTTGCTGGCTCATACCGGCGTGCTGACGCTGCCGCAGCCTCTGCATCTGCTTGCAAGCTGGTGGGTCATCGGCGCCGGTGCTGCTCTATTTGCGGTTGAGTTCTTCGCGGATAAGGTTCCCGCCTTCGACCTGGTATGGAATGCGCTCCACACCTTCATTCGTGTCCCCATCGCGGGACTGCTTGCGTGGCGCGCGACGGAAACGCTTTCGCCGGGCGAGCAGTTGGCCGCAACGCTGCTGGGCGGCCTGATCGCGCTGGTTGCGCACGGTGGAAAGACCGCGGCCCGGGCCGCTGTGACACCCTCGCCAGAGCCATTTTCGAACATCGGCCTCAGCCTCGGCGGAGACGCCCTGGCCATCTCCCTGACATGGCTCGCGACCGTTCATCCCTATCTTGCCGGGGGTATTGCTGCCACCCTGGTCGTCGCGACGATCCTGGTAATCCGATGGGTATGGCGGGCCCTTCGAGCCCTGTTCAGAGGCGCCGAACGCGTAATTGCGCAATAAATCTCTTTGAATCCGATGGATAAGTGACTCCTGATTGAACCCGCGGCGCATCCGCGAAAGAATGTTGAAGCTAAACGAAAGGGTGCCGAGTCTATATCCGTAAGACCGTGTTCGACGAATTCCCAATCGCGGCAGGATGTGTGGCGCGCAATGAGCGCCAACAGTCGTATTTGCCTGATTCAGGAATTCCGGCCTTCGTAAGGCAATTCTTTCATCCCTACGTTCTGGCCTTTCTTGCCTTGGCCCTCACGGTCGGCGGCTACGGCTACGGATACAAACTCTCCCAATACTTTCAGCACTCCGGGGTATCGAAGGCGTCGCCTACCCGCATGTGGGTGGACCATCGCGACCAGTCTGTCATCCCGCAGGCACAGCATCACGTCAAGCCGCAACGGATTCGCGGACTGACGTTTTTTGCTCTTTCGGCTCCCCAGGTTCTGCGTCTTTCCCGCGATCATGTTGTCATCACGCCGGCTCCCGCCCGCGTTGCATTGTTTCTCTCCTGGCATATTCCCTTCCGGGCTCCTCCTTCACTCCATTCCTCACTGGCGTAGCCTGCAGCACCAGTCTCTCTAGTCATTGCTAGCGGGACTGGCCGATCTGCACCGGCTCTTCATTCCAACCGAATGAATTTGAAATGCCCACCCGAATGGAGCGGGTGTATATGCCAATTGCCTTGAGTGTAATGGAAGTGGAAACGAAAGCACCGATGCTCGAAGGCCGCTTGCGGGAGTTTCTGGAAACTGCCGAACGGCGCCGCCCACAATTACTGCGGATGGCAAGGCGACTGACGAATTCGAACGAAGACGCTGAAGACATCGTGCAGGAAGCCTTGATGAAGGCGTACAAGGCTCTCGCGAACTTTCGCGGGGAGTCGCAGTTGTCGAGCTGGCTCGGGGCAATTGTGCAGAACACCGCGCACGAGCACCTGCGCAGCCGCCGCAACCGCGTTTTTGTGTCGATTGAATATCTCAGCAAGCAGGACAACGAAGTTGTCGAAATCGACCTTCCCGACCCCGGCAAGAATCCTGAAGAGTTGTGGCAGAGCCGGGAGATGGAATCCATCCTGCGCGAAGAGGTAGGCAAGCTGGGAATGGTGTGCCGTCGCGCCATTGAACTCTGCATGCTCGAAGAAAATCCTCAGCTCGAGGTGGCAAAGTCCATGAACCTGAGCGTGGCCACGATGAAATCCCGCGTCTTCCGCGGCAAACGGATTCTTGAGCGTACGATTCCGCGGCGACTGGGGGCGCGGCACGGCGCGATGGCCATGGCTGCCAATCAATGCGCGAGTTGCGAAATGTAGATGGGACCTATGCACGCCCTGGCTTGATTCCATCCGCACGGACTTGCTTGAGCGCTGCGCGAGTGGCGCTCACTTTTCCGTATCGAAGGAGGCCCGAGGCGAGGTGTTCTGAGCAACCACCCAGGCCGCGGCGCCAATAGTCCATGAGATCCATAGCGCAGTCCAGGGCAATCGTTCCCGGGGTGCGACAAAGATTGCGGGCAGCCAGACAAGCAACGTATACACCGTGATCTGTCCGGCTTCGGCCCACGCTGCAACTCGCGGCAATACGCCGAAGAGCACTCCAAGGCCAGACGCGATCTGCCCGGCGCCGGTAAGGTATGCCCAGCCGACGCGGTAGGGCAGCCATGCGGGCACGTAGTCCGCCGTCACCTTCGCGTAGATCAGATGAGACAAGCCGATGGGGATGATCCAGACAGCAAAGTAGTAGCGCGCGATGCGAACGCCACGCTCACCCGTTGCCCACGCCAGCCACGACACTCGAACGTCTCCCAGTTGCGCGAACAGCGTCCAGCCGCCAGCCAGCAGGACTGCCAGCTCGCCGAAGCCCAGGTAGACAGCCTCAAGTTTGGGAGCGACGAATAGCGACGGCAGCTTGAGCAGTTGCCAGACGATGAGATATGGAAATAGTATGCGCACCGCCCATGTGGAAGTAGCGCGGAACATCAAGCCTGCACCGCAGATGAGCATCAGCGCGCCAGCTGCATAGGCCAATGTGGTGCGTCCCGGAAACCAGGCAGCGACCGGCTGCCAGACCATCGCGAAGTCTCCCATTACAAGCCCCAACACGCCGAGGCCGAGCAATCCGATCGCGAACAAAGCGAGTGAGGGTTGTTGCTCACGTTGAAGAATGGAGTGCGTGGCAGAGTGCGATTCGAATTTGAGGGCGGGTTGTGGGCTGGGCGTCATGTGCTCTCGAAAGCTAGCCGATTCCGAGTTGCATTCCAATCGAGAAGTGGTGCGACCGCACGCAGAAGTTCTGAAGCGGCTTGAGGGGGACGTTTGCCGGACGACTTGCGGTCATGCGCGGCGTTATACTTCCCGCACTGCATTTCTGACGAGGTCACAAACGATGAAGAAGCTGGCGATCCTTTTGCTCCTCGCTGTTCCGCTCTGCGCACAGACCAATGACAAGAAGCCGCCGACCACCCTGCGCGGTGTATTGCTGGAGCAGTTGCGCACCACCCATGACCAGGAAGACTGGTTTGTTCCCGTGACGATCGCAGTGGATGGACTCACCGCGGAGCAAGCCATGTGGAGTCCCGGCAAAGGAAACCACTCCGTGGGGCAGCTCGCCTATCACATCTGGTATTGGGACAATCGCGCGCTTAACGACTTCAAGGGCGAGAAGAATGAGAAGTTCGATGGCAACAATAATGAGACCTTCGACAACTTCACCGCGGCACAGTGGGACGACCTGGTGAAGAAGCTCAACCAGGTACTGGTCGACTGGGAGAAGGCCGTGAACGATGCTGACGATGCGAAGCTCGCAGCCAATGCTTCACTGATCGCGCACGTAGGCGCGCACAACGCCTATCACGTAGGACAGATTCTCTACGTGCGCAAATTGCACGGCGTCTGGAATCCAGACAAGGGCGTGAAGTAAGTTGGTGACCCAGTAGTGTTTCAGTGTGGTCTGGCAGTCGCGGCCGCCCCACGCGGCATTCGTCTGAGCTGTAAGATCACTTCCGTGACAAGCAGCGGAAGAGCCCAGCAAGCCCAGATCAACACATTCGATCGATCGGCATCTGGCAGCCAGCGCATCATCGGCGGATAGTCATTGAAGACGCGAAATATGACAAAGGCAAAGGTGACGACGTAGCTGCGAACCATCCACTCCCGGTGAATCTGGATCTGCCGTTGTCGCACCGCATAGTAGGCCATCGAGGTTGTTGTAAACCACGCAAATGCCAGCATCGCTACACCGAATCCCCATGCCTTGCCGAACGTTGTTCCGATCGCCAGGCCTAGCGCACCCACGCAACCAAACATCACGGCTATGACGTAAACCCGCCCTGAAAGTCGATGGAGCTGAAGATACCGCTTGCGCAACCGCTGCGAAAACTGAAAGGGACCGATAAGCGCCGCGGTCATTCCGCAGGTGATGTGGAGCAGAAGCCAGCCCCGCATCTTCCAGTAGTTGGCGGCCCCGGCTACAGGATCAGTAAACGCTGCTTCGTTGTAATGAAGGTAGTAATGGAAGACGTACTTGAGCACGAAGGCTGTGGCGACTATCAGAATTGCGACAAGTGCGAGAGCTTTTGGCCATCTGCGAGGTGCGGCTGACGATGGGGGCGCAATGGCTTGGACAGAGCTTGACACGCTGACCTCCGGGAATCCATCAGGGAAGAATTCAGCTCGCGACAATTAATCAGCGTGGCCCTTGAGCTTTGAGAGAGTGTACACAACAGCCGCACAGCAAGACACTAGTTTTTAGAAACGATCAGGCAAACCTTGCGGGGCGAAGGCTCTTGTCCACCTGATCGCCAATGCGGAGAACGATGGGCAGCAGCGCCTCGACATCCTCAAGCGTGGTGCGGAAATTAACGATGCAGGCCCGCAGCGCATATTTGCCGCCGATAACGGCGTTGGATAGATAGGCCTCGCCGCCCTGCTGCAGGCGGGTGAGCAGTTCGCGATTCAGATCGTTCAGATAGTCTGCGACGTTAGCATCGTCGCGTTTCAAACCCAGCGGGACGTAACGGAACGTGGTGATACTGAGACCCTGGGTCAACGCTTCAAGTTCCGGATAATGCGCAACGCGATCAAACATGGCGCGCGACAGGCGGATGTCGTCGGAGATCATCTGCGCGTAGCCGTCACGCCCTACCTGTTGCAACGCGAGCCACACCTTCAGCGCGCGAAAGCCACGCGAGTTTTGCGGACCAAGATCGAAATAGTTAATCGCTTCTACGCCGAAGTGATAGTAAGCCGGATGATACGCGAAGGCGTCACGCAGCTTGGACACATCGCGCACCAGGGCGCAGCCGGCTTCGATCGGTGCATAGAGCCACTTGTGCGGATCAACCGCCAACGAGTCGCACTCGCCAAGACCGGCGAATGCGGCGGAAGTATCAGGGGCGAGAGCTGCAAATCCGCCGTAAGCTCCGTCGACATGGAACCAGAGATCCATCTCGCGACAAAGCGCCGCGAGATCGCGCAGAGGATCGACCGCGCCGGTGCTGACCGTCCCCGCGTTTCCAATGACCAGGAACGGCTTGTCGCCTGCAGCGAGGTCGGCTTCGATCTGGGTACGCAGGGCTTCGACGTCGATGCGCATTTCATTGTCGACAGCGATCCATTTCACCGCGTCGGTGCCAAGGCCTCCTATATCTGCGGCTTTCTGGATCCAGGTATGGGTTTCTTTCGAGCAGTACGCACGGAGGCGAGCACCTTCCACTCCTTTGCTGCGGACTTGGCTGCCGCCTTTGGCCTGGCGCGCTGCGAGGAAGCAGACGATGTTCGCCATATTGCCGCCACTGACGAACAAACCTCCGCAGTCTGTTGGGTAGTCGAGCATCTCGGCGATCCAGCGAATGGTCTGAGCCTCGATTTCGCTGGCCATGGGCGAAAGCAGCCACGCTCCGCAATTGGGATTTACGGTTGCGGCGAGCAGTTCGCCCAATGCACCAATGGGCGCCGCCGAGGAGGTGACGTAACCCCAGAAGCGCGGATGCGCATTGAACAGGGAATGATCGAAGAGGAGGCTGGCGGCGTGATCGAGCAACCCTGCGGCATCCGCACCTTCGCTCGGTAGAGAGCGCTCGGCGCCCAGTGCTTGCCGAATTGCAGACGGTGATTCGCCAGTGGTTACCGGGCGCCGCTGAATCGAGTCGAAGAAGTCGGCGATGCGGTCGACGAGTTGATGACCGGCGGCGCGGAATTCATCTGGAGCCATGTTCAGGGGCGATGTGCGTTGTGCCAGAGCTTCTTGCATGGGGACGGCCTCGCTGAAATTCTACTGGAAGGTCGTATCTGCTGGATTCCCGATTCTTGCGGTGCACTGGATGGCTTGCCCGAGTTTTTGTTTTCCGGTTGTCGACGCACGATTGTTGACGAAAGACGTGGATTTGCCGCGTTACAATTGCCTCCTACCGGAGGTCAGCACGTGAGCAAATACGCAAATATCACTGAGACGGTCGGCAACACGCCGGTCGTAAAAATCAATCGGTTGGCGCCCCCCGACGTCAACTTGTATGTCAAAGTCGAAGCTTTCAATCCCCTGGGATCGGTCAAGGATAGGCTCGCGCTGGGCGTGATCGAAGAGGCAGAGCGCACCGGCAAGCTGAAACCAGGGCAGACAGTGGTGGAAGCGACCAGCGGCAACACCGGCATCGGCCTTGCCATGGTTTGTGCGGCCAAAGGCTATCCGCTGGTAGTCACCATGGCGGAAACCTTCAGCATCGAGCGCCGAAAGTTGATGCGGTTCCTCGGCGCGAAGGTAATTCTGACTCCGGCCGCGGCGCGCGCTGTCGGCATGGTGAACAAGACTGTCGAACTGGCCGAAAAACACGGCTGGTACTACACGCGGCAATTTGAGAACGAAGCCAATGCCGACATGCACTCGCGCACTACCGCGCAGGAAATCTTGAAAGACTTCGCGGGTGAGCGGCTGGATTATTGGGTGACGGGATTCGGCACCGGCGGTACCTTGAAAGGCGTTGCGCGGGTGCTGGCCAAGGAGCGCCCCGAGACCAAGATCGTAGTCTGCGAGCCAGACGATGCGGCCATGCTGTCGAGCGGCATCGAGCAGGAACGCAACGCGGATGGATCGGCGAAATCAGGACATCCAAGTTGGAAGCCGCATCCGATGCAAGGCTGGAGCCCGGACTTTATTGCCAAGCTCGCCGGCGATGCCGTGGATTCGAAGACGATCAGCCAGATTCTTCGCATCCCCAATGCCGACGCCATGAAGTGCAGCAAGGAACTGGCCAAGAAGGAAGGCATCTTCGTTGGCATTACGTCGGGTGGAACTTTCGCCGCTGCGTTGCAGATAGCGAGCACTGCGCCGAAAGGATCGACGATTCTGTGCATGCTGCCTGATACCGGTGAGCGCTATCTCAGCACGCCTCTTTTTGCCGATGTGTCAGTAGACATGACTGAGGAGGAGTGGGAGATCGCGCGATCGACGCCCGGCTGTATCCTGCAACCTCCGCAACTGGCATAGACTCACCGACTGAGAGCGTTCTGTCTCGACGCAAAAAATCAAAGGCGCCGACCGGAAGCTTCCGGCGGCGCCTGTTTTCATTGAGATCCGAATTGGTTAGACGAGGTGATCGAACCCCATCGCCTGCATTTCTTCCATCTGGCGCTTGAGCTGATCCATCTCCCGCTTCATTTCTTCGCGCATCTTTTCGTCAAACGTTGGCGCTTGGATCTGATGAAACTGATTGCGTAATTGCTGACCGAGTAATTGCTCATCGAGCTTGAAATCTTCAGGCTTTAAGTCCTGATGAAACTGCTCCATCTGCTCTTTCAGTTCATCCATCTGCTTCTGGTCAAACTTGAATTGACCCTTTCCGAAGAATTCCTTGTTGAACTGATCCATCTGCTGGTGCAACTGCTCCAGTTCCTTCTGATCGGTACCAAAATTCTGGCCTTTGAAGTCATCGCGGAACTGCTCCGCCTGCTTGCGAAATTCCTCTGCCTGCTGCGGAGTGAATTCGAAATGCATGCCACCAGACTGGTCCTGCCATTGCTCCAGCTGATCCTGCAGTGCCTCAGCCTGCTCGCGCATCGACTGCGCAGCAGAAGCATCAATCGAAAAACGCTGAGCCAGATCGGCTGTCACGTCAGGATCGGCAAAAGCCATCAATGGACAATCGCTCTCCGGGAAAATCTCATCGAAGTCCAGTTCGCTTTTCTTCTTCGAATCCACCTGCAGGCTCAGAGTCTGCTGTTTTCTTTCGCGCAGAATCGTGATCAGAACGGCCTTCCCCTGGTTGGCCCGCATCGAGCGTTCCCAATCAGAAACCGTTGCAATGTTGTCGGAGCCAACCTTGAGAATTACGTCGAAAGCTTTCATTCCGGCTGCGGCAGCTTCGCTCTTGCGCACCACCTGCTTGACCATCAGGCCGTTCTGCACGCCGAGATAGTCCGCCATCTGTGCAGTGAGCGGTTCAACCATCGCGCCCACTTTCAGCGTGCTGTTGCCCACAAAAGGCATGTGGAAGCCGCCAGGAAGAGGCGCATCACCGCCACCGCCGTTACCCAGGATCGCCAGTCCTTCCACTGGGGCGCTGACATCGCTCCCGCTATTCAGCTTGTTCCAGGCGTCACTATCAAGTTTTTTACGGTCGGCAAGCTGCACGGTCAGAGTTTGGATTGCGCCATCGCGGCTAACCACCATGGTGATCTTGCGGCCAGGAGGAATTTCGCGCATCATCCGGCCAAATGCTTCGGCGCTTTCAATGGCTTGACCGTTAACTTCTAACAGCACGTCGTTCACACGCAGACCAACCTGCGCGGCTGGCGCATCGTGATCAATGAGCGTGACTATCGCTCCGCGAACGTCTTTCAGCTTGAGTTTGTTTGCCGAATCACTGTCAACGTCACCCACCAGTACGCCAAGGTAGCCTTGCGAACTGGAATGCAACAGAAGAGGATTAGGCTCTTCAACGATTTGTGTAACGCGCATTGCCTGCGCGAGCGCTGTCGCCGGCGCTATGGTGATTGCGGCTCCCAGCAGGGCGACTCCAGCTTGGATGTAAGGCCTCATAAAGCGTTTCATGTTGCTTTCCTCGTGTTCCTTCATCCAGGTCCGCACTCTGTATGGACGGTGCGATTTCCTGAAGGTAAGGGATGGTTATTGAAATACCGGGGCCCGGCTCAGTGCCTGCCGGGACACGGTTCGGATTTGGGGATTATGGTCTGAACTTGCAACTGTGGACAAGACTCTTCTTACACTGGTATCGGCAGACACGGGCTCCAATTCGCTGATGGCAGCCGAACGGATGCGCGGATCGCTGTCGTTCAGGAGGGCCTCGAGCACGGCGTCGCGCACCCGCATATCCTGAGCGACATACGGCTGCAATCCTTCGAGTGCCTTCAGGCGAACAGCCTCGCTCTTGTCGTAGCGCAGGGCCACCATGAGAGCATCACGAATGCCCTCGCCCTGGCAGGCATGCCCGGCGCGGCACTCCGCCGCCAGCAATCCGACAGAATCATCGCGAACACCTTGCGACGAAGCGTTCGCCGAGGCCAGCATCAGCAACTGGCGAATCGCGGGATCGTCGAGGGAACCCCGAATGTGTTGTGGAACGACCTGGCTATACATCACATCCACAATTTCGCTGTTGGGTTGGCGCACAATGCTGGAAATGTTGGCCACCTCGGCCGAAGCCGTGGGTGCGGTCTGCAAGGATTCGGTATTGGCCGTTGAATTCGCTGCGGTCATGGGAGGCATCCGCCCTGCCACGTGGGCCGCTCGTGTCTGCGCATATTCATAGCCGCCCAGGGTTCCAGCGCCAGCGCCGACAATCAAGAGCAGAAGAGCCGCAACCGGTGCAGCCTGCAGATTCGAGAAATTGTTGAAAATGCGCTGTCCGAACCGCTCGTACCAGCTCTTCGGCGGCAAAGCATCCAAGGCTTCTTCAAGCCGCATGCGCGAGCGGGCAACCAGATTGGGATCGGGCTCTACGACTGGGTAAGCTGTGGCGAGCGTCTTCAACGCCTGAAGCTGCAAGTGCTCCTGGCAGCACTCCGGGCAGGCGGCAAGATGCCGGTCCAGTTCATGTGCCTGCTCGTCCGACAGCTCTCGATAAGCCGCCAGCACAATACGCTCATGTGCAAGTTCGCAATTCATCTCGTTACGTCCTTCCAGCCTCAGTAAGTGCTACTGCGAATCTCATCCAAGAGACTCGCCGCCCGCGAAGGGCTACCGTGCTCCCGCCAGTTGAGTTCTCAACTTTTTGGTCGCTCTGAAGAGCGTATTTTTGGCGGTTTCTTCCGTGGTATTCAACATCTCTCCAATGGTGCGCAGGCGGAGACCCTGGTAATGCTTTAGCTCAAAGACCATGCGCTCACGCGGAGTGAGCTTGCTGAGCGCGGCTTGAATCCGCTCACCCAGAACCTTGCGATCCAGTTCCTTCGCAGGATTGGAGAATGACCGGTTGTCCGATACCGACGACAAAATATCGATCTCGTCGCCGGAGTGATCGAGAACTACCGCCTGGTCTTCGCGGCGCGTCTTGCGGCGGCGTAGCTGATCGAGGCAGAGGTTGGTGACGATCCGGTAGATCCAGGTGTAGAAGGAGCATTCAAACCGGAAGTTGCCGATGTACCGGAAGGCCTTGAGAAAGGCTTCCTGATAAATGTCTTCAGCGTCGTGCTCAGAACCGGTAAGGTGCAACGCCAGCCGCAGCACCTGCTGCTCATACTGACGAACCAGGGCGTCAAAGGCCACCCGCGATCCCGCCTGGGCCTCGCGAATCAACTCCATTTCAGGAGCACGGGCCTGCGCGCGTTCTGCAGCGCGATCCGGTCCGTCCATGGCGCGAGATGCCATACCTGCGGACGATTGTATCGTCCTTTTGGCGGGCCACGCAGCAGTGCCGGCGAGAACGCCCGGCGATGAAGAGTAACTTACTGCATCCGATGCCATCGTGATTTTCACTCCGGGGTGCAGACCTAATCGCATATTTGTAGACTCCCCACAAGCCTGTTTGTGAGCACCATTTGGGACTAAAACGGCAGCGGTGAGGTCGTGATCCGGTTTCCTCGACTGATGACGACCGGCGGGTGCTTTATTGGCTGGATTTACACTGGGAGCACATGCATGAGTCTCTGTTTTCGGGAATGGAAGTCGGCGCGGGTGAGGCCGGTGGCTGGTATACGGCCCACTGTGATGGCGGGTCGAGGGGCAATCCTGGGCCATCCGGTTATGGAGCCGTGGTGGAAGACCCGAGCGGCAAGGTAGTCGCGCGGCTAAGCGAGTTTCTAGGTCGTCAGACCAACAATTTTGCTGAATACAAAGGACTTCTTGCCGTTCTTGCTTGGGCGCAGCAGCACGGCGCCCGCCGGATGCGAGTGGTGTCCGACTCCGAGCTGATGGTGAAGCAGATGAAGGGGCAGTACAAGGTGGCAAGCCCCGGCCTGCGCCCGTTATGGGAGGAAGCCAAGCGCCTTGCCGGCAAGCTAGAGCGCTTTGAGATGCGCCATACCCTACGTGGCGGCAACAAGGAGGCTGATCAGCTGGCCAACGACGCCATGGACAAAGGCATGGGGCGACAGCCCGGCGCTCCGCTCACCACCACAGGCGGACCCATTCCCGTCAGCCCGGTTCCAGGCAAAAAGCCAACTCCGCCCAGTCCGCCAAGGGTTCTGGAAGGGTACGTCAAAGGCGGCGTCGTACATCTGCTCGAAGGCGAACTGCCCGACGGAATCTTCGTCAGCGTAATCCCGAAGTAAGAGCCGCAACCCCCAAATCGAATCCTTGCTGATACCGGCACTGTCGTCTTTACCGTCTCTGCGCAGCTCTGACCGGATCACGACAACCAACGTTACTAATAACGGGGGAATTGTGATTTAGATCACATCTCGAGCGCTGAAAACGTGACCATACTTGTGAATTGACGCTGGGACTGGTGCAGACTTCCGCAAACGCTTTGACCCCAAAGTTGAGTGGTCCTTAAGAAATGATGGCGCTCGGGCGGCCCGCCTGGTGCTGCAAAGCGAAAGGTTGAATTGAGATTTGACGATGGTCTATTTTTGTTGGACGGACGATTTAAGCGTGGGAGTCGAAGCGTCAGATGAAGATCACAAGCGATTGATTGATCTTCTAAATCAGCTCGCTGAGGGAATCAGTTTCAGGCAGGGCAAAGAAATTGTTGGAAAGGTTCTCGATGAACTCGAGAGCTATACAAGGTACCATTTCGCTCGTGAAGAAGAGTTCTTTGAGAGAACTGGATATCCGGCAGCTGACCACATCCGAGAGCACAGAGAACTGGTCGAGCAGGTTGTCACATTGCAGTCAAGATATAAGACCGGCGAAACCGCGCTCGCGATTGAAACTCTAAACATTTTGAAAAGGTGGCTGACTGACCATATCCAGGGTGCCGACGCGAAATACGGCAGCCATCTAAACGCAAACGGCATTCGCTAAACATCACGCTGGTCAGGGAACGCGCAAACAAGAGCGCCAGGCGTCGAGCCTCAGCCGAGATTGTTGCGCCACACGTGACCTTCGCGTTCCAGCAGGCGATCCGAGCAGTCTGGTCCCCAGGTGCCGGCGAAGTAGTTGGGAAATACTTCAGGATTCTTGGCGGCCCACGCCTCGAGAATCGGCGTGTACAGCGACCACGTCACCTCCACTCCATCGCGATGCGCGAACAGCGTCTGATCGCCAAGCATGGCATCGAGCAACAGGCGCTCATATCCGTTGGCAGTGGATGTGCCAAAGGCCGCGGCATAATCGAAGTCCATGTTCACCGGACACACTGACATGTTGGGCGTGTTGGGAACCTTGGCCCCGAAGCGCAGCGCAATTCCTTCGTTTGGCTGAATGCGAATCGTAAGCAGGTTGGGCTGAATATCGTTGCAGGGACCGCTCGCCTGCATGCGGTTGAAAATCAGCAACGGCGGCTGCTTGAACTGAATGCTGATCTCCGTGGAGCGCTTCTTCATCCGCTTGCCCGCGCGCAGATAGAACGGCACCCCCGCCCAGCGCCAGTTTTCGATTCCGAGTTTCACCGCTGCGTAGGTCTCCGTGCCCGACTCAGGATTGACGCGGTCCTCGTCGCGATAGCCGACTACCTTCTTCCCTTCCACGACACCCGGGCCGTACTGTCCGCGCACTGCGTCTTTGATGGGAATGCTGGGAATCGCGCGCCACACCTTCACCTTCTCGCGGCGCACCGCTTCTGCTTCAAAGCTCGAAGGTGGTTCCATCGTCACGAAGCTCAACAATTCCATCACGTGGTTTTGGACCACATCGCGCAATGCTCCCGCCTTTTCATAAAACGGTCCGCGACCTTCGACGCCCAACGTCTCCGCAGCGGTGATCTGCACGTGGTCGATGTAGTTGCGATTCCAGATAGGCTCGAAGATGCCGTTGCCGAAGCGGAAGACCAAAATGTTCTGCACCGTCTCTTTGCCGAGGTAGTGATCGATGCGGAAGACCTGGTTCTCGTGAAAGACGGCGTTGACCTGGTGGTTGAGTTCGCGCGCCGAATCGAGATCGTGACCGAACGGCTTCTCAATCACCACACCAACCCGGCCTTGCTCAGGCTGCGCCATTCCCTGTGCTCCCAGGTTCTCGATAATGGGCGCAAAATACTCAGGTGCGGTGGCAAGGTAGAACAATCGGTCCGGACCGATGTTCCGCTCCTGCGCAATCTTGTCGAGCTCCTGCTTCAAGCCGGCGTAGTGAGACGAGTCGTCGAAACTGAGCGCGTAGTAACTGATCTTTTTCACAAACTCGTCGATCTTCGGATCGGACTTATCCACGTCGCCGAAGTCGATAAGCCCCTCGCGCATGTCAGCGGCGAATTCATCACCAAGCGGACGCCGCGCTACTCCCACGATCGCAAAATCTTTCGGCAGCAGGCCACTCTGCTCAAGGTGAAAGAGCGCCGGCACAAGCTTGCGCTTGGTCAAATCTCCTGACGCGCCAAAGATCACCAGGATGCCAGGATTGGGAATGCGCTCCCCAGACTTGGGAACCTGATTGAGATCCTCGGGGCGAATCTTCATCTGCACAGTTGCTGATGCCATACGCGACCTCCGTCGTCAGTCGAGTGGTCAGTAAATCAGTGGTCAGTGTTCAGTAAAGGCAAAAACAGCCTGATCACTGACAACTGATCACTGTTCACTGCATTAGTCCTTCTTCACTGCATGTCCGCCGAACGCATTGCGCATAATCGCCAGCATGCGGTCGGTAAAGTTGTTCTCTTCGCGCGAGCGAATCCGTCGAATCAACGATTCGGTGATGACGGGAGCGGAGACGTTGAGATCGATTGCCTCGAACACCGTCCAGCGCCCTTCACCGGAATCGGCCACGTAAGCTTCAAGCCCATCGAGTGTCGGATTCTTGCTGAGCGCGTCGGCGGTCAAATCGAGCAGCCAGCTGCGCACCACGCTGCCGAAGCGCCAGATCTGCGAAATCTGTGCGAGATCCAGGTTCAGCTCTTCCTTCTTCTCCATGATGGTGAAGCCTTCAGCATAGGACTGCATCATGCCGTACTCGATGCCGTTGTGCACCATCTTGACAAAATGCCCTGCGCCCGCCGGGCCAACATGGCCCCAGCCCTGATCTTTGCCCGGTGCCAGCGTCTCAAAGATGGGCCGCAGATAGTCGACAGCTTCCTTGTCGCCGCCGATCATCATGCTGTAACCCTCTTTCAACCCCCACACACCGCCAGACGTTCCGACATCGACAAACTGAAACCCCTTCGCAGTAACTTCCTTGTAATGCCTTTGCGAATCCTTGTAGTTGGAGTTGCCCCCGTCGATGAGGATGTCGCCCTTGTTAAGCAGCGGCTCAAGTTTGGCAATCGTGTCGTCAACCGGCTTGCCCTGCGGCACCATGATCCAGATAGCCTTACGGCCCTGGAGATTCTTTGCCATGTCCTCGAGTGAGTTGACGCCTACGTTTCCAGAAGCTGTAAGTTTCTGCACGGCGTCCGCGCTAAAGTCAAAGCCAACCACCTGATGTCCGCCAAGGCGCAGCCGCTCGGCCATATTTCCGCCCATCTTGCCCAGACCAATCAAACCCAGTTGCATATTGTTCTCCTTCCAATCTCGTTACAAAACTTCCAGCGCCTGCAGATCGCGTCGCAACGCATCCGCACCGGTAAACCGAATCGCCTTCATGCCCACGGCAGCCGCGGCCGCAACGTTCTCAAGACGATCGTCAATGAACAAGGAACGATCCGCGGGCTTGCCCAGAATTCCCAGCGCGCGACGGTAAATAGTTGGGTCCGGCTTGCGGATCCCCAGATAGCACGAAGTGAACGCAAACTTCAGATTGCAGCGCAGGCCGAAATTCACAAGGCGAAATTCATTCGTCTCGCGTGCCTCGTTGTTCAATGCGCCTATCATGCATTTATCTGATGCTGCGAGTTCTGCGAGGATTCCGGTAGCTCCATCAGGCAAAGTCTTCGACTGCGCGCACATGGCCGCAAAAAATTCTTCATGCGAAAAACTGCGAGGCTCGTAAAACACAACGGCATCCAGATATTCATCGAGCGATATCTCGCCCCGTTCCCATGCTTCGAACGCCTTGGCGTGATGTGCCTCTAAGGCAGCCGAGTCGAGATGAAATTGGGCGACGACGGCCGCACGTTCCTGATGGTCCCAGCCGTTGGTCAGCAGGACACCACCAACATCGAAGAAGATTACGTCGAAGGGGGACATCGGCGTCTCGTAAAACAGTTATCAGTGGTCAGTGGTCAGTGGTCAGTGGACAGTGATTGCACATTCAGGCCATCTCAAGGATAAGTTTCAAGCTAGCTGAATCCACGTTGATACTTTGCTTCGATTGCCAGTACTTTCTTGAACCGCCGCATGAACCGCTCTTCGTTGGAAATGAACCTTGCCCGGAGAAATGCATCCACCAGTTCGTAAGCTAACGACGTGCCCACGATGCGCGCGCCGAGCACCAGCACGTTCATGTCGTCATGCTCCACGCCCTGGTGAGCCGAATACGTGTCATGGCACATCCCTGCGCGGATGCCGGGGATCTTGTTAGCCGCAACGCTCACGCCCACACCCGAGCCGCAGATGAGAATTCCACGCGGCGCCTCGCCAGCCTTGATCGCCTCGCCAACGCGCTCGGCGAAGTCGGGATAATCGTCTTGAGGCTCGCACTTGAACGCCCCAAGGTCGAGAATCTCGTGCTCGCTCTTGGTGAGATAAGCTCGGACTTCCTCTTTGAGGTCAAATCCTGCGTGATCCGATGCGATAACTAGCTTCATGCCGCTCCTTCAATGTAAGGGAGGAGGGAATAGTAAGTAGGGAGTAAGAAGCTTCCGTAAGATGCTGGGCCACTTCGTTGGCGGTTTGTTACTCCCTACTCCCTGATCCCTGCCTCATCCTCACTTCTTCAACAATGCTTTCGCCCGCGCCGCCACGTTCTCAGGAGTGAAGCCATACTCGGCCATTACCTTGGGCCCGGGAGCCGATGCACCGAAGCGATCGATGCCGATCACGTCGCCGTCGAGCCCCACGTACTTCCACCAGCCCAGCGTCGCACCAGCCTCGATAGCCAGCCGGGGCACCCGGGCCGGCAACACGCTTGCCTTGTACTCGGCTGATTGCTCGTCGAAGATGCGCCAGCTCGGCATGCTCACAACGCGCGCAGCAATTCCCTGCCCCGACAGAGCCTTTGCCCCCTCAAGTGCGGTCGATACTTCGGATCCCGTGGCAATCAGAACCACCTGCGCATTCGCCGCGTCTTCGAGGACATATGCACCCTTGCTGGTGCCTGCGTACACATCATGCTTCGACGTATCGATGACGGGCAGATCTTGACGCGTCAGCGCAAAGAAGCTCGGCGTGGTGCGATCGAGCGCCAGCCGCCAGCACGCTGCCGTCTCATTGGCATCTGCCGGGCGGAAATCCGTAAGCCCCGGTACCGCGCGCAACATCATGAGTTGTTCAACCGGCTGGTGCGTGGGCCCATCTTCGCCGAGCCCGATGGAGTCATGGGTGAACACAAAGATGGAGTGAATCTGCATCAACGCGGCAAGTCGTATCGCCGGCTTGCAATAGTCAGAAAAGGTGAAGAACGTCGAACCGAACGGCACCAGGCCGCCATGAACCGCCATGCCGTTGACCGCCGCGCACATGCCGAATTCGCGCACCCCAAAGAAAACGTTGCGGCCGGCAGGATCGACATGGAAACTCGAGCCCGGTTTGAAAATCGTCTTGGTTGAAGAAGTCAGATCGGCCGCGCCGCCAAAAAGCTCCGGCACGCTGTCGGCGATGGCATTCATCACGGCTCCGCCGGCATTGCGCGTAGCCTGCTTCTTCTCCACTGGGAAAGTTGGAATGGATTTCGCCCAATCCTTTTTGCGCAGGCCTTTCTGCGTCCTGTCGAATTCGACCGCGAGTTCGCGATAGTCAGCGGCATAACTCGAAAACAGCTTCTTCCACTCCGCTTCGGCCGTCGCTCCGCGATCGACAGCTTTGCGCCAGTTTTTCAGCGCATCATCGGGTACGAAGAAGCTCTTGTCTTCTGGGAAACCATAAAATTTCTTGGTTGCCGCTGTGTCTGCCGCTCCCAGCGCCTCACCGTGCACCTTGTTGGTGCCGGCCTTCGGGCTTCCGTAACCGATCACAGTGCGCACCGCGATCAACGAAGGCTTGCTGGTCTCCGCCTTGGCCGCTTCAATCGCAGCTTCGATTGCTTTCAGATCATTGCCGTCGGCCACTCGCTGCGTGTGCCAGTGATATGCCTCGAAGCGCTCCAGCACATCGTCGTTGTAGCTAAGCTCAGTGGGTCCGTCCAACGAAATCAAATTGTCGTCATAAAGCAGAATCAACTTGCCCAGGCCCAGCGTTCCGGCCAGCGCGCAGGCCTCGTGCGAAACGCCTTCCATCAAATCGCCATCGCCGCAAAGCGAGTACGTGTGGTGATTCACAATCTCGTAGTTCGGCCTGTTGTAGACGGCTGCCAAATGCTTTTCAGCGATCGCCATGCCAACAGCCATTGCCAACCCCTGGCCGAGCGGCCCGGTCGTCACTTCTACGCCGTCGGTGTCACCAAATTCAGGATGTCCGGGAGTGCGCGAATGCCATTGGCGAAAGCTCTGCAAATCATCGATCGTGACTTTGTATCCGGAGAGAAACAGCGAGGCATAAAGCATTGCCGACGCGTGTCCATTCGACAGCACAAACCGGTCGCGATCAGCCCACTTTGCGTTCCCCGGATTGTGCTTCATGATCTTGTGAAACAACAGATAGGCGATGGGCGCACAGCCCAGCGGCGCGCCGGGATGGCCGCTATTGGCCTTCTCCACCTCATCCACAGCCAGCAAACGCAACGTGTCAATTGATAGTTCGTCGAGTGAAAGATCCGCGAGAGTTGCCATAAAACTCTGGTCCATTTCCTTTCGAGTAAACAGCGAAAGATACGTCTATTTCCGGGGTTCGATGCTGATTTCCACGTTGTAACCGAGCCAGCGATTCTGCGCACGCCAGTGGAAAGTCCATGATAGAACACCGCTCTGGAGGTTCGAAGCGGTGGAAAGATCCACGCTGTAGCCCGCGCTACCCAGACTATGGCCCATGGTCGATTGCGTTGTCTTCCATTGGTCCGTCGACCAGATCACTTCAAATGGCGCGTCGTCGAGAATGCGCAGCGTGTCCCCGGCAGTAATCTTCTGGATCGGTCGACGTAGGCTGTAGAACTCAAGGTTGGCGCGTAGCTGCTTTCTGCCCGTCGGCTCACAATAGCGTGCGTACACACTATCGATGCGGTCGAAGACCTTGCCGTCTACCGTGGAGCGCAGAAGTTTCAGATATTCTGCGTGAGCCCACACCAGCGGAACCGCCGAACCCGCCGGCTTTCCCTTTTCAAAACCCGGTCGATCTGCCTCGTCCCATACCTGCTCCGGCATCATCTGGCCCGGCGTGGAGAAGCGCTCGTAGGTGCTGATCAGCGGCGTCGGGTCGTTTCCTGCAGCCAATTCGTAGTGGGCGCGCTCCCCCGTAAACAGCGGCCAGACCCGGCCCTGCCCCCACCCCTTGAACGGACCGCCGTCTGGACGCTGGCCGTAGCCATCCCAGTTGTACCGATGCCATCCGGGCCCCTGCGGCAAATCGGTCTTGAGCACCGCATCGACGACTTTGAGCGAATCAATCACCAGCGGATCGTCGGCGCGACGTACCCCATAGCGGACCAGCTCAAGAAAACCGGCATCGATAATTTCCCGCGCTTCAAATTCAGTCTGAGTGCCAGGCGGCCGGTTGTTGATGTGGATCATCTCGTCGCCGCAGCTTTCGCAGGCGTAGGTTTCGCCCTTCTCCGGAGGCCGGATGCGCATGTAGTGGCGCTTCACCCCGGGCAGCAGCACCCCGTTGTTCGTGACCGTCCATTCCTCAAGATGGCGTTCAATCCAGTCGGCAAATTCCTCCAGAAACACCGCCGTTTCCATGGAATCGTGGGCGCGCGCCATATCCGCCGCGCAGATCAAACCACCGATCACCGCCGCCAGCGTCGAGGGGGAATAGCCAGGGTTCTCCTCCCACCGGTCCTGGTGAGTAATAGGCGCATGCTGCACCAAAAACCCAGCGGCCCGCTCAATGAACGGGAAAATCTCGATTTCACCTAGCCCGTTCGCCTTCCACAGGCGCCACGCCAGAATGATCGGGAAAGCCACCTCGTCCAATTGTTCGCCGGACCAGTAAGGCCTGCCATCAACCCAGAAATTCTGCGCAAAACCGCCGTCTGGCTTCTGTGTGCAGGCCAGATATACAAGCGCTCGCCGGGCAGTCTCCACGCGCCCACAGGCCAACAGCGCGGTGGCCGTCTGCACCATATCGCGGGTCCACACGAGGTGATAGCCACCGAGGTCGTCGTCTCCGTGCGCCTGCCCCCACGGGATCGAAGCCGAAGCCACGAACGCGCCGGAAAATGTCTTGTCTTCGTGCGCCAGCAGCACGTTATGACTGGCCCGCATCAGTCTGCCCTGATCGCCGGACTTGGCCGCCAGCCATTCGGGATTGGCCACCCGATGCCACTGGCTAATGAAGCGTTCGCGATGCTGGTCAAACGGCGTCGCCAGCGCACTCACCGTCTTCTGAAGCGCAGTATGGTTCCCCTCGCCCAGCCCAAAAGCCAGGGTGAATTCCCTCGCACCATCCGTACCGGCCGCACCCAGATTCAGTTCGCCGAATATGGCGATGTTTCCGTTCGTGGCCGAACCAAATTCCCAGTCCATCTGGTAGTTATCGCGAATGTCGTGCCAGCCATCGCTGCTGCCGACGAACCCGCAACTCACGCGCGAGAATCCGCAACTGGCGCCCATGGCCAGCGACCATTGATTCTTGAACGCCAGCAGCATCTTATGCCCGGCAATATCGATAGCGCGCGCGGTATTGCCGGCGCCACCGCCATCAAGATGCGGAGCCAGCAGCGCATAGATTCTTAGCCGTGGGATCAACTCCTCATGCCCTTCCAGGCGCACGCGTTGCAGCACCACGCTGTGGTGTGGGTCGCAGATAATCTCCTTGGTTAGCGTGTAGCGGCCCCCGGGATCGCGATTGATATAGCGAACTCCCAGCGCTTCCGGATGAATGTACTCGAACGTCGATATCAGGTCGCGCTTCTCTTCATGGCAAAACGTCTCGCCATCAGTGACCAGGAAACCCATATCGCGGACTTGCGCGCTATCGATTGTCGGGTGGTAAATCTCGTTCAAAATGCCATGAGAGCAGGTAAACCAGGCGCGGCTGGATGCCGAATAGGCGGTTCCAACCGCATCCTTCACGCTGGAGGTCCAGCGGGGCAGAAGTCCAGGCGCGCCGAAGGCCTCACCCTGCTGGTCGAGCCAGCGATACGACAGCTGATTATTCATGCGTTCACACCGACTCTTTGCGTAGGGAAGCTCAATTCTACGGGTCCGACACTTCTAGGGATGACTTGGATCGCCTCGAAGTTTCCGGTTTCCCGCGAATACTTCGAACCCTATCACGTACTTACCGCATCCATCCAAACACAGGCACTGCCCGCGAATGTGAAGGAAGTATTCATTCGTCCCATTTTTGCTGTGGTCAATCCGCACCCTGATGCGCTCACAAAGCCCGTGCGATGACCTTCCACTGAAACAGTACAATCCCAGATGAGGAGATTTCCCCGATGGCACACGAACTTGCACCGCTTCCTTACGACTACGCCGCGCTCGAGCCTTTCATCGACGCGGAGACCATGAAGCTCCATCACGACAAGCACCACCAGACCTACATCACCAATGTGAATGCCGCGCTGGGGAGCCATCCCGAACTGGCTGCGAAGTCGGTGGATGACCTCATCAGCGATCTGAATGCCATTCCCGAAGACATTCGCAACGTGGTGCGCAACAACGGCGGCGGCCACTCCAACCACTCCATGTTCTGGACCATCATGGGTCCGGCCAACACATCGGGTATTGGTGGAGCACCCACCGGCGCTATCGCCGACCAGATCAAGGCAGACTTCGGCGATTTTGACGCCTTCAAGAAGACTTTCAATGAGACTACCGCCAAGCAGTTTGGCTCCGGCTGGGGCTGGCTGGTGAGTCAGGGCGGCAAGCTGAAAGTCATTACCTCCGCCAATCAGGATTCGCCCCTGAGCCAGGGCCTGTATCCAATCCTCGGAAACGACGTCTGGGAGCACGCCTACTACCTGAAGTACCAGAACAAGCGTCCCGACTACCTCGCCGCCTGGTGGAACGTGGTGAACTGGGCCGAAGTGAACAAGCGTTTTGCAAAGGCCAAAAAGTAAAAGCAGCCGCCAGCCACCTTCGCATGCTGAATGTCATCCTGAGCGCAGCGAAGGATCTGCGTTTGTTCTTCGCATCCGACACACCGCCGGGTGCCCCATCCATTCGACGTCTTTTGTCGAATGGATGGGAAAGCAATACCTCTGCGTCGCGATTCTCTAGTGCAGCTTCACCCCAAAGACGCCGGGTGCCCCATCCATTCGACGTCTTTTGTCGAAATGGGTGGGAAAGCAATACCTCTGCGTCGCGGTTCTCTAGCGCGCTTCCGGTTTGCCGGTGATCCGACAGTTGACTCGTTTGGTCGGGATCGTCTGCAAAGTCTGCTCGCGAAATGTAGCTGTCATTCTGAGTGTACGGGGCCCCAAGCGCTTTCTTCAGCTTGGGGGTGGTAAGCGAAGAATCTGCTTTTTGTTCGCCACAACTTTCTCAAGTTCAGAGTCGGCGGTGATCCGCCCGGAACCCAAATTCCCGCCAAGTCGCAGCGATATACTACCGCCAAATGAATCCAAAGCGCAGAAGCGCAATCTTCGTCGGGAGCACGCTTGTTGTCATGGCTCCCTTTTTTGCGTTCGTAATCTACTGGGGTTTGCGGTTTCCACAAAATCATTCGCCCCGGTGGTTCACCAGCACCATTGCCATTTGGTTCGTTGCAAATTTCTTTATCGTGACGCTTCTGGCCAAGAAGATTCTGAAGAAACACGGAGTAGAAAATGAGAAGCAGGAAGACTCCGGTAAGGAAGTTCCGAGCGGTGGGATTTGCTATGCGTTCGGAATCTTGTTCCCGTTGGTGTACTTGATGATGGTCCGGAGTGACAAGCGGAACCCCTTTTTGGCTTTCCACTCCATTCAGTGTCTTCTCCTCTTTCTCCTTTGGACGCCATTCTTGATCTACACGGATATAGCTCCGGTCGGTAACATTGCGACAGTCGGCTTCCTCTTGTTCCTTTGCTGGTTTTTCTGTGTTGTTCAGGCGGGACGGCGTAAGCGATTTTATCTGCCCATTATCGGCTCGATAGCTGAGCGCCTTATTTAGAGCACATTCATAGGCTACAAGTCGCCGCACTCTGCTCTTCCGGGCGAGTCGTCGGCCACTCGGAACTTTGACGAATCTTCGCCCTCTCGCTCTCCCTGATTCCACTTCAATCCCAAGTCCGCCCGCGGCACCTGATTCGGCTGAAACCCTGTCAGAACATCAGAATCCACTCCTCATCGGCGGGAGCTGTTGCCCACAACCTACCGCGCACTTCCGTGTCTAATCTATTGGAAAGAAAAGATGCGTCTTTACACTTTTGTCCCCTCTGCGGGACTCCTTGCCTTGTTTCTCCTCGGTCGCTCCCTTGCGACAACGCGCAATCGGGAACTTTTGCCGTCAGCCAGAACGGCAAAGCTGTCGGCACCGCCAGCTTCACCTTTGCCTCCAAACCAGGCGGATTTGATTCGTCATCCGTCGTCCGCGTGGACATGCAGGGTCTGAACTACCAGCTCTCGAAAAACGAGGAGCTATCCCCCTCCAACGGACTCATCCACGTCCAGCTCAGCGCCATCGTCAACAATTCCGCTATCAACCTTGTCGCCAAGCCCGACGCGACGCAGTTCCTTCTGAACATTTCCGCCAACGGGCATAGCAGCACTACGCGCCTCGCCGCGCATACCCTGACTATTTTTCTTCCTGACTTCGATCCCGGCGCTCTTGAAACATTGCTAGCCATGGCAGCGAGAAGCAACAATCGCGACCTGTGGGCCATCATCCCCAAGCAGGCGGGCACCATCGAGCCCGTCCAGCTCGCAACTTATCCAGATGAAAAAGGTACTCTCGATGGCAAGCCGATCGTGGCTCATCACCTGGTGGCGACTATCGCCGGTAACACTACCGACCTCTTCGCCGGACCCGAGAATCAGCTCCTTCAGGCTGAGTTGCCACAACAAGGCTTCGCCCTGGTGCGCAAAGGATTCGTGCTAACACCGCCCGCCAAGCCTCTGGCCCCGCCGCCGTCTCCCGACTTAGCGTCCCCTGCACCGACGAGTTGAATCGTAGAAGAAGAAAATTCTTCAGCGACCGCTATCCTCCCGCAAATTCCAGAAGGTCGACGATCCGCTTCCTGTCAGATTTGACAGTCCCGGCAGAATCTCCCAAGGCCTATGATCTCCTCGTTCTGTGGAGGGAGCGAATCATGAAGACCGCACCTCGGAAACGTCTTCTTGTCGTAACGATCTTTTGCGGACTTGTTTTCACTTCAGCTATCGCTCGCGCCGCCGACGCGCTACCGTCCTGGGCAGAAGGCAAGACGAAGCAATCCATCGTAGACTTCGTAGCCGCGGTCACCACACCCGGCACGCCCAACTTCGTCCCGCCCGCCGATCGTATCGCCGTATTCGATAACGATGGAACCCTATGGGCCGAGCAGCCAATGTATTTCCAGCTCATGTTTGCGCTGGACCGAATCAAGGTCCTCGCCCCGCAGCATCCTGAATGGAAGACGAAGGAACCCTTCGCCTCGCTGCTCAAGGGCAACGTGAAGGGCGCTCTGGCTGGTGGCGAACCGGCCATCATGCAAATCCTCGCGGCCACTCATTCGGGAATGACCACCGATGAGTTTGAGCAGATTGTCCGCGATTGGCTCGCCACCGCAAAGCATCCCAAAACCGGCCGACTTTACACCCAAATGGTTTATCAACCGATGCTCGAGTTGTTGGCTTATCTGCGGGCAAACGGATTTAAGACGTTCATCGTCTCCGGCGGCGGGGCGGATTTCATGCGGGTCTTCTCCGAGCGCGTCTATGGCATCCCTCCGGGGCAAGTGGTTGGCAGCACTGGCAAATTGAAATTTGAATTGCGCGACGGCAAACCTGTACTCGTTAAGCTGGCTGCCGTCGATTTAGTTGACGACGGGCCAGGAAAGCCCGTGGGTATCCACCAGTTCATTGCCCAGCGGCCAATCGCGGCCTTCGGAAATTCCGATGGCGACCTGCAAATGCTGCAATGGACCGCCGGAGGTTCTGGGAAACGATTCTGCCTCTATGTCCACCATGACGACGCCGTACGGGAGTGGGCATACGACCGCAACTCCAGCATCGGCCGCCTCGACAAAGGGCTCGACCAGGCGCAAGCCGACGGCTGGACCGTGGTGAGCATGAAGGACGATTGGAAGACCATCTTCCCCTAGTACCCCGCCCCTGAAGTGCACGATAAAAGAAGGGCACGACAAAAGAAGCTAACGATAAAAGTTGGCGCTGTCCTTGTTGCTTTGAAAGGGCACGGCTTTCACAGCTTGGTGAAAAACTCAACGAACTCGCTGTTTTGTAACAAGGGCATGGCTTCAGCCAGGCCGCAAATGCGACAAAATGAGGTTGGGCTTTAGCCCTTGAGGGATGCCGGCTTGGCCCATTCGGACATTTCCACTAAGCTGTTTCAGCCGTGCCGTAAGCGGCACAATATCATTGTCGGCTTTAGCCGCTGAGGGACGTTCCAGCGCCCACAAGTGAATTGAAACAGGCCTCGATGTAGCTCACAATTCCACCCAAATTCTGTCTCAAAAAGTTGGCGCTGTCATTCTGAGCGAACGGGGCTCCGAACGTACCAGGGGTCCCCAAAGAGCAACCTGCTCTTTGGGGTAGGTTCGGGGGTGGTGAGCGAAGAATCTGCTTTCCTCGCGCTTCCAGACCAATGCCGAAATCCGCCTTCGTCTAGCTCACAATCTGTCTCAAATTTCGTCTGAATCAATAGCACTCGTCGAGCACCAACCCGGGATTTAACGCTTGCTGAGACTGAACTTCGACCACGCAAGTGGTGGCCGATCTGTGGAGCCGTTTACGTTGATTGTGGCATTAAAGAATATTTGCAGACTATCGATACTTGGACTACTTGGATGGACCGCTGCGTGCGGAATTGTGCGCTCCGCCGTCGCAGAGACAGGCAGCTCGGCTGCGGCGCACGGCCCGTACGAGTTGCGGTTTTTCCATACGCATACAGGCGAGCGGCTCGATATCGTCTACCGCGATAGCCATGGATATGATCAGGAATCCCTTGACCGCCTGAACCACTATCTGCGCGATCATCGCACCGGCGATGTACGCTCTTACGATCCTCGGGTATTCGATCTGCTGCACGATCTCACTGCCTCGCTCGGCAATCCGAATCTCGAAATCGATGTAGTCTGCGGCTATCGCACTCCCTGGAGCAATGAATACCTCCGCACTCACGGACACGGCGTGGCTCTTCACAGCCTCCACATGCAGGCGATGGCAATTGATATCCGGATCCCCGGCATTTCCACGGCACGCTTGAGAGACGCTGCAATGGCCCTGCATCGAGGCGGAGTGGGCTACTACGCAGACTCGAATTTCGTACACGTCGACGTAGGCCGCGTTCGCTACTGGTAATTCAACGCTGCTTTAGAAGCTTCCGGAAAAACTCGTTGACTTTGAAAGGGCACGGCTTGAGCCGTGCCGTAAGCGGCACAAAATCGTCGTCGGCTTTAGCCGCTGAGGACGTTCTTTCGACGACCGTTTATCCGCAGCTTGCTAAGGATACGGATATCCCTTGGCCAGCGCGGCAGCCAGCTTGCCATCAAATCCGTAAATATCATCGCTGAAATGAACCTCGCCGTTCGCATACGCCAGCGCGGTTCCATAGACGATAAAGACCGGCACGCGCTTCGCGAGAGTCACGGTGATGTTGTCTTTCCCGCTCTGCATCCCTTGCTGTACCTTCTCCAGCGTCCACCCGGGATTATTGCGCAGCGCCCACACGGTAAGCTCAGCAGGCTTTTCAACGCGAATGCATCCGTGGCTGAAGTCGCGACGCGAGCGCGCAAACAGGCTCGGCGAGGGCGTGCTGTGCAGATAGACGTTGTTCTCGTTCGGAAAGATGAGTTTGACAAGACCCAGCGCGTTGGTCGGTCCGGGCTTCTGCCTCACCATCAGCTTCCCTGCTTTGAGCTGCGCCAGCACTTCGTCTGAAATCGTTCCCGACGTGACTACCTTGCCGTCGAATGTGGTGACCTCGTAGTTCTTGCTTGCGATGTATTCGCGATTGCGCTGAATGGCCGGAACAATCTCGCCGCGAAGAATGCTCGGCGGCACATTCCAGTACGGACGCAGAACCACGTAGGTCATGTCCTTCGAAAAGACTGGCGTCTGTGTTCGCATTGCTTTGCCCACCACCACGCGCATATCGAGTACGGGATTGTTCTCTTCGTCGAGAGCTCGCAACCGAAAATCGGGAATATTGACGATGATCGGCGGCGCGGAAAACTCGGCTGGCAACCAGCGCCACCGCTCCAGCGTGAGTTGCAACTGGTGCACTCGGTCCGCGAGCGGCACATTCAGCTGCTTGATCGTTCCCGCACCCAGGCGTCCGTCCTCATCAAGGCCATGGCGGCGCTGGAAGCGCTTGACCGCATCCACCAGCGCTCCGCCGTAAACTCCGCTATCCTGCGATCCGGCCGCATCCTCCGGCAGGTCGCCCACGAGACGCAAGAAGCGCGCCAGTCGCGGAACTCCCGCGTAAGGCTGCCCCGGTTCGACTGCCTTGGTGACTGCGGGAAGTTTTTCACCATCATCCAGTCTCGCCAACTCGGTATAACGCGCCAGCGCCTGCTCAGTCCGGCGATATGCAGGAAACGGAGGTTCGATGCCATCGATCGTTGCCTTCACATTTGAAGACGGGATAACTTTGTCGCGCAGAAATTGGTCCAGCTCGTACTTCTTGTCTTGGACACTCAATCCATACTTGAAGTGCTGTGGATTGACTCGCCCGATGCGCAGGTCCGATACATAGCGCATCGTGCATACGGTCATTGCCACGTCGAAACGCGCCACCGCTTCTGCAGTCGATGCCCCTTTCAGCGTTTGAATTCGATCGCCCCAGTGCGAGGCGTCGTAGTCTTCGGGGTTGAGCCCTTTTCCGCCGGCATTTCGAAACTGCTCAATCAGCGCAAGCGCCACCGGCGACGGTTGCGTTCCTGATTGCGATCCAACCACCCAGGCAGGAGCGAACCCAACCGGTTCGTAGAACTTTTGCAACCAGACACGATAGTCGACAAAGTTCGGCCAGTGCATGCTCTCCATCTGTCCGCTTGTAATCAGATTCTTGATCTCGGCTTGTTGCCCAATGCAGGGACACGCAAAGCAGACTAAAAGTAATACGACTGCCCATCCGGTACGCATCCGACTCCATATAATTTGCAATTCTTGGCTCTCCGTAATTCCTCCGTTGGCCGCCAGTTCCGCGGTTACGGTTTCATCAGGTGGTCGTAAATCAACTGGTATGGGTCAGAGCTTACTCCGAGATCGCCCACGAAGGGCCGGTCGAGAGCAAGCGTCATGAAGATAACCAACCCTATGAATATCGCAAGCAGCGCAACCAGTATTGTGTGCAGTCGCACATCATCGACACTGAAGAAGAATGAGGCGCTCAAGCTGATGACCGCACCCAACAGGATCACGGTCCACATAACCCCCGGTAGATGAGTTTGCACAGCATCGAGCCGCATGCGGCGGGCCTGGATCATGTTGTTATAAGCCCGCAGCGTCTCAGCGTGGAGGATTTTCTGCCCGTCGGTCGCGGGCTCAAACGCTGCCAATATGCCCTGGAAGCGGCTCATCCGCTCAACTCCTTCATTCGGGACCTGCCCATGTGCCTGCAAGGGCCACGCGCCGTTGATTATTTGATAAACATAATCGCGCAATTCCTTTTGTAATTGCGAACGAGTCGGCTCGGGATAACTACTCACGTCCCTGTACAGCATTGCCAGTGAAGTGGCCTCTGTCGAAACGATCTTCGACACATCAGCATAGGTCTCGAAGACGTTCACCGCGATCAGTGCCAGAGCCAGCCCATAGAAAACCATCACGCTATGAACCATGGTCCCACTGAAGTGTCCGTCGTGATGACTGATACGCAGACGTGGCAACACGAAGCGGCGCACGAACAATAATCCGCCGATTGCAAACAGACAAAAAACCACGACGATCACAAATCCGGAAACAATCAGCGGAAGATTAAAAAAGAAATTTACCATGGTGTCTGCTCTCGTGATAGCTCCAGAGTTGAATCAAATCTAGGCCCTGGAGACACCTGCTTCCACTGGTAAATCTGACAGGGCGCGAAATGCTTGGGCTCACACCGATCTACCCGCAGCGACCGCTGAAGCCCACGCCCATTGGAAGTTGAATCCGCCCAGGTGGCCCGTCACATCCACTCCCTCGCCGATGAAGAAGAGACCAGGTACTATCCGTGTCTCCATGGTGCGCGAATTCAGGCCCGCTGTATCCACGCCGCCGGCCGTCACCTCAGCCTTTTCGAATCCCTCAGTTCCGGTGGGATGAAACTCCCAGGATCTCAGCTTGCGCTCGGCCGCTTCCAGAGCCGCATTCGTCCAGCCCGCTGGAGCGCCCACTTCGGCCAGGTGAGAGGCCATCCGTTGCGGCACAATATCGCGCAACACCTGGTTGAACGCCATGGCATCCCGCCGTGCGCCGTTTGCAAGCAGTGGCCGGACCAGCTTTGACACACCATCGACCGCCGGTGCCAAGTCCACTTGGATGGTCTCGCCCGGTTGCCAATAGGAGGACGCTTGCAACACTGCCGGCCCGCTCAACCCCCGATGTGTAATCAGCAGCTTCTCGCGAAATTTAGGGCCGCGATTCGCCTGCGCAGTCACATCTGTGGAAACCCCCGCTAGCTCGGTCCAGATCTTTTCCGCTCCAGCCAGCAACAGAGGGACCAGCGCCGGTCGGGTCTGCGTCACCTTCAATCCGAATTGGCGAGCCAGGTCATATGCCAGCCCGGTCGCCCCCATCTTTGAAATCGACAGGCCGCCGGTAGCAACCACCAATGCGCCCGCTGCAAACTCGCCAGCAGAGCAGACAACGCGAAATTCGCCGGCAGACGATTCAATCGCCACGCCGCGCGCGTTCAGGCAAATTTCAACCTGTCCGCGCTCGCACTCGGCCAGCAGCATGTCTAGAATCTGGCGCGCCGAGGTGTCGCAGAACAACTGTCCCAGCGTTTTCTCGTGCCACTTGATCCCGTAACGCTCCACCAATTCAAGAAAGTGTTGCGGCTGGTACAGCGCCAGCGCCGACTTCGCAAAATGCGGATTCTCGGAGATGAAGTTCGCACGGCGTGCAGTGAATATTGGTGAAGTTGCAGCGACCGCCGCCGGAGATGAGGATCTTGCGGCCCGGCTGCGCGTTGTGTTCCAGCAACAGCACGCGGCGACCGCGTTGGCCTGCGACTGCAGCGCACATCAACCCGGCGGCACCGGCCCCCAGCACAATCACATCGAATTTGCGGATTTCGTCCGGCACTCCTTCATTGTCGCCGAGCGAAAGCGGTCAAACATCCTGAGGATGCTGCGTCGCGTCTTTTTGAATTGGCGCCGTCACTTCGCGGCCTTCATCTTCTCATCGATCTCGTTCACCCGATTCACGGCCTCGGTAAGCCCGATCTTCTCGCTGACGCGCACCAGTTGGACCGCGTCGATCTTCCGGCCCTGCCTCAGCAACGATTGGATAGAATTTTCATGCGCGACTCCCGAAGTCGACGACGCTTCGTCATTATCCATGTCGAGAAATTGAAGAATCTCTGCCCTGATCGAATCGCATCCCTGTTTGTCGCCCCTGTACATATCCGACATCGGCACCGGCTTGTTAGACGTGAGGATCGTCAACCGATAGGTCAACACATTGTTGCCCGCCGCACTGGCTTCCATGCCGATCCCTGTGATCTCGCTGAACGGAACCGTCCCACTCGCCGCCTTGAATGCTCGACGGCGCCACCACGTTGCCTGCTGTCGTCCCGCATCGAACACCACGACCTCTTTGCGCCAGAACAGAAAGGCGAAAAGCGCGAACAAGCACGCGCCCCAAAGTCCGTTCGGCTTGCCACGCATAACCGATGCGTAGGCCGTTGCACCCCCGGCAAACAGCAGAAATACCGAGACCCAGATGCTGCTGTCCACCAGTGCCAGTTCCGTGTTTGTCTTGCGCGTCACGTGCATGTCAGTCAATATGGCACGAATTGGCCCGAATCGCAGCAAACATCTGCTCCTCCAGCCTAACCGCGGTCACTGGAACCATTCGGCGCGGCAATTCGTAGTCTCTGCTGACATGGAGCGTGCCTACAACTGGGCGTGGGCGGAGTCCGCGGTATCCTCCGCAATTGCAGATTGGAATACCTGCGCCGGTTCATCGTCCTTGACCGGTCCACCGTGCGGTCCCGGGTGCGATCAACGCTCCGGTCCACGCTCCGGTCCACGGTCCGGTCCACGGTCCGGCCCACGTTTCAGTCCCCAAGAACAGGAAATCAAAGAGGCCGCCTACGATGATGCGCTTTGGGCCGTAGAGCGCGAAGCGAAACTTGCACGCCTCGGTCCACGCCAACGCCGGGAAGCGCAACGGCGCATTGTTGCGATCTTTCCGCGATTTGCATCGGTGGCTCTCGGTCTTGAGGACCAGGCCGTTCACTTGCTCACCGACGGCTTCTTGCCCATCGGCACCCAGTTTGCGCAGTGGGCGAGGCGCTTCGATCCTGACCTGTCTATCGGCGACACCATTCAGGCATGCCGCAACACGTGGACCGTTTGCGGAATCCAGCCGCTGCTCGGCGACCCTATGCGGGTGACCCCGGCCATCATCGGCTACAGCCTTCTTTATCCGTACAGCGACAACTATCTCGATTCCAGAAAGATTTCGAAGGAAAGAAAACTCGAATTCAGCGCGCGCTTCCGCGACCGGTTGTGTGGGCTCGACATCGCCCCTCGTGACCGGCACGAATCCTCGGTCTGGGCCATGGTGCGATTGATTGAAGATCAATTCCCTCGCGCTCGATTTCCACGCGTGTTTGAAAGTCTGCTCGCGATCCACCAGGCGCAGGAAGACAGCATGGCGCAATTAAAAAGCAGCCGCGTCGTGAGCGAAGCGGAATTGTTGCGGCTCAGTTGCGCGAAGGGCGGAACGTCGGTGCTTGCCGATGCATGTCTTGCGCACGGCTTTCTCAACGATGACGAAGCCCGATTTGCGTTTCAGTGGGGCGTGCTCTTGCAGCTTGGCGACGACCTGCAAGATGTACAGGAAGATCTAAAGCAGGGTGCATCGACCTTGTTTTCGCGGGCTGCGGATGGTGGGATCCCGCTCGACAATCTCGTTCGTCAGCTCCTCGCATTCAGCGAACATGTGGCTGACCAGATCGAACTGTTGCCGCACGGAGAGCCGGCACTGAAGAGCCTGTTGCGCATGAGCTGGCGGTCGCTAATCCTGATGGCGGTTGCCCGATCGCCCCGTTACTTCACGTCTGGATTTCTGGCGGAACTGGAGCCGGCCTCTTCGTTTCGGTTTGGCTTTCTCCGTGCAAGGCACAAACGGCTCTCAGGCAGAAGCGGCCTCTACAAGGTGCTCTTCGAATCTTTTCTGAATTCTGAAGACGTCGACCTCACGCATCTACCGCGCCCCGAAGATTTGCTTGCATCCACAGTTCATCCGGAGTGCTCCCGCAGGCTGCAGGCCTCTGCAGGCTCGCGAGTCTGAGCGCACGGAGGCTCATCGAGCTCACACCACCCTACACTTCATCGTCGCGAAACATCGGATGCGGAATCAGTTTGCGATAGTCTTCCTGATGCGCGCCATCGAGACAGGCTTCAATGATGCGCTGGCCCAGAGGATCGAGATCCGGCACTAGAAACTGTTTAAGCTCGCTTGCAAAGAATTCCCTCCACTGGCGGATGCCTTCTTCATAGACGTCCATCCCGCCCTGAATCTGCTCTTCGACACGCAGAAAAACCCGCGGAATCATGGAGCCTTCAATCTTGAGCTGCTTGGGGATATAGCCGAGGAGCGGAAAGAGAGCTTCATCCACCTGCTCGCGGCCGAACTTGGCGCTGCCTCGGCGCGCAAGATATTCGCGGGCAATCCATTCCGCCATAAAGCCAACCTTCCACGCGCCGATGTGTTGATTGGGAATGAGTACATAGCGTGTTTCCGGCGTATCGACAATCTGCCTCAACAAAAGATTCGCCTGGTCCACACGACGTCCCGTAGCGAACGCCCAGTAAGAGCCGACGCCTTCCGATTGCATCTCCTTCGATTTCTGCGCCTGGATGCTGGGATTGCCGTGACCGCGCGGCGCAACCAGCCGCCATAACCATGCCAGCGCCGGGCTAAGCACGTGGAGCATCGCGAGAATCCCATAGAGCTGGCTGTCGCGGTGCGTTGCAGGACAGCGCACGCCAAAGCTGCGCACATCCACGGCGCGCGGCCCTCCGGCAATATCCTCAAGCATGCGACGCGGAAGAATCACGCGAGGATTGGGACAGAGTTTGCCGGGTGCATCTTCAACGTGCTCCCATGTCAGGCAGGTTCCCCCGGGCACGATGTAGTGATTGAGAAAAATCAAAGGCTCAGGCGGATCGATACAAAGCCGTTCCAGATTCGGCGCCGTTCCGTAGCTGTGAATATGATCCACGCGCACGAACCAGGCATTCTCCGCGTCGGCGATTGTCAGCCGGCCGTGCTGGCGTTGATAGCTCGGATGTGCACACGCCATGTCGTCGGCAATGGGCCGCAGATGGCAGGCTTCGGGAAGATTCAGTGTTCGTTCTTCTTTGGTGATGACGTTGCGCCCGACCAGCAAACGGCCATCGTCCATGCGGTGGATGTGCTCCGTCATCTCGCTCTTCCCGCCGCCGCTGGCGCCCTCATGCATCAGGATCAACTGATTCTCGTACGGAGTGACGACAGCAACCGCGGCGCAATGATTCGTGGTCCAGCCCTCGCGCTCGCCGATGTCGAGCAGCATGGAGTAGACGCCCTTCTTGGCGCTGGGGCCGGGATAGAGATTGTAGGCAAATACTTCCTGGTGCGTTGCCGTGCGGTCGTGCACCACCACCTGGCGTCCGCTGAAATGCGTGTGACGAAACGGTGGCGCAACAAAAAGAACTCCGCCGGTAATTTTGAAATCCGCCGGCACCTGGCTGCGCGGAATCATTCCCTGCAAGTCAGCCAATGCCGCCGCAAAAAATGCGGCCTGGCGCGGCACAATCAACAGCGAGCCATAACCGAGCGCGTCGGCGCCGGCATAGAAAGGCATCGCCACCAGTTCCTGTGTCTTCAGCCAGTCAAGCGTCTGTTGTCGCGTGCTATCGAAAGCCTCACCGAAGCGCTGCTCGTAGGTCGGCTTGTCGGTTGGCAGCGAATCGCCAATCACCATCGCATCGGGATCGCGGCGGCGCATCGCGGGATCGGGAAAGTTGATCGCCAACCCGTTGCGCGCTTTTGTCACTACGGCTTCCACGATGCGGCCTTGCCCATTCGCCTTGCCGGGCACATGGAAGATGGCTTCGTAGACTCCGTGATCGTCGCGATTGCCCAGGCGCCAATCCGTCGTTCCCGTGGGCCGTCCCAGCGCCCAGTCAAGCAACTGCGGCCTGTTTTCCGGCACTTGCATCAGGGGAGCAGCCGCTAATACTTCGCGAACGTGGACGGGCAAATCCAGTTCAGCCCAGGCGGACTGAAAGTCAACGACACTTTTGGTTTCTGCGGCGACGGTCAAGATCGATCTCACTTTCCGGGGATCAGGATGTGATCAAAATTTCTGCTTAGCGCCAGAGAGACCACACATTTTTTATCGCATCCATGGGTACACTTGGCAGTGCCCGTCGTCACGCATGGTGCGATAGAGTAAATGCAGTTCTTCTTCAGGAGCTGAATGCCCAAGAAACCCAATCGCGAATCCTTGCCTCAAATTCCGATTGCCCCCTCTCACGCGGAAGCAAAAGAAACACCGTTGGAGGCACTCGCCAGCATCTGTTCGGTGCTTGTGATCGGACTCTTCGTCCTGACATTTCTCGGTCAGAACTTCGTGATTCCTTCCGGCTCAATGGAGAAAACCCTCCTGATCGGCGACCACCTGCTTGTCGATCACATCACGTTCAGTCCGGCTACGCCCTGGATGCCGCTCGTCCATCATCGCGACCCGCAGCGCGGCGACATCGTCGTCTTTCATCGGCCTGCCCCAGAACCCGAACCTGATGCGGACGGCAATCCCGTTTATCAAATCCTGGTGAAGCGGCTGATCGGAATTCCCGGCGACCATATTCATCTGCACGATGGAACGGTCTTCCTCAATGGCGTTGCCCAGCCCATGCCGGCCGACAGCCTGGACACGCCGGTCGCGCCGCCCAGCGAGCAAGCCTATATCGATGATTTTCCGTCAGTGGTGCCCACCGTTGACGATTCGCACGGAGCCCTCACTCCCTGGGTCGTCGAACTGCCCAGTCATCTCGAAAACGGTGACCTCGTCGTGCCCCCGGGCAAATACTTCATGATGGGCGATCATCGACATGCAAGTCTGGACTCGCGCTTCTGGGGATTTGTGCCGCGCGAAAACATCATGGGGCGGCCGCTGTTCAACTATTGGTCGTTCAAGACTCCTCAAGATCAAGAGGACAAAAAGGGACTAGTCAATCAAGCAGCGTGGTTCGGGCACGTCGCATTTCGATTCTTCACCGATACTCGCTGGACTCGCACCTTTCACCGCGTCCGCTAGCTCGATTCCGGCAAACCGAATCTTTCTCGCACCAGCGCCATTGCCTCTTCCGGCGTCGAAACCGTGGCCTCCAGTTGCGCCTCTTCTACCGTATTCAAAATCTCCTTGAACGCAGGGCCCGGTGCGTATCCTGCAGCGATCAATTCGCGCCCTGTGAGCAGCGGGTGTGGACGCACCGCCTCTTCCGGAGTCGATTCGTACCGCTCACGAACAAAGTTCCAAATCTCCAGGTTCCGGTGCGCGGCCAGGCAGTCCATGCGGTGCAGAGCCAGGTGCTCCGGAAAATCCTCCAGGCGAAAGAAACGCTTGAGGGTCGAAGCCTTCATCCGCGGCGCGTCGGCGAAGCGCATGTGATTTTCAATGAGCGCGAGAATTTGACTCGTTTCATCGTTGGAGAAACGAAAGCGCCGGCAGATCTCGGCACCGATGGCGACGCCGACCTCCACGTGTCCATCAAAACGGATACGGTCGGGAGCTTCGCGAAAGGTCGCGGGCTTGCCAACGTCGTGCAGCAGCGCGCCCCACGCCAGCGTCAAGTGACAGCCTGCCTCCAGTTGCTCAAGAAGCATGAGCGTGTGGGTCCACACGTCGCCCTCGGGATGGTATTGCGGAGGCTGCGCCACGCCCTTCATCCTTGAGATTTCCGGAAGCACTTGCACCAGTAGATCGGTTTCATCAAGCTGTTCGAAAGCGCGTCGGGCGTGACCCTCAGTAAGCATTTTGGTCAACTCGTCGCGAACGCGCTCGCGGCTTACCGCGTGGATGCGAGCGGCGAGTTTGCGCATGGCAGCCAGCGTTGCGGGTTCGATCTTGAATCCGAAACGCGCCGCAAACCGCACCGCGCGCAGGAGACGGAGCTGGTCTTCTTCGAACCGCTTTTCCGGGCGGCCGATAGAGCGGATGACACCCGCATCGAGGTCGTCGAGACCTCCGACGTAGTCAATAATTTCAGAGCGAAGATTGCCGCCCCCGCGTAGCGGATCGAGCAGCAGTCCGTTGATGGTGAAGTCGCGACGCTGCACGTCTTCTTCAGCTGTTTTGGTGTAGCGCACCTCATCGGGATGACGGCCGTCGGAGTACACGCCGTCAGATCGGAATGTTGCAACCTCAGTCACGCATCGTTCTTCAACCGATCCGTCCTCGCACTCAGACGCGACCGCAGACGCAACCAGCACCACGCCGAAGTGCGCGCCCACAGCAAAGGTGCGTGGAAACATTTGCAGCACAACCTCTGGAGTCGCGGATGTCGAGACGTCGTAGTCCTCAGGTTCGCGGCCAAGCAGCAGATCGCGGACGCACCCGCCCGCGAGGTACGCCTCGTACCCCGCCGCGCGCAGGGTCTTGAGGATGTTCACTGCTGCTTCGAATTGGGGTGAATCGGGCGACATCGGTCCGCTTTCAGGATAGTTCGTCTGAAACGGCAGATTCGAGCCCGTTAAACTTGAATTATGTCCAGCGGCCTCATCCTCGGAATTGAATCCTCGTGTGACGAGACGGCGGCCGCCGTAGTCGAACGTGGGGCGCGGACGCTGTCATCGGTTGTTGCTTCGCAGATTGCCACCCATCTTCGCTACGGAGGCGTGGTGCCGGAGTTGGCCAGCCGCGAGCATTTGCGGGCCATCGTCCCGGTAGTTCGCGCTGCGCTCGCCGAGGCCAGGGTCACGCTCGCCGATCTCGACGCCATCGCAGTCACATCCGGTCCGGGCCTCGCTGGAGCGCTGCTCGTCGGCATCACTTACGCCAAAGCGCTTGCATTCGCACAGGGGCTGCCGCTCATTGCCATCAATCACCTCGAAGGCCACATTCACGCAGTGCTGCTGCAGGAGCGGTCCACGCTGAAAGGGCAACGCACTGAAGCCGATCAGGCGGCGTTGGCACTCGTTGTTTCCGGCGGGCATACGCATCTATATCTCGCGCAGCCGGCTGACGGCATCTGGCATTATTCGCTGGTAGGCCGGACGCTCGATGATGCCGCGGGCGAGGCTTACGACAAAGTCGCAAAGCTGCTCGGGCTCGGGTATCCCGGCGGTCCGTGGATCGATGCGCTGGCCCGGTTTGGCGACCCTCGTGCCGTGCCGTTCGCGTTTGCACAGATCAAGACCAAAGCGCACCTCGGCGGCAAGGCTCCGCGAACCAAGGCTGCCAGGACTGCCCCGATCGCCGATCTCGATCCGCACTTTCTGTTCTCCTTTTCCGGAATCAAGACTGCGGTCTTGCGCTACGTTGAGTTGCATGGGCTGCGCGATGAAGCTGCTGCCCGCGTGCCGCGCATGCTGGCAATGGGAAGGCCACCCAGAACAAAGGAAGAGGCTTTGGAATTCTGTCCTCAACCAACGCTCGATTTGATTGCCAGCTTTCAACACGCCGTGGTCGGCGACCTGATGAAGAAGACCTTCGCAGCCGCAGAATCGCTGGATGCCGAACGCATTCTCGTCACCGGCGGCGTCGCAGCAAACCGCGAACTGCGCGAGCGCTTTACATCTGAAGCTTTGCGCCGCGGAATCCATATCGCGTTCCCTACCCTGGCTCTCTCCACAGACAACGCGGCGATGATTGCCGCTGCGGCGTGGCCCCGGTTTGCGGCCGGCCAATTCGCCACACCTGATCTATCGGCCGACCCTTCCCTGGCCCTGGGCTTCTGAACACCGAATACATCGCTGTCGCACCAAGTCGCGTCTTCAATGCGCTATTTGATCTGTTGCGTAATCTTCAATATGTGCCGAGTAAGCATGAAATCGATTGCCCCGGAAATATTCGTCTCCTTGCTCTCGAGCAACGACCGCCATCCATGAAGCATGTGAAGATCGAAACATACATAACCAATCTATATAAGGCCAATGGGGGGCGATGGGGTCGCCGGGCAGTCTTCGGATTGCCCGGTTCCTGGATCAAGTCCTTCCGATTTTGATCGGATTTTCGGCAAGCCGGAAGCAGATCCAAATTAGGGTTCTTCGCCGGAAGTCTACGGCTTCCTGAAGGTCAGGCAGTAAAGCTTGCCGCCGCAGATCTCGCGGGCAGATATATCTTTCATCTCCGGAGGAACGAGGTCGATCGGGCATTTAACCTTTTCGCTGCCCGGACCATAGCTCTTCCTGACGATAGGCGTTCGCTGATAGTTTTCGCGGATGGCTCTTTCAGTTTCGTCCACAATCACAATTTTGGTTCCCGGTTTTGCTACCCAAATCATCTCCCTGATTGCGCGTGCCTTGTCGGTGAAGAAGTTGATGCCACCGACGTGGAAGACGCAGTCGAAGGCTTCCACCTTGAATGGGAGCCGCTCCGCCTCAGCCTGAAACAAATGAGCCTTGCGTCGCCAATGCACCAGATTTCGCTGGCACTTCCGCAGCATTCCCCATGAAAGATCAACGCCGTAGAAGTCGATGTCTCTCGGCAAATATCGGAGATTCGCACCTGTCCCCACCGAGGTCTCCAGCACGCGGGCGTTTGGCTTCAACTCAAGGTCGCTGATGAAATCGAGCCGATAGTTAGGTTTGCGGGTAAACCAGTGATAGAGCCGTTCGGCCAGATCGTATCCCGGCGCGATGCGATCGTAGAGTATCTGGTATTTGAGGTTCGAACCCGTTACTGTGCTGACAAACAGAGGAATGCCGTCACGGATGGGATAAATGCGACCGGTAGCCGTATTGCGCAGGTTGCTGCCCGCCATCTCCAGGGCGTAGCGCGTGTCCGGGTCGCAAAGCAAAGATAATACGTAATCTTCCATCTGTTGGGTGACGAGCACAGGCCACCTTCAAGCAAGGATACGACGACACACCGGTCACCGTTCGGGCCACAAAGGTAACCGGAATCCCACCCGTAATCCCCACTGCTACAATCGTTAAGATCAATTGGCCCCGATTTTGACCCGAAATATGAGTCTCCTGCCCGCCACACCAATGCCTATGCGCCTGTTCAACACCCTTTCAGGACAAGTTGACGAGCTTGCCCCGATGGATGGGAAAGAACTCCGCATGTACGCGTGCGGGCCCACGGTTTACGACTACGGGCATATCGGCAACTTCAGGACTTTTCTCGAGATAGACGTTCTGCGCCGCTTTCTGAAGCTCACAGGAATGGCGCTTCGCCACGTCATGAACATCACGGACGTGGACGACAAAATCATCCGCAACGCAGCCGCCGCCGGAGTATCCATCGGCGAATACACACCCAAGTATGTCGACGCCTTCTTCGAAGATCTCGACGCCCTCGGCGTGGAGCGCCCCGAGATTATCGCCCGTGCCACTGAAACCATTGATCGCATGGTGGAGCTGATTCAGAAGCTCGCTGACGCAGGGGCGGCTTATCGCACCGAAGACGGGTCGTGGTATTTCCGGCTCAAGGCGTTTCCCGCCTACGGCAAGCTAAGCAAGAAGGACTTGAGCGGGATGGAAGACGGTGCCCGCGTCGATGTTGACGAGTACGAGAAGGATTCGGCCCGCGACTTTGCCCTATGGAAGGCCGCCAAGCCCGGCGAGACCTCGTGGGACACGCCCATTGGCCGCGGCCGGCCCGGTTGGCATATCGAGTGCTCGGCCATGTCGATGAAATTTCTGGGTGACAGCTTCGATCTGCATGCGGGCGGCGAAGACCTGATGTTTCCGCACCACGAAAATGAGATTGCGCAAAGCGAGAGTGTGACCCACAAACCGCTGGCGCATCACTGGATGCACGTGCGGTTCCTGCTGGTCGATGGACGCAAGATGTCGAAGAGCGAGGGAAATTTCTATACGCTCCGCGACCTGCTGTTGAAAGGCTACAAGGCTTCTGCTATCCGGCTGGCTTTGATCTCTGTTCCCTACCGGCATCAGCTCAACTTCACGTTTGACGGGCTCGTTGATGCCACCGCCGCGATTGACCGTCTGCGGACTTTCAATAGCCGCCTCGTGAAGGGCACGTTTCCAGACGGTGAAAACTCTGAAGTTCAGGCCGCCGCGAAGAAAGCTCAGGAAGATTACATGGCTGCTCTCGCCAACGACCTGAACACTGCCGAGGCGCGCGCACCCATCTTTGAGCTGGTGCGCCTTTCGAATACTGCGATGGACCAGGGAAAGTTCTACCAGTCGGATCGCGAGGCGGTTGCATCGGTGCTCGCAAGCTTTGACGCAGTGTTTGCTGTGATTGAAGACCATGATTCAGAGCCAACACGCCGAGCTGTCGAGTGGGCTGGGAAGGAAGGCCGCGTCGCCGACGTCGCCCCGGAATTGCTGGCGCAGCAGTCGCTGACAGACGACGCGATCACGGCGTTGCTTGCTGAGCGCGACCAGGCCAAGAAGCGCCGCGACTTCGCCCGTGCCGATCAGATCAGAAAAGACCTGACGGAAAAAGGAATCATCATCGAAGACTCAAAAGAGGGCGTACGCTTTAAACGGAAATGACTCTGCCTCGTAACTTCCGGCACAAGGGAGGACTTCCTCGCATGGAAGCCAATGAAGTACAGGAACTGAAGGAACATGCCGAGCACGCTTCGGGCGAGTCCGGATTGCGTCCGGTCGCCTTTACGATGAGCGTGCTGGCCGTGCTGGTCGCGGTAATGACGGTATTAGGACACCGCACCCACACCGAAGCGGTGCTTGACCAGAACAAGGCGACCGACCAATGGAATCAGTACCAGGCGCAGAAGATTCGCTCGGATATTCACAACAGGATTGCAGATCTGCTCAGCGCAGTAACGATCGCTCACCAGGATAAAGCGGACCAGATCATCAAGGAAAACACCGACCATCAGGCAAAGTGGAAGGATGACCTGAAAGAAGATGAGGAAAAAGCGAGACAGCTTCAAGAAAAAGTCGAGCAAGCCGAGGCGCGTGCCGATCGTTTCGATCTATCCGAAGCTCTGCTCGAAATCGGCCTGGTCATCAGTTCGGTCACTTTGTTGACGCGCAGCCGCAGATATTGGTATCTCGGCATGGTGTTCTCGCTCTGCGGCATCATCTCGGCGCTCTCGGTGCTGGCTCTTAAATAGGAAGCGCCTGCTCCACGCAAACACTACGCAAAACCGCACGTGGTAGACTGGCCGCGCAATGATTATCCGTTCTTATTTTGCAGCGTTTCTCTTGATGGCCGCGCCGTTGCTTGGCCAGGAACTTGCGCTTCCCGCTCCCTCTCCGGAATTTCTTGGGTTCACGTATCACGTCCCGCCTGGCTGGGATGCGATCGATACGCAAGCAACATTGCCTGAGGTAAAGAGAAACCAGATGGCGAAGGCGAAGACCGACGACGAAAAGAAGGAAATCGCCTGCGTTCAGATCCCTATCAGCGCCCGTCGAGGATCTCCTCCGTCGTTTATGGCGGCGATGGCTCTGCCCTTCGATTGCTTTGGACAGATACTCACAGACAAGGACCTGCCGGGCTTTGCCGAAGGAAGTTCCGAGGGTCCGCGGGCGATATTCGACTTTAGCGATCCGGTTTACGGCACCTATGCAATGGGCAAGCACAGCATCTGGATCGAACGCGCCAAGGGAAATCTGAAAGGTCATCCGGAAATGCCATACACGCTGGAAATTGCGTGCAGCCTGCTGAAAAAGGCAGCCGTGTGCTGGATGACCGTGGCTGGCGATGACCAGGCGTTGAAGCAATTCGAAGGCACCGCCGTCATCCTCGACGGAGACTTCTTTGCCGAACTTGTTCCCGCAACAGCATTCGACAAGAAGCCCACGTCTTGAGCGGGAAGCGAGCCGGCGTCTTCAGCGGAATGTATTCAACCCATTCGTGTGATTCAACTCAATCTGGGTTCGTGCTAAACTCTCAAAAAATTATGCGCATCCAAGTTGTTGCTTCGGCTTTATTCTGTGCCGCTACTCTGCTCACTGGACAGAGTGTTCCAACCGATCAGGTAAAAGGTCCGGCGTCGGATGCGGTGATTTCCTCAACTCCGAAAGCTGCGGTCTTTAAAAGCGATTCCGACTTCACTTTCACTTACCCTGCCGATTGGGAGGTGGTGGATACCAAACCCCTGATTCCGGTCGTAAAGTTGAAAGCTCAAGAGGGGGCGAAGAGCAATTTGGAAAAGCAGGGCGCCGACTGCACACAGATCCCGTTGATGATCCGGCACGGAGTACCGAGTTCTGTAATCGTGATCGTGGTTCTCGATTTCGGTTGCGTGGGCAACGCCATAAATGCAAGCGATCTAGCCTCTACCGGACTTGGGGTGGCGAAAGGTCTGACCAAGAACTTCGAGATCAGCGAACCGGCTTATAGCGCCTACAGGCTTGGCACACATGACTTCTGGATTGAGCGCGCACAAGGAACCTCGCGTAGCCATTCCGACAAGAAATATTCACTGGAAATCACTTGCACCATGCTGAAAAAGAGCTTGGCATGCTGGTTCGCATTAGCACCTGACATCGAGAATTTGTCGACTCTTGAAACGGGCACAGTGTCGCTCGAAGGAGAGTCATCGGCCGTGTTGGTTCCGGCCAAAACATTTGGACCGATGAGTCACTAGAGAAAACTCACTTCTCTTTCGGCCCTGTTTCCTGTTGAGATAGGAGATGGTTCTTTGAGACGTCTACCTTAACTTGCGCTGTAGTCAACAGAAAAACCGCCAGAACAACCGCAGCCATACCAACGAACTCGGCCGGCTCAGGCCGCTCGTGCAACAAAAAAATTCCCAACAGCACAGCGACTACCGGATTCACGTAAGCATACGAAGTAACCTTGGCCACCGGCACGTGCTCGATTAGATAGATGAAGCCCGTGTATCCGAGCAGTGATCCTCCCGTAACCAGCCAAGCCAGCGATCCGATTGCCGCACGATTGAGATGGAACTGCGGCCATTGACCCAGCACAGTCCCCGCCGCTGTATTGAAGATGCCGGCAGCGATCATCTGCCAGGACGCGGCGACAAAGCTGTTGACCGGCAATTTCGTCCGACGCGAAAGAATGCTGCCCACCGTCCATGACAGAGCACCCGCCAGCAAGACCACTATAGCCAGCAATCGCGAGCGATCGCCTGCAAAACCGGTGCGCAACGAGGGCCACAGCAGCGTCGCCAGGCCAGTGAATCCGATTGCCATGCCAAGCCATCCGCGCCGTGGCATTGATTCGCCACCGGGAAGAAACATTTCAATCAGCGCGACATACAGGGGAATGACGGCGAGGATGAGAGACGAGAGTCCGCTCGGCAGCGTCCGTTCAGCATAAACCAGCCCTACATTGCCGCCGCCAAGCAGCAGCAGGCCCAACACGGCGAGCATCATCATCGTGCTTGCTGGAAACACAAGCCGCAATCCGCGCCACCGGCACCACGCCAGCAAGATCGATCCTGCGATCAGGAATCGCGTGCCTGCCAGCAGCAGAGCGGGCATTTCGGCAGCGCCGATGCGGATGGCCGTGTAAGTGGATCCCCAGAAGAAATAAACACCAGCGAACGCGATCGCGATGGAGAACTGCGTCGCCGGCTTGGTCGCGGGCTTGCTCGTTTCTGCGCTGATGGAGACCACGTGTGACTCCATCGTAGCTTGTCGACAACCGATGAGCCTTCCCTCTTGTAGAGAGGATCACATTTGCACCTTCAGCGCTTCTAAACAGCCTTGGTCATGTTTAGCGCGTCAACTGACATGCACGACCGGTCGATGAGATATGTCCGGAACGGCTTTCCGCAAAACCTCATGCGTGATGGGAGCAGCATCGCCTTCGCCGAGAAAAAGAAAGCGGAAGATGTTTGCTACCGGGTTCCCTTCCTTCCACTTGAAATAGATATGCGGCACCTGTCCGGTGATTCTCTCGATCTCAATCAGCAAGGCAGCAATGGAATTCGCCACCATGGGGCTTCGGGCGTGGAGGATGCAATGCTCTTGCACCCGATGGCCCTCGACGGAGAGACGCTGATTGAACTCCGAAGCATCGGTGCGCTCCACTTCAAGAAAAGCAATTGGCGCATGTTCGGGAAGCCCGTGATACTTGCGCACAATTGCTTCGATACCGTCGAGATCGTCGCAGGTCGCAATCGATTTCGGTCGACGCGGAATGATCCGAAGTGACCGATCGCCACAGGACTTGATGATATTGAGCGCTTCGCCTGAAAAATCGACACCAGTGATGCGGAGCTCAGTCGAGCGCGTGGCACGCGAGACAAATGAAACCAACATGATGGTTGCGATGAACATGCATGAGATCTTCAGGCCCTCTGGCCGCTCCCAGATGTTCATGCCGGTGGTGTAGATGAAGATCAATGTGACCGGGATGAAGAACCAGCGAAGTCGAGACTGCCACACTGAGAGCGTCACCGCACATGCCGCCGAGGTGATCAGCACCAGCACGCCCGTGGCGTAAGCGCCTCCCTGCGCGTCGACGTTGGCGTGAAATGCAAACGTGACAAAGAAAGCCACGGCCATAAAGACAAGCACCAGCGGCCGCGCTGCGCGAGCCCACTCCGGCGCCATGCCGAAGCGGGGAAGATACCGTGGAATCAGATTGAGCAGGCCGGCCATTGCGGACGCTCCGGCAAAGGCAAGAATCAGAATGGTGCTGATGTCGTACGCAGACCCAAAAGCGCTGCCAAAATACTGGTGCGCGAGGTAAGCCATGGCGCGTCCGTTAGCCTCGCCGCCATCCGCAAAAGCCTGCGGCGGAATCAGGACAGTGGTCACAAAGCTGGTCGCAATCAGAAATACGCTCATGACGCCGGCGGCGGTTGAGAGCAGCTTTTTCGTATTGCGGATGCGCGCTTCGAGGTCTGCGCCGGCGATAAGCGGCATCACCGCAACCCCAGTCTCAAACCCCGAGAGCCCCAGGGCCAGGCGCGGAAACAGCAGCAGGCAAACCGCAATGATGCCGAGCCAATGCGGATGCTGCGCAAAGAGCACCGCCTTCCATCGTCCAACGATCTCGGGATGATGCAGAATCTCTATCACTGCCCTCACCGTGACGATGGCATTCAGAACCATGTAAGCAGCAACCAGAATGACGGCAATATTGATGGCTTCTTTGAAGCCCTTCAGGAATATGCCGCCGAGAATGGTTAGCAGCAGCAGCGTGACAAGCATCTGGCTCGAAAGCCACTTTGGCGCGAAAGGATTGTGAACGAAGTGCGCCGCCGCATCCGCAGCCGACAGCGTCATCGTGATGATGAAGTCCGTGGTTGCGAATCCCAGCAGGGCAAGGACAAATAGCTTGCCGCCCCACTCTGGAAACAGCCGCTCGAGCATTGCGATGCTGCCCTGGCCATTGGGGCTTGCCTGGGCAACGCGCTTGTAGAGCGGCAAAGCAGCTAAGAGCGTGACCAGCACCAGCACGAGAGTCGCAATCGGCGAAAGTGCGCCCGCGGCCAGGAACGCGATGCCCGGCTGGTACCCCAGGGTTGAGAAGTAATCCACCCCGGTGAGGCACATGACACTCCACCATGGGTGCACCGGCTCAGCCGGTCCATGCACTCCCTTGGGAAGCCGCAGATCTGCCAGCAGCCAGTTTGCCAACCTTAACTTCGTCATCCCGTTCGATCACCCGATCTCGATAGCCACCAAGTTCAGTTGGATGCGGAGTTTGCATCGATTCGCCGCTGCAAATGCAACCAGAGTGGCACTCAATCATAAGCGACGAAGCCCGTCTCCTTCGCCTTGCACGGGCGAATCCGATGGAAAGCCGCTGTCTGCCCGTGCTATGCTGCGACCAGCGGGGCTCCCATTGCAAAGCCAAATCTCATGCGTGCTGCAGCCGGTACCAGCAACGAAACGCTGGTCGCGGGCGCGCGCGCGGAGCATCTGCCCCCGACGCCACCTGCGCGTCCTCCCTACCCGTACGCGACCTAGTCTCTTCGGCGGCGATTAGTTTAGAGACCGCCGAAGACCCTCGCCTTCTCTCGTGGACTTCGCCAGTCTGCGAAACGTAAATGACTCCTGCTCTGGGGTCGCGGCACCGCTTCATCTGCTGCCGCCAAAACGAATCTGACGAGGAGACTAGAGATGAATAAGCAAGAATTGCACGCCAAGTTTGGACCGAAGCTGGTTTGTTCTTTACCGGGACCCAAGGCCAAGGCCGCGGTAGAAGCCGACGACCGCCTCATCTCGCCCAGCTACACGCGTTCCTATCCGCTGGTTGCAAAGCGCGGACGCGGTATCCGCGTGGAAGATGTGGATGGCAATGAGTTCATCGACTTCGCCGCGGGAATCGCCGTGACATCTACCGGCCACTGTCATCCCGAAGTTGTTGCTGCGATTCAGAAACAAGCGGCGGAGCTGATTCACATTTCGGGCACCGACTTCTACAACCAGCCGTTGACAGATCTGGCTGAGAAGCTTTCGGCGGTTGCGCCAATGCCGGGGCCGCATCGCTTTTTCTATGGCAACTCCGGCGCTGAGGCAGTTGAATGCGCGTTGAAGCTGGCGCGATATCACACCGGACGGCAACACATCATTGCATTCCTAGGCGCGTTTCATGGGCGCACCATGGGTGCGCTCTCGTTGACAGCATCGAAGCCACAGCAGAAGCGCCGTTTCGCACCGCTGGTTCCGGGTGTGACGCACGTGCGCTATCCGTACGCATATCGTGGATGCACCGGCGGACCGCAGGAAGAAGAAGCATTCAGCCTCGGGTGCGCGCGTTACATCGAAGACAAGATTTTCAAGACGATCGTGCCTCCTGAAGAAGTGGCTGCAATTTTCGTGGAACCAATCCAAGGCGAAGGCGGCTACGTCGTTGCTCCTGACAACTTCCTGCGCGAGCTGCGCGGCATTTGCGACCGGCACGGAATCTTGCTGGTGGCCGATGAAGTGCAGTCGGGTGCGGGTCGTACCGGCAAGTGGTGGGCCATCGAGCACTCCGGCGTGCAGCCCGACATCGTCTGCATGGCGAAGGGCATCGCCAGCGGCATGCCGCTCGGCGTTTGCATGAGCCGCGCGGAAATTATGGACTGGGTTCCCGGTTCGCATGCGTCCACATTCGGCGGCAATCCGGTGTCGATTGCAGCAGCACTGGCAACCATCGACGTCCTCGAGCGCGAGGCCATCGATAATGCTGCGAAGGTAGGCGCAAAAATGCTGGAGCGTCTCCGTGGTTGGAAGACGACGCACGCAATGGTGGGCGACGTGCGTGGACGTGGCCTCATGATCGGTGTCGAGCTCGTGAAAGACAAGACGACCCGCGAGCCCGCAGCAGCATTGAGGAATCGCGTGGAAACTCTCTGCTTCGAGAAAGGCCTGATGATCCTCGGCTGCGGAGAAACCTCGATTCGTCTTTGCCCGCCTCTGGTTGTCAGCGAAGAAGAAGCAACCGTAGCGCTCGACATCCTTGAAGATGCGCTTTCTCAAGTTGAGAAGGAACACGCGCATGCAGGTGAACTTGCAGTTGCTGGCATCTAATTTCGGCATACCTTCAGCAGTGTCATTCTGAGCGAACGGGGCCCCGAACGTTTCAGGGGTCCCCAAAGAGCGACGGGCTCTTTGGGGCGGGTTCGGGGGTGGTGAGCGAAGAATCTGTTTTTGCTATTTCCGCGGGCACAATTTGCTCCGCTATCGCCTGAGCGGCGCACGCGAGCTAGCAAAGACCGCTCTGAGATTCCACATCAAGTTGGCGAGTGTCATTCTGAGTGAACGGGGCCCCGAACGTTTTAGGGGTCCCCAAAGAGCTCGCTCTTTGGGGCGGGTTCGGGGGTGGTGAGCGAAGAATCTGTTTTTGCTATTTCCGCGCGCACAATTTGCGCCGCTATCGCCTCAAGTCGCAGAATGATCTTCATGGAATCATTCAGGCTGATGCGAGTCGGCTGGCTCGAGCGCTCGCTTGCCGGGCTCAATCGGTTCGCGAGTAAACGCGCACGAAATCAAACGCCTGCACATCTCACCGTTGGCATCGAAGGCGAAGACGCGGCGCTGTTCTACTTACAACGCAAAGGCTACACCGTTGTCGCGAGGCGCTGGTCTTCAGGCGATGTGCCGGGCGACGTTGATTTGATTGCGTGGGACGGACCGATGCTTTGCTTCATCGAAGTGAAGACGCGTACCGCTCGCGACTTGACTCCGGCCGAAACCGCCGTCGACGATCACAAACGTCACGTGCTGCGACGTCTGGCGCGAAGATATGTGCGGCAGCTTCCGCAGAAAACAACGCCGCCGGTACGCTTCGATGTCGTCAGCGTCTACCAGGTGCCAAAGCAAGAGCGGGAATTCCAGCACTTCGAAGGCTCATTCGATTGGGCAGAGAGTTCGAATTTCTAGTCGCTGCCTTGCGCGCGATTTCGCAAGTCAAGCCTCTTTTCCGAACCTGCGCGCCAAGCTCTTCATTCCATTCAGAAATTTCCTGTCCTAACTTTGCAGGTAATTTTCCGCTTGCGGCGCACAATGGAATTGCAAGCCCGACGGCCGCGCCGATCTCCATCGAGCAACTCCGTCCCGAACCCGTAACCCCTTGCCTGAGAGTATTTTGCGGCTTAAGCCCAATCGTAAGAGTAATTTAGGGAGAACCCCACCCTCTAACCCTTTGCGCAACAGTATTTTACGTCCAGAAAAAAAACGTCGGTCGGTTGGGGAAAAGTCTAGGGGAGCAGCTTATCCCTTCGCGTCTTCAAACTCGTCGTGCCACGCCATCTGGATCGCTTCAAGGCGCGACTCGTTGGACTTAGCCGGATCATCGGCGAAACCGTCGAGTTCGGTCACGTATTTAAGTAGATCTGTGAAGCGCACAGTGAGCGGATCGATGTCGGGGAACTTCTCCTGCAGCTGAATGCCGATCTCTTCAGAGTCGGTCCACATGATTTCGCGGGGCATTGTTCTCCTCGTTCGGCTGTTGATCTAATTTCGGATTCTCTTACTTGCCTTCCGCCATCGCCAGCGGCTTGCCTTCCGACGTGTAGTTGCGATTCCACTTGGGAATTTCGACTACGTAGTTGCCCGGCTTGGTAATGACAGCCTGGCAGCCCAGGCGCGAATTCAATTGCTGATCGGCAGCCATATCCATGCGGTCGAGTTCGTCATCGTCGGCCGGGCTGATGCCTTCCTGGTCCTTGATCCACAAGTGGCAGGTGGTGCAGGCGCAGACGCCGCCGCAGGCGTGATCGAGAAAAATGCCGAAGTTCTCAGCGACATCAAGGAACGACATCGGCTTCCCGTGATGGTCATAAGGCATGGTGCCGAATTCAAATTCGACGGTCTTGCCTTCAGGCATGAAGGTGACGCGGACCAGCTTATCCGGCGGAATGTTCGTTGTATTAACTTCGCTCATACTTGCCTCCGTGCTTCCCTCTAACGCCGCTAACCAACGCGCAGCGCTGCTAACTCCGCTCCTACTTGAACTCGGCGCGGGCCATGGGATGTGGCGCCGTTACTGCTTCGCCCAATTCTTCGTCGGCGGCATCCATTGTCTTGCCGCGAATCGCGGTTGTTACTGCGGCTTCCATCATCAACTCTGCGAAGCGGCGTGTCGCCAGGTCAAGTGCCGCTGTTGCTTCGCGAATAGAGGCCAGATCGTCTCCCTGTTTCACACTCTGCAGTTTGTTCTGCGCAGCTATGATCGAGGCTTGTTCTTCGCCGCGCAATTGCTGCCATGCTGGATTTTCAGGGGCGCGTTCGACGGCTGCAAGAATTGTATCGGCTTCGTTGCGCGCTTCGATGAGAAGGCGCTTGGCAAAATCTTCTTCTGCATGATCGAACGAGTCGAGGATCATGCCTTCAACCTGCTCATCCGTCAACCCATAGGTCGGCTTCACTTCGATCTGCGCCGCCTTGCCACTGCGTTGCTCGCGTGCAGAAACCTGCAGGATGCCGTCGGCATCAATCAGAAACTTCACTTCGATCCGCGGCAAACCAGCGCTCATCGGCGGAATGCCCTTGAGATCAAATCGTGCCAACGAACGGCAATCGGCAGCAATCTCGCGTTCGCCCTGCACCACATGGATGGCGACATTCGTCTGGCCGTCGACACCCGTGGTGAAGTGCTCCGTCGCCGACGCGGGAATCGTAGAGTTGCGCTGAATGATCCTTGCGACCGTTCCGCCTAAAGCCTCGATGCCGAGTGACAGCGGCGTGACATCGAGCAGCAGCATCTCTTCAGTTGTCTTCGATGCCCCGGCGAGAATGTCAGCCTGTACTGCCGCGCCGAGTGCAACCACTTCATCGGGGTTCAACTCAATATGCGGCTTTTTGCCGCGCACGGCGAGATGGAAGAGATCGTCCACCAGTTTGCGTACCGCCGGAATCCGTGTTGAACCGCCAACCATCACAACTTCGTCAATCTGTTCGGGCGTGATGCCGGCATCCGTCAGCGCCTGTTTGCAGGGACCTACCGTGCGGTTGAGCACCGGCTCGATCAACTGCTCAAAAACTTCGCGCGGAATTTCACGCTGATAGCGGTCACCGTTGGGAAGTTCGATATCGAATCGCGCAACATCCTCTGCAGAGAGGGTTATCTTCGCGTCGATGGCAGCTTTACGCAACGCCTGAACAGCGCTGGGATGCTTGCGCAGATCGACTCCATGCTCCGCGTGAATTTCGTCGAGCGCGATCGCGAGCAGCAGGTTGTCGATGTCGTCTCCGCCGAGGTGTGTGTCGCCGTTGGTGGATTGCACTTCGAAGATGCCATCGTTGAGCTTGAGGATGGAAATGTCAAAGGTTCCGCCGCCGAGATCATAAACGGCAATCGTTCCGACATTGGCGCGATCAAGCCCGTAGGCGAGCGCTGCCGCTGTGGGTTCGTTGACCAGTCGCAGCACTTCAAGACCCGCCATGCGACCCGCATCCTTCGTTGCCTGGCGCTGTGCGTCGTTGAAATATGCCGGTACCGTGATGACTGCCTGCGTGACAGGCGCTCCGAAGAAGCGCTCCGCGTTCCGTTTAAGCTGGCGCAGAATATAAGCCGAAATCTCTGGCGGCGTAAAACGGAGCTCGCCGAGTTGGACACGCGGCACTTCGCCTGCTTCGACATCATCTGCCAACCGGAATGGGAAGAGTTTGAGTTCGCTCTGTACTTCTTCGAGCCCGCGGCCCATAAGGCGCTTGACGGAATAGATGACGCGCTCCGGCGTCTCAATGAGCACGCGACGCGCGCTGTTGCCCACCGTTACCGTGGGTCTGCTTCCGTCCGCCGGCATGGGGTCGAGAGCCACCACAGACGGCACCAGATTCGAACCGTCGACGCCGGGAATGACCACCGGCTTTTCACCTTCCATGTATGCGACCAGGGAATTCGTTGTTCCCAGGTCGATTCCAACTACGCGTCCTTCTGCCATGATTCCTTTTAGGCTCCCAGAGTTTCTGTCACGTCCCGGACAAGGTTATGGATGTAGCGCCGGCGATCGAGCAGAGACACCATCTTCTTCTGCGATTCCTGACGGGCAATCTCGTCGCCCGCATCCCACACCTTCCACTGAGCGCGCAGGTCACGGTCGACCTCATCGAGCAGGCCGTCAAATTTCTTCTTCGCTTGTTCGAGGCTCGACTGAATTTCAGGATCGGTGTCGCCCATCTTGCGGGCCATGCGCATCTCTTCAAGCTGCATGTTCAGATCGAAGGCCTCTTCGAGCAGATCCGCCGGCACACGCGACACATCTTTTTGGTCTTTGCGATCCTTGCCGGCATGCTCTTCGCCGATCTCGGCGCCGTGAAGCTTCAGCAGATACTCAGTCCGGCGAATCGGATTTCTCAGCGTGCGATAGGCGTCGTTGAGCAGCGCGGTGTCGGCAAGACTCCACTGCTTTTCGTTCTCCTGCGCACGGGCAAATCGATCAGGATGCAGTTTGCGGCTCAGCTTATGGAATTGGTGTTCGAGCATGCCAAGATCGAGGTCCAGCTGCGGCACCAGTCCAAACACGGAGAAATAATCGCCTCCCGGAGGAGGCTGAATCTTGCTGCAGTGCGGACAGAAAAGCGTCACATCGTTGTGCGCAACGGCGCACGACCAGCACGCGACCGGTACTGCTGAATCGAGAACTTTCAACATGAAAAGACTCCAGGGCGGAGGACTACAGCGAAATCAGAATCGAGATATCTCGAATCCGTGGAACCCAAGTCGACGCGACCCTCAGGGAGCGGTGACCCTATACAAAAACTCAACATGCTTCAGGGACTCTGGTTTCGCTCTATGAGAAGGACGAACCGCAACCGCAGGAGCGCGAGGAGTTCGGATTGATAAAGTTAAAGCCCTGCCGCATCAATGTCTCTTCGTAATCAAGCGTCATGCCGTGCAGATAGACAAACGATTTGGGATCGACAAAAACGCGTACGCCATCGAATTCGTATATGCGGTCCCGCTCACGTGGATGCGAATCGAATTTGATGGAATACGAAAGCCCTGAGCACCCACCGCCCATGACACCGAGACGCAATCCGCCTTCGGTCGGCGAGACGCCTTCCTTTTCCATCGCCACACGAATGCGCTTCACCGCGCGGTCGGTAACCTGTAGCCCCTGGGCCGCAGCAGCCTTACTCTCTGGCTGCGGCGGCGTCGCGCTCGCGCCCTGCGCCGGCTTCGATTCGATTGATACAAAGTTCGACATTGTTTCCTTCTTACCGTGAAACTGCGCTTACTTTGCTTCTGCAGCCACAGCTACGCTTTCCGCGACGCCGTTCTTCTTCTTCCAGTCGCCGATAGCCGCGCGGATGGCGTCTTCAGCCAGGACCGAGCAGTGAATCTTGACCGGAGGAAGCGAAAGCTCCTTCACGATGTCAGTGTTCTTGATCTCCAGAGCCTCCTCGACCTTGCGCCCCTTGATCCACTCCGTCGCAAGTGAAGAGCTGGCGATTGCCGAGCCGCAGCCGAAGGTCTTGAACTTGGCTTCTTCAATGACCTGCGTCTCGGGATTCACGCGGATCTGCAGACGCATGACGTCGCCGCACTCCGGAGCGCCGACGAGACCTGTGCCCACATCTCCAGAGCTCTTGTCGAGCGTGCCAACGTTGCGCGGGTTGTTGTAGTGATCTACGACCTTATCGCTATATGCCATTTCCGAATTCCTTCCCGCGGGGAAGCCGCGTTGTTCTGTTAGATTCGGCGGACATGCCCGCCGATGCTTCTTTAGCCGGTCCCAGGCCTTGCATTAAGCCTCGGGCGCACTTACTGACCACTGATCCCTGCCCACTCACTCCTAGTGTGCCTGCCACTCGATCTTGGTCAGGTCAATTCCCTCTTTCACCATCTCGTAAAGCGGTGAAAGCTCACGTAGTTTCTTAACAATGTCGATGACCTTGGCTGCAACATAATCCACTTCAGCCTGCGTGTTGAAGCGACCAAGGCCGAAGCGAATGGAGCTGTGTGCAACATCGTCGCCCAAGCCCAGCGCCTTGAGCACATACGATGGCTCCAAGGTTGCCGAGGTGCAGGCGGAGCCGCTGGAGACAGCAACATCATTGATGCCCATCAGCAGGGACTCGCCTTCAACATACACAAAACTCACGTTCAGATTGCCTGGAAGACGATGCTCCATCGATCCGTTCACGTGGATGTAATCCAACTCGGACTGGAGCTTGTCGTTCAAGCGATCGCGGAGTCCGCGCAGATAAGCCGCTTCGTTTTCCATTTCGGCGTTTGCAATCTCGCAGGCTTTGCCGAGTCCCACAATGCCGGGAACATTCAGCGTGCCCGAACGCATGCCGCGCTCATGGCCGCCACCATCAATCTGCGCCGCGATCTGCACGCGCGGATTGCGACGGCGAACGTAGAGCGCGCCCACTCCTTTGGGTCCGTAGATCTTGTGACCGGAAAGCGAGAGCACGTCGATGTTGTCGGCGATCACGTTCACCGGAACCTTGCCTACAGCCTGCACAGCGTCGGTGTGGAACAGCACGTTTTTCTCGTGACAGATCTTGCCGATCTCGCGGATAGGCTGCAGTACGCCGATCTCATTGTTGGCCGCCATGATCGAAACAAGAATCGTCTTGTCGTCGATGGCACGCTTCAGATCTTCGAGATCAATAAGGCCGTCGGCCTTCACGGGCAGATAGGTTACGCGATAACCGTACTTCTCAAGGCGCTTGCAGGTGTCGAGAACAGCCTTGTGCTCCGTGACCTGGGTGATGATGTGGTTTCCGCGCTCGCGATACATCTCCGCAATGCCCTTGATGGCCAGGTTGTTGGACTCGGTTGCGCCGGAGGTAAAGATGATTTCCTTTGCCGTTGCGCCGATGAGTTTGGCGATCTGTTCTCGCGCTGTCTCTACGGCCTGCTCCGCTTCCCAACCGAAGGAGTGGTTGCGGCTGGCGGCGTTGCCGAACTTGGTCGTGAAAAAGGGCAGCATCGCCTCCAGCACGCGGGGATCCAGCGGGCTGGTGGCATGGTTATCCATATAGATAGGCAGCGCGACGCCCGCCGGTACTTCAATGTGACTTGTAACTGTGCTCATCCGACCTCTCCATCTGTTGCGGCTCCACTCAAGCGTGGATTGTTAGTTAAATCGTCAGCGAAACCAATTTCGGTTCATGGGTGTGACCAGACGCATGTTCATGCTCGGCTAGATCCTGAATGCTAATGCTCTTCAGAACGCCCGCAATCGTCTCGTTCACCCGCGCCAGGGGCTCTTTGATGGTGCAACTCGGCGTAAGGTCACATCCCTTGGCGCCTTTTGTGCACGAAGTAATGAAGAACGGGCCATCGATCGCCAGAATGACCTCGTACGCCGAGATTGACTGAGCCTGCTTTGAAAGTGAATACCCGCCATTCATGCCTGCGTGGGATTTCAAAAGCCCAGACTTGGTGAGTTGCTGCAGGATTTTGGCCAGCAACTGGGCGGGAATCCCGTAGGCATCGGCGATGTCCTTGGCGCTCAAGGCAATCGTCTCCGGGCGCTCGGCTAGATATTTCAGCGCCATTAACCCGTAATCGGCCTTCTTGGTCAGCTTCAGCATAATATGCGACTTCTTCAGTCCGTATTTAGTATACGACCAATAATGTCGGCCTTTCAATTCTTCCTGCCTCGGGAACCTCTTTCTATCGCCCTGCGTAGGCCCATTAGCGAGAAATTTCACGAAATTGCCTTTTGAATTGCAGAAAAGGTCGCTACAATCTGCGGCAAGAACTTTAAAAACGAGCCAAAATCAAAACGATGCTTACCGCCTGCAAACACCCTAGGGTTCGAATTGTTTCCCGCCAAGAAGACACCGAGTACGTTGAATGCCTGGAATGTGGCGATGTCTTCGATTCAGAAGAGTTTAACGATATGGCGATCGAGGAATCAGCGGAGAAAGAGCAGCAACAGGCAGATGAATGAGCAGATTCGCGCCCGAACGCCGGCCTGATAAACAGGTTCTAAGCGCCACAATCTAATAGCTTAACGAGCTGCGCTCATTTCGGCGCTCCGTTTAACGGCGCGCTGCTGCGGTGCGACGCGATCATCCACGCATAATGAAGGCCGGAAGCCACCGTCAATCCGACGGTTGCGTCGAGAGCCACCAGGCGCAGAATCGCCACCCACTTTGCGGTCGTGAGCTGCTGCATCAGCACAACCGCAACGGCCATGACCTGGGCCACCGTGTTGGCTTTGCCAAAAATGCTCGGGCCAAACTCCCGCCGTCCGACGACCGCATAGAGAACCGCGGCAACCAGCAGGATGCCGACATCGCGCCCAAACACCAATATAGTTACGGTGGTCGGCATCAGGCCCTTGTACATCAACACCAGAAATAAGGTGCTGAGGAGGAGCTTGTCGGCGATCGGGTCGAGGTATTGTCCTAATACGGTGCGCTGCTTCAGAACCCGGGCCAATAATCCATCAAGGGCGTCGGTCAATCCGGCAGCGATAAAGAGAGCAAAGCTAAGTCCAAAACGATTTTCGAGAATTGCGGCGACCAGAAAGGGTGCAAGGCAGATGCGGATCACAGTGAGCAAGTTTGGTGCAGTGCCCAGAGGATTTCGGCGCGGCGTTGAGACTTCTGTCATCGATTCGCGATTTCTGGCCTGCTGCACCGCTTGGTTATTGAATCCAAAGCTGGATAAGCCCCGGCATAGCTTGCGTTTGCGGACGTCAAATTTTCGATCATAGCGATGGTACAGCATTGCTGAGTCGGTGCAACAGCACTCCTTTTCCGACAGCTCTGATGCTGATAGACTAGTAAAGACCGCATTACAGGCGCGTAGCTCAGTTGGTTAGAGCGCTTCCTTGACACGGAAGAGGTCGCTGGTTCGAATCCAGTCGTGCCTACCATTTCCCACTTAAAATCAACGATTTACACAGCGACCTCTTCTCTCGGTCCCCGCTAAGGGTTTTTGAGTCTTTACGCCTCAGAAAATTCCCAGAAGCGCCTCAACGCCGATTCTGAGCCTCCCGCTTCTCGTCGGCGACCGCCTGTGATAGAGATCAACCAGGATGCCAGGATTTGCGTGTCGCATCCTTGAAGTCGATCGGCGTTCTGCTCTGCTTGATCTTCGAAACCGCATCCCGGCGCCGCCGCGAACAGGACCACGCCGCTCTGTTCAAACTCGAGACCGAATCTCTGCGTCGCGGCTTCGAATCTCTTCGCAGCGCCATCGATCGGATACTACAGCGCCAATCCACTGTCCTTTGGCACCTATTCTGAAAGCCCACTGAAAACCCCCTCGAGCTGTGGAGGTGAAGACCCTTGCGCTGAACCAATTTGAAATCGTGGCCAAGCTGCCGGGGCATGAGACCGAAAGCTAAATCACCAAGAATGAGGATTCTGGACTACACTGTTCCCTATCCCGTACGATGGCCTTTGAGTTCCACCTCAAAAATGTCTGACCAAAAGCGAATCTGGCGTGTGGTGATTCCGGTTGTGCTCCTGGTGCTGTTGCTGGGGGCCACGCTCGGAGCGGTATGGCATCACCATCCCAATTCTGCTTCCGACACCTGTTCGCTGTGTCACCTAGTCATCGCACCGAGTGTGGCGGGCATCCGCGCATGCGTGCTGGTACCCATCGGCACCGGCCCTCTTCCACGCTACGTTAACTTCATTGCTCAAGCAGCTTCACCGCAGATTCCCGCAAGAGCCCCTCCCGCATAGATTCTTCCATTCCTTCCGTGCCTCTCAGGCATGACGAATCAGTGTACGTCTCTCGTGAAGGAGGCTGACTGCCTATGCGTTTGCAGGGTTTCTGCTTTTCATTCTTGATTTTTTGTGTATCTCTATTCGAGGCCGCTGGGGCGCAATCACCTCCTGGTCAGAGCCCGCCGCAGCCAGCTCCACAAGCGAACACGCTCTCTCAGAAGCCTGGGGCAAAGACCATTTCGCTTGATGATGCTATTCAAATGGCACTCCAGCACAATCACAATTTGTTGGCTGCCCGCACCACCATCAAGCAGAACGAAGCGGAAGAGACGACGGCGAATCTCCGCCCGAACCCGGTGTTGCTGGGCGACGCACAGTTTCTGCCGATCTTCGAACCAAGTCAGTTCAGCGCTGACTACATCGACAACACGGCGCAATTCGACCTTGGTGTTAGCTACCTGTTTGAACGCGGCAAGAAACGGCAACACCGCTTGCAGGCCGCCAAGGATCAGACGGCCGTAACAAAGTCACAGGTGGCCGACGTCGAACGCGGTCTCGCATTCAGTGTCGCTTCGCAGTTCATTAATGTCGAGCTTGCTGAATCAACGCTGGCACTGGCGAACGAGGATCTCAAGAGTTTTCGAGATACGGTGGACATTGGCGAGGCGCGTTACAAGGCAGGCGACATAGGCCTCGACGACCTGCTGAAGCTCAAACTGCAGATGCTCCAGTTCCAGACAGACGTGTCTGCCGCACAGCTCTCAAGACTGCAAGGACTTTCGGATCTGCGGCAATTGCTCGGATATGAATCGATAGACGCCGACTATGATGTTGCGGGGTCATTCGATTACCAGCCTGTTACAGGAAATCTTGAAGACTTTCAACTTAAAGCGATTCAGAACAGACCGGACTTGCAAGCGGCGCGGTTGGGAGTGAATGCCGCGAACAGCCAGCATGCGCTGCAGCAGTCCATCGGCAAGCGCGATGTAACCGGTCAAGCCAGTTATACCCACATCAGTTCCACCAACAATATTTCGCTGTTCGGGCAAATTCAAATGCCCATTTTCGATCGCAACCAGGGAGAAATTGCGCGCAGTAGCCTCGCCATCACACAAGCACAGGAACAAGAGAAGTACGCAAGCGGACAAGTGCTGACCGATGTGCGGGATGCCTTTGAGAGCGTTCGTTCGAACGATAAGATAATTTCCCTCTATAAGTCTGGCTATCTCGATGATGCACAGCAATCTCTCGATATCACTGAGTATGCCTACAAGCATGGTGCCGCAAGCCTGCTTGATTTCCTCGATGCAGAGCGCAGCAATCGAACCACTCAACTCGGCTATCGGCAGGCGCTCGCAACGTACTTGCTCGCGCTCGAACAGCTTCGCGAAGCCGTGGGAACCAGGAGCCTGCCATGAAGAATCGACTAACATACCGGCCATAGCATTCCATGCATGATAGCAATTGCCGGACTAATGGCGCTAACGGCCTGTCACTCGAACGACGGCGAGCGGGCAGCCGAGATGACGTCATTCTCCGCGAAGGCTTCCAAGTCCGCCACTCCGCAACTCTTCACCATTCCACAAGACCAGATCTCGCACGTGCAGGTCGTTACCGTTACGCCGGCAACGCTGAAGCGGACGCTGCGACTCACGGGTACGGTGGCGTACAACGCTTTCAAGACCACGCCCGTAATCAGCCAGGTAGGCGGGCCAGTCAGCAGGATTCTTGTAGTTCCCGGCGAGCATGTGAAAGAGGGACAGGCAATGCTCGACGTGAGCAGTCCCGACTATTCGCAGTTGCTCGACGCCTATTTGAAAGCTGCGGATTCGTCTCGCCTCGCAACGAAAAACTACACCCGCGCACAGGAACTCTACGCGCATCACGCAATCGCAGAAAAGGATCTTGAGCAGGCCGAGTCCGATCGTAATCAGGCGCAGGCCGATCTGAATGCGGCCGAGCAAGGGATGAAGATTCTTGGAATAAAGGATCCAAGCCACCTGGCAAGTGCTCCTTCCTCTGCACAAATCCCGGTACTGGCGCCCATCACCGGTGAAGTGGTTGAGCGTCTAGTCTCACCGGGACAAGTAGTCCAGGCAGGCCAGACACAGGCATTTACGATCTCTGATCTAAGTACCGTCTGGGTTCTGGCAAACGTCTACCAGGCGGACCTTGCGTATGTTCAAAGCGGTGAAGATGTCGTTGTGCAGACAGACGCCTACCCAGGCAACTTCCATGGCAAGATCTCCTACGTTTCGCCCGCGCTGGATCCAAACACAAGAACCCTGCAAGCGCGCATCATCGTGGATAATCCCGGCGAAAAGCTGAAGAGGGATATGTACTGCACCGTTACGGTGACGGCCGGTTCCATCTCAAACGTGGTGGCCGTGCCAGACTCGTCAATTCTGCGCGATGACAATAACCAACCGTTCGTCTATGTCGAGACAGGTACGAATCAATTTGGCCGGCGCGACGTTGATTTAGGCGAGAGCCAGAATGGTCAGAGGCAGATTCTTAAGGGGATTGCCGTTGGAGAAAAGGTTGTCGGTGACGGCAGCTTGTTTCTTCAGTTTGCTAATTCGCTGCAACACTGAGGAGACAGGTTTCCATGATAAATCGCATCGTGCAATTCGCTCTGCAGCAACGGATGTTTGTCTTGCTGCTGGTCGCCTTTATCACCGTCGGTGGCGTCATCTCCTTCATCCACATGCCGGTGGATGCGTATCCCGATCTCTCACCGCCAATGGTAGAGATCATTACCCAGTGGCCGGGACATGCATCGGAAGAGATCGAGCGTCTTGTCACCGTTCCCACCGAAGTGGAGATGAACGGCGTTCCGAAGATGTTCGTTATGCGCTCGATCTCGCTGTACGGACTCTCGGACGTCATTCTGACCTTTGACGAAGGCACCGACGATTACTTTGCTCGGCAGGTGGTGTTTCAGCGACTCAGCGAGGTCACCTATCCCGCCGGAGTAACCCCCTCCCTCGCGCCGCTCGCGAGTCCGTCGGGACTCGTCTATCGATATGTTCTCGAGAGTCCCGACCGCACGCCCCAGGAACTGAAGACACTTGAGGACTGGGTGATTGAGCGCCAGTACAAGCAGGTGGCCGGCGTCGCTGACGATTCGGGATTCGGCGGAACGGTCATGCAGTACCAAGTGGTTCTCGATCCAGCCAGGCTCTACGCCTATCACCTCACCGTACCGGCTGTGATTCAGCAGTTGTCGGTGAATAACTCCAATGCGGGAGGTGGATTCTATCCGCAGGGCGGTCAGATCTACTATGTTCGCGGTTTGGGCTTGATTCGCGATACCTCTGACATTGGCAACGTCGTGGTGGGCTCGCAAAATGGAGTGCCGATCCGCATCCGCGATGTCGGCGATGTTGTCATTGGAAGCGCCCCGCGCCTGGGCCAGTTCGGTTTCAATAAAACCGATGATGCCGTTGAGGGCGTCATCATGATGCGACGTGGCGAACAAACTCAGGACGTGTTGAAGGGCGTTGAGGCGAAAACACAGGAACTGAATGAAAGCATCCTGCCATCCGACGTAAAGGTGCGCCCCTACTACGACCGCAGCGATCTCGTTGAGCTGACAATCACGACGGTCGAGCACAACATGCTGCTGGGAATGGTCCTCGTCTTTCTTGTGCTGATGGCTTTCCTGGTGAGCATCCGCGCCGCGTTTATCGTCGCGCTCACCATTCCGCTCTCCTTGCTCTTTTCTTTCATCTTCCTGCATGCGCAAGGGATCCCTGCAAATCTGCTTTCCATCGGCGCCATCGATTTCGGAATTCTGATTGACGGAACCCTGGTGATGGTGGAGAACATCTTCCGCGAACTGGGTGAACGCGAAGGCCAGACCTATGATCTGAAACAGGTCATTTTGGAGGCTGCAAAGGACGTCGATCGTCCCATCTTCTATTCCGTTGCCGTCATCATTGCCGGTTACCTGCCGATCTATGCGCTTAGCGGACCTTCCGGAAAACTATTCAAGCCGATGGCCGACACCGTGGCCATCGCACTCGTCGGGGCGCTCATCCTGACGCTGACACTCGTTCCCGTCCTGTGCGCCTATTGGTTCAAGAGCGGAGTTCACGAGCGCGTGAACAAACCTTTTGAATGGGTGCGGGATCGATACGCGGTGCAGCTCGAGTGGTGCCTCGATCGCCCCAAGACGACCATGTTCGGCGCTATCTTGATTCTCGCAGCCACACTCCTGCTGGTCCCTTTTATCGGCGGAGAGTTTATGCCCCATCTCGACGAAGGCGCACTCTGGGTGAGAGCAACCCTGCCGTACACAGTCTCCTTCGAGACTGCGAGTAACTTCTCGCCGCAGGTTCGCAACATCCTGTTGAAGTATCCAATGGTGACCGATGTTGGCTCCGAACTTGGACGTCCAGACGATGGTACTGACCCGACAGGGTTTTTTAATGATGAGTTCTACGTAGGTTTGAAACCCTATAGCGATGCCTCGTGGAAGAAGGGCAAAATCCACACCAAGGCGGAGCTAACCGAGGACATTCAAAGCCAGCTCCAGGCATTCCCTGGCGTCATTTTCAACTACACGCAACCGGCCGAAGATGCAGTTGACGAAGCGCTGACGGGACTCAAGAGCGCGCTCGCAGTCAAGATTTACGGGCCCGACCTCAATGTTCTCCAGAGCCAGGCGCTCGAAATCAAGCGCAGGCTTTCGCAGGTGCCCGGATTTACAGAATTGACTGTTGTGCGCGAACTTGGACAGCCCAGCCTCATCATCGATGTCGATCGCGACAAGATTGCCCGCTACGGCATCAACGTGGCCGATGTTGAGGCCATCGTTCAAGCGGCCGTGGGTGGGCAGGCGGCTACGCAGGTAATTCAAGGTGAGAAGCTTTTCGACCTGGTCGTGCGCATGAAGCCTGAATTTCGCGAGAATGCGCAACAGATCGGCAACCTCCTTGTCGGGACACCAACAGGCCAGCAGATTCCTTTGCGGGAGCTCTCCGACATTCATGAATCCGGCGGAGCTTCATTTATCTACCGCGAGAATAACTCTCGCTATATCGGAGTGCAGTACAGCGTGGAGGGGCGCGACCTCCAGAGCGCCGTGCGCGCCGGGCCAGCGATCCATCGCTGACATCGCGAAGTCGTTGCCTCCCGGATATCAGCTCACATGGGGTGGGGAGTACGGAGAATTGCTTCAGGCAGAGCAGCAGCTCGAGTACATCGGCCCGATGGCCATACTCATCATCTTTATGATCTTGTTTGCCCTTTACGGGAATTTCAAGTTTCCCATAACCATCGCTATCGGCGTCATCATGACCGTGCCGGTGGGTGCTTTGATTGCACTCAAGTTGACCAACACCTCGTTTAGCGCTTCCTCGGCGCTCGGCTTGCTCGCGCTGATGGGCGTTTCCGTTGAAACGGCCGTCATCCTCGTCTCCTACATCAACAAGCTACGCCTCGAAGGCAAAGACATCCGTACTGCAACGCGCGAAGCTTCGCTCTTGCGGCTTCGCCCAATCATGATGACCGCCCTCGTCGCTTGCCTGGGACTTCTGCCCGCGGCACTCTCCACCGGCATCGGCTCCGACACGCAAAAGCCCTTTGCGATCGTCATTGTTGCGGGTCTGGTTTCGCGGCTCTTCCTTGGCTTCTTTGTCAACCCTGTGCTGTACGAGATGGTCGCCCGCGATGGCGATGTGTTGCAGGTCTGACTGCAAGCCTGCCTTCACTTCCACAGATTGAGAGGTTCACAACCGCACCTTTAGGAACAGCCGGATCGATGAGATCCGGCTGTTTGTTTTGTGTGGTTTGTGGAAGCTGGTCTTCAGTGGACTTTTGAAACATGTGCTAAAGGACAGTGGATTGGCGCTGCAGTGATCCGATCGACGTCACTGCGAAGAGATTCGAAGCCCCGGCGCAGAGATTCGGTCTCGAGTTGGAACAGGCGGCGGACGTGGTCCCGTTCGCGGCGGCCTTGTCCAGGTACACCTTCATCAGCACCAGTTCGGCAGGACACCGTGCTAATCGAAGTGTGCCTCCTGCGTCAAAAACAGCTCCAATACGTACTCCTGATACTCACGCTCGCCGTCGACGGCGGCGTAGACTTCGTTCCTCGAGGGCATCGTCCTGCAAGAGGATACGACGCGCCTCTCCAGGACCGGGTCCTTCCCTCCCGCGGCATCCCGTTCAGTAGGAGCGAGATCCAAAGCAGAGGAGACAGCTCGTCATACGTTCGTCCAGGTTTTTCATTGGGTCGCATCCATTCGATGAAACCTGGGATTCGCTTGGTACTGTGATCACTTGCTTAGGTTGAAACTGAACCTAGCGGGGAGTAAGCATCACTACCTGATGCAATGCGACGGACTTACGGGAGTTGGCGGCCTTTGTTGTCCTGCCAACGTTATGCCAGATTGACCGCGTGACGTTTCGATTTTCGTCTCGAAATCGCGGTCCTGCCGACGCAGTGCGAGGGGTTCCTCCTCCGCAACCCGGGGCCGCGCAACGGCCGGGAAAAAGCTCACAGTCAATTGTTGGTCGGTTGATCCTGTACCAGGCGGCCGGACAACCATATTGGGATGGAGCTGCGGACTGTCACTGATCAGACACGAAAGTACAATGACGATATTTCCCTTTAGTAATGTAGTCATGATTGTCCTGCCTCTTAGCGGACAACGATATGCCAAGAAGAACAAGATCCCGCCTCGGAAATCCGGTTTGTGAAAACAAATCAATTGATACGAAATAGTCGCTCTTGTCACTATTGGTTGGGTCCCTCAAAAAGGCGACTGGCTGGATTTGCGCGACGACGTTATGATTTGGAATCGAGGTCGAACCCATCGCGAACAACGTGCGCGACACTTTGACGGTCCGATGATTGGGTATCACGGACAACGGTCACGCCCGTAGTCCCCAATGGACTATCCGTGTTATATGTGACTCTGTTTTCTCTGTGAATCTGGCGCCGCCGGATTTGTTGTGAACTTCGGGTACTACCCGCCTCCCAACTTTGACGATGAAGATGATTAAGCGCGAGGGCATGTCTCAGCAGCAGACAGAGCCATGGACATTGCCCACGGAGCAGGTGGCATGCAAAGCAGCCCTACACTCGTCCCCTATGATTCCCCCGTAGAGCCTGATGGTCGGCCTATTCGCGAGGCTGTCCGATCCTTGGTTGAAATGGCGATGCTTTCATCTGAAGACAATCTCCCTTTCCTTCGCGACGACAAGGCAGAAGTCATCCTTGTCGATGTCGAAGTAGAGGGCGCGCGATACCTATTGGTGCGCATGCCCAAATTGAATCGCATTCGCGTTCAGTTGAGCCCCCGAGAACAAGAGATCGGAAGAATGGTCGCTAAAGGACATCCGAACAAGGTGATCGCGGATGTGCTCAACATAAGCTCCTGGACTGTCTGCACCCATTTGCGGCGGATCTTCGCCAAGCTTGGTGTTGGTACGCGCGCCGCGATGGTTGCGCAACTTGTGGAATTGGGTGTTCTTGCCTCGGAACATCGCTTTCCGTCGGATGCGCGCTCGTGCGAGTTGGCGAATCGCTGACTCGGATGTGTGTGGTCCGATTTGTCAGGATCCATCCCTCGTGAATGGAATGGTCAACTTCACCTCTGCGCTCTATCTCGGACTCCGCCATTCTCATCGCTCTTTGCGTCCCTGGTCGCAATTTACCGCAGGAGTCCCGGCAGCCTTTGCCGAGCCGCACAAAACAACCGATGTCGCGCGCGAAATTGCTAGCTTGCAGGGCTGCCTGCAAGGCGTTTTGAGTGCATCTTCTGTTCATCTCTTCTGGGACTTGCTCGGAATGCTGGGCAAACGCCCGACACATATCTTTTTCGATTCAGGTCTGTATCCGATCGCCCGCTGGGGAGTGGAACGCGCTGGGGGTCTTGGCGCCGCCATGAGCGAATTCGCGCATCAGAGTCCGGATGCGCTTCGTCTCTTACTAAACTCGGAACTGCGCGCTCAATTGAGGCCGCTCTTCGTGACCGATGGCTTCTGTCCTGACTGTGGCAAAGCTGCTCCCCTGGCAGACTATCTGCACCTCGCCAAGGAATATCGTGGACTTCTGATTGTTGACGACACGCAGTCACTGGGAATCTTCGGCCAGTCCGCGGGACCCGATGTTCCCTATGGAAGCGGTGGCGGAGGAATGCTTCGCTGGAGTCGCGCTTGCGGGCCTGAGGTAATCGCAATTAGTTCGTTGGCGAAGGGCTTTGGCGTGCCACTAGCCGTACTCGCCGGCGCCAATGCAACGGTGAGCAGTTTTAAATCCCGCAGCGAAACCCGTGTGCACTGTAGCCCGCCCGCGATAGCGGCTATCCACGCGGCCGAACATGCGCTTGCCGTGAATCGCCGGTATGGCGATCGCTTGCGTCTGCGTGTGGCAGCCTTGGTCTCACGGTTTCGCGACGGAGTGAGCGCGGCAGGTTTAGCCGTGACTGGTGGCATTTTCCCGGTGCAGAATATTGATCCGGGATCGAGAGCGGAAACAATCCGAATCTACAATGAGCTGGCTCGCTCGGGAATCCGCACAGTTCTGCGGAAGGCCTCAGGGAACCGCCTGCGCATAAGTTTTTTGTTCAACGCGCGACAAACGTCCGATCAAATCGACCGGGCGGTCGCAGCGCTGAGTGCGATTGGCACGCCAACTTCAGCACGATAACCGGTTCTCCTAACTACAAATTGATGCGACCTGCTCATGGCGCAGCTTAGAACGCTCTCCTAGTTTCGCCGCCAGCGCGAGATACCAGATGCTGGTGGCAATTCCCTTGTAGAAATTTGGAAGGAGCAGACTTTCATTGGGCGCGTGGATGTTGTCTCCTGAAAGGCCAAAGCCCATCAACACTACCGGAACTCCGAGGATCTTCTGAAAAGTGTTGACGACAGCCAGCACTCCCCTCCACCCATCCTCCCCTACTTACATCCGTTCTTCCATAACATCAGCACTTCTCACCACTCCATCGTTTCCCCTAAATCCGCTCTACTCTCACCATCTAACCTCTCATCATTCATACCTCACCCATACTTTCACACCAACAAATGTACTTCAATTTTGCCATCACCTGCCTCGTTATCACTCATCCAAGCTCATCTACCGCTCCATCACTCAATCCCTTCTCTAGTAACAAACCTTTATTAAGTCCTAACATATTCTCTCTTGTTGCGCGTATCCTAATAATTCGAGCATGAGTGGCTGGCATTGGGCGATCTCCAATCTGACTGTGTTCGACCAAGGTTGCCATATGCGGCGAGTGTTGCCCAATCTGGCCAGTTCTCTCAGTTGGTCGTACGATGCAAGCCCCGAAGAGAATTGCTGTTCGATGTGGTGAAAGCATTCGTGACACACCATCAGGGAGCGCCGCGCCATATCCAGATCCACGGGATGTCCAACTGCAGTCCGAGCACTCACGGCCGACTGTCTGCCCTCATGGAGCATTCCCATGATGTCGAGAACCACAGCTTCCACGCCGTCTGCCACCGCCGACCCATCGTCCGGAGGTTTGTCGCCCAACGTAATCTCAAGCACGTTGAGTGCGTCATGCAGCCGAAGCAGACAAAGTCCCAGGCTTTGAAATGTGGACTCCAGCGCCACGGTTATCTCCTCACAAGCTCATGGTAAAAATTCTTCGTGATCAAACCTGGCCGTGCAATTCGACGATTCAATGCGACGCGTGCGGCACCGATCAAGTACCGTTCCGGGATGATGCCTGGATCGACGCCGGCCGCCATACGTTTTGCAGATTCCTCGATCATCGATTGGTCCTTCTTTTCAAACCGAATCAGTTCCGACAAACTCTTGTTCCCGAGAGAAGGGTAGGGCTGATAGCACATCGCATCCACCGCGACTGCGCATGCTTTCGGGAATGTCGCGACAACTACTTTTGGGATCGTGCCTGCGTTGGGGTTGGGATAGATTCGGGTCCACGCGCGAGCATATTGTTCTGCTTCAGTTTTGAATCCCATGCGACGCAGCATCTCCGCACTGATGAGAAGACGCAGATAAGGGGTGGGATGCGGTCCTGTTTCGTTGAACGCAAAAACGGCTGCCGGTGCTCTCCCAATCACATCCATTAACGAACCAACAACTTCTGGGCCACCCAATAACAGCGCGCTCATGTCTGCGAACATCTCGCGATTCCAGCGCACCCATACCGAAGACACGTTGCGGCCGAGATCTGCCTTCAGCAACCTCAAGCCCACATTGCGAGGAATGTCGCGACTGAGGCCGAGATCGGTCTGCAGGTTATGACTTACCTCGTGCATCACCGCTCCAAGCGTCCATGGATTGACGAGTCGGTGATACGGAAGCTGCACCAGGGGGAACGGATTTAGCTGCTTGCCGATCCTGCGGACGGGAATTCCGCGGCGGATGGTAGCCGGTGCGAAGCCCGTCTTCATATAGCAGAATGGAGGCGGAGCTGGAACGGTTCTTGCAACGCCAAGCCCCGTATAAGCGGCCTGGTAACAATCCATCGCAATTCGATCGCAACTTAGCAGCCAGTCTCCATATTTTCCTTGTCGTTGACCGAACAACTCGAAATAGAAATCCCAGATCTTCTCAATTCCCTGTACCCAGCGATGAGCCCGATCCTTGCTTGAAACGACTTCTTGCAGCCTCTCTGTGCTCGGGCTTTCACTTGCTTCGGCAATCGCGTCATGCACATTTTGCGACATCTTTAGCAGACCATGGCGCAACTTGGTGATGAGCTGGTTCACAACTTGTATGTGGCCTTCGGAAGGAGCTGCGGGCCCCGACCCGAATTCCTCGCGCTTGAACGGGCGAAGGGCGGCAGCGTGGCGCGTTACATTGATCGATTGCGCTCGCAGCCAAGGCACCAGGACCGGCGTTGCAGTAGCGACGGCCCTGAGCCGCTTGCGGCTTGACGGCTTCGCTTTCCCGCCCGTTCCTCTCCGAACTACTTGCTGCGACGTTGCCATGATCTTCACCCGTGGGCGCATTGGTTTGTCGTACTACTTCATCGGACGTCCGCAGCATGTGCAGCAGGAGGAACAATGCTGACATCCACACCCGCCGGTTCTTCCTCCGCGGTAAGACCTGCCAACTGCGCCGGTGCTCCGCGTGCTGCCCACTCCGTAGGTACCCCGATACCCAGGAACTTGCCCTCTGCCCCAGTTCCAGCCGCGACCGCGATAGACGCCATGCTGGCCCTGAGCGTGAGGACGAGCGACCCCGCGACCATGGCGCCGATGGAACTTGCGCTCGAGGAATTGATGCCTGCGCAGCGCCTGATGCCGATGTTGCGGGCTTCCAAGCACGTGTCTCGCCTGGCGCGCTAGGGTTCGCACGGCGGTTGCAGGCGCAATCTTCGCACCACGTGCGGCGCGATGAGCAAGTGTGCCCACCGTGCGTCGCGCTATCCCTGGGACCACCCGCAATAGATGACGAGTCTGGGGATTGCGATGCAGTGCTTTTGCGACATGTCCAATGCCCTTCGTCAATTTGGGCGTTGCCCTGGTGAGAGCCTTGGCGATTCTTGGCAGCGCCCGCTTGGCGGCCGGCGCCACAGCTCGAGCCACAATCGGCAGCAGCTTGCTCGCAGCCATTCCAATCAGTGGCAGAAAATGTTCCGCAGCTTCGTCTTCGCTCTCGGATTCCGCCGCAAGCTCGCCAAGGTGCTCCATCATGGCGTCGGGATAGATCTTGCGGATCGGATTGAGTCCGGCTTCCAGCTCATCCTCGCCTTCGGACTCGTCTTCAGCTTCTCCTAGGATGGAGCCAAGGAAGTCTTCGCTTTCGCCAAGAATGCTGCCCAAGAAGTCTTCCCCTTCGCCAAGCAGGTCGCCGAGGAACTCTTCGCCTTCCGTCTCATCTTCGAGCTCTTCCTCGAACTCGTCTTCCAGCTCATTTTCGAACTCGTATGCCATGATGCATCCTCCCTACAAACGTGACCGGACCTGGGCTGCCACCGGACCTTGGCAATCTGGAAAAACTGTGTGAGTGCCTTGTGGTACACGGAAATCAACAGTCACTACTGCATTCCCTTGATCGCGCTCTGTTTTCCCGTGTGCGACACGAGGGTCGCTATATCAGCGAATTGCGCTACGGCGGCGGCTAACGACGCTCTGACGCAGACGCCGTGGGCGCTTGTATCCGCGGCTCACTTTACGATTGCGCATGATCGCGGCTGCCGCGGCCTTGGGGTTACCGAGAACGCGACGGACCTGCCGTGCAGCAGTGCGGCCAGCGCGAGCCCGAGTAAGCTTCTTGCCACTTCTCGCCTGCTTCTTGAGACTCTTCACGGTGCGCCGCATGATCGTCGGCACGGCGCGAAGTCCCGCGCGTGTGCTGCGGCGGCGCCGAAGAATTCGGGTAAGAATGGCAGTGCCCCTGGCCAGGTGCGGCAGGATACGCCGCAGCGCGATGCGATCTCGCGGAGATATCACCGTCATTACCGCGGCGCCAGCCATCGCTTCAGCCTCTCCTTCGCCCGCTACGCTTGCAGCTTCTGCCATCATCTCGGCAAGCGCTTCATTGTGAGTAAGCCCATGGCTCGAGATTTCGTGAGCGACCTCTGACTCGGACTCGTCCTCATATTCGTCTTCCTGCTCGTCCTCTAGCTCACCTTCGCCCAGGGCGCCCGCGGCCATGGATCCAAGCTTGCCTCCGATTGGGCCGCCGATCGCGGTTCCAACGATGGGGGCAGCAACCTTCGCGATACTCTTCAGCACTGGAAGTGCCTTCTTCAAGAAATTACCGAAGAACTGTTCGCTCTCGTCTTCACTTTCGAACAGGCCGCCAAGGAAGTCTTCGCTCTCGTCCTCGCTCTCTCCGAGCAGGTCGCCGAGGAAGTCTTCGCTCTCATCTTCCAACTCATCTTCGGCTTCATCCTCATATTCGCTCTCACCGGCTCCCAGGAGGCCGCCGGCGATCTTGCCAAGACTGCCGAGAAACTCTTCGCTCTCGCCCTCATCTTCGGTCTCGAGTTCACCTTCGAATTCGTCTTCGAGTTCCAGTTCCAGTTCGCTCTCGTGATCCGCCATTGAGCTGCCTCCTCGCGTTTGTAACGACGAGACCTAAATTAGAGAAAGTCGCGGTGGGAATCTAGTAACACCTTGTAGTGAACTTTTCCTGGCTTCGCTAAGACTTGTTTCACCAAAATGAGCTACTCAGTGGCGAAAACTTGAGCAGGAACCCACCGCTTTGCGAGCTGGTCCACTCCGGACTGCAGCTTGCCAACCACATCCCGTTCGGCTATCGCATCCGAAATCGTAAGCTCGGTGTCGAACGCGGTTTTCGAGTTGGTGCGGTTAATTGCGCCGACGGGTTCCAGAAGTCGCGCGAACACGCGTTTGCTTTCCGCCAGGAGTTCGGTCGTATCTTCCGCCGGCCGCTCAGCCTGGTGGCAAGAGCATATCGAGACTTCGAAGAGAGCCCCGGAAGCGCTCTAGGCGGAAGGTAGTTCGTCCTCCATAAACCTAACGAGCGAGAACCCGCCATTTGAGAGTTGATCAAGGCCTTCGGCCGTTTGACGTGCATCTTCAGTTCGCCCCGATGCATAAGCACTCAACATCTCGATGACTTTTGCCACAAACATCAGTTGCGGGCTTGCGTCCGAACCACGACTGTTGACTTCACGGTTAATTACATCGCTGAATTCGCGGAGCGGTTTCTTCGAAGCCGTCAAACCAGCTGCAATCAGGCCTTCCTTCAACGTACGAACGGCATATGTGCAGAGGCGCGCGCACATGTTTGGATCTACCCCGTCCATGATGTCCAACTCCATCCTGATTACGACAGTCCGAGCACGCCATGAATTCAGACTGGCCGCGATCTGGCTCGCTCTCTCGACGGCGTCCCCTATCTTTGGTATGCGACCAAGGCTGGCGAAGATGGGCGCTGCTTTCCTCAAAGAATCAAGGCTGCCATACAAGTCCTTTGACTCGACCTTCGCCTTCGAAAGATCCACCAGGAAGTCTCCGACCTCCTCGGAAAGGCCCAAGGATTTTGCCTGCTTCAGACCAGCATCGATCTTCTTCATCGCCTGCGGCCACATCTGCTGGGCCATCAGCACCTGGGCTTGAACTCCATAAGCACTTACTTCGAGCCTGTCGTCATGGGCCCGGCGCGCAAGGCTCAGCATCTCATTGGAAACACGACGCGCTTCATCGGCGCGTCCGAGGTTGATTAGAGCTCTGGCCTGATCGCCTTTAAACATCGTTTGCTCGCGCAGGTCATCAAGGTCAGAAGCGGCAGTACTTCCCTGCACCGAGTATTGAAGAGCGTCATCGAATTTCTTTAGCCACGTCGAGAGTTGTGAGAGCCTGCCGAAAACGCCAATCGCAGCTTCTTTGTCCATCTTGCCGGCCGCATCGCTAAAAGCCTCTTTCGCTTTCTTAGCCGCATCCAGCGCCTCGTCAATTCGGCCGAGAGACTTAAGAGCGTCACTCAATTCGAGAAGCTGTGGTCCCGGGGATTGTTGAATTCTGTTGGAAGCTTCAATGCTCTCGTTGAGAACAGGGATAGCAAGATCTGGCCTTCCTGCTCCCAGATACCAACGCGCAATCAACTGGTCTAAGAAGGTTCTCTGTTCGTCAATCGATTTCGCATCATCCTTGATCGACTCGATCATCGTCTGCGAGCGGCGGATCAGCTCAGAGATCCTCTTGCCCATAGCCTCATCAATCGGGAGAGCCACTAGCAGTCGAAGTTCCTGAATCAAAAGGATGACACGATCTAGTCCAGCCTCGGGATGGCGTCGATCCAGTTCGTTGCAGGTCCAATCCGCCTCGGAAAGGAGGACCTGAATCACCGGACCAACAAACGGCGCCTGCAGATTTCCACCCGACAATTCGAGCCACGAGGTCGCACATTGAAACAAGAATCCGGCTGAACGAATGAGGCGGGATCTCTCATCCCCGATGCTGCTATCGGCTCCGAGGCCCGAACGGACGGGGCCAACGAAAAGGTATGCGCGCTCGGTTTGCGCATCCACCCCGGTTCCGCGCATGGCTCGCGCAACCGGCATTTTCTGCTGGATCATGCGCTGCATTGCGATACGGGCGAAGTTCGCTGCCTCAGCCGCATCCACACTCCAGAGAGTGCCAATGTATCCGCGGGCGCCAGCCCGAATGAATTCGCGCCCTACACCTACCCAGGACAGACAAGAGCTATTGAATACAATCGGACGTGAACGCAACGTAACGCGCTGCACAAGCTTGTATGCCGGCAGCACCATATCCCGAAGCAGGATGGCATTATCCGAGCCGTGCGTATTGAAGAAGACGAGTTCGAGGGGAAGTGTCTGGCTTATGTGGATGAGCGAGAGACTTGTACCTGCGGCACCGCTGAGAACCACGGATTGAGAAACACGCTGTTCTAGTTCGGCAAGGACATCATGCGTCTCGGAAGTGGTGAAATATCCGGGATCGAAAAGAAGATTGAATCCTACTCCCTCGTCATCTTCGGTCGGAATCAAGTTTTCATAGATCAGTAGCGAGGTGTCACCCGATATGTGTCCGATTGCCTTTTGAGACCAGTCTGCCCCGTTTTTATGGACAAAGTTGTAGGGAACCCCAGCCGTAAAAGCTGTCACCTCTCGATCGCCAACCTCGGCGATGACAAAATCGGGCACGCTTGCTGTCACGGCCTGTTCAAGCGTTTGAAGTGAAGATGACGGATCGGCACCGCGAAGAAGCCTCCGCAACTTTTCCAGAAAAAGTTTGGGTTCGAAAGGCCCCACCCCTGCAGCCGAAGCACTTCCTACGCCTTTCAGTGCGGTCTGTTCCGTCTCGCTCAGTTGTGGCAACTTCATTCCGAGGGAACTGTGCGCAGAAATGTAGCGTAGGTCTTTCGCGGATTGTTCCTGCAAGCTTTGAACTGCGCCTCTCGCACTTTCAATCTTGGCAAGGTCTGGTTCCGCGTAGAAGACCGGCTTTGCGCCATGCGCCTGGGCGTACAGAACTCCAAGCAGTCGGGTTGCATCATTCGCGACCTCGATAACCACAGCCTCATCGGTTCCGAAGTTCGCCGGAACTCCCGCCGGAAGCGACGCATTTCCCGCGTTCAGTGGCTTCAATGGCCAACCCGTTTGCAGCGCAATCGACAAGGCAGCAAACCACAAAATGAGGTCGTCCCCCGCTACATCAACCCCCTCATCTCCGAGCTTCTTCCCACTTATCTTGCTGTATGCGAGATCGGCTAAGCCGGCGAGACCGTCATAATAATTCCGCTTGGGATCACCGGCCGTGTTTGTTGTTGCCGCTACGAAATAGAGCCACTCAATGTCTTCAGGGATGATGGCGAACCGCTCTTCGCCAATGCGGCTTCTCGGCGTAGGCTCGATGATGCGCAGGTCTTCAGGAGCTGCTTCAAATAAGAAGATGGCACGGGTGGAAGCAATTTTTTGCAACCATGTCGATAGAAACCGATTGTGCTTTGCCCAGGATCTAAATGGAGTGAGTCGTTCTGCCTTCGCGTCCACCTCGATACTTAAAGCCACTAACTGAGCTGGATCGATTGCCTCTGTACGCGCCATTGCTGCCCCGCTTATCTGATCGCGGCGATCGCGGGCGTCCACATAAGAGGTATAGAGATTTCGATATTGGTCTTCAGAAATCGGCGGAGGCTCTAAAACGATAAGCGGCGTGAATTTGCCCGGTGCACAACACGACAGAACAATCGCAGCCTCTTTCACCTGCTGAGGCCTACAGACGACGATGGTGCCACTTGTTTCGAGCACGGGCTCACTCATAAAGCTGAGACAAACGCTTTGAATCCCGGTTTGGCCGGCCCCGATGGAAAAACTCCCTTCAGCTGTTTCTTCTTTCCGCCGACGCCATGCTTGAATATCGAATTGACGACCAAGGGCGTTGAGATGCCTGCATACAGAGCACTCTGGGCATTCTGTGCGGGCAATACGATAGCCATGATGCCACCCAACAGCACGAACGGAACTGAAACAAATACATAGAACCAAGAGAAGGTGAAATTCGCTGGATCGTTGCGAAGCTGATAGAGCCTGACGATCTCCGGTGCGAGCGCACCGACGGCGCCTAGGACGAACATGGTCCAATTCCAGTTCAAGGAAGTACCTCCTCTAAACCGAATTCCTGGGGATGCGCTGTCCATTTACTCACAGAAGCGGTTCTTTTGCAAAGGGAATCAGGCCCTATGGCAAGGTATATTACGACGGTTAGATTGGACAGTTCATCAATAAAGCCCTGGGCATGAAATGTGTCATGTCTGCCTCTTAGTCCACATCGATGTCGCTCAGGGTCGTCAGTATTTGACGACAATTCCAGTCAACACAGAATTGGATCGGTTGAACTTCGGAGGACAGAAGCCATCTTGGTACGTAACCGAAATCGCGAAATGGCCCTCAGCATCAAGACCGATAGAACCCGTAAGAGTCAAGAACGCCTTCCAGCCCGAAATTGTCTTCAAGTACAAGGTATTCTGCGGTGTTTGAAACACCGAGTTTTCAGGTTCGATAAGGTATCTTCCCACGAAGAGAGTGTCGAGGCTCCCACGCCCAAGCTCAAACAGACTGTGCAGCTTCGCGCCGACACGAACGATGTCATAGCTTGGCAGGTTTAGCGTCGCAGTGCCTTTTGTGGCATGAACAGTAGAATCCGTTAGCGCTCCGCCCACCTCAGCCAATCCGTGAATATCGTATGCGTATCCGAAGAGCGGAGCCTTGATATCCTCCAAGCTCCACGCTATCGGTGGGTCCGCATTGCCAGGACGATTGGCCTTTGCCTCTTCTCGCTCAATCGCTTGCTGCAACCGATTTTCCTGCTGCCGGAGCCTTGTGTTGTACGAATACTCGAGATTCAGTCGCAGGTCAGCGGTGCCGAGCAGGTTGTATCGGTCGAACTCCTTATCCGTCTCAAACACGATTCCAGGTGTAAGCTGAAGGCCTTGAATGACGGTGTTGGGCTCGAAAATCCGGCTTGCAGATGCGCCGAAATCAACGGTATCTGTGTAGGATTGGCCTGATATTTGTCCGACACCAACGCTTGCGGAGGCCAGTGGACGGAATTGAAACCCCTGGTAAAGACGGCCTAATGCGGGCGAGATGCGTCCATCGATCGCCCAGGCCGGGGTCGTTCCAGTCGCGGCTAAGTTACTAAAATTCAAGTAATAGCTCGAAGCGTCTCTAGATGCCGGAGCTTTGGGTGGAACAAGGCGCGACTTAGATTCGATCTTGGGCGTTTTTCCAAAGACGTCAGTTACTCCTCCGAGGCTCATCGGAAGAATCTGCTGAGACATTTGTTTTTCCAGAGTTATATGCACGACTCCGATGTCCTCCGGATTCGTTATCGCAGTCGCTGGGGAAGGCGACTGTCGCATCCGCTGAGTGATCGGCACGTCGCATTCGTGGATAGTGATGGAATGAGGCTCATTGAGAGCATCTTGGATCTTCAAGTCGCATGTGGAATTTGTTTGGATTACGAGCACATTCGAGGTGAAGTCAAAGGTCTTTGGATGGGCCGAAGAGATCGCAGGGGTTACGGTAAAGCTGCTCGTTGTATCGATGTCGACCGTCTTTTGAGAAGAAACAACCGCCGGCGAGAGCTTTAAGGTGAGTTTATATTTCGTCCCAGCCGAAAGAGGCGAGGCCAATGAAAGGAATAGCCACTCATCTGCCCCAGGGTAGCCGGTCACGGTTGCATTCAAAACTGGGACCGACTGCGATGCCGAGGTGAAGGTAGCGCTGCCCGACATTGCCCCTGTATCGCCTTCGTCGCACCGAACGGCCACCGCCGTCGATGACAAGACTTTATACATTCCGACGGTACACTGGCACGGCGCAGCCTTTTCGAACAGAACCATGGCAAGGGCACATAGGACAATCCCGGCCAAGAGTGATCTGGTCTTCATAGGTGTTGCTCCTACTGAGCTGGACTTGCCAGAACCAATTTGGCCAGATCATCGACCGTCTTTACTCTGCCACCCGGGTTCTTCGGATCATTAAAATCTTTAACGCGGAGGTCACCCTTGGCCAGCCCTGGTCGCTCAGGGAATGCCGTCTGCACATTGCTGGTCAAGATTTGGCAGGCGTCCGGCCAAAAGGCCAGGTCCTCGTTTGAACTCCATATGTTCATAAGCTGATCCGATGAACGCGGCTTCTTTGCACCCATATGGGCCCATCGTTGCACTAGCGCTACTGTTCTGTCGTGATCGCTCATAGGCTCATTTTGCTTTGTAATCTCGCTAACGGTATACCGGAAAAACCCGCTCATAAAAGCGCCAATCAAAAACGCAAGGATGACCAGGGGTATGCAAATCAAGAATGTCGCTTGACGCGAATAAGTCTTCGCCATTCTTTTCCTCGTTAGAGGTCTGAATTTTAGCAGCAAGTATAGGCGGAGCAACACATATTCCGAGAGACGGGAGATCGCCGTAAAGATGAAGATGCGGGCTGAAGTCCCACGGACGGCTCCAATTCTCTTTATCTGCGCGTGAAGCTCAACGGACTGAGCGTCGGCGTCCGAAGCCGAAGGCATTGGGTTCGACCCCTGTCACGCGCTCCAGTTGTTGTAACGGAAGGGCCGGGTTAGTTCAACGAAAGAACGTTTTACATGCAAGCTACGCGGGTTCGACTCCAGGTCAAACACGATACCCAGTGACAGCCAGAAACAAATAATCGATTCGAGCGAAACGCCGGACGATTGTTCGTCACTATTCAGACAACGTCCCCCAAGACGTTGGCGGGTTCCTAACCTGCACGTGAAAGGGGCGCGCGCGTTTAACCAAGGCAATCCCCTGGTCAAGCCTGGGTTGCAAACTTCGCAAAATACAAGGAGGACAATCCCATGAAATTCAGTGAGATGAAGATAGCCAAGGGGCCCGATCCAAAATGGACTGCGCTGATTGCCGACAAAAATGGAAATAAGGACTTCGAACTGGCGATTCGTGGACCTGAAACCTTGGTAGCGCAAGTTTTTGAAAAGGCAAATTTCGATTTCGAGATCGACCCCGACGCCTCCAGAGAAAGCGCGGCAGGACGTCTGAAAGAGTTGCATCAGAAGTGGGCTGCAACAGCCAAGGAGCCGTTCGCTGATCCGGGTCACGGATTTTTCAAGAAGCCGGTCGCAAGCTTCGACGATTCAAATTCAGTCGTCGCGTCGCTGAGAAGACTACAGGGAAAAGGGACGTTGTTTGCGATCTCTATTTTTGAGATCTTTCTTCCAGCAAAGACTGACTTTTTCTGGATCTCTCCTCCGGCGGAATTCAGCTGCGTGGGATTGGTAGCTCCTATGGCGGGCGATCAGGATCTTTATCTGACCCTCAACAGTCCGCTTCCTCCGATAGTCTCCTCCAGCGTGCGAGCGGGCCTAGCCATCGATACGGTCAGTCACGGTATCTCTTTTGGGAATTGGGCGCCATTCGTGCCTGTCTTTAGAGTGCATGGTTTCGCTACAGGTTTGGGAAACTTCACCACGGCGCAGTTCTGATCTTGCGCGAGGAAATCGCAAATGATTTAGAGGGACCCTTTCTTAAAAACCTGAAACGGTTCTTCTCAAGTCACACCATTCAACAGGTACGAGGTGAGTCCAGCGGTTGCACTGGCTTGATGCCGGCCGCAGAACACCAGTGGAGGTTCACGCCATGAATCGATTGGTGGTCCATCATATCTATGCCAATGGGATGGCATGCGATCTATCGGGTTACAGAAATCACGGAGTGCCTTATGCTGTTTCGTCTGTGGCAGCTCCCAACGCGCCAGGATTCGCATACGACGCCGGCGACAGTCGCGTGATTGTCGAGCCGAGCCAGAGCCTACAGGACCTTATCGCCGTTCGGGCAGTCGTTACGTTCTATCTGAATCCGCCAGGCGGGCTCAATCGGCGCTACAACTTGATCGAGGGCCATGTGTCGTTTGCATTGTTCGTTAATCCGGATGGATCGATTTCCGGCACCATCGTCGATGCATCTGGACTTTGGACTGGAGCGCAGAGCGCGCCGAATCTCGTTTCTCCAGGAAGATGGCATCAGGCTGAACTTCGCCACGATGGAGTCAACCAAACCACACTCGTACTGGACGGCGTTGCCGTTGCCACCTCATACGCAGCTGCTGGTCCAGTTCGATCAGTAGGGCCGCATGGGATCGCGATTGGACACTGGCCGGAGACTTCTGGCCAATACACATTCAGCGGCTTCATCCGGGAGGCATGGGTCTACAAGTATGACCCGGCGGTGGCGGCGAAAGATCTTCTCGACCCCTGCTGTTGTCAGTACCGGAAGGCACTTGACGAGACCGCCCAGACGATGCGCGACATGGGCTACACGGCTGAAAAAGCGCGTGCACAGGGAATGGATTTAATCAAGTTCGGACTATCCATTTCCGCCAGGGTCCGTGGCACTGACCAGAGTCGCTCCCAACAACACGCAACTCTATCCGCCATGGCATTGGCCGCGTTTAAGAACGGCGACAGTAGCGCTTACACCAACGCGCTCACTCAGCTTGCGAAAATGGCCGCCACGACGCTATCTCTTGCCGACCTTGAGCAGATTCATGCGCAGGAGGAGCAGCTTTTGAAGGCCTTGCCGCTGCCAGTTAAACAATGGCAGGCATTGATAGGCAAGATGTGTTGGGGCCGGGCAAAACTGGATCCGATTGCAGCTTTGAGCGCAGTAAAGAAGGCACAGGACAAATCACAACGGTCCCGCGCAAACGGGAAGAAGGAGAACTGAAATGCCGAATCTGATGAACCCCAATATATCGACTCTCCTGCGACGGTTTCAGCCTCTCTTCTTCTTTGATCCGACGGAACAGTTTTTTCCCACCGCCGCCGAGGAAATGCTTGCGCATCAAGCAACGGAGAGTTGGAACAACCTGCTTACACATCAGCGAGGCAGCGCAGTTATGGAGGCTGATTTGACCGATACCTCCTACGCCGCAAGCAATGTACTGGCCGGCGTGGATGACCCCAACGGATCGCCGTTGACTTTCGATCCAAGTGCGACCGGAATCGGCCAGGCGTTCCCCTTTAACAGCTCACAGCAAGACTTGTTTCTGGATTGTGCTGGCTGGAACGACACCACCACGGAAGTGCAGCTTGGAGATCCCTCCTACACCCGAGGCTCCGTCGAGTATCTTCAGCAGTTATTCAGCGGCCTGGGTAATGCGATGAACAGCGCTATCCCGCTGACTACGCCACATCCGACGCCCAAATTTACAGTGCCTCGATCAACCTCACCCAATATTTACGCTGAGATTGATTGGGCAGGAAGGTATCCGTTGATTGATCAGACGCGCGTCGATCAAATCGGCGGCAATGCAGATTTTCCCACCTCGATTAGCGGAACCAATAAGGATGGACCCGCTCCGCTGACAGCACTCAACAATTACCTCGCCCTTACTTATCACCTCTTTTACCCGGCGATGGAAACATCGCCCGCTGGAGCCCCGGACCCGGATGTAAATCGGATCCGCGAAGGACAGTGGGAAGCCATAACGATCTTCCTGAAAGGCGATCCCGATTTCGGCACTGAGGATCCCCAGGGGCGACCGGATTTTCCATTCACGATAATTGATGATCCGCACAAAAACCCGACGGGGCAAATTCGCGGGCTGACTCCTCGATTCTTGGCATACAGTCAGGGCTACAGTCTGGGAGATGACAGCTTCAATCCGTTGAGCGCTGAAGTGCGTCCCTGGCCCGGCACTCCGGGCGCAGCATCCAACATGCCCGTGAGCATTGCTTTCGGAACCCACCCTATGGCCTTTGTTACGGCTGGCACTCATCGGAATCTCTTCAGTATTGATGCCACGGTGACTCCAGGAACATCTACTCCCGATACGGCGCTAAGCACGACCGGGTCAGCCGTCATGGGTGCTGCTGGCTCAGCAATCGGTGTCTGTGCCGGTATAGCCGAACTCCCTCCGGCCGCCGTGGTCTGCATCATCATTGCTGCTGTCGTCTTCCTGATCGGGCTGATACTTTTCATCCTTTCGTTTCTCCTTCCGGATACGACACCGGCCACGGAGACGCCTCAGTCATCACAGCCGGGTTCAGACGTTGCCAGAGACGACGGTCCAGCGGCGTTGCCCGCGGGCACAACATCATCGAGCGCGTCCTCGGTAGCTCAACCAGTCCTGCGGCTCATAAGTGAATTCGGATTTGATCCAATGCCTCCTATTACCACCTATCCACTCCCTGTACCACTTCCAGCTGGTGCAATCGAGATGCCAAGCTGGTGGACCTTCGCGGGACGTTGGGGCGTCCGTGTAAATCGCCTTGCCGCAGGGCAATGGGACAGCGGCACTCGGCGTACAGATCCTTTCGGTCGTACGCGCGCATACTGGAATGCCTACCAGCTGGTGCAATTCATCGCGGCCAGTGGTGGCACGTTGTCGCTGTAGACATTCTCGCTCCCGCAGTTACTCGAGAGTAGGTTTGGGGAGAGAACCGCGATGGATCTGCAAACAAGTGCATCTCTGAACTCGACTCTGCGCCTGAAGCAGGTGCTGCGAACGACAGGGCTCAGCAAAGAGAGCTGGATCAATGATCGTATTCCTCTCCGGCCAGGATCGCCAAAGGGGACCGCAGAACACGCAACGAAGCCAGAGTATGCGATCACCAGGAACGGTCGTAGTAGGAGATTGGGAACTCAGCAATCTGGAGAACGAGTGAGTTCTGCCCTATGGATGAATGGCCTCTCTCCGGGTTCGGCAGAACTACACTTGATGGATACGAAAATCTACTGCGACAAGACCACCGACAGCTTTTGGCTCAAACTCCTCCCGGAAGATCCGACACGTGGAAGGTGAAAATTTACGGTCGATCTCAGACTTGAGGGGAGACTTGCCGGTTGCTGCGCCAAATAGGCCTTTATTGCAAAATCTGGTGTGCCTTCCTTTCCGAAAACAGCCTCCTGACCGTGATCATGAACCCGTAACCCGATTTTTCCTAGTACACAACGGTGCGCCCGCATCCATCCTCGTGCAACCAAAGCGTTCCATATTGACTCCGTCAACTGCAAGGAGTTGATACGGTGTCCATAGAGACTCCAGATGGCCCAGTCGAATCGATTTGCTCCGAAGGCATTTAATCTGGAATTTGCAGGGGGTTAGGATGGCGTCTAAATTGAAAATTGAATACGTTGTAGAACCGGACGCGGCTGCGCTGGCGCGGCGAACAGCACAGCATTTCGTCGAGGTGGTGGAGCAGGCCGCCTCAAGGCGAGGTCGGGCGCGGATTGCGATCAGCGGAGGGTCGACGCCCAAGGCGGCATTCCAGTTGCTGGCCGATCCAGGGCAGGCTTGGTTCAAGCAAATGCCTTGGGACAAACTTGAAATCTATTGGGTCGATGAGCGGACAGTTCCCCCCGATCACCCCGACAGCAACTACCGAATGACGCGCGAGGCTCTTCTGGATCATGTTCCGCTGGAGCCGGAGCAGGTGCATCGGATGGAGGGCGAACTTGAGCCGGAGGTTGCGGCCGCGCGATACGAGTCGCTGCTCAGGAACAACTTCAGGCTGGAGGGCGCCGAGAGTCCGCGGTTTGACCTGATCGCGCTGGGGATGGGTGACGATGGGCACACCGCATCCATCTTTCCGCACACTGAGGCGATCCACACGTTGGGACGTCTGGTGACGGCGAACCGGGTACCGCAAATGGATACGTGGCGTATTACGCTGACGTGGCCGGTGATCAACCAGGGAAGTTCGGTCTTCTTCCTGATCGGTGGCAAAAACAAGGCCGAACTGGTGAAAGAAGTCTTCACAGGCCCGCGAGATCCTGAGCGGCTGCCCAGCCAATTGATTTGGCCCTCAAGCGGTATACTCACTCTCATCCTGGATAAGGATGCTGCTTCGCTGTTGCCTGCAACGAACGGGCAAAGTTGCGGAATGTTGGAGAGGGAACGATGATTCTGGCTGGTGATGTGGGCGGCACGAAAGTCCACTTGGCGTTGTTCGACTTTACCGAGGGAAAACTGAATCACAGGCGAGATAAGCAGTTTCCTGCGAAAGAGTATTCAGGACTCGAGGAGATCGTCAAGGAGTTCCTGGGAACAGATCGTGTGAGCGCGGCTTGTTTCGGCGTTCCGGGTCCGGTGCGCGACGGACGCCTGCGCTTAACCAATTTGCCGTGGACACTGGATAGCCGCGAGCTAGCGAAAAATCTCGCCATTGACCACGTGTTTTTGATCAACGACCTCGAAGCGAACGGCTATGGAGTAGCGGAACTGGGGCCTGACCAGATCTACACGTTGAGCCAGGGCGATGCGAGCCAGATCGGCAACCGCGGATTGATTGCGGCAGGAACCGGGCTGGGCGAAGGCATCCTGGCGTGGAATGGGCGCATTCATGTGCCGTATCCATCAGAGGGTGGGCATACGGATTTTGGCCCGCGCAACGAAGAAGAGATTGAACTGCTGCGTTTTCTGCAGCGCAAGTACAACGGTCGCATCAGCTATGAGCGCGTGGTAAGCGGCATGGGGTTGACCAACATTTACGAGTTCCTGCGCGATAACCGGGGCCTGGAAGAGCCGAAGTGGCTGGCCGATAAGATTGCAGAAGCAAACGATGGCAACAGCGTAATTACGGAGATGGCGCTGACGGCCAAGAGCGAAATCTGCGCAAAGGCACTGGACATGATGGTTTCGATCTACGGCGCTGAGGCAGGAAACCTCGCTCTGAAGGTCCTTTCTGTTGGCGGACTCTATGTGGGCGGCGGAATTGCTCCCAAAATCCTTGAAAAGCTGAAGGACGGCACATTCATCAAGGCCTTTCAGGACAAGGGCCGGCTCAGTCAGTTGCTGATCAACATGCCCGTGCGTGTGATTCTGGATAGCCGTGCAGCTCTCTTGGGCGCGGCAGCCTATGGCGAGGCGCGGGCGGCAGAACTGAGCGGGGTTTCGCCAAGGGCAGCTTCAGTGGCACACCACGCTTAGCCTTATTGGCACGGAATGAACGGAGGGTCGGCCGGTGGCCGGCCCTTTAACTTTGCAAGCATCAACAGTAGGCAAGAACTTGCGTTAGTGTGTTGGACGCGTTTGCGCCGTCAGCCACTGCCGGTAGATGTCGCATTGAGCGGCGCGGAGGGCATTCGCGGTCTCGACCGTGCCGTCCTGCTGAAACTGGATATATGTACCGGTATCGCCTTGCTGCGGCCAGTTGGGAGTGCCGGTTGAATTCGGATTTCCGGTTTTGGCGAAGTTGGTCCAGTAGGTCTCCATGAGATCGGCAAGCTTCTTGTCGACGTCGGTGAAGTTGCCGGCGATGTTTCCAGTTTTGGGGAAGAAACCGAAGACATAAGGAAGGTCCGCGGAGTGGACGGCACCTTGCGCTTCCTGGCCGGGAATGGCGTGATTGAATTCGTATTGCCAAGTCGCGTTGTGCGCGACCACGTGCCATGCGGCCTGCGTGACTGAGGGGCAGCGGAAGATCATGTCGGCGGACCATTGGTCAGCGGCGGTGCCGTACTTTGGATCAGTTGTGCCCTTTCCGCCATTGGCGAGACCGTACGCCTCAATGGCTTTGGGAGCCATCGCTCCGGCTGCGAAGGTGATCGCAATTCGCAATTGATCAGGAGATTGATTGCTGCCGAATTCGCGGGTTGTCGTGCCGTAAACGAAGGGAATGTGAGCTTCCCGGCCAGTCGCAAACACGATGGCGGGCTGCTGAGATAGTAAGTAACCGTCGATATCCGGGCCGACACGGACGCGGTTGTTCGGTGGGAACTTGGCCAATGCAGCAAGAAGATCCGCCGCAGAGAAGGCACGAAGATATTTAATCTGGGCATCACCTGCGGGAGCGTTGAGTTTTTGAGCGAGCCTAGTTCCGGCCTGCTCGGCCTGCGCTAGCGGGAGCAGCGGTGCGGTGAAGGCCGCTCCGCTCTGGGCAAGGGCCTTTTGGAAAAGGCCTTTCGCGAGTGGCGAGGTCATCAGCATGCTGGTGTCCATGGCGCCGGCTGACTGGCCGAAAACCGTAATGTTTTTGTCGTCGCCACCGAAGCTGGCGATGTTGTCGCGAACCCAGTGGAGCGCGAGAACCTGATCCATGAGGCCATAGTTGCCAGAGGCGTGATGCGCAGACTCGGCGGTGAGTTCCGGATGGGCGAGAAATCCGAAGATGCCGAGACGGTAGTTGACGGTTACCAGAATTACGCCATGATTGACGAGAGTGCCGTCTTTGTAGAGCGCGCTCGATGCGGTGCCGCCTTCGTTGGCGCCGCCGTGGATCCAGAACATCACAGGAAGCGGCTTGGTGACGGGCCATTGCGGAACGATGACGTTGAGAAAGAGGCAGTCTTCTTTGCCGGTCTGGGCGTCGCGCCGGTTCCAGTCCCCTAGATCGGGCTGCGCGCAGGGAGCACCAAAGGTGGTTGCATTGCGAACCCCGGACCACGATTTTGCAGGCAGGGGCTCGTGCCAGCGAAGATCGCCAACCGGTGACTGCGCGTAGGGGATGCCGAGGAAATCCGCCCCACCACCAGGACGCGGCGCGCCTTTGATTTCGCCAGATTGGGTTTTGACGACCAGAGAGCCATCTTGAGCCCTCAGCGTCAGAGACCAGAACGACAAGCCAACCCAGGCGATGAAAAGGAGGGAAAGAAGAGGCACACGGGTTTGGAAAGCGGTTTTCATCAGTTGGCCTCCGAGGCTCAGACAATTAACCGGAATTCTATCAATGCACGTCGACCTACTCTGAAATCGCTTACCATCGGACGAACACGGAATCGGGAGGCCTAGTTGTGATGATGAAATGGGTGCAACGAATCGTGGTAACGCTGGTCGTGGCATTCGTTGTGCTTTACTTAGGCGATTGGGCGGTCTACAAGATGCGCGGATCGCCGCAGGGCGCCGTTAACGTCAGCCGGACACTCGTGGTTCCATTGAAGGGCAACAAGTCGGAATACGACTACCTGGGAACGAGCGATGTTCCCTGCAGCGTCTCGATTTTCTCGCAGGACGGCAAAAGTGCCTGCTGGCAACTGCGCCGCAATCACAATCAGAATACGAATCTCTAGGCGGCCCTTCAACGCGCTCCGTATTGCCGTTCGTAGAACCCATAAATTTGGTCGCTGCTCACACCCGTTTGTGATGCAAGTCACGTTTTTCACTTCGGCGGATGCGTACTATCGAGAAATCTTGCTCTCCACGAGCAGAGGAACGACAGCTATGTACAGCCGAACACAGAACGAAAACGGAACATACAACACGCGCTGCCTCTATTGTTTTCTGACGGTCGCCACGGCCATTGAGACAAAAGAGGCTTTGGAACTTCTCGAAGTAGACCATGTATGCCCGGAGAGAGCTCTCTCGGAGCTTCTTGCGGCGAGTTCCGCAATCGATACTCACGCACACCGCAACTGACAGTGCCGTTATTTGTCGGTAGGCGCGCCTGAATGCGATGGTGCATCTGCCGGCTTGGCCTGCCCACCTGAAATCTTCTTGTAAAGTTCCTGGTCGGCAGAGCGCGTGATGGTGCTGGCCTTCTCGAGTTCCGCCTTCGCTTCTTCCTTCCGGCCCATGGCGCGGTAGAGACGGCCGAGGCGCCAGTGCACGTTGACATCGTTGGGCGTGAGCTTCTCAGCGGCAAGAAACTCACGAAGTGCGTCTTCGTTGCGCCCATCGTTGGCGGCAAGGATGCCGAGGTCAAGGTGGGCGAGGCCGACTGAGGGATCAAGTTGAACTGCCTTTTCCAAAAACGGCGCGGCCTCTACGTACTGATTCATCTGGATGTTTGCATCGGCGATATAGAGGAACGACTGCGCATGGTTGGGATCGTTGGCGAGCTCTGCCTTAAATTCTGTTATCGCTTCGGGATATTGTTTATGCGACCAAAGCAGGTAGCCGAGACCGAAGTGCACATTGGGCTCGTCGGGCTTGGCCTTCACGGCTTTGCGGAACATCTCGATGGCGCCGGGGGCGTCACTCATCTCGTCGAGAGCTTCGCCGGCAAGCATGTCGGCTTCGGCAGAATCGGGATCAAGGGTGAGGATCTCCTGGTAGACATCAAGGACGCGGCTGTATTGCTTCGACCATAGATAACTGTGCGCGAGAGCGAGTCGAATGGGTAGATTCTGCGGATCAGCGGCCGCAGCAGCTTTGAGAAACGGCGCTGCCTGGGTAAATTGGCCGAGTCCGTAATGGGCCATGCCGAGGAGGATGGTGTAACGCATAGCTTCCGGCGAGTCGGGTGGCGCGCTTTTGAGCAGAATATTGAGCTCGGGGATCGCGGCTTTCAGGTCTCCTGCTTTGAAGAGGGCGAGGGCGAGGTTGAGCCGCAGGCCAGGCATGTCGGGCTTGAGCGTTAGAGCTTTGCGATAAAGCGGGACGGCTTCCTTGTAGTGTTCCTGGCGCGCCTCGAGCAAGCCAAGATGAGCGTAAGGCTCTGGATCAGAGGGATGTGTCTTTAGGTAAGTGCGCCAGGCTTCTTCGCTCTCGGCGAGCCGTCCTTGTTGCTCGAAAGCGAAGGCAGATTGGCGGATGTCTGCGGGCTTTGCAGGAGCTTGCGCGAGAACCGTGACGCATGTGAGCAACAAGGCTATCGCCAACTTCGAATGCATCACCGGGTTCACTCGATTCCCTTCCCTCTTGACTTAACGCCTGTCCGCATATTGAAGCCGATATCAATTATTGTCGCTCCTCAATATGGATGGGACAACCGATCGATGGATTGAGACCTGGAAATTGGACGTGATGGAGCAAGATCGAACGGCTCGGTCGGTCTTACGGGGCAGGTCGATTCAGGTTATTCGCGGACCCCAAACGTCCGGGTCTGATTACCAGCCCGCCCGCGACGTCCGCCCTGCGGATTTCGGTGGAAATTGAAATCGAAAGTGGGGTATAGTCTGAAGACCCGCCGGTCCTGCCGGCTATGGAGGAGAACAATGTTCATGCCTGTCGCCGTACGACCTTCGCGCTGAGCATTGCCTCGGGCTTCCCTGCACTGCCGCCAGTTGGCGGCTCCCCGAGGTTGAATTCAGCCCCCGGGGTAATTCTGCAAATCACAAATTGATAGCAGTGTGACCCCTTCGCTCTGACGTATGCGTGCGCGTTCATGCGCACTCGCATGCGTTAACGTGGAGAAATTGTAATGTCGGTTCTTGAATGGTTGATGCCGCCCCCGATGGAGGGTGATCGCGGCTTTTGGTCTTCGGTGCGCGAATCACTGAATGGTTCGCACCAGGACTACACAACTGGAAATCTAAATCGCGCCATTCTCCTGCTCGCCATTCCAATGGTGCTGGAGATGGTGCTGGAATCTCTGTTCGCTGTTACGGACGTGTTCTGGGTCGGCAGGCTGGGCGCGAACGCAGTGGCAACCGTGGGCATCACCGAGTCAATGCTTGCGTTGGTATTTGCTATAGGGTTGGGCGTGTCGATGTCGACGACGGCAATGGTGGCGCGGCGCATCGGCGAAAAAGATCCTGAAGATGCGGCGATCGCTGGCGTACAGGCAATCGTGGTTGGACTCGTGATTTCACTGTCGCTCGGAATCCCGGCGGCAATATATGCGCCGGAGTTGTTGCGTGCCATGGGCGCTTCGTCACAGATTGTGGCGTCTGGTTCCGGCTACGCGCGCATTGCGTTGGGCGGCTGCGGCGCGATCATCATGCTGTTCCTGAACAACGCAATCTTTCGCGGGGCGGGCGATGCGGCAATTGCGATGCGCCTGCTGTGGGTGTCGAACGTCATCAACCTCGTCCTTGATCCGTGTCTTATCTTCGGACTCGGACCGTTTCCCCGGATGGGCGTGACAGGCGCGGCACTGGCGACGTTCACAGGCCGCTCAATCGGCGTGCTGTACCAGTTCTACCGGCTGCTGAAAGGGACCGAGCGGATTCACATCCTGGTTCGACATCTGCGCTTGAATGTACGCGTGATGATTCGGCTGCTAAAAGTTTCGGTTACTGGAATTCTGCAGTTTGCGATTGCGAATGCAAGCTGGATTGTTCTGGTACGTATCATCTCGATCTTCGGAGCGGCTGCAGTTGCGGGATACACGATCGCCATTCGGATCGTAGTGTTCTTCATCCTGCCGTCCTGGGGTTTGAGCAACGCGGCTGCCACCTTGGTGGGTCAGAACCTGGGCGCGAAGAGATCGGATCGTGCGGCGCAGGTAGTGTGGCAGACAGGTTTTTACAACATGTTGTTTCTTGGTGCAATTGGGATCTTCTTCTTCAGCTTCGCTACTCCGGTGGTGAAACTGTTCGTAGTCGATCCTGCGGTAGTCCCAATCGCGGCAATTGCACTGCGCACCTTTAGCTGCGGCAACATCGGTTACGCATATGGAATGGTGATGCTGCAGGCGTTCAACGGCGCAGGCGACACGTTAACGCCGACGATCGTGAACTTTTTTGGCTTCTGGGTGCTCGAACTGCCGCTGGCCTGGTGGCTGGCGGTAACGATGCACTGGCGTGCAGAGGGCGCCTTTTTGTCGATTGTGATAGCTGAATGCAGCATCGCGGCGGCAGGCATGGTACTTTTCAGGCGCGGAAGATGGGCAAAGCATCAGATATAAAAGGTGAATTCCGGGGCGAAAGCGGCTGATTCGCCCCGATTTGCCATTTTTTGGGTGTGATGGGGAATCCTTACCGCCGCTCGATCATCTGAGAAAATAATGGATGTGAAAGTAGCTCTTCAGTTTGCCCGTCTTCGGGTGGCCAGTTTGGTGTGCACTGCAGCGGTTGGGCTGGCATCGATGGCGCACGCGCAGGCCCAGTTTCCCGACCAGAACCCAAGTTCCACAGTGAATCCTTTTTATGGCAGTGTGACGGCGCACTCCGTCAGCAGCGAGACGCTGAAGCTGTCCCTTGACGATGCAATCCGCCGTGGGCTCGAGAACAATCTTGGACTGAAAGAAGCCGAGAGCGGAGAAAAGCTCTTTCAAGGCGAAAAGAACGAGGCACTGCAGGAGTTCTTACCCACAATCAACCTGAGCGGAGGCACCGGCGTTTTTCAGCACAATCTTGCTGCGCAGGGATTCGGCCCAAAAACGCTTGCGCAATTTGGCTCCCTGTTTCCGAATGGAATCCCGCCCGGGCTTTCTTTGATTACGAAAGACGATCTGACTCAGGGACAACTGTCATTAAGTCAGACGCTGTTTTCGGGTGTGGTAATTGCCGGATGGAAGGCGGCGGGAGCTGCGGCAAGGTCGGCATACTTCCAGAAGATGTCGGCGCGCGGCGAGGTGGTGCAGCAGGTTGCAACTGCATACCTGCGTGCCATTGCGGATGCCAGCGAGGTGGACAACGCGACGGCGCTGATGAAGGCCGATGAAGTGGCGTATCAGCACGCACATGATGCGCATGCAGCAGGCATTATGGCGAACCTCGATGAGTTGCGCGCACGGGTGGAATTGCAGTCACAGCAACAAACCGTGATTAGAGCGCAAAACGCCGAAGAGAAGGATCTGATCCTGTTGAAACGTGAGATTGGTATCGATCCTGGACAAATGATCGTTCTAACCGATCCGGCGCCGTATAGTGACCTCGCAGAGCAGACACCGGCGGAAGTGCGCGCGATTGCGTACAAGAATCGGCAGGACTATCAGAATCTGCAGAACCAGGTGATTGAAGTGCGCGCTTTGCACGCTGCATACAAGGCGCAGCGGCTGCCAAGCTTGAGTGTAAGTGGCTACTACGGCGTGGACAAGGTGAATGGAAGTCCGAGTCACGGCGTTTTTACCGCCATGGGAACCTTGAATGTGCCGATCTTTCGCGAGGCGAGTATCCGCGGACAAGTAGATGCATCGGGGGCTCAATTGGCGGCGGTGAATGCGCAGCTTGATGATCTGCGCGGAAAGATCGACCAACAAGTGCGGTCGGCGATACTGGATGTTGACGCGGCGAAGAAGCTGGTCGATGTCTCGAAGTCGAATGTAGTGCTGGCGACTCAGACGGTGAGTGATGAAACCGACCGTGTGAACGCGGGCGTGGATGACAATCTCCCACTCGTGACGGCGCAGTCTTCTCTGGCTTTGGCTCAGACCGTTTATGTGCGCAGCCTGTATCAATTCAATTTGACAAAACTGGCACTTGCGCGGGCCGCAGGCGTAATCGAGCTTCAATATCGAGCGTATCTGGGACGATAACCATTTGACTGAATTTTCAGGCGGCGCGTGCGATGCATGCGCCGCCTTTACTTTTGTCTAGTTTGCGGGGATCAGTCTGCCACTCAAAGTGAGGTCGATGCCAACCTCTTTGGCGACTTTAAGAAAGCCCCAACTGGGATCTTTCAATCCCCACTGCACATAAGGCACGATGAAGTGCGTCTTGGCGCTGAGAGCTCCTCCGTCGATCCGGATCTGCATCGGCACACTCAAATCATGGGGCGTGCCATGAAGTGTAAAGCTCCCCGAAACCTGGATTGTGGAGTCGCCCGTGGGCGCAATGGTGCCGTCGTATTTTGTCGGGATGAAGGTTATCTCGGAGTAGTGCTCAACATCCAGCACATCTTTATTCATCTTCTTATCGCGGCTTGCTTCGCCGCTGTTGCCGCTGCCTGCCGCAACCACTACGGAACCAGAGATGGTATGTGTTGTGCGGTCGAAGTCGATGGTGCCGGTCTGCACATGAAAAGTCCCGTTGACATGATGGCCGCCGCCGAGCGTCCATGCGACTTGGCTGGCGTTGGGATCAACGACAAAGTTCTGATGCTGAGCGAAAGCGCTGGAAGTAAAAAGCAGCGAGAAAACAAAAACAGCGATGCGGCAAGGGTCTTTCACAATTCTTTCTCCTGAAGTTCAATACGGTTATTGTTTTTGTGCTGGCTGCGATGAGCTCTGTGCAAGCCATGAGCTTAATGAAGCAATGTCTTTGTCGGGCAGGTACTCGTGACCTGCCATATCGGAGTTGGGAACACCGAACTTGATGATCTGCGCAAGATGATCGATGCGTTCCGACTGGGGTGCCGTGCTGCCGCCGACTATGTTGGCGCCCGCGGCGAGAATTGCCGGGGATTCCGTGAATTCCGACTGCCATTTGATGCGTGTGCGGCCATCGGCATTGTGGCAGGTGGCACAGTAACGGCTGTAGAGTTGTTGCCCGTCTGCCAGGTTTGCGGCTGCCCGGGCGGTGGCAGGAAGGTGCCATTGCTGTTCGTCGGCAATGTGTTGCTGCGCGCCTGATCCGTGACGACTTGCCAGATATGCAACCAGGTCATTGCCTCTTCCGTCGCGAAACAAAAATGCGTACGACGGCATTATGGACGAACCACTGACTTGGGCCGGAGCAAACAGGTGCATCTTGAGCCAAAGTGGGGACCGTCTCGCGCCGACTTGCATGAGATCCGGCCCTTGGCGGCGATTGCCGATGAGGGGTGGACGTTCCCGGTGCAGTTCGTCGAGGCCTTCGACAGGACCCCACATGAGTACGTCTGCGGTGTTCGGACGCACGTACTGAGAATGGCAGTGGATACAACCCTCAGAGATATAAACGAGGCGACCGCGTTCGATGGCAGTAGGCGAGGCGGCAACGGGTGCGGAGGGCTGTACTCGGTAGACGACAAGAGCAATTAATAGCACGATCGCTGTCAGGGCGAGTTCGCGAGGGCGGTGACGGAAGATATGAAAGAGGACGGGGAATAGAACCACGGTCGATGCAATTGCCACGAAAGCGGGCGGCACGTGTCCTAAATTCTGGCCCATGCCGATGCCAAGCGCTGAGCCAATCCAGCCGGCGATGGCGTAGATCCATCCGGCCTGGCGACCACGCTGAGCGGCAGACTTAGCAGACGATAGCAGCGCAGGATAAGCAACCAGCGTGACCGAGTAAAGCGACACGCCGATGGGATAGAAGACGGAGGCAGTGATGGCACGACTGGGATCGAGCAGCAGCAGGCAGGCAAACCCCAGAGCGCCCACAGCCGATGCAAGCACGACTGAAAGACCGCGACTGCGAAGGAGGAAGGCGCTGAGCAAAGCGGCACCAAGATGGATGAGACCGTTGGCCCAGAGATGCGCAGAACCTTGCCACGTGCCCGCTTTCAACTCAGTCGTGTTCTGGATGATGAAGAACGCTGCCGAATCGAGCCAGATAAGTGCCGCGAAAGATGCTACGACCAGCCAGAAGGGAATGTGAAATGCCGAACGAATCTCGCCCGTCGGAGATTGCGAAGCCGGGTCGGGCGATGATTCGACAGTAAAGTTCGCAAAAACAATTCCCAGGAGACAGAGCAGGCCGGCGGTTGCTGACTGGACTTGCGGACTGGCCGTGAAGAGCGATGGAACGTTGCAAAGAAAATAGCCAATCCCGGTACCGATGCCGACCTTGAATAGCGCTCCGTGATCGCCGACCCATCGGCGGAGATTTGTCACCAGGGTGACGGTGAGCAAGCCGAGTCCAGCGCCGATGAAGAAGGACACTGCAATCGCCGCGACGACTGTGAGCGAGGCAATGGTGAGAAATGCCGCAATTCCTGCAAGGCAGAAAGCAAACTGCAGGCGCTTCGACGCAGATGCAATCCATGAAATGCGCGGGACAAGCAAGCTAAGCAGGATACCGCCAATGGCCATTGCTGCCATTACGGACTTCAAATAAGAGCCGGAGATGCCAAGCGCATCGAGACGATGGATAAATGCGAACTGCGCAAAAATCAGAAAGTAGACATAGGTGATGGCGATGAGGCCGATACCCTGTACTCCCGACGTACGCAATTTAGCGTGTGGCATGCAACAACCAGCCTCTGCGTAATCCGCGCGCCTGGATGGCAACGCAAATGCCGTCGAAAATCGCAATCGTAAGCCATCCAGGGGCTAGGGTTTGATTCACAACTGCGCCTACAAGAAAGATGGCTACCGAACTGCGCATGATGGCCGTCAGAAGCCACACAGCCTCAAGTCTAGGCACGGCTCCGGTGCGTCTTACGAGCAGAGCTCCATAGAGGTACGACAATCCCACGGCGAGAACAAACGCCCCAATGAAGGAGAGAAACGGGGTTGCATCGTAAGGAACTGAAAGGCCCATCATGCGAAGAGTAAATACGGGAGCGGCGATGAGCAAGACACCGGTTGAAGTATCGGAGATACCGGCGATAAGCTGATATCCAAGCAGATAAAGGTCTTTCATACGATCCCCCGACGAGAGCGTTCGGCCGTGCCACAGGATGATGCGCGAAGGAGGCCAGAGGTTGCGATGAGCCACTCGGCGGAAGAGATGAGCATGAGAACGCCGGTGATTAGTCGCAGGGTATAGAGAATGTTTCGCGTAAGTCCGGGAACGCTGGTGAAAACGGGGTCGCCGCCTTCGATCCAACCGGCGATAAGCATAATGACAACGTACGCGAGAACGCTCCAGTTCCACATGTGAAAGGACCATCGACGGGTGAGGATCCAGCCATCGCTGCCCAATAACTGCACGAGAACTACTGCGAGAAGCGCGGTGAGAAAACCTGCAACCGCCACGAGAGAGTGGCCAACGAGGCCGTCGGTGAATTTGAAATGGTCAAGGACGCCAGGAAGGAACATGATCCACCCGGAGACGACGAGAAAACCCCACCACCACAGGAGAGCGGTACGCCACGAGCGGGCATTTTCATGCCACTGAAAGGTTGCATAATATGCAGGTACAAGAGGAAGCCACACCAGCAGGCTGCCGAGGCTCAGATATTGCGACGGAAGATGATGGCTGATATCTCCGCGATACATCGATAAACAGAGGAGAGCTTCCGCGGCGAACACGATGGCGCAGATGGCCAGTGGCATCCGGCGGCCGGGCTCGCGGCGGGCTATCCCAAGGGGAACGATAAGGAGGATGGCGACAACGCCGAGCGAGGATTCCAGCTGGCTCTCGCCGGTCGGACCGCCCGTTGATGGATTGATGGCGGGATAGAGCCCGGGACTGGAGGCCACGTAAATGGCGAATGGAACCGCAAGGAGGATGGCAAGGCCAATGATCTTCGTGGCGTGTGCGGACCCTGATTTATTACGTGCGGAATTCCAGGCCAGCACCAACGACACGGCAAGCAGCAACCAAAGACCGAGCATGGCGGCTGGAAATGCAAAACGTGCATACCCTGACCAGTCGAGGAAGAGTTTGCCGCTGGAGTGCCCCGCGAGCCATGTCAGCGAGCCGATAAGCAGCGCAGCGGACCACGTCCACAGAACCGGACGGCACCAGGCTGCAGCGGGACCGCGATCTGCCCCATAGATGCGGAACAGCCAGCCCAGCATGGGTAGGCCACACCATCCGTAGAGAAGGATGTTCACGTGAACCATCATCCATCGGCCGTATGTCCACTCACCGAGCAACGTATTCAGGGCGGGTAAGAGCAGAAGCACCGCAAGCATGACGCCGATGGCATTGCCGATGACGAGCCAGAGAAATGCGTGCCACGCGGCAGTGGCGATGGGATGCGCGGAGCTGGTAGCTAAATACGCCGGATGGGCCGGGTCTGCGAGCGACGGCTCGTGTTCGGCCGGGTTCGTGATTAGCAATGGGCGTGCCGGCGGTTCGAGAACGCTAGACGGTGCGAGGCTCATAGATCCTCCCGTCATGCATTTCGACGAAACGGTCGCAGCGGTAGGCGAGGCCGCGATCGTGAGTGGCCATCAGGAGGGTGACGCTTTCGTTTGCAGCGACGTCCAGCAAAAGCTGAAAGACAGTGGAACTGGTGTGCTCGTCGAGCGAACCGGTCGGTTCATCGGCGAGAAGAATTTTGGGGTGATTCATCAGCGCGCGGCAAATTGCTGTGCGCTGGCGTTCGCCGCCAGAGAGTTTTTGAATCTTTTGATTGAGCCGGTGCGTTAGATCAGTTCGCTCGGCGAGATGCTGTAGACGCTGGTTGGCAAGCGTGCGATTGGTTCCGGCCGCCACCGTGGGAATGAGACAGTTTTCCGCGAGGGTGAGGTCGGGGATAAGATTGTGAAGCTGAAACACGAATCCGACTTCGTGGCGCAGCAACTTAAGAAGGTCACGATGGCGATTGACTTCGATGCCATTGACGGCGATGCGCCCGCTGTCAGGAGCATCGAGTCCTCCAAAGAGATGCAGCAGTGTACTTTTGCCGCAGCCGGATGGCCCGCAGAGAGCAATCGTCTCACCCTGGCTGGCTTCAAAGTCCACACCTCGCAGTACGGTGATAGCGCCATCGTCATAAGTCTTCCAGATGTTTTCGGCGCGGAGCACCAGTTGGCCGCTGCGAGTCGGATCTGTGGTCAGGCTGCTCATTCGAATCGAAGCGCCTCCACCGCGCGGATGCGCATTGCATAGGCGGCCGGGTAGAGGGCGCCGGCAATGCCGGTAAGCAATGCGAGCACAATCACGATGAACATCAGCAGCGGCCTGATCGATGCGTCGACATAGCCATCGAGCGCGGGAACGTGCTTCAGCGTAAAGAGTGCGACGATGCCGATGATCAGACCGGCAAATGCGCCGAAGGCCGCAACGCACGAGGATTCACCAAATATCATCGTGGCGATTTGCGTGTTGCTGAAGCCGTTGACGCGCAAAATGGCAATCTCGCGAATGCGCGTGAAGACCGACATGATCATGGTGTTGGCTATGCCGAGTCCGCCCAGTATGAGCCCGCATCCGCCGACGGCCCACGCGGTGGCCTTGAGAATCTTGAATTGCGAATACGAGCGCTGAAACTCCGTGTCTTCAAGCGCAATGAGGTTGGGATAGTTCTGTTTGACCTGGGCTTTGAAAGCAGCAGCATCGTCTTTGCTGCGGAGCTTGATCGTGACGACCGACGAGCCATCTTTGTGAAAGAAGCTCTGCGCGGCCGCGAGCGACATGAAGACGCCGCCATCCTCAAAGCCGTTGGCGGTTTTGAGGACGCCGATCACATGAAAAGTACCGTGTCCAATGGGAACACGGCTGCCGACGGTTGCGTTGAGGAAGTCGGCGGCGCGTGAGCCGAGGACGACATCTTCGTTGCTCTTGCCAAAGAGGATCCGATCGCCCGCGAGCCATGTGGCTTTCCGAATACGAGCGTCGTTGGGCGTAACGCCAAAGCAGGTAATGATGGGATGGTCCGCGCTGGAGACGATCCCGAAGAGAACCGGATCGGCATGAGAAACGGTGGACCAGCCGGAAACTTCGCCTGCCACCGATGCTGGAACGTTGCTGAAAAAGAGATCGGATACGTTGCGCTCAAAGACGATGACTTCGCTATCGCTCGAAAGGATGCTGGAGAACATGCCGATGGCGCCCTGCAGGATGGTGACCACCGTGAGCATCGCAGCGACCGAGAAGGCGATTCCAGCGATGCTGATGAACGAGCGGATGCGATGGCGGCGGAGGTTGGTGAGGATCAACTTGAGGAAGATCATGACCGCTCTCTCGTGACTGCCTCCTCGGCCATCTCGCAAGCGCTGTCGGTCACTTGGCGCAGCTCGCCTTCTAGGTCGCTGCGGAGTTTCGACAGAAACGACAGAGCCGGGCGGTGGATGAGCAGCCGGTGAAGCGTGAGGTCGCCGATGCGCATAAGACGTTCGAGGCGCTCGACGGCTCCGCAGATGCCAATGGCGCTGGCGATATTTGGGCGGTCCAGCAGTTCGTCGCGGGCAGCAGTCTTGCCGGTTTCGTTGGCGCTTTGGAGAACATCCTTGAGATCGTCGATCGTTTGGTAGCCAAGGCCCCAGCAGACGGCGATCCGCTCGAGCCACTCGATCTCGCGAGCCGGAGCTCCGCCGAGCATAGCGGGCACAACGAGGGTAAGACGGATGAGCGAGACCGTTTTGCCGCGGGCGATACGTTCCGTGGTTTCGCGAGTGTGGGGCAGTGTGGAGTAGTGAAGATCGAGGCTCTGTCCGTTCAGAAGGCCTTCAACACCGAGACGCTTCTCTACGTAGGCCATCGCAGGATGCCTTCCGTCCTGGGGACAGGCAGCGACGGCGCGCCAGATAAGAGCATACGCTCGGTTGATGAGAGCGAGTGCCGTGAGGATAGCGGTAGCATCGCCGAATTCGACGTGGACGCAAGGTGCACCGCGGCGCTCGATGGCATTGTCCATGCAGGGCAGGTCATCGAAGATCAGTGACGCCGTGTGGAAGTACTCGAGCGCGATGGCGAGGTTATGGGCGGATTCACGATCGAGATTGTAGGCAGCCCCCACGCGATGCACCATCTTAGGTCGGACCATGCTGCCCGGATTGGAAAGAACATGGCGCAGGGCATTCTCAAAGCCGGAATCGAGCACCGACGGCAGCGGCAAGGACGCGCGAAATGACTCTTGCAATAAAGCCGAGTTGTTGTCGTCAAACTGCGGTTCTCTTGGCACTCCGCTCCTGGTCATCCTGTGTTCTTTGATTCGAATTGCAGCGCGGGAGAACACCTGGCATGTCTCAGAAGAACAAGCCGCCTTGCATTTGGTTGAGACGCGATTCAACGCATTTCGGCGCGAAGTTGGGTAGGCGAAAATGGATGAAGTTTTGTTCATTTGCTAGATATTGCAAGTTCCTTTGCCAGCAAAGAAGCTTTTGTTATCAAACATATCGGATGCACATGACAGCGAGGCCACGCGAATATGACGAATCGTTCATAGTGTGCGCTCAACGAAACATATCTGCCATAATTCGCTCAAACTTTCGCTGTCCTGAAAGAAAGACTGCGTCCAACCGCATGGACTAAGATTTGATCCATGCGGCTTCTGTTAGTTGAAGACGAACACGATATTCAGGCATTCTTGCGACGCTCGCTTGAAGAAGCGGGCTACCAGGTGGACGTAGCCTCAAACGGCGCGACTGCACAACGCCTTGCAACCGAGAACGCGTACGACATCCTCGTTGTAGATCTGGGCCTGCCGGACTGCGATGGAATCAGTCTAATCCTGCGTCTGCGACAGATTGGTGTGAAGGCGCCTGTGCTGATTTTGTCGGCTCGGCGATCAGTCGATGACCGTGTGCGCGGACTGGAGCAGGGCGGAGACGACTACCTGACCAAGCCCTTTGCGTTGGCTGAGCTCTTGGCGCGATTGCGAAATCTGCTCAAGCGCAATGGCCCCGCAGGCAGCGAGTCGACCCGGCTTCGGGTGCTCGACCTGGAGCTGGATTTATTACGCCGCGAAGCGATTCGCTCAGGCGAGGTGCTGCAACTTACCCCGCAGGAGTTTGTACTGCTCGAATACTTGTGCAGGAATGCGGGGCGCGTGGTCACGCGCTCGATGATCCTCGACAAAGTTTGGGGGATGCGCATCCAACCGGATACCAACGTGGTGGATGTGCACATCTATCGCTTGAGAGGAAAGGTCGATGGCAGGGGGCTGCAGCCGATGATTCGCACGCTGCGGGGAGTGGGATATGTCCTCAAAGACCGCTAAGCCGGTAATGCACAGCGCAGCCTGGCGCATTTCTCTTTGGGCCACGCTCGCCTATGCAGTCGGCACCATGCTCGTGTTTGTGTTCCTGCACCGATTTGTCGCTGCCGATATTCAGCGTCGTAGTGATGCGTGGCTGTCCGGCGAAGTGGAGGTGCTGGGCGATGTGGCTGAGCACACCCCAAAGGATGCGCTTTATGGTCGCGTGATGGGCGAGGTCGCCGAGCTTGCCAGCAAAGAAGTGCCAAACCGGGTGCGTGGAGAAAGCGCCTCAAATGACTCGGTCTTTTTTCTGCAGATGGGCGCAAATGGAGACACTCAGCTCTGGGCTGGTCCTGGAAGCAGCGAGGCTTTCGTTGCGGCCATTCAAAAGACGGCGATTCAACCAGAGGTGCCAACGGACGTAAATGTGGAGGGAACCGCAATCCCCTTCCGCGTAGCAACGCTGCGCATCACCGATGGAAACCGCGTTTATCTAGGCCTCTCGGAACGCGACGAGTTGCGAGTTTTAACGAAGCTGCGTGTGCGTTTTATTTCATGGTGGCTGCTGCTCGTGGCGCTGGGGTTTGCAATCGTGTTCTATACGACGCGCAGGATGCTCAGCCATGTGCGTGAAATTTCTGAGGCGGCATCGGGCATCGGACATTCGGAGTTGAATGCGCGTGTGCCGACCAGCGAGCGCAACGACGAGGTTGGGCAATTGGCGCGGACCTTGAACCGTATGCTCGACCGCATTGAGAACTCAATGCACCAGTTGCATACAATTACAGATTCCCTGGCCCATGATTTGCGCAGTCCGCTCACGGCAATTCGCGGAAAGCTGGAGATGTCTCTCTCTGCGGCCACCGATGCAGAACAAGCGGAGCCAATTGTTTCGGCGATTGATGAGTTGGATCGGCTCACGGAGTTTCTGAATGCTTCACTGGACGTGGCCGAAGCGCGCGCCGATGCTCTCCGGCTGTCGCGGAGCGAGATCAACCTGGATGAACTGCTGCGGATCATGATCGATCTTTATGAGCCATCGATGGCAGAAAAGGGATTGCAAGTTCGGTTACGCAGTGCGGGTCCGGTAACGATCGACGCAGATGCAGCCCTGATACATCGCATGATTGCCAACCTGTTCGACAATGAATTGAAACATCTTCCGGCTTCCTGCACGGTGACGGTGCGCTTGGAGTCGGTGGACGGCGCTGCGCTGCTCTCACTCGAAGATGACGGGCCGGGCTTTTCTGAGGACGTGAGCGAGCATCTCTTTGAACGACGAGTCAAGGGCAAGGATTCGAATGGGCACGGGTTGGGGCTGGCATTTGTCGATGCGGTTGTGAGAGCGCATGGAGGAAGCGTTACGGCAACGAATCGTGAGAGTGGTGGCGCGCAGATATCGTTGGCGCTCCCGCTGGCTCCCGTTCATGCTGTCTAGCATTCCATTTTGTTCGGACGAATCCCGAGCTTTTCGAAGTCCTCGATAGGCTTGTCAATTAACACCTGGGCAAACAAAAGGCGAAGAGTTAGAATCTCTCATGAGCTTCCCCCCTGAGCTTGCCTGGGCTCACCCCATCGTTGCGGAATGGTTCGTCACTCGATTCGGTACGCCGACTGAACCGCAGATTCACGGCTGGCCGAGTATTCTCGAAGCCAAACCAACGTTGATCTCGGCGCCGACGGGATCAGGAAAAACGCTAGCGGCGTTTCTGGTCTGCATCGACCGGCTATTCCGCAGGGCAATCGACGGGTCGCTCTCGCCAACAACGCAGGTCGTGTACGTCTCGCCGCTGAAGGCACTCTCCAACGACATCCAGAAGAATCTTGAGGAACCCCTTCGAGAGATCCAGCAACTAGCACTGGAACGCGGTTATCTTTCGATGGAGATCCGCACCGGCGTGCGCACCGGGGACACGCTGCCAAAAGAGCGTGCAGCCATGCTGCGTAATCCTCCGCACATCCTGGTGACGACGCCGGAATCTTTATACATCCTGCTTACGGCAAAGCGCAGCCGCGAGCATCTGCATCACGTAGAGACGGTGATTGTGGATGAAATCCACGCGGTGGCAGATGACAAGCGCGGCGCTCATCTGGCACTTTCTCTGGAACGACTGGATGCGCTCGTCTGCGGGGAAAACAAGCTATCCCCCGGCTCTTTTATTACCGGTCTGCTGGCTCCGCCGCAGCGCATCGGACTTTCCGCCACCCAGAATCCTATTGAACTGGTCGCCGATTTTCTTATCGGATCAGGTCCCGGCCGCGAACCAGCAACGATCATCCAGGTCGGGCAGAGACGTTCGCTCGATGTGGCCATCGAGGTTCCCAGTGACGAATTGACCTCGGTGACCTCGCATGTGATGTGGGAAGAGATTTTCGACAAGCTGGCAACGTACACGGAGAGCCATCGATCGACGTTGGTGTTCGTGAACACGCGCCGGCTGGTGGAGAGAGTGTCATTTGCGCTGGCAGAGCGGCTTGGCATCGAAAATGTGGCGGCGCATCACGGCTCGCTTTCGCGCAGCTTGAGGCTGGATGCAGAACGGCGCTTGAAACGAGGCGAGATCAAGATACTCATTGCGACCGCTTCGCTCGAGCTTGGAATCGATATCGGCAACGTCGATCTTGTTTGCCAGATCGCCAGCACACGCGCCATCTCAGTGGCTATGCAGCGAGTCGGGCGCGCGGGGCACTGGCGCGGAGCCATTCCGAAGGGCAGACTGTTTGCCACCACGCGCGATGATCTGCTTGAGCAGGCGGCAGTGATTCGACAGATGCAATCGGGAGAACTGGATCGCCTTGAGATCCCCCCGCAACCAATCGATGTGCTGATGCAACAGATTGTGGCTGCGTGCGGAGCCGAGTCGTGGGACAAGTCCTCGCTCTTTGCGGTGATGCGACGCGCCTACCCTTACCGCAATCTAACGTGGGAACTGTTCGAAGAAATTGTTTCGATCCTTTGCAATGGAATCGAATCAAGCCGCGGTCGTTACGGAGCCTACCTTCTGCATGACGGCATCCATGGCCAGTTGCATCCACGGCGCGGCGCGCGCATGATTGCGATTTCGAACGGTGGCGCAATTCCGGATACGGCGCTGTTCAATGTGATTTTACAACCGGATGGAGTGCAGATCGCTACGCTGGACGAGCACTTTGCGGTGGATTCGAGTCCTGGCGACGTCATTCTTCTTGGCAATACAAGTTGGCGCGTGCAGCGCATCGAAGCCGCTGGACAGGTTCACGTCGAGGACGCTCACGGCGCGCCGCCAAGCGTGCCGTTCTGGACCGGAGAAGCGCCGCAACGAACCGATGTGCTTTCGGATGGCGTAAGCGAACTGCGCAAGCAGATCTCAGAACGCACATTGACAGTCTCGCCGCAATTCATCTCCCCCGCTCAGCCTGAGGTTGCATCAGCGATCGCCTGGTTGATGGGGGAGTGCGGCGTATGTAAGTGGGGCGCGCAGCAGCTGGTCTCCTATATTGTTGCGGGGCGGGCGGTGCTGGGCGCGGTTCCCACCAAGTCCACCATTATTGCGGAGCGCTTTTTCGATGAGGGTGGAGGAATGCAGCTGATTCTGCATGCGCCCTTTGGCGGACGCGTAAATAAGGCGTGGGGACTGGCGCTTCGCAAGCGCTTCTGCCGTGGATTCAACTTTGAACTGCAGGCAGCTGCCACCGATAACGGAATCAATATCTCGCTTGCAGAGCAACACAGCTTTCCATTGTCGGATGTATTTCAGTTCCTTACTGAGATCACCACTCGCTCGCTACTTGAACAGGCATCGTTGGCTGCGCCTGTTTTTAAAACGCGGTGGCGTTGGGCAGCAGGGCGAAGCCTGCAACTCTTGCGAAATTCAAAAGGGAAGCGCATTGCTCCACAGGTGCAACGGACGCGCTCGGAAGATCTGCTGGCGAGTGTCTTTCCGCAGGCGGCTGCATGTTTCGAAAACATTGAAGGCGACATTCAAATCCCTGACCACCCACTGGTGCGCGAGGTGATGACCGACGTGCTTCAGGAGGCGATGGATCTTGAAGGGCTGCTGACGGTGATGCGCGGGATTCAGGATGGGAGCATACGTTGTCTTGCAGTCGATACGCCGGTGCCGTCGCAGTTCGCCCACGAGTTGCTGAACGCGAATCCGTATTCCTTTCTCGACGAAGCGGGGCTGGAAGAGCGCCGTGCACGCGCTGTATCCCTCAAAAATGGTGTTCCGCAAAGCGTTTTGGAAAAGCCGGGAGGGCTGGATCCAAAGGCGATCGAAACCGTGCGTGCGGAGTGCTGGCCCGACATCCGCGACTGCCATGAATTCCATGACCTGCTGATGAGCCTGGTGATTCTGCCAGTTTCCATGGCAGAAGAGGAACGCGCTCGGCATTGGATGAACTTTTGCGAACACCTGGAGCGCGATGGCCGGGCTCAGATCTTTGAGTGTGGAAACTTGCGATGCTGGATCGCGGCTGAACGGCTACCCATGGTTGATGCATTGCGGTCCGAATCGGCTGGTGACAATACGCAGCGTGAGGAGGCCTTGAAGAAGTGTGTTCAAGGCTGGATTCAGATTCTCGGTCCCGTTACCGCCGCCGTGTTTGCCCGAGATCTCTCACTGAATGCTTCGTCTGTGTTTCGGCAATTTGTGGCGCTCGAGGCACAGGGCATTCTGATGCGCGGGACATTCGAGAATCCGCCCGCCGCTGGGGAGATCGACATCGAATGGTGTGAGCGTCGCATTCTTCAGCGGATTCACAAGCTCACCATCGGCAGTCGCAGACGACAGGTCGAGGCTGTTTCTCCGGCGATCTTCATGAACTGGTTGCTCGGATGGCAGCACCTCGCGCCGCAATCCAAGCTTGCGGGAGAGGAAGGGCTGCTGGAGGTTCTTAACAAACTCGAAGGATTCGAAGCTCCGGCCGTGGAGTGGGAGAAAACGATCCTGCCTTCGCGCGTGGCTGACTACGACCCGCGATGGCTCGACCGTCTGTGTCTGTCAGGCGCCGTGGGATGGGGTCGCGTGTCCCCGCATCCTGCATTTAGCACGGGCAATGGCAACGGACCGCGGCGAGTCGTTCCCAGCAAGGCCGCACCGATTGCCTTCTATCTGCGCGACACTGCGACGTGGTTGAACCTGGCACTGAAAGAGCAAAGCATCGAGGCTGCAAAGCTGGCACAAGCGCTGACGCCGAACGCATTGAACATATGGGAATTCCTGGGCCGGAAGGGGGCGTGTTTCGCCGAGGATCTGCAGCGGTTTCTCGGCTTGAGTTCCATTGAGACACAGCATGCTTTGTGGGAACTTGCTTCGGCTGGTCTTGCATCCGCTGACGGCTTTGACCAATTGCGCGCGATGATAGATCCCGAGCGCCGTCTTACGGAGAACTCGTACCGGAAGCAGCGGAACTCCGCGGGGCGGTGGTCGCTCTTCAGTTCACATACCAGAAATTCGCCTGACACCCTGGAACAAGCTCGCTATGAAGACGAGGGTGTCGAATCGGCAGCGCGCATGCTGTTGCTCCGCTACGGAGTGGTCTTCCGCGACTTGGTGGCGCTTGAGACCAACATCCCCCGGTGGGGAGTTCTGCTGCGGATGTTCCGCCGGCTTGAAGATCGCGGTGAAGTGCGTGGTGGCCGTTTCGTAGGAGGCGGATTCCGAGGCGAGCAGTTCGCGTTGCCCGAGGTTACAGAGAGCCTGCGCGCAGCGAGCAGCCGCAACAATCATCACGCTGTGACCATCGCCGGCGCCGACCCCATGAATTTGATTGGGGTGCTGGTGCCTGGCGAGCGCATCCATGCGGTGCCAGGCAGGTCTTTCGTCTTCTCCACAGAGCAGATCGACAAATGTGCACCAGTTGACCCGAATCCGGTTCATCCCCTGCGGCAGCGAGACCGCACCGAGCGCCCGGCGAACATGCGGCTTGCAAATCAAAGCCGTCAGGTGAGCCTGTTCGGAAGCTCGTGATCCCTATTCGAAAGCCATCCGTAGTGCAGCTTTTGATGGCTATGGCTCGAGCGGTTCACCCGTGACCCTCCCCGGGAGTTGAAGCGCCTCCATGGAAGTGTTAAAAGGTTTGTCATCGTCAGCGAGAAATTGGTTTCATCAAAAGTACGCGAATCATAGCGACCGCGGAACTCCTTTGCGAATAGAAGGCGCTGTGGAATCTGATAATGAGCTCAATGAAGCAGTGAAATATAATCCACTGGTTAATCAAGTTCGAGATTGGGGATCGTGTATGAAGCACTTGCTCGTAGAAGCAGCGGCGGCCATTGGACTCGCGCTTAGTTGTTCAGCCCTGATCGCGCAGACAGACGCACCTGCCCCTATGCGCGCGCCGGCAACGCCACTGGTTGCCCATGATCCTTACTTCAGCATCTGGTCCACGTCTGACAAACTCACCGGCGGCCCCACGCGGCATTGGACAGGCACGACGCAGGAGCTCAACGGCATCGTCCGCGTTGACGGTCAAAATTATCGTTATCTAGGAAATGCGGAAGGTTCCGGTCCAGCTCTTGAAGAGATCAATCGCAAACTGACTCCAACTCGAACCATCGTCACACTCCTGAACGCCAAGATTGAGATCCGCATTTGCTTTCTGACTCCCGCATTTCCCGACGACATGAAGGTTATGTCGCGCCCGGTCACTTATCTCACATGGGACGTGAAATCGCGCGATGGCGCCGAGCATGACGTGACCCTGTACCTCGACGTGGATGGTTCGGTTGCGACCAATACCGAAGATGAAGCCGTTGTCTGGTCACGTGCGAAAATCCCAGGACTGAATTTGCTCCGCGTTGGAGCGCAAAAGCAAGCAATGCTGCAGCAATGGGGTGACAATCTCCGCATCAACTGGGGATACTTTTATCTCGCTGTTCCAGATGCGGATGGCGAGGCTTCGCTTGCGGCAGGAAACGCAAACGATCGGGATCGCTTCAACGATAGCGGCAAGCTCCCGGCTAGTGACGATCTTGATCAGCCGCGCGTACCGCAAAGCCACTATCCTTCTCCGCCCCTGCTAAACCTTGCGCTGCCGCTGGGAAAGGTCGGCGCGTCGGGTGTGTCTCGACATGTTCTTCTGGCTTATGACGATGTGTATTCGATCGAGTACATGCATCAGAAGCTGCTTCCTTATTGGAGAAAAGAGTTTCCTACCTTCGCAGAAATGCTTGAAGCGGCCGCACGAGACTACGCTCCGATGGAGAAACGAGCCGAACAATACGATGCTGAATTGGAGCACGATCTCGTGCAGTCCGGAGGCAAAGAATACGCGGCAATTGCAATCCTCGCCTTTCGCCAGGCCATCGCCGCTCACAAGCTGGTTGAAGACGCCGACGGCGTTCCCTTCTTTATGCCCAAAGAAAATTTCAGCAACGGCTCCATCTCAACCGTGGACGTGATCTACCCTTCAGCGCCGATGTTTTTGTTTCTGAATCCCAAACTGGTCGAGGCACAACTTGAGCCGGTGGCGCGCTACGCGGAAACTTCACACTGGAAATTCCCGTTTGCTCCGCATGATCTTGGAGTGTATCCGCTGGCGAACGGCCAACTCTACGGAGGCGGCGAAATCAGCGAGGAGGATCAGATGCCAGTCGAAGAATCCGGCAACATGGTCTTGCTCTTTGCCTTGGTCACGCACGCGGAGCACGACACCGCTTTCGCAAAACGACATTGGCCGTTGTTAACCCGGTGGGCAGACTATCTGCTTGAAAAGGGATTCGACCCGGAGAATCAACTTTGCACCGACGACTTTGCAGGACATCTCGCGCATAATACCAATCTATCGATTAAAGCGATCGAGGCTCTTGCAGCATACGCGGAACTGGCGAAACAACTAGGCGAAGTGAAGACCGCGGAGAAATATCAAGCCGCGGCAAAGTCGATGGCGACGAAGTGGGTGGAGATGGCGGCGGACGGTGATCACTATCGCCTGGCGTTTGATAAAGCCGGCACGTGGAGTCAGAAATACAACTTGGTGTGGGACACCCTGCTTGGCGTTCACATGTTTCCGGCTGATGTGGCCGCGAAGGAAGTTGCCTTTTACAAAACAAAAATCAATCCATATGGATTGCCGCTCGACAATCGAGCAAAATATACCAAGCTCGATTGGACGATCTGGTCGGCGACCTTGGCGACGAGTCCGGCGGATTTTCAGGCCATCGTCCATCCCATCTTCCAGTTCCTGAACCAGACTCCAGATCGCGTGCCCATGACCGACTGGTATGACACGGTGACCGCGCACCAGGTCGCGTTTCAAGCAAGGTCTGTAGTTGGCGGCGTCTATATCAAGATGCTTACCGATCCCCAGTTATGGGATAAGTGGGCCGCGCGGGGGACGCGCGCGCATTGATCTGAACCGGAAGTCATGAACCCGAACTGCAAGCCGTGGCGGTTTACAAAAACAATGTCTCGCCGTGGAGCATCACGGCGAGACACGAGCGCTGCGCAGCAAGCGGTTAGTCTACCGCTTAACGATCTTCTCTAAGCGAGGATCCATCCAGAGCTGAGCGAACTCCTGATCCTTGTAGACCTTGGACAGGTCTGCGAAATGCTGATCCCTTGCGCGTTTCAAGTACTCCAGCGCACCCTCTAGATTGCCACGCTTGGCATAAGCCTTCGCTATGAGGTAATCGACGCGCGCGCGCTGTTCCGGAGTGCTTACGCGGGCGGAAATGCCAGACGAACTATCGCTCAGGATGTCCGCATCCAGTTCGATCGCCCGTGCATATTCCGTCATCGCGCGATCTACCTCTCCCATACCCATCCAGGCTTCGGCCAGGTTGAGATGAGCAGGTGCGCTGGACTCATCAAGTTCGAGCGCCTGCTTCAGGTATTTGACCGAGGGTTTGTATTTCTTATCCAGATAGGCGACTGCGCCGAGGTTAATCAGAGCCGAAATATTCTTAGGGTCAGCCTTCAATGCCTGGCTGAAATGCTTTTTCGCGGGTCCCCGGTCACCCAGTTTCAATTCTGAAATCCCAAGCTTGTTCAAGAGCGTGGGGTTTCGCGGATCCGAACGCAGGGCCTGCCGGTAGTAGGCGACTGCCAGGTAGTAGTTGTTGTGTATCCGTTCCAGATCGCCTCTCAACTCTGCTGACTTCGCAACCTCGTCGGTCTTAGGCAGATCGAGGGAGGAATTCGCCCACATCAAGGGGGCCGTGCAAATAGCAAGGCTGGCTGTAATAAGCTTCATCGTGAGAGTATTCATGGTCTTTCATCCTCCACGAGGAGCATTTCGCTTCTATCGGCCGATGCACGTCCCGGCGATCTGCTCAACGTCGAACCTAAGTAGACGACCAAGGGCGCGCCCCGGCAACGCTAAGCCTGCTACCTGCCCGTTTCTTCCCCGTTACACGTCTTGACGATCCTCGCAGGTCTCTCTTTCGAAAGAGACTTCCGGAAGATTGCTGCCTTGAGTGCGCCACAGTTTGCAGGCATTCAGCCTGAGGTTAGAACCGTTACAAGGGGCAAGCAACCCGCTACCTACACCGTTAAATCCGGACAATAACAATAAAGTGGAACTAATATGGCTGTGGATTCGAATCTTATGACTGGATAGCTTGAACTGAAAGCGTCGCGAGATGACGACAGAGAGTGCCGAATCGGTTGAGCGCGAACTGGAGAGAGCAGAACTCGCTGCTCTGCTCGAAGCGAAGGAGTTCGTTCGCGCTCCTAAACTGGCACACCTCTTGTCGTACCTCTGCGAAAAATTCTTTGCGGGCGAAGCGAATCAGATCAAGGAGTACTCCATTGCGTTGGATGTTTTTCAACGCCGTGCCTCCTTCGATCAGGACTCAGACTCGATTGTGAGAGTCGAGGCCAATCGTCTGCGCAAGCGGCTGGCGGATTACTATGCTGCCGAAGGCGCTTCACACCAGGTCCGAATCACAATTCCGGTTGGACAATACGTACCAAGGTTCGAGATCGACTTGCACAGAACTCCGGCCGAGCCACGCGCCGAGGCTCCGGTTTCCCAGGAAACAACCGCAAGCGCCGATACTCCACCCGCGACAATTGTCATCGGAACGCATCGCCGGGGACTCGGTAAATGGTGGATAGTCGCCGTCGTTGGCGCGCTGCTTTTGAGCATTGGAATCACGTTCGGATGGCTGCGTATCCGAGCGCCCAGAGCCGCCGCGCCCGCAGTTCCGGCGATTGACGCTGCTGCACAGCCGGTCGAATCGCTCATAGGACCGCCGACGGGCCAGGAGATACGGATCCTGGCAGGCAGTACCCGAAGCATGGTGGACCATGCAGGCAAACTGTGGAGCGCGGATTACGGTTTCACTGGCGGCGCGGCGTTGAAGAGCACGATTGCGCACGTTGCGCGCACGCAGGATCCAAATTTTTATCGAACCAATCGGCAAGGACAGTTTCGCTACGACATTCCGTTGTCAAAGGGAATCTACGAATTGCGTCTGCACTTTACCGAGACTGTATTCGGACCAGAGTCCGGAGGTGCCGGGGGAGAAGGCAGCCGCATCATGACGGTTCGCGCGAATGGAAAAATTCTGCTGAAGAGATTTGACGTGGTGGAGGACGCAGGAGCCGGCCTCACTGCAGACGTCAAGGTATTTCCGGAAATCGCTCCAGCGTCTGACGGTATGCTTCATCTCGACTTCGCTGGCGAAGATGGAAAGCAAGCGACGCTCTCCGCGATTGAAATCCTGCCCGGACTGCATGGGCACATGCGCCCCGTACGCCTTCTTGCCAGGCAGACGCCCTACTACTCCAACGATAGCCATTGGTGGAGTCCAGATAACTATTTCGCAGGCGGACAACTAGCGTCGTATGCAACACCTGTTACCGGAACCGACGATCCAGAACTATTCGAGTCAGAACGATGGGGCAACTTTTCATATGCAATTCCAGTGACGCCAGGCAAATACTTGGTGACGTTATTTTTCGCGGCGCGCCACAATAGCGCCGGAGAGCTCTTGAATTCCGAAAACAAAGGGACAGAGGCAGCCCACATCTTCAACGTATTCTGCAACGGCAAAGTGCTGCTACAAAACTTCAATCTCATGACGGAAGCACACGGGACAGATGCCTTGACCCGCAGATTTGCCGGACTTGAGCCGAATTCGCAAGGAAAACTCCTCATTGAGTTCGTGCCCGTCGAGGGTTACGCGACGGTCGTCGGCATTGAAGTGCTGCCGCAGTAGCTTTCCGCGCAAAGTGCTACTTTCGACGACACTTCAGATTTCATTGGTCTTGCGTGTGCCCGATGTTCTTGTCAGCCCACTCGATGAAGTACTTCATATTCGGTGCGTCTGTGTGTCCACCATCATGCTGGCGCCAGGCGAGTTGGCCGTCGAGTAGCCCAGTGTTTACGGGCGGCATTTGTGCCGTATGGTAGTCGCCTTCCACCGCAAGTCCCTTTACGCCCAGCAAAGTAAAGACACGGCTGGCATCTACCGTCGCCATGAAGCTGCCCTTATGATCCAGCCAATTGGCGTCTCCCTTCGCTGGAATCCCGTAGCTGATGAAAGTAAGGCGTGGTGCGCACAGTGCAATCAGTTCATTTGAATCGACGGGGAGATCGCCAGGCGTCATGCTTCCAAACGTCGCGTCAGAAGCACCATACTTCATGAAGTTGCCCGCCATCCAGTAGTACTCGCCGCCGGTCAAGCTCTCCACCGCTTCACCGAAATTGCGACGGAGCAGGGTGGCTCCCCCTTTTCCTGACGAGCCAACGAGCACCATGGCGAATCGCTGATCGAAAGCCATGGTGACAAGGGCTGCCTTGCCGTAGCGTGAAACACCTTCGATGCCGACATGCTTGGCGTCGACGGCAGAATCGGTCTCGAGATAATCGAGTCCGCGACCTGCGCCCCATGCCCATGCGCGCAGCGCGCCCCAGTCTTCTGGTTTGCGTGGCTGTCCGTTATTGACGAGGCCGATAATTCCCCGCGTGATCCCGGCGCCGTCATCAGCCTGCACGCTGGCCGGATCGAACAGAGCAAATCCCCATCCCGCCCCAACCAGTTGCCACGGGTTCGGCAGACCGCCATCTTCATTCAATTGCGGAAACTGGAATGGAGTAGCCTTGACCGGCTGCCACGCCGGATGTTGCTCGAATACCTGCTTCAACGACGGATCCTGCTGGACAAGCACCGACTCCCAAGCCTTGTTGATCTTGTCCAGATCGTCGGCGGCGGGTTCGTTCGGATTTGGAAAGGCCGCGCGGCCAAACATCATCAATACCGGCACGGGACCCTTGGCGTGGGCCGGCAACACCAGCATCATGTGAATGTGGACACTGATGGTCGGTGCGGAGGAGTTGTCGACTACGCCCTCAACATCCTTGGCGATCACCGGCGTAAAACCGATCATCTCGTGATCCACGGTGTTAACGGTCCACGTCACTTTCGGAACGTTGCTCGGAACCCGCCCGTAAACGTATTTCGAAAACATTTCGATGAGCTCAGGGCGACGTTTATCCCACCACAACGCAGCAGTAGTCACCTTCTGGCCATTGTTCATGATGAGAGGGTCCGGCAAATTCGGGTACGGATTCGCCTTGGACTCGTCATAGTTGGCGTGATTCGGCGCCTTTTCGTCGCCGCTTGGTCCTGGACGAAGCGCCTTGATGCCAAGCTGATCCATCATGTTCTGATGGTCCTGATCGGAAGTAAACGTGACCGGAGTTTGCGCGACAGCGGGGCGTGCGGCAATTGCGCAAACTGGGGAGACAAGACAAATCACTGCAAACTTCAACTTGAAGGCGGTCACGGAATGCTCCAGAATGTTATGCTTTGAGCGCTTTCGCAAAGCGATTTACTTGGGGGTCCATATTAAACCTTCCGCGGTAAAACAGGCACTAACTTTCTTCGCCTCGATATGGTTGTGCGCGGCAGGAACTCTTGTCGGGGCATGGTCGCAATCGCCGCAACCCGCGGCGCCGCGCATCTGGGTGGCAAGCTGGGGAGCATCGCAACAAATCCCCGAGCCACAGAATGCATTGCCAGCCGATGACCTTACCGATGCGACGGTGCGACAGATTTTCCATCTGTCAGTCGGGGGACCAGCCGTGCGTGTGCATCTTTCCAATGCCTTTGGAACGGAGGCGCTGCATGTCGAGTCGGTACACATTGCGCTTCCGGTCTCGCCAAGTTCTTCCTCGATTGACGCAGCGAGCGACAGACCACTGACGTTTGCCGGAAGCACCGAAGCCGTGATTCCTCCCGGCGCAGAACTCATTTCAGACCCGGTTGACTATGCGACGGCTCCACTCACCGATTTAGCCGTGACCTTCCATTTGCAGTCGCCGCCCGCGAGGCAGACAGGGCATCCAGGGTCGCGGGCAACGTCATATCTTGTTCACGGCAATGTGGTGAACGCTGCCGCCCTGACCGAGCCGAAGCATGTAGACCACTGGTACCAGGTCTCAGAGATTGACGTGCAATCTACAGACCGTTCCGCCGCTGTGGTGGCGCTCGGGGACTCAATCACCGACGGGCACGGCGCAACGACCAATGGAAACGATCGCTGGACAGATGTGTTTGCGAGCAAGCTCCAGAGTTCGCCCGCAACGCGCAATATCGGCGTATCAAATCAGGGCATCGGCGGCAATCACCTTTTAACCGACGGCCTCGGACCCAATGCGTTGGCGCGCTTCGACCGTGATGTGCTGGCGCCCGCTGGAGTTCGATGGGTGATTGTCTTCGAGGGCGTGAATGACCTCGGCGGTTTAGCCAGAGACGGCGAGGTGCCTCAATCGCTGCACACCGCCGTTGGTTGAACGCGTCTTAGCGGCATATCAGCAGATAATTGCACGCGCGCATGCACACGGACTCCACGTGATCGGAGCGACCATCACTCCTTACGTTGGGTCGAGCTATTATCATCCGGGTCCATTGAGCGAAGCTGACCGGCAAACCGTCAACCGCTGGATTCGCGCCGCTGGGAATTTCGATGCTGTAATTGATTTCGACAGCGTGGTCCGCGACCCGCAGCATCCCGATCAGCTTTTGCCTTCCTACGATTGCGGCGATCACCTGCATCCATCACCCGCCGGGTACAAGGCGATGGGCGATTCGATTCCCCTGAGCCTGTTTCAAAGCGCAAACTGAAGTCCAGTGGACTTGACGCGAAATTGTACTTTGCAATTTGAAGCCCGATCAGGTCCCAATTCTTAAATGGACTCTCGCAAGATCATTCACGTGGATATGGACGCATTCTATGCGTCGGTTGAGCAGCGGGATGAGCCGCGGCTGCGAGGACAGCCCGTCGTTGTGGCTTGGCGCGGTAAACGCTCGGTGGTTTGCGCCGCCTCGTATGAGGCGAGAAAGTTTGGCGTAAGGTCGGCGATGCCGGCAGTACATGCTCAGCGTCTATGTCCGCACGCAGTCTTCATCCCACCGGACTTCCTGCGCTATCGTGCAGTATCGAAGAGTGTGCGAGAAATCTTCTTGCGCCACACCGACCTCGTCGAGCCGCTCTCATTGGACGAGGCCTACCTGGACGTCACCGAGAATAAAACTGGGCTTCCTAGTGCAACCCATGTAGCACGCATGATCCGTGAGCAAATTCGCCAGGAACTGCAGCTGACAGCTTCCGCAGGAATCGCCTCCAATAAGTTCCTCGCAAAGATCGCCTCGGACTGGCGCAAACCGGACGGTTTGTTCGTCATCAAGCCCGATGAAGCGATCGACTTCCTTACACCCCTGGCTGTCGACCGTTTGCCCGGAGTAGGTAAGGTTACCGCGAGACGACTCGCGGATCTCGGCGTGCGGACAGTCGGAGAGATTCGAAGCTTTGAGTTTGGCGTTTTGCAACAACGGTTCGGGCGTTACGGAATTCGTCTCTACGAGTTGGCTCGCGGAATCGACAACAATCCCGTTGAGCCGAACCGGCCGACCCAGTCGATCTCGGCCGAGGATACATTTGAATCGGACGTACGATTGGAAGAAACTGACGCCATGATCCGCCGACTCGCTGAAAAGGTGTGGCTGGCTTCGCGCAAGGAGCCGAGGATCGCGCGCACCGTCGTATTAAAGCTCAAAACGGCGGAATTCGGTATCCTCACTCGGAGTCACACGCCTGCTTCGCCTCCCGCATCCTGCGAAGAACTCACCCGTATCGCTCAGGCGTTGCGAGAGAAAGTAGTTGTGAATCCAGGGCAAAAGTTCAGACTGGCAGGTGTCGGCTTGTCGAATTTTCGCGACGCAATAGACCATGCTGAGAATCTGCTCTTTGAGTGAGCCGGTCAATCGGGAATCCGCTGGGATTTTGAATGGCGCTTTCCTAATATCTCAGCGTGAGTCAGTTTCAACCGGACTCGCCAACGTTGACAGGCGCGCAGGGAATACCGGCGGGCGTGAATGTTCAGAGTTCCATCCAAGCAGGAACTCAGTTGCCGGTCCGCAGATCCGGCCTTGGCAAGGGCCCATTCCGCAGCGAGTATGCAGCTTTGCTTCGCGCCACGAGTTCATCGAAGCCAGTGTTTGGCGAGACACATCTTCGCAGCGACAAACCAATGTGTCCGGTTCCGCAAGCTGATTCAGTTCGGGTCTCGATGCGAAGGCTCGATCTAGTTCTCTTGCAAATCGTAGATACCGATCGCGTCGCTTAGCAAGATGCGTGGGCGAACTGCCAGTGCAAACCAATCCCGCGATCTCGCCTTCGCAAAGCGCCTTCTCCAATCCGCCAACACCCGTCGGCTCCCCCACGCAATAGACATCTTCAACCGAGGTCTCCTGCTTGTCGCTCACCTGCACATAGCCCGATTGGATCTGACACTGGAGCAACCGCGCCAGTTCCAGGTTGGGGACAAGGTGGAATCCGCAGCCGAGGTAGTCGCACTCGATTTTGCGCATTTTGCCCCGCTCCGAAACAGTCACCGATTGCAAGCGGTCTTGACCGTGCGCGTGCGTCACCCACGATCCAGTTCGATAAGCGGCAGAGCGAGCTGCTGCACGATAGACTGCGCCGTCGCGTAGTTTTCCTGGATGGCCAAGAAGTTGAAATCCAAATCGCGCTAATCGTGCTGCAGAGGCCTGTTCAAAGATGCCGATAACGTGCGCGCCCTTCTTCGCAAGGTTGGCAGCTACGGCCAGCAGCAGAGGGCCGCTTCCAGAGAGCACAACGCGCTTGCCCTCAATTGGCAACCCTTGCTTCACCATCGCCTGAAGGCCGCCTGCTCCCATCACACCCTGCATCGTCCAGCCGGGAAACGGAAGAAAGCGCTCACGGGCTCCAGTAGCAAGAATCAGATTGCGATAACGGATGTCTTCGAATGCAGTAGAAGTCTCGAGCCGCAGGACGTGAGGAGCAGGATTCGCAACCACGCCGGTCCCATAGCGCACAACAATCTGTCCGCGCTCAAGCGCACTCTGCAGGCGTATGAATCGTTCATCCGGCCTCTCGGCCGAATTTTGGCCGATGCCCGCGCCAGATCTGTCCGCCGCATCGAGCGCCTTCATCCACGATGCAGACGCTTGCCCCGTAAGTCGATGCTGTTGTGGCAGCTGCCATTCCGGCTGGACCGGCGCCGACCACGACCACGTCGAAACTGGTCATTCTGACACCACGTTCATGCCCGGCTGCACGCGGACCTGGCAGGTGCGTACATGCTTGATACCATCCACCATAGCGCAGCACTCCATGCAAACACCCATAGCGCAGAGTGCATTCCGTGGCTCGCCGGAGACCGATTTGCGCGTGGCAATTCCCGCATGCAATAAAGCGGCCGCAATCGTGGTGCCTTGTGTAGCGGAGATGGGCCTGCCGTTGACATTGAAGTCAACGTCGGGTTTGGCGGATTGTGCGGAAGTTGATCGATTCATCAGACTAGAAACGACGTTGATTGTAACCCATTTTGTATACTGCGCAAGAAGCGCCGAAACGGCTACTACCCACCTATGGCTACCGATTTGGATTCAACCCGCAGAATCGAAGTGATCGACTCGCATACCGCAGGCGAGCCCACGCGTTGCGTTTTGTCAGGAGGACCCGATCTCGGCAAAGGCACATTATCCGAGCGTATGGAGCGGCTTCGGCGCGATCACAATTGGATGCGTCGTGCCATTTTATGCGAGCCCCGCGGTTCCGATGTAGTCGTTGGCGCGTGGCTGCTGAAACCGGACACTCCGGATTGTGTCGCGGCTGTCATCTTCTTTAATAACGCCGGTTACCTGGGAATGTGCGGCCACGGTACGATCGGCGTTGCCGCAACTCTCGCCCATTTGGGAAGAATTCATCCGGGAGTTCATTTTCTGCAGACTCCGGTGGGCAAAGTCAAAATCCATCTGAAGTCGAAGAATGATGCAACAATCGAAAATGTCCCCGCCTATCGCTACGCGTCCGGCGTCGAAATTGAAGTTCCTGATCATGGAACTGTAACCGGAGATATCGCGTGGGGCGGGAATTGGTTCTTTCTCGCGGAACACCAAGGAATTCCGCTCGAACTGGAAAACGCAGAAGCTCTCACCAACTTGACATGGAGCATCCGTACCCAGCTCTCCGCGAGTAAGATCACGGGGGCCAACGGCGCGGAGATTGATCACATTGAACTATTCACAGCGCCACACAATCCCGCCAACCACAGTCGCAATTTTGTGCTGTGTCCTGGAAAAGCCTACGATCGCTCGCCATGCGGAACAGGCACCAGCGCAAAGATGGCGTGTCTCGTAGCCTCAGCCAAACTCGCTCCCGGAGTTATCTGGAGACAGGAAGGGATTCTCGGCACGGTGTTCGAGGGCAGTGTTCGAATCGACAACGGAGCGATCATTCCATCAATTACAGGTTCGGCCTTTGTGACAGCGGAGTGCACACTATTGTTCGACGCGCTGGATCCATTCCGCAATGGAATCGGATGCTGATGCAAACCTCCTTTGATGTAGTCATCGTCGGTGGCGGCGTGGTTGGAGCAGCCACATCTGCCGCATGCGCGCGAGCGGGCTTGCGGGTCGCACTTGTTGAACGCGATGTCCTTGGTGGCGGCGCGACTGCCGCAGGCATGGGCCACATTGTCGCGATGGACGACTCCGAAGCTCAGTTTGCCTTGACGCGCTATTCGCAGTTGTTGTGGTCTAAGCTCGCGCCGGAGCTGCCCGAAAACGTCGAATACGAAACGCCGGGAACGCTATGGCTCGCAGCCGACGACGAAGAGATGGCCGAAGCAGAGCGGAAGCATCGGTATTACTGCGATCGCGATGTACCCACTCAACTGCTCAGTGCGCGTGAGTTAGTTAGCCTTGAGCCGAACGTCAGGTCAGGGATTGCCGGGGCGCTTCTGGTCTCTGACGACGCGGTTATTTATCCGCCAACGGCCGCGCTTCACCTCGCGCATGTAGCTAAGAATCTTGGCGCCACACTTTTAATCGGGCGCAGCGTAACGCAGATGGGAAATGGTCGGGTGCTGCTGGATGGCGGCGAAGAACTGAACGCTCCCAACCTCATCAATGCAACCGGTTCATGGGCGCCTGAACTGACGACCGGCGTACCGGTGAAGAAGCGCAAGGGCCATCTAGTGATTACCGATCGCTATCCGGGTTTCGTGCGCCATCAACTGGTTGAGCTTGGATATCTGAAAAGCGCTCACTCAGTTTCGTCGAATTCTGTCGCGTTCAACGTGCAGCCGCGGCGAACGGGACAAATTCTCATCGGCTCTTCACGGCAATATGGCGATGAGACATCCAGTGTTAATCAGGGCATCTTAAGCTCTATGCTGCAACGAGCAGTTGCCTACATGCCCCTGCTCGGAACTTTGAATGCTCTGCGCGTATGGACAGGATTTCGCGCAGCCACTCCAGACAAGCTCCCCTTGATTGGGCCTACCCTCGTTGATGGCACAGTGTGGCTCGCGACCGGCCACGAGGGCCTCGGCATCACCACGTCACTAGCGACTGCTGAATTGCTGGCTGCGAAGCTGACGGCGCGGGAGCCGTCGATTCCGATTGAACCTTATCTGCCTTCTCGCTTTGCGAAAAACGAGAACCAACCTGCTGAGTTAACGAAGGAGCCGCTATGCAATGGAAAGGCGTAATGCCGGCGATGACCACGCCATTCGACGCAGATCTCAAGGTCGACTGGCCGTTTCTAAAGCGTCACGCACAGTGGCTGCATGCGAACGGATGCTCCGGAATCGTGTGTCTGGGTTCGCTAGGCGAAGCGGCAACACTCAGCTTCGATGAGAAAATCCGCATTGTCCGCGACGTTGTAACCTCAGTTTCGCCGGCCATCCCGGTTGTCGGCGCAGTTTCGGCGCTTTCCACCGTAGAGGCTGTGAACCTCGCGAAGGCGCTAGCCGACTCCGGGGCGCAAGGTTTGATGATTCTGCCGCCGTATGTTTATCGAGGCGACTGGCGAGAAACGAAGGCGCACATCGCAGCGATTCTGCAGGCGACGGCGCTGCCGGCTATGCTCTACAACAATCCGGTTGCCTATGCAACGGATTTCATTCCTGAACAAATCTCCGAACTTGCAGGTGAGTTCGCCAATCTTGCCGCAGTCAAAGAGTCATCGACAGACGTGCGACGTGTGACCGCAATTCGCGCTCTGTTGAGTGATCGCATCGAAATCTTTGTCGGTGTAGACGATGCAATCGTGGAAGGGATAGATGCCGGCGCTGTAGGTTGGATTGCGGGGTTGGTGAATGCGTTTCCGCGCGAATCGGTGGAACTGTTCGATCTAGCGACAAAAGGTGACAGACAATCTGTGTTCGATCTATATCGTTGGTTTCTGCCCCTGTTGCGCATGGATACCGTCCCGAAATTCGTTCAACTAATCAAGCTTGTACAAGAAGAGCGGGGGGTTGGATCGGCGCGCGTTCGCCCACCGCGGCTACAGATCGAGGACTCCGAACTGCTGGAAGCAAGAGGTTTGATCGCGGAAGCCATGCGTAATCATCCAGGCAAATTTGAAAGTTCACCGTTTCTCTAGATTCGACAACCTGACTCACTTTTGCTCAAAAACTACGCCAGACATCCTCCTTCCTATCCGCGCGCATCTAAACGCCTTACGGCTGAGTTACGTCCCTCCATCCACCAGCATCACCTGAAACCCTGTGCCACGAGAGATATGCTGCGCGTTCCTTCCTCGACCTACCGGCTGCAACTGCATGCGAATTTCACATTCGATGATGCAGCCAACATTGCTTCGTATCTGAAGGCACTGGGGATTTCGCACGCGTATTGTTCGCCATACCTTCAGGCCGCTCCGGGCAGCATGCACGGTTACGACGTTGTTGATCATCAACAGGTGAATGACGAACTCGGAGGCGAAGAAGGACATCAGCGATTCTGCGCTCGCCTGGGTGAGCTTGGTTTGGGTCAAGTGCTCGACATCGTTCCCAACCACATGGCGATTGGGCCTCGAAATCAGAACTGGTGGGACGTTCTTGAGAACGGGCCGTCGAGTCGCTTTGCCATGTGGTTTGACATCGACTGGCACTCATCCGAAGTAAGGCTGCAGAACAAGGTGCTGATTCCAGTGCTTGGCGAGCAGTATGGACGCGTGCTCACTGCCGGCCAAATTCGCATTGACCGGGAAGGAGGAGCTCTCTGTGTTCGTTACATCGATAATCCTTATCCCCTCGCCCCTCGCTCGCTGCCCGCCATCCTGGAGCGTGCTGCGCAATACGCATACAGTCCGACGTTGAGTTTTCTTGCTGACAGCCTGAGACGATTGCCCGTACCTGACGCGACGGACACCGCGGCAATTAACGCCCGGCATCGCGACAAAGTAGTCATCTACGGCCTCCTGCAACGATTTTGTGAAGAGCATCCGGAGGTATTGCAGGCGATCGATAAGGCTATTCGCGAACTGAATGAAGATCATGACGCCCTTGATGAATTGTTGAATCTTCAACATTACAGGCTGGCCTATTGGCGGACCGCCGACCAGGAACTGGGCTACCGCAGGTTCTTCGACGTGAACACTCTTGTCGGTCTCAGGATTGAAAGACCACACGTCTTTGAAGCGACGCATCGCAGAATTCTTGATTGGCTGGGCGAAGGTGTTCTGGATGGTGTTCGGGTCGACCATCCCGACGGGTTGCGCGATCCGTTGCAATATTTCACGCGACTGCGGCAGCGAGCTCCGGATGCGTGGATCGTTGGAGAAAAAATTCTGGAGCCCGGAGAATTTCTGCGAGAAAACTGGCCGATTGAAGGAACCAGCGGTTACGACTTCTTGAATGTTTGTAATCTCTGGCTCATGCAGCCAGATGGTCTGAAAGAAATGACGCAAATCTACAGTGACTTCACCCGACAGCCAACCGATTTTGCAGCCATCGCACAAGATAAGAAACTCAGTGTCGAGTTAGAGGCGCTGGGAAGCGACGTCAATCGGCTCTCGACTCTATTCTTGGAGATATGCGAAAACAACCGCGACCGCCGCGACTTCACAAGAGCGGAGATCCGACGGGCTATCCGCGAAGTGGCTTCATGCTTCGCGATCTACCGAAACTATGTTGTGCCTGACCGCGATGAAATTGCGGAAGAGGATCGTGAGGAAGTCCGCAAAGTTCTGGAAAGGGCCAAGGCTCGCCGCAACGATCTCGATCATGGCCTGCTCGACTTCATCGGAGAAGTGCTGGTGCTGCGTTCTCGCGGCACTCTCGAATCCGAATTTGTGTATCGCTTTCAGCAATTCACTTCGCCGGTGATGGCCAAAGGCGTGGAAGACACTGCCTTCTACTGCTACAACCGCATGGTTGGATTGAACGAGGTGGGCGGAGCACCGGATCGAGATGGCCTCACGTCAGCTGAGTTTCTAGACTACTGCGCCAAGATGCAGGCATCCCATCCCCTGACCATGACTACGCTTTCTACACATGACACCAAGCGCTCTGATGATGTTCGCGCGCGACTTGCCGTCATCACGGAGATCCCCGGCCAATGGCGCTCGTTCCTGAGACGTTGGTCGCGCATGAATGCAGCGCTCAAGACGAAGGATTTGCCTGATCGCAATACCGAGTACTTTCTCTATCAAACGATGATCGGCGCGTGGCCCATTTCCAGCGATCGAATGATTCAGTACATGGAGAAGGCTGCACGTGAGGCCAAGCAGCATACGAGTTGGACTCAGCAGAACAAAGAGTTCGAAGACGCGCTGAAGAACTTCATCGAACGGCTCTACGAGAGCCTGGAGTTTATTGCGGCGATCGAAGAGTTTGTTAGGCGAGTTGTCGATTATGGACGAATCAACGGCCTCGCTCAAACGCTGTTGAAATGTACAGCTCCGGGGGTTCCGGATACCTACCAGGGGAGCGAGTTGTGGGATCTCCATCTTGTTGATCCCGATAATCGCGGATCGATTGATTATGAGGCGAGACGCTCGATGCTCTCGGAACTCGAAGCAGGCATGCCCGTCGAGGAGATTATGAAAAGAACGGATAGTGGCATGCCCAAACTTTGGACACTTTATTGCGCGCTCAATCTGCGGCACAACCGGCCTGAATGGTTTGGCGCAGATGCAGATTTCACTCCCTTGATTTTTGAAGGAAGAAAGATGGATCATGCGGTTGGTTATCTGCGAGCGGGAAGAGTCGCAACCATAGTATCGAGATGGTCGTTGAAACTCGGCGGGAGTTGGTCCAATACGATCGTCGATTTGCCCGGAAGTCTTTGGAAGAATCTACTGACCAATGAAACCCTGAGCGGTGGTCGTATTCCTGTGCAGAATATTTTGCGTCGCTTTCCTGTGGCGTTGCTGGTAAAGGAAGAGAGTTGAGCGATGCATCGTTTTAAAGTTTGGGCACCGCTTGCGAATTCCCTTTCCGTGCAAGTCAATGGGAAGCCCTTTCCCATGACCGGGCCAGATGATGAAGGCTGGTGGTTCGCTGACGTAAAATCCGCAGACCACGGAACAGATTATGGTTTCCTGATCAACGAGGCTGAAACGCCTTATCCCGACCCCCGGTCTCAATGGCAACCCAGTGGCGTTCACGCTCTTTCGCGCGTCTACAAACATGGCGGATTTCACTGGACCGATGAAGCATTCAACGCTCGTCCGCTTTCGAGCGCGATCGTCTATGAACTTCACTTGGGAACCTTCACGCCTGAAGGCACTCTCGACGCAGCAATCGCAAAACTTGAACACCTGCGCAATCTCGGTGTCACCCACGTGGAGTTGTTGCCCGTTGGGTCTTTTGAGGGCGACCATGGTTGGGGATATGACGGAGTATCGCTTTTTGCCGTGCACGAACCGTATGGCGGCCCCGACGCACTAAAACGCTTTGTGAATGCCGCGCACGACGCTGGGCTGGCAGTGATTCTCGACGTCGTGTACAACCACTTTGGACCCAGCGGCAATTACACGGGAAAATTCGGCCCATATCTCACGGATTCACACAAGACACCATGGGGAGGCGCGGTCAATCTTGAAGAAGCTGCCTCACATCAGGTACGAAGATTCTTCCTCGACAACGCGCAGATGTGGCTGCGCGATTTCCATTTCGACGGGTTGCGTATTGATGCCGTGCACTCCTTCGTCGATCGATCTGCGATTCACATTCTTGAAGAGCTAGCCATAGAGATCGAAACCCTCGGGGCAACGCTGGGGCGACAACTTGTTCTCATTGCCGAAAGCGACTTGAACGATCCACGCATTGTGACTCCGCGTGATTGCGGAGGACTGGGAATGGACGCGCAGTGGAACGATGATTTTCACCACGCGCTCTTTGCGGTCTTGAACAGAGAAAAGCCGGCCGGTTATTACACTGACTTCGGATCACTCGCTAAACTTGCGAAAGCGCTCGAGCGGACGTTTGTGTATGACGGCATCTACTCGCCACATCGCAATCGCCGACACGGGCGGCCAGTAGGAAACTTGTCTCAGCATCGCTTCCTTGGTTTCATTCAGAACCATGACCAGGTTGGAAACAGGGCTGTCGGCGACCGCATCAGCCAAAGCGCCGGCATCAATCGCGCGAAGATCGCCGCGAGTGTCGTTCTCCTCGGGCCATTTATCCCTATGCTTTTTCAAGGCGAGGAATGGGCGACCACTTCGCCATTCCTATACTTTGCCGATCATCAGGATCCGGAGCTGGCGCGACTGGTTTCAGAAGGCCGCAGGCACGAGTTCGACGCATTTGGATGGGATCCCTTCGTCATTCCCGATCCCGAGAACCGCGAATCATTTATGCGTTCGAAGCTGAACTGGAACGAACTGCCTGAGCAGGTTCATGCCGATGTATTCGGATGGTATGGCAAGCTCATCAAGCTACGGCGCTCTGAGCCTTCCTTGAACAATGGTGAACCAGGCAATACCGCGGTAACTTTCAGCGAAGAGCAGCGGTGGCTCTGTATGCAGCGCGGATCCATCATCGTCGCTTGCAATATTGCGGAAAAGGCGCAAGCTGTGCCCATCCATGGCGGAGGCGAAATAATTCTTGCTTCTCTAAAGGAAAGCGTTATGGCAGGTGACAACATAACGCTTCCACCTGACTCGGTCGTGGTGATTCGAACGATAGCAGATCGCTAAAAGTGACGAATGGTTTCGTGACGGATTGGCTCGACGGGAGGCATCGACTCATGCTCGGCGCTGTAGACCCTTTCTGTCGTGCGGTCCACGTGACTTTCAAGCGATCGGCTAACCAGATCGCGCGAACCGAGACCAACCGCAAGCGCGAGAGTCAGCACGATTCCGCCGAATAGGATTCCGAATGCGAGTTCAACAACATTTCCGCCAACTTGAAGATGATCGAGCACCATTGCCGCGGTTAACACAAGTACCAGCCATTTGACGCCAAGTGAGAGAAATCGTGCATATTGCAATTGCGCATTGACTGCGCCAATGAGTACCGAGCGCGCGAGGAACCGTGCGATCAATGTCCCGGCAATGAGCAGCAGGATCGCGCCGACCATGTGGGTCAGGTAGGGCAGCATTGAAATCGGCAGGGGTGCGCCAGTCGCGTACGATGCATCGAATGCAGACACTCCGATGATCAATCCAAGCAGCACAGATGCCCAGAATGCCGCACGTGCAATTAAGGCAGTGGGTGAGCTAGCGGGTGCCCATTCTGAACTTCCGCGATTTAGTCGCTCGTCGAATTTGAGAAATGTGAGCCCCTTACGCAAGACCCACGAAAGACCAATTCCGATCAGCGTGAACAGCGTCAGCGCGACAAAAATCGCAAGTATGCCGGGCAGCACCGCGATGAAAAGCGACAATACGCGAAAGACCGATTGTTGAAGCGCCAGGGACATGTGGTGCCAGATCGATCCGTTGTCTGGAATCGCAGGAGCAGGCGAATTGTAATCTTGAACGGTCTGCAGCATTGTTGCGAGAAATCTAAGCATCGGACTCACCCCTTGAACTACTCGAACAAGGTCTTCGGTCAATGGAACAAGCTCGCTCCTCAGCGGAGCATCATGAATTAAAACGGTCGGGCCAACGCCAACGGGACACGATATATTGCTTGTCGGATTCAAATGCAGCGGCAACTGCTTCCACGTGAACCTCAGAACTTGTGCCAGACTTCACAACGTTGATGTGGCCGGCCACCCATGCAAGATAAAGCGGAATGAGCGCGCCAAGCAGATGTCCACGATTGATGGTGCGCAGGCGGTAAGCCACCAGGAAATCAAACACCACGCGGGCCCAAAGATTTTCCGGCATACGAAATGCCGCCGGTTCCACAACGGAAAGCCTCTTCAATCCAAGCAGAGAATTCGGAGCCAGAACCAGCGACCAGATTTCTTGCAGGTTCGAAAATGCCAGGCGGAACGCCTCCACCATGGGCACGATATCGACGTCTCCCTCGATTGCATGAATCTCCGGAAAGGGATGCCTCTCCGGCGGAAGGCGACGCGGCCTTTGCCAGAAAGCCGCTTTGGCCTCAATGTCCGCAAACAAAGACCCCGTAACGAGCGAGAGAATTGCATTGATGTTGGGCTCCGCCGGCTGCGGCAAAATGCGCGTGCCCACGTCGATTTCATCAACGCTCAGCCCGGTCAGCGCCGCTTCACTTACCGGCCAGATAATTGCGTCAGCCTGGTTCAAATTCATAAAGCGTTGCGCGGTGGCGGCTAGTCGATCGGCCATCCGGACAGAAAACGCCATATCAATCGACAGCGGAAAACGCACTCGCGATCCAAATAATGCCCGCGTCAGCGGATACAAGATGGCGGAGTTAACAAGTCCGGCATTCGGCGGCAGAGAATAGTGTGGAACCGCAAGATCAAACGTCGTATCGGATACGGCATTTGCAAGATCGCGCAAAGCAGCTGTGCTTAGCGAGTCTGCGCCGGGGCCAAGCATCAGCACCGTTCGCGCCTCATTCTCCTTCGCAGCATTCACTGCGTTCCAAAAATCAGTCGCAGCCAACGGCCAAACCGAATTGGTAGCCTGGGTTGAAATTACGCGAAGCGCAGGATACGCAGTTCCGGATGTGTCGTTCGGAGTGGCAATCACTACCTCGTCTGCGGGAAACGATGCCGTCAAATTGGCAAAAATTCCTTCGAGAGATTCCGCGGCCATGGATGCGATAAAAACAACCAGCCCCGCTCGCACCGGAGTAGCGGTGGAATGGGCATCCGAAACTGAATTCGCGGTCGCCATAGGGATCGGGAAAACTCGTGCCAATGCGAAAAGGTAATCTAGCAGTCAGCCGACTGCATCCGTTTGATGACAGTCATTTGCACAAAGATAGGATACCTGTAATTGGGATGTGTATCCATGCTGGACGGTTGTTGAGCTCATACATCAATTCGTAAAATGCTTTTTCCAGAACAAAAGCGTCCAGAAGCGATTGAGTCTCTGTGGCGGTCGGAAGAAGATCAGGCTTCTTCGCAATCGTTTCCCCGTAGGACCGCAAAAACTCTGCAGATGCCGAGTTTTGCCACGCCTGGGCCCACTTGCTCAAGTCCTTTGCGTCTCCCTGATGTCTACCGGCAGGATTGGCGGCCTCGAATGCCTTCAACCCGGCAAACGCCACATAGGAGAAGGAGCGCAGCATTCCCGCCACATCTTTCAGGGGCGATTGCTTGCGCCGGCGCTGTGACAAGGGTCGCGCAGGTTCACCCTCAAAGTCGAGCAAAACAAAGTCACCGCCTGAAGCCGTCGTATCATCCGTCACGCTGGTGCGGAGAGTCTGTCCGAGATGAAAATCGCCGTGAATGCGGATACGCTGCCCTGCCACGGAAATAGCGGAAAGATGGCGACTTCGTTCCATCAGTTCATGGCGCTTTGTGAGCAAAAGGGCGGCGCCATCCGCACAAGATTCATCCAGTGTCGAAAACTTTGATTTGAGCGATTCCATCGCGGATCGTATCGACGTCTCGATCTGGTGCGCATCGGACTGAAGATCGTTGCTCGTGCAAGGTTCTGGCGCGAACGCCGGATCAGTCGCAGAGCAGCTCAATGCGAGATGCATTTCGGCGGTACGACGACCCAGGAGTGCCGCTGCCTCCATGGATGGTTTGGCTGACCGCGGCATCTGATCCAGACGAGTTGTTGCGCTTTCGAATCCGGGGACAGGTACATCGGGCACGTCGAAATTGAATTCGACGCTCCCGTAAAACTCGCTTAGCTGGCGCAGGAACCAGGCCCAGCCGTCGCCTTGATTGGGCACGAGTCCTTGCAGCATGGCCACGGTGGTTTTGTCGCCGGTTGGCGAAGTTACCGAAATCTCTCCGAGGAAAGGAGGAATCCGCTCGAAATGGGCGACCTCGGTTAGGAATTTTCCAATCTCTACATCTGGATTCTCTCCGGTTTGCAGGCGCCTGAAGAGCTTTAAGATGAGAGCGTCTCCGTAGAGGATGGAAGTGTTTGATTGCTCGGCCGAGCCGATGCGTGAAGGCAATGGCTGCGCAAGCCTCATCGCACGAAGCGTTGTTGAAGCATGCGCACTGAGTATCGTGCCTGCGCTGATCCCGTCTTCTCGCGGACCCGCAGCGGCCTCACCCGGCTGCGCATGCAACGGCAATGGCTGCGCTGGAGCCACAATCACAGTCGAGTTCGCCCGGGGCAGGCTCGACCTGGATTCTGGAGACAATTGTTTCGCCTCCAACCCGTCGGCAAGAGATCCCTGCGACGAGACCGAAACGATGACATTGGTGAGAGGAATAGTTGCGCTCCGCTCGATGAGTGCCAATTCAATGTCTCGAAAATCCTGGCGGATAGTGGCATCATGCACAAGTGCAATGCCAGCCGTGGAAGTCAGCGTCGTCAAAACGCTGTCGGGACGCTCCGCCGTAACTGCATCTGCCTGCTGACCCGCGCTAACCGCGAGCGGCAACTGATATATATCGGGCTCGCCGTCAAAATACATAATCTCCACGAAGAAAATCGCGGGCGTAACAATTTCGGCATCGATTGACCTGCCAGGTTTGGAACGCTCGGCCCCAGGAACTGCGATCGAAAGATCAGCCCATTGCAAAACGCGCACGGATTGGATCCTTCTACTCTTCGCGCCAAACCACCGCTGTCGAGGCAGCCATGCCGGCATTGCAGCTTCGATTTGTGCCAACCCATTAGCAGACAGCAAGCCCGACCATCGTGACGTCGCCAGATCAACCACGGTCATTTCCGCTCCATTCGTGTCTGCTACAGGAACGAGCTGTGGCTCAGGCGATGTTCTCGTTTCTGAACTAGCCGCCTGGAGTTCCAGCCACAAGAAAGAATACGGAGCAAGCGTCAACTGATAAGGAGCGTCAGTGATCGTGGGAAAGGGCACGTAGCCCAGCATCTCCACCGGCTCCATGCCTTCGAATGCGGCAAGATCAAGCGAGACCGGCTGTGCGAATCGACTGAGATTGGCGACGCATAGCACGATCTCGTGGGTGCCATAATCCTGCTCAAATTCGCGAAGATATGCCAGAATTTTCCGGTTTGATGGGTTGAGGAAACTCAGGCTTCCTCGGCCGAATACCTGGAAGAGTTTGCGGAGCGCAATCATGTTGCGTGTCCACTGCAACAAGCTTGACTGATCGGCTTGCTGCGCCTCCACATTCACTACCTGGTACCCATAAATGGGGTCCATGACGACCGGAAAGTAGAGTCGCGCCGGATCGCACTTCGAGAATCCTGCATTGCGGTCCGATGTCCATTGCATCGGAGTGCGCACGCCGTTGCGGTCGCCGAGATAGATGTTGTCGCCCATCCCAATCTCATCGCCGTAATAGAGAATCGGCGTACCCGGAAAACTCAGCAGTAGCGAATTGAGCAGCTCAATACGCCGCCGATTATTGTCGACCAGCGGAGCGAGTCGCCGCCGGATGCCGACGTTGATGCGCATGCGAGGATCAGCCGAATACGCGAAGTACATGTAGTCTCGCTCATCGTCGGTCACCATCTCCAGCGTCAACTCGTCATGATTGCGCAGGAACAAGCCCCACTGGCAGCTGTCGGGAATCGGTGGGGTCTGCGCCATAATGTCTGTGATCGGCAGTCGATCCTCCTGACGGAGCGCCATGTAAATGCGCGGCATCAGCGGAAAATGGAATGCCATGTGGCACTCATCGCCGTCGCCAAAGTAAGGCCGAACATCCGCCGGCCACTGATTGGCCTCCGCAAGAATCAGTCGATTGGCGTAGTCAGCATCGATGGCGGCGCGAATTGCCTTGATAACGTGATGCGTCTCGGGAAGGTTCTCACACGAGGTTCCATCGCGCTCGACGAGGTAGGGGATAGCATCCATGCGCAGCGCATCGACGCCCATATCGAGCCAGAAGCGCATGGCCTTCAGAATCTCTTCCATCACGCGCGGATTGTCCCAGTTCAAATCCGGTTGATGCGAGAAAAAACGATGCCAGTAGTATGCTTGAGCCGCATCATCCCACGTCCAGTTTGATTTTTCAGTGTCGGTAAAGATGATGCGTGCGTTTTTGTAAACTTGATCGGTCTGCGACCAGACGTACATTTCGCGCTCCGGCGAGCCGGGCGGCGCAAGGCGTGCTGCTTTAAACCAGGGATGCTGATCGCTTGTATGGTTAATAACCAGCTCGATCATTACCTGCATGTTTCGCTGGTGAGCCGCATCCAGAAATTGCCTGAAGTCGCCTAGCGTTCCGTACGACGGATTCACCTCGGTGTAGTTGGCAATGTCGTACCCGTCATCGCGTAGCGGAGAGGGGAAGAATGGCAGGATCCAGATGCAGGTAACTCCCAGGTCCTGCAAATAGTCGAGCTTTGAAATCATCCCTTGAAAATCGCCGATCCCATCGTTATTCGAGTCTGCAAAGGCGCGGACGTGCAACTCGTAGATGATCGCGTCCTTGTACCAGAGCGGATCAGTAGCGCTTGCAATTTTCTTCACGCGGCGGGCTCCAAGCTTGTTTGATGCGCCTTGCTGATTCCCGTTTCCTACGCAGTTGCATGTTTAGACCGGCTGGAGCTCATCTTCGGGAAGACGTCTCGTCCGGCAGGATCCGACAGTCAGCAATCAATTCCGTCGAACCCGACGACGCTAGAGGAAGTATTCAAAATCCGTCTCCACTCTCATGCGGCGATGGATCTTGAGAATGTGGCCCGATATCCTCGACGGATTCAGTTCCACGTAGTTTCGCGACCCCTGCCACAAGTATCGCTCGCCCGTGAGCAGATCCTCGGCCTCAAAACTGCGATCCTGCGGTATCTCCAGTTCATCCAGCGGCAATGTTACGAATCCAGTCTGGGTGTGGTGAGGGTCGAGATTGACGACCATGACGAGCAGGTTCGAGCGATCGTCCGATTCCTTGCTGTAGCAAATCAGCTGATCATTGTCAGTGGGATGGAATTTCAGCGACCAGTCATTCTGCAGCGCAAGATTCTTGTTTCGAATCCCGTTCACGCCGGCAATCAGGCTACGCAGACTATCCGCACGCTCCAGATCCCAATACCTGATCTCGTATTTCTCTGAATTAAGGTATTCTTCGCTGCCGTGCTTGACGGGCTTGTTCTCCTGCAACTCGAAGGCCGGACCGTAGATTCCGTAGTTTGCGCCCAGCGTAGCGGCCAGCAACAGGCGAATCACGAAGGCCGCCCGGCCACCCATTTGCAGAAATTCCGTGAGAATGTCCGGCGTATTAGGCCACTGGTTAGGCCTGAAGAACTCCCGTACCGGCGTTTGTGCCAGTTCGGTGAGGTAAGCGGTGATTTCCTGCTTCCCATTGCGCCACGGGAAATAGGTGTAGGACTGGCTGAATCCAAGCTTGGCAAGCCGGTACATGATCTTCGGTCGCGTAAATGCCTCCGCGAGAAAGAGCACTTCGGGATGATCGCGCTTGATCTCCGTGATTGCCCATTCCCAGAAGGGAAACGCCTTGGTGTGCGGATTATCGACTCGGAAAATGGTGACGCCCATGCCCTATCCAGTAAACGAAAACGCTCTTCAGCTCCTTCCACATCCCCTCCCAGTCTTCGCTTTCAAAATCGAATGGGTAGATGTCCTGGTATTTCTTCGGCGGATTCTCCGCGTATTGAATCGTTCCGTCTGGCCGCTTCTTGAACCAGTTCTCATGCTTCTTTACGTAAGGGTGATCGGGCGCTGACTGGAATGCGATATCGAGCGCGACCGAGAAATTGAGTTCTGTGGCTTTGGCGACGAAGCGCTTGAAATCGTCTACTGTTCCCAGATCGCTCAGGATTCCCTTGTGCCCACCCTCGCTAGCGCCAATTGCCCACGGACTGCCAAAGTCACCGGGCTGAGACTCTGGATTGTTGTTCGGTCCTTTGCGGAACATTCGTCCGATCGGATGAATCGGCGGCATATACACAACGTTGAAACCCATCTCTGCAACGTAGGGCAGCCGCTTTTCACAATCGGCAAATGTGCCGTGCACGCCAGGTTTTTCTGCAGTCGAGCGAGGAAAGAATTCGTACCACGAACTGAATCGCGCGCGCACCGGATCGACCACAACGGTCAGTTCCGGACTTGATTCGGTCGCGAACCGCTTGTCGGGATAGCGTAGTGCCAGTTCGTGCAGCATTGGGTCAGTCGCGTGAATCCGGAGTTCGCTCGTCGATTTCCCTGAACGCAGGACTGCAGCTCGCTCACGCAGCCATAAGGCATCCCCGCCAGAAGCTCTTTCTGCGGCCTGGGTTACAAGGTCTGCCCCGATCAGGTAGTCGACGGCAGCATCGCTCTCAGCCTTGATGCGCTTCAGCAGATCTCGTCTCCATGTCTCAAAGTGATCCACCCAGCCCTGCACTTTGTAGCCGTAGCGTCCCAATTCCGAAACGCGAAACGAGGCTTCCCAGCGATCGTTCACCAGCGGCTTCATCGGAATCTCGGTCCAGGCATCGGAACCTTCGCGGTGTGCGAGCAGAGAAGCTGCAATGGCGTCGTGGCCATCCGTAAAGATATCGGCCTCTACGTGTACCTGGTCGCCTACGGTACGTTTTGCGGGAAATCGCCCGCAGTCCACCTGCGGCACGATGCCTTCAATGATGACGCGCTTGCGTCCGTCTGAAATCTTTATCGTCATTGCCATTTCACGGTCTTCAAAAATCTGGTTATTGCCGGTTGCGAAGGTATTTCGTTGCATCGACGGAATCTGTGACCACTTACTTCTTCTTTTGCTCGATAAGGCGCTTGTACAAATCAATGGTCTGATGCGCAATCGCCGTCCAACTGAAAATGTCCTCGACTCGCCGCCTGCCGGCATCGCCGAAGCGTTTGCACTTTTCGGGATCCTTGAGAAGCTCGTTGATGCGCGCTGCGAGATCCTTTGCGAATTTCTCCGGATCGCGTGGAAAGCTGGTTACAGGATCCTGATCGAACGGCACAAGGTATCCGGTTTTGTCATCGACAACTACCTCTTTGATGCCGCCCGTTGCGCTGGCAACTACGGGAGCACGGCATGCCATTGCTTCGAGATTGATGATGCCGAAGGGCTCGTAAACTGAAGGACAGCAAAACACACGTGCATGACTATAAAGCTGAATGGTCTCCTGCCTGGACATCATCTTTTCGATCCAGACAATGCGCGGATGATCCTTGCGCGCCGCGTCCACTTTCTGGCGAAGCTCGTTCGCAATTTCCGGGGTATCCGGAGCGCCTGCGCACAGAACGACCTGGATATCCGCCGGCAAATAGTTGATCGCATCCACCAGGTGCGTAACGCCTTTCTGCCGCGTGATTCGCCCTACAAACAAAACATAAGGCACCGAAGGATCGACGCCGTAATCAGTCAACGCCCTGGTCTCGCTGGTTTTCTGATATTCCACGAGATCGATGCCGTTATAGATGACATGAATGCGGTCGGGATCGACATCGGGGTAGGCCTTTTGAATATCAGCCTTGGTTCCCTGCGAAACCGCAATCACCGCGTCGGCGTCCATAATTGCCGTCCGCTCCATCCACGAACTCATCGCGTAACCGCTGCCGAGCTGCTCGGCCTTCCATGCGCGCAGCGGCTCAAGCGAATGCGTCGTCAGAACAAAAGGAACCCCGTACAGCTTCTTAGCCAGAAAGCCCGCCATCGATACGTACCATGTGTGCGTGTGGACAATATCGATTCCCTCAAGCGCTTTGATCTGCGTCAGATTCAGACTGAAAGCCTCGAGAGCGCCCTTGAATTTCCCCTCGGTTCCATTGGAAATTTCAGCCCAAGGTTCAGCGCCGCGCACATGCAGGTTGCCGCCATCAGAGTTCTGCGGTCCCCAGCAATGGACCTCGACTTCAATTTCTCTGGCTAACTCCCGGCTCAGGTAGTCGACGTGAACACCCGCTCCGCCGTAAACCAGCGGCGGATACTCACGTGTGAAAATGCCGACGCGCATTCCTCTGACCTCCAGCTGGACAAGATCTGTGATCTCTCCACGAATCCGAAAGCGCAAGCGTCGTCGGATTTATTGGATCCTTTGGAAACTCGAGGCATAAACCAGCCCAACGGCCGGCGCCCTGAGTCCCATGTTACTGCACCGGATGAGTTTAGTTATCTCCCCTGTTGGGCGCAAGAGCGCCCGAATCGTCTACCCCTTGAGGTGCGTAGTCCCAACTCCAGACCCGATCGCCACTACCGACTCAAGCCGGCGGCAGCATCTGAAAGCTCACAAATGCAAGGTGCGTCCCGTCCGGAGCCCAATTCGGCACATTGTCGCTTCCCGAACCGCCGACAAGGTTCACAAGGACGCGAATCTTCCCATCGCTGACATTCACAATCCTCAGCGCAATGTCCTTATTTGCCGGATGCCCCTTCTCTTCCTTGTCGTAGCTCACGATCACAATCGACTTGCCGTCCGGCGAGGGGTGGGGAGTCCAATTGTTGAAGTCGTCTGAGGTTACCTGCTCCGCGCCACTTCCATCCGGCCGCATCCGCCAGATCTGCATCAATCCGCCGGCGCGGTCCGAGTTGAAATAGATCCACTTCCCGTCCGGCGAGTAGTCCGGATCATCGCTGATCCCATTTCCAGTCGTCAGCGCCGTCTCCGTTCCTCCCTCGAAGGGAATAGAAAAAATGTTTCCGCCTCCGGTGTGATTGGGGCGCGTGAAGGCAATTGTCTTTCCGTCGGGCGACCAGCTATGAAAATACGACGACGGATTCTCCGTCAGCAACCTCGGCTCCCCACCAGTCGAAGGCACGATATACACGCGGGTCTCCGGCTTTCCCGGCATGCTGCAACTGATAGCCAGCCACGTGCCATCCGGCGACAGCCCATGGCTGCCCGTGCAGTTCGTCGCCGTACTGGTGTTGAGGATGGTCGCGCTGCCGCCCTCCACGGGAATCGTCCAGATGTGTCCGTCGCGATTGAAGATCAGCGTCTTGCCGTCCCGGCTCCAGTTGGGCGCCTCCATCTTTCCAGGGCCCGTCGCGACCACCATCGCACGGCGGAAATTGTCCTCAATGCCGATGGTCTGTAGCGTGCTGTACGAGAACTGGCTGGCCCGATCCGCTCTGAGTTAAATCCTCCAGCTTCAGATTGCTGAATGTCGCCGTCTCCACCACATCCTTGTTATGCGAGCAGACCCCGATTCCCGCATAAAACTCCCCATCAAAGTGCATCTTGATCGACGCGCCGACCTGGTGCAGCGGCTCTCCATGATTGCTAAGAAACATCGTGATCGTGTCACCACGTTTCTCCAGCCGGATCTGCCGCGGAGATTCAATATTCAGCTCAATATCCTGGGTAGTTGCACCGCGCGCTCGCCGGTATTGCAGTGCCGTCATCCCTGAGCCATGCAGGGCGCCATCGGCATACACGCCATCGGCCTCCAGCGTCTGCCTGAACATCAATACGGCTTTGCGATGCGGGTCGGGATTTCCATTCATCGAAGGAAACGCCATATCCGCCGTCAGCGAAATATCACCCGAGACCTCCTTCCACACAAAATGAAATGCGTCGACCGTAGACCACATGTTGGCCCCGGAAGCAGAAACTGTGTAAACGCCGCGGCCTGCATCGTAGGCGCCCGTTCCCGGCGGCGAAACTGCCCCAACATCCGTCTGGCCTTCAAAAGCACCAATGCCCAAAGGCTTCGACTGCGCCGCACAAACTCCAGCCGCAAAACAAACTGCCAAGCCGCAAAACAATGCCCGGAACCGCATGAATCTCAAACGCATCCATAGCCTTCTTTCATTACCGGCAATCCGCCCGGTTACTCGTGCGTTTCAGCCGGAGTAGCAGCGGTCTTAAAGTTGATCACGTGATAGACAGCCGGCACGGTGCCCACATTTCTCAGCCCGTGCAACTGATTCGAAGCAAAAAAGATCACCGAACCCGGCCCTACGCGCTTCCAATCCCCATTGATCAGTGCCTCCACCGTCCCCTCCCGAATAATCAGCATCTCCTCATTCGGATGACGATGCGGCGGGTGCGGCGCCTTTCCGGGATTGAGTGTGGTCACGTGCACCTCAAGTTGTTCCAGAGTCGGCGTGCGCACCTTGAAGAATGACCGCACTGACCCGACCTCTGTAGGCTTCGCTGCCACCGCATTCCAGTCAAAAACTGACGAACCTATCATGGGCAGTTCTTCAGCAATCGCGAACCCGCCCGCCGTACAGGCCACCGCAACCAGTGCGACCATCAAATCCCTTCGAGTAATCATCTCTGTCCCTCCAGTTCATCCAAAAACGAGAACTCACCTCAGTGAACCGTTCTACACCATGGACGAACCAATCGTCTCAACCATCGGAAGGTTCCCCCTTCGAAAATCCAGGAAGTCCGGCTGCCGGCGGAGGATGCCGCAGTTAACATTGTTGAAGAGAGCGCGCCGCAACCACCCGTGTCGCGCACTATCTCACGATCTTGTACATCGTGAGCAATGTCTAGTGATCGTCTGAAGGGAGACTTTCCAGAGCGCTTTTGAATCTGATGGGAAAACGTACACATAAACGTCTCTATGTCCTGCTCGGGATCGTGATCATTGCGGTCGCATGCAGCTTCGCCTACTATCGGCAAAGCTCGGAGCGCGCCCGGTTAAACCGCTTACCCAGGCGGTCACAGGCACTCGCTCCTGAGGGTGTAGCGGAGCAACAGATGCTCCAGGGCAAATTCAGCCAGGAAGTCCCCATCGAACAGCGTCAGATGATTGGCGCCGAGTTACATGCGTCCGATCAGCCCGCTCTCAACCAGCCTGTCCAGGCACCCACTCCAGTGCGACCCGGCGAACAGCAAGTCATAATCACCCAACCACTAGGCACGACAGTCGAAGACGTCCAGCCAACGCTGACCTGGGACGCCACGATCGATGGCTGGAGCTACCAGGTTCACGTCGACGATCAAAATTCTCGTCAGACCGTTGCGACAAGCCCGGTCCTCGATGAAGCCATGTGGCGCCTTCCAACGCCGCTTCTGCGCGGGCACACCTATCTTTGGCGCGTCGATGCAATTCCGCTGGGAATCCGCACAACTGCGAAGACCGTTACCAGCTCCGCCGCCCGATTCGCGATTCTTTCCGACGAAGGCGAACAGGCGATTCAAAACGCAAAGGCCCACAATGCCTCCCATCTTCTGCTGGGCTCGCTTTACACCCACTATGAAATGTGGCGTGACGCAGTGCTGGAGTATCGGAAAATGGTCGACGAAGTTCCAGATTCACCTGAAGCGATCAAACTTCTCCGCAATGCCGAAATTCGCTCAACTTCCAAACTAGCTGCCGGCCCCACGCCCTGAGGCCTCGCTTCAGAGGGATTGCATCTCGTTTTTTTGCGCGCCCGATTTGCTGGCTCCCAGGCTTTCAGAAGTAGCCAGTGTGCCACTTGAGAAATTAGTCTGTGATCGCTCTGTCACGGCCAATTGGCTGAAGGTGAATAAATGCAAGGCAGGATTCGCAATCTGGCGGTCGGCGCGGTTTTGCTTTCGATGATGGTCACGCTTGAAGGTCAGGATAAGCCGTTCGCTCCCGTATCCATCCTCGATATTCCGACCATTGCGGGTCGCCCCGTGCAACTCGACGCGACTGGCAAGCTGCTTCCGTGGCCGATGCCTGACAACATCGGCTATTCCTACTCATCTTATTTTCTGAGTCAATGGACGATTGTGTGGGACCAGTACAATCGTCAGCGCCTGCCCTATTACTACTGCTGTTTCGATTTCGATCGCACCACTTTCGAGTTGCAACCCGATCCGCACTGGGCCAATTCCACGGGCTATCTCCGCGCCATGATGGAGGGCTTCATCGAGCGCCTCTATCCCTACACTGCAAACACGCAAACGCTCACGTTTCTTCAGTCGTTCGTCGATTACGAGTTGGAGCATGGGCTAACTCCCGACGGATACGCGTGGTCGCAGGTCCCATACGCCTCGGCGAATCCAGGCGCGGAGCGATACAGCGGATGGAGCAATTTGGGCGAGGACTACATCGAGCCGCATGTTGTAGGTGAAGACGGATACGCCTATCTCCGGCTCTATGAGATCACGGGCAACACAAAGTATCTCCGTGCAGCCATCCGATGCGCTGAAGCTCTGGTGAAGAACTGGACTCCCGGAGACGCGGAACACTCTCCCTGGCCGGTGCGCTGCTATGCGCGTGATGGAAAAGCACCCGGCGGCCCGATGGGGCCGTACTCCGCCAACGTCGTTGAACCCATGATGCTCTTCGATGAGCTGATTCGGATCAAGCAAGGCAACGTGTCAGACTATCAACGCGTACGTTCGGCGGTATGGGAATGGTTCAAGACATATCCCCTTGCACACAATGTCTGGGTCGGATACTTCGAAGACACCGTGCCCAGCATGGAAAACATGAACCAGGTGATCCCGCTTGAATTCGCCCGTTACGTTCTGCTCCATCCCGATAAAGATCCTGACTGGCGCGAGCACGCGAAAAAGCTCATCGAGTGGGTAAAGACAACACCAAAGTGGCCCAAGTACATAGTCCACGGCGCGACCATTACAACCGAACAAGGCGATGGCAAAGGATATTGCTGTAACGATCCCGGCCAATGCTGCGACAGCCACACCGCGCGCCTTGCGGCGGTCGAAGCTCTCTACTATGCGAAAACCGGCGACGTGGCCTACCGCGACGAAGCTTATCGCTCCTATAACTGGGTGACTTATTTTCAGGGTCTATCTTCGGCGGCTCACAGTCCCTTTGCCGCGCAGTGGTGGTTTACCGATGAATTCGCCGACGGGCCGCGCCGCATGATGGACGCCTTCTGGGCTGTGCCCGAGTGGGCCCCCGCAGATGAATCACACCTGCTCGGATCGAGTTCAGTTGTCACCAAGATTCGCTACGGCAAAGGATCGGTCACGTATTCGACCTTCGATGCGGAAAGCTCCGATGTTCTGCGCCTGGACTTCACGCCGCAATTCATCACCGCGGATGGAAAACCAATGGCAAGTCGTAAAGATCTCGATGCGCCTGGATTTACCTTCGACCAGAAAACGCGCGTTTTGCGTATCCGCCATGACGATGCGCGAAGCATCGATATCGAGGGCGAAGACGGCTCTCCCGCAATGCACATCGTGACCTTTGATGATCCTCATCTTCCGGCCGGCACTCTCCTCAAAGGAGACTACCCGGCGGGTGCAATCGAATGGGGAAAGAAACAGTGGGCCATGCATGTTCCGCAAGGAAAATTCGGAACTTTCAACCTGGCTCTTGCCGATCCCAGCGAGCACAGTGCGGAATTTCGTTTTTATGCGCCACGCTATTTCGTGGGCATGGACGTTTATAACGGCGGCCCTCAGGACGCCACCGTTACCATCCGATGCCCGGAGATGCGCGAAGTGAAATTCACCATCAAGACCGGCGAACTTCGTCGCATAAGGAGCAATTGGCCCGATCGAACTTCAAAGGTGTCTTTTGATTTTCAAAATGGGGAAGGCTTGATCTTTGACAATCTCGCCTATCGGACCGACTAGCACCAAGTGACCAATTGAAGCGTTCACCTGAATGCGAATGTTACTGTTCAGAGAAATGAGAGACCGGGCAGAAGCGGAGCTTCGCGATGAAAGTCCATCTGGTTGACGGTACGTACGAGTTGTTTCGCCACTATTTTGCCGTGCCTAAGGCGCGCGATGCGCGCGGCCGCGAGGTAGGTGCGGTGCGCGGGGTGCTTGCCTCATTGCTGGCCATGATGCGCGGCGGCGTCACGCATATGGGTGTTGCCACTGACCATGTGATCGAGTCGTTTCGCAACAATTTGTGGGCCGATTACAAGACCGGCGAAGGCATCGAACCCGACCTGCTTTCGCAGTTCCCCCTCCTCGAAGAAGTCCTTGCCGCCGCTGGCATCGTTGTGTGGCCAATGGTGGAGTTCGAAGCTGACGACGCCCTTGCCGCCGCGACGGCGCTGGCCTTGAAAGACCCTCGTGTCGAGCAGGTTGTCATATGTACGCCCGACAAAGACCTTGCCCAATGCGTTCAGGGATCGCGGGTGGTGCAATTGGTCCGGCGTACAGGTATCACCATCGATGAAGCCGGCGTTGTGGCCAAGTTCGGCGTGCCCCCTGCGTCGATCCCGGACTACCTCGCGCTCGTTGGCGATTCCGCCGATGGCTATCCGGGCCTTCCCGGCTGGGGAGCAAAATCCACGTCGGCTGTGCTAGCGAAGTTCGGCCACATCGAATCCATTCCGCTGTCCTCCCGGGATTGGCATGTAAACGTGCTGAACTCGGCGTCGTTAGCCGCTACTCTACAGCGGGAACAAAAACTCGCTCTCCTCTTCCGAACCCTCGCTACCCTTAGAAGCGATATCCCTCTCTTCGATAACGTCGACCATTTGCTTTGGACAGGCCCCAGAGCGGACTTCGATGAAGTCGGCCGTTCCCTCGACAAGGCAGTGACGGAGAAAACGCCGAAGCCCGGCACCAGGGTAAGCCGCCGAGCGAAGACCTCCGAGCAAGGCTAAAAGCGTATCCGCATCTAGCCGATTTATTTGCGGTTCGATATTTTGCGGACACTCATCAATGGACATATTGTTCCGGATTTACGGATGCGGAAGCCGGCGGAAACTCAGAGACTTTTGAACCGATAGAAGTATTCGGCACGTCGCCCATGACAAGTTCTAACGTGCCGCCATCTGCGATCTCTGCGTGTCGAAACCAAACCTGGTCCAGTGCCGACCATTCAGCCGGATACTCTGCACGTACTTGTTGTTCCGGGAATTGTTGTGAGCAAGGATGACAAAATCCTTTCCATTCTTAAGATGGATCGTTGCCTTGTCGAAAACCGGACTGCCAATGTCATAAACAGGAATCCCCGGTGTGACCGGATAGAAGCCAAGCATCGAAAACACCACGAACGAACTCATGCCGCCGCCATCCTCGTCACCCGGAATGCCCTGCAGCTCATCTGTGAAGAACGATTCCAGCAGCATGCGGATGCGCTTTTGAGTCTTCCACGGAGCGCCAAGGCGGTCATAAATGTATGGGATGGCGAAGCTAGGTTCATTCCCCATCGAGAACTGCCCCACCATGGAAGTTGAATCGGGAAATCGCGCTTGAAACTCATATTTTGATCGCCCCAACGGCTCGCGGAATAACTGGTCCAAATTCTCCTCGGCCCCGCGTGTGCCACCCATCAATGCGATCAGGCCATTGAAATCCTGCGGTACATCCCACGTGTAGGTGTACCCATTGTTTTCGTCGTAGTAGTCACGCCCGCCCATTCCCCCGTCAAACTTCGGGTCGAGAGGTTCAATCCACTTCCCCTCGGCGTCCTTTGGCCACATCATCCCCTTATCGACCCGGAAAAGATTCTTGAAGTTTGCCCCACGTTTTAGAAAAAGTTGCTCATCGTCCGGCCTCTTCAACTCACGCGCAAGTTGAGCGATGTTCCAATCATCGAAGCTGTTTTCCAGCGTGACCGGAACCGGCTGCCGCTTCTCAAAAGGATGGACCTGCGGATAAGTTTCTTTCTCGCCAGGCCGAAGAGCCGGCATATACCCGTGCTCGTTGTAAAAATCATCAAGGGGAGCTCTTAGGGCCCAGACGCCACGGAAGCAGCGTCATCTCGAGAGATCGCTTACGCACTCCCTCATAGGCAGTCGGCAAATCGAAATTCCGCACGCCCTTGAACCAGGCATCCGCAAACCATGGAGCAGCATGATTTCCATTCATGCAAGCATAGTTCCCTGTGAGGATAGCGAACGTCGGCATTACACCCGATTGCTGATACATCCGGACGTAAGACTGTATCTTGTCTGCTTCCATCTCTGGATTCAGCAGCGTCTGCAGCGGCTCCAGCGCACGAAACGTATCCCACAGCCAATTGTCGACATAGAAGGGACGCGCGTCCTCATGAACCTTGTGGTCGAATGCGCTGTAATAGCGTCCATCTTCGGTGATATTGATCATCCGTTCGAAGCATCGATAAAGGGCCGTGTAGAAAATCTTGCGCTGCGTCTCAGTACCGCCCTCCACCGCAATCTGACCGAGCGTTTCGTTCCATCGTCTCCGTCCTGCATCCTTTACCCGATCAAAACCCCAGTCTGGAATCTCCCGGTGGAGATTATTCTTTGCCTGCTCCACGCTGATGAAGGAAATGCCGTATCGAAACTCCAGAACCTTGGAGTCAGCGCTTGAAACAATCAGGCGCACTTTGTCGCCGGTGGTTTCGAGCTTTGGATTGGACCGGCGAGTTGAACTCTCCGTAGACATACGCAGCCATGTCGTTGAATCGCTCTTCGCCAACAACCGCGCCGCCCTCCTGCATGTGCAATTCACCGGCGAGACGATTCGCAAGCACCACAGAAGCTTCGCCCGACGGAAAAGTCATCCGGAAATAGCCACAGCGCTCCGTGGCCGTAAACTCCGTGTGGATGCGCCCATCGCCAAGGTAGACGGAGTAGTAATAGGGCGTTGTAGTTTCCTGATCCCAGCTGGCCGGTTTGCCGCCGTCACCCGGCATCAAGCTGAACAACTCCTGAATCCGATGAGAGTTGATGGTAAGCGGAAAAGACTCGATTTGATCGTCCATCGCATCCGACCGAATCGGATAGACCCGGATCATGCTGTTTGGCATGTACACCGTCGGACGAGTTGGCACAAGAAGAACGCCAACGTTCCCAATCGTTGGATCGACGTACTCCACCTGCGCAGGCGCACGCATCGCAGCCATTGCCGCGATGATCATAAGTGCGGCTCGGAATGCCGCAGCTTGCCGTTTCTTCCCTGCCCCAAATCTGACACTAGACATTGACACGAGCTGGACTCCTGGCAACGATACCAACGCAATCGCCTTTTCTGTAAACCGATGAGCACATCAAGAATAGCCCAGGGCGCATTTTGTTCGAAGCTGATCGATTGGTCTCTTGACGTGTTCCTCAATTCAGTACATCTTTGAGCTTGTCCATCGCCATGTTCACTCCTGTCCGGAAGTCGCTGAGCTTGATTCCGCTCTGCCTCTTCCTTCTCGCCCTCAAACCCGACGCCCTCAACCTCGCGCCGCCACCGGGCCGCATGAACGCTCTTCCTTCACACATCCTCTGGATCTGGGAACGTCCCGAAGATCTCCGCGCCGTCGATTCGCGCACCACAGCGATCGCTGTGCTTGATCGCACCATCATGCTCGGCCGTAGCGCAACCCTGATCCCGAGGCATCAACCGATCCTCTATCCGAGCAGCATCAAGCGTATCGCCGTCGTACGCATTGAGGCCCCCGGGCTGATCGCACCGGGCCTCGAAAACCCTACCGCGAGCCTCATTCTCGACACCATTGGCGAATCGCCGATCGTCGCCCTGCAGGTCGATTTTGACGCGCGCCGCTCGCAGCGCGCTTTCTACGCCGCAGTTCTCCGCAATCTCCGCCGCCGTATGCCGCCCAACCTTCCGCTATCGATCACCGCCCTCGCGTCCTGGTGCAGTTCCGACGACTGGCTTCGCGACCTGCCCGTTGACGAAGCCGTACCCATGTTCTTCCGGATGGAGCCCGGCCGCCCTCTAGCACCCGAATTCGCGGAGTATCGCATTCGAGAGCCGCTCTGCATCTACAGTCGCGGGGTATCCACGCATGAGCCTCCTCCAGCGGACCTTGCAGGCAAACGCGTCTACATCTTTCCTGATCGCGGATGGCATGAGGATCTTCCACTTCTCTCCGTTAACAAACTGATGCCGAGGACCAAGCCATGAAACGGCTCCTACTGCTTGCTCCGTTCATAATCGCCATCCTCCTGCCGTTCCTGTCTGTTCAGGCCTGCGGCCCCGACTTCTTCCCCGACGTATTTGTGCGTAAACTCCGCCCAGACCATCCAGCCGATTACGCAGCCGGCAAACTCGGCGTTCTTCTGCCTACTTTCCCCCGCGCCGACCTCACGGTGGCCTATCGCTACCTCAATGGAGGCACACTCACAGCCCAGGAGCAGCGAGCCTACGAGCCAACACTCTCGCTCGCCGAAGAGGTAAGAGATAGCTACCCAGCCGACGCCAGCCAGGCACAAAAAAACACAAATAGCGAGCAGTACGCCGAGCCACCCGGCCCCGCCGACCTGTGGCTCAAGACACGCAACACCTACGCTCCACCTCAGCCCGACCTTCATTCCGTCCGCGAGTACGGCATGATCTACAGCGCGGGATATTTCCTCGCCGCCGGTTACGAGAATTGCCAGGCCGACGCCTTCGACACCGCCGTCGCCACGCTTGAAAATCGGGCTAAGATCTGGGGCGCGAAGAGCGCTGAACTCGCCGATTGGATCAATGGTCAAGACGCGGTCTTCTCCAATTGCGGCGTCGGAGCTCCCAAAAGTTCCTACCCGGCCAACAGACCAGTCATCCATCCATCCTCACCGCTGGCTGCGCATTCCCGCGCTCCTGCTTTGCTCTCTCAGGACCGCGCGTACCAGCTTGCTGCGGCACAGTTTTACTCCGCGCAATTCAACCTTGCGCGCGCTTCGTTCCGGGCCATCGCACAGGATGCAGCCTCGCCATGGCGCGATATCTCACGCTACCTGATAGCGCGCTCCCTCATCCGCGAGGCCTTTTTGACTGCGACCGGGGACACAGATGATGTTGGGGCCAGCTTCAACCCCGATCTCATGAAACAGGCGCAGCATCAGCTCGAGTCCATGCGTGATCAGCATCTCGTGGGCATCTCGCCACACGCGGTACAGAGCCTTCTGAACCTCGTCCGCATCCGCACCGAGCCGCAGCAGCGTCTCCGCGAAATTTCTTTAGCTCTCGTCGAGCCCAATCCCGATCCGTACTACAAGCAAGATCTCGGGGACCTCATGTGGTATCTCAATGCCAGGCTTGACTCCCTCCCCGTGCGCGAAAACACATCGGATTTTGCTTTTCACGTCGACCGAGCCCAGAACGACTATCGTCCGCTTACCCTCGAACAAAAACTTCCAGGCTTCGAGAAAGCCTTCCATGACGTTGCCGATCTGCGATCCGTCTCGCCTCTTATCGACTGGCTCATCACTTTCCAGTCACCTTCCGACGCTGCAAAAAAGCACGCGGCTGCCGAATGGCAGCGCACTGGCGGCACACCCTGGCTTACGGCCGCCATCATGAAGGCCTCCTCTTCCGATCCTCTGACACCCCGCCTCATCGATGCAGCTGGACGCATTCCCTCCTCCTCGCCCGCGTGGCTGACCGTCACCTACCATCGCGAGCGATTACTCATCGATATGGGAAAAATCGAACAGGCAGGCATCGAGACAGACGCCATCATGCCCGTCGTCGAACAAAAGGGCAGCGAGTCTGCCGTCAATTTATTTACCGGTCTTCGGATGCGCACTGCAAAGAAACTCGATGAAGCACTCGCCGACGCACCACGCAAGATCCTCGAGCGTACATCTCAACAACAATCTTCCGTCGATGAGTGCCTCGATGTAATGAAGAATCCAAAACGAAAGTATGACTGCAGGGCGAGCAACAGCGCCGTAGAGTTCAGCGATGATGTTGCCGCAGTCTTCAACAGCGAGACGCCCCTCGCCACGCTCGCGCAGGCCGCGCAATCTAGCGCGCTTCCGCTGCCGTTGCGCCAATCAGTGGCAATGATGACATGGGTCCGCAGCGTGCTTCTAAAGAACGATGCCATCGCCGCACAGATGCTTCCCCTCCTTCCTCAAAAGCTACAGCAGCAGGCTGGCGCCGGCGTTGGCTTTCGTCCACTTATGGCTATCCTGCGCAATCCGGGCCTTCGTCCGTATCTCGATGGCGGCGTGCAACGTTCCGCGTCTTACGACTTTGTTGAGAGCTATTCCGACAACTGGTGGTGCGGTGGTTGGACCACCACCTTCAGCGGAAACGATGCGTTCGCTAGTGCCCCGTCCGTCGCATTTCTTTCACCGGAGATGCGCAAAACAGGTGAAAGCGAATCCCACGCCATTCTTGCCATGGGTAGCGCCGACGAGCATCTCGGCTCCGAGGTTCTCAACTACGCCCGCGCACATCCCGCCGATCCAGACATCCCCGAAGCCCTTTTCCTCACTCTTCGCATGATTCGCTATGGCTGTTTTCATGGTTGGGGAGCCGAAAGAGATAAACAGAACTCCGACCGAGTCGCCACCATCGCCCGTGAAGTCGGCGCGATGTTGCGCCAGAGATACCCAACTGATCCGTGGACGAAAAAAGCAGCGCCCTACGTCTGGCCGGCAAAAAAAGCAGCCGCCACGCCCTGAATGTTTGTCCCTTGATCCATTCCCCGGCACCTTCCACACGCGCAAAATGAAGGCGTCGAGCGACCCTCGCGTTGCTTGACCAACTCAGCCGAAGACACTCCCGATCATCGGTGGTGGATTTATCGGCCTTAAGATGGCCGAGACGTTTGGTCGTCGCTGGCATGCGCGTTACCGTGATCGAGAAGCTTCCCAAAATTCTCCCGCTACTCGACCACGATGTTGCTCTCCATGTGCAAAACGGTGTTTCGCAGCGATGATTTGGGCCATGCGCTTTGGCTCGGACGCTCTTTCGGAAGCATTCCGAGCAGGAGTTTGCGGCCGGTCTTGTGCGCGAGACATTCCCGGACAGTCAGAGTTGACCAGCTGATCTGATTTCTTCAGGCGCATCATAGAACGCGAAAGGATTGAGAAACTGTCGGCCGTACAACTGCGCGCGGTCTGCCGCCGACAATTTCGCCTCATCGCAGATGCCATCCCAGTGTGCCTCGGATCGTATTCACTTGCTGCAGAATGATGGCCCTCGCCTCCTGATCTGAAAGAAGAAACTGCGGAGCGGCCTGCAGAGACACACGCCAGCTGGCTTCTGCTGTTATTGCCTACAATCCGCATGCCCTGGCCGGCTTCTTCACCGGTGCGAGACTGCGGGCACACGTCGTATGCCGGCGTAAGACACAGATTCTTTCCATCCCAGAACGCGGCATGGTTGCGCGCATGATCATCGGTGTTCCCGCACAGGATATTGAAGGTTAGCCTTCCAAATAGCTCTCGAAGGTTTTCCTGGGGGTTTTGAAAACGGAGTCGTATGATCTCGGCCAGCAACTCGTAACTGGCGTGTCTAGCCAACATCTCGTCAAGTTCGAACAGGGTGAGGGCCGAGACAAACGCCTTTCGGGTCCATCCCCCTTTCTTACGTTCGCGGTCGAAGCGTTCGACTAGCAACACATCTTTGCCCAGAGCTGTTTCCATTCGCACCGGGGAGACATTGAGCCCCGCCAGGCTTGCGAGCCGCATCGCAACATACTCTGCCTTCACAACGTTGTAGATGTCTGTGCTCATGGAGAATTTGGCGATGAACTTCTGGTCGTCTGATGTGAGGAGTGCCTTGGGCCTGGCCCCACCCACCGATGTGCCGTGCTGAAGTGCCGTGTCCAATTCCGGAGATAGAGGAACTCCTCTCTCTACCTGCTCCGCCGAGCGCAGCAATTCGTCCAAGGAAGCTTGCCCCATCCCTCGCGGCACGTACTTGGATGGCGAAACTTGAAAGTCCAGGGCGCCGGCTTTGTCTGAACCGGATTCGAGAAGACATGTCAGCTCATCCAGATCGTAGTTAGCGGCTTGCTTTCCCTTGACATTGAGCTTGCGGTTGATCAGAACACGCCGTCCCCACGCATCGGGGGATGCATCGCGAATACAACCCGGCATCGAAAGGCCATCTGCCAGCGGAATCTCGCCCGACCGGAGAGGAAGTTCCGGCTCGTAGATCGAAATGGCATTCTCTCGTGCCAGATAGCTCCTGCCATAGTTGAACAGCAACTGAGTTCCGACGCGCTGGAGGATGCCTGCTACGACGGGCTTCGTCTCACCCGGGAGCCATATCCAAACGTAAGCTTCTTTGTAGTCGTCCTTAGAAGTCATCGCGGATAACCCTCCTCGGTTTACGCGCCGCCTGGGGCAGCAGGCTGAGCTTTTCCGCTAATGCCGCTCGATGTATCTGTAGCCGATCTGGCTCGGTCTCGAATAGGGAAACGCCCGCGATGACCGCAGCCTCGAATACGGCCCCGATCGCGCAACTCGGGTCACCGTCCTCAATTCGTTGCAGGAGTGATCGCGAGATGCCGGCCCGGTTGGCCATTTCTCGTATGGTTATCTTCCGGCCGATCCTGCCGGCCCGGATCGCCTGGGCCAGCAGTTCGAGGGCTTCGAGGTTCTGACGGGAATAGATTCGATGCTGTGGTTTTGCCATGTAACTATCACTCATAAATGAGGCCTTAATTTATTTAAAGACTCACTTATGGGTCAATTATGATCTAGAATGTGCGACAAGTCAAATGAATATGAATGCATTTGTGAGGCCGTACAATACTTCTGGACTCATTAATAAATCCTATCCACACCTTCTGGCTGCACTGAAGTTGCCAGAATGTGCTGATTTTCTTGAATTTATTGGAATTATTGGGCTGTGGTTGGCAGGATGGCACGGAACTGCAGATGGAAACGGGCTTAAACCTCTGAACTATTTGATTTTAATGAAAGATTGGAGGCGCGGGCCGGGATCGAACCGGCGCATAAAGGTTTTGCAGACCTACTCCTAAAATCAATTAAGTGCTGTAGAATCAGAACTGTATTTTTAAACTGTCAAGGTTTGGCCCCCTCACGGTCTCGAGCCTTCTGAAGTTTGGGCAAACACGACGGCCTTCGTTGGCTGTTCATCCACTCGCCGCAATCGAACACAATCCCACTCATCGATACCATGCTCAAGTGAGTGAAGTGGAGCTAATCTGCTCATCAAGAGAGCCGTAACGAGTCAATTGGCAGCGATCAATTGTCCGAGCAGCCGGTTTTACGTCCAGGTGGATTGGATTTGCAAATACTGGCCCAACTTTTCAGTACCAATTCGGACTTACTTGAAATGACTCCATTTATGGGTAAGAATAGGCGTTCTTTCAACATTAAGTTTCAATGATGTGCCTCGCAGTTTTATCCAGCCGGATACCAAACTCGTAAGGCGAAAGCGGCGGCAAGATGATGGATCCGTCCACGCAATGTTCGCGGTTCAACGCACTTGCTCTGAACACAGGAAGGCGTGCTGACAATCATCGGTGCATCGCGGACTCTTCCAAACCTTCAAGAGAGCGTCCCTTGGTCTCTTGCACTGTAATGGACACAAACACCGCACCAGCGAAACAGATTCCTGCATAGATGAGGAAGGCACCTGACGTTCCAAGCGACCGGTTGATCAGAGGGAACGTGTAGGTGAGCACGAACGATGCGACCCATAAAATCGCGACCGAAATCGAGACGGCCGATGCGCGGATACGATTGGGAAAGATTTCAGTGATAAGAACCCAGGTAACCGGCGCCAGAGACATTGCATAACATGCAATCGCGCACAACGTCAGTACGAGAACCCATAGGCCTTGAGCATGCACGTGATACGCAATGCTTGCAGATAAATGAGATACACCGATGGAAATACAGCCAAAGATCATAAGCTTTCTCCGGCCGAAACGATCAACCAGCAACATGGCAACGACAGTGAAGATGAGATTGATGGCGCCCGTGATGACGATGTTGAAGAGGATTTCGCTCACGCCGTAGCCTGCTCCGCGGTAGACCTCCTGTGCATAGTTGAAGAGGATATTGATCCCGCTCCACTGTTGCAGAACCGCCAGGGCAGCGCCCACGGCAAGCAACTTACGGCCGGGCGAAGAAAATAGTTCGCGCCAGCCCTCGCGCTCGTGCGGGGCTGCCAGCGAGTGCTGAATTACCGACAGCTCCGATTGCGCGTAGCTTTGGCCGCCGATTCGCCGCAATACTTCGAACGCAGTTTGCAGATTCGCCTGGGCGACTAGCCAGCGCGGACTTTCGGGAATGAATGGCGCGGAGCAGAGGAACAGAACAGCGGGGACGGCTACGGCCGTGAACATCCAGCGCCAGCCATACTGTGCGTTCCACGATGTTGCGAGCACGATTTGAAGCGGATCGGCTGGAATCTTTTCGGCGATGCGCCAATTGACAAGCTGCGCCGCGAGAATTCCGATCACGATCGCGAGTTGATTGAGACTGACCAGACGTCCTCGCCACTGGGCCGGGCTGATTTCGGCAATGTACATCGGCGAGACGTTCGACGCCAGTCCAATGGCCACTCCTCCGATGATCCGCCAGAAAATGAATGCATTGAAACTGTCGGCCCATCCCGTAAAGATGGATGAGAGGGCGAACAATAGGGCAGAGATGACGAGCAGTCTCTTCCGGCCAAACTTGTCGGCCGCAGAACCGGCAAGAAGCGATCCGGCGAAGCAGCCAAGCAGGGCGCAACTGTTCGCCCACCCGATCAACGCTTCCGAGGTGAGATGAAAGTACACCTCATAGAAGGGTTTGGCTCCTCCGATGACGACCCAGTCGTAGCCAAACAGCAGGCCCCCCATGGCGGCGATAAATGCGATCGTCCAGATGTAGCCGAGATGGAGATCGGGGTGTGCGGATGAATGCGGCAGCGATGCGGACGAAGGTATCTGCATGCTTAACGCACCAGCTTACTGTCGAACTTGCCAAGCTGCTCCAGAAGATCAGACGCTCCCGCATGGCCGCGGTCGAGCTTCAGCACTTCTTCAAGCAGGCTCTGGGCGTCTCCCGCACGACTCAATCCAGCCAAAGCCTCGGCGCGGAGAAAGAGAGCCTCAATTCGGTTGCGCCGGACTAGATCTTCGTTGAACAACAGCATCGCAGGTAGGGATGTTGCAAAGTAATCAAGATTGGGCGGCGTCTTTTCAAGTTCGATCGAGTAATCGTAAATGCGCGTGAAAAGATTCGCAGCCTCGTCCTGCCTGCCCAGGCGCCGAAGTGCAAGCCCGGTCCAGAATGTCATGTCCGATATATCCCGCACGGACATTTGCTGAAAATTGCCTTTCTCTTGTAGCCGCACGGAGCCACCAAACACGGGCATTTTCGGCATCATCGCTGCGGTGGAACGACTCGCCGATCCAGAAGTGGATGTCGCTCTGGTTTGTGAACAGATGCTTTGCCTCGCCCAGGTTCTGTGGTGGCTGAAGCGCGGCGGAGAATTGAGCGCGCGCTTCGGCCGGGTCTCCGAGATCGAGGGCACGACGCCCAAGCAGCAACCGTGCGCGTACATACTGCCCGAGTACCAGACCCTCACCGCCCTCCCATGGCTGGAAACGCCGGCTAAGCAGAAGATGCAGAGCCTCGTCCGGTTTGTTGACATGATTCAGAAGAGTCGCGACTTCCACGGACAAGTCATCACGCGCCTCGACGAGCATTGAATATTGCATCAGCTCGTTGAGCCGCTCCTGTGGAGACCGCCCTGTCCGTTTCCAAAGCTGATCGCGCTCATAGAGCACGCGCGCATCTTGCCGGTTCGCAGCAAATGCAGCTTCAAA
>CAWDJR010000015.1:0-106137 GCA_963802565.1 uncultured Acidobacteriaceae bacterium | reverse complement strand
AAGTTCTTCGCGGCCTTGTTCATTGAGGACTTGTACTCGCATGGCAGATCAACGCCCTCCGGGGTCGCCCAGCCGTGCGCGTCGTAAGCCTGGGAAGATTTGCACGCAGCGGCGGTGCCGGTGCAGGTCACGCATTGCGCCGATATCCATTCGGATGCGGCCGACCCGTTGGTGCATTCTCTGTCCGGCCATGAGGTAGAGAAGGCGACGCTAGGCAACCCACCGGATATCTCGGTGGTAAGCAGGGTGCCTCCGTTCGAGCGAAGTCGGAAATCCCCTCAAAATTCCTTCGAAATAAAACCGGAACAGACATTTTTGTGCTCGGTTTCGGCAAACGTGAAGATTGGCAGGAGGGAACCTCGTCTACTCTGTTCTGGAGAATTTCTGGCCTGCCATCGACCTGGGAAGAGATTAGGTCGTTACCGTTGGCGATCAAGGAGATTTCCGCCGCTAATCTCGCGGAGCTTCTGACTCGGTTCAGCGGCGAGGAAGACTTCACGGCGCATCTGTACTATCAAGCGTACAAGAATCCGACGTATCACTATACCGATGACCTTTCCAATCTCAAAGGAAAGTACACGCTCTATTTGAATGCAGGCGATAAGGAGCTGACCTAACCGCGTCGCCATGATTCGGAAGCCCGGGATGGTCGTTTTCCTTAAGCAATTCCGATCCATTGTGCGGTTCTCCGGAGTGTTCATGTGGTCGCAATGAAACTGGCAATCAATTTCTCCGATCTATGGAGCCCCCGCGTCACGATAACTGGGATGGCAACCATCCTGAGCCCGGTGAAAACAAGAAAATTGAATCTGAATACGTACACTTCATCCGAAGAACATATCAGGGACTTGGTTCCGGCTGATGACTCAACGACTATCGCTGTCCCTGGACTGAGCCGGTTCCTTCCGGACGATGATGAAACTCCGGATGAGGCATTTGACATGGGAGATGAGCAGAGCACCGAGAGCCATGACAGATCGCCTTTGCCTCAGAAGGTCGAAGGACGCAAGATCGATCCAAAACGTAGCACAGTCGCCCCCGTTCCCGTGGATGGTGGAGGCAGGGCGATGAAGAAAAAATCCGACGAAGACCTCGGTGGGGGTTCCAAAACGGGACAGTGGTGGCGGCTCCGACAATGGAACTGGGCCCGGACGGAATGGGAAGAAAAAGGACGGGAAGGGACTCCGGCGAGCAGTCGAAGCCGAGCATTCCGATCCGCTATCGGACATTTGGCTACGAATGTTCAGGCTGGTGTGTATACAGTTACCGTTCCAGAGTGAAGAACGGGCAATGAAAGGTCGTGGGACTCACAGTTTGGACGATAGGAGACGATCGAAAAAGCACCAGCCGAGATCGAATTGGCACGATCCCCTGGGGGAGCAAGTCCTCCCTTTAAGGGGGTTCGGACAAATCGGCCCATTACCCCGCTTCCGGGTAAGAACGGCACCTTGAGCTTTGAGGGTGAAGCTGCGCGAGCCGCTTCGGTTACCCGGCACGCCCTTGCCGCCACGCAACACCGCCAGTTGCGGAACCGCACACCCCGTCTCAGGTCAGCAGCTATGAAGTTGCCGCGTGGCGCTTGGGAGCGCCCGGCAGGCAGTGCCAACGCCGACGCCCAACCGCTCGGAGATGTCCCGCCACGAGGTACCGGTTGCCCGAAGTGCGGCAACCTGCGTGGAGTTCACCGTAGTGCGAGGTCGCCCCAGTTTCTTTCCCTTCGCCTTGGCTGAAGCTAGACCGCTACGGACGCGGGAGCGGATGAGTTCCCGTTCGAACTCCGCGATGCTGGCGAAGATGCCGAACACTAAGCCGCCCGTTTGGCGTGGAGGTATCAACACCCTCATGCAGGCTGACGAACTCAACCCCCATCGCCCGGAACTCCTCCAGTGCGTTCACCAACTGGCGGAGGCTTCGGGCGAACCGGTCGTAGCGATAAACCACCACGGCATCCACCCGCCGCTTGCGGCAGTCCACCCATAGCCTGTCCAACGCAGGTCGCCGCTCTCGGGCGCCGGACACACCTTCATCCACGTACTCGCCGGTGACCGTCCACCCGCGACGGGTACTATACTCACGAAGTTCGGAAAGCTGCATCTCAGGGTTCTGACCATAGGTTGTCGATACTCTGGCGTACAAGGCAACGCGCACGGGAACCTCCAAAAGGCTATCGGCGACCGCAGCGTAAGCCTGCAATCGCCGGCCGCCGAACTGTGACGTAGATGTGACGTGACCCGGCTCAAAACCGGTATTCCCGAGAACTGCGGAATCGCAGTTTTCGGGCAAAACATGGCTATTTTAGGGGTCGTCGCCACTTGGGGTGCGAGGGGTCGGCAGTTCGAATCTGCCCGTCCCGACCATTACAGTCTTGTCTAATATTTCAAACCGGCCAATATCCTGCTGGCCGACCCACGAAGCACCCCACATCTTGGAATCCGCCTCAGCGGATTCCCGAGAAATGTCTGCGAGGGTGCGCGGCGAAGCCGAGCCGTGGCAGTTCGAATCTGCCTGTCCCGACCATTACAGTCTTGTCTAATATTTCAACCGGCCAATATCCTGCTGGCCGACCCACGAAGCACCCCCAATCTTGGAATCCGCCTCAGCGGATTCCCGAGAAATGTCTGCGAGGGTGCGCGGCGAAGCCGAGCCGTGGCAGTTCGAATCTGCCCGTCCCGACCAATACAGTCCTGTCTAATATTTCAATCCGGCCAATATCCTGCTGGCCGACCCACGAAGCACCCCAATCTTGGAAATCCGCCTCAGCGGATTCCCGAGAAATGTCTGCGAGGGTGCGCGGCGAAGCCGAGCCGTGGCAGTTCGAATCTGCCTGTCCCGACCATTACAGTCTTGTCTTATATTTCAACCGGCGCAATATCCTGCTGGCCCGACCCACGAAGCACCCCCTGTACCCTTGGAATCCGCCTCCGAGCGGATCCCCCGAGAAATGTGCTGCGAGGGTGCGCGGAGCGAAGCCGAGCCGTGGCAGTTCGAATCTGCCCGTCCCGACCAATACAGTCCTGTCTAATATTTCAATCGGCCAATATCCTGCTGGCCGACCCACGAAGCACCCCAATCTTGGAATCCGCCTCAGCGGATTCCCGAGAAATGTCTGCGAGGTGCGCGGCGGAGCCGAGCCGTGGCAGTTCGAATCTGCCTGTCCCGACCATTACAGTCTTGTCTAATATTTCAACCGGCCAATATCCTGCTGGCCGACCCACGAAGCACCCCAATCTTGGAATCCGCCTCAGCGGATTCCCGAGAAATGTCTGCGAGGGTGCGCGGCGAAGCCGAGCCGTGGCAGTTCGAATCTGCCCGTCCCGACCAAAACAGTCCTGTCTAATATTTCAATCGGCCAATATCCTGCTGGCCGACCCACGAAGCACCCCAATCTTGGAATCCGCCTCAACGGATTCCCGAGAAATGTCTGCGAGGGTGCGCGGCGAAGCCGAGCCGTGGCAGTTCGAATCTGCCCGTCCCGACCATTACAGGTCTTGTCTAATATTTCAACCGGCCAATATCCTGCTGGCCGACCCACGAAGCACCCCAATCTTGGAATCCGCCTCAGCGGATTCCCGAGAAATGTCTGCGAGGGTGCGCGGCGAAGCCGAGCCGTGGCAGTTCGAATCTGCCCGCCCCGACCAATACAGTCTTTGTCTAATATTTCAATCGGCAATGTCCTACTGGCCGACCCATAAATCGCCCAATCCAGGAATTTCCTTAGGTGGATTCTCGAGTAAGCCGCAATTCACCGATGAGGCGGCGTGCGCTGCCAATTTCTTTGGCATCACCAACTCAAAGAGCGGCCACCATGCCGCTCTTTTCTGTCTGCACCTGCGCTGGGCGCGGAAAACTCAGATGCTCTCGACCTTTTTATTCTTCAATGATTGTCCCACGTGAATAGGGGGGTATTCGCAATCTGCAAGAACCCACTCCCTGTTTTTTCCGTCCGTAAGATCTGGATCGAACAAGATCACGGTTTTACAATGCCCGCAGCGAAAGCCAAGGGACCCCTTGACCCAGTTTGTTTTTTTGAACCAGCCAAGATCCGCCGGCCCCACTTTAAGCGCACTCTGGCAGCTGCCACATTTAATCTTCTGTGACCACTCAGTTCCGACTGAAATGATTTCCATGGATTACTCCTCTTGGGGATCATGGGTTGTTGCCCTGCGGGGATTCTTCGTAATCAGACGCAGTAGGAACTCGCCACACATTCGGCATGGGAAGTCATTAGATTCTTTCCTGTCCGGGTGCTAGGCATTCTAATCGACAGCGCGGCACCACGGGCAAGCACATTGCGCATTTGTCAGGCGATTATTTTTGGCCGCAACCAAAAAGGAGACATCACACGGTCTCCATCTAATCTCTTTGGCTTGTAATGGTATGGACGGAATGCGAGTGAAATATCTGTGTGTTTCGACCGGATCCGTCCAACTTGGAGGCCCATCTAACCGAGCGGCTAGGCGTCGAACAGCGAGCCCGACGCATTCTCCAAAGCTGAACTTGAACTGCGGGTGGTTCTGCGGCGCAGCGGCTGCACTGTGGGCGTCACCGCACCCGCGGGCGAACCCAGCATACTGGCAATCTCGCGCAACTCCTCGCGCGCGCGAACGATAACCTCCGCAACCTTGTCACGCTTTTTCGCCACGGTCGCTGCAGGCGCCGGCGCAACCACAGGTGCAGCAGCCGCCTGCTGCTCAGAACGGCGCGCTTGCCCCAGGGCTTGGCGCGCACCCGACAGCGTATAGCCCTCGCCATACACCAGTCGCTTGATCTCTACCGCAATCTCCACGTCACGCTTGCGATACAACCGCTGCCCGGTGCCGCTCTTGTTCGGTTTCAGCTGCGGAAACTGCGACTCCCAGAACCGCAGCACATACGGTTCGATCTTGCAAATACGTGCCACGTCCCCAATCTTGAAATAGAGACGGTCAGGGATAGTCGGGGTTTCAACGGCGCGCTTCGGGGAGGTATGCGATGCCATAGCTAATACAGAAAACCCGCAGCAGGGTTGCGGATTCTACTGGTTAGACGCAGTATAGGCCACCACTTGCACTCAAAGTGAAGCGAAATCCGCAGCACCGCCTCATTCTCGCCACGAATGCTGTTGAAAATCGGGCTAAAACTACATCATTCACCCGCGACTAGCGCGCTTAATCGCCACACGCGGCTGCGATCCCTGCGGCGCAGCGCGCAAATACTGCACCGGCCAGCTTGCCGTTTCGCCCAGTGCAGCGGCGGCGTGCAATGGCCAGTAGGGATCGCGCAGCATCTCTCGCGCCAGCAGCACCATGTCCGCCTCGCCGTTAGCGACAATGTCGTTGGCCTGCTTCGCTTCTGTGATCATTCCCACCGCCGCCGTAGCAATGCCAGCCTCTCTGCGAATCCGCGCCGCAAACGGAACCTGGTATCCCGGCCCCAGAGGAATCTTCACGTGCGGCACCTGTCCGCCCGATGACGCATCCACCAGGTCAACGCCATGCTCCGTGAGCCGCCGCGCCAGTTCGACTGACTCGTCCGGAGTCCAGCCACCTTCCGCCCAGTCCGTCGCCGAAATCCGCACAAACAGCGGCAGGTGCTCTGGCCACACTGCGCGCACCGCGTCCGATACCTCCAGCAGCAGCCGGATCCGATTGTCGAAGCTGCCGCCGTACTGGTCGATGCGCTGGTTGGCCAGCGGCGACAGAAACTCGTGCAGCAGGTAGCCGTGCGCCGCGTGAATCTCCACCACGTCGAACCCGGCCTTGTCGGCGCGCCGCGCTGCATCGGCAAACGCACTCACCACGCCCGCAATCTCCGCCTCGTCCAGCGCCTTCGGGACCGCGTAGTTGGGCGAGAAGGCAATCGCGCTGGGCCCCTGTGTCTCCCACCGCCCTTCTTCCACATTCAGCAACCGCTCGCCGCTAAACGGAGCCGTCATGCTGCCTTTGCGCCCCGCATGAGCAAGCTGCATTCCGGCCCGTGCACCCTGCGTGTGGATGAACCGCACAATCTGCTCATGCTTGGCGATGTGCTCGTCCTTCCAGATGCCGAGGTCGTTGATCGAGATTCGCCCCTCCGGCGTCACCGCCGAGGCTTCGGTCATCACCAGCCCCGCGCCACCCTGCGCCCGAGCGCCAAGGTGAACCAGGTGCCAGTCGTTAGCGAACCCGTCCTCCGACGAGTACTCGCACATCGGCGAAACGCCAATGCGATTTGGAAACACCACAGACCGCAACTGAAAAGGAGAAAAAAGAGGCTGGCTCATAAGGTATCTATTATTCCGTTCAATTTATAGATGAGTCTGCGCCCAACTTCGACGCACAGGTTTCACTGGTTGATTAAGGTGTTACTGACGAGTTGCCCACGACACGCCAGTAACCATCTTTCGAGTTCATCTGCTCCACAGAAGACAGCTGAAAGAGCTAGGATTGGATCAATTCATTTGATATGTCGGGTGCTAAATGATCCAGCGCTGTGGCCGGGCTTTCCTGTCGATGGTATGTTGTCCGATTATGTGCATCGGAGCCCCACAGAGTTCTTCGGCACCTGATCTAAAGGGTGCCGTCTATTACAACGAAAACGGCATTAAGCCACCCAAATTGGCTCAAACGGACTTTTCTTCTGTCGTCGTCTTGAACGATTGCGAGTACGATCGCGCCGGCATCGTACGGATTTCTCTGGTCGTCAACTCACAAGGAAGGTCCGAAAAGGTTGCACCCCTGTTTCCGTTCAACGATGACATCGATAAAGCGGCTGTGAGTATTGCTGAGGTGGATCGATTCTCAGCCGGTGCCAAAGATGGCATTCCAGTTGCCGTTGCACAAGAACTCGAAATCAAACTGACCGTGTGCAGGGTCGAGTTCGTGGATAAAGATGGAACGACCTCAGCCCGGTCAGATTAGAAATCAGCGCCGGTGCAAAGACTTCTTCCTGCGTCCAAGGAACTCCCTCCTTCCCCCTTGCATATCGGGGAGACAAAGCTTTCACCTCCTGTCCCGCTCGTAACCCCTGAAGCCGAGTATCCTCCAGAACAGCGTCTAAGAGGCATCGAAGGCTCCTGTCTCGTTAGTCTTGTGATCGATGCCAAGGGGCAACCACTGGCGATGAGAGTCGTGCGAGGCACCAACGAGGAATTCGACGAAAAAGCACTCGAGGCCGTAGCAAAGTACCTGTTCAGACCCGCAAAAAAAGGCAATGTTCCCATTCCGGTCATGATGTCGATTGTGGTCAATTTCAAGCTCCACTGAAACTCCGCCTGAACCCCCCGAGCCATTGCTTCTGATCTCGAATACTCGTATCGCGGGCGAGTCACCGTCTACTCGTCAGTAACAAACCAATAAACAGTCCTACGCGTTGTTCAAGCGGACGACTAGTGCACGTATCCCGCTCCCCGTAGCACCTTCCCCGGCAGCGCCCCCGTCATCTTCCCCTCCGCAATCACCGGCACGCCATTCACCAGCACATACTCCATTCCCACCGAGAGCTGGTTCGGATCCTCATACGTAGCCTTGTCCGTAATCTTCTCCGGATCGAACACCACCACGTCGCCCCACATCCCCTGCTTCAGCACGCCGCGATCGGTCAGCCGCATCCGCTGCGCCGGCAGCGCCGAAAATTTGCGAATCGCATCGGCCAGCGTCAGCTCCTTCTCTTCGCGCACATACTTGCGCAGCACCCGCGGAAACGTCCCATACGCCCGCGGATGCGGATGCTCGCTGCCCAGCAATCCCTCCGGCGCAGTCCCCTGCGAGTCGTTGTCAATCGACACCCACGGCTGCTTCAACGCCAGCACCACATCCGGCTCGTCCATGCCAAACACCGCAACCTCGGTGAACGCCTTGTCCTTGATCAGCAGATCGCACAGCGCATCGATCGCATCCTCATGCCACAGCGCAGCCACTTCCGACAGCCGCTTCCCCTGCAGCGGCACCAGCTCAGGATTCTGCACCACCGCAACCAGAATCGCTTCCGGTCCCGGAATCTCCTGCCACTCGTTATCCCAGTCCTCGCCCGCTGAATCCTTCCCGCTGCTCGTCATATCCTTGCGAATCCGCGCCCGCATCGCCGGATCCTTCAACCGCTCCATCAGCTTCACATCGCCGCCATCATGCGCCCAAGGTGGCACGAATGCCGAAAACGTGTTGAACCACGCCGTGTATGCGTAGGTATTCGCGCTCACGTCCACGCCCGCGGCCCGTGCAGCATCGATCCGCGCCACAATCTGCGGCATCTTGCCCCAATTCGATTTGCCCGCCGCCTTCAGATGCCAGATCTCCACCGGAATCTGCGCCTCGCGTCCGATCCGCGTCGCCTCGTCAATCGACTCCAGCACCGCATCGCCTTCGCTGCGCATGTGCGTCGCATAGATGCCGCCATACTTCGACGCCTCACGCGCCAGTGCAATCAGCTCTTCCGTCTTCGCATAAGGTGCAGGCGTGTACTGTAGCGCCGTAGACAATCCAACAGCCCCATCGCGCATCGCATGGTCTACCAGCGCTTTCATCTGGTCGAGCTGTGCCGCGGTCGGCTGCACATCTGCATCGCCCAGCACCATTCGCCGCACTGAGGTCGCCCCCACATACGTTGCGAGATTGATCCCCATCCCCTGCTTTTCCAGCCGCGCGAAGTATTCACGCAACGTTCGCCAGTCCGGCGTGATGTGCAGATGCGCGTATCCAGCGTGATCCGCAGCCAGCATCGCATCGTTTACAGGAGCCACCGAGTTGCCTTCGCCTGTGATCTCCGTCGTGATGCCCTGGTAGATCTTCGAAGGCAGCCGCGGATCGACAAGAATCGTCAGCTCCGACTGCCCCAGCATGTCGATAAATCCCGGAGCTACCACTTTGCCCTGCGCGTCGATCTTCTGCTTCGCCTGGGCGGCGCTCAGATCACCGATCGCCGCAATATGCCCATCGCGAATCCCCACATCCCCCGAATACCAGGGCGACCCGGTCCCATCCACGATGTGCCCATGCAGAATCACCACGTCGAACGGCGCCTGCTGCCCCTGCGTCTGGCCGCTCAACGCCATATCGCCCAACATTCCCACAGCGCAAACCAGCGCAACATTTCTGACAATCCAAAGCATGACGTTCCTCTTATGGTTCGGGATTTATAGGTAAATCGCCGCGATTCATCGGGTTTGCTCTCTTGGCTGTTGTCACCGCAGGCTACCATGTGACGTCAGTACTCTTGGCATTCGTGCAGAATCGCCCTGTCGTCTTACAATAACGGGAACAACCATGCTTGGTAAGTCCGAGCAAGGACTACCATAAGACAGTGAGGATGCAGTGCCCCTGCCAGCACGGGCCGCGTCCGCGAATTTTTATTCGGGTCCCTTAATATGGTGGCCCGTGCCTTGGCACCCTCAGTCCCGTTAGGACAGAAAAGGAAATTGCATTGAGCGCTATGTGGAAACCCACCCAACAAGGCCAATCCCCCTCTCCGACACCGACCCCAGAGCAGCCTGCTGCTCGCCCCGTGCCGGTGCAGCCCACACTTGAAACACCGCGCCCGGCCACATCATCTGTCGGCGAGCAAGCCAGCATCAGCAAAGGCCTCTCCATCAAGGGCGAGATCACCGGCACTGAATCCCTGTTCATCGACGGCAAGGTCGAGGGCAGCATCAGCATTCCCGGCAATCGCGTCACCGTGGGCAAGAACGGCAATGTCACGGCCAGCATCAGCGCCCGCGAGATCGTCGTCCTCGGCAAGCTCAAGGGCAATGTCAACGCCACTGACCGCGTCGATATCCGTGCGGAAGGCGCCCTCACCGGCGATGTAGCCGCGGCTCGCATCAGCATTGAAGACGGCGCGTTCTTCAAGGGCGGCATCGATATCCGCAAGCCCGATTCGAAGCCGACCGCCGTGCAGTCTGAGCCCGCCAAGGTGGCGGCCCACTCGTAAGTCCCGGTTAGTTTCTCAGGACCGCGCGGACCTCTGCCTAGGCAGGGGTCCCGGTGCCTTATTGTCTTTCCGCACCCACGTACACGCTTTCCGAGCGTAGCTGAAATCTGGGTGCCCCAGGTCTCGCTTTTGAGACCTGGGAGTTACCTTCCAAAAAGACTCAAGCCAGCCGCAGTCTCTTCATCATCACCTTGGGCAACGCCGACCCCGTTCTCGTCAGCACCCATAAAGTGATCCCGCCCCAAAGCAGCCCGCCCGCGACCAGCACCGCCAAATCAGTCAACCGGTGATGCGCTGCCAGGTTCATCCTGGGAAACAGCTCGCCCGCCATCCACGAAAACACGATCCACGTGATAGCCCCGCCAGTTAACGATGCAGCCATGCATCGTCCCATCTCGCGATAATCAAGACTCGCCAGCGACACCATGTGCCGTTGATGCAGCAGAAAAGCAATGGTCAGGGTCTGTAAGGCGATCCCCAGGTCCGACGCAAACGCCAATCCCATCGCACCATACCCGCGGAAAAACCCGGCGTAGATAGGCAGGGAGATCACGGTAATAATCGTTCCCGCCACCATCGGCGCAAAGGTGTTTCCCGCCGCATAGAATGCGCGCGAATAAATAGATTGCGCCGACCATAAAAACAGCGAGACCGAGAACACCGCAAAATACGCCGCGCATTCCCGAGCATCGGCCGTTGAGAAGCGCCCGCCCACAAACAGCAGATCGATCGCAGGCTTTCCCAGCGCAATCATCCCCGATGCCGCCAGCAATCCCATGCACGTAACCCGCGACACCGAATCCGCCACCGCGCCTGCGAATTCAAAGCGCTGCTCCTTTGCCCAAAGGCTTGCGAAAAAGGGCATCGAAGCCGCGCCCGCAGCCTGCGCCAGCATCGACATCGGCGCGGTAAACAACCGCTTGGCATACGTCATCAGCGAAATCGCCCCGCTCGTATTCGAGGCAAAGTGCGCAATGATCCAGTTGTCCGCCGTCACCAGCGACACCCCGATAATCAACGGCAGCGATAGCCGCACCCACTCGTGCAAGCCCTCGTCATGCCAGTCGAGCATCGGCTTGTAGCGCACACCCGCTCTGCGCGCGAAAACCGCATTCAGCAGAAACGGCCCGATCAACGCGCCCGCCACTGTGCCGATGGCCAGCGACGAGATCCCCAGCCGCTTCACCAGCAGGACGCCGCCCGACGATCGTGCCCAGGTTGTAGATCAGCGGCGTAACTGCCTGCACGGTGAACCGCTTGCGCACCAGCAGCACCGCCCCGAACACTCCACCCGCAAAAAAGAACAACTGCGCCGGAAGCAGAATTCGCGTGAGGCTCACGCACAAAGCGGCCTTCTTCTCATCGAATCCGTTGAACCACCAGTGCACGTACCACGGCGCCAATATCTCCGCCAGCACCAGCGCACCGCCCAGCACCAGGAACATCGTCGTCAAAATCACTGACAGCGACCGCGTGCCCTCTTCTTCCCGGCCCGAATCGCGATAGCGCGTCAGGATCGTGACAAACGTGATGGACGCCGCCCCGCCCACCAAAAAGTACGAAATCATGTCCGGCAGTTGAAACGCCGCCAGAAACGCGTCTGCCTCCATCCCGCGTCCAAATACCCAGGCGATGTACATGTTCCGCACCAGCCCGAACACGCTCGACAGAAACGTCGACGCCATCAGCACCACCGTAGCGCTGAACGCAGTGTGCGCATGCGAAGGCCGCAAAATACGCATCACCCGCGCCATCCTTGAAGGCTCGTTGGTGGGCCGCGATTGAGTTGGCAGGGATTCTTCCACTGCAGTCGATTCTACCGGGGTTGCTGAAGCGCAAGATATTGCGGATATGGTTCTTCCGGGCTCACGACGGGTTTACTCTTATCATGAAAATCTGATCGACCAATAACTTCATCCGAGATTCGCCTGAGTACTCCAGGCTGCTGCGAATGGATACATCCAAGTCAGTTGGAGCCACTGATGACCACGTCCGCCCATTTCACCTTGTTCGCCTGCTACCGAAGAGTCAGACAAGACCTGAACGATTCTGGCGATACTATGTTCTTTTCTTCTTCTCCGGCTTTCCAGCGCTGCTCTATCAGATTGTCTGGCAGCGCGCATTGTTCACCATCTATGGCGTTAACATCCAATCGGTAACCGTCATTGTCACCGTCTTCATGCTTGGTTTAGGCCTCGGAAGCCTCGCCGGGGGGAGGCTCTCGACCGTGTCGAACATCAAGACACTTCGAGCTTTCGGGTTCATCGAGTTGTCCATTGGAGCCTTCGGTGCATGCTCTCTGTTTCTCTTTAAATACGTTGCCCAATTCACTGCGGGTGCTTCCACGGCGACAACAGGAGTCGTCACGTTTTTCTTGCTGCTGATTCCGACTCTGCTGATGGGCAGCACGCTCCCACTATTGGTCGCATTCATGGTTCGCCGATCAGGCAACGTGGGCGAATCCGTAGGTTCCCTATATGCCGTGAATACCTTTGGATCCGGAGTCGCGTGCCTCCTAGCCGCTATTTTCCTCATGCGGCTCCTTGGTGAATCCGGATCGGTGAGACTTGGCAGCCTCTCTGAATTTGCTTGTCGGAGCAACGGCCGTCTTGCTTGCTTCGCGGCTTCGTCCTCGACCCTGCCAACTACCGAGTCGTCAGAGTCGCGCCTGGATCAGTCCCATCCCACCATCGGCACCGGCACCGGCATGCTGCTCGCTGGAGCGACTGGCTTCATTGCTCTTGCCTACGAAATTCTCTGGTATCACATCTATTCCTTTGCCTGTGGCGGTACCGCATCGTGCTTCGCATACCTGCTGGCTTTCTATCTCTTCGGAATTGCTTACGGTTCGCTCGCAGTCCGCGATGCATGCCGACAGAAACGCTGAAGAACGATCTTCCCCGGACGCTCCGCGCAGCATCGTCGATCGTGGCGCTGGGGTCCATTGCTGCTTTTTTGGTCGGACCCGCCCTTGCGTTCGCAGTTTCCAGCGGGAACGTTCCCTGCATCGTCACCTATCCGTTCCTCGCGATCGTCGCCGCTCTTCTTGGTTCAGCGTTTCCGCTCCTTTCGCATGCCGCCATCGGCCCCACCGAACAAGCAGGGAAGAGACTCAGTTATCTGTACCTGAGCAACATCGTTGGCTCTGCGCTCGGAAGCTTCTTAATCGGTTTCGTGGTCCTCGATCATTGGTCGACGCGCCAGACTTCCTTGTTGCTGCTTGGCCTCGGTTTCTGTATCGCCATCGATCTCTTGCATTCCTCGCAAGGCCTCTCCGTTCAAAGTTGCTTTTCGGTCTTCCCTTTTGCTGTCTGTTTGATCCTCGTCGTTTCATCTCACGCTCTCTTCTCCACCATGTATGAGCGGCTTGCTTCTTAAAGGGCGCCTACCAGCCAGGAACAACAGTTCACCAACATCGTCGAAAACCGCAGCGGCGTCATCGTCGTCGATCGCGACGAAAGAGTCTACGGCGGAGGCATATACGATGGTCAGTTCAACGTTGATCCGGTACATACGTTACAAACGGCATCTTTCGAGCATATGCAATCGCTGCGTTTCATCCACATCCCAGACACGTGCTCATCATCGGTCTCGCGTCCGGCTCATGGGCTCAGGTACTGGTCAACCATCCCGACGTCCAGGATGTCACGATTGTTGAGATCAATCCTGGGTACGGCCAGCCTGATCCAGCAACGGCCCATGGTCTCGAGCCTCCTGCGAAATCCGAAAGTGCACATCGTCATTGACGACGGCCGCGATGGCTTGTTGAGTCATCCGGATCGCAGATTCGATTTCATCCTCATGAACACCACCTTCAACTGGCGCGCGAACACGACCAATCCTGCTCTCGGTCGATTTCCTCCAGCTCCTTCGCCGGAACACCTGAATCCCGGCGGCGTTGCTTACTACAACACCACAAGTTCCGGTGAAGTGCAGGTCACCGGTGCAACCGTCTTTTCCTATGCTCTTCGCGTTTCCAATTTCCTTGCCGTCAGTGACAGCCCAATCGTCTTCGATCGCGATCGTTGCCAGAAGATCTTGGCCGACTATCGCATCGATGACCGATCTGTTTTCGATCTTTCCAAAGCGGATCGACCGCGCCAGGTTCGACCAGATCGTCTCTCTGCCATTGATAAGCATTGAAACTCTCGGGTCACGGGCCGGACTTGTCAATCGAGGATCGATCCAGCCTGTTGAACAGGCTCAAAGGGAGCCAACTTATCACCGACGACAATATGGGGACCGAATGGAGGTTTTCGGGTTTATAACGCATGGGCTACGATTCAACTCAGTGGGTCGAAACGTGATAGCCAGCTTCACTCTTTTGGGACAGCCTTCTTCAGCGATAGGATCTTTCCCAAGTATCCTGTCCGCAGGGGGTTTTCGATGCGGCGCATCGCCGGTTTTCTTTTCGCCATTCTGCTCGGCTCTAATAGTTTTGGCCAGTCCATCCACGGCCGCGACGGTATCACGCTCCCCCCGCCACCCGCAGCCGAATCCGAACCCGTCATCGACAACTACTTCGGCACCAAGGTCACCGACAACTATCGCTGGCTTGAAGACGCCAAAGAGCTCCGAAACCCGCAAGCCTTCATCGACGAAGAAAACGCCTACACCACGCGCTATCTCAAGCAGAACCGCATCCGCAACCAGGTTCAGGACGACCTCGACCCGCTCGAGCACACCTCCCGCTGGTCGCATCCCCATCCAGCGCGCCGGCAACTACTACTTCATGAAGCGCCTCGCCGGCGAGGAGCAGGCCTCCATCTACATGCGCCACGGCTGGACCGGCGCCGCGTCGAAAGGTCAGCCCAGCCGCCCAAAGACGAGCGCCTCATCGATCCCGCCGCTCTTAGCCGCGATCCCAACACCTCCGTCCGGCTCGCCGATGTCTCGCGCGACGGCATGCTCCTCGCCTACCAGGTCCGCCAGGGCGGTGCCGACGAGGCCACCGTCCGCATCTTCAGCGTCGCGAAAAAGAAGCCCCTCGAAGACGAACTTCCCGCCGCGCATCTACTACTCCATCACTTTCACACCCGACGGCAAAGGCATCTACTACACGCGCACCGACCGCAAAGGCACGCTGCTCTATCTGCACGCCATCGGCACGCGCACCGACTCGACGACAAGCTCATCTTCGGTCGCGAATTCCACGGTGAACTTCTCGGTCCCATCGACCTCTTTCGCGCCGAGATCACCGACGACGCCCACTACCTCGTCGTCACCATCGAGCGCGGAGTGCCCGCCCGCCGCGTCGACATCTGCTTCCGCGATCTCACCAAGCCCGGTTCGCCCTTCGAAGTCCTTGTCTGGGCACTCGATTCGCGCTTTTCGACCATCTACGCCAGGAGCGCCTGGTACGTCCGCACCGACTACAACTCGCCCAACGGCCGTATCCTCCGCGCCGATCCCGGCATCATGCCCGAGGCGTGGAAAACCATCGTGCCCGAAGGCAAAGACGTCATCGAGAACGTTCTCCATCGTCGGCGGAAAAATCTACGTCAAGCGCCTTCACGACGTGAAGTCCGAAACCAGCGTCTACACCCTCGACGGCAAACCCGCCGGCACCGTTGACTACGCCGGCATCGGCTCTGCCTCCGGCGTCTCCGGCCGACCCTCCGATCGCTACGGATTCTTCAGCTTCGAGTCCTACATTCAGCCGCCCACCATCTATCGCATCGACACCACCACCGGCAAACGCGAACTCTTCGCCGAACCCAAGGTTCCCTTCGACACCGCCCAATACGAGACTCAAACAGGTCTTCTACAACTCAAAAGACGGCACCCAGATCCCCATGTTCATCGCGGGCAAAAAAGGCCTGCCGCAGGATGGATCAGCCGCCTGCTCATGACCGGCTACGGTGGCTTCAACCTCAGCGAGACACCCTCGTGGAATCCTGCCTGGGCCTGGTGGATCCAGCAGGGCGGATACTTTGCTGTCCCCAACCTGCGTGGAGGCGGCGAATACGGCGAAAGCTGGCACGAGCAGGGCATGTTCGAGAAAAAGCAGAATGTCTTCGACGACTGGTTCGCGGCCGCCCGCTATCTCATCGATCAGAAGTACACCTCGCCCGCAACACTTCGCCATCACCGGCCGCTCCAACGGCGGCCTGCTCATGGGCGCGTCCATCACCCAGCATCCTGAATTGTTTTCGGCCGTGTGGTGCGGATATCCACTCCTTGACATGTTGCGTTATCAAAAGTTCGAGCAAGGTCCCCACTGGACCACCGAATATGGCTCAGCTGAAAGTCAGAAGCAGTTTCCGTATCTATACAAATACTCTCCGTATCAGAACGCGAAGCCGCGCGCCGATTATCCCGCCGTCATGTTCTTCACCGGAGACAGCGACACTCGAGTCGATCCCCTTCACGCCCGCAAAATGACCGCATTGCTGCAAAGCGTCTCCACCAGCGGCCGCCCCGTGCTCCTTCACTACAGCCTCTCAGGAGGCCACTCCGCAGGCGTCAGCGTTGAGCAGCAAATTCAGGATGATGCTGACCAGCTTGCATTTCTGTGGACAGAAACCGGCGCGCCGGCAAACAAGGCAAAATAAATGCGGTCCGAAATAATCCATGAGATCAGACGTGCGAAATGATCACGCCTGTATCAGGGCATGGCTTCACAGCGTGGTGCAAAACTCAACGAAACTCGCTGTTTTGTAACAAGGCATGGCTTCACAGCGTGGTGAAAACTCAACGAACTCCCTGTTTTCGTAAGCGTTGTCAAGGGCATGGCTTCACAGCTTGGTGAAAACTCAACGAACTCGCTGTTTTGTAACAAAGGCATGGCTTCACAGCGTGGTGAAAACTCAACGACTCGCTGTTTTGTAACAAGGGCATGGCTTCACAGCTTGGTGAAAACTCAACGAACTCGCTGTTTTGTAACAAGGGCATGGCTTCAGCCAGGCCGCAAATGCAACAAAATGAGTGTTGGGCTTTAGCCCCTGCGTCTCTTGCCAGTTGATATAGAGGCGTCCCATTCTGAAATCTGCGATTCGCGATTTCAAATATGGGAATCTCTTACCATACGGTTCCGAAGATTACCTGAAAATTGCCCGTGCGCCCCTTATGCTTCTATCCGATGTCTGATCTGGCCTCAATCGCGCAAAAAGAAGCGGGCACCTTCGTCAGCCTGTTGGCCTCTCTTACCGGCAATTCCCCAAAACCGGCCGGAGTATGGGATGACAGCGCACTTTGCGACGACGTGTCCACCATCAGTTATGAACAGGCGCTGAGGTCGCATCGCCGCGTTCCCGCCGCCGAATCGTTGGCCGTGTACGAAGAATCTTCCCCTGCGAAACCTGCTCCCATCTCTACCGCTAAGAATCGCAAGACTGCCAGCATCACCATTCGGCTTACTGGGGAAGAAGAGACTCAACTCCACGACCGCGCCGCTGCCGCACAACTCAGCGTCTCAGCCTACTTGCGGTCCTGCATCTTCGAAGCCGAAAGCCTGCGCGCACAGGTGAAGGAAGCCCTGTCTCAAATCCGTGCCGCTACGCCATCGCCGACCGCTTCAACGCTCAAACCCGAAAACACGCCGCGCAGCTGGCGCAAAGTCATATCGTTGAGCTGGCGCAGGGAGAAGCTGAAGGCTGAAAGCTGAGAGCTTCCGGCTTGTTACTCCACTTCCAGCACAAGGCACTTCAGATACTCGGTCTCCGGCAGATTCAGCACCACCGGATGATCCAGCGCTGCCCCGCGCCGCTCCAGCAACCGCACGCGCCGATGCGCATCCGAAGCCGCGGCGGCCACTGCGCCCACCAGGTCCTTCCACCCGACATGGTGGCTGCATGAGCACGTCACCAGCAGCCCCCCCGGCCGCAGCCATCTTCAGTGCGCGCAGGTTCAGCTCCTTGTATCCGCGCAGTGCACCCTCCACCGCTCGCTTGCGTCTTCGCAAACGCCGGAGGATCGAGCACGATCGTGTCGTACTTCTGTCCGCCCTCCGACCAGTCGCGCAAAATCTCAAACGCATCGCCTGCCACCCAATCCACGTTCGGCCTTTAGCTGTTGCGCGATTCGCCTACAAGATTCTGCTCCGCCACTTCGAGCGAAGCGCGCGAAGCATCAATGCCCGTAACCGCTTTGCACACCGCGGCCAAATGCAGCGCAAATCCGCCCTGGTAGCAGCAAACATCAAGCGCCCGCCCGGTCGTGCCCAGTCGTTCCGCCCACTCGCGCGCCGCTTTGTAGTTGGCACGCTGATCGAGAAACGCGCCGGTCTTCTGTCCCGAATCGGCGTCGAAGTGAAACTTCAGCCCATTCAGTCGAAAGTGCGAACCCAAATGCGAATCAGCGGACTCGGCGGTTTTCTTGCCGCCGCTCTTTTCAGCGCCACGCAAGTAGAGTGCCTCCGCGGTCGGCGCGGACAGTCCTTCCAACTCACGCACCCGCGGATCAGGCCGTTCCACAATCGCCGCAGGATCCAGCTCCTCTCGCAGCACGCGAACACACACCGCGCGCACCGCAGCCGAATCCAGTCCCTTCGTCAGCAGTTGCAGAATAACGAGATCGCCATATTTGTCGACGATCAATCCCGGCAGCTCGTCCGCCTCGCTAAAGCAAAGCCGGCAAGCATCCGTCTCCGCGTTCAGCATCGCCTTGCGCCGCGCAATCGCGCTCCGAAGCCGTTCAGCCAGCAGTTCCAGCCACTTCGCCTCGGCGATTGCCTCTCGCGACACCAGCCGCAGAGCGATCTGCGAGCTCGGACTATATAGCGCCGTTCCCAGCAGCAATCCGCGACTGTCCGCCACCGGCAGCAGAGCCGGCGCACCTGCCTCATCGCCCGCATTCAGCGATTCCACATCCGACGCGTAAACCCACACGTGTCCCGCACGCAGCCGATCCGCGGCGCGACGGCTGATGCGCGCACCAATGCCGTGCTGATTCGAGCTGGGCTTGGAATTCGCTGGACGGTCCCCGGACCGCTTCTCAGGCCGTGCGGTGGATTTGTCCGCAGAGTAGGGAATTCGTTTGAAATCCCCCGCAGCGGTCCTTTTGTCCGGCCGCCGTTTGTCGTTTCGGTGAAAAGGCGCCTTTGGCTTCGTTGCCGTTGGCGCCTTCTCGTTCTTCGCAGGTCCCGGTCGCTTTGCCTTGGTCATGTGCTCCCTCGGGCTCATCGCCTTTACCGGGAGCAGTTTGGCCGCCGGCGGTTATTGTGCCTGCATACTTTGCAGGTAACGGGTCAGATTGCTGATTCTGAGTTGCTTGTCCTGAACGTTCGCCCGGTTCATACTACCAAGAATCGGTCCCCACACCGGCATGGTTGACGAACCATGCGCGGGTATTTCCGCACCAAACTGCAGAATCGCGGCGACATGCGTGTCAGGGAATTTTCCGTGATTGTTCTTCTGGAATTCCGTCAAATCTGTCGGCTGACTCCGTAGCGACGCCGCCACCGGCCCGTGTCCCTTGCCGTCCGTGCCGTGGCATGGAGCGCAATAGTTCGTGTACATCTGCTTGGCGTCGGTCGAAGACGTTCTGTTGACCGGAATGACTACCTTCGATGGTGTTTGATCTGCAAAGCTCAAGCTTGCCGCCAGCAATGCGGCCGCAGCTGTAACTGAGAGGCTTTTCAGCATAAGTTCCTCGGTTCTGGACCTCTAGTCCGTTCGTGACTGTACTCCCGTTTCATACACGACAGGCAGTGATGGCGAACACATCCACGACCACCTAAAGGTGTGAGGTTATAGGCCGATTTACTTAATAACGCACTAGAAAAACTTGTTTCGCTTAACATCATTAATCCAGCGCTGAATCTCCGGTCTCCATGTGCAGGCACCCAAAAAAATGGCTCGACCCATTCGGCGCGGGGCGCTCTTCGGGGTAGCATGCCTCAATTGCCCACCAATAACCGCTCTGGCGCTCCATTGAGGCATCTTCAACAGTTGCGGCCTATAATGAAGCATGGCGACAGTCCGGCAGCCCACTCCGACAGAGCTTTCCAGCGCCACCAGCCGAGTCGGCAGCGCCTTCCGCGCCTGTCCGTCCGGTTTTTGACCAGGCTGCCATCGACCGCCGCATCGAACTGCTTCTCCGCCTCGTTCAGGTCAACCGCCCCACTGAAGACATTGGACTTATCCGCCAAGCCTGGGAGTTCTGCGTCCAGCATCACAAGGGCCAGATGCGCGCCTCCGGCGAACCCTACATCATCCATCCCCTTGAAGTTGCTGAAGTCCTGGCCGAAATGAAGATGGACGCGACCGCCATCGCCGCCGGCCTCCTCCACGACGCCGTCGAAGACACCCCCGCCACCAGCGAACAGATCGAGGCCGACTTCGGCGACCAGGTCGCCCACATCGTCGAAGGCGTCACCAAGATCGACAAGATTCAGTTCGCCAACCGCGAAGACCGCCAGGCCGAAAACGTCCGCAAAATGCTTCTCGCCATGGTCACCGATGTCCGCGTCGTCCTCATCAAGCTCGCCGACCGCCTGCACAACATGCGCACGCTCGAGCACCTGCAGCCCGACCGCCGCGAAGCCATCGCCCGCGAGACCCTCGACATCTACGCCCCACTCGCCCATCGCCTCGGCATGGGCAAGGTTCGCGGCGAACTCGAAGACCTCGCCTTCCGCTACACCGATCCCGTCAGTTTCGAAAAAGTCGCCGAAGCCGTCGAGGCCCAGCGCGTCGAGGGCGAGCAGTTCCTCCGCGGCGTTGAAGACACACTGGTCGAGCAGCTTCGCGAAAACAACATCGAAGCGCGCGTTGAGTGGCGCATCAAGCGCTACTACTCCATCTTCCAGAAGCTGCAGCGCTCCAAGGTCACCTTCGACCAGGTCTACGACTTGCTCGCCGTTCGCGTCATCACCCAGGACGTCGCCGCCTGCTACGCCGTCTTCGGCCTCATTCATACGCTCTGGCGTCCCGTGCCCGGCCGCATCAAGGACTTCATCGCCATCCCCCGCGCCAACCGCTACCAGTCCCTCCACACCACCGTCATCGGCGAAGGCGGCCATCAGTTCGAAGTGCAGATCCGCACCGAAGAGATGCACCGCATCGCTGAAGAGGGAATCGCCGCGCACTGGAAGTACAAGGCCAAAGGCGACGTCGTCACTGCACGCGACGAAGAGCGCCTCAACTGGATCCGCCAGCTCGTCGAATGGCAGAAGGAGATGACGGATCCCAACGAATTCCTCTCCAGCCTGAAGATGGACCTCTATCCCGACGAGGTCTACACCTTCACGCCCAAAGGAAAAGTCGTCGTGGTTCCCGCCGACGGCACTCCCGTCGACTTCGCCTACACCATTCACACTGAGGTCGGCCACACCTGCGTCGGCGCCAAGGTCAACGGCCGCATGGTGCCGCTCCGCACCAAGCTGCGCACCGGCGACATCGTCGAAATCGTCACGCAGAAAGACCACAAGCCCAGCCGCGACTGGCTCACCTTCGTCAAGAGTCCCCGCGCCCGCAACAAGATCAAGCACTGGCTCAACGAAGATCAGCGCCGCCGCGCCGTCGAGATCGGCCGCAAGCTGCTCGAGCGCGAAGCCCGCCGCTTCAAAGTGCCCATGAGCCAGATTGACGACCAGGATCTGGCCCGCATCGCCGGCGAATACGGCGTCGCCACCGCCGCCGACCTGCTCGCGACCCTCGGCGCCGGGCAAGCACTCCGCCCATCAGGTGCTCAACAAACTCGCGCCCGGCTATGCCAATCCGCCCGATGGCTCGCAGGCCGCGCGAGCCGCAGCAGCCCGGCACCGTCGATCAGGCCATGTCCGACGCGGTGCGCAAGCTGCACCTCACCGGGTCCGATTCGCTCCAGGTCGAAGGCCAGAACGATCTGCTCGTCTATCGCGCGCGATGTTGCAATCCCATTCGCGGCGAAGAAATCGTCGGCTACGTCACCCGCGGCAAAGGCGTCGCCGTACACGCGCGCAGCTGTCCCAACGTGCAGAACCTGCTCTACGAGAGCGACCGCCGCATCAACGTGGAGTGGTCGCGCGTCGGCGACGATAGCCGGTCGCCCGCAACGCTACCCCGTCAAGATCACCGTCTACTGCGACGACCGCACCGGCATGCTGAAAGAGCTCACCGCCGTCATCTCCGACGACAACACCAACATCCGCGGCGTCGACATCCACCACGACGACAACGGCGAAGCCGTCATCGAATTCGTCGTCGAAGCCGAAGACCTCCGCCACCTGAACCGCATGGTCCTCGGCATCCGCCGCGTCCAGGGCGTCCGCACCGTCCAGCGCACCCAGAAGCTCTAGAACTCTCCACAAGTCTCTTGCAAACCCATCCACCCCGCCATTCATCCACCCACTGCCGTCATCCCGAGCGACGAAGCGAAGCGCAGGAGTCGGGGGACCTGCTTTTCCTCTTTTTGACCGCCACCTCTAACCTCAAACCCCTGCGCTGTCATTCCGAGCGAAGCCGAGGAACCTGCAGTTGCTTTTCGCATCAACCAGCACCATCTGGGTGCCCCATCCATGAGGCCGCTTTATCGCGGCATGGGTGGGAAAGCACCGATCTCCCCCGACTCCCCGATTTGTCATTTACCATTGCCAACGGCAACAATTCAGTGAAAAAGGTGCTTCCATGGCAGGTCTCTTCTGCTCGCTTGCAATTATCCTTCTCGTCATCACCGCCGTCCTGCAATTTACGAGCAAACGTGTAATCGGCTGCTGGCTTCTCATGCTCTTTCCCATTTCTCTCTGCATCGGCATCTTGTTTGATCTCACCCGCGGCGGCGAGAAAGCGTTAGGCGCTGCTTCTTACAATGCCGATCTGAAATCGCTGGCCGGCTTGTCCGTCCTTCTCCTTGCTACCTTGCTTGCCGCTCTCCGTCCGCGCTGGATCTGGCCGTTCTGGATCGTGTGGCTTTTCAATGCAGCATGCTGCGGAATCGCCGTCTACCTCACGTTCTTCTGGAAGGTATTCAGCTGAGCGCATCTAACACCACGAACTCATGAGCAATCAAGCCAGAACGCGCGATTCAATCCTCCGTAACACCCACATCCTCGACGGCGGCATGGCCTCCGAACTCGAATTCCTCGGCGCCAATATCAACGGGCCTCTCTGGTCCGCGCACGTTCTCGAAGATGCACCCGAAAAAATCGTAGCCGTACATCGCGCCTACATCGAGGCCGGCGCAGACATCATTGAAACCGCCAGCTACCAGGTTTCGCGCATGGGATACGCCGAGGTCGGCCTCGATCCCGCGCGTGCTGATTCCGCATTGCTCCACTCTGTCGCGCTGGCTTGCGAAGCTGCATCCGCATTCCCCGATCGCCGCACTGTCATCGCAGCATCGCTCGGCCCCTATGGTGCAGCTCTCCACAATGGCGCCGAATATCACGGCAACTACACCTGCACCTTCGCCGATCTCATCCAATTCCATGCCGACCGAATCAACGTACTCGCGTATGCGAGCGGGCAGGAATCTCCCGACATCCTCGCCTTCGAAACACTGCCGTCGCTCGCAGAGGCAGAGGCCATTGGTCAGGCGCTTGCGCCCCATCCTGAACTCGCCGCGTGGTTCGCGTTCACATGCGTGGATCAAGAGCACGTAGCTCACGGCGAACTTCTTCGCCAATGCGCCGCCGCCGTCGCCGCATTTCCGCAAACCGTTGCCATCGGTGTGAACTGCACGCACCCCACGTTCATCCCCGCGTTGATTGCGGAACTCCGCGATGCATCCGACAAGCCTATCGTTGTCTACCCCAATTCGGGCGAAGGCTGGGATGCGCGCAATCGCTGCTGGACCGGCATTGGTGACCCCGCGGTCTATGGAGTGCAAGCCGCGGAGTGGTTTGCTGCAGGCGCGCAGATCATTGGAGGCTGCTGCCGTACACGCCCCGCGCATATTGGTGAAGTCGCGCAAGTTGTCCGGCAATAAAGCATCGCGCCGTCAAAGACCGAGTACAGTCCCGAATCAAACCATCCTTGTATCGTTCGCATCTCCATATATATAGAGTGATTTCTCTTTGTCTCAAGAATGACGAAGACGTCATCTAGATTCACCGTTACACCCGCCCTTGTGCTCCGTCTAGTAAGGGACTGGTGCAAATTCTTTCGCGGCGGCGAGGTCGTTAGATTGTCTAGATTAAGAAAGTTAGTTATCTGCATTTCTATTTCGTGGATGTTGATCGCCACCACGCATTCTCTTGCTAGCGCACAGCAGACTCCAACGGCAGTCGCGCACGAGAGTGCGCTACCCGATGCGCCCATGCCAGTAGAGGTCGGCGCTCAGACCGCGACAGCCGATTCGCGGCAGAGTGGCACAGGAAATATTTCCGGAACGATCCTTGACAGCAATCGAGAACGTCGTGCCGGGCGCGCTCGTGAAGCTTCTCAGCCCTACCGGCTCTGTTGTGCAGACCAGAATCTCCGGGACCAACGGAGAGTTCCAGTTCGCCGATCTGCCCGAAGGCTCGTACAAACTCAGAGTGTCTGGGCCGGATATGGCCGATTTCACATCCGGGCAGATTACATTGCATTCCGGCGAATTTCGCATTGCCCCGCCGATAACACTCGCCGTCTCAGGCGGAGAAACAAGTGTTGTCGTCAACGGCGACAAGGAAGAGCTTTCCCGCGAACAGGTCCACATCGCGGTGCAGCAGCGCGTCGCCGGCATCATTCCAAATTTCTACAGCGCCTATGACTGGAACGCTCCCCCGATGCTGGCGAAGCAGAAAATTCAGCTCAGCGTGCGTAGTCTCATTGATCCAGTCTCGTTCCTGGCGGTCGCAGGCATTGCCGGAGCGGAGCAGAACCGCAACATCTTTCCTGCCTATGGAGGCGGAATTGAAGGGTACGGTAAGCGCTATGGCGCCGCGATGGCTAATCGTGTGTCGAGTGCCATGCTCGGTCGAGCTATTTACCCCGCCATCTTCCACCAGGATCCGCGCTATTTCTATAAAGGGAAGGGAAGTATCAAGTCGCGCGCACTTTACGCGATCTCAGCAGCCGTGATGGCCCGAAGCGATAGCGGTCGCTGGGAACCGAACTATTCGCAAGTCCTCGGCAACTTCTCTGCCGCCGCGCTTTCTAATCTCTACTATCCCGAGGCCGATCGCGGAGGCTCGCTCGTACTCATGAACGGACTATCCGAGACCGGTGCAAATGCGGTGTCAAACCTGCTCCGTGAATTCCTGCTGAAGCCTCTTACATCCCACGTAGCCAGCACCGCCAACGGCCAACCATAAGCCCCCTGCAGTTGCAGTCCGTGGACCTGTCCACTGTCAACCGTTCACTGAAAACTGAAAACTGTCCACTGTTCACTCTTAAATCACCATCTTCCCAATCGTCATCAATTGCATATTTGAAGTGCCCTCGTATATCTTGCCCACCTTCGCGTCGCGATAATACTTCTCCGCCGGATAGTCGCGTACAAATCCATTGCCGCCGAAGATCTCAACGCACTGGCTGGCCACGCGCTCCGCAACTTGCGACGTAAAATACTTCGTCATCGCCGCCTCACGCACATACGACAGCCCCGCATCCTTCAGCCGCGCCGCGTTGTAGACCATCAGCTTCGCCGCCTCGATCTCCGTCGCCATCTCGGCCAGTGTAAACTGCACCGCCTGGAACTCCGCGATCGGCTTGCCAAACTGCCTTCGCTCCTTCGCGTACTTTGCCGCGTGTCCCCAGGCGCCCTCGGCCAGCCCCAGCATCTGTGCCCCGATGCCGATGCGTCCCTCGTTCAGCGTCTCAATCGCGATCTTGTATCCCTTGCCGTCTTCTCCCAGCAGATTCGCCGCCGGTACCACGCAGTTGTCGAATATCAATTCGCACGTGCTGCTGGCGCGAATTCCCATCTTGTCTTCCTTGCGCCCAACTGAAAATCCCTCGGTGCCCTTCTCCACAACAAAGGCCGTGATGCCGCGATAACCCGCCGCCGGATCGAGCGTGGCAAACACCAGGAACAACCCCGCCTCCTTCGCGTTTGAGATCCACAGCTTGCGCCCATTCAGCCGATAACCGCTGTCCACCTTTTCGGCCCGCATCTGCAGCGCGAACGCATCCGATCCTGAACCAGCCTCGCTCAACGCGTACGCGCTCGCGGTATCCGCGGCCAGTCGCGGCAGCCATTTCTTCTTCTGCTCCTCGTTAGCCCATCGACGCAGCGCGTTCACCACCAGCGTATTGTGAACATCAACCAGCACAGCAACCGCGGGATCAACGGTTGCAATCGCTTCGATCGCCAGCACCGCATCGAAAAAACTGCCCCCCGCGCCGCCCAGCTCTTCGGGAATCTCAATCCCCATCAGCCCCAGTTCGAACAGCTTGCTCACCAGTCCCGGCGCAAACTGCTGCTCATCGTCCATGGTGCGCACTGCCGGCGCAATCGTCTCCTGTGCAAACTGCCGCACCGTTGCGTAGAACATCCGTTCTTCTTCAGTCAGTCGCGTCAGCGGAGAAGGGGAGTGGCTCTTGTCAGACAAGGAAATCAATGCCTCCGGCATCGGAGTGTATCAGACCACAGCCTCGAATCGCCGCACGCCGAACCACATCGTCCTCGCCCTCGGCACTTCAAAGGGTTCTTACTAAACTCACTTCCACGTTGGCCGCATCCACGCCAACCAACAAAAAGGGCAGACTCCTTGCGAAGTCTGCCCCGACCGTCCTTCGAATTAACTTGCTAACTCAATCGATCACCAGCGAGAACGACCCAGGCGTTGTGATCGTTGCGGTGGTTGAATCCACTCCCGTGAACGTGATCGTATACGTCCCCTTCGCCGGATTCGAAACCGTAGTGCCACCGCTGCTGCTGCCGCCACCGCAGGCCGACAGCACCAGCCCCAGCGATGCTAGCGCAATCACGCAAGCCACTTGCCGCAGCTTGCGCGACGAACGACCCAGGAAACCGGCAAGCAGCAATCCGGCAAAAGCGATCCCTGCAGGAATCTTGTTGCTTCTCTGCGGAATCTCGTTGCTGGCTTTCGCTGACCCTTTGGTTCGCGGGATCAAACGCATGCCGTGAGCGTTCAAGACGCCTCCGGTCGCGGTCGTGCAATCGGAGGCATTAGTGTCGATAGTGATAGTTCCGCTGGCTGCCGCCGCGCCTGGGACCGTGATCGACCCATTGGTGTTGACACCGGTACCTGCAAACAAGCACAGGTTAACGAGCGCCGTGTCATTCGACGTGTGTGTAGCTGAGATTCACGGTTCCGGTATATCCGCCCGCGGGTGTTACGGTCAGCGTTTCAGTTCCTTGTGAACCTTGCTTCACCGTCAGCGTGGCGGGGGTAAACGCCATGGCGAAGGTTCCTTTGCCTGAGCTTGTTCCGCCTATCGTAATGACTACGCTCCCTGTCGAAGGCGCATTCGCCATATCGCCCGCATACTGCGCCACGATCGTGTGCACTCCGGTGGTCGCAAAGTTGGCCGTGTAAGTTGCAGTGCCGCTTGCCGTCAGTGTTACCGGCGTCAACGTGCACGGGTTCGTGCTGGTCACTGTGCAGTATGCAGAGCCGCTTCCATCAATCGACAAGTTCACCGTGCCCGTGGGAATGCCGCTACCACTGGCCCGGGCTACCGTAATGGTGATGGTGTCATCCGTGCTCACGTTGGGTGACCCATTCGCGGCCGTAACCGTGGTCGTTGTGGCAGCGAGGGTGGTCGTTGCCGCTGGCCAGGCGGTCGTCAGCAGATCCACATCGAAAGACCCCAGCCCGGTGGCTTCGTCGTAGCCAGCCGCTGCCGCGTATTTCGTGGTTGCGTTGCCGCTGCAATAACTTGCGCCCAGGCTCGCAGGACATGCGTTGTTGCCGGTGGTGATGTCGTGGAAAACGGCCGCATAGGTGGTGCTGTTTGACGCCAGCGTATACAGCGTGGGATTCAGAAGGCCCTGTCCAGTCGTATAGCCCTTCTGCTGGTTCAGCAGCGCGACCATGCCCGCAAAGATCGGCGTGGCAAAACTGGTGCCACCCGCCAGTGTCAGATCAGAGCTCGCTGCATCGCGGAATCCGCTGTTACAGCTAGCCTGTTGGCCGGTCGAGAAAGCTGACGTATCGCTGCTGCAGTAGATGTAGGGCACATACGCCGGAGAGGACAACAGCGAGATGTCCGGTACATCGCGCGCATTGTCGGCGGGAATGCCGGGAACGCCCTTCTGCCAGCTTGGCTTGGCCTTGTAGAGAGTGCTCACTCCGCCGCCGCCCGCGCTCAATCCGCCACCGCCCTGAACTGCGGCTGCGGTATCGTTCCACACAACCTCGGGAATGTACTGCAATGCCGAAGTCAAAATATCGTTCCCGCCGGACTCAGCCGCCCAATAGGCCGATCCCTGGGTGTAGTACGCCGCGTTGGCCTGCGAAATCTCCGTGCCGCCAACGCCCGTGACATACTGGCTGCTCGCCGGGTAGCTCACCGCAAGCGCTTCCTGCGTGGTCAACGGAGGGCTCGTCGTGGTTGGACTCTGATAGCACGCGGTTGAACCTGCATCGCCTGACGCAGCCACAATCGACTGGCCCTGCGTTACGCCTTGCGACACGATCGCTTCCAGTGCGCTTGCGTTGGCCGCCGATATGTTTAGCTCGCATGCGCCATAGCTCACGCTGATAATGTTTGCGATCTTCTCGTCTATCGCGTATTGCATTGAGTCAAATACGCCATAGTTGGTGCTGCTTCCCGTATAAACAAAAAAGACATTGGCTCCCGGAGCCATCGCGTTCGACCATTCCAAGTCCAGGTCAGATTCGCTTTCATCACCCGGAAATGCCTGCGGACTGCCCGTCCCCGGCACGATCACCATGGTCGGGTCCTTCACCGCAAGTCCCGCAGCCTTCTGGAAATTCTCCAGATCGCTGGTCAGCACGCTCGACTGCCCCATGATCGCAATCGACTGTCCCGTGCCGTTGATCGACGCACTGCAGCAGCGGATTCAAGTTGTAAATCTTGTTGATGTCGCCGGGTGCAAGAAACACACTTCCCGACACGCCCGAAGTGAAATTAGCCCGCGGCTGCACGCTGTTGCTGCGAATATGCATCGCGTGCGGCCTGAAGTCATCGAGATTCCCGACCGTCGCCACACTCGAGGCGACCGCTCCCGGCAAAGACAGCGCCGTCGATGGTGCAAAGTGCTTTTCGCCCTGCACGTTGTAGAAATGCATCTGCGTCTGGAACGCCTGCTCCACCTGCCCCGCATTGCCCGAGAAGCGGATCAGGTTCCGGCTGCGCGCCACCGAGTCGATTGAAAAGCCCTGCTGCTGCAGCCAGGTCTGTACCTTCTCGATATCCGACTGCGCCATGCCAAACCGCGCCGCAAACTGATCGGGAGTCAGCCACTGGTGATAAAGCGGCGAGGCCGGATTCTGTTGCGCGGCAATCAGTGCCTCCAGGTCCGCCTGTTGCGCGGCTGTGCGGTTGAAGACGATGCTCATGCCCTTCAGCATGGTATCGGCTGGCATCCGTCCCGCTTCATTTTGGGCTTGCGCCAGGGGATGCTGCGAACCCTTCAGCAGCGACATCTGCGAGACGTTGACTTCGCTTGAGATACGGGCAGCCGGCGTCTGCGCGGCCACGACGGTCGTAGCCAGGGCGCAGGCTGAAATCAACCCGCATACCCGAAGCATCTTCTGACCTTGGAGGAGCTTCGTAATCATAGCCATCCTTGAGAATGGAAACAGTTTGAGACCAGACGTGAGCCGCACCGGCTCATGCTCGAGTCAAGCCTTTGTCAAGACGTCCTAGGCGTCCTCGTGAGGGAAGTTGCCAGCCGCCAAGGCGTAACGTGTGTTGGGGCAACCCGGGACAGTGGTCCAGGCATCTGCCCCTCTTTTTAGACTCGCAACCCGCTACAAAGTTGTGATTGCAGTTCAATTCCGGGCTTGCAGGCTGAGTGCAGGCTGGCTTTCGTCTTTCCGCCCGTCAAGAGAAGGTACGGAAGATCGGCCTGATTCGGAACCTTGGATCAGTTTACCCGCTCGATGACCTGCAGGGCTGCCATCCCCTTGCCGGGCGCAATATACCCCGTGGCGCGCCATGAAATCGACAGCTTCTCGCTGTCCAGCAATTTGCGGATCTGGGTTCGTGCGTGTTCACTCCAGGGCCCGCACTTGTCCAGCTTTACGTACGCTTGCCAGTGCCGCAGGGCCGCCCTGCGTTCCCCTTTGCGGTCGAAGGCCAGGGCCAGGTTATAGTGGGCGTCCGCATAGCGCGGCGCCAGTCCCACCGCTCGTTGATAAGCGGCGATCGATTCGTCTGGCCGCTCCAGTTCATCCAGCACATTGCCGAGATCAAAGAAAGCCAGCACGTACCCCGGATCTTTCTCCGTCGCCGTCCGGTACAACTCCTCGGCACGTACAAATTGCCGCAGATGAAAGTGAATGGTGCCGAGATTGATGTAGCCCGGAGCGTAATCCGGATCCACCCGAAGCATTTCCTCGTAAAGCGAAATCGCCCTGTTTTTATCGCCGGTCTCTTCGGCCTGCACCGCCGCCACGAACAATTCCTGGATGCCTTTAACGACTCCCTTGACGCTGTCGGACAACCGGGGCAGCGAACGTACTTCCCCAGCCGCGATCTGCCGTTCCACCCGCTCAAAATCAAAAAGTAGTTGTCGCCGGATCGGATCCACCATCGCCCCGTCGCAGCGGAACGCCAGCCGCGTCCCCGTGCGCACCAGCGACGCCTCCTGCAAGGGATTCGACATCCCCGCAACCGCCTGCATCGCCGCAACGGAATGCCGGATCGACGCAGACGACACATCGTCCTCACGCAGCGAACGCAGCGTTCTTAGCTGGCCCAGATCCTGGAAGGTGTAGATTTCGCGCTGGGCGATGAGTCCGGCCTTCTCCCACCCCAGTAACTGGCGGGAACTGATCTGCAGAATCCTCAACACATCCTGGCGGCTAAAGCTGTTCACTCTTCAATGCTCCGGTGGTTGCATCCCGGTCGTGCGCAGGATCGAATTGGGTTCACAGTTTCAATTCCCGATTCTGCTCCTGAACGTGGTGCGAATCAGCGACGAAGGAACCGCTCTCTTGCATGTGTCCCGGCCTGGCTCGGTATGCTTCGCACAAGGCCTGTTACCCCTTGTCTCAGCCCCCTTGCCCGGCGCCAGTCACATTACAGCTTGGATTATGCCAAGAATATGCGTGGATAAGCAGGGACGAAACAACAACTGATGAAAAAGTGCGTGGATAACCGGTACCTCATTTGGTTCCAACGCCTTTGCCCGCCCTGGTGAGGCGGATTCCCCTCTCTTTGTCCTTTGCATCGGGAACTTCCCGAATTGAAGCCGGTGCTGATTTGCTCCCTGGGCGGGAAAGTTGAAAGTTAGTCAAAACGAGCCATATCTATTGAGGTTGCGATATGCTACTTTTTGCCTTTCAATCTACTTATTCCTATTGACCGCTGAATTTGGCGAAACGGGCTCCATGAAAGATCCGACTCACGGTAAGGACTCTGAGCGCGCCCTCCGCGAGCTCGCGGAATCGCTGCAGGAATCCCAACGGATTGCGGGGCTCGGCAGCTACGTCCTCGACCTGAGGACCATGCTCTGGTCCTCCTCCGATGTCCTCGACCAAATCTTTGACATCGGGCAGGACTATGCGCGCACCGTCGAAGGTTGGACCGCGCTCATTTATCCCGACGACCGCGAGCCCATGGACGCCTACTTCAAAGAAGACGTGCTGGGTCAACACAAACCGTTCAACCGCGAATATCGCATCATCCGTCCCAAAGATCGCACTCGCCGTTGGGTTCACGGCCTCGGGCGCCTCGAATTCGGCGCCGCCGGTGAACCGCTCATCATGCGCGGCACCATTCAGGACATCACAGAAAGAAAGCGCGCTGAAGCCGACCTGCGCCAGAGCGAGGAACTGCTCCAGCTTTTCACCCAGCATGCGCCCGCCGCCCTCGCCATGTTCGACCGCAACATGCGCTACATCGCCGCCAGTCGTCGCTGGTGCGAAGACTACGGGATTCAGGGCTCCAACATTCTCGGACGCTCGCACTACGAGGTTTTTCCCGATATCCCGCCCCGTTGGCTCACGATTCATCGCCGTGCGCTTGGAGGCGAAACCATCAAGAGCGAAGATGACCCGTTTGAACGTTCCGACGGTTCCGTACAGTGGATTCGGTGGGAAGTTCGCCCTTGGCTCACCGGCACAGGTGAAATCGGCGGCATCATCATCTTTTCCGAGGACAACACCGCTCGCAAACGCTCCGAGGCGCGCCTCGAACTCGCAGCCAGCGTCTTCACTCACGCCTCAGAGGGGATCGTCATCTCCGACCCCTCCGGCATCATCCTCGATGTCAATGAAGCTTTCACGCAGATCACCGGCTACAGCCGCGAAGAGGCCGTAGGCTGCAGCACCAATCTGCTGCGCTCCGGCCGTCAGGGTAAGGAGTTCTACGCCAACATGTGGCGTGACCTGGTCGAAAGCGGCCACTGGTCCGGCGAAATCTGGAATCGCGCCAAGGATGGCCGCATCTTCCCCGAGATGCTCACCATCACCGCAGTCCGCGACAAGTCCGGAAACACTCAGCAATATGTCGCTCTCTTCTCCGACATCAGTTCTGAAAAAGAGCGCGAGCAGGCCCTTCAGCATATAGCCAGGTATGACCTGCTTACCGGGCTTCCCAACCGCGTCCTCCTGCGTGAGCGGCTCCACCACGCCATGTCTCAGGCCAGCCGTCGCGGCAGCATCCTTGCGGTGGTGTGCCTCGATCTCGACAACTTCAAAGCCATTAACGACCGTCACGGTCACACCGTCGGCGACCAGTTGCTTACCACCATCGCCCATCGCATGAAGTCGGGATTGCGCAGTGATGATACCCTCGCGCGACTCGGCGGTGATGAATTCATTGCGGTGCTGATCGACTTCGATAACCCCGACCAGAGCATCCCCTCGGTGACGCTGCTCCTTGATGCCGCTTCTCAACCTGTCTTTGTCGGTGCGCTCTCGCTCCAACTCTCCGCCAGTGCCGGCATTGCCTGCTATCCCCAGGCCGAAGATGTTGACGCGGATCAACTCCTCCGCCAGGCAGCACAGGCTCTTTATCAATCCAAAATTAGCGGCAAGAACCGCTATCAGATCTTCGATTCCACTCTTGCCCTTTCCACCCGTGGCCATCATGAAGATCTCGAACGAATCCGCGTCGCTCTCGCCAACAATGAACTTCTCCTCTACTACCAGCCCAAGATGAACATCGCTACCGGCGCCATCAAAGGCGCTGAAGCCTTGATCCGCTGGAAGCACCCCGAGCGCGGACTGCTCCTGCCCGGAGGCTTTCTGCCCATCGTCGATGGACATCCGGTCGCCATCGAAATTGGTGAATGGGTCGTTGACAGCGCCCTCCGGCAACTCGAAATCTGGCGCGCCGCAGGGCTCGACATTCCCGTCAGCGTCAACATCTCCGCACAGCAGTTACAACATGACGACTTCACTGCGCGCCTCCACGCAATACTTCGGGCGCACCCTTCCGTCGACCCCTCGCGGCTTGAAATCGAAGTCCTCGAAAGCAATGCTCTGCCCGACATGTCCCGGATTTCGCAGGTCATTCACTCCTGCGGGAGACTTGGCGTCTCCTTTGCTCTCGATGATTTCGGTACCGGCTACTCCTCGCTGGATTTCCTCAAACGCCTGCCCGTTGACGTTCTCAAGATCGATCAGACATTCGTGCGCGACATGCTCGCCGATCCTGAAGACCTCACCATCGTCGAAGGCATGCTCGGGCTCGCCGCTGCCTTCCGTCGTCAGGCCGTCGCCGAGGGCGTCGAGACAATTGAGCAGGGAATTCTCCTCCTCCGCCTCGGATGCCAGGTTGCACAGGGCTTCGGCATCGCGCGCCCCATGCCCGCGGAGGATCTGCCCGCCTGGGTCGCTTCGTGGAAGACAGATTCGCAGTGGTCCAACGTCACCATGCTCGATCCCGCTGACCGGCCCCTTCTCTATGCCGGTGCGGAACACGGTGCATGGGTCAGCGCCATTGAAGCCTTCCTCAACGGCAAGCGCCGCGTGCCGCCTTCACTCGATCCCGCGCAATGTCGGCTGGGTGCCTGGATGTGCTCCGAGGCTCTCTCCTCACCAAGTCGGCGCTCAACCTTCAGCCGTGCCGTTGCGCTCCATCGGGAAGTCCACCAGTGCGGCGCAGACATTCTTACCCTCAACGCCGAAGGCAGTGCCGATGAAGCGGCTTCCGCCTTGTCCCACCTCCACTCCCTCCGCGACAACCTTGCTGGCGAAGTCAAAAGACTCCTTTCATCTCAAATAACTCCCTGAGAATCAGTGCCCGCCATCGGCATGTCCTAAAGTCACACCGCATCTGCTCCAGGCCGTCGCTTTCCGCGTGCCCGATAGCGTATCATTGCGCGAAAACTTCCAGCCGTTTGATGCGTCGTAAATCGCTTTTCAAGAGGCGTGTGCCTTGCTTGGCCAAACGAATGGAAACGTTTCACGCGCGAAAAACAGCACAAAGAAGCTGTTGATATGAACCGGGAGAACGTGAATGAAGAATTTGCAACAGAATGCAGCACTTTGGGTGGCAGTGAGTCTCGCAGCAACATTGACCGCGTGTGGAGGCGGCGGAAGCGGATCGACCACTACTCCACCTCCGCCCCCGGCGAAGACCACGCCCACCATCACCGTGACGCCGTCGTTATCCACCATCACTTCGGCGCAGGCTCTTTCCGTCGCCGTTGCTGTCAGCGGCGGCGGCAGTAATCCAGTTCCCACCGGTTCCGTCACGCTCAGCAGCGGAGCGTACACGTCCTCTGCAACCGCGTTGTCCAGTGGCAGCGCCACCGTCAACGTTGCTGCGGGTTCGCTGGCGGTCGGCTCCGATACCCTTTCAGCCTCCTACACACCCGATTCATCAAGCTCGTCCACGTACAACACCGCGACCGGCAAATCATCCGCAGTCACCGTCACCGGCCCCGTCACCACCGTCGCGGTTGATCAGGCCAGCCTCGGCCCCGCCATCAGCAACAAGCTTCTCGGCATGAACATGGCCGCATGGTACGACCCCACAACGTCTGCGGTCGGGCCCGCTTTCCAGGCCGCCGGCATCAAGGCTGTTCGTTGGCCCGGCGGCTCCTGGTCCGACGACTATCACTGGTCCACCAACACCATGTGCGGCAACACCCCCAACACCAACGCAACCTTTGCCAACTTCGTCAACGACCTCGCCAATTCCGGCGGCTTCGACGTCGCTCTCACCGCGAACTACGGAACCAACGCGGCCTGCACTGGCCCCGGCGATCCTGCCGAAGCAGCCGCTTGGATCGCCCAGGCAAAATCCATCAATGCCCACGTCAGCTACATCACCGTGGGCAACGAAGAGTACGGCAGTTGGGAAGACGATCTCCACACCAAGAAGAACGATGCCGCGACCTATGCGGCAGCCGTCGGAACTTCTTCGACCAGCGGCTACTACTCGCAAATCAAAGCAGCCGATTCCAGTGTGCTGGTCGGTGTCTCCGTCAATCCTGGTAACAATCCCGCGTGGGATCCGACCGTGCTCGCCAACTCGAAGTACGATTTCGTCGAATTACACTACTACCCGCAAGCTCCCGGCAGCGAAAGCGATACCTACCTTGTGCAGAAGGCCGCCCAGGACCTTACCGCTCAGATCAAGACCCTCAAGACCGAACTCGCAACCGCCGCCAATCCCAACACTCCTATTTATGTTGGCGAAATCGGCTCGGTCTACAGCAACCCCGGCAAGCAAAGCCTCTCCATCACCCAGGGCCTCTACGCAGGCCAGGTGCTCGGAGAAATGATGAACGATGGCGTCGCGCGCGCAACCTGGTGGATCGGCTTCGGCAACTGCAACGGCACGCAGGGCAATGTTTCCAGTTCGCTCTACGGCTGGCAGAACTTCGGCGGCTACAACGTCTTCGCCGACGGCCCCACTGACGCCCCGTGCGCTGGCGCAGGCCCCATCGCAACCATGTCGCCAACAGCACGTGCGTTCCAGCTCTTCAGCAAGGTGGCCGTCAACGGAGAAAGCGTGCTCACCGCGAACGTCAACGGCGACACCACCAATGTGCGTGCCTATGCAGCCACCAGCAGCGGCGGCACCGCGCTAGTGCTCTTCAATCTGAACCAGTCAGCGCCCGCACAAGTCACGGTATCGCTCTCCGCTCAAACCACCAGCTCCGATGTTTCAGTCGAGACCTACAGCAAGGCACTCTACGATCAGTCGCAAAGCAACGTCTGGGCCGCGCCCACCACGACCGACCTCGGTTCGAAGACTCTGCCTCTCACTCTCACTCTCGATCCGTGGAGCATGAACGTGGTCATCATCAAATAACAGTCGCAGCGTGGCTTGCGAAGACCAGCGCACAAGTCACCGAGCACCGCAAGACGTGCGAAAGAATCTGGTCAATGATTTTGGATCGGAGAATTTGCGATGAAGATCTCGCAGCAGAATGCGGCACTTTGGATGGCAGTCGAGTCTCGCAACAGCATTGACCGCATGCGGCGGTGGTGGCGGCACGACCACGACTCCTCCACCCACCACGGCCTACATACTCACCGTGAACACCGTCAATCCCACCAGCTGGAGTCGCGCTGACGGTCGCGCCGCCAGACAACAATGGCGCCGCCAACGGCAGCGCTAGCTTCACGCGCTCCTACAATTCCGGAACAGCCGTCACCGTCACGGCGCCCGTAACCTCTGGCACCCATACCTTTACATCGTGGGCAGGATGCACCTCCGTGAAGACCAACGCGTGCAGCATAACCATGAACGCGAACGCCACCATCACCGCTACCTACACGTTTCCCACGATCGCCGTTACACCAAACACCGCAATCATCGGCACACAGGTGCAGTTCAACGCGGCACTCCCATCCGGAGTGACAGGTGCAGTCAAATGGTCTGTCGCCGCACCTGCAGGCAGCGCACTTGATCCCGGCACCATCAGCGCCTCCGGCCTCTACAACACGCCTTATCCCGCCCCCTCAACCGTCACGATTACGGCGGCCAGCACGCAGGACACAACCGTCACCGGCAGTGCGATCGTCGTTCTCTCGCAGCCGACCGCATCCGCCGGTCCCTCGCTCGCGGTCGACGCCGCAAGCATCACCCACGCCATCAATCCCTACATCTACGGAATGAATGCATTCCAGCTCTCGAGTTCGGCAGCGGCCATTGCCAACATCTCCATCAATCGCTGGGGCGGTGATGCGACGTCGCGCTACAACTACAAACTCGATGTCTCCAACGCGGCAAGCGACTGGTACTTCGAAAACGGAAAAGGCAGCACCGGCCTGCAGGACACCGGCGAGTTCAACCAGCTGGTACAAAGCAATCAAGCCATCAATGCAAAAACCATCGGCACCGTCCCCGTCAACGGCTGGGTCGCCAAAGACGGAACCTCCTGCAGCTTTCCTGTCGCAACCTACCCGAATCAAGTCGCTGTCGATCCTTATGGCGGCAAGTGCGGCAACGGACTCTACCCGCAAGGTGTGAATAGTTGCACGAATTCGAGCGGCTGCAACATCACAGGCGTCGCCGCTACCGACACCAGCACCGCAGTCGATTCCACATGGACGCAGGCCTGGGTATCTTACCTCGTCGGAAAATTTGGAACAGCAGCCAATGGTGGCGTTGCCGTCTACGACCTCGACAATGAGCCGACATGGTGGGACGCTGTTCACCGGGATGTACACCCTGTTGCTTTCACCTACGACGAAGTCACCAATAACGGAATCGCCCACGCAGCGGCAATCAAGGCCGCCGATCCTACTGCCGAAGTCAGCGGCCCCGTCATCGATTTCTGGTGGGCCTACTTCTATTCGAAGAAAGACATTGAATCCGGATGGGGCTCCGGAGGTCCTTGCTACGCACCGTGGAGCAATCCCGTCGATCGCAATGCCCACGGCGGCGTTCCTCTCATCGAGTACTACCTGCAGCAGTTCGCCGCCTACGAGAAAGCTCATGGCACGCGCCTGCTCGACTACGTTGATCTGCACACCTACTTCGTTGCCGACAACCTCGCCTTCAGCACCGGCGGTGATACGCAGACCCAGCAGATCCGCCTGAATTCCACGCGCGTTTTCTGGGATCCAACCTACACCGATCCCAACTACCCGCAGCCCAACTACAAAACCGACACGAATTTCACTTCAAGTTGCACCACGCCTCTACAGGCCCCTCAAGTCATTCCCATGATGAAGAAGTGGGTCGCCAGCGACTATCCCGGTACCAGGCTCGCGATTACCGAGTACAACTGGGGCGGACAGGAACACATCAACGGCGCTCTCGCCCAGGCTGACATCCTCGGCATCTTCGGCCGCGAAGGCCTCGACATCGGCACCCTCTGGGGAGCGCCCGATCCGGTCAAGCAACTCCCCGGCCTCATGGCATACGCCGTCTTTCGCAACTACGACGGAGCCAAGTCGACCTTCGGCGACCAGGCCATCACCTCCACGAGCAGTGATCAAGGCAAGCTCTCCGTCTATGGCGCACTCCGCACCAAAGACAACACCCTCACCCTCGTAATCATCAACAAAACTTACGGCGACTTCACCACCACGCTAAGCCTCGCCAACTTCAAGCCCAACGGCCCGGCGCAGGCGTTCCTCTACAGCAGCGCAAACCTGAACGCCATCGTGGCCCAACCCAACATCACCCTCACCGCCCCCACCGGCTCCGGCACAACAAGCACCCTGGCGACCACCTTCCCGGCACAGTCCATAACCATCCTCATAGTCCCCAAGGCCTGATTCAAAGGTTCTCGTTTCGCCGGCACCAGCCGATATCAGCACAACAGTGCGTGCCCCATTCATGACGCAGTTCCATCGCGCCATGAGTGGGAAACCATAACGCCATAAACAAGCACCGTCATCCTGACAGAGCGCAGCGAACCGAAGAATCTGCGGTTGTTTTTCACTCGCATCAGTCTGCACAACAATACGTGCCCCATTCATGACGCGGTTCCATCGCGCCATGAGTGGGAAACCACAACCCCACAAACAAGCCCTGTCATCCTGAGAGAGCGCAGCGAACCGAAGGATCTGCGGTTGCTTTTCCCTCGCATCAGTCTGCACAATGCGTGCCCCATTCATGACGCAGTTCCATCGCGCCATGAGTGGGAAACCACAACCCCACAAACAAGCCCTGTCATCCTGAGAGAGCGCAGCGAACCGAAGGATCTGCGGTTGCTTTTCCCTCGCATCAGTCTGCACAATGCGTGCCCACCCATGTCGCGGTTCTATCGCACCTTGAGTGGGAAACCACAAACCCAACCCCGTCACCCTTCTCCTCACCATGCAATCCGACGCGGGTCAGGCAGGGAATTGCCCGCACCCGCCCTTTGCGGTGTCTAAGTTCTAAGAAGGAATTGCTGAGGTTGAAATCAGATGGAGCCGACGATCGGACTTGAACCGATGACCTGCTGATTACGAATCAGCTGCTCTACCAACTGAGCTACGTCGGCGATGCGAACAGGCACACTAGTCGTGCCGCGGTTCGTGTCTCCTTCACGATTGTATCGTTGTGCCGTTATTCGGTAAAGGCGGCGTCCCACCGGTCTAATTCACCCCTGAAACCGGTTTGGAGGCAGCCAAAGACGCCCCCTCGGCGTCACTTCAATATTCGTTGGGAAAGGAGCCAACCGATTCGATGATGAACATTACCCTGCAGCTCTCTTTCAGAATTGCTTTGGTCTGGGCCGCAGGATTTCTGATCGCAGTGGCCGTCGAGGCCCTCTTGCCCGATCAGGCAGGCTTCACCCTGACCAGCCGGCAAAGCACCCTCTTCATTTCCTTCAGTCGCATGGGCTTCTGGACCTGTGTCCTCGCCGCCCTCATCGTCACCGCTCTGGTAGTAGGCCGTGCCCTCCTCGCCGACATCGGCTGGAACACCTTCCGCTAGACGTGCATCTCAGCACTTCCTGAACCCCACTCTCACAGCAGAGTGTCATCCTGTATCTCTGAATGAGCATCAGTTTTTCGTAGAGACTGTTGCAGTGGGGGAACCGAGTGGATCGGTTCCCCCGCGGGCGGACGGCTCCCGTTCATCCTGCGGTCTCAACGACCGACGCTCAGCACAGGCGACCGCTGCCCAAGTCACGTACGACCGAACAGTCGCACGATTTTCATTCGAACCTACAAGGCAGGTTACCGTGACACGGATCATTTGTGGAGTGGATATTGCTTCCTCATCTTTGGCCGCGCGCATCGGACAGGACGGCGCCGCAGCCAGCTTCGCCAACACTCCGGAAGGCATCGCAGAGTTGGCTGCCTTCTGTGAGACCCATCAAGTTGCACTGGTCGCCATGGAAGCCACCGGCGGCTACGAGCAGAGGGCCTTTGCGCAGCTCTCTGAACACGGGCTTCCGGTGGCGGTGGTCAACCCGCGTGCCGTGCGCCAGTTCGCTCAGAGCATGGGTCGGCTCGAGAAGACCGACGCCATCGATGCCGGCATGATCGCCTGGTACGCGCAGACAAGGAAGTCTCAGCCGCTCTGCCTGGCTCCGCCGACACAACTCGAGTTGCGCGCCCGCGTCACGCGTCTGCGCCAGCTCACCGAGGTGCGCACCGCGCAGCTGAACCAGCAGCGTCTGGTCACCAATCCCGCCATACAGAACAGCTTCCGCCAGATGCTCAAGTTCCTCGCCGCCCAGATCGAAGAACTCCAGCAAGCCATCGCTGCGCTGATCGATGCCGATCCGTTGTGGCGCGAACTCAATCAGGCTTTTCGCACCATCAAGGGTGTCGCCGATCGCACCGTGGCCCGCATCATGGCCGAGATGCCGGAGATCGGCACGCTCTCCAACAAGACCATCTCCAAGCTTGCAGGACTGGCGCCTCTGGCCAACGACTCCGGCAAACATCAGGGCAAACGCACGGTGCGAGGAGGCCGCGCCTCCGTCCGCGACATCCTGTTCCTGGTGGGCAGCGTGGTCGCTCGTTACGAACCGGACTTCATCTGCTTCCAGCAGCGCCTCCGTACCGCAGGCAAACCACCCAAAGTCGTTCGCATCGCCGTAGCCCACAAGTTGCTGGTGCGCCTCAACGCCAAAGCCCGCGAGGTTCGCCAACAGAGCACCCACTTGCAACCGACATGGTCAAACAGACAGCCGTAGCCGAGGTTGTGGGAAAGAGGGAAACAGCACCATCGTTTTCCGCTTTTCCACCAACCTAACCTTGACAATCCAGACAGTCGCTGAGCCCCGCAGCTTGGGGCCCCATCACGCACCCAGGCGTGAAGGGGTAAGCGGCGCGAAGGATCTGCTTTTCCCCCCGCATCAATCTCCGCGAATCTGGGTGCCCCATGTCTCGACTTTGAGACATGGCATATCCCAACTCAAACCCCACAACCCGCTATACTGCTCCCCATGCAATCAGACCCAATGGAAGAGTGGCGCCGTCTCACCGCGCTCTACAGCGAAATGGGCGACATCGAAATCCGCGATCTCGCTGCTCAAATCAACGACCTCACTCCCACTGCTCAGCAAATCTTCCGCGATGAACTAAAGAAGCGCGGCATCACCGAGAGACCCACAGCGCGCAATGATTCACTCCCTCAGAGCAACGCCTCTGCAACGCAATGGCAGTCAACGACAGAGGATCCGGACCTTAATCCTGTTGAAGATGCAGAGGCCGGAGACCCCGAGTACACGTGGAAGGTGGCACTTTACCGATGCGACTCAGAAGACGAAGCGGACATGCGATGCGAAATGCTGCGTCGTGCAGGAATCGATAGCTGGCTGCAGGGCCGCGGTTCACGCTTTGTCGTGCCATGGGCTGACCATCTCGGTCCCGGTGCCATCCAGATCAATGTCGCCGCCGATCAACTTGAGCAGGCTCTCGCAATCGTCGCTCAACCCATCCCGCAGGACATCGTGAACGAGCAGAAGGAGCTCCAATCTGCCGCCGCCTACGAAGTCCCCAGGTGCCCCCGCTGCAAAGCCGAAGACCCCACCCTGGAATCCGTAGAGCCTTCAAACAACTGGCTCTGCGAATCCTGCGGCCACACATGGTCCGACCCCATCCCCGATGCAGGCGCATAACCCCAAATCTATCCTCAGAAACGGAAAGAGCCGCCCGGCAACAGGGCAGCTCCTTCCTCAGGGAGAATAGTTCCAACGGAGGCAAAACCATCAGAACTTTCTGGCTGCATAGTAGGTGCGGGGGACCGGAGTGTCAAGAATAAATCCGGAGCGATTTAACTATCTATATATTCAATAACTTGCAAGATCAATATTTCCGATTGCCCGGTTCTGATCTTCGCCGGACATTCGCCTTTTAAACTGCATATATTGCCGCGTTTTTTGGGTGTTTTCTAGGGTTTACGGCCCTTTTTCCACAGGCAAACAGCGGTAGTTAACCGTTCGGATGCGTCCGGTGATTCTTCTCACCCGCAAGTTTCAGTCTTCGAGATGCAGCCGGATGAATTCGACCTCGTACACCGAAGACACCGGCCTGCCCCGCGCAACCCGGTAGAGCGCCCTGCCGCCGCCCAGAAAGAATCCCAGCAGCACCGCCGAACTGCACCCGATGATCACCAGCATCGCGATCCCCATCAGGAACTGGCTGGTCTTCACAATCTCGTTGTCCTTCCCCTGCTGCATCTGCGTAAGGTCAGCCGAGTAGTGCACTTGGGCCAGCAACTTGTGGCTCTCATCGGGAATCGCATCGCCACTCACCAGCGCCACGATCGGCCCGCTCCGCACAACTTCGAGCGAGGCCTGGTCAGAGTCCTGCAGCGGCTTCGGAAACGCTGGCTGCGCCCCGCCCCCCGCCTTGATGTAGTCGTGAATCTTCTTGTATTGCGCTTCGGCCATCTGTGGTGTCGGGTAGTCGATCAGCGTCAAAACGGCGGGCCCTGAGGTCAGCGAGTAGTTCGCCGTCACCGTCTCCGCATCCCGATCAAATCCCACCAGTTCCGGCGGCAACACTCCACCGCCACCCGCATATCCCGATGGGCCTTGCGCAAAGTGGGTTGTCTGCTTATCCAGCGCGTCCTGTGGAAGGGTCGCCAGTATCGGCGGCGTCAGCGCGCGATTGCCCTGCGGCATCGGCAGATTCTTCGCCAGGTCGCGCAGCTCGCTTGCCGACATCGGCCCCACCTTCGAAAAGGTCGCATCCACCACCGTGCTGCCCTTCCAGAAAAGCACCCGGTTCTTATTGGAAGTCCCGCCCGTCCCGATCTCCGCCTTCGGCCATCCATTCTGCCGGTAGAACGAATACGCACCATAAGCTCCGCTCACATCTTGAAAGCTCAGCGCCTTCACCGTCAGCGTCTCGTCGTTGCGTTTATAGCTGCCTGTCATCCCGCCCGTGTTGCCGTACTCCTTCAGCGCCGCGGCATTGGCGCTGTCCAGTTCCGCTGCATCCGTCACTGCCTTCGGCGTCCCGCTAGCGACCCATCCCGCAAACGCTTCAGGCAGCACCGGCTTGTCCTTTGCCGGAGTAGGAGATGCCGTCGTCACCATCATCGGCGCTGGCTTGGCCGCACTAACCTTGGTGGAACTAGTCTTGGCTGATCCCGCTGCCTGCGCTTCCATGCGCATCCCGGCGCCCGCCAAAACCGTCACACCTACCACCATTGCCATCCACCGCATCAATAGGAACTCCCGATCTCAGGCTACCACCCATGCGCATGAAGCAAACCTGCCCCGCGCGCTTGGCTAGCGCCCACCTCATCTTTGACACCACCAGCACCGGAAATGTTCGTTTCTTACCAGCCCTGCTATCCCGCTCACAACCCATAACGACACCAACGTTCCCTGCATCTCCCACCGAAAACCGCGCATCGAACCCGGCATTACGGAGGAAAACTTCAGATGTTCCGTCTGTCTTTATATGTTCTCGGAATCTCGGCGTTTCTTGCCGCCTGCGCTGCATACCGCCATCAGCAGATGAAAAAGCCGATCCCCGTAAAGAAAGCCGCAGCCATGCTGCAGCAAGCCTGGGCCGACCACCACACCCGGGCCTGACCGCCGCTCACTCCATAACCCAGAATTATTCCCATCAACGCGCGCATCCAAAAGGATCGCGGCGCGATGCAACCTGCATCTACACGGCCGGTAAGCCAGCTGGTATTCCCGATGGGGGCAGCGGCTGCGGATACAACAAGTCTCCCAATACCTGGTAGCGCCCGCCATAGAACAGAATCGCGTACTCCCGCGTTCCTGTGCTCAGAGGCCCGCCCAGGCAAATGCTAGCCAGCAGGAAAAATCCAAACGCCACCAGCCCGAAGAAAACCTGCAGCATGATGCCCGCAACTGAAGCCGAGCCCGTCGAATTCGCAAACGCCGAGTGAATCCCCAACTCCACGCCCGCTACCGCTCCAGCCAGCACCAGTCCCGGAATCAGCAGAATGATGAAGATTGCGATGCCCGCCACGGTAGGCAGAATCAGGCGCAGCAAAGCATACGCAAAAAACTGCCCCTTCTCCGCCGTGATCCGCGCCCACACTGAACTCCATGCTTCGCCCGCCGACGCATCTTCAAGTGCGTAATGCGGCAGCATGAAGTCCCGCAAAATAACGTCCAGCGCAATTCCGGCGACCACCAGCAGAAGAATGATCGGCACCAGCGGAAGAATCAGCCCCAGCAGCATCGCTATATTCGGATGGCCGCCCGGCTGCAGGTCGTGAATCAAACGCCAGAATCCAGCCACAAACGGAATCGAGATCAACCCCACAATCAGAAGGAAGCAAGCGCCGATCGCCACATTCAACCAGAAGAATCGCGAAGCCTGCTCTTTATAAAGCTCCCACCCTGGCCTGATCTCCTTGGTGTTGTGCACCAGGCAATGGAAGAACGCAAACCGTAGTCGCGTGATCAGGTAGTACACCGCCGCCGCAATCACAAACAACAGCAGCAACGCCGCAACCCCTTCCGCAATCCATAGTGGCTGAATATCCCTCAGCGAATGGATCATCGGCCCGCGGCCCAACGAAGAACCTCCACCACCCCCGCCGCCGCGCGACGGCGACGATGACGACCGGAAATTACTCCCCAGTCCTTCCGTAACCAAAGCGACAAGCCCCAGCTTCAGAAACGTACCCCAGCTAAACGGCCTGAACAGAAAAGCCTTGGTGCGTTCGACAGCAGGAGTAATGGCATCTGCAGCAGAAATGGCGCGCATAAACATGACCTTTCCGGGAACAACCCACGGTAAACCAGCCTACTCTGGATTCTACGTAAATCCTATATGCGCGGTTCCCATCACATTGATCTGTCATTCCGAGCGCAGCCGAGGAACCTGCAGTTGCCTTTCGCCTCGGACGCCACCAACCAGAGAGCAAAACGATAACCCCTAAAAAGAAACACTCCCCTCCAAAGCCAGATCCCGCGAAGAACCACCCACCCGAATCACATACTTCCCCGGAACCAGCTTCCACCCATCGGCCGCCTCATCAAAAACCTCAAGCCGCTCGCGGCTGACCGGCACAGAAACCTGCTTCGCCTCCCCCGCACCGAGATCGACACGCGTCCATCCCACCAGCCGCTTCGGAGGCTCACCCGCCGCATCCGGCAGAGACGCATAAACCTGCGCCGTCTCCGTCCCCGCGCGCTTGCCCGTGTTCTTCACCGTGAACGTGACCGTCGTAGAATCGCCCACTGTCACCAACAATCCCGAATACGTAAACGTCGTATACGACAACCCAAAACCAAACGGGAACAGCACCGGTTTCTTCTCCGCGTCATACCACTTGTAGCCCACCTTCAATCCTTCGTCGTAGTTCACATCAAACGCCGGGCCGATCTTCATGAAGACGCCGACCAGTCCCGGAAACCCCGCAAGATGCTGCACCGGATGGTTCGCATCCACCGCAGGCTGATCTACATGTACCGGGTGCGGCAAATCCGCTTCTCTCTTCGGAAACGTAAGAGGAAGTTTCCCTGAAGGATTCACGCTGCCAAACAAAACACTGGCAATTGCCTCCGATCCGCGAATCCCCGGATACCATGCCTCGATCACCGCGCTCACCTTGTCGATCCACGGCATCTTTACCGCGCCGCCCGTCTCCAGCACCACGATGGTGTGCGGATTGGCCGCAGCCACCGCTTCAATCAATGCATCCTGCTTATCCGGCAGCGAGAGATCCTTCAGGTCCATGCCCTCCGATGCATGCTGTACCGCAAACACAATCGCAACCTGCGACGACTTCGCCAGCGCAGCAGCAGCCGCCGGGTCCGTGCCCTGATCAAACTTCACCTGCGCCGCCGGCACTTTCTCGCGAAGGCCCTTCAGCGGAGCAGAACGCTGATACACAGATTCCAGAAAAACAGACAGTGGATTATTGGCAATCTCCGGCGGCGGAGGAACTGGATTGCCTCCAGCCGGCGACACCTGCGAAGACCCGCCTCCCGACATCACGCCCACATCTGCGTGTCCGCCAATCACCGCAATCGACTTGATGCTCGCTGCGTTCAGTGGCAACTGATTGCGCTCATTCTTCAGCAGCACCAAGCCCTTCTCTTCCACCTTCTGCGCGACTTCAAACCCTCTCATCACATCCGGAGATTGCGGCTTCGCAGGATTGTCGACAATCCCCGCATCGAATTCCGTCCGCAGAATGCGATGCACCATGTCGTTCAACCTCGCCATCGGAACCTCGCCGCTCTCTACAGCTTTCTTCAACGGCGCGCCAAACGAATCGTTGCCGGGCATCTCGATATCGAGGCCCGCCAGCGCGGCTTTTACCGTGCTCTGCGTTCCTCCCCAGTCCGAGATCACAAACCCCTTGAATCCGAAATCCTTCTTCAGCACATCGGTCAGCGTGTACTCGTATTCGCACGCATGAACGCCGTTGATCTCGTTGTAAGCGCACATCACTGCGCCCGCGCCGGAGTCCTTCAGCGCAATCTGAAACGCCAGCAGATCGCTCTCCCGCATCGCGCGCTTGCCAATAATCGAGTTCGCCGTGTACCGGCCGTCATCCTGGTCATTCACCGCAAAGTGCTTCACGTCCGTGATCAGGTGCAGCGCCTTTTCCGCTTTCAGTTCCTGTCCCGCCAGCGTGCCCGCAAGCAGATGGATCTTCGCCCTTGTACTCAAACGTTCGCCCATTCCGCGGCTCCCGGATCAGGTTGATCCCCGAACCCAGCGACATGTTGAACCCGAATGATCGCATCTCATTCCCGATCATGGTTCCGGTCTCATACGACAGCGCAGGATCCCACGTCGCCGCCATCGCCTCTGCTGAAGGCAGCGCAGTCGCATAACGCCCCTTCACGCCGGCTCCTGAAATCCCAACGACAGAATCCGACATCTGCAGATCAGGAATATCCAGCCGCGGAATCCCGGGAATAAATCCCAGGCTCGAAATTGCCCGCGTCCCCGGACCCGACTCCGGCGGCATCACCGTAGCCAGCCACCCCAGCCCGTGCAGCAACTGGATCTTTTCATCCAGCGTCAGTTCCTTGATCACCAGATCCGCGCGTACATCCGGCGAAAGACTAGTGTCTGACCATGCATGATGCCGCGACTGTGGCATCCCGGGCATCTGCCCGTATGTCGACGCTCCCGAAATCAGCGCGATCAAAATTGCAAATGAATAAGCGAAATAGAAATTCAATGTCCGTCTCATCAATTCGTCCTTACGTGCCGCGCGAGAAGCGCTTCATCACCACTAGAAACAATAACCCCCTGCCCGCCGGTTCACGCGGCGTGCGCGAACATCGGCACGCAAGGCCGAGTGATTCCCAAGAAGGCCCGTCATTCCGAGCGAAGTCGAGGAACCTGCAGTTGCCCTTCGCATCAATCCGCACCAGCAGGGGTGCGCCATCTACGGGTACCCGCGGACAGATCTTCGCATGAGGCTGAGAAGGCTGGAGCGCAGATGCCCCCGCGGCATGGTGTAGAGCGCAGTGTAGATGGTCTCGTAAGAGAGCCGCACGGGATCGGGCATACGAGCCAGTGTGCTCGCAATCTGGGCTGGACTCAAGCCTCGGCGAAGATGATCGACCACAGTGATCCAGAGCTGGTTGCCAGGAACCAGTTTGCGGACTACGCGCGACTGGATGGCCAGTGCCCGGGCACGCCGATCAGCTGGAACACATCGATACCCTCCAGCGACCCGGGCCGCACCGCGATGAGTTAACTCAGGCGGAGACTTCCAGCCGTTGCGGCGTATCTCGCGCAGAATCGTAGAACGGGCCCGCATCAAGCCGGTCGCAATTTCCCCGGGCCGTATTCCCAATCGCAACTGCGTCTCGATCAATGCTCGCTCCGCCAGCTCGAGATGAACGTAGCTTCTTCCCATATGCAACTATCTCCAAGTTCGGAAATGTTGCACTTGGAACTTGAATCCGCCGTGCCCCATCCAAGCTCCTCCTGGGTGGGAAAGCACAATTCCAACCAGCCCCATTTTCAATTCCGATCCGGATGCTAGAGCGAAGCCCCCACCGTCTGTTCCGCCCACCAGACATCAAACTTCTCCAGCGCCCGCTCACAAACCATCCGGTGCCGTTCCTTCTTGTCCCGCACCTTCTTGCGAACCTCTTCTTCCAGCGGCTCCAGCAAGTCAAACGTAATATTCGCAGGTTGGAAATCCTTCGCATCCGCGTGCGTGATGTAGTGCACCAGCGATCCCAGCGCAGTTCCGCGCGGCACTGCCGTCGGCTCATGTCCGCCCGCCAGCGCTCCCGCATAAATCCCCGCCAGCATCCCCGTGGCAATCGACTCCGTATATCCCTCCACGCCCGAAATCTGTCCCGCAAAAACAATCCGCGGCTCATTCTTCAAACGTAGAAACTCATCCAGCAACACCGGCGCGCAGATATAAGTGTTGCGATGAATCTGTCCATAGCGCAGAAACTTCGCATTCTCCAGTCCTGGAATCAGCCGCAGCACCCGCGCCTGTTCGCCAAACTTCAAGTGATTCTGAAAGCCGACAAGGTTGTAGCTGTCCGCGCGCACATTCTCCTTGCGCAGTTGCACTACCGCCCATGGCCGCATCCCGGTCCGCGGATCGCGCAATCCCACCGGCTTCATCGGCCCGAAGCGCAGCGTGTCGCGCCCCCGCGTAGCCAGCACTTCAATGGGAAGACATCCTTCGAAGTAATCGAGCTTCTCCCACTCCTTGCTCTCCGCCGCCTCCGCCGCCAGCAGCGCATCCAGAAAGCGGTCGTACTCCGCGCGATCCATCGGGCAGTTGATGTAGTCCGCCGTGCCCTTGTCCCATCGCGCTGCGAAATACACCCGCTCCATATCAATCGACTCCGCATCCACAATCGGCGAAATCGAATCGTAAAACGCCAGGTGCCCCGACCCCGTGATCCGCTGAATCTCCTCGCTCAACGCGCCCGAAGTCAACGGCCCCGTCGCCACAATCGTCAGCGCATACTCACTCGCCGCGTCGTCGAACTGCGTCACTTCGTCGCGAATTACCCGAATCGCCGGCTCATTCGCAATTGCCTCTGTAATCCGTCGCGAAAACTCCACGCGATCCACCGCCAGCGCATGTCCTGCAGGAACCGCCGTCTCATCCGCAATCCGCAACAAGGCCGAACCCGCCCGACGCATCTCCTGCTTCAAAAGCCACGGCGCCGTATTCGGCGATTCGCTCTTCAGCGAATTCGAGCACACCAGCTCACCGAACTCAGTCGTCTGGTGCGCCGGAGTGAGCCGTGGTTTCCCGTCCACCATCGCCCGCATCTCGTAGAGGTCTACTTCGCAGCCCAGTCGCGCCGCCGTCAGCGCTGCCTCCGGTCCTGCCAGCCCTCCGCCAATCACGCGAATCTTCATCGCGCCGGCTCCTCATCCCCGGCCAGCCGTCTCAGCGCCTCGCCGCTCATGCGCACGTTCCGCCACGTATCCAGAAAATCCGCTCCCATGGCGCGATAAAAATCCACCGCCGGCGTGTTCCAGTCCAGAACCTCCCACCCCAGTCGCGGACAATCCTTCTCCACCGCAATCGCCGCCACTTTCTTGAGCAGCGCCTTCCCGATCCCCAGCCCCCGCATCTCCGGCAGCACAAACAGGTCTTCCAGGTACACGCCCGGCCGCCCCAGCCACGTCGAATAGCTGTAAAAGCACAGCGCAAACCCCGCCGGCGTCCCATTTTGCTCCGCCATCAGGCACCAATAGTAGGGGTTCGGTCCAAATCCGTCGCGCAACAGGTCGGCTTCTGTTGCCGTCACCGCATCTGGTTCGCGCTCATATTTAGCCAGAGCGCGAATAAACTCAAGAATCTGCGGCACATCCTCGGCCGATGCCGCACGAATCTGAAGCCCCGTGCCGGCCTCTGTGCTTCTGCCTGTTTCGATCCCCATGCTCTTATTTTAGGGTGTGATGCAGGCCACACGCGCTCCCTAAGCGCGCAATTACCATCGATCATGCGGCTGCTATTCAGGCTCGCTGGTCTCCGGCCTTGTGCTGAAGCATCCGTTGGATTTACCTTTGGTCGTGCCGAGGAGAGCAATCGTTGCTGCAGCATTTGCCGCAACCAAAGCTCGCCGCAGCATTATTTTCCGGTTATCGATGTACCCGGCTATTCGCGGACAGGACGACGTTCTTTATACCGTCAGTCAAAGCGCCCCGAGCGCATCTAATCAGGAGCAGGTTCAAATTACTCAATGTCTGACACTCACGGAACAATTTTTCGATCGAGCATGCGGGCTGATTTGCTCGCCCAAGCTCCCAAGGAGAAGAACATGAAACGCACGATTTCGCTCTGGATCGGTTTGCTGGCCCTCGCCGTTTTGCCCGCGATCGCCCAGGCTCCCGCGCCAGCACAGACCACCGCGCCAGCCAATGTCGGGCCCACCGGCAAGATCCATGGCCACGTGACAAACCCCACGGGTGCTTCCCAGGGTGGCGGCAACGTGACTCTCATGAATGGCACAAAAGAAGTGGTCAACTTCACCGTTGACGCCGACGGCAACTATACCGGCTCCGCACCTCCGGGCACCTACTCCCTGGTCTACCGCACCGCCGGGATGCCGCCGGACAAGCAAGCCGACCGGTTCGAAAACATCAAGGTCGTGGTTGGCCAGGATACCGTCGCCGATGACGATATGTCCCGTAAGGAATACGTCGACGCGCTCCCTGAAGAGACTCGCAAGCAGTTGGCCGATATGAAGGCGCACAATGCCGAGGCCCTCAAAGCCAATGCCGTCATCAAGTCATTGAATGCTGATCTTAAGACCGCCATGGCCGACATCCACGATGCCGATAGCGCACACGCCACGGCCGTCCAGCAGCTTGGAGCCTCTGCCTCGAAAACCGACATCGCGGCCAAAGAAAACGAAATTAAGACCGCGAAATACACCGACGTCGTGACGCTCATGGAAAAAGACACCCAGGCGCGGCCAACGGAGTCGGTGCTCTGGGCCTATCTCGGCCAGGGCCAGTTGGGGCTCAAGAAATACGACGAAGCCGAAACCTCCTTCAAGAAGGCCATCGACCTCGAAGCCGCTTCGAAGAAGCCTCGCCCTGACATTCAGGGTCTCGCCAACTCCGGCCTCGGCGAAATTTATGCCCGCAACGGCAAGGTCCCTGAAGCCGCAGCCGCCTACGATGCCGCCGCCAAGGCAGACCCCACCAAGGCCGCCTTCTACTACAAGAATGAAGCGGTCATCTATTCGCAGACCGGTAACGCTGACGGTCAGGCTGCAGCCGCCGACAAAGCCATCGCCGCCAAACCCGACGATCCACTGCCCTACTACCTCAAGGGACAGGCCCTCATCACCAAGGCAACCGTCGACCCCAAGACGCAGCGCATCGTGCTGCCCGAGGGTTGCGGCGAAGCCTATCAGAAGTATCTGCAGCTTGATCCCACCGGCCCCTACTCCGTTGACGTCAAGGGCATCCTCGACTCAGCTGGCCAGAAGATCAACTCCACCTACAAGGCCACCAAAAAGTAGTCACCTCGCAGCCACACTTAACCAAAGGGCGCACCCAACACCGGGCGCGCCCTTAGTTTTGCCTCTCCATTCCAAACCGTCATCCCCAGCGAAGCCGAGGAACCCGCAGTTGCTCTCCGCATCAATCAGCACAATCAAAGGTGCCCGATCCATGACGCAGTTCCATCGCGTCATGGGTGGGAAAGCACAACACCTCCCCCCGGTCATCCTGAGCGAAGCCGAAGAACCCGCAGTTGCTCTCCGCATCAGTCAGCACAATCAAAGGTGCCCCGTCCATGACGCAGTTCCATCGCGTCATGGGTGGGAAAGCAAGAACCTCAACTACCATGTTCTAAGCAATGTCAGAAGAACTAGCCCCCGGCCTCTACCTCGTCGCCACGCCCATCGGCAATCTCGGCGACATCACTCTCCGCGCTCTCGATGTCCTCAAGCGCGCCGACCGTATCGCCTGCGAAGACACCCGCCAGACCCAAAAGCTCCTTAACCACTTCGCCATCGACACGCCCACCACCAGCTACCACCAGCACAACGAGCGCCAGCGCTCCTCAGAACTCATCGATTCCCTCAAAGCTGGTGCGCGCATCGCTGTCGTGTCCGATGCAGGCATGCCCGGCATCAGCGATCCCGGCTCCTGGCTCGTCAGCGCAGCCATCGCCGCTGGAGTCTCCGTCATTCCCATCCCCGGTGCCAATGCCGCCCTCAGCGCTCTCATCGCCTCGGGCCTCTCCACCGAGCAGTTTCACTTCATCGGATTTCTCCCCGAAAAAGCCGGCGCCCGCCGCACCCGTCTCGAAGATCTCGCAGCCCAGTCTCGCGATTCCGCACAAACCGTCATTTTTTACGAAGCGCCACACCGCATCGCCGACACTCTGTCCGATCTGGAATCTGTCTTCGGTCCAGCATTGCGCGTAGTCGCAGCTCGGGAACTCACCAAGCTCCACGAAGAATTCCTCCGCGGCACTGTCGCCGAGATCCGTCAGAATCTCGTAGCCCGCGACCGTATCCGCGGAGAATTCGTGCTCCTCATCGAAGCCCCCGCCAAAATTCCGGGTGCCCCCGGTCTGGACTTCTCAGACCTGGGAGAGCATCGCCGCCAAAGTCGCCCGACTCCAGTCCGAATCAGGTCTCGACGAAAAAGAAGCCCTCAAGCGCCTGGCCCGCGAATCAGGCCAATCCAAAAGCGAACTCTACCGCGAACTCCAGCGCGAACGCGCCCGCCTTCGCTAGTCCCCGCTCCTGGCCTCAGTTGCATTGCGAACGACGAAACCAGATCGATGCCTATTCATCCGCTATCGGATCCAGCAAAATCACATTCAGCAGCGACTTGTGCACGCGAATGCGGCTCTTGTAATCGATGAACCCCATCTTGCGAAAACGGTTCATGAAGAAACTCACTCGCGAGCGTGTTGCGCCAATCATGTCCGCCAGCGTCTCCTGCGATATCCGCGGAATCAGCGTCTGCTGCTCGCCGGGCTTCCCAAACTCCGCCATCAGCAGCAGAATCCTCGCCAGCCGCTTCTCGCTCGAATTGAACAGATGATCTACCAGGTCCGCTTGAATACGAATACTGCGCGTGAGAAGAAACCGCACAAACAGATCGGAGAATCCATGCTCCTCGTGAAGAACGCGAATCATCTCCGAGCGCTTGATCTCCATGGCACTGCAGGTCGTGATCGCAGTCGCCGTCGACAATCGCAGCCCCGGTATCGCTGCCAGAGCCCCTTCGCCCACAAACTCTCCGGCGGCGAGCATCAGAATCGTCGCTTCCTTTCCAGCTGCCGAAACCACGGTTACCTTGGCTCTCCCCTTTTGCAGATAGAAGACTGAATCCGCCGCGTCTCCCTGTGAAAAAAACGGCTGCTTCGGCGCGAACGTGACGATCCTTCGTCCCAGTCCCGCCTGTGCGAGAAAGACACCGGCATCAAACGGGATTTCTTTCAACTGAAGCATCAAGCGACCCCTTCCATAACACGGGACGATACAGCAATGCTCAAATCGAGCACTATCAGCCAATTCAAGTATCTCTTGCAAAGTGAGCCTTAATGCTCAGACTCGTCAATTGGACTCCAAATAGTATCGGAATTACCGGATGCGCTATCCATACGCGTGAAGAACGAAACGCCCCGCTAAAGGTAGAAAAAAAGGTGTATTGCATGAAGAAAGTCATTACATTCGTCGCACTATTGAGCATGACCAGCATCGGCTGGGCGGGAACCAATCGTGAAGCAACCAATGACCGGCTCGATCACGCTGGCCGAGTGCTCCACGAGATCATGGACGCGCCGGATAAAGGCATTCCTGAAGAAGTTCTTGAGCACGCCAAGTGTGTTGCCGTTGTTCCCCATCTCCTCAAGGGCGGTTTCGTGTTCGGCGCTGAAAATGGTCGCGGTGTAGCAACCTGCAGGACCGCAGCTGGCTGGAGCGCCCCAATCTTCTTTTCGATTACAGGCGGCAGCTGGGGATTGCAGATCGGTGTCGAAGGTGTGGACCTGGTCATGATCATCCAGAACGAGCGTGGAATGCGCCAGCTCCTCTCCAGCAAGTTTGAGCTGGGCGCAGATGCTTCCGCGGCAGCCGGCCCGGTAGGCCGTCATGCTTCCGCTGATACCGATTGGAAAATGGAAGCCGAGATACTCACCTACTCGCGAGCCAGAGGTGCTTTTGCCGGACTCACGCTCAACGGCGCTTCGATTCGTCACGACGAAGATTCGACCCGCGCGATCTACGGCCACAACGTCTCGAATGCTCGCATTCTTGCGGGCGAGGTGAACGTCCCCGCTTCGGCGAATTCCTTCCTCGACGCAGTCGGCAGCGCTAAGGCGCAGGCAATCGCTTCAAAATAACAGACCAGTGTTGAAAATCGTGGGCGTCCCTCCAGTCAACGGCACGGACGCCCACAACCAGTAAGAAAGGTCATCATGCTCTGGACAATTCTCGTTGTCGTTCTCATCCTCTGGCTTCTCGGCTTCAGCTTCCACCTCGCCGGCGGGTTCATCCACATCCTGCTCGTCGTCGCCCTGGTCATCCTTCTCTTCAACCTGCTCAGCGGACGACGTCGAGTCCTTTGATGTCTCCCTCGCCAAGGCTCCCTGCGCCATTCCTCAATGGTTCATCCCCGCAGTCTCAATAGGGAGCCTGGGCGACAACACGAACTCTCCTTTTCAAGCACTCCAGATAAGCACCCTGTCAACATGCCCCTCACAAAGATTCTTGCTAACAGCCTCATTCCAATGCGCAAAAAACTTCAACCGATTTGCAGATAATTTCGGCCCCTTAGCGCACAATCGCATTGCGATGAACTCTCATTCTCAATTCGCCGAAGCGATGCACCTCCTCGGTTCATTACCCTGCCCAAAGCCCCGGCACGATCATCAGTTGGGAAATATTTTGAGAGTCCGGCAGGTACCCCCACCCCCCCTAATAAATTTGCAGTTTTCCACAAAACATTTGCAGGAAATTCCGCTGATCAATGCGGACCTTTTCAATCCGACTTCACCGTTAACTGTCCACTGTCCACTGTCCACTGATCACTGTCCACTGCACTATTCACTCACAACAATCCGAACCGCTTCCTCAGCCGAAGCCGCGACCTCCAGCAGCAACCGATTCTCCGCCTTCAGAAATCCGGCCTCCACCGCGCGATCCAGAAACGCCAGCAGTCCATCCCAGTATCCGGCTGTATTGATCAGAACGCAGCGGCTTCGCATGCAGCCGCAGCTGCTTCCACGTCACAATCTCCATCATCTCGTCCAGGGTTCCATAGCCCGCCGGGCAACATCAGAAACGCATCCGCCAGTTTCACCATGCGTGCCTTGCGCTCGTGCATCGTGGGAACCATCTCCGAGCCGCGTCAGCCCACGATGCGCAATCTCGCTGCCTGCAAGAATCTCCGGCAGCACGCCAATCACCTCGGCGCCGCCTGCCAGCGCCGCATCCGCCACCGCGCCCATCAATCCCACGCTCGCTCCGCCGTACACCAGCCCGAGCCCCGCCTCGGCAATCGCCTTGCCCAGCGCCTTCGCCTCGGCCAGAAACACCGGATCGCTCCCATTCGCCGATCCGCAATACACCGCCACCCGTTTCAGTTTCATCGTGCAACCAGAATAGAGCCGCCGCTCGCCTCACTCCGCATCGCGCCTATTTCCCGTCTCCGGTAACTCGCGCAGCAGGTCCGCAGATGTCCGCATTTCCATTTGTACTCAGCGTTGAACCGCGCAACTCCTCTCGATCGCGTGCTCATCGCAAGCAGGTAAACTAGACACAGGACCCTTCCCGCCGGACGCCGCCTTTGTCGCAGTCGCTCATCGACAATCTGAATCCCGAACAGCGCGCCGCCGTCGAAACCACTGAAGGCCCGCTGCTCATCCTCGCCGGCGCCGGCTCAGGCAAAACCCGCGTCATCACCAGCCGCATCGCCTGGCTCATCCAGGAAAAGGGCGTCGCGCCCGACTCGATTCTCGCCGTCACCTTCACCAACAAGGCCTCCGCCGAAATGGGCGAGCGCGTCGATCGTCTGCTCGGCCACTCCTCGCTCGCCAAGCCGCTGATCGCCACCTTCCACTCGCTCTGCGTGCGCATGCTGCGCCGCGACATCGAAGCCTTGAAAGTCGGCGGCGAAGGCCTCACCCGCTCCTTCGCCATCTACGACGAGAACGACCAGCAAGGCATCGTCAAGCAGATCATGCGCCGCATGGGCCTCGACACCAAGCAGCTCACGCCGCGCACCGTTCTCGGCCGCATCTCCTGGGCCAAGAATCACATGGTCGATCCGCAGGAGTACTACCTCGGCTCGAAGGATCCCAACAGCGAGCGCATCGCCCACATCTACAAGGGCTACAAGGACGAGCTGCGCAAGAACAACGCGCTCGACTTCGACGACCTGCTGCTCGAAGCCGTCCGCCTGCTCAAGGTTTCCGCCGAAACCCGCGAGCGCTACCAGCGCCGCTATCGCTACCTGCTCGTCGACGAGTACCAGGACACCAACCGCCCGCAATACGAGCTGATGAAGCTGCTCGCCGGCGAAGCACAAAAACGTCTGCGCCGTCGGCGATGAGGACCAGAGCATCTACTCCTGGCGCGGCGCCGACATCCGCAACATTCTCGAGTTCGAGAAGGACTTTCCCAACGCGCGCATCGTCCGCCTCGAGCAGAACTACCGCTCCACGCAGATCATTCTTGAAGCCGCCGGCGCGGTCGTCGCCAACAACCTTCGCCGCAAAGGCAAGAAGCTCTGGACCGATCGCCAGGGCGGCTCGCTGATCGGCTACTACGAAGCCCCCGACGGCGAAAACGAAGCGCTCTTCATCGCCGACCGCATTCAGAAATTTCTCCGCGAATCAGTCGAAGTCCGGCGACGAGGCGCACTGCGCCGTGCTCTATCGCACCAACTCGCAGTCGCGCCTGGTTGAAGAAGCGCTGCGCCGCTACAACATCAGCTACACCATGGTCGGCGGATTCAGCTTTTACGAGCGCGCCGAGATCAAGGACCTGCTCGGCTACCTGCGCCTGGTCCGCAATCCGCACGACTCGATGGCGCTGCAACGCGTCATCAACACTCCCGCGCGCGGCATCGGCAAAACCACGCTCGAAACGCTGGAGCGCCTCGCGCTTGAAACCGGCCAGTCCACGTGGGACGCGCTCGCCGACGGCGATCGCGCAGCGCCTGATTCCCACGCGCGCGCTGATGGCGCTCGAATCCTTCCGCCAGCTCATTCTCGACGCGCAGGCCATGATGGATCCCGACTTCGCCGGCAAGCTCTCCGCCGATGTTGCCAGCTGAAGACGCCGACACCGATTTCGCCTTCGGCGCAGCCGAACCGGATTCCGAAGAAAAGCAGGAAGTCACCGAAGCGCTTGAAGCCGCAACCGAATTCAGCTTCGGCGATAACGAAAATCAGATCCCGCTGCTCGACGCCAGCCACTTCTCGCCCTTCGCCGACAATCAATTGCCGCAAAAAAAGCCCGCCCCTTCCTGCAGATGCCGAAGCAGCCAGGCTCAACAAGCACGAACCGGGTGCCCCAGGTCTCGCATTTGAGACCTGGGATGGATGCTCCAGTCGCGCAACCAGCGACTCGATCCGGAAGCGGAAGCCTTTCGCACGCCCGGCGACGCCGCCACACTTCCCGAACTCATTCGCTTCCTCATCGACCGCACCGGCTACATCAAGGCCCTCGAAGCCGAAGCCTCGCCCGAAGCCTTCAGCCGCGATTGAAAACCTGAAGGAACTCGCCAACGCCGCCCACGACGCCGAGGTGCGCGGCGAAACGCTCGCCGAATTCCTCGATCACGCCGCGCTCGCCTCCGACACCGATCAGTTCGATCCCGACGCCCGCGTCACGCTGATGACCCTCCACGCCGCCAAGGGCCTTGAATTTCCGCTCGTCTTTCTCGCCGGACTCGAAGAGGGCCTCTTCCCGCACTCGCGCACGCTCATGAATCCCGAGGAACTCGAAGAGGAACGCCGCCTCTGCTACGTCGGCATGACCCGCGCCATGAACACGCTGATCCTCACCCGCGCGCACTACCGCCGCCGCTACGGCAACGACGCGCCCGAGCAGAGCGTCCCCTCGCGCTTCCTTGAAGAGGTTCCCAACCAGCTTGTCGAGAATCTCGGCGGCCGGTCGCCGGCCTGGTCCAGTCCCCGCCTATGGAAACGGCCGCGGCAGCAGCTATGGCGCGGAACGCCGCCAGCGCAGATCGAGCGAGTTCGACAGCCGCCACTACAACTACGAAGACGAAAGCCAGGAAGTCACAAGGATCTCGTCGTCCAGCCACGGCTCAACTCCAAAGAGTAAAAGCCCGGAGGGCGGCGGCAACTCGATCGACAACATCGCGCGCTTCTTCGGCGGACGCGGCGTCAACGCCCGGCTCATTTTCGCGGCCCACCATCCCGCCCCAATGGACATTCCCGAGCCCACCGGTGCCGCAGGCCTCAAGAAAGGTCAGCGCGTCCGCCACAGCAAATATGGCGAAGGCACCATCGTGATGCGCGAAGGCGACGGCGACGACGCCAAGCTCACCGTGCTGTTCCAGCGACACGGCATGAAAAAGCTGATGGAGAAATTCGCCAACCTCGAAAAGATCTAAGACTGGTCGCATCAACAGAATTTGAAAGCAAGGCTTACAGTCTGCGAAACGAACTCGTGCTTTGAGGAACACGGCTTTACAGGAACTCGTGCTTTGAGGGACATGGCTTGCAGTCTGGGAAGAACGCGTTGCTTTGAAAGGGCACGGCTTTACAGTTTGCGGAAGAACGCGTTGCTTTGAAAGGGCACGGCTTCAGCCGTGCCATAGTCGGCACATATGATTGTCGGCTTTAGCCGCTGAGGGATGTTTTTCACGGCGATTCGCCAGCTGCCTCTCTAGCACACCGTCAGACGTGATTACCCGAACTACCACTCTCGTTTCCATCCCGCCAACTCAAACAAAAAGCCAGAATTCCCATCCGCATCGCCGGCGAATCAAGCCGCCCTGCCCGCCCGCATATCCGTCCCATCGCAAACACATTGCCGCATCAATCAAGATCGCAGACGATGTTCTCATCAAGAACGGAATTGTCTTCGCAGAGGTCCCAATGTCCACTGTTTCAATCTCCGCGGCCACTCAAAAGTCGAGCCTCACCCTTCCGATCCTTGTAGGAGGCGGAGTCGCCGGCCTGCTCGACATGACCTCCGCCTACATCAGCTTCGGCCGCTACATGCCGATCGGAATTGCCGGCGGCATCGTTGGCGCAGCCGGACGTCACCGCTCCGTCGGCCAGTACATCCTCGGCCTCTGCATCCACTACTTCATCGCCTTCTCAGCCGCTGCCGTGTATTGTCTCGCCAGCAGAAAGCTGCATTTCCTGCGAGACCATTTCATCGTCTGCGGCCTGTTCTACGGCATCGCGGTGTTTCTCGTAATGCAACTCGTTGTCCTGCCGCTAAGCGCCTACCACGCCATGGGCCCATATCAATACAAAGGCCTGGTTCAAGGCCTCCTCGTGCACATGTTTCTAATCGGCCTGCCCATCTCCACCAGCCTGCGAAAGCTGTCCGCCTGATTCGCTGACGCACTGGACATCTCGCCAAAAAACGCTTGTCATGTTGAGCGAACCCTGAGCGCAGCGAAGGGGCAGTCGAAACATCTGCGGTTGTTCGTCCAATCTCTCCAGCCAAGAAACACTTAGTTGCGAGTAGGCCGTAATCCGACCGGAACTACTCGGCCTGGTCAGGTCAAGTGGGATTTGATGTCAGATTATGCGCAGAAGACGCGTCCCTCCGACGTCTTATTACAGCCTGTAAAAACATCGCCGCAGAATACAGCTGTGCAATGCCAGCCCCGGCCCTAGTGTCACGAGACTTTCACCGGTCCGCACTAGGACATAGGCGATATCCGGTGCCTTTTCAGCACGAGTTGCCAGAAAATCGTCGGCTGTGCACCAAGTGAAGTTCAACAACGATAGTAGAAACGTGATTACGGAAAGGTCCTTGAAAGAATTCGCCTTAGAGTACAAATCGGACCACAGTGCGTTGGAGAGTGCGTCGGGGACAGTATGCTTCTGCACTCTGCGGAGCTTGCGAAGATTTGCTGCGATAGTTACGACTCGGACCAGAAACACTATGAGAACAATCAGAAGATATAACACGAGCAACTTCGTAATCCAACGCTGATCACCATCGACGTACATCGGCCCGAAGGCAACCGTTTGGTCTTCTTGCATATCAAACGCCCATTTTCGCTTCCTTAATCTAATCGCTTCCTGGTGACTCGAAAGAATAGCATTGCGATCCGCTGTAACGGGCCAATGGTGGGCAATCCGTCAGTGTCGTTTCGTCAACACCCAGCGCACAGAGAAATCCTTAAACCCATCCAAGCTCAAGTCGCTCACTCAAAATCACTCCAACCCAATCACCAGCGCCTCGCGTCCCTTGCTGGCCGCCTCATGCGTCGTCAGCCGCTTGGCCTCTTCCTCGCCATTCAGCACCCGAAACACCCCTTCCGCCAGCGCCTGCAACTCATCTTCTCCCGGATACACCGTCACCGGCGCAATCCACTCGATGTACTTCCGCAACCGGCTCACCAGCCGTTCCGAGTGCGCCATTCCGCCGGTAAGAACAATCGCATCCACGCGCCCTTCCAGCACCGCCGCCATCGCCCCGGTCTCCTTTGCGACCTGATAAATCATCGCCTCATACACCGCGCCAGCCTTCGCATCGCCCGCATCGATGCGACGTTCCACTTCTTCCAGATCCCGCGTTCCCAGGTAAGCAAACAATCCGCCTTCGCCGAAAACCATTCGGTCCAGTTGTGTCTCGCTGTACTTCCCGCTGAAGCAGAGCTTGATCAGTCCGCGAACAGGCAGGCTACCAGTGCGATCCGGCCCCAGCGGCCCCTCCTCCGGAGTATTGTTTTCGATCATCCGTCCGCCGCGATGAGCCGATACCGTAATCCCGCTGCCCATATGCGCAATGATCAGCCTGAGATCGGGATAGGGCCGTCCGTTCGCGCGGGCAAATCGCCGCGCCACAGCCTTGATATTCAGCGCATGCCCCACGCACGACCGCTCGATTAACGGCGACCCCGAGATTCGTGCGCAGTCCTGCCACTCATCCACCGTAACCGGGTCCACGATGTATGCATTTACCCCGGCGGCCTGCGCAAAACGAAGCGCCAGCACCGCACCCAGGTTGCTGGCATGTTCGCCGCGCCTCGCCAGCCGCAACTCCTCCACCAGCGCGTCGTCAACGAGATACGTCCCGCACTCCATCGGCGGAAGCAGCCCGCCCCGCCCGCCAACCGCAGCGAAGTCCTTTGGATCGTATCCCGCGGCCAAAAGCGCCTTTTCAATCAAAGCCGCCCGATAGCCGGTTCGCGCCAGCATCGATCGCCCTCGAAACTGATTGATTTCCTCGTCTCCGTGGTGCACGGAACTCACCCATTCCGCACATTCCATTGTGAAAACCCCGAACTTAGTGGACGTTGATCCGGGATTGACGACAAGGACGCGATTACCCTGGTGTGGCACTAATTTCTCCCCAGCCATGCTACACTCTTTGCAATCCCAGAATTCGAGTAGAAGTTCTTGCCTGTTCCGAGTTACCGCTCCACACGCAACACTTCCACATTGCGTTCGCGGTATTAGCTTTAAAGGAGCATTCTCAAATGGAACAAGGCACAGTGAAGTGGTTCAACGACGCAAAAGGTTTCGGCTTCATCACCCGCCAGAATGGCGAGGACGTTTTCGTCCACCACACCGCCATTCAGTCGCAGGGCTTCCGCTCATTGCAGGAAGGTCAACAGGTTCAGTTCAACGTGGTCAAGGGACCCAAGGGCTGGCAGGCTGAGAACGTCCAGGCCGTCTAACCCAGAGTCTCAAGATTTCAAAAACAGCAGAGGGACGGCTAACCAGCCGTCCCTCTCGTCTTTGCTCATCCTCCCTTGTTTTAAGCGAGGCCGTCTCTCGCTTGAGAGCCCTTGTCGGGTAGCCTTCAAGGCCTCGCCATTTTTGAAGGGGCACGACGACTTCACAGCTTGGTGAAAAACTCAGCGAACTCTCTGTTTTGTAACAATGGCATGGCTTTCAGCCAGGCCGCAAATCGAACGAAATGAGTGTCGGGCTTCAGCCCCTGCGTAGTGTCGCCGTTGAAACCTGACTTTTCAATAAGCTCTTCAGTCGTGCCGCAACACTCTACATAGTTTTAAGAGGCGTCATCCTGAGCGGAGCGCCTTGGGGCACCGCGAAGTGGGGTAGGCGTAGCGAAGGATCTGCTTTTTACATCAACCGACGCCTCAAATTTCGTCCACCGACAACAGCCAACTAGAACCGGGCTTTCACTTCACAACGGCTGCCCCAGCCGCTTCTCAAGCTGCACCCGATACGTCCGGCTCACCCGCGTCCGCGCGCCATTCTTCAGCACCGCTTCGAACTCGCCGTGCGAAATCGGCTCCAGTTGCAGAACGCTTTCGATATTGATCAGCGCCGAACGATGCACGCGCACAAACCGCCGCGGATCCAGCTTCTCCGCCAGATCATTCAGCGCCGCGCGATACAGCAGTTCCTTCCCGCCCACGTGCAGAGTTACATAAACCCCCGCCGCTTCAATCCAGTCGATATCGATTACCCGAATAAACCGCGTGGTACCGCCGGCCTTCACCACCAGCCGGTCCAGTCTTCGTTCCGATGCCGCCGGAGCCGCGCTCACCATCTTCATCACACGCTGGCCAAACTCCTTCATGCTGCGCTCGTCCAGCCGCGCCTTGGCGCGCGTCATCGTCGCTTCGAATCGCTCATCGCTAAATGGCTTCAGCAAATAATCAAGCGCATTCGCCTCAAATGCCCTGATCGCATGCTGATCGTATGCAGTCACAAAAACGGTCAGCGGCATCTGAGCCGCTCCAATTGCATCCACCACGCCCAGTCCATCCAGCTCCGGCATCTGCACGTCGAGGAAAATCAAATCCGGATTCTGCTTCTGGATCATCTCCGCGGCCGTCTCGCCATCCGCAGCCTCGCTCACCGACGCCACCTGGTCATCGCGACGCAGCAGGTCCATCAACCTCTGTCGCGCCGGAAGCTCATCATCAGCCACAAGTACGTGAATTGGTTCAAGCGTACGCGCGTTCACTCTTCTCGTCTCCCACCAGCCGCAAGGGCAGCGACACATCCACTTCTGTGCCGCCCTCCGTGCGATTCCTTATGGCAAAGCGGCTCATCCCATTCGGATGAAGTCCCGCAATGCGCTGTCTTGTTATCGATAATCCCAGACCTTCTGACTGCTCCAGTCTCCAGCCCGGCGGCAATCCCACGCCATCATCCTGCACGCGAATCTCGAGCCGGTCACCCAGCGGCTTGGCGCGAACCACAATCGTTCCGCCTGCCGCTCTTCGCGAAATTCCATGCCGGATCGCATTCTCCACCAGCGGCTGAATGAACATCGAAGGCACCGCTGCGTACTTCACCTCCGGCGCTACATCCAGCACCACGTGGAGCGAATCGCCGAAACGGATCTTCTGTATCTCCAGATAATGCTCCAGAAACGCCAACTCCTCAGCCAGCGGAACCTCCTGCCGATCCTTGGACTCGAGTGACATCCGCAGCAGATCGCCCAGATGCTCGATCATCCTCCGCGTCAGCTTCGGATCACGCTCCACATTCGACGAGATGGTGTTCAACGCATTGAATAGAAAATGTGGATCAAGCTGCATGCGCAAAGCGTTCAGCCGCGCCTCGCTGAAGCTGTGCTCCAGCCGCTCCAGCCGCAGCTCGCTGTTCACGTAGCGGCCGTAGTATTGGTAAGCCTGCAGCCCCCCGAGAATCACCCAGTAGATCAGCCAGCACCACAACTGCCAGCCGATCACGGATGGGCTGAAAATCCGCGACGGCAGCAGGGAAGTCCAAGGGGTAACGCCGAAAAGTGCACGGATCGTCGTGAACAGGTAAAAGTAAATCTCGGTGAAAAAGAGGCTCGCCACGATGTGCGCAGCCATGCGGCGTCCGAATTCTCTGCCCGCAAATGGAAGTCGCCGGTCGAGCAGGGCAATAGCCGGCGTCAGCAGTGCCCAGCTCCAGAATTGCGCCAGGTAGATTCGCAACTCGTCGTGCCAATGCGTCGTCCCGAGTACCGGCAGCGCAAACAGAACTCCCGCCAGCGTGGAGACCATCGCGCCAATCAGCGCCAGTCCCCACCAGCTTCGCGCAAAGCGGCCGACGCCACTGCTGCGTCGCTCGGCTTCAGGCCACATATCCAGGCCGATCCGCTCGCCGGGTTTTGAATTCGATGCAGTCACGCTCAATCTCACCTGCCGCTGCTTGGTCCGGCCTCTGCAGTCCTGGTTAACCGCGCATTAGGTCCCGATTTCAGAGCGAAGCCATTATCTCGCAATGCTTGACCACGCGCTTTGGCAGGCGCAAAAAGAAGCCACACTCCAAGCGCAAACAGAATAGCCGCGCAACAGAGGTAGAACCGCGACCTCCATTTACCGGATCGATCACTGGATTGCCCCCAGGATTGGCCCATGGATTGCCCCCTGGATTGACCCATTGATTGCCCCATTTTCAACCGGCCCATCATCTCTGCACCATAAGCCCGCCAGCCTGACGAATCCACACCTATGTCGCCATCGGGCTGCGTCACAGTTCAGGACGGTACCTCTATTATTTCAATGGGCTTCCATGACAATCCCGTCTGCTAACCCTCTGCACCGAGACTGGTGCGGAGGGAAATAAACGCACTCAGGTCGCGTCATGTGTTATACTTACGACAATCGTAGAATTCGATAGAAGTAATTGCCTGTTTTAGCTTACCCGCTCACTCGCAAACTTCGTCATTGCGTTCGGCGGTAAATTTTGTATCAAAGGAAACACACAATGGAAACAGGCACAGTTAAGTGGTTTAATGACGCCAAGGGTTTTGGATTTTTGAGCCGTGAGAACGGCGAGGACGTGTTCGTCCATCACACCGCCATCCAGGCGAACGGCTTCCGTTCGTTGCAGGAAGGCCAGAAGGTCCAGTTCACCGTGACCAAAGGCCCCAAGGGCTGGCAGGCTGAGAACGTTCAGGCTGTCTAAGTAATTTGGACGAATAGTTCGAAGTGAGATCAAAAAAGGACGGCATATCAGCCGTCCTTCTCATTTTTATACGTATGTATTGCTAGGTTTACGTTGGCCTATGCGGCCGATTTCAAGGATTTGTCGCCGGGCTTGATCGATGCGGGGTGCATCACCTGCGGGTCAGACTTGTGGGTGCCCAGAAAATGCAGAGCATCATTGATGGTGTCTTCGAACCGTCCACCTGTCTTGTGCGTGGCCTTCACGCCCTTGGCAACAAGCTGGCACATTTCAAATCGGTTCATTCCCTGCGCAAGTGCGCGATGAATTTGATCAGATCGCATGAAGTACTCCGTTCACGAGTAAATGTCGATCGTTGAACCGATGACATGTGATTGCTGCGTGGGCTACGGAGCTCGTCTGAAGCATTAGGACGGCCAAAGGCCGAGCAGGGTGGGGGTGATCCCAGATCACGTCTTATCTCCATTCTACGCTGAGATTCAATAAATCCGGCGTGAATTCGCTCCGTGCTTCCCGGTAGTTCGCGTTTTTCAGCCGATTTTCAGCCGTGGGAAGCGATGCGCCGCTTTTCCCTGCACATCTATCCCTGTTACCATAAGGTTCGCATCGCCCGTTCACGCGGGACACATTGATTTGACTCAGTAAGAGAGGTTGTCATTGGCAAATACCAAGAAGATTGAAGACAAGTTAGAGCGCAAAAAAGTGAAGCGTGTCGCCCGCAAGAAGGCCGCACCGAAGGCCAAGCGCACCACACCGCGTGGTTCCAACAAAAAGAAGCTCAAGAAAGCAGCGCGCGGCCAGTCGAAGCGCTAAAAGGCGGCACTCACCATTCGGGTCGATCCTGGCCGGCAACCTGCCGGTCAGGATCCCGATTCTCAAACTCCTCATTCCAGACATGCCCGCAGCAAATCCCTCCCGTTCTGCTCGCCCAATCTCCATCATGTAAACTTCCGCATAAGGTTTCCCACTGCTCATTGGAACCACCTGCATTCCTGCACGCCGCAACGTACGAGGAGAACTGCCCTGCCAAGCCAACTGCTTGCCCGCAAATCCATTGATAAGCTGATCCGCGAATCGGAAGAGCCCGAAAACGCGCTGAAAAAATCTCTGGGCCCCTGGTCGCTTACCGCACTGGGAATCGGCGCAGTCATCGGCTCCGGCATCTTCACCGTCATCGGCACCGCCATGGCAGGCCAGAAGTTCGACACCCCTGAAGTCAGCAACACCCCCCTGATCCACTACCTCGTCACTCACACCGCCATGGCCGGGCGCCCCGGCGCCGGGCCCGCACTCGCCCTCTCCCTGGTTCTCGTCGCCATCGTCTGCGTCTTCACCGGCCTCTGCTACGCCGAACTGGCTTCGATGATTCCCATCGCCGGTTCCGCCTACACCTACACCTACGCCACTCTCGGCGAACTTGTCGCCTGGATCATCGGCTGGGACCTGATCCTCGAATACGCCTTCTCCAACATGAGCGTCAGCGTTGGCTTTGCCGCGCATATCGAGGCGCTTCTTGAGTGGTTCGGGCTGCATCCTGACTTGAAGTGGATTTCTCCCGCCTACCTGCCCACCGGCCTGCAGGACCTCGCCGGCAAAGACCTATACGCCCCCGGCTGGCACTTCGGCTTCAACATCCCCGCCTTCCTCGTCGTCATGGTCCTCACCGTGGTCCTCGTCCGCGGCATCCGCGAGTCCGCTCGCACCAACAACATCCTCGTCCTCGTCAAGATCATCGCCATCCTCACGTTCATCGGAGCGGCAGCCAGCTTCATCAAGCCCGTCTACTGGCACCCCTTCATGCCCAATGGCTGGACGGGCATGCTCTCCGGCGGCTCCATCATCTTCTTCACCTACATCGGCTTCGATTCGGTCTCCACCGCTGCCGAAGAGTGCAAACAGCCGCAGCGCGACCTTCCCTTCGGCATCCTCGCCACCCTCGTAGCCTGCACCCTGCTCTACGGCGGAGTCGCCATCTGTCTCAGCGGCATCGTGCCGTGGCAGTCCATCATGGGCGACGGCGCTCCCGTAGTGAACGCCCTCAAGCGCCTCTCCCTCGAGCCCGGCGGCCACAACCTCCACTGGATCGAACTTGATCGTGCTCATCGGCGCCATGCTCGGCATGATCTCGTCGATCCTCGTCTTCCAGCTAGGCCAGGCGCGCGTCTGGTTCGCCATGTCGCGCGACGGACTGCTGCCCAAGGTCTTCGGCAAGATTCACCCGCGCTTCCGCACCCCCGCCGTCGCCACCTGGGTCGCCGGATTCGTCGTCGGCATCCCCGCCGGCCTGCTCGACATCGGCACCGTCTCCAACCTCTCCAACATCGGCACCCTCTTCGCCTTTGTGCTGGTCTCGATCGCCGTGCTCATCCTGCGCTATCGCGAGCCCGAGCGCCATCGCTCCTTCCGCGCACCCTGGGGACCAGTCTTCCCCGTGCTCAGCATCATCTTCTGCATCATGCTGATGATGGGCCTCGAAGTCCTGACCTGGGAGGCGTTCTTCATCTGGCTCATCGTCGGCCTGCTGATCTACTTCTTCTACAGCCGCCACCGCAGCGAGTTCGCTCCTCAACGCTGAGGAACGATCGCTCTCAGAGAACGCGGTCAGTCATAGGTCCATGAAAGTTCCTCACCTGCGTGTCATCCTGAGCGGAGCAGCTTGGGGCCCCGCTTACGTTTACGTAAGTGGGGTAAGCGGAGCGAAGGATCTGCTTCTAGACCTGCACCTCAGCATTGTGCACCAAGAAAAAGGGAACCGAACGTCATCTACGAATCAAGCGCTGGAAGTCTCCGGAGCATGATCTCCCGCACGCGCTCGGGCGTGATGCCATGGTGGTATTCGACACAAAGTGGATGATCGCCACGCTCAAGTCTAAAATGCGGACGGCTGCCCAGCTCTTGAATATGCACGTACATCTTGAGGTTCAGAGTATCGGGGTATTCAGGAATCCGCGAACTCAGCCAGGAAAACATAGGTGGAAGGTCGATGCGCTCGTTGTCGTCATCGGCTCTCAACAGAGCTTCGAAGTTCGCGCGGCTTAGGGATCCCCATACACCCCAGCAGAAGGAATCCGCTGCGCCGATAATCGGCAAGTGAATCAATCCGCGAACAAAGAAACTCTCGTCATCGATTGAACAGTAATCTGAGTCGAGAAATGTCTTGCTTGGTTTCTTCAATTGCCGTGGGACCAGATTGGTCCATCGACTCGCCTTCTGGTGATTCTTGTTCCAGTAGTAAGGCTCCGAAAAGCCGAAGTCCAGGCATGGTCCGGTGTGCCAGTCATCGCAGCTGGCACATTTCCAACGCAAGGTCGAGAGTTCTTCAAACGTGATAGATGGACGCGTATTCCGAATGCAACACCTCTCGTAGCATCCGGAACAGAGCAGGACAATTTTGCATAGTCCTTCTGGAACCGCATCCCATCCGTTGTGCGCTACACGGATGATTTCGCAGTTATCACACCACGCATCGGGGAAGAGATTCTCATCGGTTGGCACATTCCGGTTGAATCCCAACCCAAAGGACTCGCCTGTCAAATGCTCGCATGCAAAAGCCTGCTGAGTTTCCCCGTGGGTATCACACTGCACTGTGTCAGGCACTCTGCTATGTTCGCCAGAGTCTAAAGAGAAGTCAACATAGGCCCAGCCGTCCGCTAAACTTCAAAGATGGACGATATCCAGTCCTTCATCCACCGCCTCCCCAAGGCCGAGCTTCACCTTCACCTCGAAGGCACCATCACGCCCGCCACGCTCGTCGAACTCAGCCAGCGTCACGACGCCACGCCCATCACGCATTCCGAGGCCGAAGCCCTCTATCGATTCACCGATTTCACCGGCTTCATCGAAGCGTTCAAAGCCGTCACCCGCCAACTCATGCACGCTGAAGACTACGAACTCGCAGCGTGGCGCATGATGCAGCATCTCGCCGAGCAGGGCGTCGTCCACGCTGAAGTCTTCATCTCCGTCGGCGTCATCTACATGTGGCGCAATCACGACCCAGCCTGCTTCGAACCCATCTTCGCAGGACTCGAACGCGCACGCATCCGCGCCGAAAGCGAACTCGGACTCTCCGTCTACTGGATCTTCGACGCCGTGCGCCACTTCACCGTTCCGGAAGCCGAGCGCGTCTTTGAGAAAGCCGCCGAGATGCGCGCGGAGTTTCCTTCCATCGTTGCCATCGGCCTCGGCGGCGACGAACGCCGCTGCGGTTCTGAACCATTTCGCGCCGCATTTGCCAAAGCGCGCGCCGCAGGTCTGCGCCTCACCAACCACGCCGGCGAAACCACTGGCCCCGAAGCAATATGGGAAGCCCTCGCCATCGGATCGGAACGGCTCGGCCACGTGCTCTCGGCGATCGATGACCCGAATCTGATCGAAGAACTGAGAACACGGAGCACCGGACTGGAGCTAAACCCCACTTCGAACGTCCGCACCGGCGTCTGCCCGTCCTTTGCCGCTCACCCGCTGCGCCGCTACTTCGACGCCGGCCTGCTCGTCACCCTCAACTCCGACGACCCCGCCTTCTTCGGCTCCGATATCGCCAACGAATACCTGCTGGCCCACACCGAACAGGCATTCACCCGCGACGAGCTGCGCCAACTGGCCGCGAATTCCATCCGCGCCAGTTTTCTTCCCGCCTGCAACAAAGGATTCATGGCTCAGCAAGATTGCCGAAACATACTGAGACCAGTACCACTTTGGGACGCATCAAACCAAAGTTGTATTCTCACCAGTCGACCGTGGGATGCGTCCAACCGTAGTTGGGCTATCATTGGAAATAGGAGACCAGTTCAGTTTATGTCTGCAGAAACCAGCAATCTGACCCTCCTCGACGACGAAGAGGAGACCAAGACCCTCAAGGTCATTGGATGGTTCTCCGTCGGTATGACCGTTGCCGCCGTCGGCCTCTACGTAGGCCGCGAACTCCGCTCACGCTACAAGTTCAAGCGGCGCACTCCCTACGACTTCTACTCCAATGCCGGCAATCAGCAGTCGACCGAATTTGGCGTCGGCATCTAAGCCCGCCTCAATCATTCCTTTATAAAATGCCGCCTCGTGCGGCATTTTTCGTTTCCGGCAAATCCGTTCCCGCGAGTTGCTTGCTTCTTCAATGCAATCCATTTGCGTTGATTCGAAACGCGCAGTGCGCACAGTGAGTAATCACTTTTGACGCATCATGCGTAACCATTTCGCGCTGTTACCTTCTTCTTCTTCCTAAATGAATTCGCGCAAAACGAAGATTTGTACATCCCCGGCACGTGTGTGGCACATCACATAGACGTGTAAGGGAGCATTAAAAATGAACTATTTATTTACACATTGGCTCATCTCCCTCGCCGGTACATTATTTCTCGGCCTCACTGCAATGGTGCTGCACGAGTTTGGGCATCTCGTAACTTCGCTGATGGTCGGCGTCAAAGTGAAAAGCGTCGGCCTCTGCATGAAGGGCATGTACGTCGTGCGCGAAGCGGGACCGCCGGCGAAAAACCTCATGGTGTCTCTCGCCGGGCCTCTCACCAATGTTGCTCTCATCCTTCTGTTCTGGGAAGCATCGCGCACCTTCGCGCTGGCTAATCTCTGCCTCGCGATCTGCAACCTTGCTCCAGTCAAAGGCTCCGATGGCGACCGCGCTCTCTACTGCTGGGAAGAACTCCAAAAAGAATCGACTCTATCCGCGCAATCACAGACGTAGACAAACTTCATTGCACAAAAGCCGGAAGCAAAACGCTTCTGGCTTTTTGTTTGCTGAAAACTCGACAAAACATGTCTTTGTAACAAGGGCACGGCTAGGGGAACCCAATAGAGGGTCGCGGGCGGCAACTGCAACAGATAGGAACGCTGGGTTTCATAGGCTGCGGAAAAACTCGTTCGTAGTGGCTTTGTAACAAGGGCACGGCTTCAGCCGGGCCACTATGCCCATTAAATGAATGCGGCCTTCAGGCCCTGCTAATTCTCGCACCTATGAAAATCCCACACTAACAAGTTCTTCCCGGCCTGTTCAGCCCCTGAGCAAAAACTGCGGGCAAGATAGACCTTGTCAAAAGTCTGAGGGCCAGTCTTCTGCTCTAACTTCCACTCCCTGCTGCCTCCATCCATCCTGATACCCTTTACCCATGGGGCGCATCCGTGTTCTTTCCGACCAGGTGGCCAACCAGATCGCCGCCGGCGAGGTGGTCGATCGTCCCGCCTCCGTCGTCAAGGAGCTGCTCGAGAACGCGCTCGACGCCGGAGCCAGCGCATCCGCGTCGAAGTCGAAGCCGGCGGCCGCAAGCTCATCCGCATCGCCGACGACGGCCAGGGCATGAATCGCGACGACGCGCTGCTCGCCTTCGAGCGCCACGCCACCTCGAAGCTTCGCACCGCCGACGACCTGCTCTCGATCGCCACCCTCGGCTTTCGCGGCGAAGCGCTGCCGTCGATCGCCTCCGTCGCCCGCGTCACGCTCGAAACAGCCACCGGCGAAGAAGCCGCCGGAACCCGCCTCGAAATCGCCGGCGGCAAGATTCTTCACGTCGACGACGCGGCCCTGCCGCGCGGAACGACGATCGCCGTCTGCCGATCTCTTCTTCAACACTCCGGCGCGCCGCAAATTTCTCCGCGCCGAATCCACCGAGCTCTCGCATGTCACCGCGCTGGTCACGCACTACGCGCTGGTCCATCCCGAAAAGCACTTCGAACTCCTCTCGGCCTCGCACACCCTGGTCTCCGCGCCGCCCGTCAGCGCGCACCGCCGAGCGCATCTACCAGATCTTCGGCAAAGACACGCTCGCGCAGTTGCTGCCCGTCGCCGCCGAAACGCCGCTTGACCGCGCCGGCCTGCCCGAGCCTCCGCCGTGGAAGAAGGATCCCGATGAGCCGCGCACGCGACCCGGGCACCCTGCGCGCTCAGCGGCTTCTATTCCAAGCCCGAACTGCAAAAGCTCAATCGCAATTCCATCTACATCTTCGTCAACAAGCGGCTCATCCGCGACCGCCTGCTGCTGCACGCCATCACCGAGGCCTATCGCAACGTCATTCCGCCCACCAGCTTTCCGGTCGTGCTGCTCTTCCTTGAAATGCCGCCCGAAGAAGTGGACGTCAACGTGCATCCCGCCAAGACCGAGGTCCGCTTCCGCCAGCAGTCCCTGGTTCACGACTTTGTCCGCGACAGCCTGCGCAACGCGCTCGATCAGGCGCGCGTCCGGCCGCCGGATTCCTGGCCGCGCTCGATTCTGCCCCCGCCGCCAGCCCGTCGCTGATGCCGCCGTGCCCATCTCGCCGCTGCCCGGCGCGCCTGAAGTTCGCCGACCCGACCGCGAAGCGGCTGCCGAAGCTCGGTCCAGGACGCCGAGCCTTTCGCAGCTCACCCCGCGCCCCGTCAGCCCGGTTCCCGGCATCCTGCCCTTTCGGTCGAGCAGCCGAGATGCCGCGCACTTGAGCAGCAAGCGTCTCGGCCAGGCAGCCGCAGCGCTTCTGCCTGCCCGGCGGCTGGCCACGTCTGCTCGCAGACCGCTGATGCCGGGCCTCAGACGGCTGCCAACGCACTGCCGAGCGCAGCGACCGGCAGCCGCCCAGGTTGAAGCCGAACAGGCCGCCGCCAACCTCAACCATCTGGCTCTCTGCGGCCCCTCGGCCAGCTGCGCGAGTCCTTCATCCTGGCCACCGGCGACGACGGCCTGTGGATCATCGACCAGCATGTGGCACACGAACGTGTTCTTTTTGAAAAAATTCTGCGCGACCGCCAGGTCGAGAAAGTCCAGCGCCAGCGCCTGCTGATGCCCCTGCTGGTCGAGCTCAAACCCTGGCAAATGGTGGTTTTTGCGCAAATTGCCGAAGAACTTGGAGCGCAACGGATTTGAGGTAGAACCCTTTGGCCCTCAGACACTTGCGGTCAAAGGCTGCTCCGGTGGGCCTGGAAGGCGCGGCGCTCGAACGCATGCTCGCCCAGGTCATCGAGCAATCCGAGACCCGGAGCGAAGCCCACGCGAATCAGGATCTTACGTCGCTTCGCACCCGCATCGCCGCCTCCATTGCCTGCCATTCCGCCATCAAGGTCAACACCCCGCTTGACCCGGAGCGAATGGAGTGGCTATTGTTGGAACTTGCAAAGACTGAGCATCCAACGAGTTGCCCGCACGGACGTCCGATAGCTCTGCTGTATTCCTGGAAGGACATTCAGCGGGCCTTCCATCGAATTTAAATCGGCATTTAAGATAGAACATGGGTGGCCGATCCTCCGCGCGGGAGATGAGGGTTGCCGGGGCGCTAGCGCCGAGCCTGGAAGTGAGGTTTTTCTTTGACATCGGAACAATTGGAAGCAGCGCGCGCCGAAAGGATGCGCCAGAACGGACTTGGGACACTCACCTTGGAGGATGCCCGTACGTGGATCGAAGAGACCGGACTTTGTCTCTTCTTGCCGAGGAGGCAGTTTTCCGTCCTCCGTCGCGCCCTCATTTGTTGAGGCCGTCGCCGGACAGCCGGATGCGACCCCAGACCCAAAGACCAATTGCCATGCCGAAGAGTTGCTCGTCCGCCTTGAAAACGATGGAGTTGCGGTTCGGCTCAATCTGCTGGGCCAGCCCGGCGAGCAGCCCGACTTCGTGGTGGCTGCCTGGGTTCTGCCCTACGTGTATGCGCTTCGCGGCGACCGCGACTGGCGTCGCAGTCCGCAGCTGACCGGCTCGCGCGCAGGTCTCGCAGCTCGCCGTCCAGGCCTACAAGCAGCTCGAAGCAGGACGATGCTACCGTCTCCCAGCTGAAGCAGGCGCTGGGCCGCGAAGTCACCGAGTCGGCCGTCGTTCGCGCCATCACTGAGCTCTGGCAGCAGCTTCGCATCATTCCGGTGATCGCGGCTCCCGGCCAGGCAGCCAAGTGGCAACTGCTCCGCACCCGCTTTCAGAGGGCCATTGCCGAAGGCGCTTCCACCTCGCAGGTCACGGCAATCTCGGTGCTTGCCTCCATCTACCTGCAGGCCGTGATCGCCGCCAGCATGGAAGAGGTCGAGCTCTTCCTCGCTCCGCTCACCGCGCGCAGCAAGATGCGCGAAGTCCTTCGCGGACTGGTGGCAACGCGCCAGGTTCACACCATCTCGCTGGGGCACGCGCCGCACTTCTACGTCGCCGGCACACTGCCGGAGTTCGAGCCGGTTTCCACCATGTACGCCAGTTCCTCCATGCCGGCTTCCGCTTACTTCCTGCGTTCCTTCGAGAGGGACGAGGAAGCGCCGAGCCCGGCGATTTCTCTGCCGTTCGCACATAGCGCCCATCAGCCGGCCGCCATCATCCCACAGCCCCCGGCACCTCCAGCGCCCCCGGTCGTCGACCATGTCAGCGCAGAGCGCATGTTCCGCGGACACCGGTTCGCAGGCCGTCGGCCAATGGAACGTCAGAATCCGCACGGCCGCACTTCAGCCGTCCGGTTCCAATGGACACGACCGCAAGCCCGCAGATCGGCCAGGTCCGGAAAACCGGCTGCGAACGGTCGGCCTGCACACAGAAGTGACGCACGGCCCAGTTCATCGGCGCGCTCGGTTCATCAGCGCGGCCACGTCATCCGCGCGTCCGAGTTCGTCCGCGCGTCCCGGCTCAGCATCCCGGTCTGGCGCAGCATCCCGTTCTAGCTCAGCACCCGTCCCAGCTCTTCGCGGACGCAGAGTGGACCTCGGCCCGCTGCCGGCGCACGCTGGAGCGGAGTAAAGAACGGAAAGCCCAACGGCAGCCATGCTTCGGCGCACGGCACCAATGGAACGCGGCCGCGAACGGCTCCGCACACGCCTCCAGCAGCAACGGCGCACACCGGAACGGCAAGTCGACCGCACCCTTCGTGGACCAAGAGCAACGGAAACGGCAAGAGCGTAAAGCCTGTTGCCAAGTCCACATCGCCCCGTAAAGACGCTCGACCGGCTGCACGCAAGAGCCGACCAGCCCTTACCGCTGCCGGCACACCGCAGCCGGACGTACGGGAACATCCGCCAAGCGGTTCTTTAACAGCCGCAGCAAGCAGGGGACGAAGAAGCGCGGATGAGTGCGGACGAAACCCCGGGGCAGAAGAAGCCTCAGCGAAACTTTGTTGTAGCCATCGACGGGCCGGCCGGTGCGGGCAAGAGCACCATCGCACGACACCTGGCCCGTCATTTCGGCCTGCTCAATCTTGAGACAGGCGCAATGTATCGCGCCTTTGCCCTCAAGGCGCTTCGCCTCGAGGTTCCGCTTGACGACGCCGCTGCTCTGGAGCAGTTGGCCGCTGAAACTGAGATCAAACTCGAACCCGGCGAGGACGAGAATCGCGTCCTGCTCGACGGCGAAGACGTCACCGGCCAGATCCGCAATCAAACCGTCACCGACGCCGCCTCGCGCGTCAGCGTCTATCCGCCGATTCGCTCTGCCATGGTCAAGCGTCAACAGGAGATGGGCGCCAAAGGCGGCGTGGTGATGGAAGGCCGCGACATCGGCACCGTCGTCTTTCCCAACGCCGAGGTCAAAGATCTTCCTCGATGCGGCTCCCGAAGTTCGTGGCATGCGCCGCTATGACCAGATTGGCCAGCGCGGACATGCAGAAGCCAAACCCGTGCCTCCGCCCGAAGAAGTGATACGAGACCTGCGCGCCCGCGACGAGCGCGACCGCAATCGCGCCGACTCGCCACTGAGGCCCGCTCCGGACGCTTTCCTGCTAGACTCTACCAACCTGACGCTGGAAGAAGCCGTCAAAGCCGCGGAGTCGACCGTGAACGAATGGTTGGCGAATTCAGACCCCGCCGGGCGAATGCGTTAGAGAGCATTGTTTTGCTCCGCAGGCCGTGCTCTTGATCTGGGCCCCTCCGAGTTTCGAAATTTTAAAACCCTGTGCGCTTTTCGTGTGTCAAAATGAACGGGCCTCTTCCCCCCACCGTGAGTCTGGAGGCTGAATGTCTCTTTACTGCCAGGAATGCGGGTCAACGAATTTACGTCGCGCTAGTCTGCGCATCTTCGATGCGATTCGATTGCTATCGTTCCAATACCCGGCGCGCTGCCGCGACTGCAAAACCCGCTGGTATGTTGCGTACAAAGATGCGCGCCGATTGCCGCATGCTCCCCAGCGCCGTAACGCCGCCCAAAAGGTGTCGTAGAAGCACAAATGCAGCCGGCCAAACCGCCTCGTTGGTTTAAACCCGTCATCTGCCTGCGTGCTCAAATGCTCTCCGCGCATCGAAGGTTTCGGCGATGTCAGTGTGCCCACTGGATGCCAGATGCGATAGGCTTGAGTCAGCATGGAAATTACCTGCAATCGCTGCCATCAGACTGTTCCAGCGGATAGCTGCTATTGCCCTGCCTGCGGACTGCCCCAGCTTGTCTACAGTACAGATGGCGAGGGTGCCGTTCCACCTCCGGCTGAGCGCTGGCCAGAACCCGTGCGCGATGCCAGTTCGATTGACTGGAAGGCGGGCATGCGTGCCGCTCTCATTCTGGCCATACCGGCAGGACTGCTCTGTTCCAGTGTTTCCCCCATCAGTTCACTCGAATTGCTATGGATGGCGGGTGCCGCGGTTCTGGCGGTCTTCATGTACATGCGCAGCCAGAGGCCTTCATGGATCACCATCGGCGCCGGAGCGCGGCTTGGCCTGGTCACGGGCCTTGTCGCCGCATGGCTGGCCTTCGCTGTAAGCGGATGCTGGTTGTTCGCTGAACGCGTCCTGCTGCACCAATCCGGCCAGATCGATGTCGTCTACACTGCGTTCCTGGATGCATTCCAACAACGCGTAACTGAATCGCTTGCGGGCATGAACCCGACTGATGCGGCACGCATGCAGGTAGTCTTTGCCCGCATGCAAGCCTTGTTCACTCTCGCCCGAAGGCCATGCCGGGGTGTGGACCTTTTCGATTGTTTTGAACTGTGCCATGCTGGTCCTCTTTGCGGTCGCCGGCGGGGCGCTCGGTGCTCGGTTGGAAGCGCGGAGACGCAGACCCGAGGTTTAGTTTCAGCCCTAGATCCGGCCACCTTGAAAATGTTCACGAGCGCCACAGCCACTTCTCCACAACTTGCTCCATCGACCTCCAGCCTTCTATCATCCGGCGAGAGACAACAGCGCGAGAGAATCTATGAGCGAAAAGACAACTGCACCCACCCTGCGCGTGAAGGGCAGGCTGATGTCCGCCTCGGAGATCGAGCGCACCCTGGTGCGCCTGGCCCACGAAATTGTCGAGAAGAGCAACGGCAGCGAAGACCTCGCCCTGATCGGCATCAAGCGTCGCGGCGTTCCGCTGGCCGAGCGGCTGGGCAAGCTGATCGCCGGCATTGAAAAACGTCCCGTCGATACCGGCACTCTCGACATCCAGTTCTATCGCGACGATCTCTCCACCGCCGATGTCCGTCCCGTCGTAACGCCCGGCGCGCTCGGCTTCGAAGTCGAAGGCCGCGACGTCGTGCTCTGCGACGACGTGCTCTACACCGGCCGCACCATCCGCGCCGCGCTCGATGCGCTCTTCGATCATGGACGTCCGCGCCGCGTTCAACTCGCCGTCCTCATCGATCGCGGCCATCGCGAACTGCCCATCGAAGCCACCTACGTCGGCAGACACGTGCCCACCAGCAGCCGCGAAATCATCGAAGTCAAATTCCACGAGGTCGACAACGACGAGCAGGTGCTGCTTGTCGAGCGCGTGGACTAGATAGCAACGGCTACTCAGCTCTCAGCTTTCGTAGAAACTGAGAACTGACAACTGAGAACTGTGAACTTGATACATGACTGCAATCGCCGCAACGCCACCCGTTCGCCGCCAGCTTCACCCACCGCAACCTCCTGCCTCACCGTTTCCTTACAATCCCGGCTCGCTGCTCTCGGTCCAGGATCTCAGCCTTGAAGATGTCAGCCACCTGCTCTTTCGCGCAACCGTGCTTGAGAACCTCGACCCGCTGATCCGCGACCGCATCCTGCTCAAGCGCCGCGTCGCGCTGCTCTTCTACGAGTCCTCCACGCGCACCCGCACCAGCTTCGAACTCGCCGCCAAAAGTCTCGGCGCCGACACCACGCTGGTTTCAAGCCTCTCCTCAAGCATTGAAAAAGGCGAGACGCTCAAAGACACCGGCCTCACCCTGCGCGCGCTCGGCGCCGAAGCCATCATCCTCCGCCACAACTCCTCCGGCGCGCCGTGGCTGCTCGAAGAAACGACGCGCCTGCCCGTGCTCAACGCCGGCGACGGCATGCACGAGCATCCCACCCAGGCGCTGCTCGATCTGCGCACCATCCTGGCGCATCTCGACCCCCCAGGAGTGTCATCCTGAACGAACGGGACCCCGAACGCATTTCAGTTCGGGGGTGGTGAGCGAAGGATCTGCTTTTCTTGGAGCTTCGGAGCCCATCCACGAACTCACCGCCGACACCCTCGCCGGCGTCACCGTCACCATCGTCGGCGACATCCTGCACAGCCGCGTCGCCCGCTCCAACATGTTTCTGCTGCCGCGTCTCGGCGCGCGCGTGATCCTCTGCGGACCGCCGCAGTTGCTCCCCGATTCCGCCGCCAACGCCGGTCCCGGCATCTCCGTCGAACGCGACTTCGATAGCCGCACTGCGCCAGTCGCAGGTCGTCATGATGCTGCGCATTCAGGCTGAACGCCTCGCCGGCCTGCAACTCGATCTCGCCCAGTACAAAGACGCCTACCAGCTCACCGGCCAGCGACTCGCCGCGCAGGCGCCGAACGCCGTCGTCATGCATCCCGGCCCCATCATTCGCGGCCTCGAACTCACCGCCGGCGTCGCCGACGGCGCGCAGTCCGCGATTCTCGAACAGGTACGGCACGGTGTAGCCATCCGCATGGCGGTTGTCGAACGCGCGCTCACTGCAGGAAAAAGGGAAGAAGGCCGCGCATGACAGCTCTCGTGATTCGCAACGGCCACCTCATCGATCCCGGCGCCGGTGTCGATGCACCCAAAGACATCCTGCTCAAAGACGGTCGCGTCGCAGAAATCGCCGGCCCCGGCAAGCTGAAGTCCGCTAACGGCGCCGAAGTTCTCGACGCCTCCGGCCTCACCATCGCCCCCGGCCTCATCGACATCCACGTCCATCTCCGCGAACCCGGTCAGGCCTACAAGGAGACCATCGCCACCGGCACCGCCGCCGCCGCCGCCGGCGGATTCACCGCCGTGGCCGCCATGCCCAACACCACACCCGTCAATGACTCGCCCGAAATCACCCGCTGGATGCTGGCCCCGGAGCGCGGCGCTTCCGTGCGCGTCTTTCCCATCGGCGCCGCCACCCGCGGATCAAAGGGTGAAACCCTCAACGACTTCGCCGCGCTCAAATCCGCAGGCGCCGTGGCCGTCACCGACGACGGCCACCCCATCCTCAAAGACAGCGTGATGCGCGAAACCCTCGCCGCCGCCGCTCGCGTAGGCCTCAGCGTCATTCAGCACGCTGAAGACACCCGCATGACCCAGGGCGCCAGCATGAATGCCGGACCTACCGCCTTCAAACTCGGCCTGCGCGGCATGCCGCCCGAAGCCGAGAGCAGCCTCGTCGAACGCGACATCCGTCTCGTCACCGAGCTGCAAGCGATTCCCGCGTGCATCTGCACGTGGCGCACACCTCCACTGCGGCCGCCATCGCTGCCGTGCGCCAGGCGCGACGCAACGGACTCCGCGTCACCTGCGAAGTCGCGCCGCATCACTTCCTGCTCACCGAAGAGCACGTCGGCCAGTACAACACCAACGCCAAGATGAATCCGCCCCTGCGCTCAGCCGCCGACCGCGACGCCATGATTGAAGCCATCCTCGACGGCGTTGTCGACGCCATCGCCACCGATCACGCGCCGCATGCGACGCACGAGAAGGAAGTGGAGTTCGAGAACGCTCCCAACGGCATCACCGGCCTCGAAACCGCGCTGGGCCTCTGCCTGCGCTGGCTCCACAAGGAGTGGAAGCTGCCACTAGGCCGCGTACTCAGTCTCCTGAGCGCACAGCCTGCCGCGCTCCTCGGCCTCAAAGGCCGTGGAACGCTCGCCGTCGGCAGCTTTGCCGACGTGGTTGTCTTCGATCCCAAGGCCGAATGGACCTACCGCGCCAAAGAGACTCGCTCCAAGGCGCACAACACTCCCTTTGACGGCTGGACGATGCAAGGCAAAGTTCGCTGGACGATCAGCGAGGGCCGGATAGCGTACGGAAGCCACTAAAAAATGAAGATCGGAAATAGCCCTTACCGCGCCTTGCCTGAATCCCCTTAGGACGCCTTGCCGCGTAGTTCCTGCTCCGCTCGCAGCCAATCCGCTGCGTCGCTGCCATGCTGGCCGCCGCGTTCAGTCCAGTAGCGGTGGGCAAGACGCGCAATCTCATCGTGCGAAACACTGATTGCCGTCACCTTTGAGGTTGCTTTGCGTTTGGGCGCGATCTCCTTCGTTGCCGATGCCGATGCGCTCGTTTTTTTACGGGTGGTGCGGTTTCTTCGTGGTCTCTGCCATTGGAATCTTCTCCTTCTTAGGCCTGGGGCCGACGAACTTGGCCATCCCCTCTAGGTTACTAAATAGGCAAGTTTCCATAAAGCCAGAAGCGCCCCAGCGTACCATTTCCGTCAGATCACGGCGTTTTCATCATTTCTTGTTGATCTACTAGTACTTAGTGTGAGTGGGGAAGCACAAAGCCGCTGCCATTTTCAACCTGCAAGAAAAGCGTGCCCCATCCATCCGGCGTTCTTTGCCGGATGGGTGGGAAAGCACGATCCCCCACACTCCGTGTCATCCTGAGAACCCGCGCGGTTGGGGTAAGCGGGGCGAAGGATCTGCTTCTCCGTTCAGACTCATCCGAAAATTCGGAAGTCGGGTGTTGCCCCACCTCCCACCCGCCCCCTATCCTTGTCGGGCACGAGGTCAATCCACCCATGAACAAGCGCGACTTCCTCAAGTCCTCAGGAGCCATCGTGGCCGGCAGCATGATCTCCCGCTTCACCCCCGCCGAGCAGCAGCCCGCTCCCCGCCAGAACTGGGCAGGCAACATCACCTACAGCACCGACCACGTGCTCACCCCCGCCACCACCGACGAAGTCCGCTCCGTCGTCAAAAGCTGCAACAAGCTCCGCGCCCTCGGCTCGCGCCACTCCTTCAACCGCATCGCCGACAGCACCCAGAACCAGATCTCCCTCGAGCACCTCAACCAGATCGACATCGACGACAAGGCCCGCACCGTCACCGTCGGCGCCGGCGTGCGCTACGGCCAACTCGCCCCCGTTATCGATGCGCGCGGCTTCGCCCTCCACAACCTCGCCTCGCTCCCGCACATCTCCGTCGCCGGAGCCATCGCCACCGCGACCCACGGCTCCGGCATTCACAATGGCAACCTCGCCACCGCCGTTCGCGCACTCGAAATCGTCACCGCCAACGGCGACACTCTCCATCTCTCCCGCGACAACGATGGCGATCAGTTTCTCGGCGCGGTCGTCGCCCTCGGAGCCCTCGGTGTCGTCACACGCGTCACCCTCGACCTCCTGCCCACCTACCAGGTCGCGCAAACGGTCTATCAGAACCTGAGCTTCGATCAGCTCGAGCACAACTTCGATGCCATCTTCGGAGCCGGCTACAGCGTCAGCCTCTTCACGGACTGGCAGCATCACCAGGCCACCCAGGTGTGGATCAAGCGCAAATTGCAGCCAGGAGAAAAGCACGAATCAGCTCCCGATTTCTACGGAGCCAAACGTGCAACCGAAAAGTTGCATCCCATCACCGGGCATCCCGCCGAAAGCTGCACGGAGCAGCAGGGAATCCCCGGCCCCTGGTACGAGCGCCTGCCCCACTTCAAGATGAACTTCACGCCCTCAAGCGGCCGCGAATTGCAGACCGAATACTTCGTGCCGCGCGATCGTGGATACGAAGCCATCCTCGCCGTCGAAAAACTCCGCGATCAGATCACGCCCCATCTCTTCGTCACCGAACTGCGCACCATCGCCGCCGACGATCTATGGATGAGCACCGCCTACAAGCGTGATTCGCTCGCCATTCACTTCACATGGAAGCCGGAATGGGACACCGTCAAGCAAATCCTTCCGCGCATCGAAGCGCAGCTCAAGCCCTTCGCCCCCCGCCCCCACTGGGCCAAGCTCTTCACCATCCCGCCCGCACAACTGCAGGCGCAATACACCCGCCTCGCCGACTTCAAACAAACCATCCAGCACCACGACCCCAAAGAAAAATTCCGCAACGCCTTCATCGACACAAACCTGTTCACCGCCTGACGCCCGCCAAAACGCACCACATAGCCGAGCCCCAAGAGAGCCCGAAAGGTCTGCCCTGAAAATTCGGTTTCCGCACGAAACGAGAGTGCCCCATCCAAGCGCAGCTTGGGTGGGAAAGCACGATCTCAACTCGATTTTCATGGTCTTGGATGTCGATCCGCGACATCAACGACGGTAGTTGTTGTAGGGAAGAGCGTGCCCGCGTAATGTCCGAGTTGGCAACGACAACCTTCGCAATTGCCGGGCGTTGTCATCCTGAGAAGCATAGCGACGAAGGATCTGCGGTTGTATTTCGTCAGTTCTACACAGGCAAAGCGTCAACGCAGATGATTCAGTGCCTTCAAAACCTGTTTACGAAAGGACACATAGGGCGTCAACGGAGGTTCGCGCAGCGACACAAGTCCACCTCCACTCTCGAGGACCTTCCCTGTTGCGCCATTCCAGAGCGTGAAGAGCAGACTGTCGAACCGCGTGCCTCTTGGATAGATTTGCCCGAACACATCGTCATCTACCTGTTGGCGGTATCGCAACTGTAGTACCCAGGAGCAGTTGAGGCGATGGACTTCGGGCACGATATCCGCTTGCAGAGAAGCTGGGAAGACGATGATGTGGAGTTTGGAGCCGTTCTTTAGTCGTCGCCCCGCAAGCTGTTGGTACATCCCGGTCGCAAACGGTCCAGCAGGTGGGTCATAGAGACCCACGTGGGCCAGTCTTGTATCCACGATGCAGAGCGATACAGTGCTCGGCTGCGAAAACAGACTCGAGTTTGTTGCGATAGGGATAGCCATCGCCGCGAAGGTGAACAGCTTCACCAATCTCAGCGCAGCACACCTGTTAAGCTTCACGTTCGAAGAGTTCCATGAGGCTGACCATCAGTCAAGCTCTCCTGTAATCGCCAACCACGGCATCGGCCCGGCGAGAATTCAGCTATCCAACCTGTTCTCAACTTAGGTACACCGTCGCGCGTGCTAACCAGTCCAGGTGTAAATTGAAACAACCGAGGTTCCCGTACGGTGGGGATGATGAAGAAACAATCGGTCGTGGCGCTTGTCCTGCTCCTGCTCATCCCCCTGGTATTGTCGCTGGGTGGATTGCTGTTCAGCCTGATTAATCCCGAAATTGCAGCAGGTCATCCGAACTACGAGCGCAACTACCACCTGTTCAATATGCTGAAGCTGGCATGTCTCTGGACATCTTTCGCGGCCGTGAGCGTGTTGTGGTTGCTTGTGTGTTATCTCGTGATCCGCTCCAGGCAACGCTCCTATCTATGGATGTTGCTCGCGGCCTTGGGCCCCATCGGCTTGGCTATTCTCACCATGCTGAATGACCGGACATCAGCGGAGAAAGATAGATACTCCCGGTTCGTAGGCAAGATGAACTGGCTTGTTCGCGCCGCTTATGAAGTCGCCATCTTCCTCAGCGTCTGGGTTATCGCCTATCAGGCCATGGTCCTCAAGCGCACACTCATGATCTGGTATGAGTCCGCCACAACCGGAGTCTCAACCGCGCAGATCATCGCTACCCAGGACGCCTCGGGTGGAATGTGGGCGTTCGGCGAGGGCATGGAGGTCATGTACCTGGTGGTTCTTCTCTATCTGCTCTGGCCGATCGCCTTTTGCGTCGTAGGCAATGTAGCGGCTTCAATGTCATCGCCCCAAGCGCGCTGAAAAATCCAAGCTGCGCGTTTAGCCCTTGCGCCGATAGAGAATCTGAAATTCGTAGCCGGCATTGGGAGGGAAGAGTCCGGCCACATGCCGCAAGCGCTCCGCCAGAGCGGGTGCCGCCAGCAGCGGATATTCACGCTCGCGCAGATCGTGATAGTCGAAGTCGACTGCGATCGACAGTATGTAGATGGCGAGCGAATCGGCGAAAGCTGATTCGTAGTAGGCGGTGCGGGCACGTTCGTCAATCACCTTCTGCCCATTCCGCGAGTCCAGCGCACGGCGACGAGCTTCCCATGCATCCTGGCTGGTTTCTCCGCGCACCTGGGCCTCGGCCTGCGACCACACAAGTCGCGAAAAGCTCTCCGGCACCCCGGCTACATCGGTAAAGTTGTGCGCCACATTGATAAAAAATTCGAACGCCAGTCCAAAGCGATCTTCGACCAGCCGCGTAGAAAGAAACACAGCCTCGGTCGCGCCGAAACTCGTATTGCGATGGCAAACCGCCCGGTCGCCCAGGTCCACCGAGTAGGACGGAGCGATCATTACCTCGCCAGTATCGGCAATAGCCAGCGGAACAAAGTAGTAGGCTCGGCTTCTAAGCGCGGGTGCGAGCAGGGCAGGCACCGCGCCCACCAATCGCTCCAGATCGGCTTCGGTTACACGGGTCTCACCCCACCCCGCAAAGTTGATTCCGTTCGGTGCTTGACCGATGTTCGCCTGTGCAGCGACCTTTTCGGCAGGCCATAGTTCGATTTGCGCGCTGCTTGGCATAAAACAGTATTCTAGACGAGAGAGGTCCCGTCGACGATGCAATCTGCGCAAAGCCAGCGCCACTCTGGTGGCAAATTCCTGGGATTTCCACTGGAGGGTTTCAGCCTTCTCCAGAGCCTCCTGCTGGCATTCACTTCCGGCTTCTTCGCTTTCTTTGCAACTACCACCCTCTCCATCTTCGCGTTGCTGGCATGGAATCTCATTGGACACCACGCAGTGAACTACGCAGACAGTTATCTCTACATAGGCCTCCCCGCCGGCATCATCGTGCTGCTGATCGCACTCCCGCTCTTCGGAACGCTGTGGATCCGAGCCAAACTCCGCAAGTAAAAGATCCTCCGCAAAAAACTAAATTGCCATTCCAAAAGGAATGACTCTCAGTTCCAGAAAAAGGCCGTTGCTTTTGAAGTGCGATGGAATGACAGTCAGTTCCCGAAAGGCCGTTGCTTTGAAAGGGCACGGATTTATCCGTGCCGCAAAAATCAGCAAAAATGAGAATGGCCTTAGCCGCCGAGGGAGTTTTCAAGGTGCGAGCAATACAAACGCCATTGCGAATGAAATGACAGTGTTTGAGAAAAAGGCTGTTGTTTTGGAGAAAAAGGCCGTTGCTTTGAAAGGGCACGGATTTATCCGTGCCACAAGAAATCAGCAAAATGAGAATGGCTTTAGCCACCGAGGGATGTTTTCCCAGTTGCGAGCAATACAAACTGCCATTTCAAAAGGAATGGCCGTTCTGCTTAAACTCAAAACCCAGCGGTGTCATTCTGAACGAACGGGGCCCCGAACGTTTCAGGGGCCCCGAAGAGCGTTAGCTCTTTGGGGCAGGTTCGGGGGTGGGGAGTGAAGAATCTGCTTCTAAAAACTTCCGAGCCTGAAATCAACTCGAATCACGGAACACCAAACTCGAAGACCTCAGAGGCCTGCGGGCTTCGGGTCGGCCGGGTCGTACTTGGCGACATGAATCTTTTTGGCCAGGCCAATCTTTGAAAGCAGCCAGATGCCCCAGAAGTTAGGGTCGATCTCGTACCACTTGAGACCGTGGCGCGCCGATACGGGATGCGCATGGTGATTATTGTGCCAGCCCTCGCCACCCGTAAGCAGCGCAACCCACCAGCTGTTGCGGGAGTCGTCACGGGTCTCAAAACGACGGCTGCCCCACAGGTGCGTCGCCGAGTTTACCAGCCACGTGGCATGCAGGCCGAGCGTCACGCGCAGCGCTACGCCCCATAGAACCATGGCGACACCGTTGAGCCATCCGCCCCAGATCCAGCCACCCGCCAGCAGCAGAATGCCGCTGACACTGATCGGGAGCCAGTGATACTTGCTCAGCCAGAGGTAGAACCTGTCGCGGCTCAGGTCTGGCGAATAGCGTTTCAGTACTTCGACCTGCCCATGCAGAGCCTCACCGAACAGGATCCAGCCGGTATGTGCCCACCAGCCACCCTCGCGCGGTGTGTGAGGATCGCCTTCCTGGTCGCTCAGCTGGTGATGGACCCGATGTGTCGACACCCAGAAAATTGGCCCGCCCTCAAGCGACATGGTGGCAAAGATGCTCATCACGTACTCGAGCCACTTGGGAGTCTGATAGCCGCGATGCGTCAGCAAACGGTGATAGCACATGCCGATGCCCACGTTGATCGCCAGCACATACAGGATCGCCATCACTGCCAGACGCTGCCAGCTAAAGAAGAAGAAGGCTGCCAGTGCGCCCACGTGAAATGAAGCGATGATGGCAAGCGTCGTCCAGTTGATCCCGTAATCGATGGTTGCGGCCTTCCCCATCCGGACGAGGAATTTAGCGGGAATTCTGCCAACAGGCGATGCGAGCTCCTGCACGGTTGCAACCTGGCCGGTTGCTTCGTCGGGTGAATTAGAGAGGGAGGAGGGGGACACGACTGTTGCCATTCGTTGCTAAGTCCTTTAGACGGAGGTTTTGAAAACCGATGTCTACCTGAATTGTATAGGAGGCCTGACTTTTCTTAACCTGAGATCGCGACCTATGTCACGAAAGTTACAAAGCTGTTCCAGTGGGATGAACATTCAGACGGCGTTTCCATTCATGTCGTGCGCCCTGAGTCTGCTGAACCAACGCTGTATCTCGCTTGAAAGTCGTCACATTGAAAGCATCGCCGCAAGCCTGTCAACGAAGCCATCCAGATCAATCTCCCGGCGCTACCCCGTATTCGCCCCCGCCGGTGACGAAGATCTTCTCGGCGGTGCCACGCAGCACGCGATAGAGCGCGAACTGCCGCTGGGTGGCGCCTCGCAATTCAAAAAGCAATTCACCTCGATTATCGGCAAGGGCATCAACAGCGTCGACAAGATGCATACGCGGCGTTTGGTCGAGGTGCGCGTTGTCGGTGACATTCTTGAGCAGCACCAGCGGGTTCCCATATAGATCCGGCTGAGCAATGATAGTGACGAATTTCTGCTGCGCTGCTGGCGCATCCGTCCGGGCCGAGAAGACCATCGTTGCACCGGAGCCATAAGCGAGCTCAAACACGTGGAACCTTTCATCCATCAGTGGAGCAGGTTCCGAGGGCGCAGCGGGCTTTGCGTGAGGCTTGCCTGCGGCGGCCCGTTTGGGCGTCGCAATCGCAGGCGCTTTCAGTCCTAGAGCTTGCCGGGCCATGTCTTCCAAAGCGTCTTTCATCTTGACTTCGTCGTCGGGATTGGCCCAGTGAAAGCTCCACGGATGTTCCGGGCGCGTCTTGGCGTCGGACACAGCGATGGCCTGCTGCATATCCGCAGGAAGCCCCATCAGGGTGGGCAGAACGGCCGCTCCACTACTCGTCGGTTTGCCACGAAGAAGGTGCGGGCGGTCGGGGTCGGTGCTGCTGAGATGCTCCCCGTCACTCGAATTGGCTGAGGGCTCGGTGCTTTTATGGAGCACAGGCCGGTCGGGATCGCCGCTTTGTGTGCTGGCGCTGGATGCGTCGCCGGAGTCTTTCTTTTGAATGGTCGGTTGGTCGGGATCTGCCGCCGGGTGAGTGCTCGAATCGGTGGAGTCGGGAGTGCTCGTCTTCTTGTGCAATGTAGGCCGATCTGGATCGGGCGCTTCCCCAGTCGAGCCTGAGTCAGAAGAGGTGCCGGAATTCGATCCCGACTGCGAAGAGGTATCGGAATGCTTTCGATGCAGCACGGGCTTGTCATCGTCGGGATTGAAGCCGTCATCGACGACGGCTTTGGGGGTCGCGAGTTTGGCTGAGGGCAGCGGCTTCCATGAGCCGTAGCCGACCCACAAGCCCTGCTCCTGGCCTGCATGCTTAATGTCGTAGAGGCCGATAGGCTGGCCGTTCTTCTCAAGTTCGTACTCGACCTCGCTCGCCAGCGCCATCGGCTGAGGACGCGCAAGGTAGACGTTGCCATCCTGCAGAGCTTCACCGTCGTACACCATGATGGGAACAAGCCTGCTGGTCTTGGGCTTGCCTTCGTCACCGGTCCACTCCAGAACACCGATAGCGCGCAGGTCGGCCGTATCTTTCGATTTCTTGGTTATCTGGCCGGGATACTGGGCGCAGGCGGCCGCAGCCGCAAGCAGAAGCACGACGGCGAGTGATGTTGGTCTGGTAAAACTACCCATGCACGTACGCGATGACACCGGACGGACCTCTCGGAAATAATGCGAACGAACGGATCGTTCCAAATCTTTATCCACCATACTGACGATACGAGGAATCTCCCATGGAAGTGAATCAGAAGGTCGCCGATTTCACCCTGCAGACAGACGAGGACAAAACTGTAAGCCTTTCAGACTACTCCGGCAAGCCGGTGGTATTGTTCTTCTATCCCCGCGCCGATACGCCCGGCTGCACCATCGAGGCGTGCGGCTTTCGCGATACCTTCAAGAAGATTCAGGCAGCGGGTGCGGTGGTCCTTGGCATCTCGCGCGACACGCCCAAAGCGCAAGCCAAATTCAAAGCCAAGTTCGACCTGCCGTACACACTCCTTGCTGATGTAGACGAGAAAGTATGCAATCAGTTTGGTGTGATGAAGGAAAAGAACATGTATGGCAAGAAAGTCTGGGGCATCGAGCGGACCACATTTCTGATCGGGCCAGACCAGAAGCTCATTCATATCTTCCCCAAAGTGACCCCGGAGGGCCACGCGGAAGAAGTGCTGGCGCTCGTGAAGGAATGGAAAAAAGCTCACAAATAAAGGCGCCAAAAGCGCTGCCGGGACGACTCGTTCCCCGCAAATTCTATGAGAATTCGCCGGAGACTGTCGCCCCAAAGCTTTTGGGTAAGCTTCTGGTTACCCGCGGCCCCAGGGGCAATCCCCTGGCCGGGCGGATTGTCGAAGTCGAAGCGTACCTTGGACCGCACAACGACGTGCCCGATCCTGCAGCGCACACCCATCGCGGACCAACACCGCGAAATCTTGTCCTCTTCGGCCCTCCGGGACATGCCTATCTGTATTTCATCTACGGCAGGTATTTCTGCGCAAACATCAGCTGCGAGCGCGAGGGACTGGGGGCAGGCATCTTGCTGCGAGCTCTCGAGCCGGTGCTGGGTATCGCTCAGATGGCACGGAACCGGGGACTGGATGAGAATGCGCCGCTCCGGATGATCGCTTCGGGGCCAGGCCGCCTGTGCGAAGCGCTCGCTTTGACGCGCCCGCGCCACAACGGGCTCGACTTGACCAGCAATGCGTCCCCGCTGCAAGTCCGCGACGACGGCTTTCTCGAGCCGAACATCGTAGTCACTCCGCGCATCGGCATAAACCATGCCGTAGATTTGCCCCTGCGGTTTGCCCTGCGAGGAAATGGGTGTGTTTCCGGTCCGAGGAGATTGGCCGGTTAGTCAACCAATTGCAGCCCTCGCTCGTCAGTACAATAGATTCCATCCCAAACCGCGAGGAACTTTGCACTTGAAGCTTTCTTCCCCGTCCCACATCGCCCTCCTGAGCGCCACGTTTTATTCGCTATTAGCCGTCGCTGCCGTTGCCCAGACTCCCGCCGCTCAGCAGCCGCCTGCGGGCACCGAGCATCACCATCACGATGAGCCCGCGCCCACCAACCTCAAGGTGCTGCCCAAGACCATGACCGGCGAGCAGGTTCATGACCTCATGCACAAGTGGGAGGCCTCTCTGGGTGCCGAGTGCAGCACCTGCCACGCAGCCGACCCCAAGAACATTGGTCCCAACGGAAAGCCACGGCTCAACTTTGCCGATGACTCGAAGCCCGAGAAGAACACCGCGCGGCTGATGTTCAAGATGGTCGAAGACATTAACACCAACTATGTCGGCAAGGTGGAGAACTCAGGTGTGCCGGTCAGTTGCGGTACGTGCCATCGCGGCCATCTCGATCCGCCTATCTTCTCGCCGCCGAAGGAAGACCATGACCACGGCGATCATGACCACCCTGCCCCGCCCGCAGGTGGAGAGAAGCCGCCGTCATCCAGGTAAGTGTTCAGTTCGCAGGGCGGAGTTGAAGTTGGTCGTGGACCGTCGTTCATGAGCCATGGACCAATTGCTTCGCACCGGCGTGCGCGTCCGGAATTTGAACATCGCGATCCAGCCTACTCCGTCCGCAATGCTCGCGCTGGATCGATGGTCGCAGCACGCCGCGCCGGTATGAATCCCGCGACCGCTGCCACCACGCAAATCGTCACGATCCCTGCAGCGTATACCGCCGGATCCGCCACCGATACCCCGAATAGCTGACTTCGCACCATCCGCGCTGCCAGAATCGCCAGCGGAATCGCTCCTGCCAAAGCCGCTCCGGTCAGCAGCAGCACCTCGCGCAGAATCAGTCCTACCACCGCGATGCGTCGTGCGCCCAGCGCCATGCGAATCCCAATCTCGCGATTACGCTGCGCCGTTGTATACGCCAGAATTCCGTATAGCCCAATCCCCGCCAGCAGGGTTGCCAGAATGCCGAACGCCGTAGCCAGTGTTGCAATCACGCGCTCGGCCAGCAGGTTCGCGTCGATCTCATCGTTCATCGTACGCAGGTTGTCGACAATCAGCTTCGTATCCATCGAGGCAATCGCCGCTCGTATGCTTGCCATCGCAGCGTCAGGGGGCTGCCACGTCCTCACGTAGAAATTGAGTCCCGTCTGCCGTGTTGCTTGCGAAAAAAGCGTGTAGCAGGTGGCAATTGCAGGGTCGCGCACACTGGAGTGCTTCACATCTGCTACGACACCGACAATCGTCGCATCGGTGCGCGGCTTGTTAGGTCGAGCAACAATGCGCCCCAGCGCCTGCTGCGAGCTTCCGAAAAAATGCTTCGCGAAGCTCTCATTCACGATTGCTACCCGCTGCGACGTCGCAGTATCGCCTGCATTGAAATACCGCCCTGCCATCAGTGGCACGCCCAGCGCTTGCAGATATCCGTCGCTCACCCAGGGCAACTCCGCGTCAAACTCTTCGTCTGGTTTCGCCGCGTATCCCATGGGAAATATGTCGCCCTGGATGTCATCGCCAGCCAGATCCTTGTCGTTCGTCGCTCCCGCTGCTCGCACTCCCGGCAGCGCGGCGATTGCGTCCAGAACTCGCTGTTCCACCGGAGCAACCTGGCTTCCCGGATATCCCGCCAGCGTCGGATCCAGTTCGAAGGTGAGCAGATGATCTGTCGGAAACCCCGTCTCAACATTGCGCAGATTATGAATCGTCCTCACAAACATACCCGCGGCCACAATAAGCAACAGGCTGAATCCAATCTGCAATGCGACGCACGAGCGCCGGAACTTCAGCGATCCGCCGGCGCTGGTCCCCGTCCTCTGCTGCATGACTTCCGAGAGCGGGGGATTCCGGAACTGAAGCGCGGGCGCAAGGCTGAACAGAAGGCTTGCGAGCATCGTCACTAGAAGCGAGTAGCCCAGAACGTGCCAGTTCAACACGGCCCTGAACGGCAGTGCGTTTTGTTCGCCGTGCGACATCCAGTGGATCAGCAGACGCAGCGCCTCAGGCGCGATCGCGAGACCCAGGGCCGCGCCTGCCAGGCCCAGCAGCATTCCCTCGGCCAGCAGTTGACGCAGAACCTGACCGCTCGTAGCGCCCATGGCATAGCGCACCGAAATTTCCTGCGTGCGGGCTGCTGCGCGCACCAGCAGCAGGCTGGCCACATTCACCACTGCCATGCCGATCACCAGCACCACCATGCCCAGGATGATGGTCAGCGGAGTCTCGATATCGCCGCGCATCGGGCTGAAGCCTTTTGCTCCTGCGTCGGCGTGCAGATGCGCCGAAGCCAGAAAGTCCTGTTTCGCTTTCGACGACTGATCTCGCAACCGCGTAAATTCTTCTTCACGCAACGAAAGAAAGAGCGTATTGAGCGATGCCTCTGCCTGCTGTTGCGTCACGCCCGGCTTCAGACGACCCGCGATGCTGATCCAGTATGACTGGCGATCGCCCAGATACTGCCACTCCGGCGACAGCACCTGTTCCATCGTGAGCGGCACAAAGACGTCCGGCGCGTGTCCCCACACCATGCTTCGAAATCCAGGCGCAGCCACTCCCGTGATCGTGAAAGGCGTTCCGTTTACCAGCAGCGTTTGGCCGACAACCTCTGCTCCTGCGAGATGCGATTTCCAATAGTCGAAACTCAGCACCGCAACCGGATTCGCCCCCGGCGCTGTCTCATCTGCAAATCCAAAGACCCGCCCCATCGCCGGAGTCACGCCCAGCGTCTCAAAGTAATTTCCGCTTACCAGCTCCGCCTGAACCGATTCCGAATGATTGTTCCAGGTGATTCCCAGCGAGGTCGGCGTCTCTGCGATCAATCCGCTCAGCACAGTGTTACGGTCGCGCAAATCGCGATACATCGGGTACGAGAATTCATGCATATGACCAGGTGTGTCGCCGCCCTCTGAATGCATGTGCCCCGGGTGTGATCCAGTAAAGCTCAGAACCACAAGTTCGCCCGGATTGCGCACGGGCAGCGCCTGCATCAACGCCTGATCGACCAGGCTGAAGATGGTTGCATTTGCGCCAATCGCCAGTCCCAGTGTCAACACTGCCATTGCCGTGAAGCCGGGATTTCTCCATAGCCCGCGAAGTCCAAAGCGCAGGTCGCGCCCTAACGACTCAAGAAAGAACGAAGGCCGTTGCTCACGACACTCTTCGCGCGCACGCTGCGCGCTTCCAAACGTCATTGCTGCCTGCCGCTTCGCCTCGGCCGCAGACATCCCCGCCGCCAACGTTGGCTTCTACTTCCCGCTCGAGATGAAATTGGAGTTCCTCATCCACTTCGACGCGTGTCTTGCCTGTTACGAAAAAACGAAACTTCGACCACCATTCGCTCAACATATTTCACCTGCCGGCCATTTGCGCTTAAGCACCCTGCAGCACCAGATTCACTGCGCCTGTGAGACGCTCCCAGTTATCGAGTTCCGCATCCAACTGCCTTCGCCCTGCGGCTGTAAGGGAATAGAAGCGCGCGCGACGATTGTTTTCCGAGGCTCCCCACGTTGCGCGAATCCAGCCTTTGTACTCAAGACGATGCAAAGCGGGATAAAGCGAGCCCTGTCCGATTTGCAAAACATTGTTCGACATCTGCTGGATTCTCTGCGCAATCGCCCAGCCGTGCTCCTGCCCCGGAGCCAGTGTCTTCAAAATCAGCATGTCCAGTGTTCCCTGCAATAGATCCGTAGATGGTGGCATGTTCCCCTCGACGCTCGACAACAGCATCCCTCGTCTCTTGTCGAATGTCAAGGGGAGATGTAAATGCCTCAATTTGCAGGCGCTCGATCGGGAGCTGAGTGACCGGGACTAAGTGCGCCGGAATGAGTGACAAGGCCATCCACCCGCCGCAATCGCGGTTCGATCGGGGGCTACTGAGGAGTGATTCCGATGGTGCCGAGCCACGTCTCCACCAGTTCAGGCCATGCCGTTATCGGAGATTTTGTGCGCCGCAAGCCAAATGCATGTCCGCCCTGCGCGTACAAATGCATCTCCACCGGAACACCTGCCTTCTTGAGCGCGATGTAGTAGGAGAGGGAGTCGTTGACACTGTCCACGTGGTCATCTTCCGCCTGCAGCAGGAAAGTTGGCGGCGTCTGAGGACTGATGCGCGCCCGAATATCCGGATTCAGATTGAGGAAATGTTTCCAGAAAATGCCAGATGGCCAGGATAAAGCGCTACCGCAAAATCGGGACGGCAGCTTTCTTTGTCGGCCGCATCAATAGGCGGATACAACCGTTTCTGAAAGTGCACACTCATGGCTGCCGCCAGATGGCCACCTGCCGAAAACCCCAGTACGCCAATCTTGTGCGGATCGATATGCCACTCGGTGGCATGAAACCGTACCAGCCCGACGGTCCGTTGCGCATCCTCCAGCGCAATGGGCGATTGCGGATATGCGCCCCAGTACGGAGCCGACCTCGGAGCCGGAACCCGATACTTCAACAGCACGCAAGTGATCCCTTTAGGCACGAGCCAGTCACATACCTCGGAGCCTTCAAGATCGATGGCGAGAATTTGATAGCCGCCGCCGGGGAAGACGACGACCGCCGCGCCCGTGTTCTTTCCTTTTGGCGAGTAGACCGTCATCGTTGGCTGAGAGACGTTGGATATGGCAATCCATGGGCTCCCCGCAACCAGTGAATCCTGTTTCGTGGTTTCGGCAGACTCCTGCGCTTGTACAGGACTTGAATCCGGCACGGTACCGGGCCATATCGGAACCTGCGTATGGCCGGGCGATGGCTGCCACACATCCTTCTGCGCGCCCAGGCAGCCGCACGCATACACTACAAAAAGAGCAACCGCGAAAGTCCTCATCTCATTCCCCACCATCGCAGCATAGAGCCGGATGAGCAGCTCTTTTTCGACAAGGTACCTGGAATCGCACATCTGAATGAATCACTGGCATCTGCGGCGCGACAATTTCGGTGCGCAGCGGCCTTCCACATTCAAGGAGAAAAATGTCTGAAACAGAAACGCAATATCCGCCGCTGCCCCCCGACGATCTCACGCGCACGTTAAGACTTGCGCAGCAGGATAACGAAAGAAAACTGAAGCACATCGGCCTCGTGGGCGACACGTACACCATCCTCGTAGCCGGTGAAGACACCAACGACAAATTTTGCGTCATCGACATGCATGTGCCCCCGGGTGGCGGCCCCGGACCCCATCGCCACGATTTTGAAGAGACATTCATCCTGCTCGACGGCGAAGTTGAATTCACATTTCGCGGCAACAAATACAGGGCGCGAGCCGGCGAGACCGTCAACATTCCAGCGAACGCGCCGCATCAGTTCCACAATGGATCTTTCCGGACCGCGCGCATGATCTGTATCTGTTCCCCCGCTGGGAATGAAAGATTCTTCATGGAACTTGGAGTGCCCGTAGCCACGCGAACAGCCCCGCCACCAGAGATGAACGAACAGGAGATGGGAGAGTTTTTGAGGAAGGCGATGGCGCTCGCGCCAAAGTATCGAACCGAGCTTTTGAAACAAGCTTAGGCCAGTTCCAGCACGCGTTCGTCGGCGACGGTCCGCGGCGGCTAAAACCCGTTTACCGACTAGGTTTTCTCTTGAGAATGGCGCGTAATACAGGGTCGGCTTGAACCTGTTCCGACTGAAGCCGGGCGGGCTCGACGGTTGCGCCCGCCTCAACCAGCAGCGCGACCACTTCGCGCTGTCTCCCCTGATTTCCGTTGGGAGCAGCATGGCAGCCGTGAATAGCCCAACCGAGCGGCGGCGAATTGTATTTCTCGTCTTCGAGATCGATGTCGGATATCGGGATCAGTCTCTCCGCGAGCCGCTCTTCGCCTAGCATTGCCGCCCAGTGGAGCGCGGTTTCACCAAAGATTCCGCGTAGCCTGGCATCAGCGCCGGCATCGATAAGACGAATTCCAACGTCCTCTGCCGCAAGGCTCGCGGCCCCGATCAGCGGAGTGTCGCCTTTGCCATTGCGTTGAAAATCAAGGTCTGCGCCAGCCTCGATGAGCGCGTCAATCAGTAGCACTTCAGTACCCCGCTTTAAAGTGCCATTGAAGATCATGTCGCTAACGTAGTGAAGAGGGTGCGTGTAATTCCGCCTGTTCTCACCCCAGCGGATGAGCGCATTCGCTCGCGAAGCATCCTCTTCCAGCAGCGCGCGCAGCGCAGTAGCGTCTCCCTTGTGGATTGCGGCCTTCACATTCATGAGTAAATTCACTCCATGGCTTGACGTACCGGCGCGCTATCTTCCGCGTTTGTAGTCGCCGGATTTACCGCCGGTTTTTTGCTCGAGCTGAATACTTCGAATGACGATCGATTTATCGAGAGCCTTGGTCATGTCGTAGACGGTGAGCGCCGCGACGGAGACAGCGGTGAGTGCTTCCATCTCCACGCCGGTTTGTCCGGTGGTGGCGGCGGTGGCGCGGATGCGGACTCCTTCCGCGACGACATCAACTTCGACGTCGACATGGGTAAGCGGCAGCGGGTGGCACATGGGAATAAGTTCCGATGTGCGCTTGGCGGCCTGGATCCCGGCGAAGCGCGCGACTTCCAGCGGATTGCCTTTGGGATTTGCCGGCAATGCCGCAAGCACGGCGGCGGAGAGTTCGACGAACGCCGATGCTACGGCGGTGCGCTTCGTCGATGGCTTGGCGCTGACATCGACCATGCGGGCCTGGCCTGCGGCGTCATAATGCGAGAGTTTGGCGGGCTTCGGCATTCTGGCTTCTTAATGTAGCAGGATGTGGACGGTTGAGCCGGCTTCGAGAAAGCTTGCGTCTTCAGGGATAACGAGAAAGCAGTTGGAACGTGCGAAGGCCGTCAGGTCCCCTGAGCCATGCCAGGGGACGAGCGCGACCTTGGGAAGTTCGTTGACGGATGAGCTGAACGTACAAAGTGCTGGCAGGAACCGCGTGAGTCCAGGTTTGGTTTTCCGGTCTGTGTCCTGGGAGAGGTGGGCGAGCACGAAATGCGGATGGGTTTCGCGGCTACCGCCGAGAGCTGCGAGGATGGAAGCGGCGAAGAGGTGGAAGGTCGCGGCCGAGGAGATAGGGTTACCGGGCAGGCCGAAAAAGACCTTTGCGATCGGCCTCTTCCTGTTTCGCGGGATCTCCCCAAAGACCAGTGGTTTACCGGGCTGCATTCTAACGCCGGTGAAGTGGAATGTGGCGCCGAGGCGGGCTAGCCCGGGTTCCACCAGATCGAATTTGCCGGCGGAGACCCCGCCGGAAATAAGGAACATGTCAGCCTGCGCCGCCTGGGCTAATGCAGCATCGAGGGCTTCGGCGGTGTCAGCGGCGGTTGGCAGCACGACCGGATCGCCGCCGGCGTCGGCGACGAGCGCCGCCAGCATGGGTGCATTGGAGTTGCGAATTTTGCCGGGCCCGGGGGTAGCGTCGACTGGAACCAGTTCGTCACCGGTAGTGAGGATGGCCACGCGCGGACGGACGTATACATCGAGGTGCGCGTACCCGCAGGATGCAGCAAGCGCAATCTGCGCGGGGCCAAGTTTTACCCCGGCTGAGAGTTGCTCGTCACCGCGGCGGGCCTGCGCGCCTTTTGCGACGATGTTTTCGCCGCTGTGGATTTTACGCGGCGGGATAAGGCGAATATTCTTCCCAGATTTTTTGACGTGCTCCAGCATTACAACGCAATCAGCCCCAGCGGGAACGGGCGCGCCTGTCATGATCTCCCAGGCCTTGCCTTCGGGCAGCGGACCGGCTGGCGCCTCGCCGGCATGCGTGGATCCGGCGACGGAAAGTGCCGAGTGCGTTGAGGCCTCAGCGGCGCGGCAGGCGTAGCCGTCCCGGGTTGAACGCGCAAAAGCAGGCTGGTCATCGTCAGCTGCAATGGGGACCGCAAGGATGCGACCGACGGCGTGAGCAAGATCGACACGTTCAATTGCCGGACAGGTCTGCGCGAGGATACGAACCCGGCCGGCTACGAGGTGAGCGGCCTGTTCGTAGCTGAGGAGATCGGAACTCATGGTGAAAATTGTAGTGGGAGAGCGCGGGTTGATTCCGAAGCAACTGAACTCGTCATGCTGAGCGGAGCGCAGAACACCCGATATATCCGCCCTGAAAATTCCAACCGGAAGTGGCATTTGGGAGGAAGCAGCGGCCTTCAGGCTGCTGAAATCATCCGCAGAGAGCCATTGGGACTTTACAGGCTGCGGAAAAAGTCGCCGCTTTGAAAGGGCACGGCTTCAGCCGTGCCGTAAGGGGCGCAAAATCATCGTCGGCTTTAGCCGCTGCGGCGAGGTTCTTTGAGCGACTCGCCAGTTCTTCACCGTTTTTCCGCAGCCTCTTTAAGCCCGGACGCCCTGGGGCAACGGCTATTCATAGTTACCGTTTGGCGAACTTATGCCTGTTTGGCGATGCTATTCAGACCCGTCCTCGGCTTCGATGCGGCGCTGTTCGGCGAGCAGCGACATGGAACTCATCAGGTTCTGCACGCTGACGATGCCTACCACCTTACCGCTCTCGGTGACGGGAATCAGGGAGAGTCCGTGCCCGCCGGAGATGCGCCGGATGGTGGTGCCGAGCGTATCCTCCGGCCGCGCCACTTGGAACGCGCGCGACATGATGGACTGGATATAGCCGTTGCCGTCGCTGCGCAGCGCGTCAACAATCCGCTGGCGTGAGACGATGCCGACCAGTTGCGGACCGCGCACCACTGGGAAATCTTCCTGCAACGAGTGAACGCAGCGGAAGAGCGCGTCGGCCAGCGTGTCAGACGGTGAAAGCGTAGCGAAGTCCGTGAGCATAACTTCGCGCATGTGCACGGTGTCGACGACGGATTGGAAAAACACGCCCTGATCCTCGACCTGCGCGCCAATCATAATAAAAAAACCGGCAATGATGAGCCAGTAACCGTGCAGAGCCATGCCGCAGATCATGACGCCAAGGGCAATGAACTGGCCGAGGCCCGAGGCGGCGCGGCCGGCAGGGGCAAACCCGTGGGCATGAGCGAAGTTCCCGCGCAGCAAGCGGCCCATGTCCAGTGGATAGGCCGGAAGCAAATGCAGAACCCCAAGGCCTGCCTGCATCCACACCATGCTTCGCACCAGGTGGTCCGCTGTGACCAGGGGACGGGCGAGCAAGTGCACGTCGCCTCCCGAACCGATGAACGCGGCGGCCAGCATCAGGGCTGTTACGCAGTTCACCACCGGTCCGATGAACGCCATGGCAAATTGAGCAAAACCCTGGTTGGCGCCCTCCTGGCTTTCTGGATTTGCGTAGGCGAAGAGTCCGCCGATGGGAAGCAGAAGCACCGCGCGAAGCTTGAGGTTGAAATAGGCAGCCGTCATCAGGCGCGCGATCTCGCGTACCACCACGGCGGATACACAGATGAAGAAGAGCGCAAGTCCCCGCGGAATTCCTTCAGTGGCGCTGAGGCCGAGACAGACCAGCGCGAGCGCAGGAAAAAAGACGTGCACGCGCATCTCCACGCCATTCCATCGGCCCAGCGGTATGGTCCAGCCACGCATAGTCAAATTGTAGTGGTTCAGGGCCCGCGAGCGTTTCTTATATGCTGAAACGCGATGCGCGTGATTGCGGGAACGTTGCGACGAAGGACGCTGGAGGCTCCGGAGGGGTTGGCGACCCGGCCGACCAGCGATCGGCTGCGGGAGACTCTTTTTAATGTGCTTGCGCCACGCATGCAGGGCGCGTGGTTCCTCGATTTGTACGCAGGATCGGGCGCCGTGGGCATTGAAGCGGCAAGCCGTGGAGCCACAACTGTAGTGCTTGTAGAACGGGCTGAGCCGGCTTTGAAGGTCCTGCGGGCAAATTTGGAGAAGCTGGGATTGCGCGGCGCCGTCAAGGTGGAGGCAGTCAACGTGGCAGCATTTTTACGCCGGGTTCGGCCGCAGAACGCAGCTATGCGATTTGATGTGGTATTTCTCGATCCGCCCTATGAGGCCGTTGACGAGTACGCCACTTCGCTTGGATTGTTGGGTGGCGGCGCGGCTTCGCTGCTGGCGGAAGATGCAGTGGTGATCGCGGAGCATCGACGCAGGGAAAATCTCGAAGAGCAATATGGTTTATTGCGCAGGACGCGGGTGCTGGAACAGGGGGACGCGGCGTTAAGTTTTTATACGACAGCTTCCAGCTCCTAGCTGATGACTCCCGGCTCTCCTATCGTGAATGGCTCCGGGACTTTCGTGTGGCGCGGAGACATTGAACCAAAGCGTAAGATGGGGCGAATTGCGGAGAGAGATCGCGTGAAGAACTTTTTGAAGGGCGTCATTGCACTGGGTGTGTTTCTCGCGTCCATCGGTATCTGGGCACAGAGTTCAGCGCCGTGGGTAATCGGGCCGTTTGCGCGACCTGCGACCGGAAATCCAGTGGTCACGCCAAATGCGGCCTCGACGTTTCAGGACCCGATCCTGAAGGCGCCGGTGCAGTGGGAAGCGCTCCATACCTTCAATCCAGCAGCCATTGTCCGCCACGGAAAAATCTACGTGCTCTATCGCTCGGAAGATAATTCGGGCGCGATGGAGATTGGCGGGCACACTTCGCGGCTGGGCATGGCGGAGAGCGACGATGGCATCCATTTCAAGCGCTCGGGCGAGCCGGTGTTTTATCCCGCCGAAGATGACCAGAAGGCAAGAGAGTGGCCAGGCGGCGTCGAAGATCCGCGCATCGTGGAACGCGACGACGGCACGTATGTGTTGACGTACACGCAATGGAATCGCAAGACGTACTCTGTGGGCATTGCAAGCTCGCGCGATCTGAAGCACTGGACGAAACATGGACCTGCATTTTTGACGGCATCGGGCGGCAAATACGCAAGTTTGATGTATAAGTCGGCCGGAATCGTGACGCAGGTAAAGGATGGGAGGCTGATCACAGCGAAGATCGCCGGGCGCTATTGGATGTACTGGGGCGAGGGATCGATACGGCTGGCGACGTCGGACGATGCAATTCACTGGACGCCCGTCGAGGATACGCACGGGAATCCAGTGGAACTTCTGCGGCCCAGGCCGGGTCATTTTGACAGCACGTTTCCTGAAACCGGCCCCCCTCCGGTGCTGACGAGCGCCGGCATCGTGATGCTCTACAACGGTAAAAATGCGACGGACGGCAGCGGCTATCCTGCGCTGGGGCCAAGCGCATACGCGGCAGGAGAAGCGCTGTTTGAGGCGTCGAATCCAGCTCACTTGCTGCAGCAGACCGACAAGCCCGTGCTCCAGCCGGAACTCCCCTATGAAAAAACCGGGCAGTATGCTGCGGGAACTACGTTCGCCGAAGGTCTGGTCTTCTTTCACGGCAAGTGGTTTTTGTACTACGGATGCGCGGATTCGCTCGTGGCTGTAGCGACTGCGCCTGCAGAGGCGATGAGCGCTGAGACGCTGCATATGTCTCCGGCAACAGAGAGTACAACCCCATCGCCGGTTGCCGTGAATGCGAATATGGCCCCGCCGGAAGCCGAGGCGAATGCGCGCGGTTTCTATCTGCACAACGGCGACACCGTGGTGTTCTACGGCGACAGCATCACAGAGCAGAACTACTACAACCAGTGGGTGGAACTCTACACCGCGACGCGCTTTCCGTGGATGCGGGTCCACTTCTATGGCGCGGGGGTAGGCGGCGATCGCGTGACCGGTGGCGGTGGAGGTCCGATTGATCAGCGCCTGGATCGCGATGTGTTTTCAGAGAAGCCAACCGTTGTGACGGTCATGCTGGGGATGAACGACGGCGGTTACCAGGCCACGACCGACGAAATCGAACAGACCTACGTAAAGGGATATCAACACCTGCTCGATTCCATTCGCGAGCATGTGCCCGCAGTGCGGATGACGCTGCTGGGGCCTTCGCCGTATGACGATGTGACCCGTCCGGTATTTTTCCCCGGTGGATACAACGCTGTGATGCAGCATTTTGCAGAGGTAGATCAGTCGCTCGCCGACAAGTATGGTGCGGCGTTTGTGAATCTCAATCCCCCCGTGGTGGCGGCGATCAGCAAAGCTGACACGCTCGATCCCAGGCTGGCCGTACTGCTTCTGCCCGATAGGGTTCATCCCGATCCGCTGGCGCACTGGGTGATGGCCGCCGCGCTGCTGAAGGGTTGGCATGCTCCGGCGCTGGTTTCGTCCGTGACTCTGGATGCGCATGCCGCAACAGTCACCGAAGCGCGCAATGCGGTCGTTAGCCAGCTGGATCAGACGGCCGGCACGCTGAAATGGTCGGAGATCGAAGACGCTCTGCCCCTGCCGTTCACGCGCAGCAATGCCACCACAGCGCTACTTCTCGACATCACTGAAATCGAACAGCATTTCAACCAGGAAACCCTGCGCGTCACCGGCTTGGCCGCCGGCCGATACACGCTCAGCATTGACGGCGAAGTGCTCGACACCTTCTCTCCCGAAGCCCTCGAGGCCGGAATCAATCTTGCAGATTACGCAACTCCCATGTTTCACCAGGCACAACGCGTCAGTTGGCTGGTGCGCGATCGTGATCAGGCGCACTACATTCATCTCCGCATGCGCGTGCGCAACGCTGATACCGGCAGCGAAGAAGGCAAGGATGTAATGCAGGCCTTCGAGAATTCTCTCGAAGACTCCATCTACGAGGCCGCAAAGCCAAAGCCACACGTCTTTCGCCTGACCCCGGTTGCGACCGGAACAACGCAAAGCACACGGTAAAGTTTTTGTGAAGTAAATAGAGCGCGCGACAAGGAGGCTGTGATCGCCGGAATCTCTCTCGAGTCAGTGCTGGAAACAGAAGCCGCGCACCTGCGCGATGTAGCGACACACGCCGCAGGCCCGGCAGGCGCTCTGCCTCTAACGCCTGAGATGCTCTTGAACGAGCCATCGGGAAATCTATTCGGCCTCAGCCAGAATGCAGGCATGGGCTGGGAGCCCTCGCGCCTTCTCGATCCCGAATTCCTCCTTCTCAGCACCCACGGCGGAATGCGCGCTGAAGATGGGCATCCCATTGCGCTCGGTTTCCACACGGGACATTGGGAAGTCGGCCTGCTTGTCGCCGAAGCGGCGCGCGAGCTGAAGGCCCTCCACGCTACACCGTTTGCGGGAGCATGCACCGACCCCTGCGATGGAAGAACGCAAGGCACCACGGGCATGATGGACTCGTTGCCGTTTCGCAACGACGCCGCCATGGTGCTGCGGCGGCTCATCCGGTCCCTGCCCACAGGCAAAGGCGTACTCGGCGTGGCTACCTGCGACAAGGGACTGCCCGCAATGATGATGGCCCTCGCTTCCGCAGGTGCGCTCCCCGCAGTCCTGGTGCCCGGCGGAGTCACGCTCCTGCCCGAATCCGGCGAAGATGCCGGCAAGGTGCAAACCATCGGAGCCCGCTTTGCCCAGCAGCAAATTACGCTCGAATATGCAGCAGAAGTCGGATGCCGCACTTGCGCATCGCCCGGCGGAGGATGCCAGTTTCTGGGCACCGCAGCCACTGCGCAAGTCGTCGGCGAGGCGCTGGGATTGTCGCTGCCCCATACCGCGCTAGCACCCTCCGGTCAGCCCATCTGGCTCGACGCGGCAAAGCGTTCTGCACGTGCAATCGTTCGGTTGCATGACTTGAAGCTTGGCGTGCGCAATGTGCTCACCGACGGCGCCGTACGCAATGCCATGGTGCTGCACGCGGCATTTGGTGGATCGACGAATTTGCTATTGCATCTCCCCGCGATTGCGTTTTCGGCAGGATTAAAACGGCCAACCCGCGCCGACTGGGAGAAAGTGAATCGCGAAGTGCCGCGCCTCGTCGACGCGCTGCCCAATGGCCCACAGGGTTTTGCCACCGTGCAGGTATTCCTCGCTGGCGGCGTCCCCGAAGTGATGCTGGCGCTGCGTGCCGCAGGATTACTCGATACCAGCGTGACCACCGTAAGCGGCGACACGCTCGATGCCAGCCTCGACTGGTGGCGCGACAGCGAACGCCGCCACACCTTGCGTAGCAGGCTCAAGCAGCTCGACGGCATCGATGCGAATGACGTGATCATGACGCCCGATCGCGCGCGCGAACGTGGGTTAACCGCGACCGTCTGCTTCCCCGTCGGCAATCTCGCGCCAGATGGTTCCGTCATCAAGAGCACCGCCATCGATGCCTCGCTGATCGGCGACGATAACATCTATCGCCATCGCGGCCCCGCGCGCGTATTTACAACCGAAGTAGCTGCGGTCGCAGCCATCAAGTCGGGCGCGATCGGTCATGGTGACGTGGTGGTGCTCATCTGCGGTGGCCCCAGGGGCGCCGGAATGCAGGAGATTTACCAGGTCACCTCCGCGCTCAAGCAACTACCGCACTGCAAGCATGTAGCCGTGCTCACGGATGCGCGCTTCAGCGGCGTTTCCACCGGCGCCTGCATCGGCCACATCTCGCCTGAAGCGCTATGCCGGCGGCCCCATCGGAAAAGTGCAGGACGGCGATCTCATCGAAATCGTCATCGATCGGGGCAGGTCTGACCGGCTCCGTCCATCTTGTCGGCGACTCATCCGGTGAATTCACCGCCGAAGAAGGTGTGCGCAAGTCTGGCCGCCCGCAATCCGCGAACCGATCTCAAGCCCCACCCGGCACTCCCCGACGACACCCGCCTGTGGGCCGCACTGGTAGAGGCCAGCGGCGGCGTCTGGGGCGGCTGCGTCTACGACACCGACAAAATCATCGCAGCACTCAATCCCCAATCAACAGCGAGACCACCATCGCCAGCAAAGCACTCGTCCTCCTGAGGAGCAAAGCGACGAAAAATCTAACCTGAAAATTCGGCTTCCGCACGAAACGAGGGTGCCCCATCCAAGCGTAGCTTGGGTGGGAAAGTACGATCTCAAGTGATTTCCATGATCTTGGAGGACGCAACGCACCATGTATGACTGCAGTTGCATTTGGCCCACCCTCGTCCTCAACTTTGGTGCAAATCTCGGGCCCTTCGACGACTCGCTGCAACGGGACCAAACTCGGCGCCGCCATCACCACGCTGATTACAGACCAAGCGCGGAGACGCTATCATCGCCTACGAATGAACATTGCGCGTTTTCTGCTGATGGTTTCCTTTCTGTTAGCGGCGGTTGAAGGTTATGGACAGGGAACCTCGCCGACGTTTCAGTTCAAGGCGGGCCAGAGCTCGCTGACGTTGCCGGGGCGCGATCCGGCCCAGGGCGGGACAACCGTGATTCCGACCGTGCTGGTAGCAGTGCGGTTGACGTTCGATGCAAGGCCGCGCGGAGGCAAGTCGCTAACCCTCGACGCCGCGGGCGATGTCCCGCAGATACTGCGGTCGCCAGTGTTTGCAAAAGCCGCGTTCAAAGGGGAACAAACAACGCAGTACGCGGATGCTCTGCTCCGCGCCACCATCGGCGTCACATCCGGCACGTGGCACACCTTGCTGGGAACACCGCGGCTGCAGCATGTGACCGTGGAGATTCCGGCTGGCTACGGATACATGCTCACCTCGAAGCGGACCGGAACCCAGCTGGCGATGGTGGATGCGGAATACGTGCAGCGCGCAATCTTCAAGCAGATTCCGCGACAGGATGGGAAGCTGGTGATCGCCGTTACGCGGAACACCGCGTATTACACCTACGGCGAAGCCACCGTGTGCTGCACCTGGGGTACTCATGCGAGTAGATCATCCACCGGCAACTCGTTTGTGCTGGCGTCTTATCTGGGCGCCACGCCGCCCCTCGTCCAGGAGCGTGATGTGCAGCCGCTGACCGAGCAATTGGCGGAGTGGGTGAAACGATCCTCTGCACGATCCCTTGTTCCACCTTGCATTCAGAAACCGCTGCCCGCAGGTGAGAACGTGGTTCCGGCATGGAGAGTGGCCCGGCTACCGGGCGGCCAGGAGCACGGGTGCGGCGGAGATAGTCCTGCGACGCGCTACACATCAGCCAATCCATTGCATACCAATATCCGCATGCCTCGCGGCCGGTCCGGCAACGGTTGTACAGGCGCAGGCTCAGCGTGGCGTGTGGCGAACGTGGCTCTCCTGCGCTGGTACACAGCCATGGACGCCTTCCAGGCTCTCCTGATGCGGCCATCCTGCGCACGGCAGCCACTCCTCGCCCGCCAAACCATCCGCCGGTGCCAGGAGCGATACCGCAACGGCTCCCCCATCGGCGGTCGCGGCCGCGCCGGCAACGGGAACCGAAACGGGCATCAACCTGATTGGGTACTGGACGGGGGACGGACCAGAAGGAACGATACTCCGGCTGCGCGACGTGTCGCCGCAGTGGGATGTGATCATCGTGGCGTTTGCCGACGTGAATATCAGGCGGCAGAGGGCACAATGAAACTGCATGTGCGGCCGGGCCTCGATCTGGCGCAGATGAAAGACGACATCGCGTGGCTGAAGAGCCAGGAAAAGAAGGTCCTGATCTCGCTCGGCGGCGGCGGGGAATACTCCACGCTGGTCGAAGCCACAAACATTTCGAACTTCGTAAACTCCGTGACGCAGATCGTGTCGGAATACGGCTTCGACGGTATCGACATCGATATTGAAAGTCCATCACTCGATGCGTTG
>CAWDJR010000014.1:0-211499 GCA_963802565.1 uncultured Acidobacteriaceae bacterium | reverse complement strand
ATCTTGACGTTGGCTTCAGGCCTTGTGACCACAGGGGCAAATACACTGACGATCACCAGCACGGGCAGCGTGTCGGTCAGCAGCGGTTATGTCATGGGAAATCTGTGCGGACATTTTCTACCGGTGCCCAGACCTTCCGCTACGACGTTGGCACGGCCACTGAGTACCTGCCGGCTTCCGTGACATTTACCAATATCACGACGGGCGGCACGCTGACGGTAAAGGTAACGGGGGTCGATCAGCCCAGCTTGACCAATTCAGGTCTGAGAAGTGATCAGAGCGTCAATCGCTATTGGACGTTAACGAACAACGGAATTGCTTTTAGTTCTGGCTCCTACAGCGTCGCAGCAACCTACAACGGCACCAATGATGGCGGCGGGGATGTGGATTCGGGCACGGTGCTTTCAGCGCTGGTCATGAAGCGCTTAAACGGTTCGACCTGGACCGCCGCCCCCTCTGGAACTAATACCATCGGCACCACGACGGCGACCACGACCGGAACTGGTTTCACCTCCACTTTCGGCGATTTTGCGATTGCCGATCCTGATACGGCGGGTCCGACCATCTCCAGCCCGGCAGTAACTCCGACGCTGGCTCCCGCGAATTCGACGCCCGTGATCACCGCAACTGCCAGTGACGTCGGCAACGGCGGCGGAAACGTCATCGCCGTCGAATATTTCATCGATAATGGAACCGCCGCGACAACGGTGCGCGGAACTGCCATGGCGCCGGTCGATGGGGCGTTCAACAGCCCCACGGAAAACGCCACCTTCACCATTGATTCGGTAACATTTAACGGGCTTTCCGAAGGGACGCACTCTATCTATATCCGGGCCGAAGACGCCGCCTTAAATTGGGGCAGCTTCATCTCCACAACTTTCACCAAAGACTCCATCCCCCCAGCGGGCGGCACCGTCAATGATGGCCGGGGCAGATATCGCCTTCCAAGTCTCAAATAATGCCATATCGGCAAATTGGACCGGATTTACCGATTCCGGCACCGGCATCGCAAGCTATCAATGGGCCATCGGCACCACAACCGGTGGAACGCAGATTCAAGCGTTCACCGATGTCGGCAACGTCACCAATGCGACCGCCGCCGGCCTGAGCCTGGTCAATGGCACAAAATATTTCGTGAGCATCAAGGCCATCGACGCGGCGCCAGCGGCTCGATCACCTGCGAAAAGTGCGCCAGTTGCGCCACGTCCATCCTGCGAACGGCAGCACCGCCAGCAGTACGCAGACCGCAACCATGCGAAGCACTCCGCCGCGAACCTTCACGCTTTTCTTCTTGTGCAGCATCGCCAGCAGCAGCGCGGGTGCAAACGCCATCGCCACCAGTGCTCCATCTGGCCGCAGCAACGCCGCATAAGTCACCGCAAACGTAAATCCCAATGCCGGAGGCCAGCCCGGCCGTTCTTCGAATCGCACCGCCGTCCACATCGCGACCGCAATCGCAAACAGCGTCGGCCCTTCGGTCAGTGGATTTGCAGCATACACCGCCGTGAACGGACAAAGGGCCGCCAGCCACAACGTGCAATGAGCTGCTCCGCGGCTGAACCCAGCCGGCGCCACTCGCCGCGCAACATCGGCCAGCAGAAGGCATCCTGCCAGTTCCAACACAATCTGCACTCCAGCCGCTGCTGCGTAGTTCTCCATTCCAAACAGCTTGAAACACAGCGCCAGGAACATTGGATACCCCGGCAGCCTGATCAACGTCGGATAAGTCTCGCCTGTGCCCACCGTCAGCGCATAACGCCCGTAAAGCAAAAGATTTTTGGCGATTCCCCCGTAGATCAGCGCGTCTCCGGTCACCTCGTACAAGTGCTTGAGCATCCAAACACGAAGCAGTGCTCCCGCGAGCAGAGCGGGCAAAGCCCACAGAGCGCTGCGCACGCGGCTCCTTATCCTAACCGCCTGCATCGATTGACTCTGAGGTTCAGCTTCCATACGATTCGTACTGTATACCGTAAAAAGGGCAATGCTCGATAAACAGATATTTTTTGATCCTCAGCGAACACGATGGAAGCGCCTCCGCCGCATACTCGACATCACGGCAGTGGCCTCAACGCTAGTGCTCGCGGGCTTTATCTTCAATGTACTCCGTGGCCAGCGCCTGCCCGAGTTGCTGCTGCCCACGCAGAAGCACACCTATCGCGGTTTGCAAAACAGGGTTCCCGTAACGCGCGGCCAGAAGCCGGCCCACCCCGCACGCCGCAAGACGGATCGCAAGCCTTCCGACATCCCCTTCAACACGGGTGAAGGTGTGCGCGCAGCCTACTACATCCCTTCAGATGCAGCCAGCTACTCGTCCTTCAAAGAGCATGTTCACCAGATCGATTTACTCTTCCCTGAGTGGCTGCACTTCGATGCGCCTTCGCTTGACCTTCAGGGAACCACTTCCGATGGCCACGAATTCCCCATCTTCCAGGCCGGCGCAATTCACGACCCCGATGAAAACAACAAGATCAAGCGCGTCATTCAGCAAGCCCGCGAAGATACTGAAATCTTTCCTCACCTCAACAACTTCAACGCCCACACTCAAAGCTGGGACGCGGGGATGGGCGATCTCATCAAGGACCCGGCCAAACGCAACCAGATCCGTCAGGAGCTCCAACGCCTCTTCACAGCATTCCCGGTCTATCATGGCCTTTCGTTCGACTTTGAAAGCCTGAACGAAGATGCTCGCCCTGCATACCTCGCCATGATCCAGGAGTTGTACGCAGACCTGCACGCGCGCCATCTCCACCTCTACGTCAACGTGCCTGCTTCGACTCCGACGGACGAGTTGAAAGTCATCTCCGCCAACTCCGACGGCGTTGTGCTGATGAACTATGACGAGCACGAAGTAGATTCGCAGCCCGGCCCCATCGCCAGTCAGGATTGGTTCGTCGCCAACCTCACCCGCGTCCTCAAATCAAAATCCGTGCCCATCGAGAAAGCTCATCTGCGCCGTCGGCAACTACGGCTACGACTGGGAAATGTCTATCCCCGATCCCAAGGCTCGCGATCCCAAACAACGTTCTCCCCGCGTCGTCGACACCGAAGAAATGCCGCACGTCTCCGACGTATGGCAGCGAGCCAGCGATGCCGATGCCGATCTGGACCTCGATTACAACTCGCTTAATCCCCACTACGAATACATCGACGAGGACACCCATACCCGCCACGTGGTCTGGTTCCTCGATGGCGTGACACTCCTCAACGAAATGCGCGCAGCCCGCGGCCTTGGCCTTCAAACCTTCGCCCTGTGGCGGCTCGGCTCAGAAGATCGCGCCATGTGGAACGTGTGGGACAAGCCCAGCAATCCCGCCTCGCTCGATGCGCTCAACACTCTCCAGCCTGGACACGATGTGGATACCCAGGGCTCGGGCGACATCCTGCGCGTTACCGGATTGCCGCAAACCGGCAAGCGCACCGTGACCGTGGATACCGATGAAACTGACCCGCGCAAAAAACTCGTCATCGACGAACACATGGACGTGTTTCCACATACCTATACGGTCGAGTACTACGGATATCATCCCAACCAGGTCGCCATCTCTTTCGACGATGGCCCTGATCCCAAGTGGACTCCGAAAATCCTCGACATTCTCAAAGAGAAGCAGGTCAAGGGTACGTTCATGATGATCGGTGCGGAGGCCCAGGAAAATATTGGGCTGCATGCAGCGCGTGCAGCGTGAAGGCCACGAGATCGGCAATCACACCTACTTCCATCCCGACATCAGCGAAATTCCGCTTGATCGACTCGACCTTGAGGTGAAGCTGACAGAACGACTCTTCGCCAGCAAGCTCGGTGTGCAGCCTCTTTATTTCCGTCCGCCCTACGATATCGACGAAGAGCCCGAGACCGATGACCAGGCTGCACCCGTCGTGCGGATACAGGAGCTTGGCTTCACCGTGGTTGGCAACAAGATCGACACCAACGACTGGGATGAGCGCAATCGCAGGTCCCCTGAAGAGATTACCCAGTTCGTGCTCGACCAACTGAATACCATGAAGACAAAGCCGCAATTTCGCGGCTCCGTCATACTCATGCACGATGGTGGCGGCGATCGCTCTGTCACTGTCGCCACTCTTCCCTACCTCATTGACGCCCTGCGCTCGAGAGGCTACGCCATCGTCCCCGTCTCGTCTCTCATGGGCATGACCACCGCCCAGGTGATGCCACCGCTGACCGCGAAGCAATACTTGCCGCGCGATCCCCGACTCCATCGCCTTCTCCGCACTCTCCTTCATTGGCCGCTTTATTGTTCTCGTCTTTTTCCTCGGCGACATTCTCATGAGCGCGCGTTTGATCATCGTGGGCATCTTCGCCATCATCGATCGCCTCCGTCGCCCTCATCGCCAAGCCTCGCCCGGCTTTAATCCGCGCGTCGCTGTGCTCATTCCCGCTTACAACGAAGAAAAAGTCATCGTCCGCACGGTCCGGTCGGTCCTCAACTCCGACTACACAAATCTGCATGTCATCGTCATCGACGACGGATCGACCGATCGCACCTTCGAAGCAGCGCGCGAGGCCTACGCCAAAGACATCGCCTCCGGCCGTGTCCAGGTGTTGACCAAGCCCAACGGTGGCAAAGCTGCAGCCCTCAATTACGCGCTTGAGCGGATCGACGAAGATTTCTACGTCGGCATCGATGCAGACACCGTCATCGCCATGGATGCAGTATCAAAACTGATTCCGCATTTCGAAGACGAGCGTATCGGCGCAGTCGCTGGAAATGCCAAAGTCGGTAACCGCGTCAACTTGTGGACTCGTTGGCAGGCACTGGAATACATCACCAGTCAGAACTTCGAACGCCGCGCTCTCGATCTCTTCAATGTCGTCATGGTCGTGCCCGGAGCCATCGGCGCATGGCGCACTGCAGGAGTCAAAACTGCGGGCGGCTATCCCATCAACACTGTTGCCGAAGATGCCGACCTGACCATGAACCTGCTCGAACAGAAATACAGAGTGGTCTACGAAGACCGCGCGCTCGCATTCACGGAGGCTCCCATCGATGCCAGCGGGCTCATGCGCCAACGCTTCCGCTGGTCCTTCGGAATTCTGCAGGCTGTCTGGAAACATCGCATGGCGTTCGTCCGCAATAAGGCGATGGGACTCTTCGCGCTCCCCAACATCCTCATCTTCCAAATGCTTCTTCCCCTGGTCTCGCCGTTCATTGACCTGATGTTCCTGGCCGGCCTGGTGCACTATCTCGTCGATCGCCACTACCACCCCGAAGCGGCTTCCGCTGCAAGCCTCGAAAAACTGCTGGCCTACTTCGGCGCGTTTCTTCTCATCGACTTTGTAACGTCGGCCATCGCCTTCAGCCTGGAGCGCCGTCACCCCGCCAACAAAGGCGACGGATGGCTCCTCTTTCACATCTGGCTGCAGCGCTTCGCCTATCGCCAGGTTTTCTCGATCGTGCTGGCGAAGACCCTCAAGCGCGCCATTGACGGTAAGCCCTTCAACTGGGACAAACTCGAGCGCACCGCCAAAATGAGTAAACAAACTGAAGCGTTGACGATGTGACAAGAATCAAACGCGGCGGATACCAGAAGGTGTTGGGCCCGTCTGGCGCGAAGCGAACATGGGGTAAGCGGAGCGAAGGATCTGCTTCTTACTACGGTGACGATCGAAAAATCTTCAGGAGCATTCTTGGCAAATCGCTACTACGCCGGCGCGGTGACCGACCACTTCAACGGCAAGCAGTTCTTCCACCCTGGTCTTCCCTCCACCGACAAGAGCCTGCTCACTCTATTCCGCTGGAAGTTGTTCAGCAAACCCGCCCCTTGGCCAGAGATCATCACGGCGCATTCCGGCCTCAAACCTGATACCCGCGTAGAGGGCCTGCGCATCACCGCCATCGGCCACTCCTCACTGCTGATTCAGGTAGCCGCCCTGAACATCCTCGTCGATCCCGTCTGGTCGAACCGCACCAGCCCGTTCAAGTGGACTGGCCCCCTCCGCCACAATCCACCCGCAGTGTCTCTTGCCGACCTTCCAGCCATCCACGCGGTGCTCGTCACCCATAACCACTACGACCACATGGACACCGCGACCATCGCCGCCCTCTGGCAGGCGCACAAGCCTGCGATGATCTCCCCCCTAGGCAACGACGCAGTCATCCGCAAAGACGCGCCGGACGTTCAGGTGCAAACCGGAGACTGGTGGCAGAGTTTCACGCTGTCAGATCAGGTCCGAGTCACGATCGTTCCCGCATATCACTGGTCAGCCCGCAACCTCGGTGATCGCCGCCTGGCACTCTGGGGTGGCTTTATTCTGGACACTCCCGCAGGCAAAATTTACTGTGCCGGCGACACTGCCTACCAGGATGGAAAAATCTTCACTGAAATCCGCGATCGATGCGGAGAACCGCTTGTCGCCATTCTGCCGATCGGCGCCTACGATCCCCGCTGGTTCATGAACACCCAGCACACCAACCCCGCGGAAGCTCTACAGATCGCCCTCGACATGGGTGCTCAGCATCTCCTCGGTGTTCACTGGGCCACCTTCCAATTGACCGATGAACCATGGGAAGAACCGCGACAGTTGCTGGATGCCGCCATGCACGAGCGCAATCCACCCAACCTAACCTCCCAAGCCCTCCGACCCGGCGACACTTGGGAAAGAAGCTAACAAATATCGTGTTTGCACGGTCCGAATCCTGGGTGCCCCATTCATGACGCAGTTTCATCGCGTCATGGGTGGGAAAGCACGAACCCAAGCAGTCACTTCGTGCTTACTGCACTCAGAAGTGTCATCCTGAGCGGAGAAGCTTGGGGTCCCTTGGGCGCGAAGCGAACATGGGGTAAGCGGAGCGAAGGATCTGCTTCTTTCTCGGTTTTCTTAATCGCAACCAATCAGTTGCACGTCAACAATCAAACGGCGCGCCGCAAATCCCCCGCCAGCAACCGATGAAACAAATGTTCCCCGCCCTCTCGCCGCACAGACAGCCGACCCGCACCATAAGCGCGTGAACGCAATCCCCTCTGCACCGACTCACAAATATCCACATCCTCATCCTGGATCCGGTCGCTCACCGCCACGCTTTCTGCATTCCCCTCGCGCGCCGCATCGCTTACGTCCGCGAAAAAGAAATCAAATTGCACCAGGCACCGAGCCACTCCCAGCGGCAACACAAGATTCGTATCCATCACGCCCTCGTAAATATTGATCATGAAATTCGGATACAGCCAGTAGTAGTAAGCGCGATCTCCGGTGCGCGTCGCGGCGAACGATTGATGTTCCTGCGAACTCACCATCGGGCTCGACTGCAGCGAATACCGCGCGCTGTTCTCAATCGTGTACTCCTTGTAATCGAGCACGCTATTCAGCCCCTTGTGCAGATGAGGCACGTGATAACCGCCATCGAGATAGTTATCCACATAGACTTTCCAGTTGCACGCCAGCGTGTAAGTCTTCCGCGCAAAGAACTGCAGTCTCCCGATTTCCAAAGGCGCAACCCGTGCCGGCAAATCTCCCAGCGACTCCAGGAGTTCCGGCGCATCCGCATCCAGCGTGACAAAGACAAACTGCTCCCAAACGCCCACACGCACCGGAACCAGCCCGTTGGCGCCACGATCAAAATTGCACACCCCCGCAAACTCCGGCGCACCTTTCAGCGCTCCATCCAGCCCGTATGTCCAGCCATGATAGGGACAGCGCAGATGCTGCACCGTTCCGCAGGGCACGTTGGCCACCGCAGCCGCGTGATGCCTGCACACGTTGTAGAACCCGCGCAGTTCTCCATCCGCTCCCCGCACAATCACCAGCGGCTCTCCGGCAATTTCCACGGTGAAAAACTGCCCCTCCGTAGCCACCTGGTCGAGCCTCCCCACCGCAATCCAGTTGCGCCCGAACACATACTCGCGCTCCGCCTGTTCAACACGCTCGTCCAGATACCACGGTGCCGGAATCGTGTAAGCCTCTTCGAGCGGAACAGTCGCGTTATACAAATTCAGCAATTCGTTGAGAGGTAAACTCATCCGGTATTCCTTTCAAACTCCTGAGCCTGCCTGCGAAGGCTCGAACGATAAATTGCAATCCCCAATCCCAACAGCACAACCGTCATAGTGACGACCTTGACAAATGTCATCGTCGGATGCAGATCATCCTCCGCCGGAAAGAGCGACAGCACAATCGTGCAGGCCGTCGACAGCAGTCCAACACAAGCCAGCGGAATAATGGTTCGCCTTCCACCTGGCACGCGAAACGACTCCGCCGGCAGCGGCTCCGCCTGCAGTCGAATCGCCGAAGCAAACAGAAAAAGATAAGGAATGAAGTATGTGATGACGGCCATGCTGACCAACATGTCGTAGGCGCCGTGGATGCTCGCGCCCGCCTGCCCCAGGAGGCCGAATAGAATTCCCGCCGCCCCGTAGAAAATGATCGCGACATACGGTGTACCGAACCGTGGATGGATTCGCCCGAATGCCGCTGGAAGATAGCGATGCACCCCGGCAACAAATGGCAGCCGGGCAGTCGACGATAGATAAGCGCTGGCCGCCCCAACGTTGCTCACCGCCACCAGCACCGCGATCGGCACCACAAGGACACCCATCCCCAAACGCCGCGCCAGAAAATCAACTGCTGTCATAAATCCGCCGAGCCCGCTGATCCTCTCCGCTGGTAACGCAACCAGCATCGCCAAGGTTCCCGCAATATAACCAAGCCCAAGAATCAACCCCGCCACAAACAGCGATCGCGGAATCACGCGCCGTGGTTCGCGAATCTCATCCCCCATGAACGACCCGGCCTCACAACCTCCGAATGCGAAGAAGATCGTCGACAGGAAAATCAGGTTCTTCATCCCCGGCCGCGGGATCATCGCGCTGACTGCAAAATCTGTAGCAGACCCGAAGCGCATGAACGAAAGCACTCCCAGCGCGATCAAAACCACGGCAGGAATCATGCCGCCAAGCGCGCCCACATTGTTCAGCCATTTTCCGGTGCCCAATCCCACAACATTCAGCACCGTAATAAGCGCCAGCATCACTACCGTGAAGCCCAGAAAATAAATTTGCGACTCTGCAAGCTTTTGCATCGGCCCACCGAGATACAGCAGGCTGCTTGCCGCAAATAGCAGCACCGATGGAAAATACGGCAGATTGCTCATCCAGTAAGTCCATGCTGAAATAAACGCGGAAAAAGGTCCGAATGCCTCGCGCGTCCAGATGTAGAGTCCTCCCTCCGCCGGATAACGCGCAGAGAGATCAAGTACACATGCTGCCAGCGGAACAAAGAATCCCAGCAGTGCCGTCAGCCACACCACAATCGCCGATGGTCCGCTCGCAGCCGCGGTCGCGATCCATCGCAGGCTCAATCCCGACGCAACGTAGAACAGGATGAGGTCCCGGAAGCCAAGCGCCCGCTTCAGTTTTGCCGTCGCCAAGAATGACCTCGCTGGTTATACGGGAAAGCTTGCTCCCCAGAATAACCGCCGAGGCTTCTGTCTTCTACTTTGTCGTTTGCGGGATTGTCCGCTGCGGAATCAGCACGGGAATGCCGTCCGCAATTGGATAGATGCGAGCGCACCCTGAGCACACAACCGTTTCGTCGCCGAAACGCAAATGACCGTAGCACACCGGGCAAACAACATCATCCGCCCACTGTTTGAGCTCGCCTGGATTCGCATTGCGTTGGTCTGTCATCGAGGGGCGCTAGTGGATCGTAGCGTCTGCGGGATCTTCGTCCGCGTTCCCGGTCTTGCGCTGCGGCCTGCGCATGAATTCCTGCTCGATGCGCTCATTCGTTCCCGCGTGCGCAAATTCGTATGCGACCCGAATGCCGTTGTAGATAGCACGATCATTCGACGATCCGTGCCCAATTACGCAAACTCCGCGCACACCCAGCAACTGCGCTCCGCCGTACTCGCGATAATCCAGCCGCCGCCGAAAATCGTTGAACGCCTGCCGCGATAGCAGCGCCCCGACCTTTGCCGTAACCGTCCGCGTCAGCGACTCGCGCAGCACGTCGCGCACAAATCGCCCCACGCCTTCGCTCGTCTTCAGCGCCACATTGCCCACGAACCCGTCGCAGACAATCACGTCTGCCTGTCCGCTGAAAATGTCGCGCCCTTCCACGTTTCCGATGAACTTGATGGGCAGCGCCTTCAGCAGCGGGAAGGCCTCGCGGGTCAGATCGTTGCCCTTGGACTCTTCCTCGCCGATCGACAGCAGTCCAACGCGCGGATGCGCAATCTTCAGCACGCTGCGGGCATACATCTCGCCCATTACCGCGAATTGTTCCAGGTTGTGCGCCTTGCAATCCACGTTGGCGCCCACGTCCAGCAGCACACACGGATTTCCCGTGGAACTCGGCATCGGCGTAGCCAGGGCCGGCCGGTCGACGCCCGGCAGCGCGCCCAGCACCATCTTGGCCGTAGCCATCGCCGCGCCCGTGTTGCCAGCGGTCACAAATCCCTTGGCCTTGCCCTCGCGCACCAGTTTCAGGCCCACGCGCATCGAGCTGTCGCGCTTGCTGCGGACCGCGCTCGCTGCCTTCTCCTCCATGCCAATCCGTTCCGAAGCATGGTGGATCACGATGGGCAGCTCCTCGTTTTCGAGGTGCTCGTCCAGAAGATCACGAAGTTCGGAGGACGGGCCTACAAGGTGCACACGAACCGGAAGTTCGCGACAGGCCATTATGGCGCCCTTGATCTCAGGCTCGGGTGCCTTGTCGGAACCAACTGCGTCAAGAACGATGTCGACGAGCATGCTGCTTCACCGTGAATTCAGCTGATATTGCAGGAAACTCCGGAAATACCGACGGGGCCGTTCCAATGGGACGACCCCGCAGTCTTAAGCACTTGAATCATTGCATATTCCGGCAAGTTTTGTAGGGAACGCCGGTTTACTTCGCGACTTCCTTGGTTTCCAGCACCGCGCGGCCCTTGTACTCTCCGCATTTGGCGCAGGCGTGATGGGGAAGCTTCTTCTCATGGCAGTTGGGACACTCAGAGACCCCGGTCGCGGTGAGAAAGTCGTGAGAACGGCGAAGAGCAGTGCGACGCGTTGAGTGGCGCCTTTTCGGATTGGGCATAATGCAATTCCTTTCGTGTTCGCGCCCCGTCAAGACCGCACGGGTTCCGGACTGCCTTGCGGCGCGGGCGGAACATCAAAACATTTATTTTGAGGACTTTATCTGGCTGCGTAGCCCGGAAAGCGCCTCCCAGCGGGGGTCCGATGGACCCTCATCGCAGGAGCAATCCTGGCTATTGCGGTTCTGACCGCAGCGCGGGCAAAGTCCTTTGCAGTCAGGCTTGCACAGCGTCCTGACCGGCAGGGACAAAAGCACCTGCTCGCGCAGCACATCCTCAAGCAAAAGACTGTCTCTTTGATAATAACCGATTTCCGTCTCCGGCGCCGTTATCGACCGCTCCGTGGGCTCAGAGTCCGCCACCACCGGCCGAAAGATCAAATCAAAATCCGATTCCAGAGGAATCTCCACAGGCTCTACGCACCGGGCGCACGGAACCTCGAACTTGCCCGCAAACTTCCCGCGCAGCCGAATATCCGCAACGATATCCTTCGGCCCACGGTGCTCATGCAGGACCTCGGCAAGCCCGGACGTCGCCAAATTGCCCAACTGCCTGGCTTCATCGCCCAGATCCACCTGGCCCGGCGGCAGCGCCAGATCAAATTCGATCGGCTCCCGCTCCAGTTCAACAACTTTGAATTCCATACTTTTCAGCCTAAGGCGCAGCGCTGTGCGCGTCAATCCGAACGGCATGGTTCATGCTTTGCGGAAATCGAGAAACATCCACCGCTCATGCACGAATCTCCGCAATCTGCTCCGCATGCCGCGCCGGGTGCGCCGCAATCATGATCAGCATCTCCGCGCAGGTCACTGGACCCTCGATCAGCGCGTGGTCCGTCATCATGCAACGCAGATCGCCGTGGCAATTCTCCACCCAGCGCACGACCTCGCCTCGCGTCGCCTCGAAAGCAGCCAACGCATCAGCCAGCGTCTTATATCGTCCGTGCGGATGCACCTGCTCCGGTGCCTCGATGCGCCGCGTGCGATCCACGGCAAGCGCCGCAATCTTCGCCTCGCGCCGCCACTTCTCGAATGGCTGGTCTGCAAGTGTCGCTGCCACCAATCGCGACAGCAGATATTGCTCTGTCACTACCAAATGCTCCACGCAGTCAAGAATGGACCACCCGCCCGAAGCAGGCTTGCGCGCAGCCGTCGCGTCATCCACGCCTGCAAGCGCCTCGACCAGCGCGTCGCGACCAGCTTGCAATTTGCGCAGAACCTCGAGCTTTTCCGCCTGTTCCATCCTGACCAGACCTTTATATCGAAACAGCTATTCTGGGTGCGGGCCATTGGCCGAGTCAACTGTAGGAGAGCGCGATGCTAGCGATGATTGAAGAATTGCTGAAGCACAAGGGCTGGGCCAATGCCAACCTGTTGGGCGCAATCGAGCAACATCCGGCCGCCGCCAAGGACGAAGAACTACGTAAGATGCTTCATCACATCCTCGTCTCCAATCGCTTCTGGTTATTCGCGATTCTTGGGCGCTCATTTGCGCGAGAAGACGAGATGCAGGTTCCCGCCAATCTCGCCGGCATCATCGAACGATTCGAAGAAACCGAACGCCTCGAATCTGAGTGGCTGACGAAAGCAACTGAACCGGACCTGGAACGCACCCTGGAAACGCGCTCCTCTCGACTGGGAATCGATGTCTCGGTCATGCAGGCGCTCCTGCAGATCTGCATGCACACCCAGGGGCATCGTTCTCAATGCGCGGCGCGTTTGCGTGCTCTCGGCGGCACTCCGCCTGGTACGGACTACATTTTGTGGATCAAAGAGAAAAACAATCAGTCCGGTCTTTCCAATCTGGGCTAACCCAACGCTCAACTGATGTGCGTAAACCTGGGCGTAAACTTATCATAATGCTTGACTTACATGGGTAAATCTGATATAATACTAAAGTGGCTCCAGCCCCGGAACCTTACCTGGAGACCGCATAAAGGAGAATCCCATGAATCAGAACGAAACGGCGATTGGCCGCTTTTTCCGGTTGTATGCGCAGAAAACCCGCGAAGATAACATTCCCGCATTGGTGTCGCAATTCACGGATCCATTTGTGTCAGCCGATCCGCACGGAACGCACTGCGTCCGCGTCGACGATTTCGCTGCTGCCCTGCCCAAGCGAAAGTTGCTCTTCGATCGGCTTGGCTGCAAGCCCGCGACCTTAGTCAATCTGGAAGAAACACGCCTTGATGCGCGCTACGTCCTCGCAAAGACCACATGGCGTTTTGATTTCGCAGGCGCAAATTCGGGAGAAGATATACAGGTGCTCGCTGATTCCACATTTCTGGTCGACACCGGCAAAAAGGATTTCAAGATCGTAATGTACATGGCCCATCAGGACATCATGCAGGTGCTCCGCGACCGCGGAATCCTTCGCGATTGAATTTCCCGCATGTAGGATGTGGGCAAGCAATAAGCTCCAACCGGACGGCGTATGGCCTGCGCCGTCCGTTCCAATTCGTAAGACGCCGATGAACAACGACTCCCTTTCTGCTCTCCACTTTCGTGTTGCAAGCGCTGACGATCGTCCTCGTCTGATAGCCATCATCAACGCCGCCTTCGCCATAGAAACCTTCCTGGAAGGCACCCGCACCGACGAAGAACGTCTTGCCGCCATGATGCAAAAAGGAGAAATCCTCCTTGCCGAAAATCGCGAAGGAAATATCGTCGCTTCGATCTACACCGAGCTGCGCGGAAAACGCGGATATCTAGGCATGCTTGCCGTTGACCCTCAGCATCAACGCAGCGGACTTGGCCAGCGACTACTCGCCGCGGCCGAGGATCGCTTCCGCGCACAAGGTTGCGAAGCCATCGACATCACCGTTCTCAGCCTGCGCCCCGAGTTGCCGCCGATCTACCGTCGCTTTGGCTTTGTTGAAACCGGCACAGAAGCATTTCATCCGACACAGCCGCTGAAAGACGGAGAGAAATGTCATTCCATCATCATGTCCAAGCCTTTGTAGCGCTCACATATACTTTTCAGCATGAAGGGATTGCAGGTCCTGTCTCTCGCAGCAGTTTGCTTCGCTGCTAGCGCTTTCTCCGCGCATGCTCAGCAAGCGAAGATCGTGCTGCCACTTCATACCAGCGGCTACCGCATCCTCGATGCAGCAGATCATCCCGTGCGCCTCACCTCGGTCAATTGGTATGGCTTCGATCAAAAGGAATACGTTCCCGGCGGCCTCGACCACGCTCCACTCCCGCAGATCATCGACCAGATACGTCAGATCGGCGTGAACTCGGTGCGCCTGCCATGGGCCAATGAAACCCTTGAGCATAATCCCCTTCCGCCTGCTTACGCCATCGCGGCGAATCCGCAATTCAAGGGTATGCACGCCATGCAGATCATGGATGTCGTCATCGCGGCTCTAGCCCGCGCGCACATCATGGTCATTCTCGACAACCATGTCAGCCGCGCAGACTGGTGCTGCAGCGAGACTGACGGCAACGGCCTCTGGTACAGCGCGGACTACCCTGAAGCACATTGGCTTGCCGACTGGCAGACTATCGCTCATCGCTATCGCAACCAGCCCTGGGTAGTCGGAGCAGATCTCCGCAATGAACTGCGAAGCGGCGCAGCCTGGGGCGGCAGCGATCCAAAACTGGATTGGCACGCCGCCGCCGAGCGGGGAGCCAAATCCGTTCTTACGGGTAATTCCCGCTTGCTGATCATGGTCGAGAGTCCTGAATACTCCACCAACTTCACCGGCTTCGACAAGCTCCCCGTAAAACTGCCCGTTCCCAATCGTCTCGTCTATTCGCCTCACGCCTATCACGATCAGGGCCACTCCTTCGCAACCTACGAAGAAATGAAGCAGGCATACGAAGCGCGCGTAGGCTTTCTGTTGCACGCCCAGCCCGCGGTGCCTCTCTGGATCGGCGAATTCGGTACCTGCCAGGATCTCGAGTGCGGTCCCAACGCCGCCTGGTTCCGCATGTTCATCGGCCTGCTGCAGCAGTACCCAGAACTCTCCTGGAGTTATTGGGCTCTCAACGGAACACAATCCAGTGGAATCGGTCGCAAATATGACGCGGTCGAAACCTACGGCCTTCTCTCCCCGGACTATCGAAGCATCGCAGCCCCGAAGATCGTGGAGCTCTTCCATACGATTGAAGGCCAACCCGTGCGCTGATTCACTTTGCCGCCGCAACTCCCGGCGCGTGCAGATATCTGCTCGCGAACTCCAGAAAATAAGGCCAGTTTGGAGCCGGAGTATGCCCACCGTCATGCTGCCGGAACGCGAGTCACCCGTCATCAGCGCCGTTCCCATCGCAGGAAACTCCTTCGTGCCTAAGTCCTTCGCGCCCATCAATCCGATACACCGGTCCGGCAGCCACTTCCGCCAGAAACATCCCGCGCGGATCAGCCCATGCATCGCCATTCGGATTCGCATAGCCATCGCCCGTATCCGCTCCGGCCCCGATAAACAGGGGCGATGGAGCACACATGGCGATCAGTTCGTGATTGTCCACTGGCAGATCGCCCGCATTCAACGGCCCCGCATAGCGCAGAAAGTTCCCATCAAACCAGTGATAGAGCGAAGCGCTGGCAAGGTTCGGAATCTGCTCGCCATAGATATGCCGGTAGAGCTTCGCGCCGCCCTCGCCCGACGAACTGATGTACCCAACCGCGAATTCCTTGTAATCGTAGGCCATCGTCACCAGCACGGCCTTGCCGAATCGCGAGTGCCCAACAAGCCCCACCTGCTTCGCATCCACCGCCTTGTCCATTTCGAAATAGCCTTTGGCCTCGCCTGCACCCCACGCCCACGCTTTCAGCACGCCCCAGTCGTCAAGCTTGCGGGGCTGGCCCCGGTTGCTCAATCCGATGATCCCTTCGGTCAGCCCCGACCCATCATCCTTCTGATAGCTCACCGGATTCAGAATCGCGAATCCCCACCCCCGCTGCACCACGAGTTTGCCATCCACACCCCACTCGGTGGGAACGTAGCGATCCAGCGGTCCGCTCGTCGCAAGCTCAAAATCCTTGGCGAAAGCCAGTTCCATGATCACCGGCACCGGACCCGCCGCATGCGCCGGAACCGTGAGCAGCAGATCGATATCGAACTTGATCGGCGTATTCATCCACGGCCCGACCCGGCCTGCCAGCCGCTTCGTAATCACATCGACCCCGCCGTATTTCTCATGGACGGTGCTGATCACATGCCACTCCACTCCCGGCATGGACGTCGGGGAACGCCCCAGCACCTCGCGATCGAAATCCTCCCGGATCTCGCTTCGCCGCTTGTTCCAATCGATCGCAGTTTTCACCGGCTGCCCGTTCTTGAACACCAGCGGATCCGGCAGCTCCAGATAGACGTTTGCCTTTGCTTCGTCGTAATTCGTCGCTCGCGGCGACTTCGCATCCGGAACCGGTGCCGGACGCAAATCCGATTCCTTTATCCCCAGCAGCCCAAGCAGACGCAGCCGATCCTGCTCCGCCGTCAGATGCGCCGGCGCAGGAGTAGTTGCAGCACCGTCAGGTGTCGCCCGCAACTGGGCAAAGGTTCGACAAGCCAATGCAAACAACAGAACCTCGCCCAGGATTCGCGCGTATCGACGCACCATGGAAAACCATGTCATTCAAAACCCTCCAAACCGGCAAGCATATCTATTCCTCCAAAGCACGACAAGGACTACATCCACAAGATCGCCGTTCGCATGCAGCGAGCTCAAGGAAATAGGGTTTCGTCCAGCCACTCCAACAGGTTTACAGACTCAACAAAATCGTATGTCAATTTCCGCGCTGGATTGATAAAACCTCGTACGGGTTGAGACAATCACATCGAAGTGAGTTCCCCCAAGCGTTGCCAAATCACGCCGTATCGGCTCGGCGGACAGCGTATCCTGTGCCAGGTAGGGCCTGAATCCGCTACCCTGCCGATTACAGCTTCGATCAATCGCAGGAGAGACACGCATGAGTGCCGCCAAATACGACTTGGTCGTTATCGGTTCCGGGCCTTCGGGACAACGCGCCGCTGTGGCTGCATCCAAGATGAAAAAACGCGTCGCCGTTGTTGAGGCCCGCGCCGTCGTTGGCGGAGTATGCGTCAACACCGGCACCATCCCCTCCAAGACCATGCGTGAAGCCGTCCTCCATCTCTCCGGGTACAACTACCGCTCAGTCTACGGAATGAACTACCGGGTCAAAGAAAAAATCACCATGGCAGACCTGGCCTTCCGCGTACAAGCTGTGATCAAAACTGAAGTGGATGTAACCGAGGCCCAGCTCTCGCGCAATGGCATTGATATCGTTCACGGCGTCGCCCACTTCGTCGATCCTCACCAGGTACGCGTAGAGGGCCTTAACGGCGACACCACCATTGAAGCCGAACGCATCATCATCGCCGTCGGCACCAAGCCTGCGTCATCTCCTAAAGTTCCGATCAATGGCCGCACCATCATCAATAGCGACCAGGTCCTCGAACTGCCGTCTCTGCCAAAGTCGCTGATCGTTGTCGGCGGCGGCGTCATCGGCGTCGAATACACCTGCATGTTCTCCACCCTCGGCGTCCGCGTAACCCTGATTGAAAAACGCGCCAAGCTGCTCGAATTCGCCGATCAGGAAATCGTGGAGTCGCTGAGCTATCATCTTCGCGACAGCCGCGTCACCATGCGTCTCGGGGAAGAAGTGCAGAGCGTGGAAGAGCTGGCCGATGGCACCGTTGTCGCCAATCTCGAAAGCAAAAAACGCGTTTCAGGAGATGCGCTTCTCTACGCGGTCGGCCGTCAGGGAGCTATCGATGATCTCAATCTTGCCGCCGCCGGAATTGAGGCCGACAATCGCGGCCGCATCCCAGTGAATGAGAACTACCAGACCAACGTCGAACACATCTACGCCGCCGGCGACGTCGTCGGATTCCCTTCCCTCGCGTCCGTATCCATGGAACAGGGGCGCATTGCTGCCGCGCGTGCATTCAACGACACCCACACCTCTTCCAACCCCAGCTTCTATCCGTACGGCATCTACACGATTCCCGAAATCAGCTTCATAGGCAAAACCGAAGAACAGCTCACAGACGAGGATGTTCCCTACGAAGTAGGCATGGCGTTCTATCGCGAAACGGCGCGGGGCCAGATTCGCGGCGACACCACCGGCCGCCTCAAGCTGATCTTCCACCGCGACACCCGCAAGGTTCTGGGCGTCCACATCATCGGCGAAGGCGCCAGCGAACTCGTCCACATCGGTCAGGCTGTCATGATCTTCGGCGGCACCGTCGAATACTTCGTCGACACTGTCTTTAACTATCCAACTCTCGCCGAGTGCTACAAAGCCGCCGCATTCAACGGACTCGGCCGCCTGCACCGCTATCAGGTGGAGTAGCAAATATGCGAGATGACCGCGACAATTTGCACGCTCACGAAGTCAGCCGCACAGCACATTTTGAATGGGCACAGCTTTAGCTGTGCCGCGAGGTTGTTCCTCTAAATAGTTGTCATCCTGAGCGGAGCATGCTTGGGGCCCCGCAGACCAGAGTCTGTGGGGTAAGCGCAGCGAAGGATCTGCTTTTAGTCGACAGCAGATTCGTTCGCGAAAATCAAAAGTCCCCACGGAGGGCGAAATGACTACCGCAATCGGCGTCGTCGTTACAGAACATATCGTTGCCGGCAGGCTCGAGGATATGCGCCTTGTCGGAGAAACCGTGCGCTATCCCCAGAACACCGACGAGATTGACGCCCTCAGCGCACTCCCCGTCAGCGAGTTCGTTGAAATCCTTTCCGGCGAAATCATCTCCGTCATCGGCAAAGGCGACGTTGACGCGATCGGAGTCGCTGTCCCAGGCGTCATTCGCCACGGCATTGTTGAGGATTCTCCGAATCTCACCCAGATCAAGGGCATGCATCTCGCGGACGAACTCACCCGCGTGCTCGTGGCCAAAGGAATCAATGCGCCCGTGCACATTGCCAATGATGCCGATGCCATCGCGGCGGGAGTGGCCGCCACCCGTGGCCAGCTAAACAAACTCACGCGCGTGTGGACCATCGGCAATGGCATCGGTTACGGTCGCTGGCCCTACGTCGAGGGCGTCTGGGAAGGCGGACACATTACCGTCACGCTCGATCCCAAAGAGCGCTTTTGCGGATGCGGCGGAGCCGGTCACCTCGAAGGCATCATGGGCTATCGCGCCATGCGCATGCGTTTCCTTGATCTCGAACCGGAAGAAGTTTTCGCGAACGCTAAAAAAGGCGATGCCCGCTGCCGCGAATTCGTAGACCTATGGCACACGGCTCTTGCGGCTGCCACGGCTTCCTTCATCCATCTCGCCGGTCCCGGTCGCTTTTACTTCACCGGGCACAATGTTGGTTTCCTCGACATCCCCATGCTGCGACGCCACCTCGAAACCATGGTCAAGATGAGTCCGCTCCTGAGTTATTCCCTGGAAATACTGCCCAACGACGACGCCACGGCTCTGCTTGGAGCAGGCGTGAGTGCGATCCGGGCTCTGGCGTCCTGAGCACCGGCATCAGCAACAAAGTGTCATCCTGAGCGGAGCAGCTTGGGGCCCCGTGGCCGCGAAGCGGCCATGGGGTAAGCGGAGCGAAGGATCTGCTTTTCGGGCGGTAAATCAGTGCTTCGTCCAACCATGCATCCCGGCCTCGAAACTTCGTCGGTCTAGTCTCGGCAACGCGCGTGCCACTTTGTCCGGAATCAGGTCGTAGTGTTGCGCCGCGATCAGAAGCTCCGGGACACACCAGACGTCTTTTTCTGAGGTCATCCAGTTCTGGCTATCCAGGCGCGCCAGGTTCACCAGTCGCGAATACGCTCGCAATGTCCGTTCGCCGCGCAGGTTGTAATAGAACTCAAAATAGCTGAGCGCCAGCTCGCGCAGTGTTCGATAGACAGGCGCGCGGAAACGAATTCCGGCAAAGTTCGATTTGGCGATGCTTCCCCACAGGCCATTCTCGCGGTACACAGCGACAACATGATCGTCGTCATGCACTGATTCCAGGTCCATCAGCAGCGGCGGACGTCCATTGACACGCAATGCGGCGGCCGCCAGCAATGCACCCTCCAGGCAGTGCCCCTTGCGCTCGCGCAGCACCCGCTGCGGAGACAACGCCGTGTTCGCGTACTGATATTCGATCCCGTCAATAAACTTCTGGATCTGCGCCGGTGTCTTCAACGCGCGCAACACACGCAAATCCTCCGTGGATAATCCGTAGCTCGCGCGTCTATCTCGCATTGCTCCGCTTTTGGACAGTTCTCCCCCTCAAAACTAAAAACTCCATAACCTGCCTGGGTTGAATATCATCTTATCCAAGTTACGAGGATTGTTTCTGCGCGCTATGTCTCAGGAATTGCGAACGGACCGACTTAGTGCGGTGAAAAGGGTCAAAAGCGTTCGAATGAACGAGGCTGGCTTCGATCCGGGGAGGTACGTTATGCGGTTTCGCGTGAGCTTTGTATGTCTCATGGTTTTGGCTTGTGGTTTAACTGCAGCCGGCAAAGACAAAAAGAAAGTCGTGCTTCCCAGCGACGTCCTGGATGCGAAAACGGTGCTCGTGGTAATCGATCCCGACACTGGCGTGGATGTCGAATCTCCCTACGCGAATCGCAGAGCCCAGCAGGACGTGGAGAAAGCGCTGATGAACTGGGGCCGCTTCTCGATGGCGGTGGACGTTTCAACCGCCGACCTGGTCATCACTGTTCGCAAGGGAGATGGAAAGATCGTTCAACCCACGATTGGCGGCGTCCCTACCAATAATCGTCCGGTCATATTTGAGCCGACAGATTCAGGGGGTCGTGTCGGAGGTCATTCGGGAGTTCCTCCGGACACCGGCGATCCAACTAACTCTCAGCCCCAAAATCCGCATCCGCAGGTTGAAATGGGGCAGTCGCAGGACATGTTCGTCGTGTATCGCGGAAAACGGGATGATGCGCTCGATTCTCCCCCCGTTTGGCGGTTCAACACAGCCGATGCACTTCGGTCTCCCGATGTTCCGGCAGTTGACGCCTTTAGAAAGCTGATCCTTGAGGCGGAGAAACAAAGAGCCAAGCCGTGACTTCAGTGGGAGCATAGCTCAACGCTACTGCCTTCGAGATGGCACCACCACCTCGATCGAATGACGCCATCCGACCGTCATTGAGGGCTGAGCCGCTCCCCGAACTAGCCTTTGTTTGATAAGCGACATAAGTGTATAAGTTAGACAGACCTTACTCTGCGGAGGTGTGGGACTACGCTCTGTGCTCCGATCAAGGAGGCGAGTTGCTCCTGTCCCGTATGGCAAGTAGGGTGAAAGGCTTATAAAAATGAATGGGATAGAGCGGTCCATCTTCGATCCCGAAGCCTTTCTTGGAAGCACCGGCCTGGGTCGAAAAATCATCGAGTTCAAAGCGAAGGAAGCCTTTTTCTCCCAGGGCGATGTGGCCGATTGCGTCTACTACATCCAAAAGGGCCGTGCCAAAGTCACAGTTGTCTCGCAAGAGGGTAAAGAAGCGACCATAACCCTGTTGGCGCCCCGCGATTTTGTGGGAGAGGAATCACTTGCTTCAGTCGGCGGGACAAGGCTGAGTTCGGCGTCGGCACTCACCGCATGCACTGCCCTCAGGATCGACCGCAACGAAATGATTCGCACCATGCACGGTGAACACGAGTTTTCTGATCTGTTCGTCAAGTTTCTCCTGGCTCGAAGCATGCGCACTCAGGCCGACCTCGTCGATCAGTTGTTCAACTCCAGCGAAAAACGGCTCGCCAGGATTCTTCTTCTGATGGCGGAGTTTGGCCAACCCGGTGAGCCAGAATCTTTGATCCCAAAGATCTCCCAGGAAACCCTTGCAGAAATGATCGGCTCGACACGCTCCCGTGTCAGCTTTTTCATGAATCGCTTTCGCAAACTCGGCTTCATCGAATACAACGGTCGCATTCAGGTGAATAAATCGCTCCTGAACGTAATACTTCACGACAAGCTGCCGGACGACAATGCATCAAGACCACGAATAATGGGCGTCCCGCCAAAGCGATCAGCGCGTAAGAAAGTTATGCGAAGAGCCTGAATTACACGGCTTGGAATTTCTGGGCACGGAGTTTGCGCGGTTATTGCCTGGCCTGAACGATGGATCAGCTCAGCCGCAAGTAAGTCTTCGAGAGCCGGTCGTGCCAGCTCATTTGGTCTTCATCAAAGATCGACCAAACCATACCCAGCCCTACAGGAAGAACCGAGATCAGCATCGCCTTCAGCCGTCCACTCACCTGCGCCGCATTGGGTATTTCTTCCTCAAACGTGCACAACGATAGCTGTGCATAGCGCATCCCTGGCGTCACCTTGGCAAACGTCAGGAAAAACCACTCATAGAGTGCGGCCAGCCCCAGCGTGGCGATTGCCCCGCATACTTCAGAAACTCGAATGCCGGGAAGATGATCGAATTGGGAAGCAACGAGATAAGCCACTCCGCAAACCAGGCTAAGAATCAACGCAGAATCGACCAGCGTTGCCATCATGCGCCGTCCGAAGGGTGCCTGGTAGAGCTTGGCGGCATTATCGGGAACGATTGCGTAGTAGTCGGGCAACTGTTGCGGTTGCTCTTCAAGCTCAATGTGCTGCCAGCTCGAGCCAATCCAGGTCCGCTCTTGGCTCGCGGTTGCTGAAGAGCCCATCGCTTCCCTGGAAACACTGGCAGGCTCTACTTCAAAAATACTCAGCTGCTGTGGATCTGTATCTGACTGTTCCTCGCCAATCCTGGGACGCATCCGGCGCGTGGCAACAATCTCGCGCGGAAATTCAATCAGGTTGGCAGGAATATCCCGAGCCGCTTCGACGGATTCATAAATATGTCCTCCCTCAAACGCGTCCCGGAAATCGGCAGATGCTTCCCATGCGTACTCGCTGCCCGCGTGATTCTGCTGTTCTGCCTGGCGCACAGGCATATCGGGCTCCCAGCGAATTTCGACTGCTCTGCCCGACGTGCTTTCGATCGCCGGTGCCGCCACTCCCTGGGATCGCCACGGCTGCGCCTGAGTTTCGACTGCCTCCGACTCATATTCTGAAACATGTGTCCCGGCGCTGTTCTGGATAAGATCCAGCACAGCCTGTGCGGCTGCTTGCGCCTCAAGTGCGATCATGGTGGCTGCCTCGGCCGCCCGCAATGCCCCGCGCGCCTCAGCGGCTTGCATATCGCTATAGCTAGGAGTCTTTGCATAGCGCGCAGCTACGCGTGCTGCGGCTGCGGCGGCTCGACTGTTTGTCGATGCTTGCCCGTCATCGGGGACATCTTGATCAACAACAGAAATGCCCTTGCGGCTCTTATGTTCCGCAAGGCGACGATTCACTTCCTGCTTCCACGAGGGGAGTGGGGTGGGCGAGCTGGCCAGTGTGCTCAAAACTCTGAATTCCCTTCGATACTGTCCCTGGGTCGGTGTGCTGACCCGATGAACCTCTTTAGTCTCTACAAAGTTAAGCAGGATCGCGCCAGGCTTCTGTAACGATTCGAATACCGAGAACCCGCCGAAATCGAAGATCCAGTGCTCGCATTTGCTATGCTGGCCTTGGCCCTCGGATGCATCCTCGTAATCTCGTGTTTATCACGGTGATGACCCTATGTCACCTGCAACTTGTCGGACAGGTGTTAACCAGTGCGTTACCCCCTGCGCACAGTCCGGCAAGCGGTGATCAAAAGATATCCCGGTCGGAACTTCCCGACGATCCGGGCCAGGAAGCAATCCCCGTTGCAAAACCTGAACCCATACCGCCAGGCGGTGTCCCTGTTCAACTCGAAGCTGATCGCCAGACTTGGATATCGGATACATGGACAGGAACTGGTGGAGTCGTGGTTCACTACCACGATTACGTTTTGCGCGCCGACAAGGTAGTGTTTCACCGCGATACTTCGGAATTGGAAGCAGAAGGGCACTTGCAGGTGACGGGCGGCCCCAGCGATGCCTACATTACCGCTTCGCATGGAGACATGCGACTCGACATGCACACCGCGCGCTTCTATGACGTTAACGGTTCGCTGGGTGTCAAACGCGCAGGGCGCATCGCAGTCTACTCCACGGCGAATCCGTTTCTGTTCTCGGGTCGAGTACTTTTGCAGACCGGAGAAGGCAACTACAAGATCGTCGATGGCACCATGACGAATTGCCGTCTACCCAAGCCGGACTGGCAGTTGATTGCCCACGCCATTACTGTGGCAAACAACCAGGCAACCACTAAAAACACGCTCTTCAAATTCCTCGGGGTTCCCGTCTTCTATCTCCCTTACCTGCGCCATCCTGTGACTGACACGGGGCGCAGCAGCGGGCTGATGATCCCCATGATCAGTAACTACTCCTCGATCCGCGGATGGACTTTCGGAGAGCAGATTTATTTCGTGCTCAATCGCAGTATGGATTTGGTGGTCGGAACGGAGTACTACAGCAAACGAGGCTGGGCGCCTAACGGCGATTTTAGGTATAAGGGACCGGATCTGGACCACTTCACCGCAAGGTGGAACGCGCTTCTTGATCGCGGCGTCGAACAGTTGCAGACTACGGGACCTCAAGCAGGTCAGACCGTTCTGGTTAATCAGGGTGGCACCGACATTGTCGCAGACGGCCGTTACGACCTGACCCCGGAGACACGCGCGGCTTTGCAAACCGAATATCTTTCAAGTTATGTCTACAAGCTGGTGTTCAACGACAACTACCTGCAGGCTGTGAATTCCGAGGTGCATAGCACCATATCGCTGACTCACACGCACAATGGACTCGTGCCGTCGGCTTACCTGGAGCGGCTGCAGAACTTTGCCAGTTCTAACGAAGGTGACGAGGTGCGCATTCTGCATCTACCCAGCCTGCGCTTCGACGTTCTGAATGAACCGCTCCACACATCTCCGATGTACTGGAGCCTGGGTTCCTCCATCAGCTATCTGGGGCGCTCTGAGCACAGCTTTCACGTTCGCAATCTGGGCCGTTTTGACCTTTACCCTCACCTGTCTCTGCCTCTGGTGGGAGGGGGCTGGAGCCTCATTCCCCAAGTCGCGCTTCGCGAAACCTTCTATACCGGCAGTCAGATCCCTGACATCACCGGCCGGAGTGGCGGCACGCCTACTGTGAGCCACGAACCTCTGAACCGCGGCGACTTTGAAGCGTCAGCCGATCTGAGGCCGCCCGCCTTGGAGCGCGATTACAAGATTGGAAACCACGAATTGCGCCATGTGATCGAGCCCGAGCTCATGTACAGCTTTGTGGGTGGTATCGGCGCCAAAGCTCGTGATGTGCCCCTCTTTGACCCAACCGATATCGCCACCGACACCAATGAATTCGGCTACTCTCTCACCCAGCGCTTTTACACCAGGTCGCTAAGCCCTGCGGTCTGCCCGGCCGCGGACAGTGAACCCTCCACTAGCTGTCCACCGCAGACTCGAGAATGGGCAAGTTGGCAAATCACTCAGAAATACTTTCTGGACCCCACTTTCGGCGGAGCGCTCATTCCCGGCCGCAGGAATGTGTTTGACACCACGCTGGACTTGACCGGAATTGCCTTTCTGACCAGTCCGCAAAATCTTTCACCGCTGGTCTCCCGACTTCGCTTCGAGGCCATCAGAAATCTGCGCATAGAGTGGGACCTTGACTACAACCCGAACGGAGGGCGCCTGGATGCGGATAATGTGTTTGCCGGGTATAGCTTCGGCGTAACAACAGTGGGGATTGGCCACACTCTTCTGAATGCGGTCGACGAAAAGGGCAGCTCCGCTTCCCTGCTCCAGAGCCAGCAATTGCAACCATTTATCGAGATCGGGAAACCCAATGCCACCGGGCTTAATTTTGCGGCGAACGGCGGGTACGATTTTGTCAACGGCGCTCTCCAGTATGCTGGGGTCCAGGCAGTCTACAACTGGAACTGCTGCGGTTTGAGCCTTGGCTACCGGCGATTTGCGTTGGGTTCGGTGCGCGACGAAACTCAATATTTATACAGTTTTACCCTCGCAAACTTTGGCTCGGTAGGCGATATCCGCCGTTCAAATACTGTATTTCACGACCCCACCCTACCCCCTCCTTACTGACATCCGGCCACATCTGCAGATTTACGTGGATTTTGGTTCTCACAGGCTGCCCAACTGCTTGCCTTTTGGAGGTTTCACAGTCAACTTATCAGTAACATAGCAACGGTTCATTCCAGCGCTCGGCAACGCCTTGGCTGGGATATCCTTGCATTAGAGGAAAACCATTTGTCGCGTATACATTTTCTGGCCGGACTATTTGCTTTGTGCCTGGCCGTGGGTTGCAAGGCTCAGTCTGTCGGGGCTGGAAGCCAGGATGCAACATTGAATCGGCGCATTGAAGTAATGGTCCGGTCGCAGTTCGGCATCCCGCCGGAAGTCTCAGTTGCCCTGGGCCACCGGACCTCAAGCCAGATCGCCGGATACGACACGTTGCCGGTGACTCTCTCAAACGGATCGTCCAAGAAGGTAGTTGACTTTCTGATTTCCTCGGATAACCAGAAACTGGCTCGGCTGGAAACCTTCGATCTCGCCAAAAATCCCATCTTCAACATTGATATTGCAGGCCGTCCGATTCGCGGTAATCCGAACGCAAAAGTGACGGTAATCAACTTTGACGACCTTGAGTGTCCTTATTGCGCGCGCATGCATTCGTCCCTGTTTCCTACCACCATGGATCGCTACAAGGACAAGGTGCGGTTCGTTTATAAGGATGATCCACTGACAGATCTGCATCCGTGGGCCATGCACGCTGCCGTGGATGCAAACTGCCTCGCGGAACTCAGCGCTCCGGTCTATTGGAATTTCGTGGATTACGTGCACGCACATGGCCAGGAAGTTAACGGTGAAGACCGGAACTTGACCAAAAGTTTTTCAACGTTGGATCGGATTGCCCGTGAAGAGGCAACACTAGCGAAACTCGATAGCACGAAACTTGACGCGTGCCTTGCGAAGCAGGATGAATCCCAGGTGCGCGCATCCGCAAAAGAAGCCGAAGCATTGGGTATCGATGGAACACCAGCGGTATTCGTCGACGGCGAACGTATCAATGGCGCAGTTCCAGCCGAGCAGGTGTGGATGGTGATTGATCGAGCCCTGCGTGCCGACGGCATTGAACCTCCACCGGCCGAGCAGACATCGTCGCCTGCCGGCAAAGGAAAGTAACATTAGTACAGCCCACGCCGGCACCTTCCGCGTGGACAAGCGAACCGATGATAACGCCGAGTTTTTCCGGGTTGGGATTTACTGATTGGTACCCGGAATCTCCGCGGGCTCTCGAGGAGAAACAGGTTGCAAGTTCAAGCTTTAGTTTTCAAACGTCACAAGCCCGTTGCTCTGATTCTTTCAAGCACACTTTTGTTGGTCGCACTAGCTGCATGCAAGCATGCCCCCTCGCCTGATGTGATGGCTACGGTGAACAACAAGGACCTGCTTCGCTCCGATCTGGACAAGGCATACAACAGCTACAAGAGCGCTCAGGGTGAAGCGCCCCAGGGGCCCAGCCCTGAACAGGCAGATATTGTCCGGTTGAACCTTCTGCGTCAGATGATCGATGCTGAGATTCTCGACCAGAGAGCCGCAAAGCTGAATTTGGCTGCTTCCGACGAAGATGTGAATGCGAAGCTGACGGAATTCAGAGCTCCCTTCACGCAGGAAGAGTTTGACAAAAAGCTCAAGCAAGAGAATTTGACTCTTGATGATTTCAAGCAGCAGATCCGGCGAAAGCTGACTTCCGACAAGCTGATTAATAAGGAAATCGAGTCCAAGGTCAACATCTCTGACTCGGATATAAGCAACTACTACGCTGAGCATAAGTCCGAATTCAACGTGATCGAGCCGCAATATCATCTGGCATGGATTGTCGTGACCGCGGGCCCATCGCAACAGGCTGGCAATCTGCAAAACAACAAGGCCACAAGCGATGCCGATGCGCGCAAGAAAATCCAGACCCTGCGGAGCCGCCTGACAACGGGTGAAGATTTCGGCAATCTGGCGATGAACTTTTCAGAGGACCCAAATACAAATTCGAATGCAGGCGATATGGGTTTCATTGCCGAGACAGCCCTGCAGCAGAGAGATCCGGGAACGTTCGCGGCGATCGAAAAACTGAAAGTCGGTCAGGTCACGGATGTGCTGCCGGTCTACGGTGGAGCCGGGCCCACGCAACGCGCTGTAGGCTACGCTATCTATAAACTGATTGCGCGAGAACCCGCCGGACAGCGCGAACTCAACAATCCGAGTGTGCAGCAAAGCATCCGCCAGGGATTGCGCGAAAGCCACGGGCAGTTGCTCAAGCTTGCCTATTATGAAACGCTTCGTGACGATGCCAAGGTTCGCAACTACTTTGCCGAACAGATCTTGAAGCAGGGCGCGAAATAGAGATTCAACCGGTCGCACTGAAAATAGTTGCCACGCACCTGGACCATTCTCCAGATCCACGGTCATATTTTCGGATGGAACTGTCTTTGACGCCCGAGCGAATTCTCGGCTTCAGTTCATCGACATGACCGTGACCCCTCAGCGTATGCCCTGACCCGCGCGTTGCCGACCCTGATCGATGACAACCTAAAGGATAGAAGAAGCCGGCCGTATCGCGCCGCATCAAATTCACCCATCACTGGCCCAAAAGACCACGGCCTTCGCTATTGAGCGAAGGCCGTTAGTCGTCTTAATTTGTGTCGATGGCTACTTCATATTGCCGCTTGAATCCATGGTGATTCCGCCGGGTCCCTTGTCCTTCTTCTCTTCGTTGGCTTTACGGGTACCCATGGCCTTGGAACTCCAGTCCTTCGCAGCCGCAACATCTGCCTTCACTGCGCTGGGATCAGCATAATCGACATCCGCTTTGCGACGATAGGTGAGGTTCAAATAAGACATGGCATCGTCATAGTTAGCACGGTTCGCCAGTGCCTGATTCAAATACTGCAGTCCCTCAGCTACGAGAGCCGCGTTCTGTTCGTTGATTTGTTGCAGAACCTTTTTCGGAGCCTTGGTGTTACCTTCTCCATCGTCATTCATATTGGCGGAAGCCAGGGCCTTCAGGGTGTTCTCGTGGGCTAGCGTCCAATCGATTACGCCAATGGTGTAGGCAGCTTCGGGATCCTTCGGATCGACCGCCAGGACTTTCTTCTGATACTCCTTGGCTAGATCGAAATTCTTGATGCTGAAATAAATGGCTGCAATCTGCTTGAGACTGTTGACGTCGTTCGGTTCCTTACTTAGAACATCCTGGAAGATACTGATCGCCTGTTGCGCGTTCTTTAAGTTGTCAGGAGTTGTGAGGCCGGGAACGACGTTCTGCGCAAGCGCAGTGGCCAGATAGCTTTTCGCCATCGGCAGGCTGGGATCAAGCTCCGTGGCTTTCTGGAAGTGACCGATCGCCTCTTCGTAGCGCGCGGCCTTGTAAGACTCTACTCCCTTGTTCAATTGATCACGGGCTTGAAGGCGGCTACACCCGCCCATGGAAAGCACCATGCCGGCTGCAGCAACCGCGAGCGCCGTAATTCGTGCGGGTCGATTCATGTTCTTATTCTTCTCCTTCAGATCGTGCGTAGCGATTGCGCACTTTGAAAATCATGCACTTGGAGACGGTGGGAGTTCCGAAACCAGGTTGGCCAAATTGTACTCCTGTTACCCCTGAACAAACGGTGTTCTTCAGCCGGTAATATCTACTGATCAGCTAGAACTTTCGGTGTTATTAATCCAATCTGATCGACCCCAGCTGCATGACCAATATCAATCACATCCGCAATCTGTGTGAAGCTCAACTGGTCATCGCCTTTGACGAACAAGATGCGCTGCGCGCGGTTAGCATAAATGGCAGAAAGACGCGATTGTAACTCCCCCGACGCGACTGGCTGCTGATTGATTCGAAACTTGATTACGTTGTCGGCGCCCTTGAGTACTTCGAGGACAACAGCGTCAGTTGCCGAGCCGCCCCTCAACGAGGGATGTGGAACCTGCGCCGCCTCTCCCCTGGGAACCGCAGGGACGATGACCATGAAAATGATCAGCAGCACCAGAAGCACGTCGATCATTGGCGTAACGTTGATCTCAGAAGCCATACTCCTGATGTCGCCGTTATTCGCGGTCATCGCAGTAGTTCCCTTTCTTCCCATACGCTGAGAGATTGAGCGAAAATGTGAAGCTACTGGCCGGCCATGATCTTTGGCGTCATCAAACCAATGTGATCGACGTTTGCCGCGTGTCCAATGTCGATGACGTCAGCGATGTAGGCGAAGTTCAATTCATCATCACCCTTCACGAACATCACGCGCTCTGCACGATTGGCGTAGATCTCAGTGAGCCGCGCCAACAGATCGTTGTGCGCCACATCGGTCTCGTTGATCTTGTATGACGGGGCCGCACCGGGCCGGTAAACCACCTGTACGACGATCGTGCGGTCGTTCTGCGGCGGTTGTTGTTGTGGATTCTTCGGCGGCTGCGGTACCAGGGCATCCAGGCCCTTGGGCGTAACCGGCACGATGACCATGAAGATGATGAGTAGCACCAGCAAAATGTCGATCATCGGGGTGACGTTGATGTCGCCCATTGCGCCACCTTTGCCGCCCCCAGCTGTCATTGCCATGGCTTCAAACTCCTCGCGTAATGCAAATGGTTATGTATCTATTCCAAAGTCGATGATTACTGCCCGCCGGCGCCGCCAGGGCCTTCACGCTTGTTAGTGAGCAAGCCCACTTCATCCACGCCGGCTGTACGCACAGCGTCGATCGCGTCTTCTACGCCGCGAAATTGGGCGCGTGCATCAGCGCGAACAAAAATTTCCTTGCCAGGCGTATCGGCCAGCTTCTCACGCACCAGACTTCCCAGTTCCGAGGTAGCAACCTTGTTTTGGCCTAGGAACACGCCACCATCGCGGGTAATCGCTACCACAATGGCATCTTCCTTGTCGGCGTCTGGCATGGGCGTAGGATTCTCCACCTTGGCCATGTCAACCGAGACCTTGTTCTGGAGCATTGGAGTGATGACCATGAAGATGATCAGCAAAACCAGCATCACGTCGACCATGGGGGTCACGTTGATGTTGGAGTTGACGTTACTGCCTTCGTTACGAACCGCAATTCCCATGTCAGGGCTCCGTGCCTATTGAATTCATATACCGGAGGGCATCCGGCTCTAACTCGAAAAGGCTGCCGCACCTTGTTTGAAACCGGCGGCAGGATAGCGATTGTCGCTTTCCTGCCCACCTGAAGGTTTCTCGCTCGGGCTGCACCCGGATTGCTTAGCGCTTGTTGCTCTGCTTGATGAAGTAGTCGATAAGTTCGCTCGAGGAGTTATCCATCTCGACGTCGAAAGATTCGACACGGCCTGTGAAATAGTTGAAGGCCATAACGGCAGGGATAGCCACCAGCAAACCGAATGCCGTGGTTACCAGCGCCTCAGAAATACCGCCGGCGACTGCGCCGATACCCGAAGTCTTCTGGGTGGCGATCTGTTGGAAGGCGTTCAGAATTCCGATAACCGTTCCAAGCAGTCCAACGAACGGAGCCGTGGAGCCGATGGTGGCCAGTACAGCAAGGCCCCTCTTCAGCTTGGCGTGCACGATTGCCTCGGCGCGCTCCAATGCGCGGCCCGAGCTCTCGATGGTGGCCTCGCTGGCTACGCCGCCCGAAGCGCGGAACTCCTGCAGACCAGCGGTGACAACCTCGGCAAGGTGCGACTTCTTGTTGCGATCGGCGATCTTGATCGCTTCTTCCAGCTTGCTGTCCTTGAGCGCGCCGGCAACCTTGGGCGCGAACTCGCGCGACTGTTTGCGGGCGGCTGAAAAGTACAGGTAACGGTCGATCATAACGGCCAGCGACCAGATCGACTCGATGAACAGGATGATCGCGATGGTGCGCGCCGGCCATCCCATGTGCTGCCACAGACCGAGGGGGCTAAAGCTTACTGTCTGCTCTTCCTGAAAAAATGCCAGGCTGTTGACCGTGTGCGAAGCGAAATGTGCGAGCTGAGCGAGAATCACTTGAATCGTTCCTCCTAAGGAGTTTGTGAACTGAGACTGTCCGTTGTGCGGACTAATGACGAACAAAACCAGAAAACTGATCCTGTGCAGCTTCATTCATTGCCACCGCACACTGTCTTTCTCGTGAATACATGTTCAGGAGATCGAGCTTGGTGGGCGTCGGCTGGAGTGTCGTTGCCTCGGGATACATCATCCCCGGTTCTGCGATTGGGGAATGCGGCTCGTTAAGATTCGCATTCAGGTCAAAAAGCAAGGCTCTTTCCCACCCGGGAAAGAGCCGAAGATCAAACTATCCGCCCAGTGTGAAAATAACGTTGACCGTTGTTTCCACTTCTACGGGCTCATTATTCAGCAGGTAAGGCCGATAACGCCAAGTTCTCACCGCATCCAGGGCCGCCTGCTGCAACATGGCTGGACCACTGATGACGCGAAGATTCTCAATCGTTCCAGTCTTGGAGATGGTTGCCTGAATCACTACGGTGCCGGAAACACGCGCCGCCTTGGCGATCGGTGGATACTGCGGCGTCGTCTTCTGGATCAACATACCAGTCGCGACACCGGCAGAGATGTTCACCTTCTTGGGCGGAGCTGCCTGAACTTTGGGAGCCGAACCCGAACCGAACACGCTGCCCATGACACCATTCGAACTGCCGCCCAGTCCCTCTGCGCCCGCGACACCGAATGAGCTGGGAGGCGCTTCCTTCTCGGCTACCTGTTTGATGTCTTTGGGAATTTTTGTAGGGGCAACCAGCTGGTTGTTCATCATCTCGGACTGAACGTGGACCACCTTGATGATCTCGGCCGGTGGTGGTGGCGGCGGTGGTGGCGGCGGTGGCGGTGGCGCGACAAGCAAAGTCTGCATCATCGCTTTCGGCAACGCCTCTGGATAAATGAGCGGAATAAGAATCATCGTGATCAAAATAGCAGCGTTGATGAGGCCGGTGACAACCATCCAGCGACCGCTCTTGCTCTTGATCTTTCCGCCTGACTCAAATGTGGAATCTTCAAACATGGCCAGCCTCGAATCGGGGTGTCGGTTACCTCTATTTAGACACCGCGGGAAGTTCAAATGTTCCCGCTGTGTAAAACGCTTACAAAAAGCGTGCTCCACCTATATCAGAACTGCCTAACACATGCAAAGGTTGCTGCGAAACAAGTGCACCGTGCGCTTTTATACCTTGGAGCGCTTTGCTGCCGGAAGGACTGCAGCTTTGCTGCTACCTGCCCGCCATTGCTGCCACGCCACCAGCATTGGTGCCGCAACGGCGATGGAGGAGTAAGTGCCGATCAGAATCCCAACCACCAGTGCGAATGAGAATCCCCGTAGCACCGGTCCGCCGAAAACAAAGAGTGAAAGCACTGTCAAAAATGTCAGTCCCGATGTCAGAACTGTCCGGCTCAAAGTCTGATTGATGCTGCGATTGACTACATCGGCCAGGGACTCCCGACGGCTCAGGCGAAGGTTTTCCCGGATGCGGTCAAACACCACGATAGTGTCGTTCATGGAGTAGCCAACCAGCGTCAAAACCGCCGCAATAACGGTAAGGCTGATTTCCATTCCCTTGAAACCGAACGAGTCAAGCAATGCGAACGAACCCACAGTAATCAACGTGTCATGGAAGCAGGCGACCACGGCCGCAATTCCATAGATGAGTTGAAACCGGAACCATAGATAAATCAGCATTCCCAAAAGCGAATAGAGCGTCGCCAGGGTTGCCTGTTTCTCAAGCTGCTTTCCAACCGTCGGGCCAACGACCGAGACGTTGCGAATTTCAAAGGCACCCTCACCAAATTTGGCGCGGAGTGCGTCCTCGATCTGCTGCCGCCCGGCATCAAGCGAAGACTCGACTTGCTGTTCAGGAAGACTGATCAGCACTTCGTGATGGCTGGGAATGTCGTAGTTGACGATGCTTGCATCGCGAATGCCGGCCGTTGCAGTAGCCTGGCGAATCTGCTCGGTATCAGGCGCCTGCTTGAACTGCACCTCTACCTGTGTGCCACCACGAAAATCGACGCCGAGCGGAACCGGGGAGCCGGTCTTGGCCCAGTGCGCACCCATCGAGATGATACCGGCAACACTGAAGATCAATGAAAAGGCCAGGAAATACCACTTTTTCCCTAACCAATCGACGTTAACGCTACGAAAGAGTTCCACTGGTTCTCTGCCTTCCTCTATTCCGGAGCCCCGCGGCTCCGGCATGCAATGTTGACTGATCCTGTCAGTCGATTCCCGCTCGCGCTAGATCGAGACAGCCTCGCCGGCCTTCAGGTTGTTCACGTGGGTATCGAAAATCACCCGCGAGACGTAAACCGCCGTAAACAGGTTGGCCGCAAGACCGAAGGTAAGAGTTACCGCAAATCCCTTCACCGGTCCGCTGCCGAACAGGAACAGAATTGCCGCAGACACGATGGTCGTGACGTGCGTATCAAGAATTGTGGTCCAAGCATGGGCAAACCCCTGATCTACCGCGGCCGACGGCGCCTTGCCCGCACGCATCTCTTCGCGAATTCGCTCAAAGATCAGCACGTTGGAGTCAACGCCCATACCGATGGTCAGGATCACGCCAGCGATGCCAGGCAACGTAAGCGTAGCCCCCGAAAAGCCCATGAAGCCAAGAAGAATAACAAGGTTCAGGAACAGCGCAAGGTCAGCGTTGATGCCCGATCCCCTGTAATAAATGAGCATGAAGATCATCACCAGCAGTACGCCGACAATGGCTGCCGTGACGCCCTGCCTGATGGAGTCCGCGCCAAGCGAGGCGCCCACCGTACGATCTTCAAGGTAGTTAAGCGATGCCGGCAAGCGCACCCGTGCGCAGCATCTTGGAGAGAATCGCCACTTCGTCGGTCGAGAAGCTGCCGCGAATTTCGCCGGAGTCGCGGATCGCGCTTTCGATATTGGCAACTTCCTTGACCCTGCCCCCCAGCACCACGGCCATACTGTGGCCAACATTGGCGCTGGTGTATTCGTAGAATTTGTCTCCAGCTTCATTGGTCAGCGTGAAGTGAACGGTCCGCTGGCCGGTGTTGGAATCGGTGCCCGGATCGGCAGACCGGAAGTCGGTACCCGCAACGATCGCGATGCGCTGCAAAACATAGACGCTATCCGCGTCAGAGCCCGTCGCCATGGATCCGGAGCCGTGTACAAGTTCTTGATCGCTGGGAAGGTTGCCGCCGACGCTCGCAAGGGCCGCCTGCTCGTCGGGGTAGGGACCGCCAACCACGGCATGAATGGACAGACGCGCGGTGGTAGAGATGATGCTCTTCACGCGATCAAGATCGGAGATGCCGGGAAGTTCAACGAGGATCTGGTTGTCGCCCAGACCGTACTGTTGAATGATCGGCTCGCTGACACCGAGAGAGTCAACGCGGTCACGAATCACCTCGATCGTGTTTTGAACCGTCTTGTCGTCCAGGGCTTTCTCGATGTTCGGCTTCATGGTCATGGTCAGGCTGTTATCGCCGCCACCGCCGCCGATGTCGTACTCGTTGGAGTATTTGCCGTCGAGCAGAGACCTCACCGCGCTGGATTGAGTCGGATTGATTCCCTCGATGTGCATTATCTCGGGATGGTTTGCCGGATCCGGCTTGGTCACCTGCGAAAATGTCAGCTTCGCAGTTTTCATATCCTGTTCAATCCGGGCCACGGTGTTATCCGTCTCGGTGCTGACAGCCTCTTTCACCTGCACCTGAAGGATCAGGTGCACGCCCCCCTGTAGATCGAGGCCGAGGTGAATATGCTGCGTGAGCTGGTTGATCAGCGGCTGACCGCCTCCGAACCTGGGTGCGTCGAAGCCGAAGAAAGCGCCGTATAGAAATACGACCAGCACTCCGATGATGATGACAATCTTCTGTTTGAGATTTTTCTTCATGGTTCCAATTCTCTGGTTCAAACCGGTGTCGACTTTACAACTTGATCAGATCGCCTGTAGCGACGGACGCCTTGCGCGCTTTCGCGACCGCGAAATGCTCAGGAGCCCGATTCTTCCTGCGTGGTCACAGACGCAATCGCGCTTTTAGCCACTTCGATCTTGAGATTGTCGGGCGCTACGCGAATGATGATCGCGTCATCCTTGATGGACAGGATAATTCCGCGAATGCCGCCCGCGGTGGTTACCTTGTCACCAGTCTTGATGCTGCCAAGCATCTGTTGCCATTGCTTCTGCCGCTTCTGCTGCGGCCGAATCATCACAAAGTACATCAGGGGTATAAGCAGCAGCAGGGGAAGCATCGTGATGCCACTCCCTGCCCCGGCGGGCGCTGCCGCCAACAAAGCAAAACTCGTCGTCACACTCATCCTTTACTCGCCTCTGACCGCCGATGGTTCCGACGTTCAGGGCACAGGCAACTCCGCCAGGCGGGCGCCTGCCAAACAGTTTTGTCTCCGGGAATCGTCCTGGCCTCCTGGTGCTTCCGGCACAGGCTATGGAACCTGAAATCCTCCGTTTGACCCGACAAGCTAATCTACAGCCTCTGCCTAGGCCAAACCAGTGACTCAGCTCACCTTCTGCTTCCTGTTCGACACGGTCTCCCCTCAAAAGCCAATGGACCGGACGCCATAGGACTTGGCGCACACTCCAGCCCGACTTCAAAAAGAAGGCCTACTAGAGATAAGAAATGCGCAGCCGTTGCCGTGTCAAGGATAGTGCGCAGGGTAGTTCGGGGGCTAAACCCGAATCCGTGGGCGTTGTCGAGTATTGCCTTCCCGGGGCGCCCTTTATAAACACCTTATCGTTTTACTTCCCCGTCCTTACGACTTTGGGCGCCTTCTGTATTCGAGGCGGTTTTAATCGACCGCCGATTGAAAATGCAGCCTTGGAAGAAGCCACTATGCACCTGACCATCTCGCAATGCCTATTTCTGATTCCCGTCGCACTATCACTGGCTTTTATGCTCTGGGTTCTGTGGAGCGTGACCCGGCAACTCGATCTCCGAAACCAATCGGCCGGCAAGCAGAAACTAATTTCGATTCGGGTAGGAGATGGGTACGCGCTCGACATCCAGCCGCACCACGTTTCGCGCCACCAAATTGCCGCTCGTTCGGCCAGAATTTCCGGTCCGGGAACGACATATCGCTACGGCACAGAACGCGACTCTTCCCGCTCGAGCGCGCCTGTATTGGGGTTCGGTCTTAGAGGGATGTCCAGTACCGCAATTCGGGGTGAGCGCAACTAAGGCAGAGCCGCTCACCGCCAACCTCTTCGTATCGCGCGAAATTGATTCCTTCGCCGCAGCGCGCACACACAACTCGATCCGTTTTATAGCCCGGCAACTCCGACGGGTCAACGGGCACTCGAACCCGTTCCGTGCGGAATAACTGATCGTCGCTTAGTTCGCGGTAGGCCAGCATCTGCTGGTGGCTTTTGTTTTCAATATCCGGATGAAGCTGGCGCGCAAGATCCCGCGAATTCTCGAGCGCAACGATGCGAACACCGGTGCCCGCGGCGAGATCGACGAAGGTTGCGGCCATCTTTCCCCAGTCACGGAATTTGAGGGTGCGCTTTCCCAGTCGGCACCCGGTGACCATCCCAATCGCGTCCGTGGCGCATCGGTCGATCTCCACGAACGCAACCAGCCGCTTGCGGTCGGCCCCGAGAGGGTTTTCAATCCCCAGGCTCTGAAGGCCGAGCAGAGACATGCGCACGCCCAGTATCTGGCCGGCGCACATGTGGCCGTGCGCCTCTTCAGCCTTTTTCAAAAGAGCTTCGAAAGATTCAATCATCGTCTTTCAGCTTGGCGCAACCGGGGACGGCGCGCAAGGCCGTAAGTCGAAGCTGCATTCGATGGAGTTAATTTGTCTTGGCTGGTGCAGCCGCTTCAGTTGTGTCTTCTGAGTCTTCGACAAGCACAGCGGACCCCAGGATTATGTCGAAACTGATCGCATCCTTCCCGGCTGGATGGAAGGTGGTGCGCAACGGTTCACGCTGCCACTCGGGCGTGCCGCATGCTGGTTCCGTTCGGCCGGCAGGGTCAAACCCGTCCAGCTTTTTCGCGAGCACCGGTTTGCGGACAGCCAACTGCGCGACGACGGCGTAGAGACTCTTGCCGCTCGACGTGACGCCGCAGTAGGCTGCGTAATCGCGGAACCACGCCACCTGGCTGACACCGGGATCGTAATCCGGCAATTTGAGCGCGGCAATGTGACCAGTAACGCGATCAACCAGCAGCCATGGGCCACGCTGCCATACCCAGTGATTGCTGGAGCTCGCCGGCTTTTCGCCGGGAAGTTCGTCATTGATGCGCAGGGCGCGGCGGACCACGAAGCTGCGATCAGTCACGTCGTGCGATTCGCCGCTGGTCCATTCCTTGACCACGCCATCGACGATGAGCGGCCGGATCTTAAGCGTCTTTTCGTCGGTTGCGGCGCCGGCTGGATCGCCGGCCTTTGAATAGGCTACGCGTTTGACAGCGCCCAGGCCTACAACGTGAGCCTTGCGTGGCGTTGCGCTGAGCGTGACCGGAAGAGCAATAAAGAACACAAAGACTGCAATCAATACCGCGAACGACTTACCCACTTGCATCGCTAACCCTGCTTCCTAAGTCTGTGCTGCTTCCACGGTGCGCGCCACTCTAAAGGCGATTGCCTCGTTGAAATGGGCGCCCAGAACCTGCATGCCGACCGGAAGGCCCGCTTTCGTCGCGCCACAAGGGACGGTGACGCCGCAAATACCGGCCAGGCTGGCGGTCACGGTATAAATATCGGCCAGGTACATGGCGAGGGGATCGCCGGTTTTTTCGCCGAGCTTAAACGCGGGCGTGGGCGCCGTGGGGGTAACGATGGCATCCACCTCGCCAAAGGCCTGGATAAACTCGTTGGCAAGGAGCCGCCTGACTTTCTGCGCCTTCAGGTAGTAGGCGTCGTAGTAGCCGGCCGACAGTGCGTAGGTGCCGAGCATAATGCGGCGCTTCACCTCCGCGCCAAAGGCCTCGTCGCGCGAATGGCTGTACATGTCTGCCAGCGTGGCCGAGGATGGCGAACGATAGCCGTAGCGCACTCCGTCGAACCGCGCGAGATTGGCGCTTGCTTCGGCCGTTGCAACGAGATAGTAGGTAGGAATTGCGTAGCGCGTATTCGGCAGCGAGATGGGCTTGATAACGCACCCGGCGGCCTTGAGCGAATCGATACCTTTTTCAATGCGCTCGCGGACTTCGGGGTCAAGGCCTTCGCCAAAATACTCCACAGGCACTCCGATGCGCAGTCCCTCGGCTCCTCTGTCGCTTTCGGCGGCATAGTCTGCTACTGGAGACATTGAACTCGTGGCGTCGTTGGCGTCATGGCCGGCAATTACGCCAAGCAAAGTGGCAGCATCGCGAACATTGCTGGCGAAAGGTCCAACGCGATCGAGAGATGAAGCAAATGCAATGAGTCCATAGCGGGAGACCCGTCCATAGGTGGGCAGAACACCGACGACTCCGCAGAAACTGGCGGGCTGGCGGATCGAGCCGCCGGTATCGGTGCCCAGCGTCGCGACCGCCATATTCGCAGCCACAGCCGCTGCCGATCCACCGCTGGAACCGCCCGGAACGCGGTCCGCATCGACCGGATTGCGGACTGGACCATACGCGGAATTTTCGTTCGAAGATCCCATGGCGAACTCGTCGCAGTTAAGCTTGCCCAGAAGCACGGCACCCGCCGCTTCAAGCTTTGTCACAGCCGTAGCATCGTACGGAGGATGGTAGCCCTTGAGAATCTTCGAGCCGGCAGTCGCAGGCGCTCCGCGCATAACCAGAACATCCTTGATGCCGACAGGAATGCCGGCGAGTGGCCCAACTGGATCGCCCTTGGCTACTGCTTCATCAACTCTTGCAGCCTGCGCAAATGCGCGCTCTTTTGACAAGCTCAGGTAGACGTTCAACCGCGGATTCACCCGTTCGATCCGCTCGTAGTAGCTGACGGCAAGATCCGCAGCCTTCGTGCGCCCCGAGGCAATCTCCTCGCGCAACGCGGAAAGGGTCTTCGGCTTTTCTACATGGCTCTCAGTTGTCGTCGTTTCGCCTGGCAACGTCATTCCCTTCCCTGTCTATCGTTCAATCACCTTCGGAACCTTGAAGAAAACCTGATCCGTCTCCGGTGCTTCCGACATCACTGCGGCACGATCGAGCGATGGCCTGACTGCATCCTCACGAAGCGAGCCTTCGCCCGCGGTTCCTCCAAGCTCGCTCATCTGGGCCAGCGGAGCCACCGAGCTCGTGTCCAGTTCATTGAGCTGCGCGACATGGTCAAGAATCGCATTCAGATCATGCTCCATGTTCCGGGTTTCTTCCGGAGTCAATTCGAGGTGAGCCAGTTCAGCCACACGCTTCACGTCCTCGAGAGTCACTTTCGCGGTCATAGGTGAGGTATCCTCGGTCGTTGCGTTTATATCAATGCTCGAAGAGAGCGGATTCGCCCCACCGTCATCCATCGGGCATGAAATTAAAGTATAGCCGCTCCTTTCTTCGCATCCATCCAGGCTGCGGACGTGCACATGATCCTCCCCATGCATCACTAATCCACCGTCAAGCTGAGCGTGATCTTATGCGACAGCCCGTTCGCTGTCGCCGTAACATCCACCGCATATGTGCCGGCCGGTGTGTTGTTGTTCGAAGAAACCGGAGGAGTTCCACCGCCGCCTCCGCCTGCGCCCGCGCAGCTTGCGATTCCCAATGGAGCCAGCAGCAGGATCGCCATCAAGAAAGCACCACGGCGCCGGCGCCTGAATGCAAAGGGTAACAACAGCAAACCGCCAGCCCCAAAAAGCAGGAGAGGAGCGCGACGACGGTAATCGACATTCTGCGCAGAAGCTGAAGAAAGACCGGTCACCATCTGTACCGTCACGCTGCCCGTGGTGTTTGCTGAAACGGATTCGCTCGCTGGATTGAAGGTGCAGGCAGCATGGGCTGGCAATGAACTGCAGGCGAATGTGAATGTCCCGCTTGATTCGCTCATGGTCGCGAGCTTGATCGTGAAATTAGCCGTCTGGCCACTCGAGACCGTTTGGCTCGATTGACCCGTTGACGAAACAGAAAAATCGAATCCCATTCCCGAGAGCGGTATCAACACAGCCGCAGCCAGCGATGAACTGGAGATCGTGAGATTCCCCGTTTGCTGACCTGCGCTTGAAGGAGAGAAGGCGACCTGTGCCGTGCAACTGCCACCGACCCCAAGCGAGTCTCCGCAGTTTGTCGACTTGAGCTGAAATTGCTTCGAAGCTGAAAGCGCGAGGTTATCCAACGCTATGGAACCATTGTTAGTGATCGTCAAGCCCATTGACGCACCGGTGCTGCCAACTCCCGTCGACGGAAAGCTGAGAGAAATGGGCTGCACTTGAATTGAACCGGCAGCGCCGCCGATTCCGGTGAGGGGCGTGGAGGCGGCGATGACGAACACGGATGAGCTGACCGTGAGGGCGCCCGTAACAACTCCGTTTGCACTGGGCGTAAACACCACTCCCACGGCGCAACTGGCGCCGGCCCCCAGCACGGAGCCGCAGGTGTTCTGAGCGAGGCTGAACGGCGCCGGCACAGAAAGCGCGAAGCCGGCTGCTGCAACGTTGCTGGTGTTTGTGATCGACGCAGTCTGCGCAGCGCTGGCTTGCCCCAGAACCGGCTGCGTGAAAATCATTTGCACCGGGCTGATTACGATTCCGGAAGCGACTTGCCCGATGCCGCTGACAGGAACTTGGACAGGAGCAACTCCGAGAGTCGAGGAAGTCACCACCAGCGCCGCCGCGAGTTGGCCGGCCGCCGCTGGAGTGAATGTGAGTTGCACCGTACAACTGCTTGCACTGGTCAGCGTCACGCCGCAAGTGCTCGCGCTCCACGCGAAACTCGACACAGACTGACCCGTCATCTGAAAGCCAACATTGCTCATGCTCGTCCCGCCCATGTTGCTGACGGTGAGTAAAAGCGGCGAGCTGGCCTGCCCTACCGGCTGCGGAGAAAACACGACTGGCACCGGCTTCACGCTGATTGCCGCCGGCTCCACTGCAATGCCCGAGAGCGTCACATTCTGCGTGCGGATCGCATCCGATACGCTGAGGTTTCCGCTGATGCTGCCCGTTGTTGTCGGCGCAAACACGACGCTGATGGCGCAGCTTGCGTGGCCTGTTAGCTGAGTTCCGCAGGAACTCGATTGTTGAAACCCCGAGCTAACCGTGATGGCGATGGAGGTCAAGGCCGTATCACCGCTATTGGTGAGCGTGAGGGTCTGCGCAGTTGATTGTTGTCCTGAGGCGGTCGCCGCAAAACTGAGCGACGTAGGCGCCAACGCGTCGGTAGCTGCGGTTGCCCCGGTTCCGCTGATGGCTACAGTCTGCGTTCCAGCGCCGTCGATCAGCGTAAGTGTGCCGGTCGCGACGCCAGCCTGCGTGGGTTCGAATGTAACCGACAGCGCACAATCGCTATTCGCCGCCAGAGAGGAGCCGCAAGCATTAGCAGCCAGTACGAATGGTGTGGTTACGCTGATGCCGGTGACTGGAAAAGCCGCGCTGCCTGTGTTCTCCACCGTGACAGGCAATGGCGGTGACGTCGTTCCGATCTGCACCTGCCCAAAACTCAGCGTACCCGGTGAGGCTGTAACTAAACCGGAACTCGAACCCACTCCCGACAGCGGAATCACAATCTGCCCACCGGAGATATTTGCATTGATCGTTAGTTGCCCATTCACGTTTCCAGTCTGGCCGGGCGTAAAAGTTAACTGGATTGCGCAACTACTACCTGCGTTCACAACGCTGTTCAGGCAGTTGTCGGTCTCGCTGAAGTTCGCGGTTGCGGATAACGATGTGACAGCGAGGCCGATTCCCCCGCTATTGGTGACGATGATTGATTGAGCGCTGCTTGTTGTTCCAACAGGCTGAGCCCCAAAAGCCAGTGAGCTTGGTTGCGTCGAAACCGTGGTTAACTGTGTTCCCGAAGTCCATAACGGAATCTGCCAGATGCCGCGTCCATAGGTTCCGGCCGCAAGAACATTGGGCAAGGTGGTTGCGGGCGAGGCGCTCAACTGCACGACCGGCGCAAACGGAAGGCCCGTGCCAAAGACCGACCAGCAACTCAATGCACCATTGGCACAGGTGGCGACCTGGCGGGTTGAGTAAACACCCTCGTCGGTCGCTACGTAGATCGTATTGGCGTCCTGAGGATCCACTACAACGGCGTTCGCAGGCGAGTGGGGCAGGTTCGACACTATCTGGGACCAATGCGCTCCACCATCGGTCGTGCGGTAGAGACTGCGGATGGAGTGAAGAGGATCCTCTGCGCCTTCCACAGTGACGTACACCGTATTCCCAGTAACATCGTGCGGATCGATGAAGATGCTGGAAATATCGAGTCCGTAGTAGTTGAACTGCACCTGGTCGTTGGTTACCGGATTCAAGGTGAGATCCTGCCAGGTCGGCATTGAAGATCCGGTCGGATTGTATGTTGCTTTGATCACATGGCCGGCGAGGGTTGCGCCGCCGTCGATCGCACCATACATTCCTGCATAGATCACTTCCTTGCCGTCGGAGAGCGGCAAAGCTGCAATAGCGCGGATCAGCGCATCTCCGCTGCAGTAGTCGAGACCAGAAACTCCATCCAGAATGGGGCTGATAGCATTGGCGCTCGTCCAGCGAGAGCCATCGGCAGGCCCGCGCCACAGCCGGCAAGTGCCCACCAGCAATTGCGTGCTGTCGAGCGGATCGAGGATGAAGTTCGCGGGCGATGTCATCGTATAGCCGTCCCCCGCTACGTCGGCGTCGTCGACTACCGGGGTGGTACCAAAATCTCCCGGAGTGCAGTCTCCGTTCTGCGTGCAACTGTAGATAGATACACCCGCACTGCTATTGACGTACCACTTCGCCGGATTATTGGGGTCGATAGCAACCGGGCCGCCTTCGCCGCCGAAGATCTGCGGCCAGTCTTGTGTGGGGCCGACGGTGCTCTTCACACCGGCGGTGCCGTTCACGCCGAGTCCCGCCAACATGGTGTAAGGCGAGCTGCCCACCTGCGACATGCTTTCGACTTCGGCGAGCGAGCCGACGCCGGAATTGAGATTTTGGAAGTGGGAAGCATCGGTAGGCGAGCAAGCCGATCCCGACTCACCGACGGAGTCGGTAGAACGCCAGAGCCCGCTGTCGTTGCCAATGAATATCTCCTCCGGGTTGGAAAGATTCCAGGCTAAGGCGTGCTGATAGGGAGCGACTTGGGCGCTCATGCACGTAGTTGCGTTCGTAGTGTTACGCCAGTTGCAACCCATTGCGAGAGTGCAACTCCAGAGATCGTTTGCACCAGCCAGCAGCAGCGTGTCCTGCTGTGCCGGAATTGCCGCAAGCACAAGGCTGTAGTCGCCATTGGCGATCGTGGCAGATCCAAGACTCGTGTTGGTTTCGAGCGATGCAGTGCTCCAGCGCTGCGGAAATGCAACCGTCTGGTTGCTGCAAACTCCACTGGATAAGGCGCAGGAATCCTGCCACAGCCCCTGATCCTGATTGTTGAGATCAACCGTCCACGCGAAGGTATCGCCAGTGAGCGGGTTCACCGCCAGCGCGCCGCGAAACATCGGGCACGCTATGGAGCCGATTGCTCCAGGGTTAGTCGGGCACATCTTCGCGGTTAGCCCGTTGCCCGGCTGTGCGGTCATGCGGGTCCACGTGATCCCGTCACTCGACCGGTAGTAGCCGTGAAATCGAACCGCGGCAATGAACATGTGCCGCATAGGATTCCAGACAACCGCCGTAGCCGAATTTCCATTGGGACTGGCAAAAAGATCCTGCGGACCTTGAACATCCTGTCCCACAGAATCATTGATGGTCGCGAGCGACCATGACGCGCCGGCATCCGTCGAGTAGTACAGCCCCGCGTAACTCACACCTGAGAGTTGCGCACTGACGAGCGTACCTTCGTAAGCCTGTGAGACCGAGGCCACAACCAGTTGTGGGTTGACGGTACTCCACGCGAAGCCTGCAAAGCCTTCTCCCTGGAACGAGAACATCTGATCAGCGGTATGAGACATCACCGTCCACGTATTGCCGCCATCCTGCGAACGCAGTACCCCGGCGCCGTAGTAGGAGTCGAGCGCATCGTTGGGATCGCCGGTTCCAGCCAGAATGACGCCAGTACCGCCGGGTTGGACTGAAACCGCTCCAATGCTGATGGATGCGAAGCGTACCGCATTGAATGCCGCGGGACTATCGGTGAGGGGTGTGAATACGACCGATCCGGCTGTGCCGGCGTTCTGCGAGACCCAGACACCGCCGCCGGTCGTGCCGAGGTAGACACGGTTGCCGGTGGAATCGGAAGGATCGACGGCGATGGAGGACACGCGACCTGTGACAAGGCCGAAGTTGGGAGAGACGACTGCGGCCGGTCCAAGAGACTGCCAGATTGCCGTCGAGGCGCTGGAGTCGTTGGGAGCCGCATTTGGAGCTTTAGGCGCTATCAGATCTGTCGAACGATCGCCACCGAAGCGAGATTGATTCCGCAGCCAACCCCGTCTCTCGAGAAATCGGCGCGACTGAACAACGCGCGAGGGGACATCCGTCGTGACACTGCTTTGTGCTGATGCAGCGACACTTTGTCCAATAGCTGTGGAGGCAAAGATCACGTAAAACGCGAAGCCGATCACCAAACAAATAATGGCTGCGGTCTGCCGAATGAATCGCGGGCAGGTTATCTTCCTGGCCCAGAGGTTGACACGCGCAAAGGTTTCGATTCCCGCCTCCACACTGATAGTCCGAGGGAAGCTAAGCAAAATCCATTGGATTACCTAGCGCGGAGCATGCAGTTTCCCGCATCGAAATTGCGTCCCATTTTAGGACTGTGCGGCTAGCACAGAGATGTGATCGCCACTACATCTCCCGGTGACACAAATGCTGACTCGGCTAGAAAAGCAGCTTTGCGTTGCCGCTCTGGTGGTCGATATAGGCCTTGGAATCGAATTTCTTCGATGTAGAAGCACCGGACATGGGTCGAACGAGGCCGAAGACAGGGCGATTGAACCACGGACGGTCATGCTTGCCGACAATCGCCCACGCAATGCCGGCGTAGCCATTGGGGTCGCGACCGTCCAGCTCGTACCGGTCGTTGAGAATGACAGCCCACTCATAGGCGCGCGCAGGATCTGGAGCCCACTCGAGGATCATCTTGGCCCAGTACATGCGCATGTAGTTATGCATCCAGCCGTTCTCCGTCATCTCCCGCTGCGCGGCGTTCCACAGGTCGTCGTGAGTCTCGGCCCGCTCGAACTGCTCAAACGAATAGCGGAAGGAGCGCTGGTCGCCGGCATGTTCTACCAGGGTCTTGTGGGCCCACGGCTCGGCAGACTCCCAGTTGTCATAATTGTGGTTGTATTTAACAAACAAAACCGAAAGCTCACGCCATGCAATCACCTGTTCGAGAAAGCGATCGCGCGCTGCCTGCGCAATCTTGCCCTCGGCAAGGGCTCTCTCGACTGCGAGCCCGATGGTGATGGGGCCAATATTGCCGAAGTGAAGATACGGCGAGAGACGGCTCGTGCCCTTGACTTCGGGATGGTTGCGCCTGTCAACGTAGTCTTTTAGTCCGCCCGCAACAAACTGCTTCAGCCCTTTAAGAGCGGCATGGGTTCCCCCCGTGAAGGTGTCCACGGGTTTGATTGTGCGATCAAGATCTTTGAAGCCGGCGGTGATGTCGTTCGCGAGAGACTCGCTCGGCAAAGACTTGGGCTTAGTCCACACGTGTTGTGGCTTCGGACTTTTGCCCGGCGCGAGAAATTTGGGCAGCGCTTCTTTGAGATGCGGGCGCATGTGCTGCAGCAGAAAGTAGTCGCGGCCAAACACGGCCGAAGGCACCACAACATCGGCATCGACGGTCCAGTACGGCAACCTCAGGCGGCGCGCAAGAACCTTACGCCAGCGCTCGGGTTCGCGACAGGGATTCTCGTCGCCGATCAGCATCGCCGCGTTCACTTCTTCGAGAAACTTCTCCAGCGAGTTATCAGGGTAGCGGCGCAGCACGAAGCCGACGCCGCGCTCTTGAGCGTCCTCTTCCACATCGCGCAATCCCTGCTGCAGGAAGTGATAGTGGCGCAGATTGGCGTTCGGATAGTTGGGAATTACGGAGAAAAAGACGACAACGGGCAGCCGAGAATGTTGGCTGCGTCGATGGCAACGTCTAGGGCGGGATTCTCGTGAATGCGCATAGCGCGCTGCATCCAGTAGACAACGCACTTGGCATCGGGACGGGGTGAGCCGTCGCGACGGATGAGTATGCGAGGGCTGTCGGCGAGTTTTTGGAGCGGTTCAGGAGTGATGTTTTTGGGGGACATCCTGTCTTGATTGTCTATGGGCAGAGTGGAATTGTTCGAGATTGATGGACGTGAGACAGCAAAATCTCGCGACAGGTTTTGATTTGGTGGAAAACTACGAAGAAAGACCTGAATTGTATAAGTCGCGTTGCGCTACACAGACCATGAATATCGGTTGAGATCGAGCTTTCCCACCCAAGCTGCGCTTGGAACTTGAATCCGCCCACCCCCGTTTCGTGCAGGTTCTGAATTTTCAGGGCAGATCCTTCGGTTTCGACTGAGATGACAACCGGTCTGGCTATTGAATCTGTGAGGCTGTCAACTCGCGCACTGGGGTAGGCATGGGGGCGACTGGTATCCAGGCTCTGATTGTGGTTCCCTGATTGGGTTCAGACTCGATACTGACGGCACCATTGACCAGGTTCACGCGTTCCTGGATACTGACGAGTCCCAAGCCACGTTTCGCCTGAGTCTGCTGGGGATCAAAACCGACGCCACGGTCGCTGACTTTGAGTTCGATTCCTCCGCGCTCGCCGCGCAGAGAGACTTCGAAGCAGGTCGCGCCACTATGTTTCACTCCGTTGCGCAGCGCTTCCTGCACGATGCGAAAGATACAGAGCGAAGCGTCTTTGGACAATGTTCCGGGAACGTCTTGTGTGCTGAACCTGACTTCGACCTGGTTTTTCGCGGAGAACTCCTTGCAGAAGCCGCTAACCGCCAACACCAAACCGATGTAGTCAAGCTTGGAGGAATGGATCTCGTGGGACAGAGTCTGAACATTCTTGCCGATCTCGCGGCAAGTGTCCAACGCTTGGTTCAATTTCTCGAGCCGGTCTGATTCCGAGCGCCTTCTCTCAGGTTCTCCATTTGCCGGAAGCCGGGTTCTCAGCCTTAATTGATCGAGCTGTATGGACAAGAACGCGAGTTGCTGGCAGATGTCGTCATGGAGTTCCCTGGCTATCCGAGCGCGTTCCTTCTCTTGTGCTTCGATCAGTCTTCCGCTCAGCTTGCTGCGCTCTTCCTGTGCCAGATTCAGCCTTTCAATGTGGCGCAGAGCCTCCTCTACACGCTTGCGTTCAGTGATATCGACCATCACTGCAACCGCGCTGATAACGTTGCCTCGCTGGTCGTGAATTGGTGCGGCAGAGGCTTCGGCAAGCCACGTTCGTCCGCTGGGGAGCTCAACCGTCATCTCGAAGGGGGCGACGGCGTGATTTTCGGCAATTGCGCGCTGAATTGGCATTTCCGAAGCAGTGATTTGGCGGTCGCCGATAAAAAACTTCGCCCGCCGTCCGGGTACCCGGTCATCAACAGCGGACGCTGAAATGTTATCGCCCTCGACACTTTCGAATTGCGCCAGCGCGGCCTTATTACCGTCAATGAACTGGCAGGAAATATCGTTGGAGAAATGCACGCCGACCGGCAACGCCTGAAGGAGTGTTTTAAGGCGCTGATGAGCGTCGAAGGTTAATCGTTCCGCTTTTCGGCGCTCAGTAATATCGCGAATGGCAGAGAATCGAAGAACCTGGTTCTTGTATTCCGTTGTCTGTCCGTGAGTCTCGACGAAGATCGGGTGACCGTCCTTGTGGACCATGCTGTGTTCGATCCAGGCCTCTTTCCCATCCCTGATGATCCCTTCGACGGTGGGCTGGTCAGCCGAGTCGGCAAAGCGCCAGGCTTTCTGGCCCAGGATTTCGTCGAGCTCGTAGCCAATCATTTTTGAGAATGCTTCGTTGGCATCGACGATGATTCCGTCCTGACTGATGACGATACCTTCAAAGGTGGCACCGGCGAGCCTGCGGAAATGCTCTTCGCTCTCCCGGAACGTGTTTTCGTTTTCGAGCCGGTCGCGGTTGATTACAGCGCGCATCTCGGCTGCATGGGCGCGGGCATCTGCGCGCTGCTTTGAGTCGACAATCCCGGAAACCAGCACGCCAGCTGACATAAATGTGGCCAGGGCCCACCAATCACTCTCGGAGGTGGAGAAGAATCCGGAAGGGGTGAGCCAAAGAGATTTAACCAAGCATCCTGTGAGCGCAGTGGCGACCAGACCTCCCTCGAGCCCGCCAAGGATCGCGGCCAGCAGCAGGGCAGGAGCGAACGTCAGGAATGTGTAGTGTGTCCCCCACACTGGAGCGAGCAGGAACCGAGCCAGGGCAGCCGCTAGAACGAGCCCAGATCCGATTGCGATGCGAAGCAACCTGCCGCCGCGTCCGGCGAGTGAAAACGCAGCGAGGATCTTGTCGGCAATCGGCTGGTCGTGCTCAGTTTCGAATGGAGGCAAGGGATCTCACCTAGTTCCGTCAAGCATTAAGCATCAAGGATGCAATAGGCATTGCATGTGACGTGTGTCACGCGCTCGTGTGCAAGGAGTTTACCGCAATCGACGCGATGCACGGCTGAATTTCTTGCATGGTTGCAGCGGTCATTTTCCCTGCCTGCGGAGTTGGTGCGAGGAGTCCTGATATGCTTTCCGCAGCCAAATTCCTTATATTTCGACGTTGTCTGTTTGCTTGACGGGCGGTTGATTTCGTCTGTCAGAGATCACATTCAGGGGGCACGCAGGGGTGTTATTCTGCGCGTCGCTGAAGAAGACGAGGAGGGTGACTTGAGAAAGAAAATCATCATACTGGCGATTGGTGGGTTGGCGCTCCTGGCGGGGTGCAATACGGGGGATAAGACCGCCACTGCTCCGACTGCGCCCAAGTGGAAGGGGGCTCGCTATCACATTGCATTTGACACCAAGCCAACCAAGCCGAATCCGGCGGGGGTGACCATTCCCACTGTCCTGTTCACGGCTAATCCAAAAGACGAGTTTGAGACCAGGGCCACGCTGGTGATTCGCTTCGACACTTCAGGAGCCGAGAAGGACCGGCCCGTCGCAAACAAGATGATCATGGCCCCGGTCGATATCCACGGCGGGGAAGGGGCGCTGCCCGCGGATTACATGGACATCGCCAATCGGGATTTGTCGAAGTTCATGGGAGCCTATTGCATGAAGGGCAAAGTCAAGCTGAACGTGGCGCTCGCCAGGTCGTCGCTGTCGAACCAGGCCAGCGATACCGAAGTCGACGTAAAGCGCCTGTCGGACTGGCTGCCGATCGAAGTTGATTTCAAAAATCCACACCCGAATTGCAAACCGGCGAAACAGGGCTGACTCTCCATTCTCACAACAAGCGAAAAGGCCGCCTTTGGGCGGCCTTTTTTGTTTGCGCTGAGCTAGCGACGATTTACCAGCGGCCCCAGGCGCGCGTGAAGTAGTCGGAAAGGGTCATTCCGACGAGGATGATGAAGGTGAAAAGGCCGGCGAAGACGGTGAGCTTGGTGAGTTTGGTCGAATACTTCACGTGCATGAAGAAGAGCACGACGAGAATCATTTTTGAGGCAGCGATGGCCAGAGCGACTACGGGATTCCAGAACAGCGTGAGTCCCTGCGTGATGTGCCACTCTCCCAAATCGATGTAGGACGCCCACACGGTGAGCCCAGTGGCCACGAGTAGACACAGAACGATCGTGAGGTACACCACTGGGGAAACGATGTGGTGGTGACTCTCGTGGACTTCGATGGATTCTTCTTCGTGTTGCTGCATGATGGTCCTCAGGGGCTGAAGCCCCGTTTCTGGTTCTCGGCAATCTTCCGGCACCGCTGGAGCTGAGCCCTTTTTGAGCCCTTTCAAAACTTCGCCTAGTGTCTACTGATCAGGTAAAGCAACGGGAACAGGTAGATCCAGATAATGTCGACAAAATGCCAGTACAGGCCGAAGTTTTCAACGAATGTGACGTGGCCTGTTGTGTAGGCTCCAGCTTGAGCTCTGAAGATCATGTACCCGAGAATTGCAATGCCGATGATCATATGCAGTGCGTGCATGCCGGTCATGGCGAAGTAGAGGAAGAAGTAAAGCTCGGTATGGCGCGCCATGTCGAGCGGCAGCGGCTTGTCGTGGTATTCCTTGTAGACTTCCTCATCGGATGCGGGATTCAGAAACGACTGCAAGCTGTAGTGAAAGCCGGGAACGTGGTGCTTGTCGATCTTCTCTTTGTATTCGATGGTCTTGATGCCAAGGAAGGCGATGCCAAGGATGAAGGTGATGACGAGACACAGAACCAGGGCGCCCTTCTTTTTCATCTCGGCGGACCAGACGCCCATGGCCATCGTGAAACTGGAAGTGATGAGGACGGCGGTGTTAGCTGTGCCCCAGAATATATTGAGCTGGTGCGATGCCTCGACGAAGGCCGGGTAGTACCAGTTGCGGTAAATGAGATAGGCGGTGAACAAGCCGCCGAAGAACATAATTTCGGTGAGCAGGAAGAGCCACATGGCGAAGTTGGTGGCGTCACTCTGCTGAGCATAGGTTTCGAAATGATGGCGCTGGTAAGGCAGGTGCTCGTGATGAGCCCCTTCGGCGGCGCCATGGACGACTACCTGGCTATCCGGCAATGGTCACCTCTTTCCGGGGCTGGCCTTCGAGCCACTCGTAGTCGTATGCTTCGTGATCCATGATCGGAATTACTGGGAAGTTTTCAGTGAGCGGCGGCGACTGCGTCTGCCATTCGAGACCGGTTGCCTGCCACGGATTGTCACCGGCGATTTCGCCATAGCGGAGCGACCAGGTGAGATAGATCAGGGGCAACAGGTAGCCAATGCCAAGGATGGTGGCGCCGGCTGTTGAGAATACATTCAACACCTGGAACTCAGGCGGGTAGGTGGCATAACGGCGCGGCATGCCGAGGGTGCCGAGGATGAATTGGGGGAAGAAGGTGAAGTTGAACCCGATGAAGGTGACAATGGCGGCGAGCTGCGAAATCTTTTCCGGATACATGCGTCCGGTCATCTTGGGCCACCAGAAGTGGATGCCGGCGAGGAAGGCCATCAACATGCCGCCCACCATGACGAAATGGAAGTGGGCCACGATGAAGTAGGTCTCGGTGAGATGAATATCTGTCCCCGAAGTGCCGAGGAAGACGCCGGTCAGTCCGCCGATGGTGAACAGGCCCATGAAGCCGAAGGTGTAGAGCATCGGCGTTTCAAACGTGATGGAACCCTTATAGAGGGTGAAGGCCCAGTTGAAGATCTTAATCGCGGAGGGCACGGCGACCAGCATGGTGAGCAGCGAGAACACCAGCATGGAATAGTTGGAGATGCCCATGATGAACATGTGGTGCGCCCAGACAAAGAATCCGAAGACCGCGATAGCCACCGATGAGAACGCGACCGCTGTGTAGCCGAAGACGCGCTTGCGGCTGAAGGTGGAGATGGTCTCGGAGATCACGCCCATGCCGGGCAGAATCATGATGTAGACGGCGGGGTGCGAGTAGAACCAGAACAAGTGCTGGAAGAGCAGCGGATCTCCACCCTTGGTGGGGTCGAAAACGCCGATGCCAAATACGCGTTCCAGAGCCACCAGAACGATGGCGATCGCGAGTACCGGGGTTCCAAGGACCATGAGAATGCTGGCCGCGTAGTGCGCCCAGACGAAGAGCGGCATGCGGAACCAGGTCATGCCGGGGCAGCGCATCTTGTGGATAGTGACAATGAAATTAAGGCCGGTAAAAATGGAACTGAATCCGGCGATAAAGATGGCGACGCCGGTGGTGAGGACGTTTGTATTTAAGTAGTGCGTTGAAAGCGGAGTGGTAAATGTCCAGCCGGTGTCAACGCCGCCGGTCATCATGGAGTAGAGCGCGAGGATGCCCGCTGCCATGTAGAGATACCAGCTAAGCAGATTGATCTTCGGTAGCGCGAGGTCCTTGGCGCCGATCATCATGGGGATGAAGAAGTTTCCAAGTGTCGCCGGTACTGACGGCACGAGGAAGAAGAAGATCATGATGATGCCGTGCATCGTGAACACCTTGTTATAGGTGTCCGTGGCCATAAGGTCAGATTGCGGCGTAAGCAGCTCAAGACGGATAAGCCCAGCCAGCGCTCCCCCGATGAAGAAGAAGAACGTGATTGAGGCCAGGTACAGCATGGCAATCCGCTTGTGGTCGCCGGTCAGAAGCCAGCTCAACAGACCTTTTTCCTTCGAGATGAAATTCATCCTGGGGAGACGTGCTGTTGACTGATCGGGAAGACTGACGATTGTGCTACTACTCATTTCTTCACCATCCCCTGCCCAGCGGGCTTTTGTCCGGCGGGCGTTGTCGTGCCTTCACTTTCAGGCAGCAGCGTTGTTGTGGCTGTGGTCTGCTGAATGCGGTAATCGGAGTTGAGGTTCTTTAGGAATTCGACCAGCGCGATCACGCCGTCTTCACTGATCTGACCTTGATAGGTCGGCATGATCGGCGCGTAGCCCTGCGTTACGTGCTGCGATGGATTGAGAATTGCATCGCGCAGAAAAGCTTCATCGACAGTGGTCGTCTGGCCGTTGGCGAGGGTCAGCTTGGCCCCGTATACATTGGCCAAACTGGGGCCGCGCGCGTCGGGACGGGTGTTATGGCAGGCTGCGCAACTGAGGCTGGCAAAGAGACGTTCGCCGTTCTGGGCAAGCGAGGCGCCGCTGGTGGAACCGGCGAGCCATTTCTTGAAGTCGTCGGGAGTCATTACGACGATGTCGCCGATCATGTGAGAGTGGTCGGTGCCGCAATACTGGGTACAGAAGAGGTGATACGTGCCGGGAGTCGTCGCTTCAAACCAGACGGTGGTATAGCGGCCGGGGATAGCTTCGCGCTTCACGCGGAAAGCGGGAATCGAGAAACTGTGGAACACGTCCTGCGAGATAAGAGTGAGTTGCACAGCGCGGCCCGTCGGAACGTGCAGCGAATTGATCTCGTGTTGACCGCCAGGATGTTCGGCCTTCCACATCCACTGCTTGCCGACAACGTAGATGTTCATGGCGTTGGCGGGCGGTGTGTAGACGCGGAAATAAATTAGCGCGCCCCAGACAAACATGATGAGAAAAAGGCCGAGCGGAATGATGGTCCACGTTGCTTCAAGCAGCGTGGAGCCTTCGATCTGCACCGCTACCGGGTGGCGCTTCTTGCTGTACATGATCGAGAAGCTGGTGACGAGCAGGATGACGATAGTCAAACCGATCAAACTCACCAGGACCATGAAGAAGTACAGTGCATCCATTTCCGGGGCGATCTTCGACGCCTCCGGTGGATACAGAGAGAAGTTCGTCAGCCACTTGACGAGGAATTGCCAGAGTACTGGACTGATGTGCATTCCGTTATCCGTTCACCTTTGTTCCTGAAACAAGTTGGTCATGCGCCTTGCGGTAGTCGCGGCGGAACATGATCCACATAAAGCCGCCCAGCAGAATCACTGTCATGGCTCCCCCCATTTGCACAACGCGTGCAATGATGAGCGAGTGCTTATTGGTAGCCGGGTCGTAGTGATAGCAGTAGGTAAGAATGTTGTCGACAGGCGAGCCGATGTGATTGTTAGAAGCCTCGATGAGACCGAGGCGAATGTCTTTGGGGGAGTACTCGACTCCCATGTAGTACTGTGCCAGCTTGCCCTGCGGAGTGACGATCTGAATGGAGCTGGCGTGGGCGAACTGCGTGAGCTTGCCGTCGGGGCCGGGGATCTTGACGTATCCGAAGCCGACTGCCTTGGTGAGCGCATCGATGTTGGCCTGGGTCCCAGTCATGAAGTGCCAGCCATCGGCGGTTTCGGGATGTCCGTAGCGCCGAAGATAACTGCGCTTTTTGTCCGCGGCGAGGTTGGTGCCTTCGCTGGGATCGATGCTGACGATGATGATGTTGAAGTCGCGACCGGGAACCTCATCGACCATCTGCAGAGCGCCAGTGAGACCATTGAGCTCTTCAGAGCACAGCATGGGGCATTGGTAGTAGACGAGCGCGAGGATCGCGGGCTTTTTGCCGAAGTAGCTGGCGAGCTGAACCGGCTTGCCCATGTCGTCAGTGAACGTGAGATCGAGCGGAAGCTGCTCGTTCAAGCGCTGCGTAACGCCCACGCCGTTAAGGATGGCGGGGGGCTTTCCGTTGTCGGGACCAGTCTCCTTTTCGCCGTAGCTTGAAACCTGCGCCACCAGAGATGGCGTCAGCGCGGCAAGGCACAGGAACATTGTGGCCGCTAAACGGCTACGTTGGCCTATCCTTCTCGTCTTGTTCGCACTGTTACCGCTGTTCTGCATACTGCTTCACACTTTCGCTTTGTTACTCGTGCTGCTGCGCCTCGGCCTTTTGAGCCGCTGCCTGGTCCTGTTCATATCCTGTGCGCGCAAAACCGCTGGTGAGCGGCGCGGTTACTGTTGGCTTTGAATCGCCTGCGAGGAGCGGCGCTTGCTGCACCGCCGGCGCTACGGGCAGACCTTTTTGCGCGATGATCTGCATGGCGCGCTCGATTGGAATTCTGACTTTGCCCTGCGACTGATCGACCCAGGTGTAGTTATCGAGAAGCAGGTCTTCGCGCTGGTGAAGATCGGCAACGTCCTGGTTTCCATCATCGGTTTGAACGCGAGGTGTTGGGAAGGTCCGAGTGATTTCCGCGATCTTGTTCTGCATTTCCGGGCTGGAGGGCAAATTGCCGAGTTGGCGAATCTCCGCCGTCTTGGTCCATTTGTTGTTCGGTCCGTCTTCCTTGTTCATGTGCGCGTTGATCAGCTTGCCCATGCCATAGGTCACGACGCCGCAAACGGCAACGAGGATGGCGAGGGAAACGAGAAAGACGATGATGCCCGTGACCTTGACGTCAGTCTGCTCGTAGCCGGCAGAGGCATCGATCTCGCTGGGGCCGTGCGAGCCGAGGACCTTCTGGTCGTCGGGTTCGTTGTGATCAAGCGTGGACATGTTCGGGCTCCAGAATCTCTGCGACGTGCGGATCGTTCGTTTGCACCAGCGCGCGTGTCTTCAAGTTATGGCTGTAGTAGGCGACCCAGACGGAAACCATCGCGACGGGGACAGCAATGTATTCAAGAATTCCCCAGCTGAAGTGGAGATTGCGGGCGGCATCTTTGAAATTCGGCTCGATAAGCCAGAAGAGATCGACGGCCTTGGCAAAGATCATCCATTGGCACACGCGGATCATGCGCTTCTTATTGCGCTTGATGTCGCGCGACAGCAATAGGGAGAACGGGACTAGCCAGTGAAAGATAAAGTCGAGGGTGATGACGATGCCCCAGTCGCCGCGGATACGGTCGAGATACCAGCCGATTTCCTCCGGGAGATTGCCGGACCAGATGATCAGGAACTGCGCGAAGCCGAGATAGATGTTCAGCATCACGAAGGCAAAGGTGAACTTGCCGAGGTCGTGCTGCTCGGTGGTGCGAAGGATGGTCTTAAAGGGTTCTCCCTTGGAGAGACTTATCGAGGTAAGTATCGAAAGCGCGAGCACCGAGTAACCCTGACCCACGAGGAAGAGCAAGCCGTAGACCGAAGAGAACCAGGTAACATCCATCGACATAACCCAGTAGATGACTGCGGCGGTCATGGTGAGCGAATAGACCACGATTCCGGGGCCGCTGATGTTCTCGAGTTTCTTGATCCAGTAGGGCGTTGTGTCGAGCGATTCAGTGTCGCGCTTGAGTCCGAGCGCGTTGAGGCGCCACGTGTAAAGTCCCCAGATCGCAAAGCACAGCAGCATGACAACGACGTAGGTCGTCGGATTGAGCATGGGGCGCTTGAAATCAAGGCAGTGTGCCTGGATTTCGCTGATCAAACCAGACTTCAGCGCCGCTGCGGTGTCATTCGGATTGGTGTATTGCGCCCAGAGGTAAAGACGCTTCATGAAGATTACTGAAACTACCCAGTAACCGAAGATAAGAGGTAGGGTGCGCGTGGCTGCTTCGAGAGGACGGCGAAGAAGCAAGCCCCATTTGCCGCCGGAACAATACTGCACCATGAGAAGCGCGAGGCCGCCAACCGTCCAGCCGAAGGTGAGCAGCATCCCCAGGACCCATGCGCGATAAACGTGGTCCCAGCCGAGCTGATCCTGCGCCTGACCGAGGAAATGCGAGAATCACGGCTGCGATTGCAGCAACCGCACCGACCACGAGCGCACGCGACCGCCAGCCGTCTACAAACGAGGGGGCGCTCAGATCAGCGGGAAGCGCTTTTGCGTGAGATGCACCGTGTGTATCGTGAGCCATGGACATAATCCTTACTTCGCGGCCGCTGGAGCCGTTTTGCTTGCTGGAATCTTGATCAGTGGATCAGCCGGATTCGAGGGAGCCATTGCGGGCATTCCCTCATTCGTGTGCGGATACGCCTGTACTGCTGTCGCTGGCAACGACCATGGCTGCGCATAACTGGCGGGCAGGTGTTGCTGTTCTACGACGTCACTGAGTTTCTGCACCTGCACACCCGCTGGCACATCCTGCGTTGACGCTGCCTGACTTAACTGCAATGCACGAATATAGGCTGCGACCGCCCAGCGATCTTCCGGCGTCAACTGCTCCCGGTAATCAGGCATGGCGCCATAGCCGTGCGTCATGACGTAGAAATAATGCGAGAGAGGCTGCGCTCTCCGTACCTGATCGTGCAGATTGCCGGCAGGTTTGTAGCCGCGCTCCACGATTTCGCCGAGGCCGTTGCCGACACGCGAGTGGCAGGGCGTGCAATAAACATTGAAGCGTTCCTGGCCACGTTCGAGCACTTCCATGGTGACGGGAAACGGCAAGGTGTTCTGTTCCTCGCGATAGCCGTTGGCGCCCTGGATGACGCCGGTGTAGAAGTAGCTGTCTTCCTGAAGCTGTCCGCGGGCAACGGTGTTGACAATCTGCGGACGCGCGCCGCGGTGATCGGCGTAAAAGTCGGAGCCGCGCTGGGGATTCATCCTGGGTTGGTCCTGCATGTCCTGACGACAGCCCGCGACGAGGAAAAGTGTACTGAAGCTGAGGAGCATCATTACCTTCCCACCGATCCGACGAAAAGCCGCTTCGGCGCGACTAAAATCGCGCCCCTTCAAAACCGCAGAAGTGGCGGCGATGCGGGACTGTCCACTGTTCACTGTCCACTGTCCACTGTGCCGCATCAGTACTCCACCTCCACAATCGAAACCGGCTCCAGGGTTTTCAGGTATTCCATTGATTCGAGCAGGTCGAACTTGGGGTCGAGGGCTTCGAGACAAAGGAAGAACTTGTCCGTAGTAGCGCCGTCGCGGAAGTTGGGCGCGTTGAAAAGCGGGTGATAGAGCTGTGGCAGTCCGTTGAGCGCGAGCATGCCGAACGCGGCAGAGAGGCCGGCCCAGAGAATCGTCCATTCATACGCGGGCACGATGAATGCGGGCCAGGAGTAGAGCGGACGACCAGCAATGTTCAACGGGTATGCGATGACTGAAATCCACGTCTCCATCGAAAACATCGCAGCCAGGCCCATCAATCCACCGATGAGCGTAACCAGAGGAACGCGATTGCGATGGAAACCGATGGCCTCCGCCGCCTCTTCAACGGGATAGGGTGTGTAGCAATCAAGGCGACGCCAGCCGTCTTCGCGCGCCTGTCTCGCAGCGCGAACCAGGTCGCTCGGGGTATCGAATTCGGCCAGCAGGCCGTAGGTTCCTTCGGGTGAGGGCATCTTTAGTCACCTGCTCCCGCTGTAGCTTTCGGCTTGATTTTGGCCGCGGGCAGCAACATGCGAATTTCGTTCATGGGAATCATGGGCAGGAAGCGGACAAACAGTAGGAACAGCGTGGTAAACAATCCCAGCGTTCCCACAAAGGTCATGTAATCCCACTTGGTGGCTCGGTAAGTGCCCCACGAAGACGGGAGGAAATCGCGATAGAGGCTTGTGACAACGATGACGAAGCGCTCGAACCACATGCCGGTGTTGACCACGATGGAGATAAAGAACATGTATGCCAGCGAGGTGCGCAGTTTGCGGATCCAAAGTGTAGTCAAGGGAATCACAAGGTTGGAAGCAATCAGAACCCAGTAGGCCCAGCCCATGGGCCCGAAGGCGCGATTCCAGAACATGAAGGCTTCCCAGTGGGACGCGGAGTACCACGCCATGAAGGCTTCCATGCCGTAGCCGTAGGCGACGATGAAGCCGGTGGCGAGCATGACCTTGCCCATGTTGTCGATGTGGCGCTCGGTGACCAGTTGCTCAAGGTGGTAGAACTTGCGCAGCGGAATGGCCAGCGTGAGCACCATGGCGAATCCGGAGTAGATGGCGCCCGCGACGAAGTAGGGCGGGAAGATGGTGGTGTGCCATCCCGGCAGAACCGCAACCGCGAAGTCGAAGCTGATGACGGTGTGTACGGAAAGCACCAGCGGTGTCGCGAGGCCGGCGAGCAGAAGCGATGCCGTCTCATAGCGCATCCAGTGGCGAATCGAACCGCGCCATCCCCACGAGAGCAGGCCGTACACGTACTGTGCAGGTTTGGATTGGGCGCGATCGCGAAAGGTTCCAAAGTCGGGAATCATTCCGAGGTACCAGAAGACGATGGAGATGGTGGCGTAGGTCGAGACCGCGAAGACGTCCCAGAGAAGCGGCGACCGGAACTGCGGCCAGACATTCATGGTGAGCGGTATCGGGAACAGCCAATATCCAAGCCATGGGCGGCCAACGTGAATCAGCGGGAACATGCCGGCGCAAACGACCGCAAAAATCGTCATCGCCTCGGCGAAGCGGCTGATGGAGTTGCGCCAGGTTTGTTTGAAGAGCAGAAGGATTGCGGAAATCAGGGTTCCGGCGTGGCCGATACCGATCCACCAGACGAAGTTAATGATGGCGAAGCCCCAGGCGACAGGCTGAGTAATAGCCCAGATGCCGACGCCCTTGAGGAAGAGCCATGTGACCGCAACCAGCAGCACTGTGGCTCCGCCGCCGGCGATACCGAAGAAGGCAAGCCAGCCGAGCGGCGTGTGCGGGGTGAGCACGATGCCGGAGATCTTTTCCGTTACCGATTTAAAGGTCTCACTGACACCGACGACGCGGTATTCTCCGGTCTTTGGATCGATGCCAGGGTCGCCTCGTTTTATTTCACTGGTCGCCATTGTGACTTCAACCCTTTTCCGGCGTGTGCTCCACCGGCTTCTGTTCGAGTTCAGGATTAAAATTCAGAACCTCGGCGAGATAACGTGTCCGAGGCCGCGTGTTCTGATCGGCGATGACCTGATACATGCGCTTGTCTTCGTTGAGCTTTGCAACCTTGCTGTTCTTATCGTTGAGGTTGCCGAAGGTGATAACCGATGCGGGGCACGCCTGCTGACAGGCGGTGACAACTTCGCCATCGCGGATCGGGCGGTTTTCCTTGTCTGCTTGAATCTTGGCCTCGTTGACGCGCTGCACGCAGTAGCTGCACTTCTCCATGACGCCGCGGGAACGGACTGAGACGTCAGGGTTGCGCATCAGCTTGAGGCTCTCAGACTCAAAGTCGGAGTAGAGCAGGAAGTTGAAGCGGCGCACCTTGTAGGGACAGTTGTTGGAGCAGTAGCGGGTGCCCACGCAACGGTTGTAGACCATGGTGTTGATGCCTTCGGGCGTGTGCACGGTGGCGCCCACGGGGCAGACCTGTTCGCAGGGAGCGTTTTCGCAGTGCTGGCAGGTCATCGGCTGGAAGTGAGCACGGGGCGCGGCGAGATCGCCTTCGAAATAGGAGTCGATGCGAAGCCACTGCATGTTGCGTCCGATGCGGACCTGTTGCTTTCCCACCACGGCGATGTTGTTCTCGGCATAGCAAGCGACGATGCAGGCGTTGCAGCCGGTACAGCTGTTCATGTCGATCGACATGCCCCACTTGTTGCCGTTGTACTCCCAGTTGGGAAACAGCGTGGTGTTGTACTCAGGGGTATCGTGGCCTTCGCCTTCCTGCGCGAAGTTTGGATTAGCCTTGAAGTCCTCAAGGCTGGCGTAGCGGATGATGCCGCGCTCGCCGAGAGCTTCGACGGCTTCGAGGGAGCGGTTCTGGTTGCCGTACTCGCTGAGGTTCTTACCGCGATGATCCTGGTAGTGGCTCTTGGTAATCGCGATGCCCCACTTGCCATCGACCTTCTTGATGGAGCCAGTTGAGTAGAACGGGGCAGCAGTGGAGCGCACCAGATAGGCATTGAAGCCGGCACCGGAGCCTACGCGGCCGGCGAACTCGCGACCATAACCCATGTAGAGGGTGACAGAGTTGTCGGGGTGACCAGGCGCCACCATCACTGGAGCCTTGACCACTCCTCCACCAGCGCTGATTTCGACGATGTCGTCTTCTTCTAGCTTGAGAGCTTCAAGCGTCGCGCCGGAGAGGATGGCGGCGTTGTCCCAGCTCAAGCTTGTCACCGGCTTGGGTAGTTCCTGCAGCCAGCCAACGTTCGAGTAGCGACCGTCGTAAATATTGGGATCAGGACGGAAGATGACCTCAAACTGATCCTTCGGATTCGGCGCAGGAACACTGGACGACGCTGATTTCGGGGAGCCGCTGCTAGTAAAGGCGGTGTTCTCGATCCATCCGGCGTGCAGAGCCTTGCGCCAGCCGGTCTCAAAGTCGCCCTTGATGTTGTCCTTCTGCGTGACGCGGACCGCGTCATAGGCACTCAGGAGCGGATTGTCCAGGAGAATCTGGAAGACGTCATGCGCACTCTTGCCGCCATAGAGCGGTTCGATGAGAGGCTGCACGATGGAGACGGTGCCGTCATAAGCGCGGGCATCGGACCACGACTCCAAATAGTGCGCGGCCGGAATATGCCATTGCGTCAAATGGCCGGTTTCATCGTAGTGCGAACCGAGATGAGCGACAACCTTGGCCTTGCCGAGCAACTTGTCGTTGAATCCCAGGTCGACAGGCGATGAATAGATCGGATTGGCATTGAGAATGACGAGCCAGTCGACTTTGCCGGCGTTGAGATCGGACACGAGTTTTAGGAGGTCGCCGTTCTGATCGCTGGGCAACGGAATGGCTGGATCGGATGATACGGTGACGGTTTTGCCGACGTTGCCGAGAGCCTGGTTGATGGCAAGCGCGAGAGCCGCGACCGACTCATCCTGATAGAGGCCGGGGAGGACAGCGCTTTTGCCGTTGCTGGCCTTGAGGTCTTTGGCGAGAGCGGCGAGAAACTGCCTGCTGCTGGCCCGTCCACGAGTATTGCGAGGCAGATGCTCCGGCGGCTCCCACCGCGGACGCGAGTGCCGCAGCAAATACGGGTATTTCGCTGGCGCGCAGTCCGAGGCGATGCTCGGCCTTCATGCCGGTGGTGGTCGGCGAGCTCTCGATGGTGTAGAGCCGGTTCATGCCATTAGCGGGATCTTTGCGGCGCTTCGCGTAATCAGCAACAAGCTTGTGGAAGCCGGGATAAGACGCGCCGGAAAGGAAGTCAGCATCGAGTGAGACGATGACATCGGCATTGCTGAGGTCGTACTGAACGTTGTAACCCTTGGCAAGAAACGTCCCGGCGATAGCGGGGTCGTACTGCACCAGCGTCGCCTTGGGATAGGCGGACTGCACGGCCTTCCACTGGCGGGCCAGCGTGGGTGAGGTGATGGTGGCAGAGAGGAAGTAGATTCCGGTGCCATCTTTGGATGCGGCAACCTTGCCGTGCAACGCCTGCGCGAAATCGCCCCACTGGCTATTCTCGCCTTCGAAGGTGACATGCTGCGAGCGGTCGGGATCGTAAAGGTCGAGCAGCGAGCCCTGCGAAAAGACATCCGAGGAGCCATGGTTATAGGCATGGTCGGGATTGCCGTCGACCTTGACGGGGCGATACTGGTCGGTCTTGACGAGCAGAGGCACGCCGCCGGTAGGCAGCGGATTCATGCTTGCGAAGTAGTTGGGCTTGCCGAGGAGAAGATCTTCAGGCGCCTTGACGTAGGGGTAGATTGGCTCGTCGGGCTGCTTGGTGCACCCAGCCAGACCAGCCAGCGCCATGGATGCGCCCATGACCTTGAGGAAGCCGCGGCGTGTAACCGGGTCGATCCACTCCTGCGCGGCGCTGGGGAATTCTTTCTCGACGGCTGCCTGAAACTCCGGCGTGTTCTGGAGCTCGTCTACCGAGCGCCAGAACTTCGGGCCGGTCTTGCCCTTCAAATCGGCACGCACCTGTTCGAGCGTCATCGGCGTTTCGTTTTCAGCAAGGCTGGCCTTGCTTTTCTCAATCTCCACGGTCTTCCCCGTCTGGTTCGTTCCTGCGTTCATCGGTTCGCTACTCATCGGTGGCAAACCTCGCAACTGCTCAGTTCGTTGGGAGTGCGAATGTGGTATTGCTTCAAGAGAAAGTGGCCAAGCTCATCCTGGCTGGTGAATTTCTCGTAGTGCAGAGCTGCGGGAATCTCGCTCGCTGCAGCATCGCCGGCCTTTCCGCTCGTCGGCGACTTTGGCATCTGCAGAGCCGCGACCTGCGGGCCTTCACCGCTCGGATCGTTGGTCACGCAGCTGACGCCCTGCGCCGTAGGTGTGCCCTCTTTCACGTCGCTGGTCGCGCACCATACGGGACGATCCGACGCCGGCGCTTCCCAGGCCATGTTGTAAAGCTGGCTGGTAGGACGAAGATTTTTGGCGGGGTTGCGATGGCAGTTGAGGCACCACTCCATTTGCAGAGTATTCTGCGCGTACATCAGCGGCATTTGATCGACGCGGCCATGGCAACTCGCACAGCCGAGCCCCTTGTTCACATGAATTTCATGGCTGAAGTAGACATAGTCAGGAAGGTCGTGAACCTTGATCCAGGGAATCGACTCACCGCTCGCCCAGCTGTCGCGCACGGGCTGCAGGAGCGCCGCGTTGGTCCAGATCTGCGCGTGGCAGTTCATGCAGGTCTTGGTGGGGGGAATGCCGGCGTAGCCGGATTTCTCAACAGAAGTGTGGCAGTACTGGCACTGAAGGCCGAGTCCAGTCACGTGATGTTTATGGCTGAATGGTACTGGCTGTTCGGGTCTCTGGCCTTGGCGAGTAACCCATGGGGAGCGCTGCAATTGATCCAGCGTCACTCCGAGTGCAATCACAATCAGACCAGTCAGCACCAGGCTCGCTCGAGCCAAAGCATTGGAGCTGCGGTCAAATATCTGCGCCATGAATGCTTTCCTGCTTGTTGTTCGTTGTCCAGTTATTTGTGCACGCTTGTGCTGGCGGTCACATAGGTTGTGGTCAGAATTCTTTTTCGGACAAAACCCAGCTGAAGGCGGCCGACCCCGAAAATTTAATATAGCAGCCAGAGCCCTATCTGTAACGGCTTCAACAGTTGAGAGAACAAAAAATGTTTATAGCGCTTAACTTTTTGTAATCTCTTGAAACCTAAATATGTTCCAACAAACTAATTGCGGCGAAAATCTCCGCAATGTTCGAGAGAACACGTACCAAGAAATGGGATGATGTCGTCGCGAGAAATCTAGTAGCGCCACGATTTCGTATCTGCGCCGGATGGAGCAGTGGCAAGCATGTGCTCGACCATCCGAGGAAGTATCCGCTGCGTCCAATCTGCGTTGTTCTGCTGCATGGTGTACTCCGAAGGTCCGCCGGTGTAGCAATGCGGCATGCCCGGGCCGTACTGAAATGTCGCATCCGAGTGAGGATTGCGGGTTTCCTGCAACTGCTTGTCGAGCATATGAACAGCATTATTCAGGAAGAAAGTGTCGCCGTCGCCTACAGCGATGTGCAGTTTGCCTTCGAGCTTGGGACCGAGAGCAGGCCAATCGCGCTTGAGGATCGCGGCGAGATCGTAGTGATCGTGCCAGTATTCGAGCACCTTCTTGTCGATAGCACCGGTGAGAGGGTCGATAATCTCTGCCGGATAGCCGTCATTGCCGGCAGGAGAGAATACCGCCTGCCAGATGTCCCATTGCTCGGTCGAACGGCCATGCGTACCGAGCACGTATTCATAAGCGAATTCGGCGCCGGTTTCGGCAGTAATAGTTCCGTCCGGTTTGCGATCGGCAGCAATGGAGACCTCGCCAAAGTCGCCTTTGCGAACGAAGGCATTCGTGTCGTCGTAGAGGTTGATGTTCTGGTAGGCGTGAAAGTCCACCGGGTCAGGACAGGCGACATAGGCGCCGTTGTAAGAGTCGGGATAGAAGACCTGCGTGGCGAGAGCCTCCCAGCCACCCGTTGATCCGCCGAAGGTGGCGCGAGCCCAACCCTGACCGATGCCGCGATATTTTTTCTCGATTGAAGGAATGAGTTCATCGTTGATGGCAGACCCATAGGGCCCGACGTTTGCCGAGTCCACAACGTACGAGTCGTCGTAGTAGGGATTGGCATTTTGTACGTAAATGATGATCACGCGCGGGAGGCGGTTGGAGGTCCAGTCCTGAAAGAGACGATATCCATTTTGCAGGCGGCGAAACTCGGGCGATTTGGGATCGGGAGGCGTCGCTGTGAACTGCGCGGGGCCGATGCCGGGATGGAAGTGATCCTGATACACGACGACGGGATATTTTGCATCGGGGTGTTCGTCAAATCCGTCCGGAAGCAAAACCCAGGCTCCGAGATACATGTCGCGACCCCAGAAGGCGCTGAGTTTTTCGCTGCGAAATCGTTCGAACTTGAGCCATTTTGCGGTGGACTGCTGCTGCGCAATTACTGTCGGATCTTGCGGCGTGCCCTCAATGGGCGGGATGGTTTGGTCGAGCGTGACCTTGATGGGAGTCGCCGATTTTGGATCGAAGTGGATCTTTTGCGGCTTGCTGAAGGAATTGCCGGGCTTCTCATTCCAGCGCTGGCCTTCTCCTTTGTCGGCCGGGAGCCATACAGTTTTGCCTGATGCCAGGTGGAATTGCTCGTACACGTTGAAAACGGCTTGAATGTAGTAGTCGCCGGCATCGAGATCGGCCAGCGAGCGGCGGGGATAGCCGAAGGTCTTTACATCGATAACAAGCGGGCTGCCCGGCGCTACATTCTCGGCGTCGACGCCGAAGCCTTCTGCAGAGTCGTAGGTTTCTGACAGCTGCATGCGTGGCTCGGGCTTTTCGGATTTGGCGATGACGAGGATGAGGTGGCCGTTGAGGGGTTTGGTGGAGGGAACGGTCACTTCGATTCGCTGCGCGGGACAGACGCAAGCGGCGGCGGCGAGGAGAACGACTGCAAGGGGAGTTTTTGTCATCGTTGGTTTCGATCCGGTAAGGATGGCGTAAGTCTATCGCGAACGCACCCGATCAACGTTGAGAAAGCATCGTCGGGGGCTGAAGGCCTTTTGATTCGTGTGCGCAGGCCTGAAATTCATGCCCTGATGCAGTGGACGGTGTTCAGGATTTTCTCCCCTCTGATGCGATCTTGGTCTCCGCAACATAGGTTTCGGCGAATGACTCGTCGGGCGAGGAGCCGGGCCAACCGATCATGACAAGAAATACATCGAGAACGAAGAGGGCGATGGCAATGTCGTTGAAGAGCATGGCCTGGGGAATGTCGGGCCAAAGCTGATTAGCAGCCCAGAAGAGAAACGCGATGGCTAGCAGGACTGCTTTGAGAACTTCAAGAGGTGCGGGACGATGCGCGGCCTGATAAGCAAGATAGGCAAGCGCGATGGCTGCCAGGGGAAATGCTCCGAGGACATCATGGGCCCTCAATGGAAACTGCTTTGGAACGGCGTCCCACACCAACAGCAGGACGACACTTGCCAGAGATATCAGGCCAAGAATTACGGGCAGCGCGCGGTGCGTCCGATCGAGCCGACTGTACATGCTCCATTATGGATCGCCGCTCAAAAAGACGGCATAAAGGCTTGCAGGGCAAATAAGCAGTAATGGAGAGTCAAGTCGCGGTTTAGCGAATTCTTCTTCGTTGAAGTTGTGGCATAAGTCCTCATCGGCGCCGGATCGAAGCGACCGAATCCTTTAGAATTCCTACAAGCGCTTCAACCGGTTGGACTCTGCCTACACTCATTTTTCTCGGGGACATTCGTCTCCAGGCCGACCTCTATCAACCGGTGAGTTGTCTGGATGACTTGAAGGGAAGGGTCATGAAATACGCCGGATTGCTGGTGATGCCCGCAGGATTTTTTCTTTCGATCGCGGCAATTCTTCTGTTTCCCTCTTCGCCGCAGCGCGCTGTGTTTGTATTGTGCGGACTTGCGGTGGAAGCGATGGGGCTGGTGGCGGCAGTGCGCGGCCACATGCAGATTCCCGGAGAAAATCGATGAATCCGCTGACTCCGATGCCGTTTCCCGAGACTTCGTTCGCAATGACGCTCGGCCTTCTGCTGCTGGCACCGATGGCGATTGCGGGCGTGGCGCTGGTGAACTCGGGCCTCGGCCGGTCGCGATCGGCGGCACAGTCGTTGCTGGGCAGCCTGGTGGTTATTTCTACCGCTGTGATTGCGTTTGCGCTGGTGGGATCGGCGATTGCTGCAGGGACGAGCGGCGACCATGTTTTTCATCTTGCGGGCAAGGCGTGGAATTGGGCCGGTGCGGGACCGCTGTTTCTCAGGGGTTTCAACTCTGCCGGACCACGCGCGCAACTCGCTTTGCTTTTCGAACTTCTTTCTGTTGCACTCGTTGCTCTTATTCCGTGGGGATCGGGGGCGGATCGGCTGCGGCTGCCTGCAGGCGCAGTGATCGCAGCGATCACAGGAGCTGTGGTGTTTCCGCTGGCCGCGCACTGGACATGGGGCGGCGGCTGGCTGGCTCAGTTGGGAACGAACTTTTCTGCCGGAGGCGGTTTTTTCGACGGCGGCGGGGCAGCGGCGATTCACGCGCTCGGGGGCGTTTCAGCACTGGCTGTCGTGTGGATCGCGGGGCCGCGCAAGGGGAAGTTTCCGCGCGAAGGACTTTCGACGGCGATGCCGGGACACAACGTGGTCTACGTCCTCTTGGGGTGCCTGATCGCACTGGTCGGTTGGCTGGCATGGAACATGGCCGGCTCGCTGTTGTGGCTGAACGCGGCGCCCACTGCGCTGGTTGTTACCGCGGTCAATACGTTTCTATCCGCCACGGGTGCACTGGTAGCCACATTCACGGTGACACGGATTCGCTTTGGAAAACCTGACGCCAGTCTGTGCGCAAATGGCTGGCTCGCGGGGCTGGTGACGTCGAGCGCCTGTGCAGGAGTAGTGACTCCGATCGCTGCGCTCTTCACGGGAATGGTGGCCGGCATCATTACTCCGCTGCTGGTGGAGTTGTTTGAGCTCGCATTGTCGATCGATGATCCGTCCGGGGCTATCAGCGTGCATGGGGCAGCGGGATTGTGGGGCTTGGCGGCGGCGGGGATTTTTGCGCCGCAGGACGGCCAATTTGTGGCGCAACTGATCGGCGTCTCGACGCTGCTCGGCATCATGCTGCCGCTGGTTTACGTCATCTTCTGGCTGGTCAATCGCGTGCTTGTATTGCGTGTGGATCCCGATGGAGAGCGTATAGGCATGGACCTGCATGAGCTTGGCGGCAATGCGTATCCTGAGTTTGTGGTGCACCGCGACGAATCGTATCGGTAGCGTTTTCTGGATTGGCGTTTCGGGAACCTGACCCCAAAGTGTGCTGCCTGAATCTGCTGCGCTCTTGTAACCTGACTGCAGGACCACACACAACATGGGACTGTTGACGCACCTCTTTTATCCATGGGGACTGCTGCTCCAGGCCGCGGCGATTATTCATTTCATTCGCCGACGGCCGGACACGTATTGGCTCTACATCATTCTTTTTCTCGGTCCGATCGGGGCAATTGTCTACTTGTTCGCCGAGGTCTTTCCGGATGTGGGCCTGCTGAACCAATCGTTCAAAGGCATCTCGCGGCGCAAGCACATCGCGGCTCTGGAACTGACGATCCGCGACAATCCTTCTGCCGGCAATTACGAAGAACTGGGCGAGCTGTGTATGGATGATGGACAGCTTGCGAGGGCGCGGGAAGCCTTCAACAAAGCCATCGCAGCGCGCTCCAATACGTTGGATTGCTTTTATCGGCGCGGCGTGTGCGCGGTGCTGCTGGGAGATGCAGCCGGGGCACTGCCCGACCTTGAAGAGACGGTGGCGAAGGAGCCCAACTACGATTTCAATCGCGCCCCGGCTCTGCTGGCGCAGGCCTATGCACTGACCGGTGAGAAGGAAAAGGCCGAGGCACTCTTTCGGCGCGCGACTGCCCTTTCCACATCGTCTGAAACGTATTTGAACTTTGCGGATCTGCTGGCATCTGAGGGCAAAAACGCAGAGGCGCGCGAGTGGGCCCAAAAAGTGCTGGACAAGGAACCGACGATGCCGCGCTACCTGAGAAGACGCGAGCGGCCATGGTCGCGACGGGCGAGAAAGTTGCTAAAACGGGTTAAAGGCAGCGCGTAGTGAGTAACAACCAGGATTTGAAAAACTTAAAACTGAAAACTGATTCTATTTCTTGGCCATTAGCAACATGAGCGCGAATAGAACCACTGGCACCAAGGCCATGGCAGCGTAGAGCAGGATTTTCTTGTCGAGCTTGCGGCCGCCCAGCTTTACGGGACGTTCGCCGCGGGGTTCAACGCCCACCTGTTCCTGGTGCTCAAGATCCCACATCATTTCGCTGGCGGTGGCATAGCGATGCCGCGGCTCTCGTTCGAGGGCGCGAAATAGGACCTCTTCCAGTTCAGGCGAGATCTCCGGATTCAATTCGCGTGGCGGCTTGACGTCGTTGAGAACCCGCGCATTCATGACGGCGAGTGGATTTGGACCAGCAAACGGCACCGTACCGGTGAGCATTTCGTACAGCATGATGCCCACTGAGTAGATGTCGCTGCGCTGATCGCCACGGCCTCCCTTTACCTGTTCTGGAGAGATATAGTCCGGAGTGCCCAGCAGCGAAGACACATTGACAAAGGTCAGGCGTCGCGCATCTTCTTTCATGGCGATCCCGAAGTCGATGAGCTTGATTTCATCGTCTGCGAAGACCATCACGTTCTCCGGCTTCAGGTCGCGGTGGACGATCCCGCGCTTGTGCATGTAATCGAGCGCGTCGCAAATTCCCAGGGTGATTTTCACTGCGCGTTCAGTGGGCAGCTTTTTCTCTTCGTTCAAAATGGTGCGCAGCAGACGCCCTTCGACCCACTCGATGACCATGTAGATCCGGCTTCGCTGTTCATCGGCAAAGGTTTTCACGACGCCAGGATGATCGAGAGTCAGCCCAATCTCCTGCTCGCGTTTGAAGCGCTCGAGAAGAACCGGGTCGGCCTCCATCTCAGGGAGCGGAACCTTGATGGCAACCTGGCCGCCCGAAAGCAGATCGGTTGCTCGGTAGAGTACGGCCATGCCGGAATGGGCGACGACCGCTTCAATGCGGTAGTGGTCGAGCGTCTCTCCGGCTTCGTAGGTAGTCATCGGCGATTGTTGATTCGGTCTTTCTGATTCTTTCATGCCGCAACCGAAGGAATTCGTAAGGAATCCGAACCAGGAACGGAAACGAGAAACTGCTTAAAGGCACTATGATGTTTTCAGCCTATGCACCGGATCCTGAGATTGATCGCGTCCTGCCTCTGCTTTACCTGGGGACTGGCGCCGACCATGCTGCAAGCCGCACCCGGGCCGAGAGGCTTTCACAAGCATCCACCGCAGGAAACAGGGTTTCTGAATCGCCGGATTCAGGTGGGCGGATTCACCTATCGCTACCAGGTGTACGTTCCGGAAGATTGGCGTCCGAACGACCACAAACAATGGCCGATCATTCTCTTTCTGCACGGGCGCGGCGAGCGCGGATCTGAAGGCATGTGGCAGACCCAGATCGGCCTGCCGCAAGCCATTCGCGATCACCCCGAGCGGTGGCCGTTCATCGTGGTGATGGCGCAGTGTTCTCTCGATCGCTATTGGACCGACAAGGAGATGCTCGCCATGTCCATGGCCGAGCTCGATGAAGAAACCGCCGAATTCCACGGCGACTCCGCGCGCACATATCTTGCAGGGCTGTCGATGGGCGGCTATGGCGCGTGGGAGCTTGCGCGCCAGTATCCAAATCGATGGGCGTCGATAGCCATAGCCGCGGGAGGCATCTTCTGGAGCTACGCCCCGGATCGCTGGCTGCAGTCCTCAGTATTGCCAGGCGAATATGCGCAGGCCGTGGGGCGCACGCCAGTCTGGCTCTTTCATGGGGCTGAAGATAACGTGGTTGCTCCGCGCCAGGACGAATTGCTGTACACAGCGATCAAAACTTCTGGTGGTCATGTACGGCTTTGGGTCTACCAGGGACTGAAGCATGATTGCTGGACGCGCGCGTTTGATGAGCCTGAGTTGCCACGCTGGCTGTTGTTGCATCGCAAGGAAGCCCGGGAACCCGCTCCTTTTGCCGAGCGCATTTCCATTCCGCTTCACCCGCCCGCGCTCAAGCTCACCCCGGCACAACTGGATAGCTTCGCGGGGGAATATGTCGACAAGAGGGGACTGGTTGAGATCACCCTGTTTCGCCAGGGAGAACTGCTCTACCAGAAAAACCATTTCGGAGAGATCGCGGAATTGGCGGCAGAATCGAACTCCGTGCTGTTTTACCCCAACGGCAGCAGCCTGACGCGAGTTTCAGTTGAGCGGGACTCTCAGGGGCGGGTCTCCGGGCTGGTATTACACGACGATCGGCATGAGGAGCGCTGGGAACGAATGCGGGCGCCGCTGCGTAGTCATTCTCAGCCGGACTAACCGGTGTGGCAGCGCTTGCGAGAAGCAAAAGAATAGAATTGCGATAATTACGAAGGAGAAACACGATGTTCTGCAGCGGATGTGGTCAGGCTCTTGCACAAGGACAACCTGTTTGTCCTCATTGCGGTCGCCCGGCGGCGGCAGCACCTCCTCCCGTGGTGCCGAACCTTGCATTTGAAGTGGCAAATTATGCCAATCGGGTTCGAGCGCTTAGTACCGTGTGGTTCATCTATGGAGGGCTTTCGCTGCTTTTGGGCATTGTGGGCCTGGCATTTGCGAATTCGTTCCTGAACGGCGGCGGCTTCTGGATGCATGGTCCGTGGGCGCGCGGCAACTTCCCGCTGGGACCTGGATTCGCGCCTGCGATTATTCACTTCGCATGGATCATGGTGATTTTGCGTTCGGGTCTAGCCTTTGCGGCGGGTTGGGGGCTGATGGAACGAGCACCGTGGGGTCGAGTGGTGGCAATCGTAGCGGCTTTCCTTAGCGTTCTTAAAATCCCGTTTGGCACAGCACTCGCCATCTGGACGCTGGTGTCGCTGCTGGGGTATCGAAACACCACTCTTTACGATCAGCTCTGACGCTGCAGTGTGTACCGCGGACACGGGCTTCAGTGGACTTCGACCGAGGAATCGTTTTTTGGCCGGCCGGCCCCCATCAGTATGAGCGAGCGCTGCGCAAACGGCGAATAGACCAGCAAGGCCATACAGGCCAGCGCCAGTCCGGCGTTGATGTGATGCATCAGCAGGAACGGCGACAAAGCCCAACCCACGTCGGCAACCAACAATCCCGGCCACATCTTCAGAAACTTGCGCTGCGCGCCCGGAGCGCGAAAAAGCACGGCACAGAAGACAAAGGCGCGGACGGGAATCAGAACGGCCGCTGTGGCTATCAATCCGTAAAGGATCAGCGTCGAGCGAGGCAGCGTTGAGATGAGTTCTTCGATCTCCGCCAGGTTGGTAAGAGTCCCGACATAGAAACCGAGGTACATGAGTTGCAGCAGAAGGAAAAGGGCCTTCACCACCTTGTGCGAGGTTCTGGGAAGTTCTTCGGGCGATGCCAGAATCCCATTGCCGATCCAAATCTGAGGGTCTTCCGATGCCCTCTCCGGATGGAGCGGTGCAGATGAAGTAGGCAGGTCTGCCTGGTCAAAGAGATTCTCAACAGGAGCTACAAAGCGGTATCCGCGGCGCGCCAGCGTTTCAACATACCGGGGATTGTTGGCCGTGTCACCGAGCGCGTCGCGGATGCGATTCAATGCCGAGTTCACTCCGTGGTCGTAGTCGACGAAGGTGCCGTCGGACCAGAGGGCGCGCGCGATCTCATCGCGGGTGAGGACTTCGCCGGGGCGCTCAAGCAACATCAGCAGAACCTGGAATGGCTGGGCATTGAGCTTGATGCGGATTCCCTGGCGACGCAATTCTCCAGTTGAGGCATCCGCCTCGAAGGTTCCGAAGCGATAGCGCCGCGCTTGACCAGATTCTGCCATCTCTTGTGCCCAGTCTAATTGACCGAGACGAGTTTCCGATGTTCACAGAGGCCGGACAACTCCGCAGAAGGCGCGTCAATTCAGCAGCTTGGACGGTGAGGTTCATTCATGATCGCGATGAGGCGGCGAGCATTGATTCCAAGAGCTCGGTTTGGGAAAGTCATCCCCATGAAGCAGCGAGTTTCAACCGGGCAAATGGCTTTGAGCGGAGGGCGGATTGTCGCTTCCCTGCTCTTGGTCCTCGCCTGGGCATCAGGGCGGTGCGAGGCGCCGGCATCGGCCGTCAGCGCATTTAATGCATACGCCGGGAAGGTGGAGTCGCGCCTCAGGGAGCAGCACCGGAGGACGGATGGGTTTCTCGTATCGGTGGGGACTGACTCCCAGACCGACGACCAACTGCGCCGGGGGCAGCTGATTATCGAGCAACTGACGCGGGACGCGGAGGCGGAGTTGCCGGGGGCGCTGCTTCATCACTGGAGGGGAACAGCGTTTGTCCAAGGGGCGACGGCTGCGGATTTTGAACGGCTGATGAAGAATTTCAACAGCTATCCGCGAACTTTTTCACCCCAGGTGATGCGGGCAAGCATTCTAACGCCGGAAAAGAATGGAGACCATTTCACTGCGACGATGCGCTTGCGTCAACGCCATGTGATCACGGTGGTGATGGACCCGACTTACGACATCGAGTATGGACGACTCGATGCGCGCCACAGGTACAGCATTTCGCGGAGCACAAAAATTGCGGAGATCGACGCGCCGGGCACCGCAAAGGAACATGCGCTTAGCGAGAACGAAGAGCACGGATTTCTGTGGCGCATGAACACCTACTGGAGTTACGAGGAACGCGATGGCGGGCTGTATATGCAGGTTGAATCGATTTCACTGACGCGGGCCATACCGGTCGGCTTGGCATGGGCGGTGCGGCCGTACGTGGAGAGCGTGCCACGCGAATCGCTGGAGTTTACGCTGCGTGCTGCTTGCAATGCACTCAAGAAGTGACAAGTAAGAGGAGAGAACATTATGAACGCGACTACGACATTCTCATCCGCGCGCCGGGTTAACCGATCGCTCACCGCCAATGCAGAGAAAAAAGTGCTGACATGGATGGCGGAACGCGCTCCAATCTGGGTCACATCGGACCGTCTGACGGCGCTGGGATTGCTCGCACAGATCGGCGCAGGATTTTTCTACGCACTTTCTCGCTACAACGAGCGGTGGCTGCTCGGTGTCATCGTATGCCTCGTTCTCAACTGGTTTGGCGATAGCATGGATGGCACGCTGGCGCGCGTGCGCAATCAGCAACGGCCGCGCTATGGATTTTACGTCGATCACATGGTGGATATTTTTGGGGCGACGGCGCTGATGGGCGGGCTGGGATTTTCAGGGTTGGTGCACTGGGCGGTGGCTGTCGCTATGTTGATCGGGTTTCTGCTGCTGTCGGCGGAGAGCTATCTCGCTACCTATACTTTGTCCTGCTTTCAAATGTCGCAGGGAATCTTTGGGCCTACGGAGATTCGCATTCTGCTGATCATTGGAAACCTTGCGCTGCTGCGCGGCCGCTATGCGACCGTGATGGGACATCGCTATCTGCTGTTCGACCTGGGCGGAGTGATCGCGGCCACAGTGATGTTCGGTATGGCCGTTGTGATCGCTTTGCGGCACACCGCCGAACTTTACAGGCAGGAACCGGTGGGTTGACGACTACTCCGTGCGCAGCGCTTTGAGGGGATCGACACTGGCGGCGCGGCTTGCGGGCACTGCGCTGGCAAGCATGCCAACTAAGGTGACTCCGGCGACGGCAAGTGCGTAGGTGACCGAATCGAGCGGCTTGACGCCGTAGAGCGATGATGCCAGTGCGCGGCCGACGAACATTGCGAGAGGAACGCCCGCCACGACGCCGATGAACGTGAGGGTAAGGCTATCGCGCAGAATCATCCACACCACCTGGCCGCGGCCTGCGCCCATTGCCATGCGAACGCCGATCTCAGCGGTGCGGCGGTTGACGCGATAGGACAAGGTTCCGTAGAGGCCCGTAGCGACGAGCACGACGGCGAGCAGGCCGAAGAACTCAGCGAGGCGCGCGAACATGAGCTGGCTCGAAGATGGTGGTGTCGTATTGCGCGCGCTGGGTCATGGGCTTGATCAGCGGCAGATTCGGATCAAGTTGCTGCACGACTTTCTGCGCGGTCGGGAGGATGGCAAGCGGGGCGCCGTTGACGCGCATTTCCACGCTCATCGCGCCGATGACGGGAATCTGCGCGTACATATACCAGGCCATGGGGATGGGTGTTTCGTCGATGCTGCGGTACTTGTGATTTTTCACAACGCCGACGACGCGTCATGGTGAAGCGCCCATCGTCGGTGCCGATGTGGTGGCCGAGCGGATTTTGATTGGGCAGGAAGCGCTTTGCAAATTCCTCGTTGATGATGCCGACCGGCGGAGAGCTTGCGGTGTCGGAATCAGCGAAATCGCGGCCTTGCGAGAATGGGTACGCCGAGGGTCGTAAAGAAGTCAGGCCCGGCCACGTTGCTGCGCACGGTGCGGTCGCCGCCGTTGGAGACATCGGGCAGGCGTCCATCGACCATCATGGCGCTGTTGTCTGACCAGCCGGAACCGAGTCGCTCTTCCATGATGGTGACCGAATCGACGCCAGGCAAGACGCGCAGCTTGCTCATGAGGTCGCGATAGAAGGCCCTGCCCGCGGGAAGGGACGGTATGTCGGGATTGACGCCGAAGACGACGAGGCCGTCGACGCGCATGCCGAGGGGCGTGTTCTCAAGATTGCGCAGGGTGCGAATCAGCAGGCCCGCGCCGACGAGGAGCACAACGCACATGGCCATTTGCAGAGCGACGATGATTCTGCCGGTGCGCGATTTACCGGCGTCTGGCGTTGGAGGTTGCCGCGGAAGTTCTGATGGCCAGTTCCGCGCGTCCGGCGAGAGCGACGCGCATGGGCGCGAGGCCGAAGAGCACGGCGGCGACTGACGAGAACGCCCATGGTGAAAAGCAGAACGGTGCGGTCGGGGGCGAGGCTGGATTCGATCTGCGCCCAGTTGGCGAGCAACCGCGCGGCCATCATGGCGAAAGCCCATGCGAGCACACCTCCAGCGGTAACAAGGATGAGGCTCTCGGTCAACAACTGACGGAACAGTTCGCCGCGTCCGGCGCCGAGCGCCTGGCGAACTGAGAACTCACGCTGGCGCGCTGCGTTTCTGGCGGCGAGCAGCATGGCCACGTTGGCCAGCGCGATCAGCAGGACGAGACCGACCATCGCCATGAGAATGCGCAGCGGATTGCCGTACATCTGGTCATAGCCCGGGAAATTTTTGGCATCCGTGAAGCTCAGCGTGAGCGGCTTCTCGCCTTGCATGGGCGAGCCCAGCCCGATGCGAGAGGCGGACCGGAAGACGGGTTGTAGTTGCGCGATGGCCTGAGTCTTGCTGACGCCGGGTGCGAGGCGCGCGATGAGGCGCAGGCACCACCAGGTCGGATTCGCGATGTAGAGTTTGCCGTCTTCTGGAGGATTGCCCCAGGCGTTGAGTTCGCGGCGATTCTGCAACGGAATCCAGAAATCGGTCGAGCCGCCTGGCTCCAGGCCCTCGAATCCCTGGGCGGAGACGCCGATGATGGTCGTGGGCACGCCGTTGACGAAAAGAGTTTGACCGAGAACGCCGGGGCTGCGCGCAAAGCGGCGCGTCCAGTAGTTGTAGCTGATGACGGCGAGCGGTGCGTGATTGGCTTCATCTTCGGCGATGAAGCCGCGGCCGAGGGGCAGGTTCACGCCGAGGCCGGAGAAGAAGGTGCCGCTGACCATGTCGCCTTCGGCTTCTTCCGGCTGCGAGCCAACGCGAACAGCGACTTTGCTGCCGGAGAGGGGCACGTAGGCGATGAGCGATGAGATTGCGCGGGTTTGCTTGCGCAATGTGTCATAGACGGGATAGGACATCGTCTCGTTGGTATCGACGGTGCCGGTGCCGCGGGGCTGGTCGGACGTCCTGAGATAGACGAGTGTTTGCGGATCCGCGACCGGCAGCGACTTCAGCAGCACCGCGTTCATGACGCTGAAGACGGCGGTGTTGGCGCCGACACCGAGCGCCACGGTGAGAATTGCCGTGAGTGCAAAGCCGGGGCTCTTCAAGAGCGAGCGCATGCTGAAGCGCAGATCGCGAACGAAGTTGTCGAAAGCCTGCCAGCGGCCCTTGCAGATGAAAGCTCTCCTGCGCAGCGACCGGCGCTGCCGAATTCGACACGGGCGCGGCGGCGAGCTTCTTCTTCGCTGAGGCCTTCGTGCACGGAGGTCGTCGGCTTCGAGTTCGAGGTGGGCCTTGATCTCCTCGGCAAAATCTTCCGCACTGCGTTTGCGCTTGAACATGGCTCAGGCCTCCTCGCCTTGGGGCTCGGCTCCGGCGTCGAGGATCAGACCCATCGCGCGGGTCAGGCGCCTCCACTGCGAAGTTTTTTCGAGTAGCTCTGCGCGGCCCTTGGCGGTGAGCGAGTAGAAGCGTGCCTTGCGGTTGTTTTCGCTGGTGCCCCACTTGGCCTGGATCAGCTTCTTGTCTTCGAGACGCTGAAGGGCGAGATAGAGCGAGCCGTGATCGACGAACAACACTTCTTCAGACTGCCGCTGAATGGAGCGAGCTACGCCCTGGCCGTGGCAGGGGCCGAGGATCAGGGTCTTGAGGATCAGGAGGTCGAGGGTGCCCTGGAGGAGGGCGATGCGGTCGTCATTGTTCTCTTGGGTCGGCATACGACATGAGTATGCATCCGCTTCGGGTCGGATGTCAACCTGAGTCTAAGGTTCCAAAGCCCAAGTGAGTGGGGGTGCTACGCGAGTCTCAGCGGCTAGAACGTGCTTTAGAGTGCCCAGATAGCTCCTCAACTACTGCCCATTCGTCGATAACGGCTTGAAAAACATCTCGCACGCTTTCGCATGGACTTTGCTTCCCGCTGCTTCACTGTCAAGAGCGCCAGCCTTGCCCGGCCACCTAACCCTCACATCCCAAAGGCTAAATTCCCCGGCGCAGTTTGCAGGGAATTTCCTCGGTTTCAAGCACAATCATCTGGAACACAAAGTGTTGGCTGCGGGCGCCGGTGGCGGGAACGGGGTACCCCCCCACCCCCCCTACAATATTTGCGGTTTTCCACAAAAGTTTGCAGGGAATTCGACGTTCGAAGTAGGACCAAATTAGTCCGTCGCGTCATTTGTCGGGTTCTTTGGCAGAAAAATCGTCGCCAGGTGACTCTTGCCCTCAGGACAGTTCAGCGGAGAGAAGGTGCTTTCGCTAGCTTTGGGACGGGTTTTGTCACGAGGTCAGTTTGCGATGTCGGTGCTTGTAGACGCGGCAATGACGGTGCAATCGGCTTTGCGGGCTGAGCAACGGGATTCGAAGTTCGGTTTGCGGCGGACTGCTGCATCGGCGGCTGCTCCGCATCACCAGGGAACTGTTCATCGTCTTTGCCGGCGATGGCAGTTTTCATGATCTCCATCCAGATGGGCAATGCGGCTTTAGCGCCCGTTTCTTTTTCGCCTAGAGATTGCCGGCTGTCGTAGCCAACCCATACGCCGCATGTAATGGAAGGCGAGAAGCCCATGAACCACGCGTCGGTGTAGTCGCTGGTGGTGCCGGTCTTGCCGCCGAGCGGGTGATTCAACTGCGCGACCGCGGCGCCGGTGCCATGCGCGGTGACGGCGCGGAAGAGAGTCATCATTGTGCGCGCAGTCTGCTGGCTGATGATCTCGTCGACGGCAGGGGCGTCTTCCCACAGGGTGATGCCGTCGGCGTTGGTGACTTTGCGGATGAGACGCGGTTTAACGCGAATGCCATCGTTGGGGAAGACAGAGTAGGAAGTGACCTGTTCCTGCAGGGTGATTTCCGCTGCGCCAAGGGCGATAGGCAAGTAGGCCGGAATCTCGGATGTGACGCCGAAGCGATGCGCCATGTCGATGACCTTGTGAATACCGACGCGCGCGGCGAGTTTGACGGCGGGAATGTTGCGCGATTCGGCAAAGGCGTTTACGAGGGTCATCGCGCCCTTGTAGTCGTTTTCGTAATTGTGCGGCGAGTAGTTGCCGAAGGTGACGGGGCCGTCAACGATGATGTCGTCGGGCTTGGCGCCTTCTTCAATCGCCGTGGTGTAGACGTAGGGCTTGAAGCTGGAGCCGGTTTGTCTTTCAGCCTGTGTCGAGCGGTTGAATTCAGATAGCGCGTAATCGCGGCCGCCGACCATGGCGAGGACGTCTCCGGTGGTGTTGTCCATGGCGAAGACGGCGCCCTGCGTGCCGGAATCCTGCTCGAGGGTGGCGCGTTGTTCTCCGCCTATCGTGGCAGCGGCGAGATGAACGTAAATGACGTCTCCGGGTTTTACGAGCGCGTCGCCATAACGTTGTCCTGTCCATGTCCAGTCTTCAGGAAGAAGGACGACCTCGTTGCCACCGATGCGCGCGCGAATTTCAAGCGGGAGTACCCGGGTAACGAGAGCGTGGACGTAATCCCCCGCGTGTGACGCCATCGCCCAATCGGGATGCTTGTAGTCCTCAAGCGCAGTATTTGTGAGCACGTTTTCGAGCTTGCCCTTCCATCCGTGGCGGCGCTCGTATGCGGCGAGGCCATCGGTGAGAGCCTTGTTGGCGACCTTCTGCAGATCGAGATCGAGAGTGGTGTCGACGCGGAGGCCCGCCCCGTGCACCTGTTCGGCGCCGAATTTCTTTTCAAGCTCGCGTCGCACTTCTTCCTGGAACCAGGGAGCAACGGACATCTCCGGCTGGTTAACTTTCAGGCCCAGCGGCGAGCGGCGGGCCTGTTCGGCTTGCTGATGCGTGATGACGCCGTCAGACTCCATTTCACTGAGAACAAGATTGCGGCGGCGTAGCGCTCTCTCAGGATTGATGAGCGGCGAGTAGGCTGCCGGGCCTTTCGGCAGGCCGGCGAGCAGCGCGGCCTCCGTGAGGTTGAGGTCTTTGGCGCGTTTGCTGAAGTAGAACTGCGATGCAGCCTCGAAGCCGTACATACCGCTGCCAAGATATATCTGGTTGCCGTAGAGAGTGAAAATCTGTTCCTTCGTGAAGGCGCGCTCGATTTGAATCGCGAGGTAAGCTTCCTGCGCTTTGCGGGCGGCTGTGCGATCGGCGGATAGAAACAGATTGCGCGCCAGTTGCATGGTGAGTGTGGAGGCTCCCTGCGCGCGGCCATGCGACCGTATGTCGTGCCAGAGAGCGCCCGCGATGCGAAAAACGTTGATGCCCCAATGGGAATCGAAGTTTTTGTCTTCGATGGAGACGACAGCCTGGCGGAGGACCGGTGCGAAGTCGTCATAGTTAACGACGATTCGCTTTTCGAGAGCGAAAGATCCGATGATGCGGCTCTTGCAGTCATAGAGATCCGTCATGGTCGAAGGCCGGTAGCGCTCGAGGTCATTGATCTGGGGGAGATTGACCGAGAAAACCAGCATGAGCCCGGCGAGCGACCCGGTGATTACTGCCAGCAGCAGGAGGATGAGAAACGCAACTTTACCGGCAACTTTGCGGCGACGAAACAGGGGCGGCGGGACCGGCTCAGGGCGCAGGCGATGGGTGCGGCCAAGGCCGCTCGAAGGGACCGAGTGTGCAGGAGGGGCACCCAAGAAGAAGCCTCATCGGCATCCCTCTCAGTCCAGCTGCGCCGAGCCAAAATGGGGGTGCCTTCCTTAAAGGCTAGCACGCTTGTAGATTGGCTGTCGGCGTGCGGGCAACCCCGTGAACCACGCCGGACAAGAGTGACAACGTGTTTCGATTTAGCTGGTTTTGGCCTTGAGAATTGAGAGCGCCTTGTTCAGCGGCTCATCGCTCTTGGTGGGCTGTGTGGCGTCATCAGCGTCGACTTCGTCGTCGGCATTTTGCCCGACCAGGACGGTGGGCGCAACTGCCTCATCCTGAATCTTTTTGCCATCAGGACCTTGGAACTTGGCAACGGTGAGCAGCAAGGCTGAGCCATCGGGCAGTTCAATGGTCTTTTGCACGGAACCTTCGCCGAAGGTGCGTTCCCCTACGACGTCCCCGCGCTTGGCTCCCTCAATGGCGTCGGCGGCAAGTTCTGCCGCTCCATAGGTGCCGCGGTTTACGAGGACGGCAACCGGGGCGCCGGTGATGAACTTCGACGAGTCTGCGGTAAAGGTCTGTTTCGGAAACTTCTGACCTTCCAAGGTAGCGAGCGTGCCCTGATTGATAAAGAAGTTTGCAAGACGAATTCCTTGCTCAGGGTCGCCTTCGGAGTCGTCGCGCAGATCGAGGAGAATCTTGCGCGTTTTGCCGGCAGCCTTGATTTTTGCGGCGAGCTCATCGACTCGGGCTGCCGTTAGAGTCCCGGGCTTGAGGTAGAGGATACTGGCGTTCTCATACTGCTGCTCACTGAGGGCCGGGGAGGTGGTGACGGTGCGGGTGAGCGTGAGCTTGTCGGGATCTGGTTTGCGCGGGCGTACGACTGAGAGGGTGATGGTGCTGCCGGGTTTGCCTTCGAGGAGCAGGCGGATGACTGCCAAAGAGAGTTCGCGGGTGGAAGAGTCACCGATGGACTCGATGACATCGCCGTCGGCAAGGTGCTCGTGATCGGCCGGGGAGCCGGGAATCACGCTGACGATGGTGGCATAGCCATAACGCTTCGAAACCGTAACGCCGATCTGGGCAACGCCGGAGGTTGGCCGATCCTTGTAGATCTTGTATTCCGTGGCGGTGAGAAAGCTGGAATCCGCGTCAAGGGATTCAAGCAGGCCGTGCAGAGCACCCGTGGTGACCTGAGTGATGTTGGGATCGGTGACGTAGTCGCTCTGAATTCTCTTCAGGACCTCGGCATAGACGTGCATCTGGCGATAGGCGCCATCCTGTTCGCCGCCTGCGTGGACGCCGAACATACCGAACTCGCCCAGCGCGAAGCCGAGTCCAAGAGCGGCAAAGATAGTTGCAGCTAAGACGAAGGTCAATCTTTGAAAAAATCGGGACACACACACCATCCGGTAGGGCCTCTCAAGGGGGAAGCAGGCCGCTAATCTTTAGACGCAATGATACCGCAAGCGGTAAAGAGAAAAACTGGCAAAGAGACGATGCGCGGTACCGAAGAACCGGACCAAGAAGGCGTTGGGAGGTCGCAGGGGGCTGGGACTGGGGTAGATGATTGCCGGGAAGGCGTGGTTTCTCTGAAAACTGGTGGCGGGAGGCAGGATCGAACTGCCGACCTACGGGTTATGAATCCGTCGCTCTAACCATCTGAGCTACCCCGCCGAAAGGAGCATGCAGCGGAACCACTGCACCACTCTAGATGATACTGGCGGTTGAATTTAAGGTCAAACAGTTGCGGCTCGAAGACCCGACTCCCTGGAACGGAAGTTTTTAGTAATTAACAGAGGAGGTGGGTTTCCGGCGTGGTCGGAAAGGGATGAAGCCACGCGGGTAGTCCTGTAGACTCGCGTGCATGAGCAAGTTACGGATCGCAGGGGTGATCCCGGCGCGGCTTGGCTCCACTCGCCTGCCTCGCAAAGTGCTTTGCGAAATCGCCGGGCGGCCGATGGTCGAGTGGGTTTGGCGCGCCGCTGCGGGGAGCGGATTAATGGACCCGGTCGTCGTGGCTACCGATTCAGATGAGGTTGCAGAAGTGTGTCTTGCCCGGGGCGTTCCTGTAGCGATGACCTCACCCAACTGCGCCAGCGGATCGGATCGCGTCCGGGAAGTAGCGCGCCAGATCGAGGCGGATATTTACGTCAATATCCAGGGCGATGAGCCTACTCTGACTCCGGAGTTTTTTCCACCGCTTATCGCGTTGTTTGACCGCCCGGAGGTGCAGGTAGCAACCCTGGCAGTGCGCTGTCCGGCTGAGGATATTCACAATCCCAACGCAGTGAAAGTGGTGACAGCACAGGATGGGAAGGCGTTGTATTTCTCGCGCGCAACGATTCCACACGATAGGGACCAGGCAGGATTTGCGGGGTATCGGAAGCACCTTGGAATTTACGCCTATCGAAAGGCGGCACTGGAGAGGTTTGCTGAGTTGCCCCCGGGCTGGCTTGAATCTGTAGAGAAGCTGGAGCAGTTGCGTCTGCTGGAAGCAGGAATCGACATTTATGTGGCAGGTGCACCGGCGGACACGATCGGGGTGGATACAGAAGAGGATTTACAGCGAGCGGAAGCGGCATTGAAAAACAGGGATTAGAGAATTCGGAATTGCGCGCAAGAATCGGAGTGTGTGCGAATCGTACCTGGGCGACGATGAGTGCATGACGAACAATGTTCAATTCGCAACCGTGGATCAGGCAGTGAAATCATTCGATGAAAATCGCGCATGGCAGCAACTTTGCGAGCGCGATGGCAGCGCGCGGTTTTTCTATGCAGTGGCGACGACGGGCGTTTTCTGCAGGCCCGATTGCAAGAGCAGGCGGCCGTTGCGTGGGAACGTGCGGTTTTTTGAGACGACGGCAGCGGCGCAGGTTGCGGGGTTCCGCGCCTGCAAGCGTTGCAAGCCAACTGCGTCGGGCAGACCTTTGGAGAAAATACGGTCCCATTTAGAGGCGAACCTCGATCGCGCCGTGCCGCTCGCGGAATTAGGACGCATCACGGGCATGAGTCAGTTCACAGTGCAGCGAATGTTCAAGCAGGAGATGGGCGTGAGTCCGCTGCAGTATCAGCGGTCGCTGCGCGCTGGCAGGCTGCGCGGAGCTTTGAAGCAAAACGGGCGTGTGACAGACGCGATCTACGAGGCCGGGTTTGGTTCGTCGAGCCGGGCATATGAAGGAGCACAGTTAGGAATGACGCCGGGCAGGTTTGCACAGGGTGGCAAGGGTGAGCGGATCGGCTGGTGCTCCGCACCTTCACCTTTCGGTCGAGTGATCGTCGGCGCCACAGAACGCGGTCTTTGTTGGCTCTCGCTGGCGGAGACGGCTGCGGAGGCAGAGGGGAATTTGCGCGCGGAGTTCCCTGCCGCCGAATTGCGGCGCGATTCTTCGCTCTCGCGGTTGGTGGATGCAGCGTTGCAAATGGTGCGCGACGGTTCGGACTTGTCTGGGATGCGCGGGGCAGAGGGAGCGCTGGATTTGAGGGGAACAGTGTTTCAATTGCGCGTTTGGCAGGCGCTGCGCCAGATTCCACGAGGAGAGACGCGCAGCTACAGCGAACTGGCACGGGAGATGGGTGAGCCCAAGGCCACGAGAGCGGTGGCGCGGGCTTGCGCCATGAATCGCGTGGCGCTCGTGGTCCCCTGCCATCGGGTCGTAGGAGCGAGCGGATCGCTGACCGGGTACCGGTGGGGAGTGGACCGAAAGCGAAAGCTGCTGGAAGCAGAAAGAGAATAACGCGATATCCCACCCTCGCCACGCAGGATGGGATATCGGTTTCACAATTTCAACATGTTCCGTGGCGGTGCACCCGGAGCCACGCACTCTCCTGCTGGGCGGCATCTGCCTTGTACCTCCATGCCGTCCCTTTTGAATCGGTATCGTCGCATGGCTTGCGGTTGAATGGAGGAATGCGAAGAAGGTCGCCCGCTCTCGCGGCAAACACTGCCACCGCTGCGATTGAAAGAGTGGAGAAAATGGCGTGGGTCATAGCTAGTGTCCTTTACTGAGTGCAATCACGGTGCGCATTCCGGCCACGGGCAGTTGAAGCAGGAATGCGATTCATTTAAAGGCGGAAGCCGCCGGCGGCGTGGATGGCCTGGCCATTGATCCAGCCAGAATCGTCAGAGGCAAGTAGGGCTGCGGCAGTGGCGATGTCTTTCGGCTGACCGATGCGGCCAGACGGTGTGCGCGCTTCGATCGCCTTCTGGAAATCGCTTCCGATGACGCCTGCAGCGTGGGCGCCCTCTGTTTCGATCATGCCCGGGTTGAGGGAGTTGACGCGGATCTTTTTCGGGCCGAGTTCCTGCGCGAGGGCTGCGCTTATAGTGTCAACGGCGCCCTTGGTCGCGCTGTAAACGGATGCATTGGGTGAACCGTCGGCGACTACGGAACTGATATTGATGATGCTGCCGCCTTTTGGATTGAACTGCGCGACGGCGGCCTGCGTGACCAGCAACAATCCGAGCACGTTGATATTGAACTGGCGATGAAAGTGTTCGGGCGTGACTGATTCCAGTGGGGCAAACTCAAAGACGCCTGCATTATTGACCAGAATGTCGATGGGGCCGAGTTGCTTGACGACGTTGTTGATGAGCGGTCCGATGGAATCGGGATCGGCCACGTTGGCCTGAACCACGATGGCTTTACCACCCGCCTGCTTGATTTCATTGACGACTTTTTCAGCGCCGGCTTTGCTGCCGGAATAGTTGACAGCTACGGCTGCGCCCTGTGCTGCGAGTTCGAGCGCGATGGCTGCGCCAATGCCCTTCGATGCTCCGGTGACCAGTGCGACTTTGCCTTGAAGTTTGCTCATAGAATCTGCTCCCTGCCTTCGCGTCATCACTTCGACGTTTCGACAACTATCGAATTGATTAACAGCGGAGAAGAAGGATTCAGGATGATTGTGAAAATCTATTTTGCAAGGGTTTCAGCGGGTGGGCAAGACGAGGGGCCGAGGGATTGGAGGTAAGCAGCAAGCGCCTCAAGAACTCCGGGCTTGATGGTGAGGTAGGCGAACTTACCTTCCCTGCGGACGTTGATAAGCCCACTGGTCTGCAGTTCCTTGATGTGGTGGGAGAGCGTGGCGGCAGATATGGCAAGAGCGTCACCGGCCATTGAGCAGGTCAGTGGACACTGGGCGCAGGCGATCTTTTCGAGCAGTTCGAAGCGCTTGGGATCAGACAGTGCCTTGAGGATCGCGGTGCGCTGAGCGCGGGTAAGGCGGCTGACCTTCGCATGTTGCGAAATCGCGTGCACAGCGGTTTGTTTTGGCGCGATCATTATGTTCTTGTGATTGGATACAGATTAGCGCAGTAAGGAGTGTTGGGGACCGCAAAGTTTTGCGAGGGAACAATTTACAATCACAAGCAAGTTTCGGATTGGGCCTGCAATGTTCCGACAGCCACTAATAAACAGACTTGTCCTCGTCGTTCTGCTTCTCACGACAAGTGCCTATGGAGTGGTCACTCCTGGTGCCGCACCGAAGGCGGACGTTCGTCAGTTACTGCAAGAGCTCACGCAACTCTCCCCAGATCCGTGCCGAGATGGGCTTGCAAACGAGACGGGCTGGCAACCCTCTCGCGTCGAGATTCCCTTGCTGGAAACCACATCAGACCTTATCGCTGATGCATTGAACACCGATAATGCTTCGCCTGCGGAGCGCGCGAGGAAGGTGCTCAAAGGAGTCGAGAGCGCGAGTGCGGAGATCAACAGTTCGTGGCCCAAAGATAATCAGTTTCAATTCGAGATCCTCGATCTGAAAGAGATCCTTGTCGTCAAAATGTCGATCCGTGTGTACGAGCGCTTTTTCGTCTTCGGAATTCCTGGCGGGGATGCCGATAAGCCAAATCGCCTCTGGCGCCGAATCGGCCTCATCGAGGACGATTCGGAATTCGATGTGCCGTGGGTGAAGGTGGAGTTGTATCCCCTGCATCGTGGCCTTTCAGGTATGGCCAGATTTCTGGCGCGCTCGACGATGGGCGGATGCGCCGGAAGCTTCGGCGTAGCTTACGATGCGCGCGAGTGGAATCCCGAGCTTGGTGGAATGGCAAATCAGATCATTAAAGTGAAAGGAGAGCTCTGGGGTTGGATGATCAGGTAAAGGCTTTTCCCACGATTGGCAAACTTCGCACCGACGGTCCGGTGATCGACCTGCCGTATTGCTGGTGGTCTGCAATCGATACCTGGGACAATCCCAGTATGTGCGCCGTGGACCGATATGACCTTTCGGGTAATGAAGTGCGGTTCATCTCACGGCGGGTGAACCGGCCTGATTTGCTGCCGATTGCCAAGGCAGCCAAATATGCAGAGGATCGAGACATTCCCGCGGTCCGTGCTTACTGCGCGAGTGATGCGGTGGCACGCCGTCTAGTCGAGTCAGCGCCCAACCGTTTGTTCGAAGTTGATGTCAAAGTGAAGCCGCACGGCGCCGAGCACAAGTTAGTCTACGAAGACGGTGGCGGCTATCGGTTCATAGTCGTAAAGCGCGGAGATCGCTGGCTGATCGAAGATTTTGCCGCGAATTGATTCAGGCCGCTTAGCCGTGCGGTTTGTGGGCGACGGCCAGCATCGTTTGAAAATGCGGGGGCTCAGATTCTTTCTGGACAACTGAGGCCTGGATTTTTTCAAAACCGGCGCGGTGCAGCATTGATTCGAGTTCGGCCTCGCTAAAGCCCAGCCACTCGTCCGCATACATTTCTCGGGCTTCTTCGAAGCGGTGCTTAGCGAGATCGAGGATAGCAATGCGGCCGCCGGGGCGCAGAATGCGCGCGCCTTCGCACAGGGCGCGATCGGGATGAAGCGCATGATGGAGCGACTGCGAAAAGAAGGCTAGATCGACGGCTTCATCGTCGATGGGAAGCTCTTCCATGTCGCCAAGTCGGTAGTCGACATTCTTGATGTGATGGCGACGGGCCTGGTCGTGGGCGAACTCGATCATTTTGGCGGAAGAGTCGATCGCGATTACGTGTTTGGAATTTTGCGCAAGCAGCAGCGAAAAGCTGCCATCTCCAGCGCCCAAATCGGCAATGTCCATGGGCGGCATCAGGCGGAGCAACGTTTCAGCAAGACTCTTCCATGATTTGCCGGGTACGTAATCTTTGCCAAGGCGGCCGGCGACGCTGTCAAAGAAAGCGCGCATTTTGTCCTGGCGTTTCTTTACGACGCGTCTGGCGGTAGCGCGATCGTGAACAGCTTCAGGGATTTCGCGCTCGGCGCGAGTGAGCAGATCGGCCAGCACATCGTTCCCGTTGCCGGTTGTGAGGCTGTAGAGGCTGTTTTTGCCGATGCGGCGATCTTCAACGAGGCCAGCGGTTTTGAGCTGTGAGAGGTGTGTGGAGATAGTGCTTTGGCCCATGACCAGGATTTCCTGCAGTTCGGCGACGGAGAGTTCTTCGGCCTTCAGAAGCAGCAGGATGCGGAGCCGGTTGGGGTCGGCTACGACGCGGAGGATTTTCACAATTGACGTGGCCATGGGTTTCTGGTAAATATCAATATATCACGATGCGTCGATATAAGGAGAAATGAATGGCTTCCTCAACCCTGGAACTGACCGAATACAAAGTCGCAGACCTTTCGCTGGCCGATTGGGGTCGCAAAGAGATTTCGATTGCCGAGCACGAGATGCCGGGCCTGATGGCGATCCGCAACAAGTACTCTGCCGAGAAGCCGCTGAAGGGCGTGCGCATCACCGGTTCGCTGCACATGACCATTCAGACCGCGGTGTTGATTGAGACGCTGGTGAGCCTGGGCGCGGAAGTGCGCTGGGCGAGTTGCAATATTTTCTCCACGCAGGATCATGCGGCGGCAGCGATTGCGGCCAGCGGCGTTCCGGTGTTTGCATGGAAGGGGGAGAGTCTCGAAGATTATTGGGACTGCACCTACAAGGCGTTGAGCTTCAAGGGCGGCAAAGGTCCTGAGATGGTGGTCGATGACGGCGGCGATGTTACGCTGCTGATTCACAAAGGCTATGAACTTGAAAATGGCGACAAGTGGGTTGAGACGCCTTCAGGCAACCATGAAGAACAGGTGATCAAAGATCTGCTGAAGAAGGTTTACGCCGAAGACAAGCAGCACTGGCACAAGGTTGTGAAGGAATGGCGCGGCGTTTCTGAAGAGACCACGACGGGCGTGCATCGGCTTTATCAAATGCTGGAAAAGGGCACGCTACTGGTTCCGGCGATCAACGTGAACGACTCCGTGACGAAGTCGAAGTTCGACAACCTCTATGGCTGCCGTGAGTCACTGGCCGACGGCATCAAGCGCGCGACCGACGTTATGGTGGCGGGCAAGGTAGCTGTGATTTGCGGATATGGCGACGTGGGCAAAGGCTGCTCGCACTCCCTGCGCGGCATGGGCGCACGCGTAATTGTGACCGAAGTCGATCCGATCAACGCACTGCAGGCGGCGATGGAAGGCTTTGAAGTCACCACGATTGAAGACACGCTCGGACGCGGCGACATCTACGTCACCTGCACGGGCAACGTGGACATCATCACGCTCGAGCACATGAAGAAGATGAAGGACCAGGCGATCGTCTGCAACATCGGACACTTCGATAACGAGATCCAGGTCGACCGGCTCAACACGGAAAAGGGCGTGGAGAAGCTGAACATCAAGCCGCAAGTGGACAAGTACCACTTCCCGGACGGGCACGAGATCTTCATGCTGGCAGAGGGGCGGCTGGTAAACCTGGGTTGCGCGACCGGTCACCCGAGCTTCGTGATGTCGAACAGCTTTGCCAACCAGACACTGGCGCAGCTCGACCTTTGGAAGAACAAGGACACATACAAGGTAAACGTCTACACCCTGCCCAAGAAGCTGGACGAGGAAGTTGCACGGCTGCATCTGGAGAAGATCGGCGTGAAGTTGACGACGCTCTCGAAGAAGCAGGCGGACTATATCGGTGTGCCGGTCGAAGGGCCGTACAAGCCGGAGTTCTACAGATACTAGTTTTAAGTTATCGTTCTCAGTTGTCAGTAAAGCCCCGGCAAAATGCCGGGGCTTTCTTTATGCGTTCATGGAGAAGCATGCATTCGATTTCAGCAACGCGGGATCGAGCTTTATGCAGTGGCTGCAGTAAGAGTTCCAAGTTCAGAGCTGCGAGTTCTCAGTTGTTGTTCTTCCGCTTGCCGCCGAAGACGCGGTTGTAAAGGCGCGATAGTGCGCTGTCCATGAGTCGCGTCTGTTCAGCTTTCAATGCGGCGTAGGAACGCTTAACGTAGATGTCGAATTCCGGCGGCCAACCGATGGAGGAGCGACGCTCGCCGTAATCGCCTTCGGCCCACTTTGCCATCACAGCCTTGTAGCCGACTACATGGGTGACGAAGTCGAGCAGGCATTGCGGCATCTGCTCTTCAATGATCAGATGCGCGTTCTCGATGATGACCTTTTCGCGAATGTCGTTGAGGGGCATGAAGATCGTGTTCATCCACAGCATCCACTCCTTCATCTCTGAATCGAGGATCGGCTCACTTTTGTCTTTTCCCTGGCGATTGAGCAGAGAGCGATAGGCAATGTTGCCGGATTCAGAAGCGACGTAGAGCGGCCCGTAGAATTCATTGATCCGCTTGTTGACGAGATCGAGTTTATCTCTTCGGCGCGCGAGCATGTGGGCGCTGAGAGAGGTGATCAGGTAGCCGCTGAGCGCAAGGATGACGGTGAGAATTGCCGCGTTTTGGAGCACGGTTGGAACCGACAGGAGGTCCATTAGAAGCCCTTACCTTGGCGAAAAGTATACGCGGGCATTTTGGCCGCGCTCTGTGATTGCCGACAGGTTCGGAGCAACAATTCTGGGCTGGCTATTTGGAGTGGTGAACCGGGACGAGCTTTGCCTTTTCAGGAATGAGTGTGATTTCGAAGATTTTTGGCCAGAGCTTCCCAGTGACGAAGAGGCGGTCATGGGCGGGGTCGTAAGCGATGCCGTTGAGCACGGCTTCGTCGTCGGTGAGTTGGCTGCGCTGCATCAGGCCTTTGAGATCGATCCAACCGATGACGCGACCCGTAGCAGGCGAGATGCGGGCGATGCGATCGGCGTGCCAGACGTTGGCGTAGATCTCGCCGTGAATGTATTCGAGCTCATTGAGATAGGTGACTGGCTGTCCTTTGTCTTTCACTTTGATGCGGCGGGTTTCGTGAAAGGTTTCGGGATCGAAGAACCGCAAGGTCGCGGTGCCGTCGCTGAGGATGAGCGATTTTGCGTCGTGTGTGAGGCCCCAGCCTTCTCCGGTGTAGGAGAAGGTGCGCAACAGTCGGAACGTGGAGCGATCGTAGACGAGCGCAACATGCGACTGCCAGGTTAGTTGCACCAGGGTGTTCTTCCAGTCTGTCAGACCCTCGGCGAAGTATTGGTCGGGAACCTCGTGAAACTGGAGGATGCGTCCGGTTTCAAGGTCTTCTTCGCGCAAGGAGGAGCGGCCTTCCTTGCCGGTGCTTTCGTAGAGGTGCCCGTCGACGAAGATGAGGCCCTGTGTGAAGGCCTGCTGATCGTGCGGATAGGCGTGGACGATGCGGTAGGTGTCGGCACCGTGTGCAAAAAGAGCGGTGGTGGCGATGAACACAGCGACGGTGACGGAGAACGACGAGAAAAAGCGCATCTCGTCGATTCTATCGAGCGTGCAAGGACGAGCGATTCGATTTCACAGTGCGATCGGATCGCCTCACGCGTCGGTGCCTTCAAATTGGACAAGTTCGATCTAGAACTGCGTGCGAAAAACATGCAAACATTTTGTGGAAAACTGCAAATATTTTAGGGGGGGTGGGGGTACCCCGTGGTGGTACGGACCGGGTCTCTCCTTGACCTTTCAAGGCGTTGGAAACGGACACAGTTTTCTGCATGACTTCTATTCTGCCGGAATGCTGGAAATTATCTGCAAATCGACAAGGGGAATTTTATTTTTGGAATGAGGGGTTTAGAACGGGGAGCGGAAAAATGGGATTGACATGCAGAACGGAGCCGGGGATGCGGCTGCTATGGCAGCGTGCGCAAAGTCGGACGGCATGAGAATAACGGCACTCGCAGCCACGCATTCAGTTCGTTGAGATCGTGCTTTCCCACCCAAGCTACGCTTGGATGGGGCACCCTCGTTCTGTGCCGGTCTTGAATTTTCAGGGCAGATGTTTCGACTCCGGTCGCGTTCGCGACCCTCCGCTCAATATGACGGTTGTTGGGTGCCTGAGCTGACTAGCTTGCGCCGAGGTAGACGAAGCGCAGGGCGAAGAGTACCGCGAGAATGTAGAGCAGCCAGTCTTGTTTGCGCCAATTTCCAGTGGCAACGTGGAGGACCGCCCATGCGATGATGCCGAAGCCGAGGCCGTTGGCGATGGAGTAGGTGAGCGGGATCAGGATGAGGGTGAGGAATGCGGGTACGGCGACGAGCGGTTCATGCCAGCGGATCTCGGTGATAGTGGCGAGCATCAATGATCCGACGAGAATGAGCGCGGGCGCCGTGGCAGCGGCGGGAACCACTCCGACAAAAGGTGCCGCACCGACAGCGATAAGGAAGAGCAGGCCGGTAACGATGGCGGTGACGCCGGAGCGGCCTCCGGCAGCGACACCGGCAGTGGATTCGACGTAACTCGTGACCGTAGATGTGCCGGTCATAGAGCCGAAGACGGTAGCCGTGGCGTCGGCGAACAGGATGCGATTGAGCCGCGGAATGGAGTGATCGGGGGCGATGAGTCCAGCACGCTTGGTGACGGCGACGAGGGTGCCGAGGTTGTCAAAGAGGTCGACGAAAAAGAAGACGAAGATGATTTCTAAGCAGACCCTTGCTCATAGCGCCGCGAATGTCGAGCTTGAGAAAGGTGGCGCCGAGAGCCTGGATGCCACCGCCTGTGGGCGTCCAATGCACGAGGCCGAGGGCCCATGCGATGGCGGTGGTGGTGACAACGCCGATGAGGATGGAGCCACGCACTTTTTTGATTTCGAGCGCGACCATCAGGGCGAGTCCGAAGAGCGCGAGAGCGGTGGTGGGATTGCGGATATTGCCGAGGCCGACGAAGGTGGCGGGATCGCTGACGACCAGGCCGGCGTTGCGAAAACCGATGAAGGCGATGAAGAGGCCGATGCCACTGGCTACCGCGGCGTAGAGTTCATGCGGGATCGATCGCAGAATCATCTGGCGAATGCCGGCGGCGGTGAGTGCCAGAAAAATGATGCCGGAAAGAAACACCGCGCCGAGCGCTGTCTGCCAGGGGATGTGCATCTTGAGGCAGACGGTATAGGTGAAGTAGGCATTGAGACCCATGCCGGGGGCGAGTGCGATGGGATAACGCGCGACGACGCCCATGAGAATGGAACCGAACGCAGCGGAGAGACATGTGGCTGCGGTAACGGCAGGCAGAGGTACGCCCGCCGCCGCGAGAATGGCCGGATTAACGAGCACGATATAAGCCATCGTGAGAAACGTCGTTATGCCAGCCAGGATTTCGGTGCGCCAGTTGGTGCCGAGATGCTTGAATTCAAAATAGCGTTCTAAGAATGGGAGCATTTGCAGTGCTCTTAGAAGAGCACAGGTGCGACGCATCGCAAAGGAATTTGTGCAGGGGCGATAAGGATGATCTAAGGAAACTCAGGCTGCGAGCTTTTGCGATTTACGAGAACGAAGAATCCAATCCATGGATCCGCCCTGGACCACGATTGAGAATACGACTACCAGGTAGGTCGCGCCGAGAATCCACGAGCGGCCGAAACCTGCGGGGACGGAAAGGGCGAGTGCGATTGACAGGCCTCCGCGGAGGCCTCCCCAAGTGAGGACAAACAGCGAGCTACGGTAGCCCGGTTGGCAGATGCGCGCTACAAACAGCAGCAATGCCACCGCACCGAAGCGAACTAGATTGACCGCAGCAATAGCTCCGAGCCCGGCACGTACTGCTGTCCCATCCACAGTGATGGCCATGGCTTCGAGACCGAGCAAAACGAAGAGCACGCAGTTCTGAATTTCGTCGATCACTTCCCAGAAACGATCGACATGTTCGCGTGTATTGCGCTCCTCGGGCATCCGGCGGCAGAAATGGCGAAGCGCAATTCCTGCAACTACGGCCTCAAGCGGGGCGGAGAGATGCAGCAGATCCGCGACAACGTATCCACCCAATGCGAGGGAAACGGTGAACAGGATATCGATCTGGTAGGAGTCGAGCATGCGCATGAGTTGCGATGTGATGAACGCGGCGGTGATTCCAAGGAGGACCGCTCCGCCACCTTGAGCAACCAACAAGCCTGAAACGCTCCAGGGTGTTGTGGCATAGCCGCGAGCGATGGCCAGCATGGTGATAAAAAGCACGGCACCGATTCCGTCGTTGAAGAGTGACTCGCCCGCCAACTGCGCCTGTATGCGCCGCGGAACGTGAGTGCGCCGCAGCATTTCGAGAACGGCGATGGGGTCGGTGGGAGAAATGAGCGCACCAAAGATGAAGCACTCCATCCAAGGGAGACGTCCGACGCTCAGCACATGCATGAGCACCGCGACCAGGGAGAAACAGATCGCCGTACCTGCGATCGAGAGGAGAGAGACTGTGAGCTTTTCTTTTGCGAGTTGTTCGAGATCGAGGAGGAATGCGCCGGCGAACAGCAGCAACGGCAACATGCCGTGCAGGATCAGGGTCTCAAAATTGATATGTTGCATCAGGTCCGCAGCCCAAAGGTGAATCCCCGGAACGCGGGTAGCGGCGAGAGTGAGCGCGGACGAGACAAGTACGGTGAGGAGCATGGTCCCAACCGTGATGGGGAGACGCAGCCAGCGTGAACTCACGAGGCCAAAGACGGCCGCGGTCGCGAACAGCAGGCTCAGGATTGCCAGAGTGCTCATGCGTCCGTGTCCCTTTCCGGCGCGAGTTTGCACCGGATCTTTTCATCCTACAGAAACGTGAACAGCACTTGGGTACATGCGCAAGCACGACGTAAAGAATTGCTCTTGCGCCAGGCGATTTCTACGATATCGCTACAGCAGCTTTGCGGCATCCTTGGCGAAGTAGGTGACGATGAAGTCGGCGCCGGCGCGGCGGATTCCAACCAGCGATTCGAGCATGGTGCGATCGCGCTCGAGCCAGCCTTTTTCAAATGCGGCGTGGAGCATGGAGTATTCGCCGGAGACCTGATAGGCGCCGATGGGCACGTCGAAGTTTTCGCGCGCCGCGTGCACCACGTCGAGATAAGGCATGGCGGGCTTCATCAGGATCATGTCGGCGCCTTCTTCGAGGTCGAGGTCGATTTCGCGCATGGCTTCGCGCAGGTTGGCGCCGTCCATCTGGTAGCTGCGGCGATCGCCGAATTGCGGCGCGGAGTCGGCTGCTTCGCGGAATGGTCCGTAAAACGCCGAGGCGAACTTGGAGGCATAGCTGAGGATGGGGGTGTTGGCGTTTCCGTCGTCATCGAGAGCGTCGCGAATGGCGGCGACGCGGCCATCCATCATATCGCTGGGCGCGACGATGTCGGCGCCGGCACGGGCGAGACTTGCCCCGGTGCGCGCGAGCAGTTCGAGCGATGGATCGTTGTCGACGTCGTAGCCGCCGTCGCTGGTCTGGATAACGACGCCGCAGTGGCCGTGGCTGGTGTACTCGCAAAGGCAGACGTCGGCGATGAGGACCAATTTTTTGGACGCGGAGTTTTTCTTAATGGCGCGAAGGGCCTGCTGCACGATTCCGTTGTCGTCCCAGGCGCCGGTGGCCTTTTCGTCTTTGCTGTCGGGCAGGCCAAATAACAGCAGACCGCCAATTCCGAGAGCTGCAGCTTCTTCGGCTTCGCGAACAGCTTGATCCACGGAGAGATTGGAGACGCCGGGCATGGAACTTACGGCCTTGCGCACACCCTCGCCGGGGCAGATGAAGAGCGGGTAGATCAGGTCGCCGGGGTTGAGCGTGGTCTCGCGAACAAGTGCGCGAAGGGACTCAGTGCGACGCAAGCGGCGCAGGCGCATTTCAGGAAATGGCATGAATAAATTGTAAGCCAGAGCGGATCGCTAGCGGAGTGACGGATCCCCTTGACGGAGCGTTGCGATTTGAAAATACCGCTTCGCGCGGGCCACATCCTTGAAGATCTGGGCCTTGAGAGCATCGGTCGATGGCCACTGCATTTCGCCGCGCAGGCGAAGGAGGAAGTCGAGGCGGAGCGGGGTGTCGTCGGTGAGATCGATGGGAGTGAAATTGAGGATGTGGGTTTCTACGCTGAAGCCTACGCCTTCAAAGGTGGGGCGATTGCCGACGTTGGTTACGGCTTCGAAGCATTGGTTATCGATGGTGAGGCGAGTGACATACACGCCAAAGCCGGGAAGGAGACCTTCGTAGGGAGCGAGATTGACGGTGGGAACCAGCAGCCTTGTTCCTACTCCGCGGCCTTTGGCGGGGTTTGAATGCACACCGAAGACTCTTCCAAGCATCCATCGAGCACGGCGCACATCGCCTTCGGCAACGTGGCTGCGGACAGCCGAGCTCGATACTTCGAGGCCATGGACTCGCACCGGCGCATGTACTTGAACTGTGAATCCGAACTCTTCGCCGAATTCGCGCAGTTCCGCGATACCTGCCTTTGCGCCGTGTCCGAAGCGGAAGTTACCGCCCTCGTGAATGCCACGGACTTGCAACCGGCCTACCAGGACATTGCGCACGAAGTCTTCGGCGGTCACGCGAGAGAGTGCTTCATCAAAAGGCAGCACGAGGATTGCATCTACACCGGTTTTGGCGAGGAGGCGCAGGCGCTCAGGCAGGAAGGTGAGTAGTTTCGGCGCTTCCTTCGGATAGAGGAACTGTGCAGGATGGGGATTGAATGTGATGGCGATGGAGCGCATGCTGCGCGCGCGGGCTTCAGCGGCGGCTGCGGCCAGGATTTGCTGGTGACCGCGATGCACGCCATCGAAGTTGCCGATGGCGGCGATGGATGGGCCGAAGTCTCGCGGGACTTCTTCGAGCGAGCGATAGACGGGGACTGGCGCGCCGGAAATGGTGCCGCCTACGCTTACAGTGCTGCTGCGTGCAGGCGTGGAGCGCTCCAATTCGATGGGAAAGGTTAGCCCGTCATAGGCCATGCGGATGTTTTCCGGCAGCTTCGCGTTGGTATCTTCGTGGCCTAGTTCATGCGCAATGTGGGTGAGCCAGGTGTGTTTTGCGCCGATGCGTTTGGCCCATTCGACGGCCTGCTCCACGGTGGCGTGGTTGGGGTGTGGCTTGTGGCGGAGCGCCGAGAGGACGACGTGATCGAGCCCTTCGAGCAACGCGAAACTTTCCTCGGGAATTCTACTCACGTCGGTGAGGTATGCGGTGCGGCCGAAGCGGAAGCCATTGATCTCGAGATCACCGTGGAAGATTGGCACGCGGGTGAATTCCACGCCGAGGACATTTTCACGGTCGCCCAGGGGCTGGAGGTGAACGCGGGGGCGGTTGGGATAGGTCGCTTTCGGGGAAAAAGTGTAGTCGTAGATACGGCGCAGGGTTTCTTCGGTGTCCGGCGAAGCGTAGAGCGGAATATATCCGCCTTCGCGAAAGACAGTAAAGCTGAGAGGCCGAAGATCGTCGAGGCCAAAGATGTGGTCGGCGTGGGCGTGGGTGTAGAAGACCGCATCGACGCGGGTGAGTTTATTGCGCAGGGCCTGCTCACGAAAGTCGGGACCGGTGTCGATGAGAACCACGCGGTCACGGGTGCTGTCATTCCATTGCAGCAGCACGGAGGGTCGAAGGCGACGATCGCGAGGATCAGCGGAGGTGCATACGGCGCAGTTGCACCCCAGCGTGGGAACTCCCATGGAAGTTCCGGTGCCCAGAAATGTCAGCTGGCCATGCATCCGAACTAGTGTTTTTCCGGTTTAGGTGGAGGAGCCTGCACGCCCTGCAGCGAAATCATCTTGGTGAGTTCGAGAAACGTCATGCGGAGTTCAAACAGGACTGTGTCGAGCATGCGCTGCTCAATCGCGGTCAAGTTGCCTTTCGTCTTTTCTTCGACAACGCCGAGCAGATCGATGCTTTGCCGGGCACCGATGATGTCCACACGAGGGCGTTGCCCCTCAGGGGTTGCCGCGCCCATCTGCATCAACGCAGAGAGATATAACTGCTGGACGAGGTGCTCAAACTTGATGGGGGGCTGCGCTCCGAGGGTAGGATTCTGGGCGCGCATCAGGTCTTCGACGCGCTGCGCGGATGCATCATAGGCCGTCGCCTGTTCGCGCATCTCTTCAGCGGACGGCAGGGGCGGCATTTCTCCGGCGAATTCTTCATCTGCTGGATCCAATGACACCTCGGGTTCGGGCGCCTTCACGCTTTCTGTCTCCACCAGCTGCGGTCCGGCAGACTTCTTTTCCGGCTCAGGGGTGGGCTCGGCCGCGGAGTGGGGAGTGCCGTTTTCCTGCTCCTCGTCCTTCTTCAGTTTGCGGCGATCGATCACTTCGAATTTAGGGGTATCGCTCATAATCCAACTTTCCAGTCAATTTCGATCATAAAGCCGGAGGGCCGCTCAGAAGCGTCGCGGTGGCTGCGTCCGACCCCGCCGCGTAGGTTAGGGGGCGGTTTTTGAGTTCGGCTTCGGCGCGTACCGTGCCGAGTGCGAATCGACGCGCTCCTGCAGCTAACGGCAATTCTGCGGCGCTGGTGATCGTGCCTACCGCTGCGCCGTCGAGAAGAAGTTCGGATCCGGACTTTGGCAGTTGGCCGTCGAGTTCCAGTTGGCGCAAGTGGCGGTGGACGTTGCCGCGGGAGCGAATGCGCTCCACGATTTCCTGGCCGAGGTAGCAGCCCTTGCTGAAGTGGAGGGCGCGCATCTGCGAGGTTTCCTGCGGTAAATCGCGCTCGACTACATCGACGCCATAGAGCGGAATTCCTTCGGCTACGCGAAAAGCCTCAAGCGACGCAGCACCGACTGGCATTGCGCCGGCGGTGGATAGTGCACGCCACAGGAGGGTCAATCCGGCGAGCGGGGTATTGATCTCAAAGTGGTCAGCCAGTGTGCCGTAGCCGTGGTAGATTTTCAGGTCCAGCCCATTCCATTCCACCTGATCCATGGTCATGGGTGCGGCGGGAACGGGCAAACCCATCCGCGCGAGAACCTCGCCTGCCTGTGGTCCGATGAGCCCGACAAATGTTTCGGTGGTGGGGTCCTGTCCTATTAGTTCCACGTCGTCCATGATGATGAAGCGATCAAGATGCGAGGTGAGCTTATCGTACTGATCGGCGGCAATGATTAGATCGATCGCATCGGCTTCGCGCCACACAGTGAGATCGCCCTGGATACGTCCCTGTGCATTCAACACGAGATTCCAAGCTCCGCCGTTGTTGGGCAGATCGTTCACAGTGTTTGTGACCATTCCGCTTAGCCAGCGGAAGCGATCTTCGCCCCGGACGCTGACCCGGCGCATCCAACCAAGATCGTGCGCTGCCGCTCCCCTGGTCAGAGCCGCTATTTCGTCGGCTGGCGCGTCAAATGCAACAGCAGTAAGTGCGCCGCGGAATTCGACTAGCCGTGGTGAATTGGCGACGGATGCAAGTTGCGTGGCTAGTGGGGTAGGGAGAGCGGTTACGGTGAGATTCTCGGTCATAGGGGAACGATTCACGAGCACAGCGCGCTTTTCTGAGGAAAGCTGGCGCGGTTGCGCATCCTGATTATAGCCTTGAGATCAGAAGCCGGCTTGACCCTCACGATGTGGGGAAAACAGCGAGGAGAGAGAATGAGCAAGTTGCACCAATTGAGTAAGATAGGCCGGGAGGTTTTATGCCTTGCGGCGGTCCTCTGCGTGGCAGTTGGCGGTACAAATGCGCAGACCACCGCTCCCAAAGCTTCACCGGCACCTCTGGCTCCCGCATCGGCGCAGACTTCTACTCCTGCTGATCCAGCCGGAAAGACTGATGCGCAGGGGACTGCAAAGTCCAAATCGAATTCAGAAGACGGCGACACGCACATCACTCCAGAGCAGGCTAAGCAGCTGTTCAGCCTGGTGGATGAACTGCTCAAGTTCTCTTCTCAGGAAAGCGGCTTTCCCATCAAGAGCGATGTGAAGCGGCAGATGACGACGCGCGCCGCTGTGGAGCACTACCTGAGCGAGAAGTTCGACGAAGACGAAGACGCCAAACGCATGCAGCGGAGCGAGATTGTGCTGAAGAAGTTTGGCCTGCTTGATCGGGATTTCAACCTGAAGCCTTTTCTGCTGGCTCTACTGAAGGAACAGATCGAGGCCTACTACGATTCAAAGACCAAGACCGTAAACATGCTGGACTGGATCTCAATTGATGAGCAAAAGCCCGTTCTCGCCCACGAACTGACGCATGCCCTGCAAGACCAGCACGTCGATCTGGATAAGTGGAGTGACCAGACGCCGCCCGACGTTTCCCATACTGCTTCAGAGGACAGCGATCACCTTGCCAAGGACGAGCTGGATACCGCACGGGAGGCCGTAACCGAGGGCCAGGCCACGGCGGTAATGATGGACAACATGCTGAAGCCGATGGGAAAGAGCCTGATCGGAGACCCGGAGATCATGGACTTCCTCAAGCGACAGATGTCCGGCTCGGAAAACTCGCCCATGCTGGCCCGGGCGCCTCTGCTTCTTTCTGAGTCACTGCTTTTCCCTTACCGCGAAGGTCTGAGCTTCGAACAGGATGTGTGGATGGACCGCGGGCAGACCGCAGCATTTACGGGCGCTCTCGATCGGCCGCCGTCTTCCTCGTGGGAGATCATGAATCCGCGCGAGTATGAGATGGGACACGTGCCATCGATTCCCTATATGCCGGATATTCATCCAATCGTTGACGAAACTTATCGGCCCTATGACATCGGTCAGGTTGGCCAGTTGGATCTGCACATTCTTGCGGGGCTATTCGGGGGCGAAAACGCGGCACGCGATCTCACCCCGGCCTGGGACGGCGGCATCTATTGGGCCGGGCAACGGCTGAACGCCACGCCCGCAGAACAGACGAGCACCAAGTCAATCTCGCTGTTGTACCTGTCGGTCTGGAAGAGTCCCGGTTCCGCGCAGGCCTTCACGCGGCTTTATACCGAGGAACTGGGCCGCAAATACTCCGGCCTGAAGGCGGAAAAGACTGCCAGCAGTGCTTCTAACGAAGCCGATGGTTCCGTGGAGCAGGTATACAGCACAAATGAAGGGCCGGTGGTGATTACTCGCCGCGGCAAGCTGGTATTTGTCTCTGAAAGCTTTGATCTGCCGCTGGCCCGCAAGCTCGCCAGCCTCATTTTGGGTGCCCAGGGAAGCGGACCTCTGCAATCCGCGTCCCTTAGACGAGTGACTGTGAAGCCCGATGGCGCTGGCGAATCGCTTAGTGCGCCGATGGTGCGTTTTCTTTCCAATTGCGGGGTTACGAAAGCTGCGGTTGACGCTGGACTAAGGATCTCTCACTTCGAAGCGCAAGTTCCTTAAGATCAGAAACGGGGCAGATTTGCCTTGAATTCGGAGTGCAAGTCTGCTGTTCTGACTTTGATCCCTTTAGGAGTCTGAGAATGAAAGCCATCCCGCTGTTTGTATGCTTTGGCTTCGCATTGGCGCGCACCGCTTCAGGGCAGGCCTTTGGCGAATCGATCCAGTTGAGTCAACCATCGGTTGCCAAAACAGGGGCCGCCACCGCAGTGCCGGTAGCACCGCTTGGTCCAAGCACAGCAGCGTCAAAGCCGGGCGCCGTGCCTGCGGTAAACAACAGTTATCGAGGCAATCAATCCCCCACATTCCTTCCCAGCCCGAGAGAGATCCCAGCGGGGACAACGGTTACTCTTTCCAGTCCCAATCCGAATGCGGTGATTTATTACACAACCGATGGATGGACTCCGACTGAGTCGTCTGCGCAGTACCGTGATCCTATTCCGGTAACGGCCAACACCCGCATCCAGGCATTTGCAGAAGAGCTGGGAAAAGCTCCGAGCCCGATTGTAGCCGCCAGCTACACCGTGAGCGGCGCGGCGGCGGCGCTTCCTCTAGACTCATCTGTTTCTGGCTCGACGGTAACGAAGGGTACGACGATTCGCCTGCAGACGGGGAATCGGGTGACATCCGATACGGCCAACGCGGGCGATCATTTCTACGTGCTGTTGGATCAGAACCTGGTGGTGAATGGGAAGGTCATCGCGCCTCGTGGCATGTCGGTGGAAGCCGTGGTCACGTCTGTTCAGCATGCCGGGCAAAACGGAAAGTCAGGCGTAATTGTCTTCCAGCTGATGAGCCTGAGCGCGCATGGCGCCACGATTCCGTTGAGCGGAACGTATACGCTGGTTGCACCCGATATCGCCTCGGAACTGAATCACATTTCGGACACGAACTTTGTTCATGTGTCTGGATCTCTCCCTCCAGGAAATGAAGCAAAGATTCAACCGGGCATGATGCTGACTGCAGCGGTGGCGATGGATGTTCCGGTGAGCCAGTAAGACTCGCTATTCAACTGACCTTCGGGCCATGTCTTACGCGTTGCGAGCCATGGCCAGATCCACGATCTCCTCGATCATCTGCGTGTAGGAAAGGCCGGATTTTCTCGCGGCCATGGCGAACTCCTGACCGCTGGAGAGCCATGGGTTCGGATTGGCTTCGATGACATACACCTCACCCTTGTTCGATACACGCATGTCGATGCGGCCGTAGTCGCGAAGCTTTACGGCGCGATAAGCCTTGACTGCAGTCTCGGTGAGTTTGGTTACTGTCTCTTCATCGAGGTCCTCAGCGATTACGGATTTTGTGAGCTTGTAAGCTTCCGTATCTCTTTCGAATTTCACATCCTGGCTGGCGATTTTGGGGACGCCTTTGGGAAGCTTGGAGAGGTCTAGCTCCACAAGCGGAAGGGCGCGCGCATTTTCGTAGTTGCCAAGGATGGAGGCGTAGATTTCGCGTCCTTCGATGTACTCCTCGATCAATGCAGGAGAATCGAACTCCGCCTGTATATAGGAGACGCGCTCCATCAACTCCTTCACGCTATTCACTACGGCTGCGGCATCGATACCGATGGATCCATCTTCTGACGTGGGCTTGACGATGAGCGGGAAGGCGATGTCATGCGCGTGGTCGATATGGCCGCGATAGGCCGTCGCGAACCAGGGCGACTGAATCCCGTAAAAGGCGAACATCTTTTTGGCGATGGATTTGTCCTGGGCGAGAATGTTGGCGTGCGGCCCGGCGCCGGTGTAGGGGATATCGAGCAGATCGAGGAACGCGGTAACGTGCATCTCCTTGGTGTCGTCGCCCGCATAGGATTCAGTGAGATTGAAGATGAGGTCGGCGCCACATTTGGCGAGTCCAACGAGAGTTTGCGGACGACCATCGAGAACGTAATACGACGGCTCGTGACCGAGCTTCTCCAGGGCTTCGAAGATCTCTTCGCGATCGTGCTTTATGGGCTTCTTCTTGCGTGTTGGTTTCTTCCCTTTGCGCTTGCGTGGCGCAGGAACTTCTTCCTGCACTTCAACGGGCTCTTCTTCCCACAAGTCGTACAGTACGGTGACTTTCAATTTCGCCATGCGGCCTCCAATCGGTGCGACGGCAATTGCCGGCACTCCTCAGGGATGAACGAACTTTCCACGCACCAGGTAATTCATGGAAAGTGCGGTTGTGTACACGGTGAACTCAGTGAGGTATTCGGCTTCGCGTCGAACATCCACGCGGAGACCTAATTCCTCTACACGTTTGCAGATCGCTTCTACAAGTCGCTTGACGATGGGACGTTGCACGCCGCTCCAATAAGCGACCTTGTCGATAATGGGCTTGCGGTGTTGACTCAGCATCTCATGAGCGGGTCGCACGCCTGTGCGCCGCTTGGGCGAGATGTTGAAGATGTCGGCCAGATCGGTATCGAGCGCGAGTTCCTGCACGGGAATCTCCTCGGGCAGGCTGAGATGATAGAACTCGCCAACTGTCGATTCCATCTCATCGACGGTGATGTCGGTGCGTCCACGACGGCGATTGGGTTCTACATCTCCTACCTTGCGCGCCACACGATCAACGTATTGCAACTTGGCCAGAGCGTCCCAGCCGTTGTAGCGCTTTCGCCATTGTGAACGAGGAGTAAGCCAGACGGCAAACGTCTCCGCAAAATCTTCGTCAGGATGTTTCTGCGCATACCAACCGGCCATATGGCGAACGTACTTCCGCGAGAACGGGATGGGACGGTAATTATCGCGGTATGCGCGGCGAAACGGACCGAAGAGATTGCGCCACTCGGCTGACTTGTAAAGCTGGTAGGCGTAGTTGAATGCGTGTCCGGCCTCGTGACGCATGTACATCATGATCTCGCGCGCGTCTTCGAGGTCGTTCATATCGCGCTCAAGCTGGGCCAGGTCAGGATTAGCCAAATAGAACGGGATGCCGATGACGGGCTCGCCCGAAGGGCATCCCCATTCATCCGTGAGATAACAAGCGGGGCGAAACTTGTGGATGCCTTTGGCTTCGAGTTCGCGATATAGCTGCTGGACAAATCGCTCGAGCGGAGATCCCTCGAGTTTAAGCCCGAGCTCACGAATGGGCTTGGCGAGAATCTCCTGAAATTCGGTTCGGGTTTTTTCGAAATCGCGCACTGGGCTACTCAGAGTTCTACACCACGGAAGCGGATTTAGCATCCAGGGCGTATCGCTTAAGCACACAGTATCGCTAGCGGGAAACAGGAGACTTGTTTTCGCAGACTAAGCTGAGCCGTCTTTAACCGTCTCTGTTTTGGTCTCGTCGGGTTCCTTCTGGACCAGGTACTCGTCGAGCAGTACTGAGACCAGTACGGCAGTGGGAACGGAGACGATTGCGCCCAGAACCCCGCCTAATTCTGAGCCGATGAGCAACGCCACCAGGATAGACAGGCCGGGCAGACCAACGCGCGTGCCCATAATGCGGGGCGTCAGAAACGAGTTCTCAACCTGGACCCAGACGAGGTAGAAAATAGCAATTCCGAGTGCGCGGCCCCACGAGTCAATGGACGCTACAAGGAGCGCGAGGGCGATGCTGATGGCTGCTCCCATGACGGGAATGATGTTCAACAGCCCGGTCAATACTCCCAGCGCGTATGCATAGCGCACATTGAGCGACACGTACACGATGGTGCTGGCGATGCCGAGGATCAGCATCAGGCTTCCCTGCCCCAGGAGCCACTGGCCCATACGCACTTCGGCGCGTTGCAGAGCTGCGTCGAGGCGCGGCCTTTTCTCCGGCGGGAAGAACGAGAGGCCCCATCGATAGGCAACGTCGCCTTCAAGAATGAAGTAAACGGTCAGAATGAGTCCCATGGCAATGCTGAAGATTGCGCTGGCCCAGTTCTTGATCGACAACAGCAGGTAGGTTGCGGCGTTGCTGATGAAGTCCTGAATCTTGGTGCTGATTTCGTCAGTGTTGACTTGGTTGGCAAAAGGAATGCGCTTCAATTTTTCGAGCATTGCAGGGAGGCGGGAAGGCATGTCGTCAGCGAATTTGTGTAAATCGCGAATTACGGGCGGAAAAGCGAGAAACCCGAAAGCGGTGAGCCCTCCAACGACCGCGAGAAGAAGAATGAGAATGGCGCGTCCTTTGAACGGCCTGACGCGGCCTATGCGAAAGCGGGACGTAGCGCGGACGACCGGCGTGAGAACCACTGCAGCCAGAGCGCTGACATAGAGCAAGAGAAGAACTGCCCGCAGCAGCCACGCCAAGTAGCAGGCCACGCCCAATATGAAGGCAAATGCGATGTCGACGCGGAAATCGCGCCCGCTGGCTGGCCTGTTGACTTCTCGTTCCGTCACTCTTCTCCGATTCTGATTTTCGATTTCCTATTCCCTGTTTACTTTTCTCCGCCCAGAATAGACCCTATGACGCCGCCTAAGATCGCGCCGCCGGCCGTGTTACCCATCTGGCGGCCATCCATTTGCGGAAGGTACTCGCTAATCTGATGCGCCAAACGGGATATGGGCAACGTCTGCAACCAAATCGTTCCCGGTCCGGTGAGAACCGCGAGGAAAATGCCATCGCCGCCGAAGATCATATTCTTGATGCCGGGAACCATGGTGATCTGGAAGCCTACTGATGCGTGAAACGCACCGACGTGGCCGGGATGCACGAGCAGCACTTCGCCGGGGGCAAGGTTTTTCATGACCAATTCGCCGGAAAGCTCAAGCCAGGCGGTGCCGAGGCCGCCGATTCTCTGCAGCATAAAGCCGCTGCCGCCGAAGATTCCGGCACCCAGCGACTGTTGAAACCCTACGCTGATGGTGACCTGCGGCGTTGCGCACAGAAAGCCATGGCGATGGACCAGATATTCCTGTCCCTGACCTAGTTGAACAGGCACGATATGGCCGGGAACCTTGGTGGCGAACGATACTTCGCCGGGATACTGCATGGCGCGATACTCCGTCATGAACAGGCTTCCGCCGCCGGCAACGCGTTTCAAAACGCCAAACAGACCGCCTCCACCGCCCATTTGCGTGTGTGTGGTCATCTGGATGGAGCCGGTCATCCACGAAAGTTCGCCACTCTCGGAGAAGACACTCTCGTTGGGGTCTAGTTGCACGTCGAGTACGGGCATGGTGGTGCCTTGAATCCGGGTCTGCATCGGACCTCCTGTCGAACACAGTGTACCCGTTCATTTACGCAGGACATTTGTGGCGTGTTCCATGGGGGCACGCCACGCGACCACGAGCGGCGGGAAGTCAACGAAATATTGCGGGTGCTCCTTGGCGGTCTCACGTACCCTTGCTGATTCGCAGTCTCATAAATCGCAGGTGTGGGGGGTGAGTTCGCCTCTAAAATTGTCATTTCATATGAAATTGTTGCGAGGATTGCCGCTAGTCCTGTGGCCGCTCATTCTTCTGCCCATCGAAAGCTGCCGCAAGAACCCGACGCAATATCCGGATCAACCATATATCGCTTCCGGCGTGACAATGCGGGATGTCACATTCCATTCAGCAGCGCTCAATCGCCAAATGCCTTATCGGGTATTCCTGCCCTCTCACGTTACTCCGGGCAAGAAGCTTCCGGTCGTCTATCTTCTTCACGGCGGGAACGGAAGTTTTCGAGACTGGTCTGACGACTCCCAAGTGTCAAACTATGCCGCACAAGGCGTAATTCTGGTGATGCCGGAGGGTGCCTTTTCGTACTACATGAATGCGACCGGGAAAACTGAAGACCGGTATGAGGACTACACGTTCACCGATCTCATCTCTGATGTAGACGCTCGCTTTCCAGCGGCGAATACCCGCGACAAGCGAGCGATAATCGGGATCTCCATGGGCGGCTTTGCAGCGTTAAAAATCGCGTTCACACGGCCGGATCTCTTTGGTTTTGTCGCGGCGTTCAGCCCGTCGATCGATATTCTTCATCGGCGCTTCAGCCCAAAGCGAACAGGCGAGTGGTGGAGAATTCGCACAATTTTCGGTCCATCAGAAAGCGAAGCAAGAACATCTCGCGATCCGTTCGCGCTGGTCAAGACGTCCGCCCCAGAGAAAACTCCCTATATCTACTTAACTGTCGGAGAGAACGAGCCGCTGCTCGATCCCAACCAGCGATTTGCGAGGCAATTGAAACAGTCGCATTTCAATTACGAATTTCATACCAAGCCGGGCGGCCACGATTGGAAAGAGTGGGACTCTCAAATTCCCGGATGCTTTGAGAGCCTGTTCCAGCATCTTGGTGATCAGGAATCGAGCGGCGTCCGATAATTCTTCCGGTCCCTAATCCCTATTCCCGGCTTCTCGCTACTCCGTAGTCTTCAGGCTTGTCTCCGACGTCGCGAGTGAGCTGCCGCCGACCCAGATGTTGTAGGTGGTGGGCTCGATCGTCTTTTTGGCATCGACGCTGTAGAAATTCAATTCGTCGAATCCCAGAGGAAAGGTCACGCGCTTTGTCTCTCCGGGGTCGAGGGTGACACGGCTGAATCCCTTCAACTCGCGCACCGGCTGTTCCACACTGGCCTCGGTATTGCGGATGTAGAGTTGCACGACCTCGGTGCCCTTAACGCTTCCGGTGTTCTTTACGTCCACGCTTACTGTCGCAACCGGCTGATGATTGTCGGCGACTTCGTGTACGGGAACCTCCTGGCGGTCCAGCGCGGGTTTCGAGTAGCTGAAGCGGGTGTAACTCAGTCCCCAGCCAAACGGAAAGAGCGCGGAGTTGGGCTCATCCATGTAGCGGGACACAAATTTCTCCGCCGCATCGTGAGGCATAGTGGTCAGCTCGCCTCGTGCAGGACGTCCCGTAGGCATCTGCGCGTAGTAGAGCGGTTCTTGTCCCACGGCGCGCGGAAAACTTGATGGGAGCTTGCCCGAGGGATTGACGTCACCGAAGAGCACATCCGCTACGGCCGGGCCGGCTTCGATACCGGGACTCCAGGCTTCAAGAATCGCGGGCACGTGTTCAGCGGCCCACTTCAATTCGAGCGGGCGACCCGCGAGCACTACCAGGATTACCGGTTTGCCGGTGGCAACCACGGCCTCAAGAAGCTTTTGCTGGTTGCCGGTGAAGCCCAGATGTGCACGGCTGGAGGCCTCGCCTTCCATCCAGTTGGTTGATTCGCCCAGCGCGAGGATGGCCACATCGGCCTTGCGCGCCGTTTCCACAGCTTCGGTGATGGTCTTGTCGTCGTCGGTGACGGACTGATCCGCAGTTGCAGTAGTACCGGTGAAGGTGACACTCTTCAGTGTCTTTTCGTCTTCGCCTGACAACAAGCCGCAACCCGGCGCGTACATAAGCCTGTCGCCGAGCCGCTGGGTAAACGCCGACTTCAGCGTGATTACGTCCCTGGGATTGCCCGCGACAGTCCAGGCTCCGAGGAGATCGAGTGCGTCATCGGCCATCGGCCCGATCAGAGCGACTTTCTTTGCCTTCGCGCTGAGCGGCAGCAGGGTTCCCACTCCTTCGACCGGATCATTCTTCAGAAGGACCATGGTCTCATCTGCAACTTTGCGTGCAGCTTCGCGACGTTCGGGTGTTGGTGTGTATGGGGAACCTGCATGTGTAAAGGGGTGATCAAAGAGGCCCAGTGCAAGTTTCACGCGCAGAATCCGGCGCACGGCTTCGTCAACGACTTTTTCAGGAATCTTGCCGGAGCGGACCTGCGCGGCGATGACGGTGCCATAAAGATTGCCTTCCATGTCCATGTCGGTGCCCGCCAGCAGAGCCTTTGCGCGCCACCGTGGGGCCGTCGCCGATGGAGTGGTTCTTTAGCTCTCCAACTGCGCCCCAATCTGATACGACAAAGCCATCGAAGCGCCATTCCTTGCGAAGAATCTGGGTGAGGGTAAAGGGGTCAGCAGTGGCGGGAACACCGTTGATGGAATTGAACGAGGTCATCACCGTGGCCACGCCGGCATCGACGGCGGCGTGATAGGGCTTGAGATAAACCTGCCGCAGGGTCAGCTCGCTCATGTCGACGGCGTTGTAGTCACGACCCGCAATGGCCGCGCCGTAGGCGGCAAAATGCTTGACGCACGCGGCCACTGAATCGGGCTTGGACAGATCGCCCTGCTGATATCCCTTGACCCAGGCGCGCGCCAAAGCTGAGCTGAGATAGGGATCCTCACCGTTGGACTCGATGATGCGGCCCCAGCGTGGATCGCGGGCGATATCGACCATCGGCGAGAAGACCCACGCGATGCCATCGGCGCGGGCTTCCTCAGCGGCCACGCGCGCTACGGTCTCGGCGGCCTCGGGGTCCCAACTTGCAGCGACGGCAAGAGGCACGGGAAACGTGGTGTGATGGCCGTGGATCACGTCGAGCCCAAAGAGGATGGGGATATGAAGGCGGGACTTCTCCATCGCAATGTGCTGATAGTGGTTGGTCTGCTCGGCGCCGACCACGTTGAGCATGGAACCGACTTGCCCTTTGGCGACCAATTCGTCATAGGTAAGGTTGGAGGCCGAAGGACCGGTTGCGAATCCGGCCGAATATTGCACGGTCTGTCCGATTTTTTCGTCGAGCGTCATCTGTTTGAGCAACGCTTCAACCCGGGTGTCGATATCCCTGGAAGCCAACTGAGAATTGGGCGTCGAACGATCCTGCGCGGGACTAACAGCCACGGCTAAGCCGGCAAGCAATGTGAGAAAGACTGCATGTAGGACCGCGGAAATACTCTGCTTGGTCATGTTCGGAAAATGATAAACCGTTTGAGTCGGACTAGTCAGAAATCGCCGACGCCGGTCGTTGTCTCTCGATGGACCAGGCTTCCTCTCCACTTCGCGGGAAGCTCCGCAATGCTCTACTCTTTGAGATGGTACCGATGCGACGATCTCTGCGCTATTTTCGGAAGTCAGTATTTCTGGCCCTCGAACACGACGTGCTCAACACGGCCAAGGCAGCCGCCTATTCCGGCATGTTGATGTTCTTTCCCGCATTCATCGTTCTGACCGCGCTGATTGCGAAGGCTCCGGAAGGACCGACCATGGTGGGCGAGATTCGCTGGGTTTCAACGCAGATTCTTCCCGCAGACACGGTGCGCCTGATGCTTTCGACGATGCATGCGCGAAACTCTCATCCTACGCGGCTCGTGATCTCTGGATTGTCGCTGAGCGTCTTTGCCGGTCTTGGCCTGATGCTGACGCTGATGGAGGGATTTCGCAGGGCCTACCGGCTTCCGCGCAGCGAATGGGGGTTCTGGGAACGACGTCTTCGCGCGCTATTCCTCGTCTTCATTGTTCTGGTACCGCTGGCGCTGGCTACGCTGCTTCTCGTTTTCGGTCGCGCCATCGAACTTTGGATGGTGTTGAAATCCGGACATGAATTGCGTCACGTGGTGTTGTTTCTGTGGCGGATGGCGCGTTGGACGCTGGCGCTGGTGACGAGCCTCGCCGTATTGGGCGCGCTTTATCACTTTGGAACCAAGCGGGGAGAACACTGGCTGCGCGTGATGCCGGGCGCGGTGGCTGCGAGCGCGGTGTGGTTTCCGGCGACGCTGGCTTTCGGTTGGTATGTCACCCGCATCGCTGACTACACGATTTTTTACGGCTCGTTCGGCGCGGGAATCGCGACGCTGGTGTGGCTGTATATCACTTCATTCAGCGCGCTGCTCGGGGCGGAGTTGAATGGCGTTCTGTTTCGCGAGCGCAATAATCGCCTCTGAGGCCTCAAATTGCGGCGGTTTTCGTCAGTGACGGGTCGCACCGACGAAAGCATCACTGCGGTCGCATGATGTACCGGGGTACTTTGCGTACAGCCGACTTGTATAATGGAGCGGACCGCACACATACATTCCCATTTCCTAGAATCGAACCTTTTGGAGTCTCACCAATGCCGTTCGTTGATACGAACCTGAACTCAAATCCTATCCAGCGCCGCGCAAAAATTGTTGCCACACTCGGTCCCGCTTCCAATACCGAGCCTGTTTTTCGCGATCTTGTACGCGCGGGTGTTGACGTCGTGCGCTTGAATTTTTCTCACGGCACCCATGAAGAGAAGCTCGCCCTTATCCAGATGATCCGCAAAGTGAGCCGCGAAGAGCACAAGCCGCTGTGCATCCTCGGCGACCTGCAGGGCCCCAAGATCCGCACCTCCAAGCTTAAGGATCATCAGTCGGTTCTTCTCAAGGCGGGTCAACGGCTTACCATCACTCCGCGGGAAGTTCCAGGCACGGCATCGCTGGTGGGCACAACGTTCAAGACACTTGCGGAAAACGTGGAGCAAGGCTCGCGCATTCTGCTCTCTGACGGGCTGATCGAACTCCGTGTGCACGAAGTTATCGGTGCCGATGTTGTCTGCGAGATCATCAACGGCGGCATGCTAGGCGAGAACAAGGGAATCAACCTGCCGGGTATACCGGTGCGCGTGCCATCGCTGACTGAAAAGGATTCGCAGGACCTCGAGTTCGCTCTAAAGAATGGCGTTGATGCTATCGCCGTGTCTTTCGTGCGCACTGCGGAAGATGTTCGCCTGGTGCGCAATCGCGTTTCGGCATATGGCGGAGAGACCTGGATCATTGCGAAGCTTGAAAAGCCCCAGGCGATCGAGCATCTGGACAGCATTCTGCAGGCCGCTGACGGCATCATGGTGGCCCGCGGCGACCTTGGCGTTGAAGTTCCGCCGGAGAAGGTACCAGCGATTCAGAAGCACATCATTCGGCGGGCGTCGGAATATTTCAAGCCGGTGATTACGGCGACGCAAATGCTCGAATCGATGATTGAAAATCCGCGGCCGACGCGCGCCGAGGTTTCAGACGTAGCGAATGCAATTTATGACGGCACGGATGCGGTAATGCTTTCCGGAGAATCCGCGGTCGGCAAATATCCGGTGGAGACCGTTGCGATGATGGGACGCATCATCAGCGAAGCGGAGCGCCACATCAAGGAAGACCATCTCAATGCACCGCGCGTTTCGTTGACACGGCTCTCGATTGCCGAGACGATCTGCGAAGCCACTGCGCATGCCGCCGACGATCTCGATCTGCGCGGGATCGCACTGTTCACTGAGTCTGGCGCAACGGCTCGTCAGCTATCGAAGTACCATCCCTCGGCGCCTATTTTTGCGCTTAGCCCGATCGACCTCACCATCAATCGCCTGAACCTGCTGTGGGGAACCACGCCGGTTCGCTGTCCGAAGGTCAACTCAACCGAAGCCCTGGTCGATGTTGCCGAGAGCCTGCTGGAGCAGCATGGCTATGTGCGCAATCGCGAGGTGATTGCGATTGTCGCGGGAACGCGCACCAAGTCAGGCTCGACGAATTTTCTGCGGCTGCACGTTCTGGGCGAGCACAACCAGGAGGGTGTCCGGTTCTTTGCTCCGCATGAAGAAGAGGTTGTACCCGGACCTGAGGCGGCGCATCCCGCACCGGTGACGAAACCAAGGCGTCCTGCAAAAGCCACGAAGGCCACAGCGAAACACCGGTAGATTGAATCTTAATCAAAGCAGCAAAAATGCCACTCCATTCGGGGTGGCATTTTTGTTATTGCGGATTTAGTGCTTGAGAAGTTGGAGAGAAGACCCAGGTCTCAGAAGCGAGACCCGGGGCACCCAACCATGCGGCGGAGGAAGAATTACTTTGTGGCTAGTTGGCGCAATACGTAGAGCAGGATTCCGCCGTGCTCGTAGTATTCGATTTCCTGCGGCGTGTCGATGCGTACCTTGGCATTGAACTCCTTCACGCTTCCGTCTGCAGCTTTGGCTTTTACTTTTAGCGTGCGGCCATTGGCGAATTTCGACTTGAGAAGAGTTGGTAAGCCCGGCGAAGTCGTAGACCTCTTCGCCGGTGAGGCCGAGCGATTCGACATTCTGGCCTTCTTCAAATTGCAGAGGCAGGATACCCATGCCTACGAGGTTTGAACGGTGAATGCGTTCGAAGCTCTCGGCGATTACCGCACGCACGCCGAGCAGGTTTGGTCCCTTGGCCGCCCAGTCACGCGATGAACCTGAGCCGTATTCCTTGCCGGCGAGAATGACGAGCGGAATTTTACGCTCTGCATATTTCACGCTGGCGTCGAAGATGGACATCTGATCACCTTCGGGGAGGAGACGGGTGACGCCGCCTTCGGTTCCTGGCGCGAGTTTGTTGCGCAGGCGCACGTTGGCGAACGTTCCGCGCACCATGACTTCGTGATTACCGCGGCGCGATCCATAGGAGTTGAAATCGGCGGGCTTGACGCCATGTTCGGCGAGATACTTCCCTGCCGGGCCGTTGGCCTTGATGGATCCAGCGGGCGAGATGTGATCCGTTGTCACGGAATCGCCGAGCACTGCGAGCACGCGTGCGCCAAGGATGTCAGTGACGGCGTTCGGCTGTTTCTTCATACCGTCGAAGTAGGGCGCCTGGCGAATGTAGGTCGAGTCGGGCTCCCACTTGTAGACATCGCCGGTGGGAAAGCTGAGGCCCTGCCAGCTTGCGTCGCCATCGCTCACCGTCGCGTATTCCTTGCGGAAGCCCGCGCTGCTGACTCCCTTTTCAATCGCTGCGGCGACCTCCTGCTGCGATGGCCAGATGTCTTTGAGATAGACCGGCTGTCCAGCCTTGTCTTTTCCGAGAGGCTCGGTATCGAAGTTGTGGCCGATACGGCCGGCGAGTGCGTATGCAACTACCAACGGCGGGCTCATCAGGTAGTTTGCGCGCACATCTACATTTACGCGACCTTCGAAATTGCGATTGCCGCTGAGCACGCTGACGGCGACGAGGCCGTGCTCATCGATGGATTTCGAAACATCGGCGGGCAGCGGGCCGGAGTTGCCGATGCAGGTCGTACATCCGTAGCCGACGACGTTGAAGCGCAGCTTTTCGAGGTAAGGCAGCAGGCCGGATTTTTCATAGTAGTCAGTGACAACGCGGGAGCCGGGGGCCAGCGACGTCTTGACCCACGGTGGAACGGTCAGGCCTTTCTCGACGGCTTTCTTGGCGAGGATTCCGGCGGCCATCATCACGGATGGATTGGACGTGTTGGTGCAGCTGGTGATGGCTGCGATGACGACGGAACCGTGATCGAGATACTTGTCGGGATCGATATTGAAGCGCTCTTTAACGGTGGTGGTAATCGGACCTGTCTTGAAGGTTTTGTCTAGCGCAGCGGCCTTTGTGTTGGCCGATGAAGTAGCCGGGCCTTCGTTGTCTTCTACGCCGACAGCCAGAGCGATGTCGGTAATTGCAGTCGGCTCCCACATAGATGCAGTGCGCGTGCCGAGAGGCTTTGCGGTCGGCGAGAGCAGCGTTGGCAATTGCTTCGCGAAGCTTTCGGCTGCGTCCTTCAGGAGCACGCGATCCTGCGGGCGCTTCGGTCCGGCCACGCTCGGCTCGACTGCGGCTAGATCGAGCTCGAGTGTCTGGGTGTATTCGGCTTCGGGCGAACTTTCAGTATGGAAGAGGTCTTGTTCCTTGTAGTAGGCCTCGACAAGGGCGATCTGCTCGTCGCTACGGCCGGTGAGCTTGAGATAGCGCAGCGTTTCCGCATCGACGGGGAAGATGCCGCAGGTGGCACCGTACTCGGGGGCCATGTTGCTGATGGTGGCGCGATCAGCGAGCGGCAACGCGGCGATTCCGGGCCCGTAGAACTCAACGAACTTGCCGACGACTCCCAGCTTGCGGAGAGCCTGCGTCACGGTGAGAACGAGGTCGGTGGCAGTGGCGCCTTCGCGCAACTTGCCGGTCAGCTTGTAGCCGACAACCTGAGGCACGAGCATGCTGACGGCCTGGCCGAGCATGGCGGCCTCGGCCTCAATGCCGCCGACGCCCCAGCCAAGGACGCCGAGTCCGTTGATCATGGTGGTGTGCGAGTCCGTACCGACCAGCGTGTCGGGATACGCTTGCAGATCTCCGTTCACGTCCGTGGTGAAGACGACGCGGGCGAGGTATTCGAGATTGACCTGATGGCAGATGCCCATGCCCGGGGGCACCGCGCTGAAGTTGCGGAATGCGGTCTGGCCCCACTTAAGGAATGCGTAGCGCTCGCGGTTGCGCTGAAACTCGAGCAGCGAATTGGCTTCGTACGCCTGCGGGGTTCCGAATTCATCGACCTGTACGGAGTGATCGATGACGAGCTCAGCGGGGACCAGCGGATTGACGCGCTCCGGATCGCCGCCGAGGGTCTTGATGGCGTCGCGCATCGCGCCGAGGTCGACGATGGCGGGGACGCCAGTGAAGTCCTGCATCAACACACGTGCGGGCATGTAGGCGATTTCGCGGCTGGGTTCGGCCTTGGCATCCCACTTGGCAAGGAACTCGATGTCGTCGGCGGTCACGTTGACGCCGTCTTCGCGGCGCAGCAGGTTCTCGAGAAGAATTTTCAAGCTGAAGGGTAGACGGCCCAGATCGAATCCGCGCGCGCTTAGCGCAGGCAGGCGGAAGATCGTATATGACTTGGAGCCTGATTTCAGGGTGGCACGGCTATTGAAGCTGTTCTTGATTTCCGTACTCATTGAGGGGACCTTTCTATCCGCTCACAGGCGGATGAGGTTGGAAGCATGATGGCGGAGACGCGCCAAGAAAATGTCGGCCGCGCGTTGAGAGCGGCGCCGGGGCAAATAAAGCGACGGGAATAGATTACTCAGAGGGAGGAGGTGCGTCCACGATCGGGACGCCCGCGGCGGAAGCGCTTGAGCAGAGGCGTGGAGGAGATGCGGGCTGCGGCGCGGTTGAACATGGCTAACGCAATGATTTTATCGCGAGACGATGTCAAGGCGAAACGTCTATCCGTCCGAGTCGGGAACAATCGGACCACTCCTGGGGGATGTCATCGGGAAAGCATAGTGCCGGGGCGTCTATTGTCACGAAAGCGCGAGATAGAATGGTGCCCTGTGGACAAATCTTCCCCTGACAGGAGTTTCTAATGTTTATGCGAGGAGCCCACCTTCTCCTGCTCGGAGTTCTATGCGCTGCGGCCACCGCCTACGGCCAGCCCGCGCCAACATCGGCTGCGAGTTCCACTCCCAGCAATAAGTGGCCCACACAAGATGGCAACATCAGCCTGCCTAACTTCCGCTTCGGCACGGGCGAGACTTTGCCGGAACTCAAGCTGCACTACCTGACGCTGGGGACGCCGCACCGCAACGCGGCCGGGCACGTCGACAATGCCGTATTGCTGCTGCACGGAACAGGAGGCAATGCGCACTCGCTGCTGAACCCGGTTTTCTCGGATGTTTTGTTTGTGCCGGGCGGGATTCTCGATATCCAGAAATACTTCATTATTCTGCCGGATGATATCGGGCACGGACAGAGTTCGAAGCCCTCCGACGGCATGCGCATGCACTTCCCTGCTTACGACTACGACGACATGGTGCGCAGCCAGAAGATGATGCTCGATCAGATGAAGGTCGATCATCTGCGGCTGATTCTGGGAACATCGATGGGCTGCATGCAGACGTTTGTGTGGGGAGAGACATATCCCGGCTTTGCGGATGCGCTGGCGCCGTTTGCGTGCCTGCCGGTGCAGATTGCGGGGCGCAACCGCATGATGCGCTACATGAGCATCCAGGGGATCAAGCTCGACCCGGCGTGGAAGAACGGGGACTATACTACCGAGCCTACAGAGGGACTGAGGCTTGCCGATACGCTGGTTCTGGTGATGGGTTCCGCTCCCCTCGTGATGCAGAAGCAGGCGCCGACGCGCGAGGCGGCGGAGCAATATGTCGATCGGTTCTGGGCTCGGCCCGCACCGGATGCAAATGACATGATCTACTACCTCAACGCGAGCCGCAATTACGATCCCAGCCCGCGCCTTGAGACCATCACCGATCCGGTGCTTTGGATCAATTCTGCCGATGACTACATCAATCCACCGGAGTTGGGCATTGCGGAGAAGATGGTGAAGCGGATGCCGCATGCGCGGTTCATTCTTATCCCGATTTCAGACGCAACGCGGGGGCACGGCACGCACACTTCGGCGGCTGTCTGGAAGGACTACCTGGCGGAGTTCATGCAGCAGACCGAACCTAAGCCCTAGAAATGTTGCTTCGGATGGCTTGAGAAATGGTGGGGGACAGGCGAATCGTCGAAAGATCGTCCCTCAGCGGCTAAAGCCGACGATGCCGTCCTCTTACGGCGCGGCTTAACAGCTTGGTGAAAAAGTCAAAGTCCGTATGGACCAAGCCAGCATCGTTCAGGAGCTAAAGCCCCATACTCATCTTGTTGCATTTTCGGCCTGGCTGAAGCCATGCCCTTGTTACAAAACAACGAGTTCGTTGAGTCTTTCACTAAGCTGTTAAGCCGTACTCCTTCAAAGCAATCGCGAGTTTTTCGCATGCATGGAGCCTGAGCGAAATCCGGTAACTCCGAGCGTCGCATCGGCTTCTATACTGACTAGTGCTGCTCATCTTCGTGAGGTCCCCAGAGAATTGATCGAATCAAGCTGGTTGCGAGGTCTGTTTTCGCGCGCCCTGGCGTGGATTACGCGACGCATGGCGGACGAGCGCCAGCGTTTGCTGGCTGTGACCATTCTCGCGGGCGGCCTGTGTGGACTGGCGGCGGTTGCGTTTCATCTATCGATTGGGTGGCTTGAGGCGCTGCTCATCAATCAGGCAAACCATGCGTCGGGATACTGGTGGATCATTCTGACAATCCTGACCCCGGGTGTGGGCGGCTTGATTGTTGGACTCGGGCTCACGTACTGGGCTCCTGCGGCGGCTGGATCCGGCATCCCGCAGGTCAAAGTCGCGTTTGCTCTGCGCTCCGGGCTGGTGTCGTTGCGCGAGACCATCGGCAAATTTGTGCTTTGCGCCTTCCAGATCGGCTCCGGGGCCTCGCTGGGCCTTGAAGGACCTACAGTTCAGATCTGCGCGGGAGTCAGCAGCCTGATGGCGCGGGCGGCACGGCTGAGCCCGCAGAACTGCCGCCGCATGGCGTCGGTGGGGATGGCGGCCGGAATTGCCGCAGCATTTAACGCGCCTATTGCCGCCATTACATTCACGCTCGAAGAACTGATTGGCGATCTGGATCAGACCATGCTTTCCGGCGTGATTGTAGCCGCGGCGTTGGCCGCAGTTGTGGAGCACTCGATCCTTGGATCGAACCCCATCTTTCACATGCCTCGCACGTATACGATGGGCGGCCAGTCTTCGCTGATCTGGGCCGCATCGTCGCTGATCTGGTATGCACTGCTCGGTATTCTGGCCGCAGTCGTCTCCATTACGTTTACTGATTCGTTGCTCGGGCTGCGCGCAGCTTTCAAACGATGGAGCGCTGTTCCGAGGTGGATTCATCCGGCGATCGGCGGACTGGCCACGGGGGCGCTGGCGGTGCTTGCGCTTTACTGGTTTCATCTCAACGGCATTGCCGGAGACCCATACAAGACGCTGGAGCTTGCTCTCACGGGCACCATGCCTGTTCTGGTCATGGTGACGTTTTGCGTGCTGAAACTGGCCGCCACGGTCTGTTCCTATTCGAGCGGAGGCTCGGGCGGAATCTTTGCGCCTTCGCTGTTCATGGGTGCGATGCTGGGCGGGGCGGTCGGGTATATCGACGTGACCGTCTTTCACCACCCGGCGGACGCCATCGGCGCCTTTGCGGTGGTGGGCATGGGCGCTGTGTTCGCCGGTATTGTGCGCGCGCCGATGACATCAATTCTGATCATCTTCGAGATGACGGGCGGATATGGGCTGGTGGTGCCGCTGATGATTGCGAATATGACGGCGTTTGTTCTGGCGCGGCATTGGCGTCCTGTTCCCGTGTACGAGGCGCTGCTGATGCAGGACGGGATCGAACTGCAGCATGGATCCAGGCCAGTTGATCCGCCTCGCGATGCGGAAATCGGCGCGAACGAGCCAACGATGGACGCTACGGCGTAGAGTCGACCGGACACACGACCGCGAAGACTACAAGGACAGCAATTTCCACGCTTGCGAATCGCAGCCAGGAATCGCGCTTAGTCTAGCTTCTCCAATGAGAGCGTTGCGATCCCATCCTTGCCCGGCTCTTCCTCGGTGACGGCCGCCAATGCCGGCAGATCGGAGGGAGCGGATGGGGCGGCAGCCGGTTCGGAGTCTGCCGGATTTAATGCATTCAGCGTTTCAAGCTCAGCGATGCGATTAAGAAGAATCTGCTTCAACTCAGCAACATCTTGCCCGTCCGATGCCGAGTCAGTGGTTTGCTCGAGCTTATGAAGAGTCACACGTAAGGATTCCAGGGTTTCTCGGGGGGCACGGGGAGTCATCGCTTGGGGCACCTATACGCAGGTTAGATGCAGCTTTTTGGAACATAGAAGGCCCAAAGCAGAACAAAATCTTGAGGATGGCTCCGCTTTTTTAGCTCAGAGGCAATAACATCCGCCCCGCTAGCGAGGCGGTTCCATGTTGTAGAGGAAAATGGCCCGTAATTCCAGGTAGGGCCCATGGAAGTCCTTGGGAAGTGTGGGGTAGTTTGAGCCGGTAAGAGCGCCCCATGCAGCCCGGTCGAGCCCGGTGTCTCCTGAGCGGCCTTCGAGGACCATGCTGCCCTCCATCAAGCGGCCATTAGGCAGTACTTTGAAACGGATGACCACGGCACCCTTCTTGAGGATGGGCGGGTTCACTTCGTCCGGAATAAGGGGGTCCCAGGTACGCTCGGTTTCGCGGTGCCAGCGAAGAAGCCAGGAACTGAAGTCCACCCCCTGGGTATCGCTGAGGACCTGAACGCCACCGGTACCCGCGCCGGGATGCAGCGGCAATGCGCCGGCACCTCCAGCGTTGCCGGTTGCGCCTGGTCCGCTGCGCGCGCCGCGCATAGCGTCGCGCAACTGATCTGCCGGGTTAGTCGAGCCCATGGCAAAGCTGGGCCTTGCGGGGACTGCCTGCGGCCGCGGAGTCTCGCTGGGCTGGGGAGCAGGTTCGACTTTGGGAACAGGAGAAGTCAAGGCCGGCTGGGAAGGGGGCGTGGTGGGTTGCGGTTCGGGCTGAGGTACGGGAGGCGCAGGCTTATTGAGTGCTTCAAGCGTCTTTCTGTCGACGCGCGGCTGCTTCTCCGGTACCGGCTTGACCTGAACTTTGGGCGCGAACTTTTTGAGCACGTCCGGAGGTAAATCGAGGTAGGTCAGATCTTTGCGCTGCTTTATGGCGTCGAAAGGATCGATGACCGGTGTTACGTGAAAGATGTAGCGCGGAATCCAAGTGATGGCGGAAATGAGGAGAATATGGACCAAAAGTGCGATCCAGATACCCTCTCGCAACCGTGCCCAGCGGCGCTCGTCTTCGAGCTCGCTGATCATGTTCAGCAGCTCGTGAGTGTCGTAGTCTACCCAGCGGGAGGTTGCTGCGCCGCGACCGATCCGCGGTTTTTCGGAACCGTCCTCGACCGGATCGTGACCTTCATCCGCATACCGGCTTTCATCGCTCAAGGCTCGGTCAGGGGAGGTCAGATTCAGGGGGCCAGTGCTGGCCCTCTTCGGTCTTGCTTCCGCGGGCTCGTGAGGCTCCTGCGCGGTGGATTTGGCTTCGCTGGTGGGCATGCATGCGGGCTTCGGCTGCCTCGGGAGTGTCCGCCCGGCCAGCTCAGCTGCGATTTCCTTCTTGTCTATTCTCTCATTTTCGGCGTTTTAGCAGAACCCAAGGAAGCTACTTCTTCAGGAATTGCGAGACGTATTGCAATTCCTGGAGTCCGAAAAGCTGCCGACGGACGCGCGGAGAACCCAGGAACGTACAATTGATGTTTTGACTCCACCCCTTCGATCTGTAGCTGAAGTCCCCGGGGTATGGACGTTTTGGAAGGGGAAAGGAACGTTTTTGAAGCATTTTTTTCAGGCCATTTGGCTTAAATGGAAGCTGGTTATTCTTCCGGTTCTCATCAAATGGGGGATTCTGGGCGCGGGGGCTGTGGCGCTGCTGGATTCTTCAACTATCCCGGTGCCGATGGACGCGCTGATCGCGGTGTGGGTGTGGAAGGACCAGGGTCACTTCTGGGCCTACTGCATCATGGCAGCTGCGGGATCGGCCGTCGGCGGACTGCTGCCTTATGCGCTGGGACGGGCCGGGGGTGAGCTTTTCATCCTGAAGCGGGTAAATCGGGCGCACTACGAGCGCATGAAGCTGCGGTTTGAGAAGCAGGAGTTTCTGGCTATGGCTATCCCTTCGGCCTTGCCGCCTCCTACTCCGTGGAAGGCCTTTGTGTTTGCCGCAGGGGTGTTTGAGATGCGGGTGTTGCCCTTCATGCTTGCGGTGTTTACGGGCAGGATGGTGCGTTGGCTGATCCTGTCTGGGCTGGTAATCAAGCTGGGGCCGGGGGCGTTGGGGATGGTGCAACATCATGCAGTTACGCTGTTGCTGGCGGTGCTGGGGCTGGCAGCGATTGGGTTTGCGATCTGGTGGGCGCGGAAGCGGCGGACCGGAGAGAGCCGGCTGGACGGGTAACGAGTGGAAAGATGGACGGATCAGTGGCGCCGCAAATATAGGCCACCCGCTACCAGAGCGAGGAAGGCCAGAAACAGAAATGCTGCGTAGTAAGACATGAAGCCGTCGATCCACCTAAATTCGGATTCAAATGAGTTGTTCTCCTCGGGATGATCGGGGTTGTAGCGAATTACAAACGTGTCGTTCTCTTCAACCTTGTCGGGGGAGATCGCAATCCCGTCGTAGGTTTTTCCGTTGACAGCGTAGGTGAATGTAACTGCGCAGCCGCCAATTGGCATCGAGCCGTCGCGCTGTTGCAAACGGTTACTGGGATGGATCAGTTTGCAAGAGCGCACTTGAGCGTCAGCATTGGTCCAGCCGCGATGCGTGAACTTGCGAATAGCTTGATCGAGCGATTTGCGAAACTTCTTGGAGCGTATCTCCTTGAAAGTCTGAAAGTCGACTTTGGAGTCCTCGCTCATAAGGCGAAGTATACGGTCTGCATACGTAGGACCGCCGTCACCGTCAACGACCGCTTGGTTTTCGATACGAAGGGAACAGGCCAATTCCGGGGCTAACAGCGCGCGGAAAAACGCCTAGTAACCAGTGAATCGGCGAAGAATGTCCCTCGGCGGCTAAAGCCGACGATGATTTTGTGCATCCTTCGGCACGGCTGAAGCCGTGCCCTTTCAATGCAGCGAATCCTTCGCAAGCGGTAAAACCCAATAGAAGGCGACTGCGCATCGTCGCGTTGAAGCCCTACACTCCCCTACGGTGCTAGAGGGTCAGCGAACGGCAAGGGCCTTTGTACCGCGTTCGAAGCCCATTTTGCGGACAAGCGCGGGTACCCCGAAGGCAAGGCCCACAACGATAGCGGTTGCCATCAGGTCATTGCGATAGAACGGAATTGCGGCCGAGTAGCAGGTGATCAAGCCAGAGAAGGTATGCGGGTACATATCAGCCGGAGCCCAGACCGAGTGACTCGACATAACCCAGACCGCATAGTTGGAGATGAGCCAGAAGGACGTCGGCCCGAGGATGGCGGCAGCGCCTGCGCGAAGCCAGGTGGTCTTCGACTTAAGGAGAATATGTCCCAGTGCCATTACAGCCAAATACCAGGCCCAAGTGGTGACGTAGGAGGTCCACACGAAGCTGTAGTGGTAGGCGAAGACGGTGAGGCAATAGTCGGTGACCATGAGAGCGGCCAGGGGGGCGAGCATCTCGCGCCAGGAGCGCCGGGCACCGAAGTAGAGCAGTGCGCCGCCGACGGCGGTAAAGTTCAACCAGCCGTGGTGGGGCATGACGCGCGTGAGAATGGCGAAAACCAGCAGCAGATAAGCAGGCATGTACACCTCAGAAAACGGAATGCCGGGGCGACTGCACCGGTTGAGAAAGAGTGTCATATCCATTCTGGGGTGTGCGGGCCGGGTGGTCAACCGGGCAGGAGTGGGAGATGAATAAAAGTTTTCATCCTGCTTGAGGCGCTGGGCGGAGCAACAAGGCGGTGACGACGGTGTTGAAGAAGCTAATTACCATTTGCACAAATGCGCAGCAACGGCATTGCATGCAGAGGAGATTTAACGCATTGTTATTTCAGGTAATTCTGAAATGAGATTTCAGCAACCATTTGCGGTGACTGCGCTGTGCTTTGCCGTGGGGATAACGGCATTGGCGCAGACTGCTCCATCGGAGCCCACGCCAAGTGCGACGATTGCGCAGGCGGCCCCGGAGGCTACGCCGGGTGCGGCGGTGCGGATGCTTGAGGGGTTCAGGGATTCGGATGTGAAGTTTGACCTGAACGAATTGCTGGATCTTCTGCGCGATCACCGGCATGAGGGCTGGGTGCTGGCAGCGTATCCCGATCCGAAGACCGGTCAGCCGTTGATTGGGGCGGGGTTCAGCCTGGATTTGCCGGAGCGTGCACATTCGCAGCTTGATCCGTTGAATCCGCATCCGTTTTTGGAGCCTTCATCGGCTGAGTTGTGGCAGGCAGCGGGATTCGATGCGGCGCGGTTGGATGCGATGTTAAACGAATTCCATGAGCGTCAGAGCGCGTGGAGCAAAAAGATGTGGCGGCGGCAGATCAAGACTTTGCCCGCGCAGATCTCTGACGATGAGGCCATGCAACTGGTGCGGGTGGGAACGATTCAGGCAATCTACAATGCTCGCGCATATTGCCGGAACTTCGATCAGCTAACGGCGTCGCAGCAAATGGCGCTGACACAGCTTGTGTACCAGATGGGCGTGAATCTGGAGGAGTTCAGCCAGTTTCTCGCGCTGATAAACCCAGGAGCTGGACCACGGACAGCGGCGGTTGAGCTAGCGGTGCCGACGGACACGACGCCGGTAGTGTTTGATCAGACTGCGGAGTATTGGACGGGCGTGCAGAAGTCGCTGATCGAAAGCCAGTGGGCGCGGTTGTATCGCACGCGGGCGATCTCGGTGATTGCGATGCTGGATCCGGCGTATGGAGACAATCCCGTTGCGGCTGAACGGCGCGTGGGCGTGACGCTGCGGCCAGCGGTGGTGCGGCGCGGCAGAAGGAATGTGGCGGCAACGCGGCAGGTGGCAGTGACGACGCGTCGCGGACATGGGAAGAAGGCCGGACACGCAACCGCGCGGGCGAAGAACCGGAAGCGGGCGTAGCAGCATCGGTCCGGATAAAACCCTCATCATTCGCAACGGCCCGGCTGTAGGCACCGAATTCAAAGTTCAAGCGCCTAGCTCGCGCCGACCCTATGGGACGGCTATTCTGGTTGCCTTGAGCACCCAGGATTTCATCCTGGGCTATTTTCGACCCCTCCTTCCAGGAGGATGTCGTGTACACATCGACTCAGCGAGTGCAGCGGCGTCTCCGGCCAGGAACCCGCAAAGAATTCTGTAACTTCGTAAAGCGATCACATGCACTGATGGGGAAATTTGAAATCAGTACAAGAAATCGATGCGGCTATTTTTGTTCTTTACCGCCCATTTCCTGGCCGGCTTCTTCGCGGTTGTCGATGATGTAGACGGCACCGCCGAGGCCGGCGGGCGGATGAGACCTGCCACTGCCGCGAAAATCGTAGCCAAAGCGCAAGTCTGTGAATTCGACGGTGGTCCATGTGCGGCCGGCGGGTAACTGCGGGGGATCGATGCCGATGACCTGCACCTGGCCGATGTCCTGGACTACGGCCCAACTGCCCCAATCGAGATAAACCTTGCCCAGTTGCGTCTGCTTGGCGGCTTCGACGGCGGGTGTGTCGGGCGGCTTGAAGAGCTGATCGGTTTGGGGGTCGCTGTCGATGTTTCCGGATTTTGTGTCGACCTCGGCGAATTGATAGAAATCATTCGTCTCAACAATTACGTGCCATCGAAAAGGATTCCAGGGGTAGGGCTCTGCCGCGACGCGGTCAACCGGAACAGTGGTGATGGGATTGTTGAGGATGAGGCCTTCGGCCTGGGCGTGCTCGGCATAGCGCAGGCACCAGACAAAGAACATTCCGACGAGGGCGAAGATTGCCCAGTTGCGGCCGCGGAAGGGCACGCGTTTGGAACTGATCTCGCGATCGGCGAGGCCGAGAAATCCGGGAATGATGAGCGCGGCGGTCAGCAGCAACCAGAGAGCGGGTTCGGCGATGAAAACAAAGCTGCCGGCATACCAGCGGGGGTTGAAGGGAAAGAAGGGGCGGACTCCATAGTTATTCGTCCAGTCGAGCAGGATGTGGCTGAGCGCGGCGATGAAGGCGGCGAGGTAGACCCATCGCCAGCGAACGGGCTGAGGCTGAGAGCGCGTTGGGGCTCCGGGTTCGACGGGCGCTGCGGTGCTCGCTTTTTTGGCGCGGCGGCGTTCGATCCAGCGGTGATAGAGCCAGGTTGCTCCGACGGCCGCGGCGGCAACGACGGGCACGGCGATGAACGTATGGGTGATGCCGCGATGATGTTTGAGGCCTTCGACTGGGCCGGCGAATCCCCAGACAATGTCGAGGTCGGCGGCTTCGGCAGCGAGGACAGCGGCCAGCGTGGCGTAGGCGGTTTTGCGATTGAGACCGGCGCGTCCGATGCAGGCACCGGTCAGGAAGTGCGTGATGGGTTCCATGCCTTGGAGTCCATGGTAGCGGAGTAGGCCGCGCTTTCGCGCGGTTCGCGGAGTTCGTCGGAGTGCAAGGGACGTGAGGTTGCGTTTTAGCTAGTCAGCTTCCCGCTGCGCGGGAATCGCGAGTTAGCAAGTTAGCGGTTCGCCACGTCGAACGCAGGGGAGGCGGCATCCTATAATCCTGCAGATGGGTGAAATGAGCAAAGCACAGGTGGAGAGGCGCATCGAGGAGTTGCGCACGGAACTACAACGGCACGAGCACCTCTATTACGTGATGGATGCACCGGTAATCAGCGATCAGGAATATGACGCGCTGATGCATGAGTTGAAGAAGCTGGAGACAGAAAATCCAGAGTTGTTGACGCCGGATTCTCCGTCGCAGCGCGTGGGCGGGAAGCCGGCAGAGGGGTTCCAGAAGGTGCGGCACTCGCGGCCGATGCTGAGCCTGGACAATGCCTACAGCGAAGAGGAACTGCGCGATTGGGATCGGCGCGTGCGCGAACTGGCGGGAAGTTTGCCTGTGGAGTACACCGCCGAACTGAAGCTCGATGGACTTAGCCTGGCATTGCATTATGAAGCGACCACCAATGGGGGAGCGCGGCTGGCGCGCGGATTGACGCGTGGCGATGGACAGATTGGCGAAGACGTGACCACGAGCGTGCGCACGATTCGCAGCGTGCCGTTGATTATTTCCGCAGAGCGGCTGAAAGAAGCGGGGCTGCCACAGGAATTTGAGGTGCGCGGCGAGACGGTGATGCCGCTGAAGGCCTTCGAAAAGATGAACAAGGACCGTGAGGCGGAGGGATTGCCGCCGGCGGTCAATCCGCGCAATGCTGCAGCGGGTACCTTGCGCACGAAAGAGCCGAGCGTGGTGGCGCAGCGACGGCTGGATGTTTATGCCTATTTTTTGCTGACACAGGGCGAGTACGTGGCGATGGGGCAGGAGCAAACGCTGGATGCCCTGACGGCGCTGGGTTTTCGCGTCAATCCACATCGTGGGCGGATGCATACCGTCGAAGAAATGATGCAGTACATCGAGTCGGCCGGTAAGCGCAGGGCCACCCTGGGCTACGACATCGATGGCGTGGTGTTCAAAGTGAATGCGCAGGCAACGCGGCTGCGGCTGGGGTATACGGGACGCGCGCCACGATGGGCGCTGGCCTACAAATTTTCGGCTGAGCAGGCTATTACGCAGATGTACGACATCCTGATCAGCGTCGGACGCAGCGGCAAGCTCACGCCGACAGCGATGCTGAACACAGTATTTGTGGGCGGCGCAAATGTTAGCCGCGCCACGCTGCACAATGCTGACTGGATCGAGCGCATGGGATTGAAGATCGGCGACTGGGTCAAGGTCGAGCGCGGCGGCGATGTGATTCCCAAGGTGGCGGAGATCGTGGAAGATGCCGAGCACCCGCGCGGGGGGAAGACGTTTGTTTATCCGACGCACTGCCCCGTTTGCGGAAGCGCTGCGGTACGCGAAGAGGGAGAGGCGGACTATCGCTGCGTGAACGTTGATTGTCCAGCACTGTTGCAAGGTGCAGTGGAGAACTGGGGCAGCCGCGGAGTGATGAACATCGAAGGACTGGGCGAGGCGTCAGTGTACGCATTGACTACACAGGGCGCGGTTAAGAGCGTTGCCGACCTGTACGCGCTGAACGAAGAGAAGCTGGCTGCTCTGACTCAGGAAGTTGAACGCAACGGAGTAAAGAAGGAGCAACGGGTTTTCGGGCCGGTGGAGATCAAGAAGCTCCTGAAACAGATTGAGAATTCGAAGCACGCGGGTTTGGCGCGGGTTTTGATGGGGATGAGCATTCGCTTCGTGGGTGAGCGGACGGCAGAGGTGCTAGCGCAGGAGTTTGGATCGATAGACGACCTTATGAATGCCAGTGCGGAGGAACTGGAGCGCGCCGAGGAAGTTGGGCCGCGTATTTCCCGGGCCATTATGGATTTCTTTGCGCGGCCGGCGAATCGGGAACTGATCGAACACTTGAAGCGCGCGGGCGTGAAGATGACAGCGGAGAAGAAGCAGCGCACGACGCAACTGGCTGGCATGACGCTGGTGCTGACCGGTACATTGCCCAACCTTTCGCGCGAGGAAGCAAAGGCAAGAATTGAAGACGCGGGAGGCAAGGTTTCTGGATCGGTAAGCAGGAAGACCGCATACGTGATTGCCGGCGAAGAGGCGGGAACGAAGCTGGACAAGGCCCAGGAGTTGAAGGTGCCGGTACTGGATGAGGCGGGGCTGTTGAAGCTGCTGGAAAAAGACGAGGATTAGGGATTAGCGATTAGGGATTAAAAGCAGCGAGTTAGCTTCCTGTTGCGCAGGAATTAGCGAGTTAGCAAGTTAGCCGTCTTTCAGGCGATGGAGCGGTGGGATTCGGCGGACTGATCGGCTTGGCGCTGGCGTTCGCGTTTCCAGGCTTCGGCGCGGAGGGTGGATCCTGACGCTGCCCGCGATGCGAAGGTCTCAGACGGCTTGATGAGCTGAGTTCTCGGCTCAAGTTCCTCAACATGAGAGAGGGCCTGGATGCGATGCGGGGCGGTCCGGATGAGACTGGTGTCCGCAGAAGGCACGTCGCGATTGAGAGCGGGCTTAGTGCCTGCCTCTGCGGATGAGGGTGCACGGGTGTTGAGCGTCCTTGCCATAAAATCATCGACGAGTTTGTGGAGGCACTTGTGTCCGCATAGATGGCGGGCGGACGCTTTGACGCGGTTGTGCGCGCTCCACGCACTGATGCGCAACTCCGGGCCATGATCGTAGGCTACAAACCAATGATTGGCGTTGAGCATTTCTGTCCCGCAGATGTCGCATGAGATGGCCTGGCGAATCACCGAATGTCTCCCACTTCATTTCATCGCAGATTGAAGAGACGAAGCGCGATGGACTTGGACTAAAAGCCTTGGAAAAGCCAAATGGGGAGATGTTTATGCGAGGAGATCTGAATCGGGACAAGCGTGAAGAAGAAATCCGTCAAAGATCAATCCCTCAGGGGCTGAAGCCCAACACTCATTTTGTTGCATTTGCCTGGCTGAAGCCATGCCCTTGTTACAACACAGCGAGTTCGCTGGGGTTTTCACCAAGCTGTAAAAGTCGTGCCCTGATACACCGACGGAACCCAAAAATTCTGCTCTACTCTTTTGGGGCGAAGTAGCCTTTTTTCGCGCGGGCTATGTAGCGGCGGTCGTTGCAGTAAAGATAAATGGGGCGGAAAGCGCCGTTGGTCTTGAAGTCCGCAGGGGTGTAGGTCAGCGCATACTGGCTGCGTAATTCTTCTTCGATGTTTTTAAAGCTGTTGGACATTTCTTCAACCGAAGGCGGGAAGAAGACCTGTCCGCCGGTATCGCTTGCCAGCTGGGTAAGGACCTGATCACCCTTGCCGCGGCTGGGGGTCCAGTTGGTGCTGATGGCATAGACGATGGTTTCGGCGCGCTGACACATCTTGATGGCTTCGTCGAGGTGCACGCGACTCTGGTTGTCGTCGCCGTCGGAGATAAGGACCATCGCCTTGCGGACGGGATCAGGCCCACGCTCGCTCAGCAGTTTGTCGCGACAGGCGGTGTAGACGGCATCGAACATGGCGGTGCCGCCGCCGGGACGCAGGCGATTGATCCCGGATTCGAGGGCATCGACGTTGTTAGACCAATCAGCGGTTACGGTCGGGGTGACATCGAATCCCATGATGAAGGCGCGGTCGCTTTTGGCCTTGAGTATTTGCAGTAAGAATTCCGAAGCAGACTGCTGTTCAAACTGAAAGCGCGAGCGAATGGAGGTGCTGGCGTCGATCACGATGCCAACGCGTAAGGGCAGGTTAATCTGCTGTCGGAACGAGGTGATCTTGGCGGGCGCTTTCTGGTCGTCAAGCAGCGCGAAGTCGCTCTGCTGAAGGTTGGGAATGTAATGACCCTTCTTGTCAGTGACGGTGAAGATGAGATTGACTTCGTTGACGCCGAGCCGGATGGTTGGGCCGATGTCCTGGTCCTGCGCGCCAGCGGCGGGTTGCTGCCCGGCAGGGGTTTGACTCGCAGGTGCTGTTGCGGGTTGTGACGGTGGGGTCTGCGCGGGCTGCTGCGCCTGCAATGTGGAAACACACACCGCCGCGGCGAGAACCAAGCCTGAAAATCTTGTGCTCATATCACTTCCTATCTTATCAATGGCGCACGATGATCTGGCAGTGTTCACGTTACGGAGGTGTTGACGGAGTCTGTTCGACCTTGTTCGAGGCTGGCAAGGAATGTTTCAAGTTCGGCGGGGAGAAGAGCCTCCAACTCGAGTGGTTTGGCGGTGATGGGGTGTGCAAATACGAGTTGCGCGGCATGCAGGAAGTTGCGGTCGAGCTTGAGGCGTTGCGGTTCGGCGTTACGACGCGCGGAGCGTGAGGGAGCGGCTTGTGCGGCGACCTGATCGGTAAGTTGAGACGAGGCGCCATAGAGTGTATCCCCGACAACGGGGTGACCGATGGAGGCCATGTGAACGCGAATCTGATGAGTACGGCCGGTTTCAATGCGTACGCGCACCAAGGTGAACTTGCCGAATCGGGTGTCGAGGCGACGCACTACTTCGTAATGAGAGACCGCGGAGCGGGCGTTGTCAGCGGGACGCGTGGTCATACGGGTGCGGCGAACGGGGTCACGACTGACGGGGGCATTGATCGTTCCCTTCTTTCGCTCGACGGAGCCGTGCACCAGTGCGATATAGGTCTTGCTGATTTGACGCGTGGAAAAGAGTTCGGCGAGCGCGGCGTGGGCGGCGTCGTTCTTGGCAACGATGATGAGGCCGCTGGTGTCTTTGTCGAGGCGGTGGACGATGCCGGGGCGAAGGTCGCCGCCGGTTGCAGAAAGTGCTTTGAATCGAAAGAGCAGAGCGTTGACGAGAGTATTGCTGTTGCGCGCATCTTCACTTTGGCCGGCGCCTGCGTGCACCATCATGCCGGCAGGCTTGTTGACGACGGCGAAGTGCTTATCTTCGAAGATTACGTCAAGTGGGATGTCTTGCGCAGTGGCTTTGAGGGGCGCCGGGTGGGGTTCGCCGGTGATGATAATTTGTTCGCCACCGCGGAGCTTGAGTGACGCTTTTTCTTGGCCTCCATTGACTGAGACGTCGCCTTGATCGAGGAGCAATTGCACGCGCGAACGACTGACGCCCTCAAGTTGTGTGGCGATGAAGTGATCGAGGCGCTGGCCCGCAGCTTCGGGTGGAACAGCAATGGTGCGCGGCACGGCAATGTTGCGCGGCTCAGCCATGAGATGGCCTTTCTATTTCAGGATGCGAAGGTTGCGATGATGGGGTGGCTTGGGTGGAGACAGAGAGCTGCTGCGATGGATATTCGAGAAGGATAAATGCGCCAAGGAGCACGAAAGCGATGGCGACGGTTTGAGGACCCTTCAGAATTCCGCCGAGCATTGCCCCGCGACCGACAGGGTCGCGCCAGAATTCGGTGATGAACAGGGTTATGCCGGCTCCCATGAGGAAGAGGCCGGCCAGGTCTCCGTTTTGGCGGCGATGCGGCAGCCAGAGAAGGAGGCTTGCAGTAATCGCAAAGAAACAGATTGCCGCGTAAGCCTGGACCGGGTGGACCGGGATGCCCAACGGCGCGCCGCTCCATCGTTCGGCAAGAGCGTCTGTGTAAATGACGGCCCAGGGAACCTGGGTACCGGTGCCGTAGCCGGAGCCGGCGAGGAGAGCACCGATTTGTTCAACACCGAGGCCGAGCGCCAACGGAGCAGCAAGAGCGTCGGCAACAACGCGAAAGGGGAGATGATTACGGCGAAGGTAGATGGCGGCAACGACGAGCGCAATGAAAGTGCCGAGGCCCGCAAGCAGCGGATGATGAATCATCGCGAGACCCAGCAGCCAAAGTGGGTGGCGCCGCAACACAGTCCAGTTCGCAACGACCAGCAGGAGACGCGAACCGAGCAGCGCGGTGAAGAGCATGAGGATGGAAAGATTCCATATCTTGTTGGGATCGATTTGAACTTTGCGCGCAGTGTGAAGCACGAGCATAAGTGCAATCAAGACCCCCACCGCTGCAATAGCGCCGTAGGAAGGTATGACGAGGGGACCGATGTGGAAGAGGACGGGATGCACTGGACCAAGGATACTGGTTCAGAGTGCGGAGGGAGTGGGGCGAGGATCAGCGGCGATGTGTGTTTGCCGCCCACTGATGAATTCAGAACTTTCGGCGGCGAGATTAGCTCGTCACTTAAGTAGAACCCGGCCCACTGGGCCGTAGGTGATGCGCTGGTGAACCCGTCCTAAGACGGCGGAGCTCCCCGTGGTTCATTAGGCATTCCGGACTGGCGGACACGGCACACAGAACCAGTTTGTACGAGTAGAGCCCCTGTTCAATGAATGTTGGTTCAACCAGCGTTAACCACCCACCTGCTTTGCAGGCCGGTTTCTATTGCTGACTGTATGGATGTTGGCGACGAATTGCAAGTCTTGTGCGGGTCCGCTTTGATGTGCTAGGAAACGAGGGTCACTTCGGGAAAGTCCTTTTCAAATATGGAGTGTCGTACAATGCAAAGCCCTTCACATGAGTTCGATTCATGTGAAGGGCTGAGGTGAATCCGAGTTGCTATTTTCCGGCCTGGCCGGTGGATGCTCCGTTGCCCGTGCAGGGATCCCATCCCTTTTGCGCGTACCATCCGTCGTAGTAGCCGCAGGTGCCATAGGTGATGTCGCGATAGTCACGCGAATAGGTACTTGAGGCCGCGGTGTTGTAGATGAGAGTGAGTTCGGCAGTACTGGAAGCCGCAAACGAACCGCCATGATTGACGATGCCAGCCCACAGCGGAGAGGCGACACTGGTGCCACCGATGATATTCCACGGCTGCAGCACGCCGCCGTAGTTGTTTTCAAAGCTGTCGTAGACCCAAACGCCGGTGCGCGGATTGGCAGTCGGCGGCCACATCGGGAACGCCGCGACCGGGAAGTTCCGCGGCGAGGCTTTTCTGATAAGCGGGCAGAGGTTCGTAGAGACTGACGCCGCCGCCGCCGTCCTCCCACGCGATTTCCTGTTCGAAGTCGAGGGTGTAAGGGCTGCGCGTGACCGTGGTGCCGCCGACAGCAACCACGTTGGGTGAGACAGAAGGATATTGGGTACCTTCCACGTCGCCGGTGGCAGCAAACATGACGACCTTGCTCTGGTTGAAGCGATAGTCTTCGCTGGTTTCGCCGCTCCACTCACTGCCTCCCCAGCTCATGGAGACCTCACCGCCACCGGCGGCTTTCACCAGAGTGACAGCCTTGGCAATGGCGGCGAAAAGATCTGTAAAGCTGTTAGAAGCCGCTTCAACGAGGTAGATATGCGCGCGAGGCGAGGCGGCGTGGGCCATTTCAATATCCAGTGCGGATTCGGTCGCCCAGCAGTCCCACCCGTCTACATTCGCGCAGGCGGGATCGGGGGATGGTTTGCTGCCGGGCCAGGCCACAGTGAACGTGGACGAGGTGGGCGCGGGCAGACCAAACTCACTGGAGTATGCCTTGAGGTCGTTGAACGCGGTGGGGTAATCGTAAGCATCGACGACGGCGATGGCCCTCGACCCGCCACCTGCATTATTTGAATTTGAAAGAGTGGCGGGATTGCAGCCGGGGATTGCATGGGCGAGACCGTAGAGGCATCCCAGCGATGCGGGCGTTTCAGCGTAGTAGCCCGGAATGGGAGATGCTGTATCGGAGGCGGTGCCGTTGGCGTGAACGTCGCCTTCGGCAAAGCCGTTCTGATCACGGCCTGCGGGAACAAAGATCTTGTAGTTAGTGTGTGCGTGGATGCCGATGTCCTGCTTGTGTTCGACGCTCGAATGGGGAAGAACCGTGTGGCCGCCGCCAGTGAGGTGGGGCAACGGTATTTGTTGCGATTGATAGGACTGCTGAGCGTAGATCGGGGCGCCAATGGCGAAAGTGAATAGGCAAGATGCTGCGAATATTGCTTTCAAATCAACCTCCAACCGGCGCACCGTAGGGATTGGCGAGCCGGGGCGCCTCAAGGGCGCATGGTTTGCGGTGATCTTGTTGGTCCTGCTGACGAACAACGATCTCAGAGTCAGGGCCTGGGGATGCGTGCGTTGAATACACGACGAGCGGTTTCAGTCTTGTATTGACGTACAGGCCGGGGTCGTTCTGGGGTCAGGCAGGTGAAGCTGCTGGAATTGCCTGGAGCGGGAGAATCAGCAGCCGGACCGGGCCGGATGGCGCTTCCAAGATAGGACCACGGCTTCGATGGAGACGTCAACCCCCGGCATGCGCCTAACTGTTTCGCATTGGGACGCATGAGTGGATTTGCAATCTGCAGTAGAAAATTGCGCGAGGAAAGGCTGGTTAGTTGAAACCGGCGGGAGACTTGTCGGCCACTGGACTATCGGCGGGGCGTGGCTCAAGGGCCGGGACTGACGGTTTGCGTTTAGCGAGTTCCGCGGCGCTTGCGACCAGCTTTTTCAACTTGCCCTCAATATTGGCGTCGCCAACGTGCTGGTCTTCAAGAACGCCGTCAGCATCGATGGTAAAGGCGGCGGGGATCGCGTTGACTCCGAAACTCCGGGCGATGGGACCGGTGAATGAACCGTCACGATACTGCAACCAGGTCATCTGATTTTTGGCTACGAAGTCTTTCCATTTGCTTTCATCTTTGTCGAGACTGATGCTGATGACGACGAGAGGCTGCTCCTGAAAACGGTGAGCGATTTCGCGGATGTGCGGCAGGGCTTCGCGACAAGGGCCGCACCAGGTGGCCCAGAAATCGATGAGCACGACCTTGCCGGCGAGGCTATCGAGGGATATCTGTTTGCCATCGATGGTGGTGATGGAGAACGGGGGCGCCATGCGGGCGCGCGCCAGGTCGACGCGATCGATGTAGCGCTGGGCTCGTTCGTGCACGTCTGGTGTAACTGTGTCGGTGGCAAGGAAGTTGGAAAACTCCGCGCGGGCCGCATTGTCTTGATGCATGTGGGCGAGCGACACACCCATGGCGTAATGGATCGTGGTAAATTTCGGTTCTAACTGCAGCGCGGTCTTGAATTCTCCGCAGCTTTCGTCGAAGCACTTTTCTTTCTTGTCGTTGATTCCCTGCTGCTGCAGCGCGATGGCGATGCGGTAGTGAGTAGCGGCGCGTTCAACATCGGTGGAGGCAATGGTCAGCCACTCGCGCGCAATCTCTTCGGCTTCTTTATATTGCCCGATGCTGGTGGCCAGCGAATAAGCCTGGCGCAGACATTCGGTGCAATGAGCGTCCTGCCTGGCGGCTTTTCGAAAGGAATCAATCGCTTCACTGCGCTTACCGATTTTCAGCCAGTCGATGGCGTTTTGATAGGTCTTCAACGCCTTGGGGTCGGTGGGCATACCGGGCTTGGGCGCATCCGATTTGGGGGCGTCGACGGCGCGGAGAGTAGCGGCCGTGACAATGAGTGCGAGGGCGAGGAGGCTGGGTCGAACTAAAAAACGAATCGAGTTGCCGGACATCGTACTTCCCCTGAGCGACTTTGGACCGGTGGATGGGAGCAAGTGTACCGCAGGTTTCAGGGTAGGGGAATGTCGATTCGTTCCTTCGAGGATCCCTGGTGCGTCGATCTCGAGATGAAAGGGTGAAATGGTCAGCGCAGCGGGTTAGCTTCCGCTGCGCGGAATAGCGAGTTAGCGGATTCGCGGCGATGGCTATGATTTGATCGAACAGGATCTTAGCTGAACCTCAGCCGATTTTGCGTTCGTCTTCGAGGACTTCGTCGAGCATATTGCGAAGGTGTGCGGCGCGGGTACGGCCTTCATGAGCGTCCACGCCGGAGATTTGCGAGACCTCGTCGGCCAGGTTGAGGGCAGCAAGGACGGCGACGCGCAGGGAGTCGACGGTGCGACCGTGCGCGGCCACGGCCCTCATCTTGCTGTCGACAAGATCCGCGAGTTGGCGGATGTGGTCGGGGTTCTGACCGCGCAGGTGATACATCTGGTCGTAGATGCTGACGGTGGTGTAGCCGGGTGTGCCGGGCTGAATTTCCTTGGCCATCGAAGACCTCACACTTCAAGTGCGTCGAATTGTGAAAGCAGGCGATCTACGCGCTGGCGAACCTGTTCGCGCTCCGCGCTCAGGGCGCGGATTTCTTCCTGAAGATTTTTTACGACCGTTTGCTGTTCGTTGAGCTGCGAGTGAAGAGATTCCGCACGCTGCTCGGCGGCGGCACGAGCCTGGCGTTCGCTCTTGACCAGTTGGACGGTACGGGCAACTCGTTCTTCCAGAGCGGAAAAATCGCTGCTGCTGAGAGCGAGGTTTGCGGATGATTCGTGGTCGTGCAATTCAGACTGGTCGGTGCCGGGATGTTCCGCGATCTGGGATTCCAGGGATGATGGCGACATGAGAAATAACCTCCGCGCAAATGCGCTCTATTCGGGAAGTATAGCTCCACGAGCGAGCGGCGGAAGCTGAGGGAAACTGCGAAGAAACTACCCCGGCACGGGTCAAGTTCGCAGGCGTGCACCGGCTTTACCGACAGCTTCGACCACTCGCGATTGGAATGATTGAAGTTCCTCTTCACGGAGGGTGCGGTCGGGGGCCTGGAAGGTGGCGCTGACGAGTAGTGCATAATCGTGCGCACCGAGGCGAGCGTCACGGAAAACTTCGCGGGCACGCCACTCGACTAGTTCGGGAATTTGCAGGGATGCGAGTGCCTGATCTATTTTTTCCCACGCGATCGCGCTCATCCAAAACCAGAGAAAAATCGCGGCGTACGGGTTGGAAGCGGGAGATGTCGCGCGAGGCAGGCTTGCGCAGCGGCAGCTTGTAGAGACGGTCGAGATAGAGTTCGCCTACGAGGACCGGTTCCTTGATCTTGCGGGCGGAGGCTTGAATTGGATGCAGCTGGCCGAACCACCCAGCGGTGAGGCCTTCAGCGACGACACGTGCGGAACGATAGGGGTGCAGCCACGCCGGTGCGAGTCCGGACTCAGGCGGAAGGCGATCAAAGTAGACTGTGCGCATCTGAAAACGCGCGAGGATTTGTTCGACGACGCCTTTGAGATCGTGAAATTCGATAGCTCGGCCGGAGTGGAGAGCGCTTTGATCCGGAAGCGCTCCAACGGCGGCGAATGCAAGTGCGGGGCGCTCTTCCACTCTTTCGGTGGTGCCGCTGAAGACAGTACCGAGTTCGAAGATGCGCACTTCGCTGACGTCGCGATGAAGATTGCCGGCAACGGCGGAGAGAGTGCCAGGAACCAATGAGGGACGGAGTACGCCGGCTTCGTCGCTGAGTGGATTGCCAATTGGAACGATCTGGCCCGGCATGGGTGCGGTGAGTGCCGCTTCCTGAGCCGAACAGAAGGTGCTGGCAATGGCTTCGTGAAATCCGGCGGCGAGTAACGTGCGGCGAACTTCGGATTCAGCTTCGGCCCACGGCAACGCGTGAACGCCTTCGCTGAACGTGGGGAGAGTGTTGGCGAACCGGTTGTAGCCGTAGACGCGGGCTACCTCTTCGATGAGATCGATTTCGCGTTCGAGATCAAGACGCCAACTGGGCAAGTTGGTGTTCCACACCTTTCGCTCTTCGGACGAACTCTGTGGCGAAGTGAGGGAGCAGCCGAGGCCCGTGAGTGTGGATTCGACGAAGGGCGCGGTGATGCCTTCCCTGTCTTCTGTCGTGCCGAGGAGGCGATGGACCTCGCTCAGCGCGAGTGTGATGGGCTGGCGATTAGCGGTACGGGCTTCCCACGCGGGGACGCGCACATCGACGAGTTCGCCTTCGATGTGGCCGCCGTTCGCGAGCAGGATGCGGGTGACGATTGCAGACGCGACGGGCCCTGCGTTGAAGTCGGCTCCGCGCTCGAAGCGATGGCTGGCGTCAGTATGCAGGCCATGACGGCGGGCGGTGCGGCGGACCGCCATGGGTTCAAACCACGCTGCTTCGACGAGGACGTTCTTGGTGTCGGGCGTGATCATGGTGTCCCACCCACCCATGACACCGGCGAGGCCGAGAGGCTTGACGTGGTCCGCGACGACGAGGTCTTCAGGATCTAGCGTGCGTTCGACGCCGTCGAGGGTTTTGAGTTTTTCGCCTTTGCGGGCGCGGCGGACGATGATGCCGCCTTCGATTTTGTCGAGGTCGAAGGCGTGAGTGGGCTGGCCCATGGCTAGCCACGCGAAGTTGGTGGCATCAACGGCGTTGGAGATTTGCTTCTGCTCGAGGAGGCTGAAATAGGTGGAGACTTCGGCGCCGGGGAACCAGTCGCGCGAATTGCCGATGGTGATGTCGCGGAGAACGCGGGCGGTGAAGCGGCCACAGGCGTCTTCGGCTTCGATCTTGACGGAGAAGGGAGTGGGGGCTGGACTGGCTGCAGGGAGTGTTGTTTCGAGGGGTTTAAGAGCCACGCCGTAGATGGTTGCCGCTTCGCGCGCGATGCCGTAGTGGTTCATTGCATCGACGCGGTTCGTGGTGATGTCCATCTCGTACAGGGAGCCGTTGCCCGCTCCGAGGTCGAAGATGCCTTCGACGGCGATGCCGCGCAAGGTCAGGTCTTCGGCAAGCTGGGTGTCGGAGACGGGGAGGTCCGGCAGGTAGGCTCTCAACCACTTTGTCAGAATTTTCATTAGTGAAGCACCTTTTTGGCGGAGCTAGCGGGGTTAGCTGCGCTTCGCGCAGTTAGCGGAGTTAATGATCCTGAAGGCGGCGGCTTAACCTCTCGCATGGAAGTGATAAGCCCATTGATCAAGCGCGCCACTTCCGCGCCTTGTTCCAAAAATTTCGTGACCCTTTCGGCGTCGAGAAAACCCAGATCTCGAGCCAACTCGATCTGTGTCTGCAATTCGTAGAGCGATCCTCTTGCGTTTCCGAGAAAATGGCGGAACTGCAAGTCGGTTAGCCTGCCGTGGCCTTCAGCAATGTTGCTCGGAACAGAAACTGCAGCACGTCTCAGCTGGCTCACCAGTCCGAATGCTTCCTTACTCGGCAGACCATTGCTGAGTTGATACGCTTCTCGGGCCAGCTTCATGGACTTTTGCCAAACGATTAAATCTCGATAAGATCTTGCTCTTGCCATTTCTTAACTCCGCTAACCGCGAAAAGCGGGACGAACACCGCTAACTCCGCTTATTACGCAAATTGACTCAGAAACCGCATATCCCCGGCGTAGAACTGGCCGATGTCGCTGATGCCGTACTTCATCATGGCGATGCGCTCGACGCCCATGCCGAAGGCGAAGCCGCTGATCTTTTTCGGATCATAGGCAGGCTGCTTCTCGGCGGCGAAGGCGAAGACTGCGGGGTCGACCATGCCGCAACCGAGCAGTTCAATCCAGCCGGAGTGCTTGCATTTGCGGCAACCCTTGCCGCCGCAGAAAATGCAGCTTATCTGCACATCTGCTGAGGGTTCCGTAAAGGGGAAGAACGATGGGAAGAAGCGCGTTTTGACGGACGATCCGAAGAGCGCTTTCATGGCGTGATCGAGTGTGCCCTTTAGATCACTGAAGGTGATGCTGGTGTCGACGCAGAGGCCCTCTACCTGATGGAAGATGGCTGAGTGCGTGGCATCCTGCGCTTCATTCCGGTGTACTTTGCCGGGAATGACGATGCGAATGGGCGGCGGCTGCTGCTCCATGGTGCGCATCTGCACGGGAGAGGTATGCGTGCGTAAAAGCAAGCGATCGCGCTGGGAGCGGCGTTCCTGATTCGCGATCACGAGCGTGTCCTGCGTATCGCGTGCGGGATGGCCGGGCGGGAAGTTCATCGACTCGAAGTTGTAGAAGTCGGTCTCGACTTCCGGGCCGACGCCGACCGAGTATCCGAGAGCCGCGAAGACCGAGACAATTTCGTTCATCGTGCGCGTAATGGGGTGCTCTGCACCGGTGAGGCGGCGTGATCCGGGTAGCGTGATGTCGATGGCTTCGGCGGCGAGAGCGGCGTCGCTGGGACCGGAACCGGATGCCTGGTCGATTAGACCTTCGACGAGTTCCTTGAGGGTTTTGAATCGCTCGCCTACGGCCTTCTTCGCAGCGGGGGGCGCGGCCTTCAGCCAGCGGGCGGAGACGTCGTTGAGCCGGCCCTGTTTGCGGCCGACCCAGCGGAGGCGGAAGCTTTCAAGATCGTCGTTGCCAGCGATCGCGGCTGCTTCGTCGGTGGCCTGTCTGGCGAGTGCGGCGAAAGCTTGATCGAGTGATTGATCGTCGAATGCTGATAGATCAGGTATGTTTTCGTTCGTCATTGCTTAGTCCAAAGGATAAATGACTGCAGAGAAGACAGATTTACGCGCACCGCAAAGGAACAGGCAAAGGAAAGACTCTGAGAGTTGCATAGTCAATGTCCTCAGGGCTGAAGCCTTCATCAATTCTGGCCATTTTTCGGATTGACTGAAACAGTTTGTTAAAGAGTCCATATGGGCCAAGACAGCATCCCTCAGGGGCTAAAGCCAACACCCATTTTGTGCATTTGCGGCCTGGCTGAAGCCATGCCCTTGTTACAAAACAGCGAGTTCACTGAGTTTTTCACCAAGCGGTGAGTCATGCCCTGATAAAAGACTCGAGTTCGTTGCGTTTTTCACCAAGCGGTAAAATTCATGCCCTGATACAAGACTCGAGTTCGAAGGAGTTTTTTCCGCAGCTTTGATGTCATGCCCTGATACAAGCAAGATCGTTAATTGGTCCGTTGCATTCGTGAAAAGGAAAACGACCCGAAGCTAAGCTCCGGGCCGTTGATGAGTCTCTAGTGCAGCTCGGGCTTTAGGCGGCTTTTGTGCTGCTGGCAAGAGCGGCTTTCGCCTGCTCCACCAGCTTGGTAAAGGCAGCGGCGTCATGCACGGCGATGTCGGAAAGGATTTTGCGGTCGAGCTCGATGCCGGCCTTCTTCAGTCCATTGATGAACTGCGAGTAGCTGGTTCCGTTGAGCTTGGCGGCGGCGGAGATGCGCACGATCCAGAGAGAACGGAACTGGCGCTTCTTCTGTTTGCGGCCGGTGTAGGCGAACTTGAGGCCGCGTTCGACGGCTTCCTGGGCTGCCTGGTAGAGCTTGGACTTGGTAAGGAAGTATCCGCTGGCCCTTTTCAGGATTTTCTTGCGGCGGTCACTCCGCTTGGTACTGCGTTTTACGCGGGGCATTGGTGTTCTCCATTTTGCGTTCGTTGGTCATCGCGGCTGGAGGCAGGAGGCCAAGACTTTGGGGTCTGGCGTTAAACCTCTTCACTCGCTCGTTCAAGCCTGAATCTCTCGCCGGTCAGGACGCATTTCTTTCCGGCGGGGGGCATTGCATGCAGCGGCCCCTTTGGATCAAGTGTCTCCTCAGGCGTAAGGAATCATGCGCGCTACCTTCGCGTAGTCGCCATCGGAGACAAGCACCATTTTGCCGAGCTTGCGTTTCACTTTTGGCGATTTGGACGAAAGGATATGGCGCGTCTTGGTCTGGTGCCGCTTGATTTTGCCGGTACCAGTCTTGCTGAAGCGCTTTTTCGCGCCCGTATGGGTTTTCAACTTGGGCATTTTCTTCTCGTTTTGGACCGGGTTTGGTAACCCAGACCCATGGCCCTCGCGGAACAGGGGCTCCCCTGCCCCTGAGAGGCTCTGATCAGTATACAGGAAATGAGCCTCTAAGCGCTAAATGCGGCTTTGCACTGGCAGGCGGCTCGGTACGTTCGGAAGGGCTACTTGTATTGATAAAGCTTTGCCTTCTCGATATTTACGCTACGCGCGTCGAATCGCCAATTGCTCCCCTGATCGTTTTCGTCGCCATTCAGGCGGCGGCCGGTAACCCATTTGCCGTCAACGAATGTCCCCTCGTCGACAGAGGCGATGCCGAAGCGCGATTCACCAGCTGAGGCGGCAACCGAGACGCGAAAGCCCTTGCCGGCGCCGAGAAACTCTGCGGGGCCTGTGGCCATGATCAGGCCGTAACCGTAGTCGGCGTGATGGCCAAAGATCTCATCGATGCTGACGTGTAGGGCAATACCATTCAGGGTGAAGTCGGCGGTGGGATGTTGTTTGTCGAGGATGAAACCGTGGACCTCATCGGCGGCCTGGCGTTCAAGCAGCAGGGGAGCTAGCGAATCGATGGCGCGATAACTGGAGGCAAGGTCCTGCTTTGGATCCATGTCGTCTTCGATCGCGAAAGGGGAGAAACCGAATCCAGCCTCTTCTCCAACGGCGTAAAAGACGTTTGCCGCACCGGGTGTGCCGCCGCGCGTCTCCGGCATGAAGAGCGGGTTGCCGTCGCGGTGATACTGGCGGCACCAGTAGACGAAATCGGGCGCGTAGAGATCGGGAGCATAGAAATCGATGGCCGTACCTGCTGCGCGCCAAACGTCGACGACCCATGGCTCGGGGCCGCCGCTGGGAAAACTGCCGGGCTCTGCGTCGTTTTCGGCGAGCCAGGTATTCACGTACATGGGAAGGTTGTAAGCGGATTTTCCGGAAGCGGTGACGGCGTGAATAAAGCGTGCGTAGTGCCATGCCATGAAGATTTCGTCGGCGCGACTGGAGTTGCCGAAAATCTCAGGCCATGTGCCGGAGGTCTTTCCGCCGTTCGCGTCCCATAGTTCGCGGAGCCGCGGATAGAGCGTGTCGTGATGGATTTTGAGGTAGCGTGTTAGCTCAGCAGGGACAGGCGATGAGAAGGCGCGATCGGCTGCGGGAGATCGATCGCGGGAGTCGCCGAGGACGCCGACTTCGTTTTCTACCTGCATCATGAGCACGGTGTGATCCTGGGCGTCGACCTGCTGGATGTGCTGCATCAACGCGGTAAATGCCTGAGCGTCGGCTTGCTGCGTCGCGGAGGAAGCGGGGCTGAGGAGTTCGATTTCTTTGCCCTTTACGACGACGCGTGGGAAGCGCTTTGTATCCTGCTTGACCCACACGGGCGGGTAGCTCGACATGCCGTTCTTCCACGAGGCGAGCCAGAGGAAGACGACGCGCTCATGGGCTTCACGTGCCTGAGCGAGGAGACCATCGACGAGGGTGAAATCGTACTTGCCTTCGACGGGCTCGATGAGTTCCCAACTTAGCGGGGTTACGACGGTGTTGAGGCCCATGGCAGCGAGTTGCGGCCAAAGTGGCTTCATGTAAGCGAGGCTGGACGAAGAGGAGTTGTGCAGTTCGCCGCCGAGGATGAGGAAGGGCTTGCCATCGACGATGAGTTGCGTGGCGGAGCCGCGTTTCTCGAGGTGCGGTGCCGCATTTGGTTGCGCGGACAGGTTGGAAGTTCCGAGGCCGACGAGGAGCAGAAAAATAGGCAGCGTGCAACGCGGGATTCGCATATCGACAGGGAGAATAGCACGCGGCGCCGGCTGGATTTGTGATGGATTGCGAGTCAGGAAGAATGCGCCAACCGCGGGATTCGTGCTTTCCCACCCATGACTGCGTCATGGATGGGCACCTACACCCCTTGTTCAGGAAGGTTCTCGCGTTCACATCGTTTACTGTTTAGCGGGCGCAGTGGATGGGGGCGGTGTGGGCGAGAACGCTGCGGTGATGAAATTGACAATGCGCTGGCGAGCATCGAAGCCGTGCCAAGGTTCGGGCGAGGGGTGGCCTAGCATGCCGATGGCGAGCGGGCCGTGGTTCTCGCGCGGATAGGTGACGAGTTCGACGGGGACGCCTTCCTGACGGAGAGCGCGATACATTTCCTGCGCCTGGCCAAGCGGATCGGTGGTATCGCTTTCGCCTTGCAGAAGCAGGAAGGGGGTTTTGGCTTGGGCAACTCCGGCGAGCGGGCTCTGCCGCCAGGCGTCGTTCATATGCTCCCACGGTTTGCCAAAGTACCAGCGGTCGTACCATGAGCCGCCTTCAGTGCCGTATTCGCTGAACTGGTCGATGACGGGTGCACCGCTGATGATGGCTTTGAAGCGATCGGTCTTGCCTTCCACGAAGCCGGCCATCTCTCCGCCGTAGCTGTAGCCCATGAGCGCCAGCTTCGTCGAGTCGATTGGGTAATTGGCGAGGACATAGTCAACGCCGGCCATCACATCCTGGTAGTCCCCTCCGCCGAGGTCGTTCTTGTTGGCTGCGGCAAATTTGACGCCGTAGTTCGATGACCCGCGCGGATTGGGGCGGAGGACAGCCCAGCCGTGGCCGATGAGAAAGTCGGCGAAGGGATCGTTGCGGTCTTCCCACGCACCGAACGGGCCGCCGTGAACGTCGACGATTAGCGGAACTTTCGCAGAACCGGAATCTGGTGGGAGATAGAGCAGACCTTCGATGTTGAACGGGCCTGACTTCCAGTTGACCAGTTGCGGCGCGACTTTACGGAGATTTGCGGGACCAAGTTCAGGTGTGGGCAGGGCGGTGCAAGGGTTGCCGAGTTTCGCGGCAAAACAAAGTTGCATGGGGCGACCACCCGAGTCGGCAAGCCAGACCCAGGCGGTCTGTTTGCGATTTGTATTGAGGCCGGATACGACCGAGGCGCCGAGGTCGATGGCGGCGGGTTGCGCTTTGGCGTCGAGAGCGATGCTGACGACAGTGTTGCGCGTGCCTATGGCGGCGGGTGCGATGAGGGATCCGTCGGATGTGAAATAGATGGGTTGGGCACGCAGTTGGCCGGCGAAGTCGCGGGTTAGGTCAAGCGGATCTGCATCGGGCGTTGCAGGAGCTAGCAGATAGAGGTCGTCGTAGCCGGGAGGTGCATCTTGATGCGTTGCAGCGGCGAAGACGATTGCGGTGCCGTCGGAATTCCAGGCCCCGCCGGAGACAGAGGTCGGTACCGACAAGAGTTTTGTGGGCTTAGCAGGAGCCATTGCATCGACGATCCAAGCGCCGCCTGCTGGGCCGAGATCGGAAGCATCGTTGGGAGGCTCGGTGATGGCGAGGAGCTTGTCGGCAACCGGAGACCAGATCGCACCGTGTACGTCAGGCGGAATACTCACAGCGTTGACTGAGCCGTCGATGGATCCGTCAGGCTTGAGGGCTGTGAGATAGAGGCGCGTGAGGTGCTGCTCGTGGTTGACCCAGGAGGCGTCGATCTTGGCGTCTTTCTGCTTCTTTTCTCCTGGGGTTTCGGGATCGTGGGCCCAAAGGGCGAGGAATTTGCCGTCGTCGCTGATGGAGAAGCCGGCGACGTCGATGGGCTGAGGTTCGGTTTTCGTCTCCGCTGGCTTCTTGTCGTCTTTCTTCTCGCTCAATTCAGGGGCAGGCGGTGGGTTGATGGCGTCTTTGTCTTTCGAGACGTCGACCGGGGGCAGGATCTTGAGGTCGTAGGGAGAGGCTTCGCCACCACGAAGATCGAGGCGGAAGAGCTGCGTGTGATCTCCGCGCTTGGCGAGGAAAAAGACGGCAGAGCTGTCGGGACTCCATTGCGCGTTACGCTCTCCTCGCTTGTCGGCGGGTGGAGAAAAAGTGAGTTGGCGAGGCTTGTCGGTGCTGGTCGCGGAGGCTGAAACGATCCAGAGGTGACTGGCGGCGCCGTCGGCGGTGGCATGCGTGACAGTGAAGAGCACCCGGTTGCCATCAGGCGACAGAATTGGCGAGGAAAGGGCTTTCAGGTGACGCAGGTCTTCATTGGTGGGAAAGCGCGGTGCGGGCGCAGTTGCGGCAGAAGTGCTGGATTGCGCAGTGAGAAGAGATGCACCAAGGAGCCAAGGGGGCCAGGGAAAGAGTCAGCCTGAAGCGAAGCATGGGGTCAGCATACAACGGCGGAGCGGAGTTCGCGGGGTTAGAAGGGATGCGCGCGGTTAGCGGAGTTTACACATTCGTGCTTTCCCACCCTTTCGACAAAGACGACGTCGCAAGGATGGGGCACCCAGGATCTATTCGGAACGAGGCTTTGCAGGAACAATTGAACACTCGAGACGAAAAGGCCGCCTTGCGGACGGCCTTCGTTCAATTTGGACTCGGTGCTTATTGTGCTTGCGGAGGCGCCGGCGGGCGCGCTTGCTGCGGTTGTTGCGGCGGCGCAGGCGGCTTGGGCTTCTGAGCCTCGGGACGCTTGCTGGGCGCGATGATCGCGTGCAGGATGGTGCCTTCCATGCGCGGCATGAACTCGACAACGCCAGTGTCGCCGACGTCCCGGATAAAGCGGTTGATGATGTTGTAGCCCAGGTCGCGATGGGCCATCTGGCGACCGCGAAAGCGGAGGCTGGCCTTGACCTTGTCGCCGCCTGCAAGGAACTTGACGGCCTGATTCTTCTTGGTCTGGTAGTCGTGCTCGTCAACGGTGACGGAGAACTTGACTTCCTTGACGACGATGATCTTCTGCTTCTTTTTGGCGGCGCGTTCCGACTTTTCCTTTTCGTACAGGAAGCGGCCGTAGTCCTGAATGCGGCAGACGGGAGGGATGGCGTTAGGTGAGACTTCGACCAGGTCGAGGCCGCGCTCACGGGCGATTTTGAGAGCTTCAAATGGGGCCAGGATGCCCATTTGTTCGCCATTTTCGTCGATCACGCGGATTTCGCGGGCGCGAATGCGATCGTTGATGCGGATAAAAGACTTAGCCGAGCGTTTGTCGAGTGCGATGGTACATCCTCCAAAGTTGTCGTGCGCCTGAATCCGAAGCTTCCGGCATTCTTACTGGACGCGCGAACGCACCCTGAGTATAGCACTGGATCGATGCATTAGCCGACCGCAGCAGGATGGACTAAAAGCCAGTTTGGATGACTGGTCCGGCTGAAACGGGATTCGGACAGAATTGGGAATCAGGCGCGGAAGTTGATGGAAAGACGTGCGATGCGAGAAGGCCGTTGTCTGCGGCTAATCCTGTGACGCGAATGCGGACGAGCCGGTTGGCGGGAAGAGCCGCAGCGAGCTGGACCGGCAGGAAGTTTTCAGCCAGCGCGGATGTGACACCGTTTGCGGCTATGGCCGGAGGGGTGTGTAGCGTTATGGCGTCGAGTTCGGCGTTGACGAAGTGAGCGCGGTGTGTGCGCGTTTTTTCGGAGGCGATGGCGCGAAGGATCGCCATGCGTTCGTCGACGACGGAGGCGGAAACCGGAGAATCGGCGTGCAGAGTCCAGGCACGGGTGCCAGGGCGCGGGGAAAACGGGAAGAGGTGAAGGTAGCCGAAGGGGAGAGCGCGGATGAAGTCGCAGGTCTCCTGAAATTCTCGTTCCGTTTCGCCGGGAAAGCCGACCATGACGTCGGCGCCGAGCGTGAGCGAAGAGCCGGTGGCGCGGAGGAGTTGTTCGACCTTTTCAGCGTAATGCCAGGGGCGGTAGCGTCGATACATGCGGCGCAGCACGGAGTCGGATCCCGATTGCAGGGGAAGGTGCGCATGACGCGCGAGCTTCGTGCCTCCATATTCGGCTATGAGGCCAATGAGCGCGGCGTCCCAGTCCATCGGCTCAATGGAGCTCAGGCGCAGCCTTGGCAGATCGGTTTGTTCCACGATCGTGCGGACGAGCGAGGCGAATGTGCGGATGGAGGACTGTGCCGGATTGAGGTCGCGCCCCCACCGTCCGAGGTTGATTCCGGAGAGGACAAGTTCATTGCCGCCGGCGGTGACGAAGTTCTGGATGTGGGAAAGAATCGATTCGGCGGGGAGACTGCGGGAGTTGCCGCGGGTTTGCGGAATTACGCAGAAGGAACAGCGGTTGGAACAGCCTTCCTGGATCTTGAGGTTGGGGCGGGTCTGCGCCCCCGGAGCGATGGGCGCTTCTTCGAGGAAGGAGTGGGCGAACTTGTCGTCGGCCAATATGAGTGGTTGATCCGACGCTTTGAGCAGCGCGGAAATGGTGATCATTTGAGACGAAGCAGATTGCAGCGCAGAGGCTGAAGTCCGTTCCCTCTCATCGGCATTTTTTGACCGACCGAAGTCGTGCGCTGGTGTGGACGCAAGGTGAAGTGCGATTTCGGGGGCGAGGGCTTTGTGGCTGTTGCCGATAACGGCGGAGACACCGGAGATGGCGGCCAGTTCTTCAGGAGCGCGCTGGGCGTAGCAACCGGTTGCGATGATACGTGCTGCGGGGTTAAGGCGGTGGGCGCGGCGGATGTAGGCGCGCGCTTCGCGATCGGCTTCAGCGGTTACGCTGCAGGTATTGACGATGACCACGTCGGCTTCTGCTGGCTTGCCCTCGTCGACGTCAGAGACGCGGAGAAGCGCGGCGATGGCTTCGCTGTCAGCGCGGGCAGCACGGCAACCGAAGTTCTCGATGTGGAAGGTAAGCGGCACGATTCCAGTTTAGCGGGTTGCGGGCTTAGCGGGGCTAATGGCGCATTGAGGTTCGTGCTTTCCCACCCTTGCAACAAGAACAAGTACCATTGCAAGGATGGGCACCCCAGATCGTTAGCTGAGTTGTCGCGATGACGTGAGTTGAGGATGTGTTGCTTTCCCACCCATTCGACCCGCTTGCGCGGTTCGGATGGATGGGGCACCCGCGCTTCGCACGTTGGCGGCGCTCACGCGCCGATAGTGAGTTAGCTTTGCGATGACGGGTGAGACTAATCGACGGGAGCGAGGATGGGGTGCGATTTTTTTCTGGCAAGAATGAGGACGATGCCTAGAGCTGCCAGGACGCACAGGAGCGCGAAGAGGAATACGCTGGCGTAGCCGAAGGCTCCGATGACGGCGCCAGCGACTGGGCCGACCATGAAGAAGGAGACGTCGGCGAAGACGGTGTAGACGCCGAGGGCAGTCCCGCGATTCTCTACCGGCACACGTTCTACAGCTTCGACACCGAGGGCGGGGAAGACGAGCGAGTATCCGAAGCCGGTGAGGGCCGCGCCGCAGAGGGCCATCCCGGGCGAGACAGATCGCCACAAAAGCAATACGCCGAGAGATTCGACGACGAGGCAAACCTTGGCGACCGGGAAGCCACCAAAGGTGCCGATGGTGCGAATGAAAAGAAGTCTCGCGATGATAAATGCAGCCCCGAAAGCGGTGAGGCAAAGGGCTGCGCCGCTCCAATTGCGGCTGAGGTAAAAAAGCGTGACGAAAGTGGCGAGTGCGCTGTATCCGACTCCTCCGAGCGCGAGTCCCATGCCGTGCGGGGTGACGCGGCCGAGCACGCTACGGAACGGAAGATGCTCGCCGATAACAACTGGAACAGGAGACTTGATTGCGGCCCAGAGGTATGCGAGGGCACAGATGATGATGGTGAGAATTGCGACAGATGAGAGGCCCCAGCGGGTTTCCATGACAACCCCGAGGGGTGCGCCGAGAGCCAATGCGCCGTAGGTACTGACGCCGTTATAAGAGATGACCTTTGGCGTGAATTCGGGTCCGGCGCTGGAGATACCCCAGAGCGTTGCACCCGTGGATCCGAGGCTTTCGCCCACGCCGAGGACGAGTCGGCTGGTAATGAGGAAGGTAAGGCTGAGCCATGCGGGATCGCGGTGAAGCACCGCCGCCGCGAGCATCAGCATTCCGCTGAGCGTGCAGGCGCCCATGCCCCAGAGAACGGAGATTTTTGCACCCTTGCGATCGGAGATGCGGCCGGCCCAGGGTCGGCTGAGGAACGTGGCGATGTACTGGATGCTGATCACCAGGCCTGCGAGCGAGGCGTGATAGCCCATCCGCAGATGGACGTACTCGGGCAGGATGGCAAGGGGGAGGCCAATGGCGAGATATACGACAAAACTGAGCGAGGTAAAACTGATGATTTGCCAGGCACCCCCGTTGGAGGACACGGAGGGCGTGGTGATCTCGCGGCTAATTGTTGTATTTCGCATGGTTTAAGGGGAAAGAAGGATGAAATGTGCTCGCTTCCAGTATAACGAAGGACTGATTCCGACAACCCACAATGCGGCCCATTAAGCGGGATACCGAAGAGATGCCTAGCGCACCATCAGGAAGCGGATCAACGCGAAGGCGAATGCAAATGTAAAGCCGTAGGCGAAGCTTTCGATCTGGACTGGGGTATTTCCCCGCCGGCGAACTGTGCGGCCGATGAAGCCCATGATGAGACCCGTGATTACCGGGCTAATCAGGAGACTGATTCCGTGGAACTTCGAGGGATGCACGAGAGGATGAGGCAGGACGAGAACGCTTACGACGCTGAAGATGAATCCGAGAACAGTGAACTTCAAGATTGTGAAAGGCGGATTGGTTCCGCTGAGCGTCAAGCGGAGAAAAGGCACGAGACGGAATCGGCGATGCGCTCTCGACGACGCAGCTACGTCTCCTGCAGAGCGATACGTTCGCGATGCAGCGTCAACGCCGGCCTCGAAGATGATCTGGATGAGTACTTCGAAAGCGAATTCGAGGATGAGCCCGAGCAAATCTTCCATGTAGCCGCAGGTGCAGGAGTCACCAGAAACTACGAAAGAATCACGGGATCCGTTCCAGCAGCTTTGCAGCTTGAGCGTTTGCTTCGGCGGCATCTGAGAGATTCGCATAACCGGCAATGGTGCGGCCTTTGCGGAAGATGCAGATGCCATCGAGGTAGGGCGCTTTCACCTTAAGCGCTTCGTCGCCGAGTTGCACAGGGACAGAGCCATCGAAATGTGCGCGAAGCTTGTTCATGACAGCGGCGGCGGATTCGGGCGATTGCTCGATGACGATGAATGCCTGCCCCTGGTTGTATTTTGCGACATAGCCGCGCTTGAGGATTTTGAGGCCGAGCACGCTCTCCGGTACGAGGCGAACGGAGAGTTGATTTTCAGTTGGAAACCATGCGAGCGTTTCGGGCGGTGTGGCGCGGCCTTCGAGTTGCGGTTCGATTTTGGCGGCGAAGGCCTGAAGTGCAGCCGTCTGGTTGGAGTCGGTGCTGCCATCGGTTTCTAATATTTCGACAAAGTATTTCCCCCTGGCGAAGAGGAGACTTTGTGGGAGGAGTTGGGCGCCCATGCCGATCTTCCGGATTGGCTGCTGCGGATCGCGGTTGGCGGCGAACATGCCGTAGGCAGAATCGGCGTCGGTCATGTCGGAGACGTCGATCGAGAGTGTGATGGCGCCGGATTTGCAGTCGATGCCCTGCATGTGGACGAAGCTGAAGATGAGGTAACCTTCGGCAGCGCCGTCGCGGTAATCGAAGAGATTGTCGGGCGTGTAATGCCGCGCCGGCCCGGATTGTTCCCACCCGGGCACGGCGTGGCAGTCGAGGTAATTCTGGGCGGGGCATGATGAGGCGGCAATAGCGATGCAAATCGAAACAAACAGCGAGAGAGCCCTCGCTGTTCCGCTCCTCTTGTGTGTCTTTTGGTCTGTATTTGGGCAATCCGTGCAGACAAGGCATTTTCCGACGAGGAAGCAGACAGCTCCCATGAATCCGGCTGAAGAAGCAAACCTCGCTTTTGTTCACAACTGGTGGAGAGAAGTTGTCGAGGCTCGCCACACCGAGCTTGCAGTGAACTACGCGGCCGAGGATTTCATCCAACACAATCCGAATATTCCGACCGGTCGTGCCGCACTTTTGAAATTCTTCCAGGGTCTCGGGCCTGCGATCAATCCAATTCCCGATCACCTTGTACATCCTCCGGTGGTTGAGGGCGCAAAAGGAGATTTTGTCTGGCTGGTTTTTGAGCATGAGGGGAAAGATCCCAAGAACCCCGCACAGCCGATCTACGGCTACAGCTTCGATCTATTACGCATTCAAAACGGCAAAATCCAAGAGCACTGGGATTCTGACCGGAAACATCCTGGTTCTCCTCCCTTCATTCCTTCCACGGCTCCGGCCCCGTCAACCTGGATGACGGCGAAACCGACCACGGCGGAAAGTCAGAACCTGGCGATCGCGACACGATTTGAGAAGGATGTCGTCCAATACGGACACATCGAGTACATCGACGAGCTACTTTCGTCATCCTTCATTGAGCACAATCCCGACGTGCCCGCTGATCGTGCAGGCTTGAAGGAGTTCATTCACAACCTGCCGGATCACCAGCCGCAGGAAATCAAACCAGCGTGGAAGTATGCGCCGGTACTGGCATTCAGCAACGGTCCTTTTGTGGTGATGATGGGGGAGCGACGCGACAGAGATCCTTCGGATTCCAGTCTTGAATATACGCGCAACAATTTCACTATCCTTCGAATTGAAAATGGGCAGATTCAAGAGATATGGAACTAGGCCTGCAAGAAAACTCGCTTGAGGTTTTGTGAGGAAGCGGAGCATGGCGCACAAAGGCTAAGACCAAAGCAAAACGGCCACCCTTGCGGGTGGCCGTTGACGTTGGTGGCTAACGAGCTATTTAGACTCGTTCTTGCGCCAGTTGATGAGGTCGCCGAGAGTGGTGGTGCCGCTGGAGACAGACTGTTTGTGGCTGCCGCTGCGGGCTTCTGACTTGTAGTCCTGAACTTCGGAGCGGCTGGCTTCGTGGCCGGATACCGCGCGCAGGCTCAGGCCCACCTTTTTCTCTTCGACGTTGATCTTGATGATCTTGAAGTCGTGTTCCTGACCGGCTTCGAGCTTGCTCGGTTCGCCGGGCTGCTCGCCTGCTTCAGAGATATGACAGAGACCTTCAACGCCCTCGGCGATTTCAACGAAAGCGCCAAATTGAGCGGTGCGCAGTACCTTGCCATGGACCTGATCACCGACGCGATGAGTAGCAAAGAAGCTCTCCCACACGTCAGGCTGAAGCTGCTTGATGCCGAGCGACAGGCGGCGGTTCTGCGGCTCTACTCCGAGAACAACTGCCTTGACCTTCTCGCCCTTCTTGACGATTTCAGAAGGATGCTTGACGCGCTTTGTCCAGCTCAGGTTGGAGACGTGGACGAGGCCGTCGATGCCATCCTCGATTTCGATGAAGGCGCCGAAGTCGGTGAGGTTGCGAACGCGACCCTCGACAACGGTTCCGGCGGGATAACGCTCAGTGAGGTTCTCCCAGGGATTCTCCATCAGCTGCTTCATGCCGAGCGAAATGCGGCGGTCGGCGGGGTTGACGCTGAGGACAACCGTGTCGACTTCGTCACCGGGCTTGACCAGCTTGGAGGGGTGCTTGAGGCGCTTGGACCAGGTCATCTCAGAGAGGTGAACGAGGCCTTCGATTCCCTGCTCGAGCTCAACGAACGCACCGTAGTCGGTGACCGAAAGAACGCGGCCGTGTACGTGTGCGCCAACGGGATAACGTTCTGAGGCATCGAGCCACGGATCAGGCGTGAGCTGTTTGAAGCCGAGCGATACGCGCTGCTTGTCTTTGTCGAACTTGAGGACCTTGACCTGGATCTCGTCGGCGACGTTAACCAGATCGCGGGGATGGGTGAGGCGTCCCCAGCTCATGTCGGTGATGTGGAGCAAGCCGTCGATGCCACCGAGGTCGACAAACGCGCCGTAATCGGTGAGGTTCTTGACGGTGCCGGTGAGGATGGCGCCTTCGCCGAGATGCTCGAGGGTGGTGGAACGCTTGGCGTTCTGCTCTTCTTCGAGGATCTCCTTGCGGGAGACGACGACGTTGCCGCGCTTCTTGTTGAGCTTGATGACGCGGACTTCAATCTGCTGGCCGAGATAGCCGTCGAGGTTGCGGACGGGACGAATCTCAAGCTGCGAACCGGGCAGGAAGGCCTTCAGGCCGATGTCGACGGTGAGTCCACCCTTGACGCGGCTGATGACAGTTCCCATCATCGGGGTCTTGTCGTTGGCATGCTTCTCAATGGTGTCCCACACGCGGAGGCGCTGGGCCTTCTCGTAGCTGACGAGGTAGCCGCCCTCGGGCTCTTCGCGTTCGATAACCACGTCGATAACTTCACCGGGCTGGAACCTCACTGCGCCGGTGTGATCGAGAACCTGTTCGATGGGCACGAGGCCCTCGGACTTGAGACCTACGTCGACAACCAAATGCTTTTCAGTCTGCTTGAGGACGGTGCCGGAGACGACTTTGTCGCCATAGGCTTCGACTGCAGCAGCTTCAGCGGCTTGCTCGCGCTCAAAGGCTTCGAGGGCAGCTGAGAAATCATCAGCGGAATCGGCACTGTGTTCGGCCGGCGCGGACGCAACATGAGCGACGGGTTCTACAAGTTCCGCGTGCTCTTGTTGTGCGGGAACGGCCTGGGCTACAGGCTCGGTTGAGGCATCGGCGTCCAGCGCTTGTGGTTCGACAGCAGGGTGAATTTCGGCAGTCTCTGGGTTGGACGTGGATTCGGACGAAGGAGCATCGAGCTCCGTCGCAAGGTCGAGGGTGGGAGTTTCGAGTTCGGTGTTCAGGGTTATGCTCTCGGGTTCGGGATTGAGGACGTTTGGCATGACAGCAGCTCCGATTCATTGGTCCGTCGACGTTGGTTCTGTCAACGGATAAGCACGTGCGCGCCGCGGTGGCGGCAATGCCTTGGGCCGTGACCTCGGCAAACCGGGAGCCTTCGATCCGGGAGTTTCAAAAAGACGGGGCTTCTAGCCAGAGAGCTGGCGGCAAAGCGACTCGTCTCCTTGGGAAACACCAGGCAGGCGACTGCTGGCTGGAGGGCGGCCGCAGCTAACTGCTGGAATCCGCGCAGGAAGCTACGCTTCTAAGTGTAGCAATGCTGTGTTTTCGCCGTCAATCCAACACTTTGGCAGTTGTGTGCGCGTGATGGAGATTGTGCTGCAGAAGTGGTGCAAGTCGATGGGCATTCGATTGAAGTTAGGGTCGTTGTGTGACACGAAATACAGTTGTGGGATGTTTCATGAAGAATTTACGAGTTCGTCTTGCTTGACAGTTCCCCGACATGATCGGCAGGGCAAAACGTGCCACTATACTTGGTGCGACGGAGAGGGTGAGACGAGAAGGCGGAGATGGATCAGCTCTGGAGTCCGTGGCGATTTGCGTATGTGACGACGGCGGATGGAGCGCCGCGGCCGGGCGTGCCAGCGCGGCTGAATGCGTGGCCCGGCGATCTGAACTGCGTTTTCTGCAATTTGATTGCAAGCGTGGGCTATGCGATCGAGCACGGGATGAATGCCGACGATGCAGAGGAAGCCAGCGGCCTGGTGAAGCGCGGCAAACATTGCTTCATCTGCTTGAACGCGTATCCGTACACCTCGGGGCACGTGATGGTGATGCCCTATGCGCACCTGGACCGGATTGCGAAACTTGACGCCGATACTGCTCATGAATTGATGGACATGGCGCAGATCACGGAGCGTGCCCTGGAGCAGTTGTATAAGCCGCACGGGTTCAACTTTGGCTTGAATCTGGGGCAAGCCGCGGGAGCAGGCGTGGCGGGACATCTGCACATGCACGCAATGCCGCGATGGATCGGCGATACCAATTTCATGACCACGGTAGCGGAGACGCGGGTTCTGCCAGAGGATCTTGGAACGACATGGAAGCGACTTCGCGAGACTTTTGCGGCACTCGAAAAGTCAGAGCGTTAAGCGGCGATCCAGACGCTCAGTTGATTCAACAGCAACGATGTGTCGCTGGCGTCGTCTTCAGATTCTCATTTGGAATGAAGCAAAGACTGCTATTTCTGGAGGCTCTTTAGAGCTTCAAGAGATTTGGCAAACTCGTCCCAGTCGTCGTTATTGACTGCCGGGACGGGACGGACCGACGGAGATGCCGCTGGGAGCGGCTTGGCCGCCGGTGATCTTGTTGGTTGGTGCTGTGCGGCTGACGGCTTTGTCTGGACGGGTTGGACCACTGGTGGTTTTGCGGGGGGTGGCTGGACGGCAGGTGATTTTGACTGCTCAGGCGTGGTGTTCTGGGGAGTAAAGGTGTGGGGGAACCTGACCGGAAACTTTGTCACCGGCAGTCTTGTGTTCTTTTCCAGAAGTTCATCCTGACTTTCGTCTTGCGGTTTGGGTTTCGCTTCTTTCGAATTCACGAAATCCTGCATTGCCTGTTCGCCCGACTGAGCGACTGGCGTAACTCCACGTTGTGGCTCGGGGGGTCGGCGCGTATTGCCGTTATGCGGTTGCTCGGCGGCGGCGCTTCGGTTGGGAGTGTTTTGTACCTTGGCAGCCTGCACCTTTTCAAGTTGTTGCTGGGAAAGAAGTACTTCTTCGGCACGTGCGCGGAACTTGCCGAGTTCTACCATCTGGTCGTCGAGTTGCTCGCGAAGGGCAAATTCACGCGCATCGGCAGAAACGCGCGCCATATCCAGTGCGCCTTCAACCTGCGACTTCACGTTGGAACGGCCGAAACGATAGCCCAGAAAGAGACAAATAAGGGCAGTCCCCAGCGCAACCGCACCGATCAGTATGGCAGTGCTTCCCATATAAACCCGTGTTCTTATTCTAATTTAAATAATAATCAGGGCTCATTTGGCGAGGGTCAACGGGTCTATGGGACGAAAGTAACGAAAACTCTGTATGAAATTCGTGGAAACTGGTTCCGGGATTATTGTGTGTTTGCGTGGATTTCGCGCGAGTTCGATCCGTTCGAATTCACCTCGACAGTCATTCAAAGCCGACGTGATATGCAACTGGATGGTTGCTTATAGTGATAGGGAGGCTGCTGGGTTATAGCCTTTCCGGCGCCGGTTCTGACTCAGGGGCAAGGGCAAGTTCAGTCTGATCGACGTCGGCTCTCTCCAAGAGGTTTTTGGGGATTGACTTGTTGGTGCGAAGGCCCAGTTCCTTGAGCATCTCGACCTGGCGGATGAGATTGCCGCGGCCGTCGGCCAGCTTCTTCATCGCCTCTCCATAGTGCTTATCGGTCTTGCGAAGGCTGTCGCCGATCAATTCCATGTCTGTCACGAATCCTGCAAATTTTTCGTACAGTTCTGTGCCGCGTTTCATCACGTCCTGCACATTGCGTGCCTGGCGTTCCTGCTGCCAGAGGACGTTGATGATGCGAATGACGTAGAGGAGCGTGGTGGGGCCGACGAGCAGGATTCCCTGCTTGTAGGCGTCAGCCCACAGTTCGCCGTCACACTGGAGGGCCATAAGGAATGCCGGTTCGATGGGAATAAACATCACGACGAAGTCGGGAGCTTCGATGCCGGGAAGGTCGTGATATCCGGCCTTGGCGAGACTGGAGATGTGACCACGCATGCTGGCCATGTGCATTTTGAGTGCGGCTTTGCGCGCGTCATCATCCGTGGCGTTGACACAGTCAGTGTAGGCAGTAAGGGAAACCTTGGAGTCGATGACGAGGTTACGGCCGCCGGGCAATGAGACAACTACATCGGTGCGAACGGAGCGAGACCGTTCGCCGCCTTCGCCTTCAACCGCGAAGGATTGCTGGAATGCATATTGCTCGCCCTCGCGCAGGCCAGCTTTATCCAGCAAATCGCGGAGGATGAATTCGCCCCAGTCACCCTGGGCCTTCGACGGAACCACGCAGGGCTGTGGAGAGATTTCGAGCCTCTTCGGTCAAAGCCTGATTGAGCGTGCCAAGAGTGCCGATGAGGGTTTTAAGCTCAGTAACGCCGGTTGTCGACTCGGTCTGCACGCGCTCGACTTTTTCACGGAACTCTTTGATTTGTTCTCGCAGTGGCGCGAGGAGTGTGCCCAGTTCTTTCTGGTTGCCTTCGGAGAAGGTTTTTGATTTCTGCTCGAGAATTTCTGTGGCGAGAGTCTGAAACTGATTGGCGAGCGCCTGCTTGGCGGTTTCCAAGAGCGCGATCTTATCCGCCATATTCTGCCGCTCGTTATTGAGATCAGCTTCGAGCTGGCTGATGCGGGCGGCCTGAGTGCGAGCTGTTTCGATTGCGGATTGCACTTCAGAGTGGGTCACGTCACGCTCGGACGTCAGCCGGGCGATGGTCTTGTCTCGCTCCGTGGCCAGGGATTCGAAGCCGGCACGGGTAGCAGACTCGGTTTGAGCCTGGGCAAGTTGCTTCTGGAGCGCGCCAAGAGCCTCGATGGCTTCGCGGTTACGCTGCTCAAGCAGGGCGGATTCGCGTCTGGCGGAGTTGGAGCGAATGAAAAAGCCGAGCAGGGTTCCTGCGACAAGGGAAAAGACGGCAATAAGAACCTGCATGGGATCCTCCGAGAGACTCTTCGCCTAATGTACGCTTTTTTGATGTGCAATTCGCGGTCGAATCTGCGGCTTTTTGCGCGGAGGTTGCGGATGGGTTACGGGGCTGGCCCTGAGGCGCAGGTGACTGATTTTATTTCCACTCCGTGTCGCTTTACACACCGGGAGCCGCCCGATAGACTTGGAGTTTCGGGGCTCGGCAAGGTTTTGTTGGCGCAGCGGTTGTATTGGTGTGCCGTGTGCCGTTATTGTAGGCAGGCGGATTGCAGGTGGTTGAATCCCCGGATTGTGTTCAGACTTTGCAAAAGAATTGAGGAGAATCAGGCATGGCGGTAGAAGAAAAGGTTAAGCAGATCATCGTCGAGCAGTTGCAGGTGGATGAGGCCGAAGTGACCCCCGGCGCGAGCTTCCAGGAAGACCTGGGCGCGGATTCGCTGGACGTGGTGGAGTTGGTGATGCAGTTTGAAGAGGCGTTCGACCTGGAGATTCCCGACGAAGACGCTGAGAAGATCAAGACCGTCAAGGACGCGATTGATTACATCGAGAAGAACGAAAAGACCGCGAAAGGCAAGTAGCCGGTGAACCGACGAGTCGTAATCACCGGCATTGGGCTGGTGTGCGGTGTGGGCAACACCGCTCCCGAAGTGTGGGAGAATCTCGTAGCCGGCGCCAGCGGTATGGCACCGATTACGGGTTTCGATACAACCGGGTTTCCTGTCACCTTTGCCGCCGAGGTCAAGAATTTTGACCCTCTAAACTTCGTGGAAAAGAAGGAAGCGCGCAAAATGGGGCGCTTCATCCATTTTGCTTTCGCGGCAGTTCATGAAGCGATGGAGCAGTCTGGCCTGAAGATCACGCCGGAAATTGCTGATCGTGTGGGAGTATTCATCGGCTCGGGGATCGGCGGGTTCGAGATCATCGAGCGGGAGCATACGAACCTGCTGAATGGCGGTCCACGCAAGATTTCGCCGTTCTTTATTCCGGCAGTGATTGTGAACATGGCAGCCGGGCAGATCAGCATTCGCTATGGAGCGCAGGGGCCGATTTCTGCAACCGCAACAGCATGCGCGACGAGTGCCAATTCGATTGGCGATTCGGTACGAATGATTTTGCATGGCGATGCAGACGTCATGATTGCGGGCGGCGCGGAGGCATCGGTTACGCCGTTGTCGGTGGGCGGATTTGCTTCGATGCGCGCTCTTTCGACGCGTAACGATGAACCTACCAAAGCGAGTCGGCCATTCGACAAGGATCGCGATGGATTTGTGATCGGCGAAGGCGCGGGGATTCTGATTCTCGAGGAATTGGAATTTGCTCAGAAGCGCGGCGCGAAGATCCTGGGCGAAGTAATCGGCTACGGAATGAGCGCGGACGCATATCACATGACCGGGATCGCTCCAGAAGGCGCGGGCGCGCAACGCAGTATGCGGGCGGCGCTGAAAGATGCAGGCGTTCAGCCGGAAGATGTGGGCTATGTAAATGCACATGCAACGTCGACACCGGCCGGAGATGGAAATGAATCGCGCGCGATCGAGTTGGTGTTTGGCGAGCACGCGCTGAGCGGCAAGCTGAAGATCAGCGGGACGAAGTCGATGACCGGGCATTTACTTGGTGGCGCAGGGGGACTGGAAGCGGGCATCACGGTGCTGGCGCTGATCAACCAGGAGCTTCCGCCAACTATCAACCTCGACAATGTGGATCCCGAGTGCAAGCTGGACTACGTGCCGAACAAGCCGATCAAGCATAGCTTCGATGTAGCGCTTTCGAATTCATTTGGGTTCGGGGGAATCAACGCGACGCTGATTATGCGGAGATGGACGGATTAGCGCAGGGATTAGGGAACAGGGATTAGGCATTAGAAAATCAACGGCGCACATCTTGCGATGTGCGCCGTTTGATTTTTGGTTGTGAAACGCGTTCAACACTAGATGGCGGCAATGCCTACGATAACGAGCGTAACCACAAACCACCAGCCGAAGACGGCGATGTAACCTGAGGGACGCTTCACGCCAGCGACGATAGCAACACCGATGGAGGTGATGATAAGGCACCAAAGGGTAGGAACATCAATTGCTGAAAGCAGCGCGTAGAGCGCTTTGTTTGTATCCGCCTGGTTGAGGAATGCGGCGATGTTGGTAGGCGCGGGATTACCTACGTTAAAGCCATCAGGCGCTGCACCGGCAAACAGCGCAACGGCACCGAGTAAAAGTCGGAGAGGCCAGAGGACAAGTCCCGCGTACATGATGACCGCCAGGATGGATCCGTAGCTCGCCTTTCCTCCGAAACCAAAGTTGATGGTGGGCCACAGAATGAGTGCCATGAGGAGGTCATAGACGAGCAGACCGAGCGGCGACAGAGCCCAGGTAATGGCCTGAGTCTTAGGGCCACGTGCGTCAGCGGCAGCCCGCTGCTCGGGCGGCATTTGATCCATCATGCGCTTTGCGAACTCCGGTTGGAGTTTCTGCTGGTTTTCGTAGACCGTCTTCCAGGTGACCTGGGAGTTGATGGCGGCCCAGAGAACCGCTCCGCAGAGCGCGGTAATCAGGAACGGCAGCCACCAGCTTTTGTGGCCGGCCTTGATGTCAGTGAAGGTTTTGGATGGGGCTGCAAAAACGTTGATGACTCGCTGAATCTGCGTAAGGCCCGGGGCGACTTCTGCCGCGGGTTGCACTACCGGATCGCTCATGATGCGCCTCTCGAAAAACGTCGGCTGGAAAACCCTCTGAAGCTTGCGCTTTATCGAGGGCATCCACCGGTCGACTCACCCCGTGCAAAAATGAGCGGCTGTAAAGACCGCACATCATTGGATTGGGAGTGAACTGCATTTGCACGCGATTGTAGCGCGTCCGGTGCCGATTAGGAATTTATTTGCGAGCGACTTGCAGAGGTATCTTATTGACTATCGGGGACAGGTTCCACGTTAGCGGTTGATCCCGCTTCTGCGGTTGCAGGCACAGGGGCAACTGCGCGTGGATGATGCGACTGCGCTGTGGAGATGTAGTTTTTGTAGACGGTGATGTGGAAGCAGCGCTGGTGGAATTCCTCTTCCACGTCGATGACTCCGGCGTTCTGGTAGCCGAGGAGTTGGTTACGCATCCAGAGCATTTCTTTGCGCGAAAGGCCCGATTTGGCGATATCGATGGTGGCGCCGGTGAGGTGCGGGCTGACTATATCTCCCTCGGCTTCGGCAGCGTTGCCGTTGGTGCGCATCAGACGCTTCTGATATTCGACAGTGCGAACAGCCGAACTGACGATCAGCGGCGAGTGGAATTGGGATTGGTGGGCGCGCGAGAGCTCTGTAAGGAAATCGGCGGTCCAGGGGCGACAGTACCGGCGATCCTCAGGCAGCGCTGGATTTACGACGAGGCCGCCGGACTCCGGAACACGAACCAGCAACCCCCGGGCGATGCGATCGTGCAAATCGGCGTCGTCTTCAATGCGCTCAAGAGAATCTTGTTCAGAGCGCGCGTTCTGACGGAGGAGTGAATCGTGGGTGCCGCGGAGCGTGTAACTGGAGACCCGACCGGTGATGATAGGCGGACGATTGAGTTCGGCGATCTGACCGGAGCTGGGGGCTATCGGCTGACGGGTTTCGCGTGGAGCAGCGAGCGGATTGCCAGCTGCAGCAATGGTGGCACGGTCGGCGCCGGGTGCAGGTGCTGTGTCAGTCTCAGGAGCCGTGCCGTTGGCCGCTGGAGTGGAATCTGCCGGACGCGGCGTAGAACGTGGCTCGGGCGTAGTGTCTGCAGGAACGTCTGTGTCGTCAGGAAGCGACTGGGCGAGCGACGGACAGGAAGCGATTGGGCGGAATCAGCTGGCTGTTCGGGAACAACATTCATTGTTCCAGATCTTGAGGAAGCAACGGGAACGGCGGCCAGAGGAACGAAGCGCGCGCCGGAATGAGAAGGGTTGTAGCGGGTGCGCCGGAGCATCGCCCCATGGCTGGTGGACGACATTATGCGGCGACTCGCGGACGACGTGTAGTGGGTGCTGCGACGACTAGTGTAGTGCGATGCGCGCGAGGTGGTGGCTGACTTGTGAGTCGAGCCCTTGGCAGTTCGGGAGGAATGTAATGTCGAGTGGGAGGTCGCCGAAGGAGAGGACCGACGGGTGCGATGCACCGTTGACTTGGTGATGGATGCATGGGAGTGCGGCTGCACGGCTGTGATCCGTACTGCGCTGGCGGATGAAACAGCGAGCGTAACCAGCAGCAAAGTTGTAAACGCGATGCGCACCATCGGGGGTACGCGGAGAATCCTGAGCACCACCAGTGTAAGACGCGGCAAGATCGATTTGGAGTGCTGATCGTGGTTCGGATTTGTCTGATAAGTCGCGCAATTTGGTACATGGAGAGTGGCCGTCTTTTTGAAGGACCAGGGAGGTAGAATGTGCGTGATTGATTGCAAGGAGTTTAGGTGAGCGCAAGACGCTGGGTCTGGGTGGCAGTGTTGTGTCTGCTTGCGGTGCAGGCGGCGCAGATGGTCTACGTGGTGCATCGCGAATCCTTGACGTTCGACGAAGGCGATCACATGTTTGCCGGATACATGATGTGGCACACCGGCGACTATGGGCTGAACCCGGAGCACCCTCCCCTGGTGAAGCTGCTGGCGACGATTCCCATACTGGGCAGGGACTTGTGGGTTCCACCGCTGATGGGACGGCAATTTAAAGCCGAAGCTTACCTGGACGGACGCGACTGGCTGGCGCGCAATGACGGCGGAAGCCAGCACATGGTTTTTGAGATGCGGCTGGCAGCAGGTTTGTTGGCACTGGGATTGTCGTTGATCGTGTTTTTTGCAGCGCGGGAATGGTTTGGCGAGAAGGCTGCATTGATTGCGTTGGGGTTAGTCGTATTTGACCCAAATTTGTTGGGACACTCGGCGCTGGTGACTACGGATATGGGGGTAACGCTCTTCTTTCTGGCCAGCATTTATATGTTCTACCGGTATGTTAAGCGGCCGACTCTGGTGCGGTTGGGGTTCGCCGGGGTCGCTGCGGGATTGCTGCTGGCGACCAAGCATTCGGGGATCCTGCTGGCACCGATGCTGGTGCTGCTGATCGTGTGGGAGATCATTTTTGCTCCCAAGGGTGAGCGCGGGCGGGTCGGCTTTGCGCCTGGCCGGAGCCTTTGCGGCAATTGTGGTGATCGGGGTGGTGGTACTTTGGGCCTTTTACGGATTCCGGTATGCGGCGCGGCCAGCGGGCCTGAAATTTCCAACGGTCGCGCAGTATGCGGAGCCACTGAGCCACTTCGACCAGGCTGCGGTGAACTGGATCGGGAGGACGCACTTGCTGCCCGAATCGTATCTGATTGGGCTGATCGATGTGAAGCGAATGGCGGAGTTTTATCCGACGTTTGTGCTCGGCCGGCAACTGGCGCACGGGGTGTGGTGGTACTTCCCTCTCGTGATCGCCATCAAGACGACGCTAGGAATGCTGGCGCTGGTGGTGCTGGCCCTGATTGCGATTGCGGTCGGGCGATTGAGGGCGCGGCGTGAGGTGGCGTTCATCCTGATTCCCTGGGTGGTGTACCTTGGCGTGGCCATGGTCTCGGGGATGAACATCGGGGCGCGACACATTCTGCCGCTGTATGCGCTGGCGGCACTTCTTGCGGGCGGCGGCGTTGTGGCATGGTCAGCCAAGAGCAGGCGATGGGCATGGGTGTGTGGGGTGCTGGTGGCGGCCCATTGCGTTTCAGCGCTGATGGTGTTTCCTAATTACATTGCGTATGCGAATGAGGCCTGGGGTGGGCCAAAGAACTGTGCACAACCTGCTGAGCGACGCGAATGTGGACTGGGCGCAGCAACTCTATCAAGTGAAGCAATGGCAAGATCGGCATCCTGGCGAGGAGTGCTGGTTTGCGTATTTTGCATGGCCGGAGATTGATCCGGCGACTTATGGAATCAACTGCCATCACTTGCCGACATCGACACGTTCTGGCTGGGCGGCGCCGATGTAGTACCGGCGAATATCAAAGGGAATGTATTGATCAGCGCGGGAGACTTGAGTGGATGCGAATGGCCCAGCCAGCGGATGAATCCGTATCCGATCGTTTCAAGCAATGCAGCCGGCGCAGACCATGGATTACAGCGTGATGGTGTACCACGGGAAGCTTCGACGTAAAGCAAGCGGCTGCGCTGAGCCGGGCGATCAACGCAATGCAGATGATGTGGAAAGGCAATGCTAAAGATGCTCTGCCGCTGGCACGCGAGGCCGTTGCAATCGATCCAACGGAGATCATGAGCCAGACCGCCCTTGGCGATGCTTCAGCGGCCCTTGGTATGAAGGATGACGCACGCAAGGCATGGGCTGCGGCGCTGGTTGAGGCGAAGAAACTGGAGCCCGATGCGCAAATCAGCTACGTGCCGGATCTTGAGGCAAAGCTCTCGAAACTATGAAATCAGGCAAAGCGTACGACGGAAGCAGCATCGCAATCTCTGTTACTCAATCGCGTAAAGGTTTCCATCGGCGCTTCCGATGTAGACGACGTTTCCGGAAATCACAGGCGACGACAGGAACGTGCCTACGGTGTGAGTCTTGGCGACGCCGACGATCATGTCATCGTAAAAGTTGGTTTGGAAGACAGATTCGTAATTGGGCTTGCCGTCTGGCTTGGAGAGCGCAGCGAGGTTCTGTTTGGAGCCCTCGGACTGAAAGGTCCACGCGGGCTTGAAGGATCTGAGATCAACGGCGATCAGTTTGCCATCCTGTCCGGCAACGTAGAGTGTGGCTCCGGCGATGGAAGGCGAAGAGAAGATAGGCCAGTAGAACAAACTGAGCGAATCGATATGCGTTCCGGTCTTTGCGTCGAGAACGTGCAGGAGAGCCGTATCCGACGTGGCGAAGTAGAGTTTGCCCGCCTGTACAACGGGCGAAACGATGACCCACGAGCCTTTGTTGTTGAACGACCATAGTTTTTTGCCGGTGGCCGCATCGAGGGCATAGAGGTTCGAATCGCGGCAACCGAAGTAAACTACGCCATCAGTCACGGTAGCCGAAGACTGAATACCAACCTGGTTGTGAATGTCGGGGTCCTCCCCGGTCTTGAAGCGCCATATTTCTTTTCCGGTGGCTGAATCGAGAGCATAAAAGTAACTATCCCAGCTTCCGATGTAGAGCTTGCCATCGACAATTGCCGGCGACGCATGCACTACATCGCCAGTCTTGAACTTCCATTTGAGAGTTCCGCTGGTGGCGTCGAGGGCGTAGATGTTGCCATCTCCGCTGCCGAAGAAGACGGAGCCATTCGAGACTGCGGGAGAGGACAAATAAACGTCGAAAGGATCGGGCATGGTTTCGCCAGCAGGCAAAGAACCATGCAAATGAGTTGCGGCGTAGCGGCGCTCTCCGGCGTTGCGGAATTTCCAGCGGAGCTTTCCTGTCGCCGTGTCGACTGCATAAAGGTTGCCGTCGTAGCTTCCGAAGTAGACGAGGCCATGGTCCACAGCGGGCGACGAAGCAACACGCGCCTCAGTTGGGAAAGCCCACTTCTTCGCGCCGGTTTGCTGGTCAATCGCATAAAGGTTGCCGTCGTTGCTGCCGACGTAAATGACACCGTCGACAATCGCAGGCGACGACACGACTTCACCGCGCGTGTGAAAGGTCCATTTGATCCCTTTGAGTTTTGGAACGCCTGCGGCAGAGTACACACCGGAGTGAGCGAGATCGTTTCGAAACATTGGCGCATCTTGCGAGAAGACGCATGTGGCAAAGAGAAAAATGAGGGTGGAATGGAGCGAAACTTTTCGTGCGTGCAAGTTGACTCCTCTTGTGTGAAGGCCAACTATAAAAGTTCTCGCAACGATACGCGAGTCAATTTGGATGAATGAACACTGCGGTGTGACGGACGGGAACTGATCCGCATTCTCGTGATTTGAATCGGCATGGCGACATAATGAAAAGGGGTGCGTGTCTCGCACCCCTTCTGGGTTCTCGCAGCATGGGTGGATTGATTACTGGATCAGTGTGCCCTGATCGTCTTCTTTACCGTTCATCTCGTCAGGCGGGATGATGACGGCGGCGGCTACCTTATCGTCTTCTTCGAGGTTGAGCAGGCGGACGCCTTGTGTGGCGCGTCCGGCCGCGCGAACCGTCTTGGTATCGATACGGATGATCTTGCCCCATTGACTGATGACTACCAATTCAGAGGTCTCGTTGACCAACAGGATCGACGCGCTCTTACCCACCTTCGGAGTGGCTTTCAGGTTGTTTACACCCTGTGCGCCGCGAGCGGTGAGACGGTATTCGTCGACATCGGTCCGTTTGCCGAATCCGTTTTCGGTCACGGTGAGGATGAGCGATTTACTGACTCCGAGTTTTTCGTCAAATTCCTTGAGCGCCTTCTCGGCGTCATCGCGGCGTTTTTCTGCCGTCTTGGCCGCTGCGGCTAGAGACTCGCTGTCTTTCGGGCCGGAGCGCTGATCTTCTCTGGCTTTCTGCAGTTTCTCTATGGCCTGCTCGAGAGTATTCCGCAACTCGGTGAGCTTCTTGGTGAGGTTCAGCTTGGTGGCGCACTCGTCGCGTTCTTTGTCCCGCGTGGCGTCGGAGTCTGTGATTGCCGCGCCGATCACGTAGTCATTTTTCTTAAGGGAGATTCCGCGATTGCCCGCAGCATTGCGTCCCATGGGCCGTAAACCAATGCCGTTACGTTCGGGATCGTACTCCTCGTCAAAGCGGATAGCCATTCCCTCGCGCGTGCCGAGGAAAATTGTCTGCTTGCCGTTGGTGAGGCCAGCCGAAATCAGATCGTCGTCTTTTTCGATGGCGATGGCGATGATGCCGCGCGACATGACGTTGGAGAAGTCTTTGAGTGGGGTTTTCTTCACTACGCCATTGCGTGTCGCGAAGAAGATGAACTTCCCTTCTTCTTCCAAATCGCGAACGGGCAGGATGGCACGAACATTTTCGCCGGGCTGCAGGTTGAGCAGGCTTTGCATGCTCTTACCCTTGCCCGCTGCACCTACATCGGGAACTTCGTAGACCTTGATCCAGTAGACGCGGCCGGTGTTGGTAAAGCAGAGCAGATAGGCGTGCGTCGAGTCGATGATGAGCTGGGAGACGAAATCCTCTTCGCGCGTCTTCATGCCGGTGCGGCCGGTGCCGCCGCGACGCTGCTGGCGGTAGATGGAAATTGGTGTGCGCTTGAGGTAACCCTGGTGGCTTACGGTGACGGCGACCTGCTCATCGGCGATGAGGTCTTCAAGTTGAAGCTCGGCAGACTCGTCGACGATCTGCGTGCGGCGTGCATCGCCGTACTGGTCGCGAACTTTCTCGAGTTCCTTGATGATTACGTTGCGCAGCTTCTTGTCGCTGGCGAGGATTGATTCGTATTCGGCGATCTCGTCGCGCTTCTGTTGAAGTTCTTTCAGGATTTCGTCGACCGAAAGCTGCGTGAGGCGATAGAGCTGTAATTCGAGGATGGCATCGACTTGCTTGAGCGAGAGACCGCGCTCTTCGGCGGGCAAGCGTTCGCGTTCGAGATTGACGATGATCTCGGTTCCCTTGCCCCAGGCGTACAGGTTTTCGCGGGCCTCTGCGCGTGAATTTGAGCCTCGGATAATCTTGATAACCGTATCGAGGTTATCGAGAGCAATCTTGTAGCCTTCGAGGATGTGTTCGCGCTCGCGGGCTTTGCGCAGCAGGTATGCGGTGCGGCGCTGCACAACGTCGATGCGGTGATTGATGAATGCACGGATGGCTTCGTCGAGCGGAAATTCCTTGGGCTGACCGTTGAGCACGGCCAGGAAGATCATGGAGAAGCTCTCCTGCATCTGCGTGTGCTTGTAGAGCTGGTTGAGCACAATCTCGGGCTGTGCGCCGCGCTTGAGTTCGATGACGATACGCATGCCGTCGCGATCGCTCTCGTCGCGGACGTCGCTGATTTCATCGATGATTTTTTCGGTAACCAGTTCGGCAATGCGCTCGATCAGCTTGGACTTGTTGACCTGGTAGGGGATCTCGGTAACGATGATCGCCAGTTTTTCCTTGGTCAGATTCTCAGTGGCTACCTTGGCGCGCATCATGAAGCGGCCGCGGCCGGTCTTGTAGGCGTTGACGATGCCGCTCTTGCCGTAGAGGAATCCGCCGGTTGGAAAATCGGGGCCCTGCACGTGTTGGAGAATTTCGAGAAGCCCGGCCTTGGGGTTCTTGACCAGTTCGATGGTGGCGTTCACGACCTCGGTGAGGTTGTGTGGCGGAATGTTGGTGGCCATGCCAACGGCGATTCCGCTGGAGCCGTTGACGATGAGATTGGGAATGCGCGAGGGCAGGACTGAGGGCTCCTGCGTGGACTCGTCGTAATTGGGGACGAAGTCAACGGTCTCCATGTCGATGTCGGCGAGCAGTTCGCCGGCGATGCGCGCTAAACGACACTCGGTATAACGCATGGCCGCCGGCGGATCGCCATCGACGGAGCCAAAGTTACCCTGGCCATCCACGAGCGGGTAACGCAACGAGAAAGGCTGCGCCATACGCACCAGCGTGTCGTAGATCGCGGAGTCGCCGTGGGGATGGTACACACCCATGGCCTGTCCGACGACCTTCGCGCACTTGGTGTACTTCTTGTTGTACTCGAGGCCCATCTCGCTCATGGCGTAGAGCACACGGCGATGGACTGGCTTTAGACCATCGCGAGCGTCAGGGAGTGCGCGCCCGATAATCACCGACATCGAGTAGTCGAGATACGAGCGGCGCATCTCCTCTTCGATATTGATGGAGATGAGACTGCCTTCGCGCGGTGGGGTTCCGCCATCAAGAGGGAGTTGGGGGTTCTGATCGTCGGGCATAGATGTTTTTAGAGCGGTTCTCCAATTCACGTGGAGTTGTTAAAAGTGTGCACAGTGTCCTTTCTTGTGGAAAGGACACACAGCGTTGACGGGCCTCCCTTTGACACCAATTGGAGAACCGCTATACCCGTCGGAGAGGCGGCAAAAAGGTACCGGAGATGCAGGGCCGGGAGTCTCGCGGGTTACAAGTTCATTTTACGCTTTCCCGAAGCTTTTCAGCAAGCGTGTCGATACTATTTAAGTTATTAAATTTCTGCTATTTACAGCGAGTTTTGAGGGCTGGTGAGCCTACATCAAAAAGGGAAAGAGACAAGGGCAAAAATAGGGGCGGATTTGAGGCTCTCAGGGGCAGCAAATTGTAGTGCTTTTTTCGAGAGAAAGGGCGGGAGAACTTGCTAGAAAGTCGATAGCAAAGGTTGAGTAGCTAAATCAGGCTGCGCAGCATACTAATGCAGACGACGACCTGGAGACCGACGAGCGAAGCTGCGGCGATGAGGAAGAATTTGCCGCGCTCCGACTCAAAGGCATCGGCGAAGACTCCGCCGACAAACGTAAGAAGAAACGGCAGTGCCCAGAGCCACGGCGCTGCTTGCACACCGGTGGTGACGAGCACGATGAGAACCATGAAGCACAAGAGTGGAGCGGTGTTGCCGAAATAACGCGAGCGACCAACGAGCAGATAGAGGACTCCGGCGGCAGCAGCAGCAACAATGATGCCGACGTTGGAAAAAGATGAGAAGAAGTGGCGCGTGGGATCGAGCGAGATCGAAATAAATCCCGCAGCGGAACGGAAGATGTAACTAAACGCGTCAGGTGAGAAGCCGTAGCACGCAAAAACGATTAGGAGCGCGCCGCCGGAGGCGAGAAGCACGACAGGAAGAATCTGGCTGCGACGACCCTCTGCGATCCAGAGCATGAGCGCGAAACCCATCACCGCAGCGACCGGCAGCGCAGCTATGTGCGCCGCAGTGGCGATGGCAAATACGACAGTTAAGAGAATGATGCGGGGACGCCATTTTCGGCGCGGACCTTGCATGGCATGAGCTACGCCGATGCAGGTGTAGATTCCGCCGTAGACACCAAGGGCTGCGAAGATATCGGGATTCGGAGATACGCAGGCCTTCAGAATCGCAGGCGAAAAGCAGTAGAGTGCCAGGGCGACGTACCCGCCCAAATTCCCATAGAGACGACGCGTAACCCACCAGAGTCCCGCGCCGAGAACGCATCCGCAGAAGAGGAATGGGAGACGCAGGAGGAGGAGAACATGGGTCATCTGGTGGCGAAGTTCCCATACGCTCAGTTCGGCGGTGCTCTGCCCCGAATAGGCCTGCACGACGCGATCTTCAGGCTTGCGGAAATGATCGAGACCACGCTGGACGAGAAGATTGATCGTGAGCGGAAGGCCGGCGACCCGGTAGGCGAGGATGCCATCGTGGACATTGCCGCAGGTGGTGTAGTAACCGGCGAGGGGGGAAGGCTTCTCCCAAGTCTCGCGTCCGCATCTCGCGTATTGATAGTCACGGTCAGAGAGGGTCTGATGAGCGGTGATCCAAAGGCCCTGCGTCAGAAAAAAAGCAAGCAAGACCGCCGCGATGCGTTGCGGGAAGTTGAAGTGGAAGCGGCGAAGGCGGGCGAATCGATGAGTCATCAAGGAGAGGCGAACGAACTCATCCAGTTTAAATGTTGAGATTCGACGGGGGCCGGCGGGCTCACTTGCATAGCCTTTTCGGAACCGCGAACCAAGTAAGATCGCCCTTCGTCATCAGAAGGATCTAACAACATCGTAACTGCCTAACTGAAACATCTCGACGGCAAAAAAGCCGCTCCGGAGAGCGGCTTCGTTTGCCGTTGATGGTTCACCAGGTTCTGTCTATTGTTGCTGGCCAAGTACCTGGACGGAAAGAACCGTGTAGCCTGTCACCGGAATTCCGTCTGGATTGGTGTAAGTCGCCGTGATCGCCGCTGTTCCCAGGCTGGTCGTGTTGCAAACACCGGTATTGGGGTTGATTGCGCAAACACTGGGATTACTCGAGGTCCAAATCGACTGATCGGTCAGGTTCTGCGACCCACCATTGCCGGTTACGCCGATCGCGGAAAATCCTGCGCTTTGTCCTGCAAGGATGACGGGATTGGCGGGAGTGACGGTCAGCGTCGTGACGTCAGAGGTCTTCACAGCAGCTGGGAGGGTCACATTGAAGGTAGAGGGCGTACTAATAATAAGGCCGTTGAAGCCCGGCATGCTGGCCGTGATCTGCGAGCTGCCAATCGCCCCGCCGGCAACAGTGGCTACGCCGGAATTATCTACGGTGACCAACAAAGGTGTGTAGGACAGCCAGGTTACCTGGTTTGTCAGGTCTTTTGTCTTGGCGGGATGACCTGGATGAGTGTAGAAACCGGTAGCCGTGAACTGAGTCCAAAGCTGCTGACTTTGCGGAGCAGGAGCTCCTGCCGCATTGAGTACCATCGTCGTCGTATACGAAGCAGGGCTGATTGTGATGGAGGTCAGCGAAGGCGAGGTGCTGCAACTGATGACAGGCAACAAAACTCCCGTTAGTGCCAATGCACCCAACAACGAACGAATACGCATAAACGTCTCCTGGTGTTTCCGCCCGGCTGAACCATTCAAATCAGGCTCAGCGGAACCAATTTCAGTCGGTAATGGCGATTGACTAGTTTTCTGCCGTCCGACGCACAGTTAAAGCACCCAACTTCACACTCATGAGCCGCCGTCAACGCAGGTAGTCAACCGAAACGATTGACCTACCGCAACGCAATTCGCGGCTTTTCGAGCCGGCAAACACATGTTTTCCTCTTGTGAGGTGGCCCAAGGATACGGCACATCAATCTGTCGAATCAATAACATTCTTGGGTTAGAGAGCCTGGATTGTTACGCGCGTAACTTGCGAAACTGCGAGGGTTGGAGGCCGATTGAATAGCAGACATCAAGATGCGGAACCAATCGCCATGCGCGGAGACGACAGCGGGAATCGGACAATGGATGTCGTTTTACCCAAGGCACCTGTAACCGCTACACTTCAGGCATCATGGCGATTGCGCGCGATAACTCTTCTGACCACCCCAGGAAAGACCAATCCCTGGGGACCCCACCGGACCGCCTGGTCAGCGCCTCGCGCGCTGAAGAAGAGCAGGGGTTTGAACTGAAACTTCGGCCGCGGTGGCTGAAGGAATTTATCGGTCAATCCAAAGCCAAGGAGCAGCTTGCAATTGCGCTGGAGGCAGCGAAGTCGAGGGGAGAGGCGCTCGATCACGTGTTGCTGTTCGGGCCGCCGGGGTTGGGCAAGACGACGCTGGCCACGATCATTGCCAATGAACTGGATGTGGGATTTCAGCAGACATCTGGGCCAGCATTGCAGATACAGGGAGACCTGACGGCGATCCTGACGAACCTGCGCGAGCGGCAGGTATTGTTTCTCGATGAGATTCATCGTATGCAACCGGTGCTGGAAGAGAAGCTCTACACTGCGCTGGAAGATTACAAACTCGATATCATCATTGGGCAAGGGCCTGCGGCACGCACACATGTAATGGAGATCAGGCCATTCACATTTATCGGCGCGACGACGCGACCGGGACTCTTGAGTTCGCCCCTTCGGTCGCGATTCGGAATTCTTTTGCGGCTGGAGTTCTATACCGAGGATGAGTTGCGCGTAATCGTGGAGAGGTCGGCGGAGGTGCTGGGGGTGCCGATCGATCCAGATGGCGCGGCAGAGATTGCGCTGCGATCGAGGGGAACTCCGCGTATTGCGAACCGGCTTTTGCGCCGGGTGCGGGACTTTGCGCAGGTGCGCGGGACGGGGTCGATTGACCGGCCGACTGCGAATGCGGCGCTAACGCTGCTGGAAGTGGATGCGCATGGATTCGATGAGATCGATCGGCGGCTCATGCTGACGATTATGCAAAAGTATGACGGCGGACCGGTTGGACTGGGAACGCTGGCAGCGACTTTGGCAGAGGAAGAAGACGCGCTTGAAGAAGTGTACGAGCCTTTTTTGATACAGATTGGGTTTTTGGATCGCACTCCACGGGGCAGAGTGGCGACGCGATTGGCATATGAACATTTTGGCGTGGATATGCCGCGACGACAGCCGGGGCTTTTCTGAGCCGGCGGAGTTAGCGGGGTTAGCGGCCGTTGCACGGCCTGTTAGCGGAGTTAGTTCGCAATTTGGCAAGTTAGCGTCGCCTCGCGGCATAGCGAGTTAGCCAGTTCGCTGAATTGCACAATCGTACAAGGAGAATATCGATGGCTTTGACTGCGTCGACGATGTTGGAGTTAGGAACCTTGGCGCCGGATTTCGTGTTACCGGATGTGGTGACAGGCAAGACGACCCGACGAGATGATTTTCGCGGGCAGAAGGGATTGCTGGTGATGTTCATCTGCACGCATTGCCCATATGTGAAGCACATTGAAAAGGGACTGGCCGCACTTGGGACGGACTTTGCAGGAAAGCTGGGCATTGTGGCGATCAGCAGCAATGATGCTGATAAATATCCCGATGACAGCCCGGCGGGATTGAAGCGGCAGGCTCAGACGATGGGGTTCAAGTTTCCTTATCTCTACGATGAAACACAGGAGGTTGCGCGCGCCTACTTCGCGGCGTGCACTCCAGATATTTATCTTTTCGATGAAGAGATGAAGCTGGTCTATCGCGGGCAGTTTGATGGAAGCCGGCCTGGGAACGGCGTTCCGGCGACAGGCGATGATCTGCGAGCGGCGCTGGATTTGGTACTGCGCGGCGAAAAGCCTGCCGCGAATCAGCAGCCCTCGATAGGGTGCAACATCAAGTGGAGAAGCTAGCAAACAGACCTGGGGCACCCGCCGTTTTTGCTCATTGAAGGCGTTAGAGCGGCAGGCTCTTTAGATATGCTCGGAACTTCTCACCGAATTCGGGGCGTTTGAGGGCGAACTCAACTGTCGCCTGCAGCATGCCAAACTTGTCGCCGGCGTCGAATCGTTTGCCTTCGAAGGTATAGCCGAATACCTTCTGTTCTTTCAGGAGAGCCTTGATCCCGTCGGTGAGCTGGATTTCGCCGCCCGCGCCGGGAGTGGTTTGCTCGAGTAATTCAAAGATACGTGGAGTAAGGATGTAGCGGCCGATAATGGCTTGTTTCGATGGAGCGTCCTCTAGTTTTGGCTTCTCCACCATTCCGGTGCAGTTATAGATGCGAGGATCTTCGGAGTCGGGAGAGCCGGCGAGTACCCCGTAAGCGGAGATGGCGGGGCCTTCGACGGTTTGAGTGGCGAGCACAGATCCGCCGCGCTCATTGAAGACATCGATCATCTGCTTAAGACACGGAACCTCAGCATCGATGACATCGTCAGGCAGAATGACCGCGAACGGTTCATTGCCGACCATCTCTTTTGCACAGAGAACAGCGTGCCCCAAGCCAAGCGGCTCGCGCTGCCGCACGTAACTGACTTGAGCGAGAGCCGAGACACCGCGGGAGACGGCGAGCAGTTCCTTTTTGCCTCGGCGTTCGAGGGTGGCGTCGAGTTCGAAACTATGGTCGAAGTGGTCTTCCATGGCGCCTTTACCGCGCCCGGTGACGATGATGATGTGCTCGATGCCGGATGCGACGGCCTCTTCAACTCCGTACTGGATGATGGGCTTGTCAACGAGAGCCAGCATCTCTTTGGGAATGACCTTGGTGGCGGGGAGAAACCGTGTGCCTAGACCACCGGCGGGGAAAACCACTTTGCGTACTTGCGCTGTCATCAGCTGTTCCTTCACTGGAGATTATGCGATCAGGAATACGTCTTCGTATGAAAAGTTGGTTGTCGTCCTAGAGAGCCGGAGAATCGTCGCCCAGCAGTGCTTCACGCACGATCTTGATCGGTGGAAAGCCCTGGCTGAGAAAATCATCGTGAAATTTTTGCAGAGAAAAGCTCTTGCCCTGTTTGTTCATCAGGTCTGCACGCAGCTTCATGATCTCAAGTTTACCGAGGGTGTAATAGAGATATGTGGGGTCGCCCGAGCCACGCTTGGCTTCCACTTCCGCGGTCTCCTTAGGTTGATAGCCTTCCTTCTGAAAGAATTCGACCGCTTGCTCGTAAGTCATATTCCCGCTGTGCATTTGGATGCCAACGATGAAGCGAGCGTTGCGTAGCAGAGCGTCCTGCAGTTGGCCGAGTCGGAGAAACCTGGATTCACGCTCGTCCTTTGCGCCCGTGCCCGGTTGGCCATAGCCGTTGTCGAGCATCATCTGCTCGGTGTAATGAGCCCAGCCTTCGACGTTGGTGTTGGCGCTTAGTATTTTGCGCACGCGGCTCGGAGCCTTGAGCGAGTAGAGATATTGAACGTAGTGACCGGGGTAGGCCTCGTGGACCGACGTTGAGATCACTGTTCCGATGTTGAAGGAATGCATGTAGCTGTCTATCTGCGCGGGAGTCATGGATGGATCCGGCAGCGTGACATTGAAGTAGGAAGTGGTGGCGTGCGTTTCATAGGGGCCGGGTGAGTCCATGCTGGCCTGGGTCGTAGCGCGCATGAAGGGAGGCGTCTCTTCGACCACCGGGCGCACATCGGAGGGAATGGTAACGATGTTATGGGAGCGAATGAAGTCGAGAAGACTGCTAAAGGTGGCCGTGAAGGCTGGAATGAGTTGGTTGGGCGCGGGATGCTGACTGCCGAGTTCTTCGAGGACTTCGCGAGGAGTCTTGCTGGGGTCGAGTTCTTTGGCTACCTCGGCAAAGTGCTGCTGGTTGCGGTGCATGTCGGCGTAGCCGATCTCGAGGAGCTTGGGTAGTGGCATGTCGACCATCTCGTCGTATTGCAGCTTCTTCGAAAAGGTATCCGCGCCGATGCGGAAGTCGCCGCTGGAGCGAGGAAGCAAGTCGGTCTTGAGCCATACCAGGTAGTCGTTCAACGCGGCAATGACAGCAGAGTTGGTCTGCGCGAATTCGGATCTCAGCGCGGTGTCGTGAGCGTCAGAGAAAGCTGCCGGAACGTCGTGCTGAAAGAAGCTGATGATGCCGGGGAGCTGTTCAATGGCGATTTCTGTGAAGATGCGCGGAGGGTTCTGCAGGTTCGTATGTGCCTGGGCAATGAGGCCCGGCATCTGCTTTTCGCGAGCAATGAGCGACCGCAGACGGTCATCAGCGGGCGCGAACTTGCGCTCCATCAGCGTAAACGCGGCGTTGGCGCAGGTGCTGGGGTAGTTGTCGGCGTTCTTGGCCCAGGGACGGATGGTCTGCAATGTCAACAAGCGCGAATGGATCTCGCCGAGGACCATCTGGCGGTCTCCGCGCGTGGTCTGGTCAAGCGAGGCCGCGGGGATTGCGGAAACGCGATCTAGAAACTGATTCAAGCCGGCGACTTCCGCGTCGACGCTCGCGGGGGAGAAATCTTCGAGCTTCGCATCGTACTGGTGGTAGCCCGCAACCGTCCCCGATGTCGGCTGATGAGGGAAGTAGACCTGATCGAAATATTCGTCGGACACTTTCTGGAATTGTTCTTGCGGAGATTCGGGATAGGCGGCGAGGGCGGACGACATACAGGCTCCAATGGCAAGTAGCGCAGCGGTTTTTCTCACAGGACCTCTTATACAGATTCTGAATTATGCGGTGACAGCATCGGGAGCTAGTTTGGCGAGCAAGTCCCGAATCTCCAGTAGAACATCGTCGGGTCGAGTGGCGGCGAGCGGAAACTTGAGCAAACCCTGCGGGGTAAATTGCGCGCCGCGTTTGGCATTGCGGGCGACCAGTCGCATGAGTTGCTGTGGGTCGATCGCAGCTTTGTCGGTGAAGCGCATCTGGAGCTCGGTGCGTTTGCGATCGATCTGCGCGACGCCTAGACGTTCGCACTCAAGGCGCAGCGTGGCGGCTTCGAGCAAGTAAACAGTGGCATCGGGAAGGGCGCCATAGCGGTCTTCCATCTCGGCGCGAAGGTCGGCAATGGCCTTTTCGTTTTCAGATCCGGCGATCTTCTTGTAGAGGCGCAGGCGCTGATTCTCTTCGGCCACGTAACTCTCATCGATGCGCAGGGCGATACCGAGATTGAGCTGCGTACTCGGACGCTCTTCACCGCCTTCGCCCTTGAGTTCTTTGACGGCGGCTTCAAGCATCGAGGTATAAAGTTCGAAGCCGACAGCTTCGATGTGGCCGCTCTGTTCGCCGCCGAGCATGTTCCCCGCCCCGCGCAATTCGAGATCGAGAGCGGCAATTTTGAAACCGGCACCGAGGTCAGAGAATTCCTTGAGCGCTGCGAGACGGCGGCGGGCTATATCGGTCAGTTCGCGCTCGGGAGGGATCAGCAGGTAGGCATAGGCGCGGCGATTGGATCGGCCTACGCGGCCGCGCAGTTGATAGAGCTCGCTGAGTCCATGACGATCGGCGCGATTGATGATGATGGTGTTGGCAAGCGGGATGTCAAGGCCATTTTCGATGATGGTGGTGGCGACGAGCACGTCGAATTCGTGATGCATGAACGCGAGCATCACAGCTTCGAGGTCTTTCTCGCCCATCTGTCCGTGGCCGACAACGACACGCGCACCAGGAACGAGTTCCTGGATGCGCGACGCGATCTCATAGATGGTCTCGACGCGGTTGTGCACGAAATAAATCTGGCCACCACGCTCTAGCTCCACTTCGATCGCAGAGCGAACGATCTTCTCGTCAAATTTTGCCACGACAGTTTGAATGGCCATACGGTCTTTGGGTGGCGTTTCGATGACCGACATGTCGCGCAGGCCGACGAGCGACATGTGCAGCGTGCGGGGAATGGGCGTGGCGCTCATGGCGAGCACGTCGATCTCTTTGCGCATCTGCTTCAGACGTTCCTTGTGGCGCACGCCGAAGCGCTGCTCTTCGTCCACAACAAGCAAGCCGAGATCCTGAAACTTGATGTCTTTCGACAGAATGCGGTGGGTGCCGATGAGGATATCGACTTTCCCGGTCTCAAGCTTTTCAAGGATGACCTTCTGTTCCTTGGGCGTTCGGAAGCGCGAGATCATCTCGACAGTGATGGGAAATTGTGAGAATCGTTTCTTGAAGGTTTCGAAGTGCTGAAAGGCGAGGACGGTGGTGGGCGTGAGCACCGCCACCTGCTTGCCGTCCTGCACGGCTTTGAAGGCTGCGCGCATGGCGACTTCGGTTTTGCCGTAGCCCACGTCGCCGCAGAGCAGGCGGTCCATGGGGGTGGTGGATTCCATATCCTGCTTGACGGCGGAAATGGCGGTGAGCTGATCGTCGGTCTCGCGGTAGTCGAAGGAGTCTTCAAACTCACGCTGGAAATCATTGTCTGGTGAAAAAGACGTTCCCTGCGCGGTGTGGCGCTGCGCGTATAGCTTCAGTAGCTCGGCGGCCATGTCCTGCATGGCCTTCTTGACGCGGGCCTTGGTCTTGACCCATTGCTGCGATCCGAGCTTGTTCAGGACCGGTGCGGGGCCAGTGTCGGTGGAGCGATATTTCTGGATCAGGTCAAGGCGCGTGAGTGGGACATAGAGCTTTGCCTGCTCTGCGAATTCGAGAATCATGAATTCGACGGCGAGGCCATCCTGCACGATTTCCTTCAGGCCCTGATACTGTGCGATGCCGTGCTCCACGTGGACCACATAGTCGCCGATGGCAAGGTCGCGGAAGTCGGAGAGGAAGGCAGCAGTCTTGGATTTCTTTGGCTCGGGGCGCGCGGTGATGTCGGCGTCGTCCGACATGTCGTTCGCACCGAACACGATTAGATTGGCATCGGGGAAGCTGACGCCGGAAGAGATCTGAGTGCGCACGATGACGGGCACGCGCATATCACCGGCTAGATAGCTGGCTTCTTCAAGTTCGGCCCCGTGCTGCACAACGCGGCTGCCGAGACGATAGGGCACCTGGTACTCGCGCAGCATGGATGCTGTCCGTTCAACGTCGCCCTGCGTGGGCGCGGCAAGAACGATGCGCTGCTCGGCGGCCATCAGGTTTTTGAGTTGATCGACGAGAGCCGGGATGGAACCGTGAAAGCGGAGCGTGGGACGCGAGTTCACCGCGATTTCGCCGAGGGTGTTGTCCTCGTCGAGTACGTCGATGGCGCCCAGCTGATCGAGATCGAGACCGGGGTGCGATTCGAGCAGGGCCTGCAGAACTTCGGGGCGAAGGTAGATGTCCTCGGGGCGGATGAGCGAGCCGATACCGCTGCGCTCGTGGCGCTGTTCGACCTTGTTCCACCAGCGATCAATCTGGTTGCGCACCATGGCTGGTTCTTCAACGAAGAGCACGCTGCGCTGGAGCAGGTTGAGCAGATGATGCTCCGCGCCGGCAACGGAGGAGAAGAACTCCCAGCCGGGAAAGACGCTGACGCCGCCGGCGGCTTCCGCTTCGATGGCCATCTCCTCTTCTTCGGGCGTCGCGCCCTCGCTCACCTGGACGCGCTGTTTGCTGAGGCGTGCATGGACGGCGGCTAGCAGATGTTCTGTAACTGGAGTTTCGGTGAGGGGTAGCAACTGTGTTTCATCGAGGCCAGATTGCGAGCGCTGCGTTTCCGGGTCGAATTTGCGGATGGTATCGATTTCGTCGCCGAAGAACTCGATGCGCACGGGACGATCGGCTTCGGGGGAATAAACGTCAAGGATGCCGCCGCGACGGGTGAACTGGCCGGGCATTTCGACGAGGTCCATCTGCGTGTAGCCAACGCTAGCCAAGTGGCCGGTAAGGACTTCCACGTCGAGTTCTTCAGTGCGACGGACTGTAACGGCCAAGCTCGCGTAGTAGTCGCGATTGAAGAGGCGAAGGGCTGCGGCCTCGACTGGGGCGATGAGGATGGAAACCGCTCCGGTGGCGAGTTTATAGAGCGCAGCTGCACGTTGCTCCTGTACGTCAGGATGAGGCGAGAGGTTTTCGAATGGAAGCACGTCGTGAGCGGGAAGCCTCACGACGCGACTGGGATCGATGGCGCCGGTGAGTTCGCAGCCGGCACGCAGTGTGAGTTCGAGTGACTCGGCAGCCTTGTTGTCGGCGACTACAACTATCACGGGCTGTTTGGCAGCGCGGGCGAGAAGCGGAAGGTAAAGGGAACGGGCGGTATTGGTGAGTCCGGACACGCGTCTGCGCCCGACACCAAGGGAGAGGTGCCTGCGGATGCGATCAAAGGAGGAGGACTGCTCCAGTTCCGCAAATATTTCGCGGACAAACGGGAGGATCATGCAGTTCTGATTTTATCAGGGACTGCGCGTCCAGCGAATCGCGCTTCGCGCCTCCTCAATTGCTGCAACGCCCGTCTCCTAGTCTCTTGTTTGTGGCGCGACGGAAACCACTCGCACGGATTCGCGGTAGACAAGGGCGCCCCCCAGAGCCATTGCCGCGGCGATGGCCCAGAGCCCAGCGGAAAAATGATGCGTGACATCGTGGAGCCAGCCCATAGCGGAGGGTCCAGCAAAGGCCCCGACAGCTCCGACGGAGTTAACAAGGGCAATGGCGGCTCCGGCAGCTTTGCCGGAAAGGCGACTTGCGGCGAGGCTCCAGAACATAGGCAAGGAAGCCAGGATTCCCATAGCAGCGAGGCTGAATCCTGCGACCGCAGTGAGAGCCGAGTGTGCCAGACCGACGGCGATGAAGCCTGCTGACGAAGCCAGAAAAAGATAGGGCAGCGCACGAAATCCGCGACGGCGGCTGGCCCAGAGCATAGCAAGAGCGCCGAATCCGAAGGTTACGGTGGCCCACCAACCGGTGGACAAGTTGGATGCACCGACTCCCGTAAGGATCTTCGGTAGCCAGAAGGTGAGACCATAGTTGCCGCTGCTCCACAGGAAATAGATAACGCAGTCGCGCGCAACGTGAAGACCTTGTTGGCCGGAATCCGGCTGTTTAACCTCATCCTGCTGCAAATCGCCGATTATCTGTCCTCTCTCTGCCGACGAAAGCCAACTGGCAGACCACGGACCGTCGGCGAGCAGGAACCAGGCTGCGATGCCGAGAATGACGGCCGGCATGCCTTCCAGCAGAAAGAGCCACTGCCATCCGCGCATTCCGGAGACACCATTCAGAAGCAAGATATGCGCTGAGATGGGCGAGCCAATGGAGTTGCAGAGAGGCACAGCAAGCAGGAACAGAGCCAGGATCCGGGTCCGCATGGCACGTGGCAGCCAGAATGTGAAGTAGTAGATGACGCCGGGATAGAAACCAGACTCGGCGATGCCCAAAAGGAAACGTGCCCCGATATAGGCCGCCTCGGTGTGAACGAATGCGGTGCCCATCGAGACGAATCCCCAGATGACCATGAGGACGGAGAGCCAGCGGCGTGCGCCCAGCCGCGCAAGGACGAGATTGGCGGGGACTTCGAAGAGGCAGTAGCTCAGGAAGAAGACGCCGGCCGCGAATCCGTAGACGCTCTCGCTGATGCCGAGGTCACGGTTCATGGTGAGCGCGGCAAAGCTGATGTTGACGCGGTCAAGAAACGCGACCATGTAGAGCAGCATCAGAAATGGAACGAGGCGCCAGGCAATCTTGCGGTAGAGCGGACTCATGGGTGCTGGGCTCACTCTTTGCGCGCTCCTGTCAGTGCGGAACAAGCTTACAGGATTGAGGCTAGTGGGAGCGTCAAGGCAGTTGCTAGCATAAATCTGGAATTGTGAAAAGCAGATTCTTCGCTTACCACCCCCGAACCTGCCCCACAGAGCTATCGCTCTGCGGAGCCCCTGGTACGTTCGGGGCCCCGTTCGCTCAGAATGACACCCCTAACTTTTATCGAAATGACACGCTAACTTTTATCAGAACGACACCGTAGCTTTTATCAGAATGACGCCCTAACTTTTATCGTGAAGAACTTCAGGCGCCGCTCCCGGAAGCGAGGAACGACTCTAGTGTGGGCGTCCGGGCAGGATGAAGTGCTCGGCGCAACGCGGCTCGTAGGCGTCGCCCGGCATCTTGATGGGGCTGTCGTAGGGCGCGGGTTTGCCGTCGATGAGACGTTGCGAATAGAGAGCGCGAGCGCCGCAGGTGCAGTAGGCCATGCACTCGGTGATGCTGCCGCCGTAGGCGTTCACAAGCCAGGAGAGATTGAGCATTTCGCCGAAGGGCATGGCGCGAAAGTCGAGATCGAGTCCCGCGACGAGCACATCGTGATTGGCATCGAGCAGAGTCTTGCGTAAAGAGAAAGAGGTCGGTGACGAACTGGCCTTCGTCAATGGCGATGCACTCGACGTGTTTGCCGATTTCCTGCTCGAGATTGTCGATGGCTTTGATAACGGACCACGGATCACTGGAAGGAAATTCAAGAGCCGTCATCTTGGCGTGGCCGTTGGGATTGCGGCTTTCGACGAGACCGGGACCGCCCTTGGTGTCGTCGCTGGGCTTGAGAACCAGAACGTATTGCTTGGCGTACTGGCGGCGCATATCAGCGCGGCGGAGCAGCTCTGCGGTTTTATTGCTGCGCATGGGGCCCAGCATCAGTTCAATCTTGCCCGCCATCCTGGCGACTCCGTTGGACGAATTTGGCTTGCGGATTTCCATCATAATCGGCCGGCAGGACCTCTGCCTGTGTTGCAGAGACGGTGAAGAATCATTCGTCACCCAGCGCTTTCGAGAAGGCGTAGAAAAAGTCCAGTGACTTCCAGTACGAGTCAACGGGAAGGCGCTCGTCCTGGCCATGAGCGCGGTCGTCATCCCGCTCGAGGGCGATGGCGGAATAGCCGTAGGAAGGTATGCCGGCCTGGGCAAAGTAGATGGAATCGCTAGCGCCATTTTCCATCACCGGAGTGACAGTGACATTAGGCCAGATGGCCTGGGTAAGGCGGGTGAGAGGATCGAAGACCTGCTTGATGGGCGGCGGTGGCGCGATGGCCTTGCGTTCGGGCGCGGTGTCGGAGACTGCTCCCGCATCGGACACATACTTCACGCTTAGTTTGGAGTCGGCGAAGAGCGCGATGAGCTGCTGGCGAATTTCCTCGGGGGAGTGTCCGGGAAAGATGCGGCAATTCACATTGGCCTCAGCGGTCTGAGCAAGGGCATTGCGTGCGTGTCCGGCCTCCAGCATGGTGGCGACGCAGGTGGTGCGGAAGTTGGAGTTGAAATCCGGTTCTGCGCTGAGGCGCGCAGCCGCTGCGGGGTCGGGCGGCGACGCGAGAATGGCCCTGATATCCTGCGCTCTCTGGCCGGTTTCCTGCGTTGCCAGGTTCTGGAAGTAGGTGCGCGTTACTTCATTCAACTCGAACGGAAACGAATACGTTGAGAGCTTATTAAGCGCGGCGGTCAGTTCGTAGATCGCGTTGTCGGACCGGGGACGCGAACTGTGTCCACCGGGATTGCGCGCAGTGACCTCGTAGTCGGCATAGACCTTTTCTGTTGCTTCGACGTCCGCAACAACGGTACGGCCGTGGTCGAGTTCAATTCCGCCAGCATCGGGATTGATAACAAAGGCAGCGTCGACGAGACCGCGATGATTTTTGACCAGCCAGTCGGCGCCATTGAATTTTCCGCCTTCTTCATCTGCGGTTAACGCGAGGATGAGATCACGCTTTGGCTTATAGCCCTCGCGATGAAGGCGAAGAAAGGTCCAGACAAGAGCCGCGTCGGATTCTTTCATGTCCTGCGTGCCGCGGCCGTAGTAATAGCCGTCCTTCTCAACGAATTGAAACGGATCGGTATGCCAGTCGGCCGGCAGCGCTTCGACAACGTCGATGTGGCAGAGAAAGAGGACCGGCTTTTCCGAGGTGGGCGCAGCGGCGCGGATGCGAACAACGAGGTTCTGCTTGTTGGCATCGGGACCGAGCAGGTGAACGTCGTCGGGCGCGAAGCCGGCATCGAGAAACCGCTTCTGCATTGCCTTGGTCGCGGCGGTCACGCTGCCCTTGGGCGTGTCGGTTGTGTTTATTTCGATGAGTTGTTTGAAGATGTCGCGGGCTTCTGCGCGTTCGGCAGGAGAGGCGGCAGGCAACTGGGCGCTGGAAACAACGGCAAGAAATGTTGCACATACGATCGCTGCGATGATGGCGGGGAATATTTGGCGGGGCATGAGGAAATTGTACGGCAGGGCCTTGTGCGATCGAGCGCCAATACCGAAGTCTGCAAGTACAAAAGCAGATTCTTCGCTCCCCACCCCCGAACCTGCCCCAAAGAGCGAGATGATCTTTGGGGACCCCTGAAACGTTCGGGGTCCCGTTCACTCAGAATGACACGACCGTTGTTTTCGTTTGAGGCTTGAGAACTTTGAGAATGAACTCGTCAGCTTTTATCCAGGCCGAGCACATCTGTCGCGACGTCTGTAAACGAGAGAGATTGGCGGGCTTGGGTTTACAGGATGAGCCAAATCGATTTATCTTGAGGCCGCTAACAAATTGAGGTGGATCATGTATTCGAAGTTTTTCGTCGTGGCTGGAATGGGTGTTCTGGGTGTTGCTGGCGTTGCGTTGACCGCGCAAGAACGGCCTGAAATTACGGGGGTATCACACCTGGCCGTCTACACATCCAATGCGACCACTACTGACCACTACTATCGCCAGGTTCTTGGCGCGGCGAAGCAGACGGACCCCGAAAATCCGCAGGGCGTGAAGTATGCCTTCAGCGCGACACAATTCATTGAGGTGCTGCCGCTGCCGCCCAATGCGGGCATCAATCGCATGGATCATGCCGCATTCAACACAGTGAACGCGGAAGGCATGCGGAAGTACCTCGCCGCGAAGGGGTGGAAGACGCCAGCCTCAGTGACGAAGGGTTCAGATGGGAGCCGGTGGTTCGCGGTGCAGGATCCTGAAGGCAACAAGATCGAGTTCGTGCAGCCAGCGGCGAACGCCAAGGCTCCGGATAATCCAAACGTGATCGGCAAACACATTATTCATGTGGGATTCCTTGTACACAGCCGCGAGGCGGAAGATAAGTTCTACCGCGATGTTCTCGGCTTCAAACCCTACTGGTATGGCGGCATGCAAGACGACAAGATCGACTGGGTGAGCCAGCAGGTTCCTGATGGGCACGACTGGGTGGAGTACATGCTTACAAGCGGGCCTTCGGTAACGGGCATTCCCGCGAACATGACGCAGCAGACGCTGGGTGTACTGGATCACTTTGCCATCGGCCAAAAGTCAGTGGAAGATGCGTTCAAAGTCCTGCAGGCGGGTAACCGTCTGGAAGGCAGGCACGACGCGGCACCCAAGATCGGCAAAGACGGCAAGGGACAATTCAATATGTACGATCCGGACGGGATTCGCGCGGAGTTGATGAACTTCCACGCAACCGAGAAGCCGTGCTGCTCGGCATTCACTGCGCAGGATCCGGCGGAATAAGTCTGGCGCTTAGATCGATACAGCTGGCGGTTTGAAGTCCAGTTTCCCCACGCCTCAGAATCGTTACATGGGGCATCCGACTAAAAGCAGATTTTTCGCTCCCCACCCCCGAACCTACCCCAAAGAGCAAAATGCTCTTTGGGGGCCCTGAAACGTTCGGGGCCCCGTTCACTCAAAATGACATAGCGACGTGTGGTGGAAGGTTAAGGACAGACCGCGCGGATTCCTCTTCCGCTAGAATTTAGATATGGCTGCAACAGCGCTGTCTCCTGAGGTTCTCGCCAAATATGAGCCGGTAATCGGCCTTGAAGTGCACGTGCAACTGCTCACCGGCAGCAAGATATTCTGCGGCTGCGCAAACAAGTTTGGCTCGGAGCCGAATACGAATATCTGCCCGGTGTGCCTTGGCTTGCCCGGTTCGCTGCCGGTGTTGAATGCGAAGGCGGTGGAGTTTGCGGTGATGGCTTCGCTGGCGCTGAACTGCGAGGTACGCGAGCAGTCGATCTTCGCACGGAAGAACTACTTCTATCCTGACCTGCCCAAGGGCTACCAGATTTCGCAATTCGACAAGCCGCTCGCCGAGAATGGCTGGATCGAAGTTCCTACCGCGGACGGCGGGACAAAGAGAATTGGAATCACGCGGCTGCACATGGAAGAGGACGCAGGCAAAAGTTTGCATGATGGCTTTGCAGACTCTGCCACTCGGACGTATCTCGATCTGAACCGCTGCGGCACCCCGCTGGCAGAAATTGTGAGCGAGCCAGACATTCGCACTCCCGATGAAGCATTCGAGTACCTGACGCGGCTGAAAGAAATCCTGCTGTACACCGCCGTCTCCGATTGCAACATGGAAGAAGGGTCACTGCGCTGCGATGCCAACGTAAGCGTGCGTCTGAAAGGCGCGCCAAAGTTTGGTACCAAGGCGGAAGTGAAAAATGTGAACAGTTTCCGCTTTATCCGCGCAGCGCTGGAGTATGAGATCGAGCGGCAGATCGAGGTCATCGAAGAAGGCGGACGCGTGGTGCAGGAGACGCGGCTGTGGAACGCGCATGAGGGTAGGACATACTCAATGCGCTCGAAGGAGCAGGCACACGATTACCGCTATTTCCCGGAGCCGGATCTGCCGCCGTTGATCGTGACGCAGAAATTTCGCGAGGCAGCGAAGGCCAAGTTGCCGGAGTTGCCGGAGGCGCGGCGCGCGCGCATGATCGCCGAATATGAACTGAACCCCAAAGATGCGCACACGCTGACTGCTTCTCGCGAATTTGCAGACAGGTTTGAAGCGGCGGCAAAGACTGCCAAAAATCCGCGGCGCGTTGCCAACCTCCTGCTCAGTGAGTTGGGCGGCAGATTGAAAGCGCAGGGACTGGAGTTGGATCAGTCGCCAATTTCGATGGCGGGCCTGGTGATGGCGGCTAATCTGCTCGACGAAGAGAAGATCAGTTCGAAGCAATTGAAGGGTCTATTTGATATCGCGTTTGAAAAGAGCGAGGATTTCCCTGCTGTCTATGAGCGCGAAAAACCGCAACAGATCACGGATTCATCGGCGATCGAGGCGATGATCGACGAGGTGATTGGCGCGAATCCGAAGCAGGTGGAGCAGTACCGCGCGGGAAAGAAAACGATGGCGGGATTCTTCGTCGGGCAGGTAATGAAGACCTCAAAGGGGCAGGCCAACCCGGCGCTACTGAATGAACTGGTGGCCAAAAAGCTGGACGGATAGCACAGCCTGCACTGAAATTCTGATCCCTCAGGAACTCGCGGCCCCGAAGGTGCGTATGTTGCATTGGGACTTTTGAGGTTTCTAACCTTCAGGAGGTCTTCATAATGAATCTCCGCAAGGGGTGTGCGCTGGTTCTGGTCGGCGCGCTGCCGGTTGTTCTGGCTGGCTGCAATTACGATTCACGTAATGACGATGGTCTGTCGTCGCGGAATACGAGTTCTTCTGGCGAAATAACGATCAATAAAATGGGCGGCGGTATCGACCTTGCAGATGCGCCGCATGGTGCCACGCTCAGCACCATGGGCGGCGGCATTCATGTTGGCAATGTAGCGTCGTTTGCCCGGCTCAAGACGATGGGCGGTGAAATTGAAGTTGACCATGCGGCGGGATCGGTGGATGCAACAACAATGGGCGGGGAGATCACCATTGGCACATCTGAGGGGCCGGTCAAAGCAACATCCATGGGCGGCGGCATCACCGTGCGCGAAGTAGGATCGTCGAGCCAGCAGCGGGACATCCAACTGACGTCAAAGGGCGGGGATATCCACCTGACCGTGCCGAAGGATTTCCCCATGGACGTAAAGATTACGCTCGCCTACACGCGGACCGATCACCAATACCACATCACACAGCATGCGGGGCTAGACGTGCGGGAGTCGGATAACTGGGACAATTCGCAAGGATCGCCACGCAAGTACATACGTGCACGAGGAATCGTTGGCAGCGGGCTGAACCATGTGACTATCGAGACCATCAACGGGAATGTAACTCTGGCCCAGGAATGACGGCGCGGTTCATCATCCGCGATCTTTGATTCGCCGCGCTGCGTCGCGCCACGGGCTGCGAACTGCGTAGGTCGGCGTCGCGGTCACGGTTTCCTTTTTCACGGCGAGCAGTTTGCGCTTGAGCAGCCAGCGAATGGCGGCCTGGGCAGAACTTTTTGAAATCCCCACAGATTCAGCTACCTGCTGATAGCTCAGGCGCACTTCTGCGCGGGTCTTCGCCTGCTCAGATGCGATCCAAAGATAAACGAGGAAGCTGACCGGTTTGCGGTCGTGGCCTACGAGATCGCGCATCAGTGTGTCGATTATGTAGTCGTCGAGTGTTGGCATTGCCTATACCAACCGATGCTATAGCATCCAATGCCTGATTGATTGCGCAGTTTAGCCGCGGTATTCTCGACGCACTGTGAGGAAAACATGATAAGAGGCATCAAGTTTGTGGGAATTCCGGTGCGTGATCAGGATGTGGCGGTAAAGTTTTATACCGAAGCTCTAGGCATGAAGGTGATGACGGATCAACCTTTCACGCCGCAGCAGCGATGGATCGAGTTGAAGTTTCCGGGCGCCGATACCGGCATCGCGCTTTTTACCCCGGAAGGCCATGAAAAACGAATCGGAGACTTTCAGTCGATTTCGTTCTGGTGCGACGATGTATTCGCCACCGCCGACGCGATGAAGAAGAAGGGCGTTGTTTTCACCAAGGAGCCGGCAACTGAGGAGTGGGGCTCGGTAGCCATTTTCAAAGATGCAGATGGAAATCAGTTCGTACTGTCGAGCCGGGGCAAGCAAAAATAGTTTGCTCCGGCCTCGAACCTTGCGGATTGGCAGCAGGCCGCGATGTCGCGCCTACTTCAGTTTCAACTCCGTTGAGAATTCCTTGCGTGCGTCCCAGTTGCTGACGGTTTTGGTTGGGCTTTTCTTTCCATCCTTTTCGGCCCACAGGTCGTAGTCGTCGGTCATGTTGACTTGCGCGAAGCGAAAGCTGCCGTTGCCGGCGGATGTATAACTGCGGATTGACTTGGTTTTCTGATTTTTGAGGAAGACGGTCGCGCCCTGCACGGGTGCAGAACTAGCGTCGAGTACGAGACCAGCAACGTTGCGCTGACCCAGGTTCTGTGCGTAGGCTACATCGACTTGTTGTACCGCTGGAACGATTCCTGCCGTAAGGGCGATGAACATTGCCCATGCCGACAGTCTTGCGCGGTTCCCTTTCACTCTTCCTCCTCGTCCTCTTCAACAAAATCATCGTCGTCTTCGAGAATGCCTTCTTCTACTTTGGAGAGCTCGAGCGGCTCGACACCGACGATTTCGTACTCAGTTCCACATTCACCGCAGGCGACCACGTCGCCCTCTTCCGCTTCTTCAACATCGATATCCAAATCGTTTTCACATTCCGGGCAGCTTGTCATGGCAGCCTCCTCTCTCAAGGCATTTCGTGATGTAGGATGACGGTACCCTTAGGGTACGGACTTGGGTTAGTTTTAGGCAAACCGTGCCAAAGGTCAAGAGGGTGATTCCCACTCTTGTAACCGAAGTGCGCCCGCCGGAGATCGAACAATGAGGTTTGCTCAAGCGGTCCTCCTTTGCGGCTGGCGCTGTTGTGTGGCACCGCGTATGTGCAGGCAGATTATGTGCTGAAGGCTACCCTGGATGGGGCCGCCGCAGCCATTGCCCGAAATATCGCGTTGATCAAGCCCGGCCAAATAGATCAGACGATAGAAAAGCTTGTTAGTTTCGGTACGCGCAGCACATTGTTGAGCAGGGATACGAATCTGGCGCCGGACCTGCGCATCAACGCGGCGGCGGTGATGCAGAAGCCGACTGGTTGTCGTCCTATAAGCCACCTGTGTTGTCACATGATGCGTCTAACACAAACGTCCCCATGACACGCGTGAGGCGTTCCATTTAACCTGTTCATTACCATGGCAAGAATTGGCGCCAGTCCGTTAGCTTTCCCCGACTTTCACGGCGCCACCCGCCGCCTGGTGCTGGTGAATCTGAGTGCCTATTTCCTGCTTGCAATTGCGGGACTTGCGGCTCCGCTGGCGACCAGATCCGCACTGGCCGGCCTGATCTTTGATCCGATGTCGTTTCTGCATGGGTGGATCTGGCAGCCGTTGACATACAGCCTGATACACCCAACTGGCTTGGTGCTTTCCACGCTCTTTGAACTGCTTTCCATCTGGTTTTTGGCGGGATTTCTAGAGGCCTTTCATAACGATACCTGGATCATGGGGCTTTACGTCGCGTCCGTAGTGGGCACGGCGCTGGCGGCGCTGGCCATCTACGGAGCGAGCGTTGCGCTGGGATCGTCTCTGGTCACCTTCCCGCTGTACGGGTGCTTCGGCGGCATCTTCGGACTGCTGATGGCGATCGGGGTGCTCTACGGCGATGTGCAGTTCCAGATGTTCTTCGTGATCGGCATCAAGGCACGGTATATGGCGCTCATTTATGCGTTGGTCGCCATCGCGATGATGTTTGGCACCATGCGCATGTACGCGTTTGCGCAGCTTGGTGGAGCGCTGGCGGGGCTCGCCTTCATCCGCATGGCGCCACGACGCGGATTCTCGTTTGTCTTCAGCGAGAAATGGTACGGAATGCGTAACGGCTATTACCGCTGGAAGCGTCGGCGGGCTGCGAGGAAGTTTGAAGTCTACATGCGCTCCCAGGGCCGCACGATCAAGTTCGACGGCAGTGGAAAACAGATCGACGAAGACCATGACGACAAGAAGCGCTGGAACTGAATAGCAACGTACCGCTCTTCAGGCTGGCAGCACAGACATGCCAATCATCCAGGCTCAGCCTTCATCGCCTTCGTCGATTCGTCGATCAGCGGTCTCGTCCATCGGCTCATCGAGGTTGCTCTCGACCACGGCGTCTGAGTTTGCAATTGAAGCGTCAGAATAATGCATACGGAGAATGCGCGCTAGTATCGTCGCGACCCGGCTCGACGCTGATCGCGCCCGACTTGGACTGCATGGGGTCGGACTCAGTGAAGCGCGCAATGCGTTCTTCCGCCGCATCGTCGACGATCAGTCCCGAGCCGTCGCGTGCGTTGGGGCGCTCATCCTCCTGGAGGAGGTTTACTTCGAACGCATCCAGCTCTTCTTCCGTGCTTGCATCAAGCTCGTCGAACTTTTGTCCCAGTTCACCTTCTGCGATGGCGGGCTCGTCGGCGCCGCCCGTGATCACTTCCAGGCGATCGATTGCAGTATCCGTCGCGAAATCGTCAGATCGGTTGGAGGTCGAATCGGAATTATCGTTTCCATAAACGGAGCTTTCATTCAGATCGACCTGCGTGCCCTTGGGTCGATTTCGCCATTTTCCCGCCTCCTCGATTTTTCGCGACAGTTCATTGCCAGTGCGCTTCAAGTGTTTGTGATGCAAGCGGGGACCTTGCGGTTCGCCCGGCAGCAATTGCCTCCTCGCATCTTGCCGTCAGAGTGTCACAAATCTCACGGAGAGATCGCGTTGATTCCACAAGAACTGCATCACGGGGAATCGCGGAAGCTCTTCGCGGTACAATCCTCAATGGAATGAATAAGAAGATTGCATTTCTCTTTCCGGGGCAAGGTTCGCAGACGGTGGGCATGGGCCGCGATCTCGCTGAGCGGTTTCCAGTGGCCAAACGGACCTTTGAAGAAGCCGACGAGGCCTGCGGATTTGCGCTCTCGAAGCTTTGCTTTGAAGGGCCTGAAGAAGACCTTAAGCTCACCGAAAATACGCAGCCGGCAATTCTGACCGTGAGTGTGGCTGCGTTGCGGGTGCTTGCCGAACATGGTGTGAAACCGTCGCTGGCAGCGGGTCACTCGCTGGGCGAGTGGTCGGCACATGTGGCAGCGGGGACGCTGACGTTTTCAGATGCGGTGCGTTCGGTGAAGGCGCGCGGGCGTGCGATGCAGTTGGCTGTACCCGCGGGTCAGGGAGCGATGGCGGCGATTTTGTCTCTCGATCCGGTGCAGGTGGTTGAGGCCTGCGAAGAAGCCGCGAAGGAGACGGGGCTGACGGTGTCCGCTGCGAATCTGAACTCACCTACGCAGACGGTGATTTCCGGTGCCACGGCGGCGGTGGAAAAGGCCGCGGCCCTATGCAAAACACGAGGTGCGCGGCGAACCGTGATGCTTCCGGTAAGCGCGCCCTTCCATTGCGCGTTGATGCAGCCTGCGCAGGAAGAAGTGGCACGGGTGCTGGCCGGATTAAAGCTCGCTGACCCCCAATTTCCGGTTGCTGCCAACGCGAGTGGAACGATGGTGACTACGGCCGAGGGGGCGCGCGATGCGCTGATTGAACAGGTGACCGGGGCGGTGCGCTGGGTGGATTGCATGCGGACACTGGTCGCGGCGGAAGCGGATGTGTTTATCGAAGTCGGTCCTGGAAAAGTGTTGTGCGGGTTGCTGAAGCAGATCGACCCGGCTCAGAAGTCGTTGAACGTCGAAGACTCGGCGAGTTTCGAAAAGGTTCAGGCGGAGTTGGCCTCCGCCTGAGACTAGTGACAGGCCCCTCAGCGGCTAAAGCCACCTTTATATTGCTGGTCTTACGGCACGCGACCCACTACATGGGTTCCCCGATCCGTGCCCTTTCAAAAACTGCGAACGTTCTATGGCCCGAGATAGAGTTCCTCATCCGGTGGAGCGAAATCGAGCGTGTGGTCTTTGGGAAAGTAAGTCAGGAAGAGCGCCTTGCTTTTGCGCCCATTGATCAGGACCCCGACCAGCAGCACATTCTTGAAGACGCGCGCTGCCACGATCTCATGAGTCTGGATTACGCCGTATTCATTGTCTGGGCTGGTACTGGACCAATCCTTCTCAAAGCGATCGAAGGGGTAGGATGCATATTTGTCTGCGTGCTGCTGCCAGTTGGGATCATGCACCCAGATGGCGTAGGCGCTTTTCAGATCGTTCTTTTCTACGTCTTGGAGGAAATGATTGATCGCGGCCCGGCCTCGCATATGCGTGTACCAGTTCCAGGGCATGTCGGCGGGATGGCCGGAAAGCAGCCAGAAGATCACAATCAAGATGAACAGCAGCCCGCCGCTTCCATAAAGCAGGGCGCGGTTACGGTTCTCGCGAGCTTGGTCAAACTTGGGAGCATCGAGCAGGGTCATTGCAGACTTTCCTCGCAGTCAAGGATAAGGCACCGAAGGGCGTACGGAACAGGGAATAGGGAGTAACGAACGGGAGTGTCGCCCGGCACGGCCGTGATGGGTCGCTGATTTTTGAAGGACAAATGAGCCTCCTTCTATGTTAGACACCAGCAAGAGGTTTGCTGTTCCCTCCGCCGCATCACCCACTTTCACTTCAAGTCTTGTGCTCCCTAATCGCTATTCCCTGCTGTAGGTATTACGGTTCTTGTCCTGGTGGCGCTCCAGGCCTAGCTCGATGAGGCGTGTGATGAGGTTGCTGTAAGAAACGCCGGTTGCCTCCCACAGCTTGGGATACATACTGATCTGGGTGAAGCCGGGGAGCGTGTTCACCTCGTTCAGATAGATTCGGCGCTTGCCATCGGGTTCCATCAGGAAATCGACGCGTGCCAGGCCGGCGAGGTCACAAGCGCGAAATGCCGCAACCGCCATCTCCCGGATCTGCTTCGCCTCAGCAGCAGTGATCTTTGCGGGAATCACAGGCACTGAGCCTTCCGAAAGATACTTCGCTTCGTAGTCGTAGAATTCCTTGCCCGGGATGATCTCGCCGACCACGCTGGCTTTGGGATTGTCGTTGCCTAGAACGCCGACTTCGAGTTCGCGGGCGCGCGATTTGCTGCCGCCGACGCCCTGCTCTACGATCAGTTTGCGATCATACTTTGCCGCCAGATCGAGTGCGGGTCCGAGTTCCTTCCGATCGTGCGCCTTGCTGATGCCCACCGATGAGCCAAGATTGGCCGGTTTCACAAAAAGCGGATACTTGAGCGCGGATTCGATCCGGGCGGTGGCTTTGCGCGGGGAGGTTTCCCACTCCGAACGCAGGATCGTGACGTGCCTCACGATAGGCAGACCGGCCTGTGCGAAGAGCCGCTTCATTGCATCCTTGTCCATGCCGGCTGACGAGCCCAGAACACCGGAGCCGACGTAGGCAATGCCTGCAAGTTCGAAAAGTCCCTGGATGGTGCCGTCCTCACCAAAGGTTCCATGAAGAACGGGAAACACCAGATCGATCGCTTTGCCTTCCGGGCCTTGAGGACCGGGCACAGGCGCGAGCAGCGTTGGAATTCCCTCATGCAGCAGCTTTGCCCCGGGAGTCGCTTCGGGATCGCCGGCCCGCAGTTGCCGCACGGGCGCCTCGTTGTTGCCTTCCAGCAGACCGGTCGCGGCGGACGCGGCAAGCCAGCGGCCTTCCTTGGTGATGCCGATCGGAACCACATCAAATTTTTTGCGATCAATTGCCTTGAGAATCGATGCGGCGGAGAGGAGCGAGACTTCATGCTCACCGCTACGGCCGCCGAAGAGAATACCAACACGAAGTTTTTTGGCCATCGATATTATTGTCGCTCACAAGGACGTGGAGAAGGGTGACCGGTGAGGTTCGTGCTCTCCCACTCATGCCGCGAAGAAGCCGCGCCATGAATGGGGCACTCAAATTCTTATTGAACTACTCTCGGGGTCGAGGTCAAAGGATCTTCTTGCCAAAAGCCGAGCAGGCCAGCTCTACAGCGAGGTCGGCGGTGCGGTTGTGCTCGTCGATCACGGGGTTTACTTCGACGATTTCGAAACTGAGCATGCGGCCGTGGTCGGCGAGGATCTCCATGGCTAGGTGGGCTTCGCGATAGGTCGCGCCGCCGCGCACCGGGGTGCCGACACCGGGCGCGTCTTCGGGATCGATCCAGTCCATGTCGAGTGAGACGTGATAGCCGGCGGTTCCCCGCCCCGCGGCGCGCAGGGCTTCTTCCATCACCGCACGCATGCCGCGCTCGTCGATGTCGCGCATGGTGTAGACCTCGCCGATGCCGGCGCGACGAATGTTGGCGCGCTCGGCTGAGTCGATATCGCGGACACCGATCAGGACGGTGTTTTCAGGAGCAATCTTGGGAGCGAAGCCGCCAATGTTGGTCAGGAGATCGGGTCCAAGGCCCAGGAGAGCTGCGAGGGGCATGCCGTGAACGTTGCCGCTGGGAGACGTGTCGGGGGTGTTGATGTCGGAGTGCGCATCGATCCAGAGGATGCCGATTTTCTGATTCTGGCGGCGATAGAACTCCGAAACTCCGGAAACCGACCCCACGGCAATGGAATGGTCTCCGCCGAGGACCAGCGGGGTCATTCCATCTTCAAGCGCCTTGCAGACGGCGGCTGCGGTGCGGGTGCAGGTGTCGGCGATCTGTTTGAGATAGCGAGCGTTAGGACTGCCGAAGTTCTGGGTCTCAGCAATATCCACGGCAACGTTACCGCCATCGCTGACGTGGTGGCCAAGAGACTCAAGGCGCGCCTCCAGCCCAGCGACGCGCATCGCGGAGGGACCCATGTCTACACCGCGGCGGCTGGCACCCATATCGAGTGGAACACCGAGTACACGGATGTTCCGAGGTGGGAGTGATTGCGTTCCACTGGGAGGGAAGGATGTGGCGACGAGGGGGATTTCTGGATTGGTAGCCATTGAGATGCTCTCCCGAATCTGAGCCCCAGCCATGATACCGTGCGACCCCCGCGGCATGCCCCGAAACGGTACATTCCCGGCCTGAAAGTGCTATGACCCGTGTAGTCCCGATGCCCCGAAAGGTGTAACTAAAGGCACCTAACTAAAGCGTAGACTTTTAGCATTGTTACCGATGTATTCATTGAGTGCACCAAGTGCTAAGTTCCGCAGATCAAGGAACTAGCGGAATCAATTGAAGGGAACAGGGATGGCGTTGCGCAGCAAATCCCGGCGAAATGCATGGTACGCGGCGATGTACATGGCTGTGACCATAGCGACGCTCATGCACGCTACCAGCGTTCGAGGCGCGACCGCGGCGCCGCTCACTTCATTACGGGCAATTCATGCGCTTAGCAACGCTCAGGCCAGTCACCAGCTTCCTGTCTCTTTTGAGGCAACCGTCACCTACTATCGCGCATACGAGCGGACCTTGTTTGTGCAGGATGGCGACGTGGCGATTTACGTCCAGCCTAAGGACGCCGTGCACGTTTCGCCCGGAGATCGCGTTCTTATCAAGGGAACCACCCACGAGAGTTTTCGGCCGTATGTTTCGCCGTCGAGCATCACGGTTGTAGGGCATGACGGCCTGCCAACTGCAACGCGGGCTACATTCGATCAACTGATTCGGGCCGAGTTTGATTGCAGGCTGGTGACCGTACGTGCGACGGTACGCAGCGTCGACCTGGTTCAGAGTTCGGATAAACCGAGCGTCTCAATTCAGTTGCGCAGCGAAGGCGGACCGATTGGGGCCGTCATCGATAGCGACAGCATAGACGGTCTCAAGAACATCCTTGATGCCGAAGTGGAGTTTACCGGCACAGTTTCAGGACGATTTGACGGCAAGATGGAGGCAACCGGCATCGTGCTGCACGCGAATTCGGTGTCCGCGATCAAGATCACAAAGCCGGCCGCGCGAGGCTCCGTGGGATTTACCGCTGACTCCCATGGATGAAGTTCTCATGGGATATCACGTGCACAATTTGACGCACCGCGTGTCAGGGTGCATGGAACGATCACCTACTCTCAGCCCGGCGATGCCGTCGTCTCTGCAGGATGGCTCGAAGAGCCTCTGGATCATGACTTCGTCCATCGCGCCGTTGCGGGTGGGAGACCAGGCCGACGCAACCGGATTTCCGGATGTGCACGACGGATTTCTGGCGTTGACCGACGGCGAAGTGATCGACCGGCAGATATCCACGCCGCTTGCGGCCCGATCCGTAACGTGGTCAGAACTGGCCACGAGCCATCACCTCTTCGACCTGATTTCGACCGAGGCCCAGGTCGTGGCGGAGAATCGAACGCGGCGCGCAGGACGAATACGTATTGAGTGCGGGAGGCAATCTCTTCTCAGCTATCTACCGGCTGCCTCCGCCGCGAAGTTTGGAACCAGCGGCGTTTTTGCCGATGAAGCACATGGCCCTCGGCTCAAAGGTGCGTGTCGCCGGCATCTGCATCATGGGTGCTTCGAATCCTTTTGACACACAGGTTCCTTTTGACATCCTGATGCGCACCACGGACGATATCGTCGCCATCGGCGCTCCGTCGTGGGTAAGTGTTGGCAATCTGGTTCGAGTGGTGGTGGTTCTACTGGCGATCGTGCTGATCGTGGGTGTGTGGGGCTGGATCCTTCGCATGAAGGTGCGGCATCAGACCGCTACTATCACGACGCATGCCGAAAATGAAGCGCGAGTGGAGCGGCACAACACGCAATTAGAAGTAAAGCGCAGCCGGATTCTTGAGGACATCAATAGCTCGCGGCCGATGCCTGAACTGATTGATGCCATCACAGAGATGGTTGCCTTCAGCCTGAATTGCCCGTTCTGCTGGTGCGAAATGCCCGACGGCGCGCGGCTCGGCAATGCTCCGGCAAGTACCCAGGGCCTGCGCAGTATTCGGCAGGACATTCCGGCCCGCGCTGGTGGTTCGCTGGGAACGCTGTTTGCGGCAACTGAATCTGGCGAGCCCCATCCCCAAGACGAAACCGGTGCGCTGGAGTCAGGGGTTCGGCTCGCTACACTCGCGATTGAAACGCGAAAACTTTACAAAGATCTTGTCTATCGTTCGGAGTTCGATTTGCTCACTGATATACATAACCGCTTCTCTCTCGACCGCTACCTTGAACAGATGATTGAAAAGGCAAAGGTAGAGGGCTCAATCTTTGGCCTGGTTTATGTGGACCTGGACGAATTCAAACAGGTCAACGACTTCTATGGCCATCACGTCGGAGACCTTTACCTGCAGGAAGTCTCGATGCGCATGAAGCGCCAGCTTCGCTCCGGGGACATGCTGGCACGCCTAGGCGGTGATGAGTTTGCAGCCCTGGTGCCGGTGGTTCGCAGCCGCGCAGCCATTGAAGAAATCGCGCAGCGGCTGGAACGCTGTTTCGATGCGCCGTTTGCGGTGGAGGGTTATGTGCTTCGCGGTGGCGCAAGCGTCGGTGTCGCACTTTATCCAGAAGACGGCACATCTCCGGATAGCCTGCTGAGCGCTGCAGATGCGGGCATGTACGTCGCCAAGCACACCAAGCGCCATGGCGCGGAGATGCCGGATCGCCTGCCTAAATCGCTGTTCAAGCCGGAAGAACAAGGCAGATAAGAACGCGCCGATTCCGAAGAACCGGCGCGCACTTCCCCCCCTGGTAATTTCGAATCGTTTCTCAACGCACGTGAAGTTGCGAGAGATTCACTTTGCCCTTGACCAGTTCGGCTTTGCGCCACTGGCTCTTGTCGTTGAGAGCAACCCAACGGCGTTCCTCGCTGCGATAGTGCCAATCCTTGTCGAGCTGGTAGTAGATCAGCGTTCCGGCAGCTTCCATTAGCTTGATGATGCTGTTGTCGTGCGAGTTCTTCTCGTCGAAGTCGGTGGTGGCGCTCTCGCCCATCTCGGAGTAGATCTCGTTTAACTCGAAGAGCAGCGCGTTGACGCTGTCGTCCATAGCTTCGACGTTGAGTCCGATGCGCTTGGCCTCGCGCAGCGTTATGGGATAGTTGTGCGACGGATAGCCGGCGTTGAGGTTGTTGCTGATCTCGCGGGCGCGTTCCTTGTCGTCCATGTGGTAAGACAGAATCTCTTCGCAGATACGTGTCGAAAGTGCGCTTGATCGATCTACGGCGCCGATCACCAACGGATGAACGTACGGAAACAATGCCTCGTACGGATTCGTGGTCGAGCTCTTGGCCTGCTCGGTCCAAAGACGGATCACGCGGAGCAGTTCGTCGTTGCTCACGCTGACGCGGTCGTTATCGCGATCGATGGGCGACAGATCGTGGGTCAGTGACGTGTCGACGGCAGAGAGATGTGCGAGCGGCCCCATCAGGATGCGGTCGGCGCCCAACGCCAGCATGGTCGCGGCCGACTGGCACTCGAGCGGGGCAAGTACTGTGAGGTGCTTCACATAGCGGCGCAGGAGGTTGACCATGCGCAGCGATGCCTGGCCGGAACCGCCATCGGATTTGACGAACAGCGTGAGGCGCTCGATGCTGCCGAGTTTGCGCAGCAATGCGTAGAGACCGGCAACGTCGTTCTGGCAGATGGATCCCTTGTTGGAATTCCAGTAGGTAATGATGGGCTCGCCGAGCGCGCGGGATAGCTTGTCGAGGACCGGCTGGGTCCGCTCGATCAGCATCGGCGGCTTGGCCGGGCTGGGGCGGAGCACTGGAAATTCGGAGATAGATGCAGCTACAGATACAGATTGGTTAGGCAATTCTGGATACCGCTCAAAATTGAATTGTCTTGAATGGCTTGATATTAGCACGATGTTCATCAAGCCGAAATAAAGAAGGTTGTGATTTGACGCACAGATCAGTAAGCATTTTGCCGGCTAAAAAACGCGCCGAATGGAAGCTCTCTTTCAGCAAGGAGTTGCATCTTTGAATGGGACCGATCAGAGTTGCAAACTTTGGTAAGAGAACGTCGGCGTTCGAAATGTCCGCGGAGCTATTTATCTGTGACGTGTCCACACTTCGTGGTATTGCGAAGCGGATATCGGTCTTGGATGATGTGAAAATGAACACGAAAATTAGAAGACCCCGCATTGGGGACCAAGTGAAAATTGCAGGCTTCCTAGGTAGATTTGAGGTTGTTCAAGTCGGGCTGAATGGAGCGATGACCGATGTCAAACATCTTGGCTCGTCCGGTCCTGATTACATCGAGAGGGACATCCTCTCCCATGAATTGATTTACCTGAATGCTCCGAAACTTGAGACATCTGCAAACCTGTCCAGCGAGCGTGTTCTAACTACGTAGACAATTTCACAACCGCGCGTCGGATGTAACTTGGCTAACGCAGATTCGCGGACGCATCTGATGTGCCCTCGTCCAGCTCAACGAATTGCCGAGGCGCGAGTTGCGGTCTCCCCATTTTCGTTCAAGACGGTCGGAAGCGGACCGAATCGGTCGCACTTACAGAGTCGAATTTCCTGCAAGCTTTTTGTGGAAAACTGCAAATATTTTAGGGGGGGTGGGGTACCCCTTCCTTCTGCCTGTTCATGCACAGAATGCGCATTTGCAGTCGAAACGATTGTGCCCGAAACGAAGGAAATATCCTGCAATTCCGCGGCAAGATTTTGACCTTTGGAATGTGCTGGTTGGAGGGTTTGACAGCGTGGGCCCCCTTGACAGCGCGCCGACGACGAAACCGACTGCAACCATCACCAGTGTCCCTCCACTAGGGCATTTTGCCAGTTCCGAGTGCTACAGTCGCAGGGCTAGAGTGTAGCTACGCCAGCTCGCCGCGACGGTTCGCTGGGAAAGGAAGGGTCTGTGTATGCGTTGTTTCAAGGATTTCGGTCTCCTCGCCGCCATTCCTCTCGTTGCCACTGGAATAGCAGCGGCACAATCGCAATCGAAATACGAGCAACGCACGCTGGAGGTAAACGGACACACGGGCCAGGCCATGGTCTACCAGATTGATGGCAAATCCTACGTTGATCTTGAGTCGCTTGCGCGAATCGCAAATGGATCGCTGGGCTTTCGCGGAGATAGCATTGTCCTCCATCTGCCTGCCGCAGGTGCTGCAACCGATCAGTCTCACGAACAGCCGCCAACCGCCGGCATGACTAATGATTTTATGAAGGCTTCACTGCAGGTTGTTGCAACTTTGAAGGAATGGACCAACGTACTCGCCGTCGGAATTCAGCGTGGAGTCCCCGGCGATGGCAGCCGCCTGGTCGTCTTCCACGACAAGGCCGCCGATCAACTGAAAATCGCAACAGTGGATGCGGCGAACGAATCGGACCAACAGGCTCTTCGCCTCCTGACGAATCATTTCAACCAGGTCAGCAACTGGAGCAACAAGCTCGTGGCAGAGAGAAAAAATATGGATACAGCTAAGTACTCCATCACTCCAAACGCCCTCGCCAACGACGAGACCTATCAGAAGATCACCAGTTGTTCGAAATTCCTCGGCTCTATGCTTCCTGGCGGGCAGTTCCACGAGGGGCGCTCCTGCAATTAACAGGTTAGCTGGTTTGGAACTGGCCGTGCGCAATTGAGAACTGCGCCTGAGTTTCGGCTATCCCAGGTCTCAAGATCGAGACCTGGGGCACCCAGATTTCGTGCAGCTACTCTCCGAGACCTGGGCCACCCGCCCACCCGCCAACTGACAAGGTTTGGACCCTTCCGTGGCGCTGGCAAAATGCAACCGCAGATCCTTCGGCTGCGCTGCGCTTCGCTCAGGATGACAAAGTCGGTAGTTACACTAAGCTGAGATTGAGACGGATTTGCAGACGCACCAAAAGAAAAAGAGAGGACCTCGCATTCGCGAGGTCCTTCTGGTTGATGGAACCGATGTTTGAGAAGCAGGTTACTCGGCTGCCATCTCTTCGGCTTCGCCTTCCTGGCGCATGAGTTCGAGTTCGCGCTCGGCGGCTTCGATCTCTGCCGAAACCTCCTGCTGCACGCGGGCTGCCGCTTCTTCGAGCTCGGGTGAGAGCTGGACGTTGCGGTAGTACTCGAGGCCCGTGCCTGCCGGGATGAGCCGGCCGACGATGACGTTCTCCTTGAGGCCACGGAGATTGTCGATCGCTCCGTTGATGCTGGCTTCGGTGAGTACGCGGGTCGTCTCCTGGAAGCTGGCCGCGGAGATGAAGCTGTCGGTCGAGAGCGAGGCCTTGGTGATGCCCAGCAGCAGCGGACGACCGATTGCGCGGACGGCCACCTTCCCTGACCACGCGCTCGTTCTCTTCGCGGAAGCGGAAGCGATCGACCTGCTGTTCGAGCAGGAAGTTCGTGTCGCCCACTTCATCGATGCGCACCCAGCGCAGCATCTGGCGGACAATCACTTCGATGTGCTTGTCAGAGATGGCCACGCCCTGCAGACGGTAGACTTCCTGGATTTCGTTGACCAGGTAAGCCTGCAGTTCCTTTTCGCCCAGCACGGCAAGAATGTCGTGCGGGTTCAAGGGACCGTCCATCAGCGGGTCGCCGGCACGAAGGCGTTCGCCTTCCTGCACGTTGACGTGGATACCGCGAGGTACCGAGTATTCCTTCTCGTCGCCATTGTCAGCCGTGATGTAGATCTTGCGCTGACCCTTGGCAACTTCGCCGAAGCGGACCACACCGTCGATCTCGCTGATGATGGCCGTTTCGCGCGGCTTGCGGGCTTCGAACAGTTCGACCACGCGCGGCAGACCGCCGGTGATGTCCTTGGTACGCGTCGACTCCTTTGGAATCTTGGCGAGCACATCGCCGGGACCCACCTCATCGCCGTCCTGGATCATGAGGTGAGCACCGCGAGGCAGCAGGTAACGCTTGTTCGTCTTGGCGTTCTTGACGAGGAATGCCGGCTGGCGCTTCTCATCGGGAGCGTCGGCAACCACCCAGCGCGAGAGGCCGGTGACTTCGTCGACTTCCTCGTTGAGGGTGATGCCTTCCTGCAGATCCTTGAACTGTACCGCGCCGCCGATTTCCGTGAGGATGGCGTAGGTGTACGGGATCCCACTCTGCCAGCAACTGGCCGAGCTTGACCTGTTCGCCGTCCTTGACGCGGAGACGCGCGCCGTAGACAACCTGGTAGCGCTCCTTCTCACGACCACGCTCATCCTGAATGGCGAGCGAGCCGGAGCGGTTCATTGCGACCAGTGTGCCGTCTTTGCTTTCGACGTAGTTGAGGTTGATGAAGCGCACGAAGCCGTTGTTCTTGGCATCGAGGCGCGACTTGTCCTGCACACGGCTGGCGGTTCCGCCGACGTGGAAGGTACGCATGGTGAGCTGCGTGCCCGGCTCGCCGATGGACTGCGCTGCGATGACGCCGCAGGTTTCGCCGAGCTCGACCATGCGGCCGGAACCCAGGTTGCGTCCGTAGCAGAGTGCGCAAACGCCGCGACGCGATTCGCAGGTGAGCACCGAGCGGATCTTGACCTTTTCAACGCCGGCGCCCTGGATGGCGGAAGCGATGTCTTCGTCGATCTGCTGGTTCACGTCGATTACGGCGTTGCCGTCGTAGTCCTTGATGCGTTCGAGTGACACGCGGCCGATGATGCGGTCGCGCATGGGCTCGATGATTTCGCCGGATTCGACGATCGAACCAACGTAGATGCCTTCGCTGGTACCGCAGTCGTATTCGGTAACGATGACGTCCTGCGCCACGTCGACCAGGCGGCGGGTGAGGTAGCCCGAGTCGGCGGTCTTGAGCGCCGTATCGGCCAGGCCCTTACGTGCGCCGTGGGTCGAGATGAAGTATTCGAGCACCGTGAGGCCTTCGCGGAAGTTCGCGGTGATGGGCGTCTCGATGACTTCGCCGGAAGGCTTGGCCATCAATCCGCGCATACCCGAGAGCTGGCGAATCTGCTGCTTCGAACCACGGGCGCCGGAGTCGGCCATGATGTAAATCGGGTTCATGGCTCCTTCGTCGTCCGCCTTCTTCATGTTGCCGAACATTTCGTCCGCGACCTGATCGGTAACAGCCGACCACATCTGGATGACCTTGTTGGAACGCTCGCCGTTGGTGATGGCGCCGTCCATGTACTGCTTCTGGACTTCGATGACCTTCTTGTCGGCTTCGTCCACCGTGGTGTACTTGCTGGCAGGAATGACCATGTCGTCGAGGCCAACGGACAGGCCCGACTTGGTGGCATAGTTGAAGCCCAGCGCCTTGATGCGATCGAGCATGCCGACCGTGACCTCGAGACCGAGGTTCTGGTTGCAATAGTTGACCAGCTGACCGATGCCCTTCTTCTTGAGCAGGCCGTTGATGTACGGCATGCCGGAAGGAAGCGCGTCGTTCAGAATCACGCGGCCGACGGTGGTGTTGATGTACTCGTTGTTGAAGTCCACCGGCTCGGTGTGCGTCAGATCCTGATCGTCATAGGCGGTGGTCATATCGAGCACCTTGCCTGTGTAGCGCAGACGAATCGGGGTCAGGGTTTCCACCTGGCGCGCTTCGAGTGCCATCAGGATCTCTTCGGTATTCGAGAAGACGCGGCCTTCGCCGATGCCACCCTTCTTGGCCTTGGTCAGGTAATAGAGTCCGAGCACCATGTCCTGGGTAGGAACGGTGATGGGCTGGCCTGACGCCGGCGAAAGGATGTTGTGCGAAGCGAGCATCAGCACGCTGGCTTCGATCTGCGCTTCTGGCGACAGCGGAATGTGCACGGCCATCTGGTCGCCGTCAAAGTCGGCGTTGAAGGCGGTGCAGACCAGCGGGTGAATCTTGATGGCCTTGCCTTCGACGAGCACCGGCTCAAATGCCTGAATGCCGAGACGGTGAAGGGTTGGGGCGCGGTTCAGCAGTACGGGGTGATCCTTGATGACTTCTTCAAGGATGTCCCACACCACCGGCTCCTGCATCTCCACCATTTCCTTGGCTTGCTTGATGGTGGTGCAGTGACCCGTCTGCTCGAGGCGGTGATAGATGAAGGGCTTGAACAGCTCGAGCGCCATCTTCTTCGGCAGACCGCACTGGTGCAGCTTCAGTTCGGGACCGACCACGATGACCGAACGGCCGGAGTAGTCGACGCGCTTGCCGAGCAGGTTCTGACGGAAGCGGCCCTGCTTGCCCTTGAGGGTGTCAGAGAGCGACTTGAGCGGGCGATTGTTGGCGCCACGCAGCACACGACCGCGACGGCCGTTATCGAACAGCGCGTCCACGGCTTCCTGCAGCATGCGCTTTTCGTTGCGCACGATGACTTCAGGAGCGTGCAGATCCATCAGCTTCTTCAACCGGTTGTTGCGGTTGATGACGCGGCGATAGAGGTCGTTCAGATCCGATGTGGCAAAGCGGCCGCCATCCAGCGGCACCAGCGGGCGCAGCTCTGGAGGAATGACCGGCAGCACATCGAGAATCATCCACTGCGGCTTGTTCGACGACTTGCGGAATGCCTCGACAACCTTGAGACGCTTTGCGTACTTGATCTTCTTCTGCGCGGAGGTCTCGGTCTTCATGCGCTCGCGCAGTTCGATGCCGAGCTCTTCGATCTGGACGCGCTTCAGCAATTCCTTGATGGCTTCGGCGCCCATCATGGCCTTGAAGCCGGAGGGGCGATACTGCTGGTCGAGCTCGCGGTAGCGGGCTTCGTCCTTGATGATCTCGCGCTCTTTTACGGGAGCGTCGCCCACATCGACGACGACGTAGGACTCGAAGTAGAGAATGCTTTCGAGGTCACGCAGAGAAATGTCGAGCAGGTGGCCAATACGCGACGGGAGGCCCTTGAAGAACCACACGTGCGAGCACGGGGAAGCGAGCTCGATGTGGCCCATGCGCTCGCGGCGCACTTTGCTCACCGTCACTTCGACGCCGCACTTGTCGCAGATGACGCCGCGGTGCTTCATGCGCTTGTACTTGCCGCAGAGACACTCCCAGTCCGTGACCGGTCCGAAGATGCGGGCGCAGAACAAGCCGTCGCGCTCCGGCTTGAAGGTGCGGTAGTTGATGGTTTCCGGCTTGGTGACTTCACCATGCGACCAGCTGCGGATCTTCTCCGGCGAAGCGAGCATGATGCGGATAGCGTCGAAATCAGTAATCGGGCTGGTGAGTTCAAACGGGTTTGAACGGAACAAGGTAACCCTCCTTGGCGGGCCTTTCAGCACTCGCCGCGGTATCTCCCGGGATTCTTTTAGCGGGTCCTTCCTTCCCGGGAAGCGGTGGTTACCGCTTTCAAGAAGGACCACGAAAAACAGTGATCAGTGAACAGTGGTCAGTGGTCAGTTTTCTTGCCCTAGCCACTGTTCACTTCAAACCATTTGTTGCTCATAGCAGTCGTCTGTTCGGTGATCACTGATCACTGAACAGCTGACCACTAATCAGCTACTGCTGCAACTTCCGGCACAGGTGCCTTCTTGAGAAGGTCTGCGCGTTTGATCAGTTCCACGTCGAGGCACAGCGACTGCAATTCGCGAATGAGCACGTTGAACGACTCCGGCACACCCGGCTCGATTGCCGCTTCGCCCTTGACGATGGCCTCGTAGATCTTGGTACGGCCATAGACGTCGTCGGACTTGGCGGTGAGCAGTTCCTGCAGGATGTAAGCGGCGCCGTATGCTTCGAGGGCCCACACTTCCATTTCGCCGAAGCGCTGTCCGCCGAACTGCGCCTTGCCGCCCAGCGGCTGCTGCGTGATGAGCGAGTACGGTCCGATCGAACGAGCGTGAATCTTGTCGTCGACCAGGTGCGAGAGCTTGAGCATGTAGATGTAGCCCACGGTGACTGGCTGTTCGAACTGCTCGCCGGTCATGCCGTCGAAGAGCGCCGTCTTGCCGGATGAAGGCAGACCGGCCGAAGCCAGCAGAGCCTTGATCTCGTCTTCCTTGGCGCCGTCGAACACCGCGGTACCGAACCAGATGCCGCGCTTCATGCCGGCTCCAACGCGGAGCAGCATTTCGTCGTCGAGCTCAAGCAACTGGCGCAGCGTTGCGGTTCCGGCAAACTCTTTCTTCATGAGTTCGCGCGTTGCCTCAACGTCGCTGTTGGCCTTGATCAGTGCAGCAATCTTGGCTGCCCAGCGCATGTGCGGCCCAGCCGAGGTGCGTCTCCAGAATCTGTCCGACGTTCATACGAGAAGGAACGCCGAGCGGATTGAGCACGATCTCCACCGGAGTGCCATCGGGCAGATACGGCATGTCTTCTTCAGGCAATATGCGCGCGATCACGCCCTTGTTACCGTGGCGGCCGGCCATCTTGTCGCCGACTGACAGCTTGCGCTTCATGGCGACGTAGACCTTGACCAGCTTGATGACGCCCGGAGGCAGTTCGTCGCCCTTCTGCAGCTTGGCGATCTTCTCGTTGGTGATCTTGCGCAGCACTTCGATCTGGCGCGACGTCATCTCTTCGATCTCATCGATCTGCTCGTTGACGCGGGGATCCTTGTCGTTGTAGCGGATACGCTTGAGGTTCTTGGTCGAGATGCGCTCGATCGTTTCGCGGTCAAGCAGCGCGCCCTTGGTCAGCAGGCGCTTGTTGGTCCGCTCGTCGTGCAGGTCGGCGAGCACTTCCTTGGCTCCCAGAATTCCTTCCAGGCGCTTGAGGCGCTCGTCGGTCAAAATGCGGATTTCGTCGCCGAGGTTCTTTTCGAGCTTGGCAACATAATCAGCTTCGATCAGCTTGGCGCGCTCGTCCTTTTCCTGACCCTTGCGGGAGAAGATGCGGACGTCGACCACCGTGCCTTCGATACCCGGAGGGCAGGTGAGCGAAGCGTCGCGAACATCGCCGGCCTTTTCGCCGAAGATGGCGCGCAGCAGCTTCTCTTCCGGCGTCAGCTGGGTTTCGCCCTTGGGCGTTACCTTGCCGACGAGGATGTCGCCGTGGCCGATCTGGGCGCCGATGCGGATAACGCCGCTCTCGTCCAGGTCGCGCAGCGCATGCTCGCTGACGTTGGGAATGTCGCGCGTGATTTCTTCGGGTCCAAGCTTCGTGTCGCGAGCTTCGATCTCGAACTCCTCGATGTGAACCGAGGTGTAGTAATCCTCGCGCACCAGCTTTTCGCGGATCAGGATCGCGTCCTCGAAGTTGTAACCGCGCCACGGCATGAAGGCCACCAGCACGTTACGTCCCAGCGCCAACTCGCCCTGCTCGGTGCAAGGACCGTCGGCGATGACCTGTCCCTTGATGACGCGCTCACCTTCGCGCACAACCGGCTTCTGGTTGATGCAGGTGTTCTGGTTCGAGCGCTTGAACTTGATCAGCGTGTAGATGTCCGAACCAACTTCACGCGACAGCTGCGTGGGATGGTGTTCGCCTTCGACGCGCACGATGATGCGCTCGGAGTCGACCGAATCCACGATGCCGTTGCGCTTGGCCAGAATCACGGCGCCGGAGTCGCGCGCGGTGACGCCTTCCATGCCGGTACCCACCAGCGGAGCCTCGGCAACGAGCAGAGGCACGGACTGGCGCTGCATGTTTGCGCCCATCAGCGCGCGGTTCGCGTCGTCGTGCTCAAGGAACGGCACCAGCGATGCGGCCACGGAGACGAGCTGCTTCGGCGAGACGTCGATGTAGTCGACGTCCGTGCGATTCACCAGCACGAAGTTGCCCTGACGGCGCGCATTCACCAGGTCTTCGGTGATCTGCCCTTCGGCGTTGAACTCGATGTTGGCCTGCGCGATGGTGTGCTTGTCTTCTTCCCACGCGGACAGGTAGAAGCTGAACGGCATGTAGTCGATCTGGCGCTTGCTCGCCTTCTTCAGCGAGGCATTCAGCTTGATCGCTTCTTCCTTCTCGATGTGGTCGCCGACGCGCAGTCCGCTTTCGCCCGCGTTGACGATCTCAACGTAGTCGAGGATGCGCGAGTCCTTCACCTTGCGGTAAGGCGACTCGATGAATCCGTACTCGTTGATGCGCGCAAAGCAGCTGAGCGAGCTGATCAGGCCGATGTTCGGACCTTCCGGCGTTTCAATCGGGCAGATACGGCCGTAGTGCGTCGGGTGCACGTCGCGGACTTCGAAGCCTGCGCGCTCACGCGACAAACCGCCCGGTCCAAGAGCCGAGAGACGCCGCTTGTGCGTGATCTCGGAGAGCGGATTGGTCTGATCCATGAACTGCGACAGCTGCGACGAACCGAAGAACTCGCGGATCGCGGCCATGACCGGCTTGGCGTTGATCAGGTCGTGCGGCATCGCCGTCGACAGCTCCTGATACACGCTCATCTTTTCCTTGATGGCGCGTTCCATGCGGACGAGGCCGATGCGGAACTGGTTCTCCATCAACTCGCCGACTGCGCGAACGCGGCGGTTGCCGAGGTGATCGATGTCGTCGACCATGCCGATGTTCTTGCGCAGCTTGAGCAGGTAGCGGATGGTGCCGTAGAAATCTTCCGGCGTCAGGGTGCGGTGATCGAGCTGGGTGGCGTCCTGGTTCTCGTAGAGCTTGATGTTGAACTTGAGACGGCCCACGCGCGAGAAGTCGTACTTGCGCGGATCGAAGAACATGCCTTCGAACAGCGCAGTCGCGGTGTCGAGCGTCGGCGGATCGCCCGGGCGCAGCTTGCGGTAGATTTCGATCAGCGCTTCTTCCGGCTTGTGGACGGAGTCGCGCTTCAGCGTGTTGGTGATGATGTTGCCCACGTCGTCGCGCTCGGGGAAGAAGAGCTCAAAGCTCGTCGCGCCGCTCGCCATCACCTTGTGCAGGCGATCGGCGGTCAGTTCGACGTTGGCTTCGACGATCACTTCGCCGGTGTTCAGGTCGACGACGTCGGCGGCCGTGATTGCGCCATCGAGTTCGGCGGACTCAATCTCGATCTTGTCGATGTTGGCCGCGCGAATCGCCTTCAGCGAGTTGCGCCGTGATCTTGCGGCCGGAGTGCGCGATCTCTTCGCCCTTGTGCAGAACGGCATGCGCCGGCTTCGCGCCCTGCAGGTGCGTGGCCGCCTTGTGATCGGCGGGAACAGCCCACTGCAGCTTGCCATCGGCAATGTGGATGCGATCGATGGTGTAGAAGGTCTTGAGAATCTCTTCGTCCGAACGCAGGCCGAGCGCGCGCAGGAAGATGGTTCCGAGGAACTTGCGCTTGCGATCGATGCGAACATAGAGCGTGTTCTTCTGGTCGTACTCGAACTCCACCCACGATCCGCGATAGGGGATGATCTTGCCGAGGAAGTAGGTGCGGTTGTTCGCCGTCTCAAAGAAGACGCCGGGCGAACGATGCAACTGCGAGACGATCACGCGCTCGGTGCCGTTCACGATGAACGTGCCGTTCGGCGTCATCAGGGGAATGTCGCCGAAGAAGACTTCCTGCTCCTTGATGTCGCGAATGGTCTTGTTGCCGGTCTCCGCATCCTTGTCGTAGATGGTGAGGCGGACCGTCACCTTCAGCGGGGCAGAGAACGTCATGCCGCGCTCTTCGCACTCCTGCTGGTCATACTTCAGCTGCAGGCCGACAGGGTCGCCGCACTTGTTACAGAAGTCGGGAATGTTCTTGTTGTACGTTCCGCACTTGTGGCAGAGAACGTCGCCAGGCAGGAACGGATCGGTGATCACCATGGCGCCGCAATGCGTGCAGGCGGTGCGCAGGTGGTGAAGACCCTTGAGGTGGCCGCACTTGCACTCCCAGTTGCCGATCGAGTAGTCGACGAAATCCAGCTGCGAGATGCCGCGGAAGTCGGTAATCGGGAAAACAGAAACAAACACCGACTGCAGACCCGAGTCGTCACGCTCGTTGGGCAGCTTGTCCATCTGCAGAAAACGCTCGTAGGAGCGGCGCTGCACTTCGATCAGGTTAGGAATCTGGGTTGCGGTTGGAATCTTGGAAAAATCGAGCCGGCTGCGAATCGCGCGCTTCTCGTTAGGCATGCATCACTCCTGAGTCTCGTCACGCCAGCGCAATTCCGCCAAGTTCGCGCCGGGCCGGCACCCGAGTCTCGAGGCGCCAGCAGTTTACGTAAAAAATCAGATCAATCAGATTGGCGCACCTGCCAGTGGCCAATCCTGTCCGATGCGCGGCACGCTGCGGCGACTCCGGAATTCTCGCCGAACTTCCGGCGCCGAAAATCCGCGCCAAGCGTGTCTCTACTTGCAATTGAGGTCGCGGTGAAAATTCCGCGCCACAGGGCGTTGCTCGTACTTCAGGCGTGTTGCGCTAGACTGCGCACAATCGGTAGCAGACTGGCCGGTGAAACCCGGCTCGGATGCCTGCAAACTGCGTGGTAGATTTCGCTTAAAAAGCCGAATCTGCCACGATAGAGACACAAATGCCCGCGAGGACGCAATTCCTCACGAGCGCGGCTTAATGCCTGATGCTCCCATCCGATTTTTGTTGCACTGCTATCGCCGATCCCAAAGCTCGCTTCTGCTGCTCGCCGCCTGCCAATCGACATCCGTCACCGGGAAACCCGCCTATCCCGCTGACACGAGAGCACTTAACTTCGCGTTGATGTTCGCCCCATGGCTGCTTGGCCCAGCCGAGGATGCGAACATTTTGTGCCCTTTGACTCTTGATTAAGACGCGCTGTAGTGGTTTTCGCCCAAACCGCGGAAATCCAGCATGGGCCGAAAAGACGCGCAACGTTTATCGTAGCGCGTCCCGGCTCGTCTTGCAAGTCGCGTACCGAACTACTTGATTTCGACGGTTGCGACGCCTTCAAACTTCTTCTTGATCGCCTCAGCCTCGTCCTTGGTCGCGCTTTCCTTCAACGCCTTGGGGGCGCCGTCGACCAGGTCCTTGGCTTCCTTCAGGCCGAGCGAGGTAACTTCGCGAACAGCCTTAATGGTGTTGATCTTGTTCGCGCCGGCATCCTTGAGAATGACCTGGAACTCGGTCTTCTCCTCAGCCGCCGGAGCCGCTGCTGCGCCGCCGCCACCGGCAACTGCAACCGGGGCCGCCGCTGCTGCCGAAACGCCAAGGCGCTCTTCAAGCTTCTTCACCAGAGTCGCTGCTTCGAGCAGGCTCAGGCTAACAATCTGTTCTTCCAACTGTGCGAGATCCGCCATGTCTTTTCTCCATTCAATCCGTTTGATAATTGATATTCCCGGCTGCAAACCCAAACGGTAAGTTTCCGATGCGCCAGACCCGCGCACTTTCCGCCTGCCTTACTGCCAAACCCTAAAAACAGCTTTCAGCTGTCTAGCCTCTAGCCATTAGTCTAAGAACTGGGTGCCCCAGGTCTCGCTTCTGAGAACCTGGGACGCCGCAAAGCTATGCCGCTGCAAACTTTTCTTTTTCGACGCCCTGGTTGATCACTACCGCCAGATCGCGTCCAGTGGCATTCATCACCGTAACCAGCCGCTGCGCCGGAGCGTTGATGAGGAACAGCAGCTTCGCAGAAGATCTCTTCCTTGCCCGGCATGGTCGCCAGCGCCTTGACCTCTTCCACGTTCAGCAGCTTGCCGTCAACGATGCCCAGCTTGAACTGGAACTCCGCGTTCTCACCGGCCCACTTGGCGAACACCTTGGCCAGCGCGACCGGGTCGCCTGAGGTGAACGCAACCGAATTCACGCCCTTCAAGCCCTTCAGCGCGGGACCAATCGAGGTCCCTTCGCTTGAAACGGCCGCCAGCTTGTTCTTGACCACGCGATACTTGCCACCCGCCTCGCGGATGACCTTGCGCAGCTCATAATCCTTGGCAACGGTCAGCTTGCTGAAGGTGCCGATAATTGCCGTTGTCGAGGTCTCCAGCTCCTTTGCCAGCAGCTGGACCTTCTCCGTCTTCTTTGCTTTCGAAATTGCCATGTCTTCGCTCCGCTCAGGCAGTGGACAGTGATCAGTGATCAGTGGTCAGTTTCCAATGTAACCCTCTGCTCAGCCTTCTCTATCCCTGCTCCGCGCCCTCAATCGGCGCCCTCAAATTTCATCCTGCTTCTTTGCCAGTCCATCAGCATCGGGTCACCAGCACTTACTGACCACTGTCCACTGATCACTGAACACTGCTCTTTAGTGCTTGCCCGCCGCGTCCGCTACTGCCGAATCCAGCGGAACCCCGGGGCCCATCGTCGAGCTCAGCGTGACGCTCTTGATGTACTTGCCCTTTGCCGCCGAAGGCTTGGCTCGCACGATCGATGAAATCACCGTAGTCGCGTTCTCGACCAGCTTTTCTGGCGCAAAGCTCAGCTTGCCCACCGGCACATGCACCAGGCTGGTCTTGTCGGCGCGAAACTCCACCTTACCGGCCTTGATCTCTTTCACCGCCGCGGCCACATCCTGCGTCACGGTGCCCGTCTTGGGGTTCGGCATCAGGCCCTTCGGACCAAGCACCTTGCCCAGACGGCCGACAACCTTCATCATGTCGGGCGTGGCGATCAGCGCGTCGAACGCAGTCCAATTCTCTTTCTGAATCTTCTCGACCATCTCTTCGCCGCCAACGAAGTCAGCACCGGCTTCCTGTGCTTCCTTCTGGCGGTCGCCGGATGGCGATCACGGCAACGGTCTTGGTCTTGCCCAAGCCCGTGCGGCAGAACCACGGTTCCGCGCACCATCTGGTCGGCGTGACGGGTGTCGACACCCAGACGCATGGTCAGATCGACGGTCTCGTCGAACTTGGCGTACTTGACTTCCTTGAGCAGG
>CAWDJR010000013.1:0-101195 GCA_963802565.1 uncultured Acidobacteriaceae bacterium | reverse complement strand
AGCCGATATCGGCGTTTTTCATTACCAATCCCCGACTTTGCCGTACAAATCAATCTCGACGAGCGCTTTGGCCTGAAGTCAACGGTTGAGCTAAAGGCCACTTGTCCGAAATGGCGCAGGCGCGTTCCTTCGGACTGCGCGGGACACCGCAGACGATCTCCCAGACAGCATTAGAGGTACTCAAGTAAGTGGTGGCAGAATCCGGATGCACTCGCTGCGACGCTGGCGAGCGAGTGCATCGGGTGTTTTGCTTCACGGAATCGGAACTCCAACGGCGGCTGAACTGACGCGCGTCAATAACCACCGCCCGTCGATCTTTCTGGCTTCACCGTCAAGGTTTACGTGGCTTTTGGCTGTCCAATTCGGCAGGCCGGTGGTTGCATTCAACGACACGTCGAAGTAATGGCACTCGAAATACACCGATGATTTCCATTGGTCGTCCTCGTCCTTTACAGGGACATACTTGGTTTTGTACGCCGGGGAAAGCGACACAAACTTATTGGGTTGCTGTAACCCGCCGGAAACATACTTGAAGAACGTGCACAGCGTGCCCTGTCGACCGGTGGCAGACGTGTCGCCCGTGGGTAGAGGGCAACTTTCGGGATCATTCGGATCGCCGTTGCCGATGTAATTTCCTGCCGTCGTAGCGGTACTGACAACCGTGAGTTGGGCGTCTTTGGCCCAGATGGAAAGTGCCTCGCGGATTCGCTGAGTGATGACTGCGGGCGAATCGCCATTCACTGGATCGTGCACGCTGACCGCTGCGTGAAAGGTTGCGTGAAGCTGTTCCAGTTCAGTCATCTGGGCCAGTTGTTCGTCGTCGTCCCGCCAGTTATCTGCACGGGAGAGTCCAGACTGTGCTACAGCCGGCACCGTCAACAATGCCCCGCGAGAAGCATGCCGAGCTGGCGTTGTCATTTTCTTGAATGTCGATTTCATGTCCGTCTCCTCCTTTGATCGTGGAGCGCGGTTGTCGTTCTCACCGCGCCTGTCTGTTTGTTTAGTCCATATGCGGATCCGAGTTTCCATGAATGCCCTTCGAGGAGCAATGCCTGCACGGCGAATTGTTTCTCCCCGAACAAACCTAGCTGCAGTAATCAGTTGGAAGAAGTTGTTCCCCAATGTCCTTGGAATGCTAGACTCGGGCTCACGGCCTGGCGGGTGTGATATGGCCCTTTCACACACTCAAAACACGGTTCGGTTTGGCCAGTTTGAGCTGGATCTGCGGACACGGCAGCTCACGAAGAACGGCGCGAAGATCCGGTTGTCGCTGCAGCCGATTCAGGTCCTGTCGTTGCTGCTGGAAACTCCCGGCGAGATTGTGACGCGGGAAGAATTCAGACGACGCCTCTGGTCGTCCGATGTGTTTGTCGATTTCGATCACGGGCTGAATAAATCCATCCAGAAACTGCGTGACGCACTAGGGGATTCGGCAGGCTCTCCCCGTTACATCGAAACCATTCCGCGTATCGGATACCGCTTCATTGCGCTCGCCAATGAGGCGAGAGGAATCGTGGAACTACCGCCAGAAACAGCAGTTTTCGAGCCGCCGATTGCCCCGGCGCTCCCGGCTCTCGGCCGGATCGCCAGAAACCGACGGGCACGATGGATTCTACTTGCCGTGTCTGCGGCGGCCTGCGTGGTTCTTGCGTTTGGCGGCATGGCCCTCTATCGATTGCGCCATCGTCAGCCGGAGCAGTACATGCAGCTAACAGATTTCACCGATTCAGTGGTGGCGCCGGCGCTTTCGCCGGATGGGCATATGGTGGCATTTATCCGCGGCGGGGATGGTTTTCTCACGTCCGACCAAATCTACATCAAGATGCTTCCAAACGGTGAGGCCAGACGGGTGACGGACGACGCGCGACCGAAATACGCGCTGGCTTTCTCGCCGGATGGGGCGGAGATTGCATACACGGTATTGGAGACTACAGTGTTTTCCACCTACGAGGTATCAGCTTTGGGAGGCGAGCCTCATCTTTTGATGAAGAACGCCGCGGGACTGGTGTGGCTGGACCCGCAGCATCTGCTTTTTTCGATGATTCGACCTGGGGAAGGAATCCATCTGGGTGTAGTAACGGCAACGCTGACGCGCTCGGGCCTGCGCGAGATTTATTTCCCCACACACGAGCGAGGTATGGCCCATTACTCGATTCCGTCTCCGGATCGGTACTGGGCATTGGTGGTGGAGATGAACGGAAGTGGCGATTGGGCGCCGTGCCGGCTGATTGCGCTCGAAGGCCAGAGCCCGTCGAGAGTCATTGGACCCAACGGCGCGTGCTTCTCGGCTGGGTGGTCTCCGGATGGCCGATGGATGTATTTCACTGCCTGGATGGAAGGACAAAGCCACATCTGGCGGCAACGTTTTCCGGAAGGAGAGCCGGAGCAAATCACCTTTGGGCCAACGGAAGAGGATGGCATTGCGGTGGAGCCGGATGGACGGGCACTGATCACCTCGGTGGGAGTGCATGAAAGCTCCCTCTGGATTCACGACGAGCGCGGGGATCGACCGCTTTCTTCAGAGGGTGAAGTGGTCAGTTGGACATCTCCGCCTGCTTTCAACCCGGATGCCAGCATCATTTATTATCTTTTGCGGCGCGCGGAAAATTCGGACGCGGAACTGTGGCGAACGGTGGTGGACTCAGGAAAAAGCGATGCGATATTCCCTGGGATTTCAATGATCGATTTCGATATCTCGCCGGATGGCAAACAAGTGGTGTATACAACCGCCGCGCGGGACGGAATCATGGAGTTGTGGATAGCACCCGTGGATGGAAGTTTACCCGCGAGGAAAGTGAACGTTTCGGGTATACGGTCGCCGCATTTTGGCGCAGGCGGCCAGATTCTGGTCCAGCAGACCGAGGGAAACACAAACTACCTGGAGCAGATCAATTCGGATGGGTCGCACCGCTCGAAGATCTTCTCGTATCCCGTCGGGGAGTTCCAGTCTGTTTCTCCGGGACGCCGATGGGTCATTGCTGAAGTTCCCAAGGCGCCGGATACCGGTCTTCCCGCGATCATGGCAATTCCGTTGGCCAACGGAGCCCCGCACCGCATTTGCGCGCCCTACTGCTCAACGAGCTGGTCCACGGACGGGAAGTTCCTGTTTGTGTCTGTGGAGGATCCGTCGCGAAGCAGTCCGGGGCGAAGCCTGGCGATTCCCCTCGGTCCGGGGGAAAGCCTGCCCGATCTTCCAGTGGGAGGCATCGCGCCGCTGGCCGAACCGAGCGTGGTTCAGGGAGCGGAATCGGTTGGGCGCAGAGCACTGGTGCCGGGCAAGGACCCGGCGCATTATGCCTGGGTGAACATCGCGGTCCACCGGAACCTCTATCGAATCTCGCTGCCCTAGCGGTAACAGCCATGCTCCGAGGCGAGCCGCAGCAATACCTTCTCGAGTGAACGCAGCGATTCGAAAGATGCCGCTTATAGGTTTCAGCCCCGAGATAAACTTGTGAGCCCTCTTCATCGGTACCGCAAAGTCATTCCCGATAACCCGAGCGACCTGCCATCGTTGTCTCTGAGCGGCTTCGTCTGCGGGATCATTCTTTACATCACGTGCTGGCGAGGGCGGAGGTCGGCTGCCCGGATGATTGACTCAAGAAACTCGTAAGAGGTTTCTCGCACAGAGGTATTCGCGCCCGTTTTCGAAGTTTCGCTCGTTTAGCCGGCTTCGCGGCCGGGTGACCTTTGCCATTGAACTCGCTATGACTTTCCTCGACAGGTGATATGCGCTCATCGACACCGATTCCTACCCGAAAGTCGGCTTCGCTCCATCGAACGAGCGGAACGGCGTTTGCGGCTGCGTCGTGTATCTTGGCCGAAGAACCTGATTTCGATTTCGTGGAGATTGCTCGTCGCCTATGCCCACGTTTGCGGCTGTTGATATCGGTTCCAACTCCTGCCGGCTGAAGATCGCGAAAGTGGTAGCGCATCAGCTCCGGACTTTGCATGAAGATCGCGAAGTGACGAGGCTGGGTGCGAGTGTGTTTGCCTCGGGACTGGTATCTCCGGAAGCGATGGCGGCTACGCTGCGCGCTCTCAAGCGCTTTCAACGTGCGGTTCAGTTGCATGGTGTCGACCAGATTCGCGTAGTTGCTACGTCGGCTATGCGCGATGCGCGCAACTCGGCGGCGTTTCATGCCTGGGTGAAAGCTGAAACCGGCTGGAAGATGGAGATCATCTCGGGCCTTGAAGAGGGGCGGCTGATTCATCACGGTATCGTGAGCGGAGAGCCGGGCACGAGCGGTAAGGTTCTGCTGGTCGATCTCGGCGGAGGCAGTTGCGAAATCACGCTCTCCGAGCACAAGCGGATCAAGGATACGATCAGCATCCCTCTCGGTGCCGTTCGACTGACGGAGGAATTTCTCTCCGTTGATCCAGCTTTACCGGAGGAACTGGCGCGGATGCGTCGGTTGATCGCACGGGAATTACGTCGTGTCCACCGGCGCATTCAACCGGGCCGCGTACCGCTGGTTATTGCCACCTCTGGGACTGCGGCCGCATTGGCGGATGCCTGTGCTGCTGCGGCGGCGAAAGCGGGCAAGTCTTCGAAGTTGGCGAAACGGTCTGCGCGTGCCGAGGGGCGTGGAGCAATCGCTCCAACAGCGCTGGTGCGAAAACTAGCCGCGAAAGTGGCACGCATGAACTTGCCGGAGCGCGAGGCAGTGGCAGGAATTGGTCCGCGGCGCGCGGAGATCATCATCGCCGGCGCGCAGGTGTTTGCGGAGTTGCTGGAGAGCTTCAATCTTCCCGGCTTTCGGTATTCGCCGCTGGGTTTACGAGACGGTATTCTTGCGCAGATGCTGGCGGCGCAGGATGATCGCGCCGCGGCTCACCGGCAATTTGAGAAGGAGCGATGGGAATCGGTGGTTGCGACAGCGCAACGCTACGGAGTGGATATGCGCCAGGCGGAACCAGTGCGCGCGCATGCAGTCCAGCTTTTTCGTGAACTCCAAACCCTCCATCGGCTGCCCCCGGAGTATGAAGACTGGCTGGCGGCGGCCGCAGTGCTGCGCGACACTGGCAAGTTCATTAACCACCAGGGACATCACCGGCACACGCAGTACATTGTGTCGATGTCAGAGATTTACGGCTACACGCAGGTGCAGCGCACGATTGTTTCTGCGATTGCGCGCTACCAGGGCAAGAGCCGGCCTCAACCCGACGATCGTGCTTTGCGAAATATTCCGGCAGCAGATCATAAACATGTCGAGCGAGCGGTCGTATTGCTGCGGCTGGCAGTCGCCCTCAACCAGGATCGCGCCAGCGACGTGCTCGACGTGGTCGCACGCGTTTATCCGAAGCGTGTGTATCTTGAATTGAAACCCGGGCGAACCGGTGCGGAACTGGAACTATGGTCGCTGCGCAAAGAAGCGGACTACTTCCGCGAGGTCTTTGAGCGCGAACTCTTCGCAACGCTGGCGTAGATCCACCGCGCCATGCGCGGGTCAATCAGCCATTGCATCAGTGGCGGGTGCTTTTCCATATCGATACGCACGACTGATCCTTTGCGCATGCGCACACCAGCGCCGCCGTTGCCTGTAATCAGGCGGCCAACGAACTGGAATAAATTCGGGTTATGCCCGACGACGAGGACGTCTTGCCGGTCGGCGTACTTGTCCAGGAGCTTCTGAAAGTCAGCGTAGGTGGCGTTCAGATCCAGCGCCGCACTGACTTCGACTTTGCCCTCGTATCCAAGTTCATTGCCAACAAACTGAGCAGTCTGCAGAGCGCGTTTCAGGGGGCTGGACACGATGATGTCGGGCTGGACTTTGAGGGCGCCCAGGATTCTCCCCATGACCATGCACTGTTCTTTTCCTTCGGCAATCAGGCCGCGTTTAGCGTCAAGTTTCGCGCTTTCGCGGGGAACTCCGGCATTGGCATGCCGCATGAGGTAGAGGTTCATATGAGGGCTGGCGTATCCGGCAGGGCTTGGCCACTTCCTTTGAGGGTTGATTTTAACATGGCTTTAATGTTGCGGATAGAGCGGTTATAGTGCAAATCGCTAGTTTATAAAGGTTTAAGTTTATTCGGCTTAGGGTTGAATATCACAATCGCCAAGAATGATCAATTATTGAAGCCTGTGCAAATATTCGCCTTTTATTCGCCTATACTGGCAGGCATGGGAGGCGAACGCTCTTCGAAGACTCGTATGCGCCTGGCAGGAAAGATCTGTGCACGCTGCAGGAACTTCATTCCCGAGCTACCCCCTACTCCAGGGGAGCGGCTATGTGCGAAGTGCCGTTCTCCGGAGATTCATCGCATCTATATGTACTACATGTATCGGACCAATTGGATGTGCCAGTTTCTGGAAGAGGATCTGAAGACTCCACTGGCGCGCAGGCTGTATTTCAAGGGTCCGGAGAAGATTCGCATCATCGTGGAGAAGGTGGGCAACTTCGCAGATCTTCAGGAGAGACAAGCTCTCGACTATGGTCTGGAGATGGGGCGGGGCGGGGTATGGCTGCAGCTCACCGACGAGCAGTACAGGCGCCTCAAGACTCCGCGGTGAGCTGGCTATTGCCGGGAAATACGTTGAATTGTCCCGCGTCCATGTCATCACGGGCGCGCGATCGTAGCAAAAGGATCAAAATCGCCCAGGCGGCGAAATAAAGCGTCGACTGAATGACATTCAGCCCGGCGATTGACTCTCGTTGCGAAGCGTGAAGGTTGTCCATCATCTAGTGGCCGCTGTCAGCCTGCCACAATTCGCTTACAAGCAGACCGCATAGCCGTTCGTGTCGCGCCATCAACTTGAACCCTGACTGCGCGAGAACGGTTGGGTAATCAGGGAGCCGTCGAATGCGCAGGCCTGTCAGCATCCCGAATGCTCGATAAAGCGCGGCGATCAGGGGCTTGGCAACCAAGCGCCCGTATCGTGTTTTCGGGACTGCGAATTCCGAAACAACCCACAGGGCCCCTTCAGCAACATTTTCGCGGAGGCGAGCAGCAAGGCGCGCAACTTCATCTGTCGAAAGGCAATCCAAAAAGAAATGCGTAACGACCAAATCGTACTCAGGGCTCGCGGGGATAAATTCGACCGCATCGACATTGCGCATTTTTAGTCGCCCCGCATTGGACTTAGCCCGTCGTGTCAGTTCCAGTAGCATTGCCTCGCTGCTGTCGATTGCTTCAACGAAGATGTGCGGATTTTGCTGAAGTAGTCGCGCTGTGAATCGACCATCGCCGTCTCCGATGACGAGGGCGGATTGGCGGCTCTCCATTTCAGGAAGAAATACATTGCGGCACTTCGAGAGCATGGGGCCGAAGGTGAACCACTCTGCCCAGCGATAGATCTGGGCCAGTCGATTGAAATTGGCTGGCTGTGACTGCGCTAAGTCGTGTCGCCATTTTGAGGCTATGGTCGAGGTTCTCATCCACGCCACGCTTGCATGACGATCAGGATCACGGGCGTGAGGAGCACACTGTCGGCAAGCGTGCGCAAAGTGAGCGGAGAGATTTTCGCGCGTGCGTGATCGAGCATAGCGAGCAGTATCGCGCTTATCCCTGCGGCGCCGGCGAGAGCCGATGCATGTGTATCTGTTAAAAAAAGAGACGCCGCCAAAGTAAAACAGATAGCTCCGAGAATAGTTGCATGCGGAAGGATTCTGGTTTGGTGCTCAGGTAGCTCCCATTTCTCAATAGCGGAACAATTCAACCAGGCGAGGGCTGTAAACAAGCTGAAGCACGCGACCAAAGGCCAGCGAACGGAATGGAGACGCGAAAGCGTTGGCGCCGCGCACCCGGCGGTGAACAAAAGGCCAACCAGAAACTCTTTTGAGACGTGTCTGCGAATCCAGTGGGGAATGCTGACCGGCGAGTGCACTCCTGAGAAATAAATGAGCGTGGCCGCTGCCAGTATCGAGTCGCGATGGCGGACGGCGCTTGGCGTGCGAATCACAATCAGGGTTGAAGCAATTGCGGCGGTGGCGCATGCACTGGGAATGAGCCATCGCCGGTGACGCCAATGGAAGTAATGGCGCTCACGCAGAGAGCCAAGCTGGTCCGCGTGGATGGCACGTCGCGCATCGAGCAAGCGATCGCCGACATATACAGTCCACGATCCGCAAGCGATCAGAACGGTGATCCAGGGATTGAGAGGCACGCCGGCGACGCTTGCAAATGCAATAGTCCAAACTACGGCGACAGTGGGCGCATCGAGACTCGCAAGGTGCCATAAATGGATTGGTCGAGGCATTCCAGGGAGCGAGGGTCGAGCGAATGCGTATTTGCGGTTGCGCAATGTCAGCGGGTTGGCCTGGGGAAGAGCCACTGGCTTCATTGTAAAAGCAGCGGGAGGCGCTTTGCGTCAAACCGGCTGCGCAAGAAACCAATCCAAGCGATCATTCAAGCCGTGAGAGTTTCGTTTACTAATTCCTGCAGCTTTGCATTCACACCGTCAGCACCTAAGAAGAATGGTGCCTGAAGGCAGGTCAACACCAATTCCTGCTTCTCCGGGGAATAGCTCCACTCGACTTCGACGCCCATTTTGCTGGCGCGGCCGGAGGTTCCACTCATCGCAACGCCTACGGCGTTCGCTTTCTCCATTAGTTTTGCGTATTGCTCGGGTGCAACTCCCGAAAAAACCTGCGGTGTGTATCCTGCCACGGCGTTCTCCTCGTTGTTCCAGCCGAAAGCACAGATGCAACACTCCAGCCGGAATCTTGTTTCTTCTTCAGACTTTAGCAAGATGAGCGGTAATTATCTGCAAAAGACCGGAAAGAGAATTGTGTGTGGAGAGAGGAACTTAAGAAGAAAGAGCGCTTTCAGGCTCTTGACGTCGGCGGATCAAATTCAATTATTTTGAAGCGTGGTTTTTATGAATTGTTACTCGTGGCAGTCAGGCTCATCTTCTTCGAACCAATTGCGGTTCTCATGCATCGCAATGCATTGCCGGAGCGTCTGCTCAACCGCCCAGGGCTGTCTGTCCTGCCATGGGGATTCCTCGACGACTTCGGAGTCTGCCGGGACCTTTTCGGCCAAATAGATTGTGGTAAATACTTGCATAGTTGTTCTCTATGATGGTCCCACAACTTTGGTTCGCGGCAGAAGATAACTTGGTGATCTTGGTCACCCAACCTGCGACACGAATTCTCAGGTGCATGGCCGCCATCTTGTCGATCGCGACTAAGCGCGACTAGGCCCGTTTTCCAAGCAAGGTTCGGCACTCCACCCATATTTGACTGCAATTTTCAGTACTGTCTAGTCAACGACGGGCTGAGGTGGTTCTGTGCCCAGGGATTCGATGGCCCCTGAGATGCACCGCTTCAAGTCCGTCACGGTTTTGCCATCCTTGCCTGGGTAAATTGTGTGCTCTAGAAGGTAGAGAGTACTTTTAAGGATTTCTATAACGTTCAAGGGAATCTCGTAGGGCATGACCTTTACACCGCTTTCAATAGGTTTTAATCACCGGGGCCCAATCTATATAAACTTAAGATGCTGAAGAAGGCGCGAGGGTTTGTAGTTGCGAACTTTCCTGAACGGTTACTGGCTTGGAATTGGTGCGGGCGGTAAGGCGTTTACGCTGGCGTAGTTGCAGGGTTGCCTGGCGGTGACAGCGGAGGCACAGGGTACGGATGTTTTCGAGATCGCATTCGCCGCCGCCTTCGATAACGGGAATGATGTGATCGGCGTCCCAAAGGCTCTTGCGCGAGGTGCGGCGAAGGCCCCAATGCGCAAGGAGTGAGCTGCGGTTTGCTCCGCGTGAATAGCGCAGCCTGCGTGCTTCACGAACGGTATCGACTGCGCAGGCTGAGCAGATGCCACGATCGCGTTCGAAGACTTGTTCACGCAAATACGCAGGCTGTGTACGGAGTTTCCACTCGTGCACGCAGAACTCAGAGCAGAAGGTAAAACGCCCGCGCGGAACCTCAAGCGAGCACCAACGGCAGATGCCGCGACCGTTGGGGCCGCGCTGAATTGCTTTGCGATCGACCCAGCCGCCGCGCATGACCCGCATCGTGCTCATCGTTTTGTTCTAAACCGCGGGGTCGCGATTTGGCTCGCTGGTTCTGCGCGCCGGGTACAAAGATGAGCACCTGTGGTGATCCCACTCATGACGCATAGAACTGCGTCATGAGTGGGGCACAGTGAGTTTCAGTCGAAGGCACTGGTGTTTTCAACCGCGCCGTTTTTTAGTGCCCAATCTCGAAACCCTGTGGGAGCGTTCTTGATACCGCCGATATTGGCGGATTTGATGGCGGCAATATGTTGCCACTCGATCGATTCGAGATCGGCATTACGCAAGTCGGCGGAAGTGAAGTCGGCGCCGTCGAGTTTGGCCCCGGCGAGATTAGTTCCCACGAGGTCCGTGTCGCCGAGGTTGGCGTTGGAGAGAACAGTGTTGGCGAGGTCGCTGCCGCGAAAGTTTGCCGCGTGGAGGTTGGCGTAAGTGAGATCCGCTGAGCGGAGCGTGCTGCCGCGCAGATCGGCGGCGCTGAGATCGGCGCGCAGAAGATTTGCTCGCTCGAGATGGATGCCCTGGAGAAAGGCAGAGGAAGCATCAACGCCTACCAGGGGAATCTTGTCGGCGTTCAATTCCTGCAATGCCTCGATGCGGCCGCCGCTTCCGCCTTTGCCTTGTGCAGTGTTGATGACCTGCCAGGCCTGATAGTGGCGCTGCTTGATGCGATCGCCTGATTCGCTGAAGTAAAAGATGACACCGACGAGGACCGAGAGGCGACCCAGATACTCGAGGACTTCAAGAAAACTCCAGCGGCTGAGACCGTAGGCGGCCCACTCCCAGAGCCATTCGATGCGCCGCAGAGGCAGGAGCCAGCCGTGCTTGAAGTCCTCTTTGATGACATGCCACTCCGCCGGACGCCGTGTGTTTCTGCGGATGATCATTCTTTCCTCTCCTGATGCGGGCGATGTAACGCTGTCGCGCGTTCTGTCAGTGAGAGTGTGCTGCCGGAAGAAAAGATACGTTAATCGGGGGTCAAAAGAGGCATTCATCACGACGACGTCTCGATTATCGCTGGGCTGGACAAAGCTGATAGAGGAGGATTCCGCATCTGTGAAGGCTAAGCGATGCATAATTTAATCTAACTATCTAACCGGTTATGTGGTAATGTGTTGGTCATGTCGGATCAGCTCTCAGCGCGAAATCAGCCCAAACTGCCGCTAAAGGTAGTCGCTCATCAAATTGCCGGGAACGTAGGGCTGGACTTCTGCAACACAGCCGGAGAGCATCTCGCTCCCGAGCCGGACGAATTTCTGATCGATAGCGAGACGTTTCTGCGCTGGTGCATGCAAGTCGGCATAATCGGGTCGGAGATCTACAGGAAGCTGGTTCGGAATCCATTCACCGTGAAATCGATCATTGAGCTTCGAGAGGCGATTTACCGTGTGGCTCTTGCAATTGCAAGAGATAAGCCGGTTGTGCAGGAGGACCTGCGGTTGATCGAGAAGCGGGCAAATGGAGCAAAACCGGAGATCGTTCGCGAAGCCGACGGGCTGCGTTGGAAACCCGATCCGCTTCGAGGCTGCGAGCAGTTGTGTTCGTTGCTGGCGGGCGAAGCATTGTTGCTTTTCTGTTCTCCGATGGCATCGCGCATTGGCGTGTGCGACGGAGGACTTTGCGGTTGGGTCTTTGTTGACGACAGCCGGGGAAAGCGACGCCGCTGGTGCGACATGAACGATTGCGGCAGCAGGGCAAAGGCGAAGCGGTTCTACACGCGACGAAAAGGCGAACAGCAGGGATCTGAAAACAAGAGATAGAGAACAGAGAGCGGGAGGTTGGCATGACACGGTGGCTTGCATTTTTTGCGTCTGCTTTAGGGTTGGCAGGTACGATCATGGCGCAGGATTTGTCTTCGACAGAAGGCAGAATTCTGGAGAATGAAAAAGTGCTGGGCGAGGCGATGATCCATCGAGATGTTGCAACGTTGTCACGGCTGGTTGCGGATGATTGGACGATCCAGAGTGAGGGTGGCACAACGGGGACAAAGAGCGGATTCATCGGCGACGTCAGCAGCGGCAGACTTGTGGTCAGCGTCTTCAGGCTTCATGACATGCATGTGCGAGTCTTCGGGGATGTTGCGGTCCTGCAGGGAGCGGATGATGAAGTCAGCTCCTACGCGGGAAAGGCGAGTAACGGGACATATAACTGGCTTGATGTCTGGGTAAAACGCAACGGTCAATGGGTCTCGGTGGCGACCCAGATCACAAGAGTGAATGCAGAGAAGAAGTGACGATGCTGGGGCTTAGTCGGCGGCGTGGGCTGATTCAGCAGCTACTTTTTTGGGGCGCCGGGCAGGCGGAGTGACGGGCTTGATTTTGGGAATGGCGTTGAGGTCGGCTTTGCCTTCGGCGAGGAGCATGAGGAATTGCTGTGCCGAAAACGGTTGACCGTCCGTCACTGCGGAGGCGCGCTGATAGGTGCCGTCGGACTGCTGGATGCGGGCTTTGATGGTGTCGGCCAGATAGGCGGGCAGGATCTCGTCGTGGATGCGCGCCTTGACGGCGAGATCGCGAACTGGAAAAGCGACTTCGCAGCGTTCGAAAAGATTGCGCGGCATCCAGTCGGCTGAGCCGAGATAGATTTCGTCGTCGCCGCCATTCGCAAAGTGGAAGATGCGCGAGTGCTCGAGGAATCGGCCGACAACGGAGCGGACGCGAATACGGCTGGACATGCCCTTGATGCCTGGTCGCAGGATGCATAGGCCGCGGATGATGAGGTCGATTTCCACACCAGCGTTGGAGGCGTCGTAGAGGGCTTCGATGACGCTGGGCTCGAGGAGCGCATTCATCTTGGCCACGATGTGGGCGGGACGGCCGGCGCGCGCGTGCTCTGTCTCGCGGCGAATGAGACCGAGGAAGCTTTCGGCCATGGTGAGGGGGGCGACTAGAAGCGGACGGTAGTCGTCGATCTCCGCGTGGGCGGTAAGGTAGTTGAAGACGACGTGCACGCGTTCGGTGATTTGCGGGTCGCAGGTGAGCAGGCTGAGGTCGGTATAGAAGCGGGCGGTGATGGGGTTGTAGTTGCCGGTGCCGAGGTGGCAGTAGCGGCGGGTGACTCCATCTTCGTCACGGCGAACGAGCAGGGCCAACTTGCAATGAGTCTTGAGACCGACGACACCATGGAAGACCTGCACGCCCGCGTCTTCCATGCTCCGCGCCCAGCGAATATTGGAGGCTTCATCAAAGCGGGCCATGAGTTCGACGACGAGGGTGGCTTCCTTGGTGGCGGCGGCTTCGATGAGCGCCGAGAAGACCGGCGAGTCCTGGCTGGTGCGATAGAGCGTCTGCTTCATGCTGACGACGGCGGGATCTTCGGCGCCCTGCTGGATGAAGTCGACTACAGAATCGTAAGAGTCGTAGGGATGGTGGAGCAGGACGTCGTGCTGGCGGAGTTCGTCGAAGATGGTGGTTGATTTTCGACTGAGGTGCAGGGGTCTGGGCGTGAATGGCAGAAACTTGAGGTCTGGGCGCTGGATGTCGCTGTAGAAGAACATGACGCGCGAGAGGTTGACAGGGCCATCGTCGCGGAAGACCTGGTCTTCGTCGAGTTCGAAGTTGATGCGAAGGCGTTCGACGATCTCCAGATCGGCTCCGGCTTCAATTTCGAGACGCACGGCGTCGCCTTTGCGGCGGTTGTGGAGTTCGACGCGGATGGTCTCGAGCAGCGAGCGTGCTTCTTCTTCTTCGAAGTAGAGGTTAGAGTTTCGGGTGACGCGGAAGGCGGCGCGGGATTGAACTTCGTAGCCGCGATACATGCCACTGAGGTTTTGCGCGATCAAGTCCTGAAGCAGCAGGTAGTCGAATTTGCCGTCTTCGGCGGGGAGACGAACGAAGCGGGGAAGAGCGCGGGGGACAGTAACAACGCCGAGGACCTGCGGGCCGGAGCTTTTACGCTTGCGGCGAAGAAGCAGGGCGAGGCAGAGTGCCTTATTGAGGACGCGTGGAAACGGATGGGCTGGGTCGATGGCAATTGGAGTTAGAAGCGGATCGACTTCACGCTGAAAATAGGCCTGCGCGTAGGTGCGGGCGTCTTCACCGAGTTCATCCCACTCCATAAGGCGAATGCCTTGCTTGCGGAGTTCGGGAAGCAAGAGGTCGTTCCAGCACCGATATTGAGCTTCGACGAAGGTATGGATCTCGGCAGTGAGGGAGGCCAGCGACTCATCGGGACGAAGGCCGTCGTAGCCCTGCTCGCGGTAGCCGTCTTCAATGCGCTGCATGAGGCCGGCCTGGCGGATTTCGACGTATTCGTCGAGGTTGGAACCCGTAATGGCGAGAAATTTGACCCGTTCGAGAAGCGGATTGGAGGGGTCTTCGGCTTCTTCGAGGACGCGCCGATTGAACTGCATCCAGGAATGGTCGCGTCCGGTAAAGAGCTTTTGTTTCTGTTTGGTTCTGGCCATGAGCTTGAGTACAAACCGTGTTGGCAAGTCTACAGCGTTTCGCGGGGAAACTGGAACCGACGAAGAGTTTGTCCTGGAAGCCATGGTTACAGGAATGGGCGCCCCGGAATGTTAAAAAGAGCGAAAAGCGAAAGAGAATCGGATCCGCACGGTCACCGGATTGACCCGGGACGGCTGCCGGGTTGAGGATAGAAGTTCGGCGGATTCTCGCATTTCCCCTTCAAATAAGGAGCTCTCTTTATGAATGCCAAAGATAGTCTGATTCCGCAAGTGCCGATTCCGGCCGGAGCCGAAGAGTTTTCGAAAAGAGTGCACGGTTTGCTGGACGGGCGACCGAAGGACGAGGCCACGGTGAGCAAAGCGCTGGAAGGCATGGATGCAATGCTGGACGTGATCGCCGCGGGTCTTTACAGCATGGCTTCAATGCTGGTGGGAGAAGGCGAGGATAGCATCAGGCTGGTCGAAACCGCGGTCGAGAGGACCGATCTTTCGTCTTGCAGCGATCCGACGGAGGGTCGAAGAAGCAGCCGGATAGCGCTCTGTACGGCTGCGATTGAGCTGATTGCGCTGCGGAAGCCGGGAAGCCTGGCGGCGCCGCAAGGCCTGCAACATGCGTCAACCTGCATTGAAGACGACGATCTGGAGTCGGCAGGGATTTCCCGCGCTGAGTTGGAGAGCATGCTGGCTGGCCCGAACCGGGCAAGCGTGAAGAACTGGATTGAAGGCCTCGCCACCGAAACGCGCGTGATTTTTGTGCTGCGGGCCGTGGCCGGGTTTACAGCGGACGATACGGCGGCGATGCTGGCTGAGCATGGAGGTCCCGACGCCGGGAAGTGGACATCGGACGCGGTGCGGGAAATCTTCCGGCAGGGGCTGTGTTCGCTGGCTTCGCAGCTGATCCACGCGACAGCGGCGAAATGAAGAAGTGGACAGTGCGCAGCGACAAGTCCTGTAAATCGATTTAAGCGCAATCGTCTGCCGAAACAGAGAAAAGACCAATAATCTGCCCACCATCCACTTTGGTCGATGTGTTGAGGGATACACCCCCTCGAAGTTTCAGTTCGGTACACTAGATAAAGAACCTGCCTGCTCGTATCCGGCATCTATTGGAGTGCAAACAGCTTTCCGGCGGAATTTCGAGCCAGGATTTCAAGCCAGGATTCCAAAAGACGATCGATGTCCTCATACCATTGTAAGAAGTATCCAAATAATTTTTGTGCCCGTGCTGCATTGGCGCTGATGGTGGGAGCCATTCTCGCGGTGTATTCGGCTGCACAACAATTGCCTTCCCAGATCCCCGGACAAAGCGCGGGTCCGACCACGGGGAGTTTTCAAGGAAGCGTGACCGTTGGCCAGGCGACTGGGCAGACGATGGATTTGTCGCTGGACGATGCTATTCAGCAGGGCTTGAAGAATAACCTGGGAGCGATTCTAAGCGGCACGCAGACGTCTTCGGCGCGGGCGCAGAAATTAACCGACCTGCAGGCGCTGCTTCCGGATGTGGAGTTCAACGGGCGCGAGGCTGTTTCGCAGGTCGATCTGGCGGCGCAGGGTCTTCGGATTCCGGGATTTCCGACCATTATCGGGCCCTTCGGCTATACAGATCTGCGGGCATCGCTTGACTGGTACCTGGTGGACGTGAAGTCGCTGCGCACGTATATGGCGGCAAAGCATCAATTCAAGGCCGCAGAGCTTTCGGAGCAGGATGCGCGCGACATGGTGGTGCTGACAGTGGGCAACGCCTACATGCGCGTGCTGGCCGATCAGGGGCTTGTGGAGAGCTTCGTGGCGCAAGTCGCGACGTCAAAGGTTTCGCTCGACCAGGCGAATGCGAACCACGATGCGGGAACCTCACCGAAACTGGATGTGTTGCGAGCACAGGTGGACTATCAGTCGCTGCAGCAGCAGTTGATTGTGTCGCAGAACAGCCTGGATAAAGACAAGCTGTCGCTGGCGAGGGTCATCGGCATGCCTTTGGAGCAGAAGTTCAATCTGTCAGACAAAGAGCCGCTATCGATCTTCGACAAACTGGACGTAGATGCGACCATCAAGCAGGCTCACGCCAACCGCAAAGACCTGGCTTCGATGCTGGAACAAACCAAGGCGGCGGAAGAGCAGCGAAAAGCGGCTACCGCGGATCGGTATCCCACGGTGAGGTTTGAAGGTGACTATGGCGTTATCGGCGTCAACCTTGGGACCTCGCACGGTACGGGGAATGCCGCAGGGATCTTCAGCGTGCCGGTCTTCAAGGAGTTCGGGCTGCGTGGCGAGGCGGAGATTGCACAATCGCAACTGGATACGCAGAAGGCGCAGTTAAGCGATTTGAATGCCCAGGTGGATGCCGATGTTCGCGACGCGCTGCTAGATATCGAAGCAACGCAAAAGCAAGTCGAGGTTGCGCGATCGAGCGCGGATCTGGCAAAAGAGGCGTTGAGCGAGGCGCAACAGCGCTATGTGAACGGTGTTGACGACAACCTCGCGGTAAGCCAGGCGCAGAGGTCGGTGGCGCAGGCCAATGATCAGTACGTATCGAGTCTCTATCGGAACAACGTGGCCAAGCTGAGTTTGGCGAGAGCGCTGGGGGCGGGGCAGGACTACCGGAAATACTTAGGGCAAAACCCTTGAGTGCGTTTTGTTTTGATTTCCGTGGAAGGTCGCCGGTGTGCGATGTTCGTGTCGGCTCAAATGAAATGGTTTCGCAAAAGGTGAACACTGGTTTCGCAATGGGAGGGAAGTAATCGTGGCGGAAACAACCACAACAACAGTGCAGGCGGCGCGGGACGAGAGTACGGAAGTCACGCAGCCTCCTTCTCGCCGCAGAGGAATCATCATCGCAGTGGTGGTGGTCCTGGTGCTGGTTGGACTCGGTTTCTGGTGGCACTCCACCTATTACGAGGACACCGATGACGCGCAGATCAATGGACATTTGATCCAGATCAGCTCGCGCATTGCGGGGCAGGTCATCCACGTTGATGTCGATGAAAATCAGCTCGTGAAAAAGGGCGACCCGATCGCCGAGCTGGATCCGCGAGATTACCAGGTAGCGGTGGAGAATGCGCAGGCCTCACTGGCCAGCGCCCAGGCGGCGGCTGCGGCGGCGAATGTGAATGTGCCCGATTACATCGATCAACACCGGAAGCACATTGAGTTCGGCCGGAGCGGATGTGAGCGCGGCGACGGCATCGATTTCGCAAGCACAGTCGCAGGTGGCGGCGGCGCATGCCCAGGTGATCCAGGCAGAGGCGAACGCGTTGAAAGCGCAGCAGGATCTGGATCGCTACAAGCCGCTGGTCGAGAAGGACGTGATCAGCAAGCAGCAGTACGATGCTGCGGTAGCGACAAGCGATGCTGCAAAGGCCGCCGTAGAAAACGCGCACGCGAACGAGCGGGCTGCGGGGGATGCGGTGCGTGTAGCAAATGACAAGGCATCCGCGGCGCAGGCTCAGTTCAAGAATGCGCAGAGCGGTCCGCAGCAGGTTGCGGCGCAGTCGGCGCGCGCCAAGCAGGCCATGGCGCAGGTTGCCCTGGCGCAGGCGCAGCTTGACCAGGCGAATCTGAACCTGAGCTACTACGAAGATTGTGGCGCCGGCGGCAGGCATCATCACGCGCAAGAGCGTGGAGATCAACCAGAACGTCTCGACGGGGCAGAATCTGCTCACGCTGGTTTCGCTTGAGGACCTGTGGGTGACGGCGAACTTCAAAGAGACCCAGCTGAAGCACATGTCAACTGGTCAGCATGTGGAGATCAGCGTGGATGCGACAGGCAAGAGCTACGACGGAAAGATTACGCAGATTGGCGGCGCGACAGGCTCCGTGTTGTCGCTGTTTCCGCCGGAGAATGCGACGGGCAACTACGTTAAGGTGGTCCAACGACTCCCGGTGCGAATCGACTTCGACGACCTGAATAAGGAAGATCCAAATCATGCGCTTCGACCGGGGTTGAGTGTTGAGCCCAAAGTGCGAGTGAAATAGGTTTTCAGTCGGCAGTTTTCAGTTGTCAGTTTTGCTTGAGCCAGCTCTTCGAGGATTCGGAGGGCTGGTTTTCTTTTGGCCGCAAATCAGAAAGGCAGTTGCTCGACGTATAGACTGATTGCGACACTCCGATGAAAGATGCGATTCAAGTTTCGAAAGAGAATTACCTGAAGGCCATCCTTGAGGCCGAGGCTGAAGGGCACCAGGTGATTCCTGCGACGCTGGCTCATTGGCTCGAGGTGTCGGCTCCGGCGGTGACGATGGCGTTGAAGCGGCTGCGTCGCGATGGCTATGTCGAGGTGGGCGACGATGGAATCGTGCGGTTGACCGAGACCGGCCGGGAGACCGCCTATCGCACCGCCCTGCGCCATCACCTGATCGAAAGAATGCTGAGCGAAGTCTTCGGGATGGAGTGGTACGAGATCCACGAAGAGGCCGAGCGCCTGGAGCACGCAGTTTCGCCGGCCTTTGAAGCAAAATTGAAGGAAAAGCTGGGGGAAGGTGGGGCCTGTCCGCACGGAAACGCGGTGCTGCCGGTTCGGCCGGCGGAGCGAAAGAAGCGTGGCGAGGTTCCGCTTTCAGAGGCACACGCGGGGCAGCGGTACCGCGTGACGAGCCTTCAGGAACGAGATTCCCAACTGCTTTTGTTCCTGCATCGAATGGGGATAGGGCCCAACAAGAGCCTCCGGGTGTTAAGTCAGAACTACGATCAAACTGTTTCGATTGAGCTACCTACGGGGAATTCTATTCTCGGCCGTCCGGCTGCGGAGGCGGTATGGCTGCGCCCGGAGTCGGCCTAGGTAATTAGAAATAATAAAATTTATTAACCATGATTAACACTGTGGCATACTTTACTTGATAAGCTTTCGGGCTGTTCCCCCTTTTTGACTTCATGGCCACAGAATTCCCCAATTCCATCGGGCTACCAGAGCCTTCGTTGCCCGAGGTGCATGCCAGCGTGCGCATCTCCCGGTCGCCGGTCTACTGGCGGAGGCTGCTGGGATTTCTGGGGCCGGGATTCCTGATTTCAGTCGGCTACATGGACCCGGGCAACTGGGCCACGGATATTGCCGGTGGGTCGCGGTTCGGGTACACGCTGCTTTTCGTCATCATGCTGTCGAACCTGATGGCGATTCTGCTGCAGAGCCTGGCGCTCAAGCTGGGCGTTGCCACCGAACGCGATCTGGCGCAACTGTGCCACGAGAGCTATGGACGCAAGGTGAGTTTCGTGCTGTGGGTCGGCGCGGAGATTGCGATTGCGGCCTGCGATCTGGCCGAGGTGATCGGTTCGGCGATTGCGCTGCAGCTGCTGTTTCATATTCCGCTGTTCTATGGCGTTCTGATCACCGGGCTGGACGTGCTGCTGATCCTGCTGTTGCAGCGGTGGGGTTTCCGCTACGTTGAGGCGCTGGTGATTGCGCTGATCGGGACCATCGTCGGGATGTTTGGCGTGCAGATGTTCTTGTCGCGGCCGGAGTACTGGTCGGCGCTGCGCAAGTCTGTTCATTCCGTCGCCCGCAGATTGTGACGAATCCTGCGATGCTGTATATCGCCATCGGCATTCTGGGCGCGACGGTGATGCCGCACAATCTCTATCTGCACTCGTCGATCGTGCAGAGCCGCCGCTACAAGCGCACGCCTGAGGGCAAGCGCGAGGCCATCCACATGGCGAATGTCGATTCGGCGCTGGCGCTGACATTAGCGCTGTTTGTGAATGCGGCGATTCTGATTGTGGCGGCTGCGGTGTTTCATCGCAGCGGGCACTTTGAAGTGGCGGCGATTGAGGACGCGTACAAGCTGCTGAGCCCGCTGGTGGGTGCGGCCGTTGCGAGCACCCTGTTTGCCGTGGCGCTGCTGGCGTCGGGGCAGAACTCGTCGATCACCGGCACGCTGGCCGGGCAGATCGTGATGGAAGGATTTATCCATCTGAAGGTATCGCCGTGGCTGCGCCGGCTGATTACGCGCGGGCTGGCGATTATCCCCACGATCATCGTGGTTGCGATCAATGGCGAGCGGGGAACGGAGAAACTGCTGATCCTGAGCCAGGTGATCCTGTCGCTGCAATTGAGTTTTGCGGTGGTCCCGCTGGTGATGTTTACCGGCGATCGCGCCAAGATGGGCGAGTTCGTAAATGCGACCTGGATGAAGGTGCTGGCTTGGAGCACGGCAGTGGTAATTGCGGGTCTGAACGGGTGGCTGCTGGTCCTGATGGCGCAGGGCCGGACGTAGGGCCAAGATCCTCCAACTGCTGATGGTGAAGTGGCTGTATTCTTACGGCTGAATCGGCAAGAGAGGCTTTGCATGCGCAAGACTATGGAAGGCGTGGGGCTGGTGTTGCTGGCAGTCCTTTTCTGGCTTACCTATTCGGCACTCAATGGACCGGAGAAACTCCCAGACAGAATTCCGACACACTTTGATATTTCCGGTCAGCCGAATGGGTGGGGACCTGCGGGGGTCTTGTGGCTTTTGCCTATCGTGGCGGCAGGCATATACCTGTTGATGACTGTCCTGGGAAGCATTCAATTCCGGCGATATAACCTGCCGGTTCCGGTGACAGAGACAAATCTGCCATTCATCCAGAAGCAGACCAGCGAAATGGTGTCGTGGATTAAATGCGAACTGCTTTGCCTGTTTGGGTACCTGCAGTGGTCGATAATCCAAAGCGCGCGCTCCAGCGAGTTTCGGCTTTCGCCGTTGCTTATTCCGTTGTTCCTGCTGGTGATTTTTTCCACGGTAGGCTGGTATTTGACGGCGATCATTCGCGGCGCAAGGGCGCGGGCCGAATCATCCGATTCGGTCAAGCACATGGGGAATTACTGATAGGAAGTGCCGTTGACTCGCGGCACGAGCAGCTTTTGACGCGCTCAGAAGATCCAGATGGTGGCCAGCAGTGTGACCATCGCAGCGACTGTGACGGCCTTGTAAAACAGGTCATCTTTGCGGCCGCGAACCGGGATTGCGATAGGAGAGGCGTTCATCACGTTGCCTTTCAACGGCTCCCGACAATGTCAACTTGTTGCAATGGCCCGGAGCACGTTCTTACCTATATAGATTCAACTCGATTGAATTGTGAATCAAACAAAAGTGCTACGACCTCCGTTACCCACGTCACGTTGGGATTCCCGGTCGGGACGGTGCAAGCGAGGCGTGTGGTAGTTCGACGATTGCCGGGGGCAGATGTTTGGCGCGGAGGAAATTAAGGGCTGGAAGGGAACGGAATCCCCGGGCATCAGGGGTCGGGCCGGGTAGCGTAACCGGTAAGCTGGATGTTTGGAATCTGTTGTTCAAGATGAAGAGCGAAGCGGCTAAGGTGTAGAATCCGCTGGTGAGTACCGGACCACAGCTTGTTCCTCCGACGGACCCGCGTGAGCGGAACTGGATGCCGCTTGCGATTGCCGCCGGTGCGGTTTTGATTGTCGCAGCAATAGTTGTTTTCATGCTGGAGAACGGCAAGAAAGCGACGACGGTAACGCCGGTCACGGCCACCCCCGACGCATACGCGGCGAACCTTCCAATCAGCAATGTGTCGATGAGCGAATCTGCCAATTTGGCTGGCGGTAAAGTGACTTATATCGACGGTCACATCGCCAATAGCGGGAACAAGACTGTGACTGGGGTTTGGGTGCAGGTGCTGTTCAGGAATGCGGCAAATGAAGTGGCGCAGAACGAGACGCAGCCCCTGAAATGGATCCGGACCCGCGATCCATACGTCGACCTGGAACCCGCATCTGCGGCTCCTTTGAAGCCGGCGGACGGGCAGGATTTCAGGCTGATTTTCGACGCCGTAACACCGGACTGGAATGGCGTTTATCCGGAGATTCGGATCGTCCGCGTGGACGCAAAATAGCGTATTCGCGTGATTTACCGGGTAAGACTTACCGTCATTTGTAAAAATTACTTTCGACATCCCTTCCCATACTGCTTGAACATTCTCCGTCCGGCTTCGCCGCCCCTGTATAAACCGCTGATATCGAAGGGATTGGTCATTTCCCTATCGAGTTCATGGTCTTTGGCACTCGCAATGCAATACCGAGTGTGAGCAGTATCATCTGCTCGCCCGCGGAACAAATCGCGGCAACCGCATATCAGGGGTTAGAAAAAAATGAAAAATCAAATTACAGCTCGAATACTGTTTCCGAGCCAGGTAGCTGTTCTTGCTTTGGCTTCGGCGATCGCGATCCCCACGATGGCCCAACAGACCCAGCCCGACTCCCAGAGTGCTCCGGCGGCCGCTCAAACAACAACGACCACGACAGCGACAGCGACCTCGACTCCTCCTGCAGCTGCCACGCAGCCGATTGTGGAAGAGAAAGAGGGTTTCTGGGGCCGCGTCAACCCGATGGCCCGCAAGAAGTGGGTGAAGAAGCGGATTGATCCAATCAACGATCGCCTCACTGAGCTCGACCAGGTGAACGCGAAGAACGCCTCCGACATCAAGGATGTGGATTCGCGCGCGCAGGCCGGTATCAAGAAGGCGCAGGATTCCGCCGATGCAGCGAACCAGGTAGCGACGGCAGCCGGCGATCAGGCGAAGAAGGCAAACGACACCGCGATGACAGCGTCCGGCCACGTCGACAACGTCGAACACCGACGGTCAACGGCCTGGATCACTTACAAGCCAGATCAGCGACGTTGAAGTTCCTTTCCGTCGCGGCAGCCCTGATACTGTCGCAGGACTCAAAGGCGAAGCTTGATGACATAGCGAAGAGCCTGGAAGGTCATCAGGGCTACATCATCGAAATCGAAGCTCGTTCGCCTGCTGCAGGAGCGGCCGGCATTGCGAGCTCCGCAGCGCGAGGCTGAAGCAGTGAAGCGCTACCTCGTGTCTGAACACGAGATTCCCGTCTACCGTATGCATTCTGTGGCTCTTGGCAATGTCCCGATGGCTGAAGCGACCACGGAAGTTGCCAGCAATAACGCTTCGGCAGATCAGACAGCGCCGAAGCCTGCTGCCACTAAGCGTGAGCGTGTGCCCAGCACCGTGCACATCCGGTTGATGGAAAACAGTTTGGCGGCCCAGGGCTCCACATCCCCCCATGGTATGGCGTCCTCGACCGGTGCGGAGCAGCCGTAATGCCGCGTAGCCACCCCCTGAGGCTCCTTTCCGCGCCGACGGCTACCCCGCCGTTGGCCGCCAATAAAGCTCTCGCAACACGAGAGAACCAAGGCAACTTGGCCCCCGTTAAAGACGGGGGCCGTTTTTTTTGTGAGCCACTATTTTCCGCAAGATCCAGCGGAGATTCGGAAGCAGATCCTTCACTCCGCTTACCCCATAAATCCCTAGGTCCATGGAGCCCCTACGCGCTCCAGTCACGATGACAAGCACCAGGTGGGATTACGATGGTTGCGATGAAGGTTCTGAGCGCCGAGGAGATGCAGACTTGCGACCGGGTGACGGCGGAGCGCTATGGCGTTTCGTCGATTGAGCTGATGCGCGCGGCGTCGGCGGCTGTGGACGCCGTTTGCGCGGGAGGTGTTTCCGCGTGCGCGACGGGTGACGGTGTTGTGCGGGAGAGGCAACAACGGCGGCGACGGCATGATGGCGGCGCGGCTTCTGGCAAAGTCCGGACTTGAGGTGACGACTCTGCTGCTTGGCTCGCAGTACGAGTTAAAAGGCGATGCAGCGACGGCCTGGCGGGAATTGAGCGTTTCTCCCAACCGATATTTATACGAAGTCAATTCGTCGGCTGAACTCAGGGCGCACAACGCTGCGCTCGATACCGACCTGATTATCGACGCAGTTTTGGGAACGGGGTTCAAGCCACCGCTGAAAGGTCTGGCGCTGGCAGCGATGGAATGGGCAAGCGCGAGTGAAGCGCCGTTTCTGTCGGTGGATCTTCCTTCGGGGTGGCCGGCTGATTCGACGAGCAGCAAAGTTGAAGAGAAGGTGTTCCCGTCAGATGCTGTGATCACCTTTACGGCTCCAAAGCCTGCGCATGTTTTTGGGGAGATGACGCGACGGTGGGATCAGCCGGTCGTTGTGGCGCCGATTGGCTCACCGGACGACGCGATCGTTTCAGAAGAGCAACTGAGCTGGGCGGGAGCCTCGCACGCACTGGTGGAACAGCTTCGGGGTGCAGACTCGAATAAGGGAAAGTTTGGACATGTGCTCGTGATTGGCGGGTCGGTGGGGAAGTCGGGAGCGCCCGCGATGGCATCGATGTCGGCACTTCGCGCGGGTGCGGGACTGGTGACAGCGGCTGTGCCCAGCCCCATTGTGGCCCTGGTATCGAGCTTTGCGCCGGAGTTGATGACGCGGGCAATGATGGCCAGTCCTTCTGGTGAACTAGCAAGCAAGGGAATCACCGCGCAGCAATTTCAAAAACTGATTGACCGTAAGACGGTGCTTGCCGTGGGGCCGGGCTTGGGCGATGGACCGGGAACGGAAATGCTATTGGAGGCAGTGCTGTCCGATACGAAGATACCGACGGTAATCGATGCTGACGGACTGAATACCCTGGCGGCAAATCCATTTCTGATGGAAAAAATGACAGAGGTTGCCAAGGCGGGGCGCACCGTTGTGTTGACGCCCCATCCCGGAGAAATGTCACGACTGGCAGGGAAGAGCATTGATGAGATCCAGAAGAACCGGCTCGAGACGGCACGCACTTTCGCTCGCGGTCATGGTGTGACGCTGGTGCTGAAGGGCTCGCGCACGCTCATTGCTCATCCTGACGGCCGGGTAGCAGTGAACACATCTGGGAATCCGGGGATGGCCAAAGGCGGCAGCGGTGACATGCTGACGGGCATCATTGCGGCACTGCTGGCACAGTACAAGGATGATGTCGCGCGTGCGGTGGAAGCGGCGGTTTATTTGCATGGGTTTGCCGCTGATCTGGCGGTGCACGATGCGGACGAGCACACGCTGCTAGCCACCGATAGCCTGAAATATTTTTCGCGGGCATTTCAGTTTCGGCCTTTCCGCTTTTCTCGGGGTGCCCCGAGAGGGTATGTTTGGTTGCAGGGGATGTCAGCCGCAAGCTGGGCTTGCGCTCCTCAGAGGCGAAATGAGTAAGGAAGCCCCAGTCGCTGAAGGACGGATTCACGAATTCGTAACGAAGAGCGGCGCCGACACGGTTGAAGTGGGGCGCAAGCTGGTGAATTTGCTTGCACCGCCTCAGTTGCTGATTCTTCGTGGCGATCTGGGCACAGGCAAAACGACGCTGGTGAAGGGCATCGCACAGGCGCTTGATGCCGCAGAGCCCGACGAAGTGACTAGTCCCACCTTCACTCTGCTGCATGAGTACGATGGAATGCGCGAAGGCAAACCGGTGAAGCTGTTTCACCTGGATGTTTACAGGCTGGAAGGCGAGCGGCAGCTGGAGACACTTGGACTGGATGAGCTTTTGACTCCCGATGCGATGGTGCTGGTGGAGTGGGGCGACAAATTCAAGAGCATCCGCAAGAGAGCGACCGGCGAAATCACGATTGCATCGGCGGGTGGCGACGCGCGGAAGATTTCGGTGACTCTGAAGGAATAGCGGAAGCGAAGACACAAGCAAGAAAACTTCCGGAATGATCGACAGTGAGGTGGAAGGATGCGGCTGACTTTGATGAGGTCGGGTCTTCCGTTGTTTTTTGTCGCAACGATGTTGTGCGCTGAGCAGACCAAGCCATCATCGGCGCTGCAAACTTCGCACCCGACCGCTGTGAAGGATTCCGGAACGCCGAGCGCGCGTATAAATTCCACGCACAAAACCCAAACACATCATCAAGCGTCGACGCGCAGGAAAGCGTCAGGCCGCAAGGACGCGAAACGTGCGGCATACCGGCCGGAGTACAAGCAGAACTCGGTCGAGGTGATGAATGGAGCCTCGACGCAGAAGGTCGTTTTCCAGAATGATGACGCGGCGTCGCAGAAGGATAAGGCTGGGCAACGCTACAAGGTTGAAGTTGTGAATGGAACGGCGCTCGATACGCAGTATTTCAGCGGGAACAATGCTCGAATGGGATCGAACGAGAAGCACCCGGTGGTGATCGGGGTTCAATCGAGCGACACCCGGGTCGCAGGCGGAAACAAGCATCCGGTGGTTACGGGAATAACCATGGCAGGACAGGTTGATGCGAAAAGCGCCAGTAGCGGCAGGCAAAATGTCACGACAGGGATTTCTCCCCAGCCGAAGCGGCAGGCCTATCAGCCGGACTCAAACTAATTCTCGATTCTCTTCCTATGCAATCTGACCCAAAAGATGCGTGCTGCGGATCGTGCGCGCCGAGTGTTGCGCTGCCGCGAACGGTGGCGTGGCTGCAGTGGATCACCTTGGCGTGGATGACACTGGAGTGCGGAGCGTCGTTGTGGGCAGCGGCGCGGGCCCATAGTGTTGCGCTGCTGGCGTTTGGAGCGGACAGCCTGGTCGAGATGCTGTCGGCAACCATAGTGCTGCTGCAATTTCTACCGCGATTTCCATTGAAGAAAGAAGATGCGGATCGGGCTGCTGCCGCGCTTTTGTATGCGCTGGCGGCAGTGGTGGTGTGCATCGCATGGCTGGGGCGCGGGAGGCCGATGGAGACGAGTTGTATGGGCATCGGTGTAACGGCGCTGGCGCTCGTTGTGATGCCCCTGCTGACGTGGATGAAGCGGAGAGAGGCGCGCCGCATGAATAATCGAGCCCTGGCCGCGGATGCGGCGCAGTCTGCGACGTGTGCTTATCTTGCTGGAGTAACGCTGCTGGGACTGGTTGTCTACGCCGTGTGGCGGATTCGCTGGGTCGATACAGTCGCCGCGCTGGTTGCGGTGCCGATTCTGATTGTGGAAGGCCGTCGCGCATGGCGCGGTGAGGGATGCGGGTGCGCTTGATGCCGCGTTTTCAAGGACGCAATACAAATGCCGCGCTGTAAGATGTTGGCTAATCCTGCAGTAAATGCCTGGGAGGGTCCTGATGCGTGCGATGCGCCTGTGTCTGTCAGCTTGCCTTGCTGTTTCCCTGATTGCAATCGGAGTGATGGTTCAACCGCCTGAAGCAGGCGCGGCGACGAAGCCACACATCTTTCAGCACCCTGCGTTGAGCAAAGACCTGATCGCATTCGGTTACGCCGGCGATTTGTGGACGGTGCCGCGCGCGGGAGGCGTAGCGACGCGGCTGACGACGGGTGTGGGTATCGAGACGGATCCGATTTTCTCACCCGACGGAAGCACCATCGCATTCACGGGCGCATACGACGGCAATACCGATGTGTTCACGATTCCGACGACGGGTGGCGTGCCATTTCGCGTGACCTATCATCCAGCGGCGGATTTTGCGGTGGCGTGGACTCCGGATGGAATGAACATTGTGTTCCGGTCGACGCGCGTTTCGCAGAGTCGCTACACGCAGCTTTACAAGGTGCCGAAGAGCGGCGGGATCGCGAAGCCAATGCCGCTGCCGATGGCGTACCAGGGGCAGTTCTCGGCGGACGGCAAGGAGATTGCCTATTCGCCGCTGCCGCCTGCGTCCGGATTCGACTATATGACGTATGTGTCGTGGGGAAATTATCACGGCGGGCGTGCGAGCACGATCTGGATCACGACGCTGCCGGGGCTCGAGTCGGTGCAGATTCCGCATGAGGTGGCGTCGGACTTTTCGCCTGTTTATGTCGGTGGCAAGATCTATTTTCTGTCGAGCCGCAAAGGGCAAGGCGACGATTTTCAAGTATGATCCGGCGGCCAAGACAGTAGCGCGGGCGCTGGAGAATGACGGACCCGAGATCCGCTCGCTGCATGGCGACGGCGACACGCTGGTTTACGACCGGCTGGGCGAAATCTATCTCTACGATACGAAGTCGGGAACCAGCCAACTGGTGCCCATCGAGATTGATGCGGATCTGCCGGAAGTGCGGGCACGCATTGACAAGCGTGGGAGACGAACTGGAGAACGTAGCGATCTCGCCGACGGGTATGCGGGCGGTAGTTGAAGCGCATGGCGACATCCTCACCGTGGCCGCAAAGCACGGACCGACTCGCGACATTACGAATACGCCGGGCGCGATGGAGCGCGAGCCCGCATGGTCGCCGGATGGGCAATCGATCGCGTATTTCTCCGATGAGTCTGGCATGTATGCGCTGCACGTGGCGGCGCAGACAGGAAGTGCGGTGGCGGGCGCGGCGGCGGTGAAGAAGTTTGCGCTGGCGCCTGAACCGGCTTACTACTTCAGTCCAAAGTGGTCGCCCGATTCGAAGAAGATTGCGTTCCACGACAATCGCTGAAGACCTAGATGCTCGATACGACGACCGGCAAACTCACGGTGATCAACGACAAGAATGTTTACGGCGGATTTTCGAGCGAGACGTTTTCGTTTGCGTGGTCGCCGGATTCAAAGTGGATTGCGTATCCGCGCTCGATGGCGAACCATCTCCACGCGATCTTTTTGTATTCGGTGGATTCGGGGCAGTCAGCGCAGGTGACAAGCGTGATGGGCGATTCGCGCGAGCCGGCGTTTGATCGCGAAGGGAAGTATCTCTACTTCCTCACAAGCACGAATGAAGGTGCGACTTCAGATGGGCTCGATATGACGAGCGATCTCTACCAGGTGACGTCGAATATCTACGCTGTGACGCTGGCGGTGGATACGGCTTCCCCAGTCGCGCCGGAGATGGAGGACGAAAAGACACCGGCGGAAGAGAAAGCCGACGGCAAGAAGGGCGACGATAAAAAGGCAGACGACAAGAAGAGCGACGAGAAGGCCGCCACCGCCGATGAAAAGGCACCTGCGAAGCCTCCAGTTAAACCCGTGAAGGTGGACCTCGACGGGATTGAGAAGCGTATTGTGGCGATGCCGATTCCCGCGAGCGTGTTTACAAGCGTGACTGCGGGATTGAAGGGGAGCCTGTACTTTACTGAAGATCGTAGCGTCGGGCAGGTTCAGCGACCGTGGTGCGACGCTGAGCCGGTGGACGCCGGAAGAGCGGAAGACGGAGAAGCTGGCGGAACATGTTGAAGGATTCGAGCTTTCGGCGAATGGCGAAAAGATGCTGCTGGCCCTGGGGCATCCGCGACCGGATGGTGGAGAGATGCCTGCAGGCGGCGGGCCAAGCCGACGTGGGTGATTGTGCCGGCGAATGCGCCGGTGAAGGCAGGCGAAGGAGCGCTGTCGTTTGCGGATGTCGAAGATGCGGATTGATCCGCACGCTGAATGGGCGCAGATGTATCACGAGGTGTGGCGCATCGAGCGCGCATTTTTCTACGACTCGAATTTTCATGGAACGAACACGGTTGCCGATGAGAAGAAATACGAGCCGTATGTGCAGTCGATCGCATCGCGTGCGGATTTGAATTACATCTTCCAGGAGATGTTGAGCGCGTTTTCAGTAGGACATCTGCGCGGGAATGGCGGGCAGATTCCGGAGGCGAAGAAGGTGCCGGGCGGTCTGCTGGGCGCGGACTACGAGATCAAGGGACAATCGCTACTGCATTGCGAAGATTTACACGGGCGGGGAGTTCAATCCGCGTGAGAAAGCTCCGCTGGCGCAACCGGGGCTGAATGTGAAGGTGGGCGACTGCATTCTCGACATCAACGGGCAGGAACTGACGGCGGATGTTGATATCCAGCAGCCGCTCGAAGGGACGGCGGGCAAGGTGATCAGCGTGCGGATTGCAGGCGAAGACGGCAAGAATCCGCGCGATATTTCGGTGATTCCGATCGCGAGCGAGGCGGCTCTGCGGAACGTGGACTGGATCGAGGGCAACCAGAAAAAGGTCGACCAACTTTCAGGCGGGAAGCTGGCGTATGTGTATCTGCCCGATACGGGCGAAGGCGGGTTCACAAATTTCAATCGCTACTACTTTGCGCAAACGGACAAGAAGGGCGCAGTGATCGATGAGCGCTTCAACGCGGGCGGGCAGGTGGCAGATTACTTCATTGAAGTGCTGGGGCGGCGCATCGAGTCGTACTGGGCTCCGCGGTACGGGATGGTGGAGCACACGCCGAACGCTGGAATCTATGGGCCGAAAGTGATGATCGCGAATGAGTTTTCAGGCTCGGGCGGCGATGCACTGCCGTGGCTTTTCAAGCAGGCGAAGCTGGGTCCGCTGGTGGGCAAGAGGACGTGGGGCGGGCTGGTGGGAATTGGACCGATTCCGATACTGATGGATGGCGGCCATGTAACTTCGCCGAGCGTGGCATTCTTCTCGCCGAAGGGTGAATGGGATGTGGAGAATCACGGCGTCGATCCTGACTACGCGGTGGAGCAGGATCCCAAGGCGGTGAGCGAAGGACACGATCCGCAACTGGAGAAGGCGGTTTCTCTGGCGCTGGAGGAGTTGAGCAAGTCTCCGCAGCCCGATGTGCAGAAGCCCGCTTATCCGAATTACCACAAAGCCAGTCAACAGTGAACAGTGGTCAGATGAACAGTGGCAGATCATTGCAGAGAGTCGCAGAGCGACGAATTGTGAATGACTCGAATTTCGTTTGAGAAAGTGAAGGCACGGCTTGTGGTCGTTTTACGCGGGCTGGGATTCAGCGATGCGCGTGCGGAGTTGTGTGCGCGGCTGTTTGCGGAGACTACATGCGATGGCGTGTATTCGCATGGGGTGAACCGCTTCGCACGATTTGCGACGATGGTGCGGAACGGAAGCGTAGACCCGGCTGCCGAGCCGAAGGTGGTGACGTGCTTTGGAGCGCTGGAGCGCTGGGATGGGCAGCAGGGGCCGGGGAATCTGAACGCACATGCGGCGATGGAGCGGGCAATCGCGGTGAGCCGGGATCACGGCATCGGCTGCGTATCGATGGCGAACACGAATCACTGGATGCGCGGCGGAACATATGGGTGGCAGGCGGCGGATGCGGGCGTGATCGGAATGTGCTGGACGAATACGATGCCGAATGTGCCGCCGTGGGGTGGCGTTGAGCCCGCGATCGGGAACAATCCGCTGGTGATTGCGGTGCCGCGCGCGAAGGGCCACGTGGTGCTGGATATGGCGATGTCGCAGTTTTCGTATGGGGCGCTGGAGAGCTATCGCAAACGCGGGGAGCCTTTGCCGGTGGATGGGGGATTTGATGCGGGCGGTAAGCTCACGCGCGATCCGGCGGCGATTGAGGCCTCGCAGCGACTGCTGCCAGTGGGTTTCTGGAAGGGGTCGGGACTCGCGGTAATGCTCGATATGGTGGCTGCGATGACTTCGCTGGGAAATGCTACGCACGCGATTGCGAATGATCCGCTGAAGGAGACGGGATTGTCGCAGATGTTTGTGGCGATCGATCCTCGGGGGCTCGGCGATGCGTCGCGGATGGAAGAGATTGCGGAAGGGGTAGTGGAGTCGCTGCATCGCTCACGGCCGGCGGAAACGGGGAAGATGGTGCGCTACCCCGGAGAGCAGACGCTGCGATTGCGCGAAGAGAATCGCAGGCTCGGGCTGCCGGTCGACGACTTTGTGTGGGCCGAAATCAGCAGAATGTGAGTTGGTCACAAGGATCTTTTGGATGTGTGGCCCGCCGGAGTAAGCTTCAAAGGGTCTGAGAGCTATGGGAGGCGATTTATGAGAAGAAATGTTTTTGTCGTTGTGACGACATTGTGCGTTCTGATGTCGGCTGGGCTAAGCGCTGAACAGCCGCCAGTTATCGATCGGGCGTTGTTTTTCGGCGAAGTCCAGATTGCGGGGGCGCAGATTTCGCCGGATGGACAATATCTGTCGTTTCTGAAGCCGTACAAGGGGACTCGGAATATCTGGGTGAAGAAGGCGGGCGAGCCCTTCAGCGCGGCGAGGCCGATGAGCAAGGAGACAACGCGGCCGGTGCGGCAATACTTCTGGAGCCGCGATTCGAAGTACCTGCTGTACGCGCAGGACGCAGGCGGAGATGAAAACTTCAACGTCTACGCCATCGATCCGAGCCAGCCGGCTGAGTCGGCGACCGGAGTGCCGCCGACGCGCGCGCTTACGAATTTCAAGGGCGTGCGTACCATGATTTATGCCACGCCGAAGGCGAAGCCTGACACGTTGTACATCGGGCTCAACGATCGCGATCCAAAGTGGCATGACCTGTACGAACTCTCGATTTCGACCGGCGAAAAGAAGCTGCTGCGCAAGAACATGGATCAGATCGCTGGTTGGGATTTCGATCACGACGGGAACCTGAGGCTTGCGGAGCGGACCAACCAGGCGGGTGATACGGAGATTCTGCGGGTAGATGGAGAAGGTTTCAAGCAGATATACAGCTGCTCCGTTTTGGAATCGTGCGGCGTGGTGGACTTCGACGCAGAAAACAAGCAGGTGTACCTGATTACGAACAGGGGGGATGTAGACCTGACGGAAGTGGAGATGCTCGATCCGTCAACGGGAACAACGAAGAAGTATGAAAGCGATCCGGACAACCGCGTGGATGTGGAGGGGCTGGAGATATCGGATGTTGATTACCACGTCCTGTTCACACGTTATGAGGACGATCGCTCGCGACTCTACTTCAAGGACAAGGATTTTGAGAAAGAATACCACTGGCTGGAAAGCAAGTTGCCCGGCAAGCAGATCAACTTCGGCGCGCGGTCGAAGGACGAGAATATTTGGATTGTGAGCGCGGCAAGCGACACGGAGCCAGGCGAAACCTATGTTTGGAATCGCAAAGCGAAGACGCTGGATTTGCAATACAGGATTCGTGAAGAACTGCCGCGCGCGTCGTTGTCAGAGCGCAAGCCCTACAAGTTCAAGTCGTCCGACGGGTTGGAAATTCACGCGTACCTGACTCTGCCAAAGGGATTGCCGGGGAAGAATTTGCCCCTGGTGGTGTTTCCGCATGGTGGGCCGTGGGCGCGGGACTATTGGGGATATGACACCTTTGCGCAGTTCCTCTCGAATCGTGGGTACGCTGTATTGCAGCCGAATTTCCGCGCGTCAACCGGATACGGAAAGAAGTTTCTGAATGCCGGGAATGGCGAATGGGGACGCAAGATGCAGGACGACCTGACCTGGGGTGTGAAGTCACTGGTAGCGGATGGGACGGTCGATGCAAAGCGGGTGGCAATTGCTGGAGGATCGTACGGCGGGTACGCGACCCTCGCCGGAGTCGCATTCACTCCGGATGTTTATGCGGCCGCGGTGGCGATCGTTGCTCCGTCGAATCTGATCACACTGCTTGACGCGATTCCGCCGTATTGGGAGGCGGGACGCAAGCAGATGTATGCGCGCATGGCCGATCCAACCACGCCGGATGGAAAGGCGTTGCTGATCGCGGAGTCGCCGTTGACGAAGGCGAAGGATATTGTGACGCCCCTTATGGTGGTCCAGGGAAAGAACGATCCGCGCGTAAATATTCGCGAGAGCAACCAGATAGTTGCAGCCGTGCGGGACAACGGAAAGCCCGTTGAATACCTGGTGGCGCCGGATGAGGGCCACGGTTTTGCGCGGCCTATCAATAACCTCGCGATGGTGACTGCGATGGAGGAGTTCCTGCCGAAGTATCTAGGCGGGCGCGACCAGAAAGACGTACCGGCGGACGTGGAGGCGAAGCTGAAGGAGATTACCGTCGATCCCAAGACGGTGAGCGGCGAAGTGACGCTTAAGGGTGCGTTGGCGCCGGGTGCGAAGTAAGCAAGCACGACCTGGGCGGACTTTGCGTATGCGATTCCGCCCAGTTTCTCGCATAGAAACCGGTGACGATTGGATTATGCTGCGGCCTCTTCGGCATAGTCTCCCGGAACCTTGTCTGAAGCATTGCGCTCGGGCTCTTCTCGCTGCCTGCGGGATGTTTTCTCGGCATCATCTTTTCGGTTGAACTGGCAGATCTGACAGTTTCGACTCCAGTCCATCGAAAGATAGTCTCCGTGCACCAGAAGCGATCGAACGAATTTCGGCTGCGTGAATCTGCGCTTGCCGGCCGCTCGATCGACCTGGCCATTTGCCTGAGATCTTCCGCGGCGTCCTACTCAACCCGGATGATGGCCCTGAGGCTTACCATCTTCAGCGGCTCGAGATGAAGTTCAACGGAGAATCCGATGTGTGTTGTTAGCGTTGCGCTTGAATCGAACCTTGACGGACTCTGGGGGTGGCATTCCGATTGGGGTTGGGGCATGCTGTTGATCTTTTTAACGGTGACGATCCATGTTTCAGGCCTCGGATTGTTGCACCAAAGAGCCGTGCAGGTTTTTGTAGGGATAAAGAGTGGACGCCCTTACGGGGCCAAGTATGTGTTGGTTATTGGCGCGGTCACTATGGTGGCCACGTTGCTTCACGTGCTGGAGTTAATCATTTGGGCCGCGTCTTACCAGGTTCTCGATGCTATCTCTGACACGCGGTCGGCTATGCTCTATTCGATTAATGCAATGACCAGCTATGGCCACGAGAGCGTGTATCTGAATCCACGCTGGCAGCTGCTGGGCGCGGCTGAGGCGCTGAACGGTTGGCTTCTGTTTGGGCTGACGACTGCTTTTCTCTTCGCTATGTTTCAGAAGGCCTTGCAGTCAACGGACACTCCGATTCAATAAGGTCTGGAAACTGCTCCGAGGAATTGAGGAACAGGCTGACACCTCGCTGCGGTCAAGTGCGCCATCGCCGTCCCATACTCCAACCTGCACATTCCACACGCAAAACTCCCGGCGCAGGTTTGCAGGTAATTAAGTCCATTTAAGGCACAATCATCGTGAGCCGCAGAATGTTCTCCCTGTGGACCAGGTGGCGGAAAGGGGGGTACCCCCACCCCCCCTCCTAAATTTGTAGTTTTCCACAAAAGTTTGCAGGGAATTAGACGCTGGAAGTACGACCAATTTAGTCCGTCGATACGCTAGTCCTTTTCGTGTCGGCGATCTACAACCTTGTAGTCAACTGGTGCCTGAAAGTAGCCTGGCTCGGGCTCGGAGATCGAAAGGTCTTTGACGGTAAAGACCTGCTTGCCCGAAATCGGGCTATCGACGATGGAGAGCAGATTGACTGCGAGGCGCGGTGCGTACCAGAACTCGCGCGTTGAGACCATGGGTTGGTCGTTACCCATTACGCCCGGTTCGATCGTGGTTGTCTCGCGATATCCGTGCGTGTTTTCTCCCTCGTAGGTGCTGACGCCCAGGTCCTGATGTTGATGCGAGGAGTCTCCTGTTGGCGAGGCCGATGTGGGAGCGGTGAAGGGCACAAACACATCAGTGCTGCTGAGACCGTAGCGGTAGATGTCGCAGACCTTGGTAAAGGTGACGCAGTTGTACCAGGTGTGCTGCTCCGGATCGGTGATCTGGATGGTCGTCATGACCGACTTCTGCTGGCCACCCTTGGGCACGAGCAGCCAGCGTTCCTGGTAGATGCGCCCGCGAGCATCGCGGACGATGTGGCGCTCGTTGGTGAATGTGAATGTGCCTCCATTGCCCATCGGACGAGTCCACTCAGTATGCAGCGTGAAGCTGAAGGGCGCACCAGGTTTAGGTGCAATGAAGATGCTCTCCATGTTTCCACTGGTCCCGCCATCGGGACGGCGGATGGGCTGTTGCGGCTGGGGCTGCTCTTGCGCGAGAGCCGAGATGGTAATCGCCAACGTGCCTGCGGCTAATCCATGCAACAGCCGGATACGCATGCGAACCTCCGGCATCATATTCGCACGCCTTCGTCGCTGTCGGCTATTGATATCTTGTGTCGCGGGGATTAGTGGAACGATATTGTGGCGGCGGTTTTGTAGTTGGAGTTTCTCAGAAACAACTGCAGATCCCTCCGCTCCGGTCGGGATGACAAACGCGCCTCAAATAACCGATAGCTGATAGCCGGCGCGAAACCAATCAGCCGGAGAACGATTTAGAAGCCCATGATGTTGTAGCCGCAGTCTACGTAGAGGGTCTCGCCGGTTACGGCGGTGGAGAGGTCGCTGGCGAGGAACAGGGCTACGCCGCCGACCTCAAGTTGGTCTACGTTGCGGTGGAGAGGCGCGCGATCGGCTGCGGCCTTGAGCATGTCGCCCATCGCGCCGATGCCGCGGGCAGCCAGCGTTTTAATGGGGCCGGCAGAGATGGCGTTGACGCGGATGTTCCGGTTGCCGAGATTCCACGCGAGATAACGGACCGTGCATTCGAGGGAGGCCTTGGCCAGCGCCATCACGTTGTAGTTGGGAACAACTTTCTCCGCCGCATAGTAGGAGAGCGTCATGACGCTGCCGCCGTCGGTCATCAGCGGTGCGGCGGCGCGGGTTACGGCGATGAGCGAGTAGACGCTGACCTCGTGCGCGATGCGGAAGCCTTCGCGGCTGGTGTTGATGAATTCGCCGCGGAGGTCTTCGGCGGGGGCAAAGGCAACTGCGTGGACAAGGATGTCGAGCTTGCCGTACTTCTCTTTGAGGGTGGCGAAGAGGGTGTCAATTTCGCTGTCGCTGGAGACGTCGCACTGGAAGCCGCCCGCGCCGGGGAGCTCGTGAATCAGGTCTTCAGCTTCGGCGCGCATGCGCTCGTTCTGGTAGCAGATGGCCAGGGTGGCTCCAGCCTGGTGGAGTTTTTGGGCGATGCCCCAGGCGATGGAACGCTTGTTGGCCAGCCCGAAGACCACGGCCGTTTTGCCTGCCAGATTGATCATGCTTGTGCAGTTCCTCCGTTGCTTGCATACGGTTTGGGGTCGCCGGACTATCCCATCGGCTGAAGAACATCCCTCAGGGGCTCAAGCCCACAGTTCGGTTGGCCCTTTGCGGCGCGGCTTAAGCCGTGCCCTTTCAAAACATCACCATGCAGCCAGCTTTAGAATATCAAGTCGATTCGGCTGGTTAGCCGCCGAGGTCGACAAGCCGGACGTTGCCTACGGGGCGGCCGAGGAAGCGGGAGCCGAGGCGCTCGAATTTTTCGACGGAATCGGTGGCGAAGAAGCGAAGGATGGGATCAGTCGACGTGGCTTTGGGCGGCGCGGCAAGGTCACGGCAGAGATAGAGCACGAGCTGGTTGGCCGTGGATGCGGCAGAGTCGATGATCTTCATATCGGGAGGGATGACACGCTCGATGACTGGCTTCAGAAGCGGGTAGTGGGTGCATCCGAGAACCAATGTATCGGGTTTCAGGCCCTGGGCGGCAGCCTCGGCGCTCAGTTCCTCCAGGTAGATGCGGACGACTTCAGCTGTCACCGCCAGTTGACGTGGGGCAGGCTCGGCTTGCGCCGCAAGGGGTTCGTTAAGGGGGGAGGAGGCAATCCAGCCTTCTTCAACGAGCGGGACGAGCAGCGGGCAGGCCTTCTCAAGGGCTCGCAGGCCGCGGGCCTGGCAGGCGGCAGCATAGGCGTGGCTTTGCACGGTAGCATCGGTGGCGATGACCAGCACGTCTCCGGTTTTTGAAGCTCGTCGTGCTGCCTCGGCACCGGGTTCGATGACGCCAATCACGGAGACGGAAGAGGGAACCGCTTCCCGAATAGCATCGAGGGCAAGTGCACTGGCGGTGTTGCAGGCGATGACAAGGTATTCGGCGCCTTGCTCTTCGACCAGAAAACGGGCACTTTGCGCGGCGTAGCGGGCGATGGTGCGGCGCGACTTGGAGCCGTAGGGCAGGCGGGCGGTGTCGCCGATGAAGGCGTAGTGGGCTTGTGGGGCGAGGTCAATAAGGGAGCGCAGCACGGTCAGCCCGCCGAATCCGGAATCGAATACGCCGATGGTGGGTGGTTGGAAGGGCGTCTCAATCACTGTCTGTTTCCTTCGGTGGGAGTGGCTTCGTCGGTGAGGTAGGTCCGAGTAAGGTCGGCGTGTCCGGCAAGCGTGGGACGCTGCTGGCCGTCCACAAGGAAACGGACCTCGGTGACAGTGGGCAGATTGGCGCGGATGGTGGCGCAGATGGAGAGGACGGTCAGGGATTCGGTTTCAAGGCCGGAGGGGTGGCTGGCGGCGAAGGATCCTGTGAGGTTGACGACCGCGAGCTGATTGCCGGCAGCCTGCGTTGATTTTGTACCGGGCACGGGCAGCAGGAAGACCTGGGCTACCGAGGCGGCTCCGCCGGGGACGGGGTGTGTAGCGTCAGGGGCAGCGTAGAGGTCGAGCAGTTTGCCAAGGACGGCGCGAGCGCGAGCTCCGGGGTCTGCGGGAAGCGGCAAAGAATGCACCTGGGGAACGAGTGAGTTATCCAGGTCGTTGGCGGCGATGAGGGTTGCTTGTTCGGCGGCAGCGACCTCGGGGGCCTTGGTGGGTGCAGTGGTTTCGCCGGCTAGCAGCCTCTTGTGAGCACGGTCGCGAAGCTGCCAGAGGTAGATGCCCATTCCCAGAGACACGATGAGGAGAGCCACGAGAAGGATCTTTTGATAGCGAGGGATCACGGCTGCTGCGCCTCCGTGCGGGTGGGGTCGGAGCGCCACTCGAGTACAGCAGCAGCAAGAGCGGCAGCGATACGAGCCTGATAGCCGGGATCGTCGGGTTCGGCAATGATTTTGTTGTCGGAATCGCGCTGCGGGCCAATTTCGATAGCCAGCGCAGGACAAGTCATGCTCTCGATTCCGGGCAACGGAATGCGGCCAAGGGTAACGCTGAAGCCTGCCTGCGTCATCGCAGAGTTTACCGATCCGGCGAGACCGAGACTTCGGGTGATCCAAGACGCTTGGGCAGTTTTCCATGCCGTGAAGCGCGTGGGCCTGGCGGGGGGGAGCGATGAGGCAAAGAGATGAATTCCGTTGCCGCTTTCGCTGGCGTGGAGGCTGAGGCAGGCAGCGGCTCCGGCGTGGTTGGCAAGTTCCGCGCGCCTGTTGAGGTCGACGGAGATGTCTGATTCCCGCGTTGTAATGACTTGGATTCCACGGGCGGAAAGAAGAGAGCGCAGACGGATATTGAGCGCGACGTTGACATCTTTTTCGAACTGGCCGCTGTCGAGGTGGGCGCCGGTATCGTCGCCGCCGTGGGCCGCATCAAGGACTACGACGAAACGAGGGATTGAGGGCGTGGGGGGAGTCGGCGCGGGTGAAGATGACGGTTGTTGAGCAGCAGAGAACAGCGAGAGAGTCAAGGCAATGACGAGCGCGGGGGAGAAGTTCCACAGAGGTCTCAAACGAGAGACCTCGGGCACCCATTTCAGTGGCTTGCTACTCCAGGGCATAGATGGTGAGGCCGCTCAACAGTTTGGGATAGAAGTCGGTGGATTTCTGGGGCATGACGGAGCCGGCGAAGGCGACTTCGCGAAGCTGTTCCATGGTGACGGGGTTGGTCAGGAAAGTTACATCCGCTTCACCGCGACGCACCTGGTCGACGGCTTCAGCAGCATCGCGCAGATAACGCAGGTTGGTTTGCTCGCGCACCTTTTCGGCATCGAGGCCGAGAAGGCGGTCGAGGATGATGGTGTGGAGTTGGCTCAGGTCAAGCGTGCGCTGGTTTTCGGGAAGCGAGGCCAACGGGGCGCCGACGGCCTCCGGCTTAGAGCGAAGGAGCATGGCACCGGCGCGGGTGATCGCCACGAAAGCGACTCCGTCTTGTCGGCGTAGAGTGTCGATGTAGCCGGCTGCAGGAGCCTCGGGTAGCTTTTCAAGGGTGAAGAATTGCTCTGCTGTGCGGGCAAACGTCGCGGGATCGAAACCAGGCAGGTCGTGCACAACACGATGGGTCGGCAGAATGAGGAGCCCGTCAGAGTCCATATTGACGAAGGTCATCATCACGGCTGCTTCGGGGAACGGCGGGTGCGGAAGGATATTCGCATTGTGCTCGGAGTGTGGCGAGGCTGCGGGGGCACGTTCTTTGGAGTAATTCAGCGCTGTCTCATAGCGGTGGTGGCCATCAGCAATGATTAGCTTTTTGTCGGCCATGGTGGAGACGAGCAGGCGAATGACGGCCGGATCGCTGACGCGCCACAGGCGGTGCAGGACGCCATATTCGTCGGTAACTTCGGCGTCTGCGGGACCGGCATCGTCATAAAGAATGTTCTCAACGCTACCGGCAGGGTCGGAGTAGAGCATGAAGATCTGCCCGAAGTGGGCATGCGTGGCCTTGAGCAGGTTGAGGCGATCGCTCTTTGGCTTGGAGAGCGTCTGCTCGTGGCGAAAGACGACCTGATCGGCGTAATCATGCAACTTTCCAAGGGCGATGAATCCGCGGCGTTCCTTGATTGCATCCGATCCGGGGACGCGAAACCTCTGGGAATAGGCGAATATGCTGGGGTCTTTTTCCTGGACAAGGACGGACTGGTCTTTCCACGCACCAAAGTCGCGGGCTGCGCGGCTGTAGACATTCTCGCCACGCTCAGCATCAAAGAGTTCAGGCAGCCCCAGGATGATGCGCACCAGGCTGTAGGGACTGCGCTGGTAATACGCCTCTTGCATGGCGGGTGAGATTTTGTCGTAGGGCTGAGTAACCACGTCTTCAAGCCGAACAGCCGAGGGATTGTAGCGCCACGCGCGGAATGGATAGATATTCGCCATGCGGAAGGTCTTGCTCCGAACAGATAAGGCAGGATTTGCCCGGCAGGGTTGGACTGTGAAAGTCCCGCCAAGACTGTTGCTTAGAGTCGATTGTATCCCAGTGCCGGTGACCGATTTAGGTCGGGCGTCGTCCAACACCCGAGGGTGCGCGTGCAGGAACGCAAGGCTGCGGCCAAGCGTGCTAAACTCGCCATCATTCTCTGGTAAGAGCGCATGAACCTAACTCCCATCCGGCTCGAGGCCCCGCGCGAATCATCCTTTGGCGCGCGGCTGGCTGTCTGTGCCTGCGTTCTGGCGCTGGTTTCCGCCGTCGTTATGCGCGGGCAGGACAATCCACTGGATAAAGTGCATGTGCCGCCTCCGGCCACGACGAATCCGGGGACCGGTGCTCCGGCGGGTGTGGATGCCCCTGCGGCCACCGCGGCGGGCAAGGCCAAGCCTGGATCGCTTATCCGCATGAATGTGGATATGGTGCTGGTGCCGATCACGGTGACGGATCCCATGAATAGACTGGTCACCGGGCTTGAGCAGGAGGATTTCCAACTCTTCGAAAACAACGGCGAGCAGAAGATACGCACCTTTGCGGCGGAAGACGCGCCGGTGTCGATCGGAATCATTTTTGACCTGTCGGGCTCGATGACATCCAAACTGATCCGTGCGCGCGAAGCAATTCTTCAGTTCATCAAGACGGCTAATCCCGAGGATGAGTTTTTCGTAATCGGATTCAACGATCGACCGGAACTGATTGAGGATTTCACGAGCTCGGTGGAAGACATCCAGGCGCGGCTGGCGACGGTACGCAGCGGACACAGGACGGCGTTGCTGGATGCCATTTATTACGGTGTGGCCAAGATGAAAGAGGCCAAGCATGAGCGGAAGGCGCTCCTGGTGGTATCGGACGGTGGCGATAACCGATCGAGGTACACGGAAGGCGAAGTTCGCGCGCAGGTTCGCGAGTCGGATGTGGAGATTTACTCAATCGGAATATTCGATCCTTATGCTGCTACTCCCGAGGAACGTACGGGGCCGATTTTGTTGAATGAGCTTTGCGAAGAGACCGGGGGACGTTTGTTCCGGGTTGACGATGTCTCTGAGATGAGCGATATTGCGGAGAAAATTTCCACTGAATTGCGTAATCAATATGTGATTGGCTACACGCCCAAGAACATGTCTCGCGACGGCAAGTGGCGTAAAGTGAAGGTGAAGCTAAATCCGCCCTCGGGTTTGCCTCCACTTACTGTCCATGCTCGAACCGGATACTATGCGCCTTTGCAATAACGCGGCTTTTGCAGTAATTCTCTCCTTTTCGACTCTCACGCTGGGCGCACAACAGGCGCCGAAGCCTGCACCTGCAACTCAGACCGCTCCCTTGACCGTGGATACCGATCCGGTACGTTCACCGGATGCCGAGCAGGCGCCGACCGTGACCGGAGAGGCGCTGAAAAAAGAGGGCGGCGAGGGTTATGTTCTGCATACCAATGTGGAAGAGGTGGTCTTGAATGCCACCGTGCTGAACGGCACTCAGCTGGTGCAGACACTGACGAAAGACAATTTTCAGGTTTTTGAAGACGGCGTCAAGCAGAACATCATCAGCTTTCAACACACTGATCTGCCCGTTTCAATTGGTTTTGTAGTCGACAACTCCGGATCGATGTCGAAGAAGCGCCCCGCAGTGAACAAGTCTGCGCTGGATCTGGTGGAGGCTTCAAATCCTGAGGATGAAGCGTTTGTCGTGAACTTTTCAGACGAGGCGTACATCGATCAGGAATTCACCTCGAATGTGAATAAGCTTCGCGATGGCTTGAGTCATATTGAGTCGCGAGGCGGAACCGCTCTGTATGACGCAGTGGTTGCGTCGGCCGACAAACTGGTGGCGGATGCCAAACGTCCCAAGCAGGTTCTGGTCCTAATTACGGATGGGGAGGACAACGCGTCGACGCTCAATCTCGATCAGACGATTCGGCGCGTGCAAGAGCTTTCAGGCCCCGTGATTTATTCCATCGGCTTGCTTTTTGGCGACGAGATGAGCCACGCGGAGGTTCGCCATGCGCGACGCGCACTGGAACTCCTGTCGAACGAGACAGGCGGAATTGCATTCTTTCCCAAAATCGATGGAGCAGGTGGATGAGATTGCGGCGGAAGTGGCGCGCGACATCCGCAGCCAGTACACGATCGGCTATCACTCCTCGAAGCCAACGAGTCAACCTGGGTTCCGCCGGGTGCAGGTGACAGCCGACGCGCCAGGCATGAGCAAGCTGTCAGTTCGCACACGCACCGGATACTTCCCGGCTACGCGGGTTGCGAAGAGGCCTGCGGCGCAGAAGAAATAGCAGGGGCCGGTAGGCTAAACTGAATTGCCATGGCAGTCGAAAGCCCTTCCACCTCGCCCCTCCGCGTTGTTTCCGATATTACCCAACTGGTAGGTCATACGCCGATGCTTCAGCTGGGCAGAATTGTGCCGGGTTCTTCGGCGGGAGTGTTCGCAAAACTTGAATTCCTGAATCCTGGTGGCAGCATCAAGGACCGCGCTGCTCTGGGTATGATTCTGGCCGCGGAAGCGAAGGGGTTGCTGCGTGAAGGGTCGACGATTGTTGAAGCTACCGCAGGGAATACCGGGGTGGGACTGGCGCTGATCGGCGTAAATCGCGGCTACAAAGTGAAGCTATTTGTGCCGGAAGGGTTTGCTGAGGAGAAATGCATACTGATGCGCGGGTTTGGCGCGGAGGTAGTGAGGACCCCCGAAGCCGAGGGGATGGCCGGCGCGATTCGCGCGGCGAATCAAACGGCGGATGGGATCCCCGGGGCGTTTATGGCGGGACAGTTTACCAACCAGTCGAATCCGCAGTTTCATCACGATACCACCGCCGTTGAGATATGGGAGCAGATGGAAGGGCGCGTGGACGGGTTTGTAGCCGGGGTCGGGACGGGCGGCACGTTTTCAGGAATTGCACGATTTCTGAAAGAGAAGAATCCGGCAGTGGTCACGATGGCAGTGGAGACGCAGGGTTCGATTTTGCAGGGCGGCTCCCCGGGCAAGCATCGCGTAGAAGGTATCGGGGTGCACTTTGTTCCCGAGACGTTTCATCGCGATGTGTGCGACCGGGTCTTGATGGTAAGCGACGATGATGCGTTCACGATGGTGAAGCGACTGGCGGCTGAAGAGGGATTGGTGGGCGGATCGAGCGCCGGAGCAGCTGTATTCGCTGCAGCGGAACTGGCACGCGAGTTGGGCGCAGGCAAGCGCGTCGCGACGATAATCCCCGATTCGGCAGAGCGGTACCTATCGAAGAAAATCTTCGAAGGCGGCATGTAAGTAGCGGACGGACGCGCTGAGTAATGAGTCTCACCGATATCCGCGCGGGCAAACCAATCATAAAAACTGATTATTGATTATTGACGCGCAAGACTTCCGCGCACTCTGAACGCATGCGTGCGTCGAGTGTTCGCACGGCAAATGGCTCAGGCCTTCGCTCCGGTGCAACCGTCATGTCCGCAGGTGCACATAATCTCGACCTTGTCTGCGATTCCTTCGCAGTGAGCGCTGCAATATTTTTGTTTTTCGGGTGGAATGCAATTGCAGGCGGGGTTGCCGCATTTCTTGGGACTGGACATGTTCTAACTCCTTAGTACCCATAGAGCCGGGTACCGCGATTTTGATGCACGGTTACCAGAAAGAGATGGCAGCCGCTGCTGGCTATTTACGTGTTTTTTGCCAACCAAGTCTAGGTAAAGGGCATCCCACTTTCAACTTAGGAAGCAATGATTGTTCTGCGCCACGGGCCGCCTTTGTAGCAGCCGATCTTACTGGTTGACCAATCGATTTTTGCGGTGATGACCACTTCGGTTTACTTTCTCTTCAACACAGAATGACTACTATGCCTCGATGACCAGCTATTTTGTCGAGGTGCGACTCAGGGGATAAGCAGCGAAGAGTGACGAAGGTGTTGATCCCGATCCGCATCAGGCTTACATCGGCTGACATTGAGTTTGCGATGCGTTCGTTGATTGATTTGAAGTTGCCAGGGAGCGCTTGTGAAGATTGATCGCGGTTGCCTCGTCCCTCTCGCTGCCATCTTGCTGATGGGATCCGCCGTTCAATTGCAGTCACAGAATATTTCAGTTTCCCCCTGCAACTATCCGGTTTCCTAACCAGGGGACTTAACACGACGAGTGCGGCTATGCAGGTCATTCTCCTCAACAATGAGTCGGGGGCGCTGACGATTTCCAGCATACAAATCAGCGCGCCTTTCGCTGAAACCGATAATTGCGGAACTGGTCTTGCGGCGAACGCGCAATGCACTCTGAACGTCACGTTCACACCCACAGCGAAGCAATATTATTCGTCGGCGCTGGTGATTACCCGCTAACTGGGAATGGCGTGATTCCGGTGACCATTTCACCCGCCACGGTGAATTTTGGAAACCGGGCCGCGGGCACTACGAGCAATGCGACCAATGTCACGATGTCAAACAATCTGCCCGCTGCGCTTTCGATCTCCAGTGTTCAAGCGACGCCGCCGTTTGCGCAGACAATAATTGTGGTGCATCGCTGTCAGGCGGAGCCACGTGTACACTCTCACTCACATTTTCACCGACGGCTGTCCAGTCGTCTTCTTCCTCGATTACGATAACTGACAGCGCATCCAATTCGCCGCAGACGATCGCGGTCTCAGGCTGCGGAATCGCTCCGGTTAACTACACACCCAAGACCATTCCGTTTCCGAACCAGCCTGTGAATTCAACCAGCGCGGCTTCGGTAGTCACGATCACCAACGTCCAAAACATTCCTCTCAGTATCACGAGCATCTCCGCCGCAGCGCCCTTTGCGACGACGAACAATTGCGGAACCTCGCTGGCTGCGGGCCAGAGTTGCACGGTGAATGTGACATTCGCCCCACGGCGGCAAAGTATTACACGGCAAGCCTGACGATCGCGGATGGGAGTGCGACATCACCGCACACGGTTGCGCTGAGCGGCAACGGCTATCTTCCGCTCGTAACTTCACCAACGCAGATTTCCTTCCCGAATCAAGACATCGGCACGACGAGTTCCGGCTACACTGTTACGCTCACGAATAAAGAGCCAGTGACTCTCAACATTGCGAGCATTTCCGCACCGACTCCGTTTGCACAAACTAACAACTGCGGAACGGCGCTTGCATCGGGTGGGAACTGCACGGTTACGGTGACATTTGCGCCTACGGTTTCGCAGCACTATTCTTTGGCTTTGACGATTACGGACGATGCGGCAACTTCACCGCAGACCATGCCGCTCTATGGTACCGGATATGCGCTGGTGTATTTCACGCCGAGTGTCATCTCGTTTCCCGGCCAGGCGCTGGGGACATCGAGCGCTCCTTCAAGCGTAAATCTGACGATTCAGCGTGCCAGCATACTCCGTGCAAGCGATTTCTCTGCCTTAAACTCTACTTCCGAAAAGGCGCAGGCATTTCTCGAGAGGGAAGCCGGCGCCAGTTTTTTGCAGGTAAGGGTCGCCACGATAAGCTAGAAGGCAGGAGTAAGAAGCTAAACGCTAATCATGTCTGAGCATAAATACGCCACTCTTGCCGTGCATGCGGGGCAGCATCCTGATCCGCTCACGGGTGCGGTAAACGTCCCTGTCTATCTCTCTTCAACCTTTGAGCTGACTGGCATCGGCAGCGATCGCGGGTATGACTATTCGCGTGCCGGAAACCCGACGCGTGACCGCCTGGAAATGGCGCTTGCCGCGCTTGAGGGCGGAACATCAGGTCACGCATTTGCGAGTGGCATGGCGGCGATCTATGCGCTGGTGGCGACGCTTCGTTCAGGCGATCACGTGATTGTTTCAGCCAACGTGTATGGCGGGACGACGCGGCTGTTCAACCTGATCATTCAGCACTACGGGATCGAGATTGAGTACGTTGACACGGCGAATCTGGATGCGGTGAAAGCGGCGATCAAGCCGAATACGAAGTTGATGCATATCGAGACCCCTACGAATCCACTGATGGTGCTTACGGACATCACGGCGGTGTGCGAGATTGCGCACGCGCATGGAGTGGAAGTGAGCGTGGATAACACGTTCATGTCTCCCGCGCTGCAAAGCCCGCTGGCACTGGGCGCTGACGTTGTGATGCATTCGACGACGAAATTCCTGAACGGGCATTCGGATGGGCTGGGCGGCGCACTTATTGGATCAAAGCCGGAGCACAAAGATCGTTTCTTGCTGGTGCAGAAGGCGGCGGGAGGAATTATGTCGCCATTTGAGTGCTTCCTGGTATTACGCGGAATCAAGACGCTGCCTTTGCGGATGAAGCAGCACGAGGAGAATGGGCGTGCCGTGGCGGAATTTCTGTCGACCCAGCAGAAGCTGAAACGGCTGGCGTATCCGGGATTGAAGAGCCATCCGCAACATGAGTTGGCGAAGAAGCAGCAGCGGGGATTCGGATCGATGATGAGCTTCGATCTGGGATCGCGCGACGCGGCGGAGAGATTCCTGAAAGCGGTGAGCCTGTTTTTGAATGCCGAGTCGCTGGGCGGGGTGGAGTCGCTGGCTTCGCACTCGGCGACAACGACGCACTTTGCGCTCACGGATGAGGAACGCGCGAAGGTTGGCATTACGCAGGGACTGGTGCGGCTGTCGATTGGTATTGAAGATAAGGACGATTTGATCGCCGATCTGGAGCAGGCGCTGCGGGCAGTGTGATCGTTTCTCATCGGGCGGTCTGGGTTCGTGCTTTCCCACGCATGCGCAAACGGCGCGCATGAAAGGGGCGACCTGCATCTCGCGATGGCATATCTTCCGCAATCAACGAGTTGTAGCGATGTGTTCCGGGGCACACTTTGTGCTTGCGCGGCTCTGCTACCATAAGGACGATTGCAGTTCCCGCCGCTAGACATGCCCATACGAGCGTAACGGCGGAAGAATTCCGAAAAGATATCAAGAAGGAGAATTGCTATGCCTTTAGTCTCCATGCGGCAGCTTCTCGACGAGGCCGCCAAGGGCGGATACGGCGTCGGCGCATTCAACGTCAATGACATGGAACAGATTCAGGCCATCATGATGGCGGCGAAGGAAACCAAGTCGCCGGTGATCGTGCAGGCTAGCCGCGGTGCGCGCCAGTTTGCCGAGGACCTGTATCTTTTCCGCCTGATCCAGGCCGCTGCGGAATTGAATCCCGAGATTCCGATTGCGATGCACCAGGATCACGGCAACAGCTTTGAGACCTGCAAAAGCGCCATCGAACTGGGCTATACCAGCGTGATGATGGACGGTTCGCTGAAGGAAGACGGCAAGACTCCTTCGACTTTTGAAGAGAATGTGGAAGTGACCCGCAAGGTCGTGGAATATGCGCATGCGCGCGGCGTCACGGTTGAAGGCGAGATCGGCGTGCTGGGCGGCGTAGAGGACGGACATGGCGCAGGTGGATCAGGGCTGGAGCACATCACCGACCCCGACCAGGCTGTCGAGTTTGCGGAGCGGACCGGCGTGGACGCGCTGGCAATTGCCATCGGCACCAGCCACGGCGCGTACAAGTTCAACAAGAAACCGGACGGCTCCGTGCTGAAGATGGACGTGCTGATCGCGATTCACAAGCGCCTGCCGCACACGCACCTGGTAATGCATGGCAGTTCTTCGGTTCCAAAGGACCTGCAAGACATCATCAACCAGTACGGCGGCAAACTGAACCCGACGTGGGGCGTTCCGGTGGAAGAGATTCAGCTTGGAATCCGTAACGGCGTTCGCAAGATCAACGTGGATACCGATAATCGCCTCGCCATCACGGGCGCCATCCGCAAGGTGTTCGCGGAGACTCCTGAGAAGTTCGATCCACGTGATTACTTGAAGCCAGCACGCGAGGCCATGAAGAAGGTTGTGGCGTTGCGTATGACGCAGTTCGGCCAGGCAGGACACGCGGGCGACTACAAGCCGCTTGCGATCACCGAGATCGCGAAGGGCTATGCGGACGGAACACTGGATACGCGTCCGTCGTTGACCGCATCGCGGTAAGTCGATAGAACAAGTAATTGGGCCGATTCGCTTGCGCGGATCGGCCCTTTCGTCTGTTGACACAACTCGATACCATCCCTCAGCGGCTAAAGCCCCCTTACACTTCAGAACCTCATGGCACGGATAAATCGTGCCCTTTCAAAACTGTGGCCGTCTCAGGTAATGCCCAATTGGGCCACCGTGTAACCCGATACAGAATGGATGTGGGCCGATTCGCTTACGCGGATCGTTCCTTTTCTTTTTGGAGGCAATTGGGATCGTGCGCTCTTATCCGTCGGGATGATGCTGGCGCATGATTTTCTGATGGCTCACTGCGTCGCCATCGCCCTGCTTGAGGCTCGCAAATACGATTGTCGAGAGAATCGTGAGGCCGCCAAGGGTGCGGAAGGCAAGGTGGATTCCGTGGATCATCTCCTGCGGGATTCGCGATGCGCCAACTGGCACGAAGAAAGCTGTCGTGAGTCCAGCCGCGGCCACGCCGAAGCTGATGGACATCTGCTGCATGGTGCTGGCGATGGTACTGGCGCTGCTGGTATCACGCTCGTCCATATCTGCGTAGACCAGCGTATTCATGCTGGTGTACTGCAGTGATGTGACGCCGCCATATAAGTACGCGAGGAGCAGGATGAACCAGATGGGCGTGCGCAGACCAATGGTGGAAAACACCATGAGAAGAATGCCGATGAGGATGGTGTTCGAAACGAGTACGCCGCGATAGCCGAGTATTTCCAGCAAGCGGCGAATGACCGCCTTGATGCTCATGGCGCCGAGTGCCTGCGGCATAATTAGCAGGCCAGATTGAATTGGGGTGAAGCCCAGGCCGGTCTGATAGAGAAGCGGCAGCAAAAATGGCACTCCGCCAATGCCGAGGCGCGTGAAGAAGCTGCCATTTACGGCTGCACGGAAAGTGCGAATCGTGAAGAGCCTGAGACGAAGCAAAGGGGACTCCAGCACGCGAGCATGCAGCCAGTAGCCGATGAGCAGGGCGATGGAGAGCACCAGAAGGCCAATGATTTCGCGCGCTCCCAAGGCATGTTCGCCGAAGACTTCGAGCACGTACGAAAGCAATGCAATGCCCGAGCCGAAGAGGATAAGCCCCACGATGTCGAGAGGCGGAGTATCGGCTTCGCTGTAGTTGGGCAAGTGGAGGTAGACCAGAATCAGGCCGATGATGCCGATGGGAATATTCAGAAAAAAAATCACGCGCCAATGGAAGTAGTCGACGATGAAGCCGCCGGCCACTGGGCCGAGCATGGGGGCTATGAGCGCGGGGATCGAGACGAAGCTCATGATGCGAATGAGATCCGATTTTGGGAACGTCCTGACCAACGTGAGTCGGCCGACGGGGACCATCATGGCGCCCCCCATACCCTGAACGATGCGAAACGCGACCAGAAGATGAATGCTGGTGGAGATGCCGCAGAGAAAAGAGCCGAGCGTGAAGATGCCAATGGCGGAGGCGAACACGCGGCGCGTTCCAAATCTGTCAGCCATCCAGCCGCTGATCGGGATGAACACAGCAAGGCTGAGTGTATAGCTGGCGAGTACGGCTTTCATGCTCAGCGGCGTGACGCTGAGCGCTTCGGAGATTGCGGGGACGGCAGTGTTCAAGATGGTGGTGTCGAGCGACTCCATGAAGAATGCGACCGCAACCAGCCAGGGCAGCAGACTTCTAGCAGCGTCTGATGGTACTGGCGCTTGCGTGGCTGCATTGGTGGGGGGAGATGAACTCATGGAGTTTGGGTGCCGAGGTCGTAATGATTTTAGCGGGAACCAATGAAGATCGTTGGATGCTAAGCGGTGACGAGCTAGGATGTTGCGGGCGCGACGGACGGTTCGCGATGGGGAATTGTGCCGATGCCGATTTCCTGATCTTTATACTGCAACTGATACAGCTTCCAGTAGAGTCCGCGATTGGCGAGCAATTCCTGGTGGGTGCCCATTTCGCGGAGCTGTCCTTTGTGCATGACGAGGATGGTGTCGGCGCGCTGAATCGTGGAGAGGCGATGAGCGATGAGCACACTGGTTCTGCCTTCGACCATGCGCTCTAGCGCGCCGCGAATGCGAAGCTCCGTGTCGGTATCGACGCTGGAGGTAGCTTCATCGAGGATGAGAATGCGGGGGTTGTAGGCGAGGGCGCGGGCAAAGTTAATGAGCTGTTTCTGTCCGGTGGAGAGGGAGTTGCCGCGCTCCTGCACGGGCTCGTTGAATTCAGCGGGCAGCGATTCGACAAAGTCCAGAACATTGACGTCGCGTGCAGCCTGACGCATGGCGTCTTCGGTAATGGCCTCGTTGCCGAAGCGGATATTTTCGGCGATGGTGCCGCTGAAGAGAAATGGATCCTGCAGGACTACGGCGAAGTGGCTGCGCAATGCGGCAAGATCCAGTTCGCGCAGATCCACTCCATCGAGGCGAATCGATCCAGCGGTGACGTCGTAGAAGCGCATCATCAAGCTGGTCAGGGTGGTTTTGCCGGCACCGGTGTGTCCAACGATGGCGATGGTCTGGCCGGGCTCGATGGTGAAGGAGACGTCCTTTAGAATCCACTCAATGTCGGTGAATGCGGCGAGTTCCTTCGCGCGCTCAGGTGAATCAGAGACGCGGTTGACCAGTGCTGTTTGTTCCGGAGTCAGTTTCTGATAGGTGAACCAGACGTGATGGAACTCGATGCGATTCGATCCGTCGCCGGAGCGAGGATTTGCCGGGCTAACGATTTCTGGCGCGGTATCGAGCAATTTGAAGATGCGTTCGCAGGCGGCCATGGCGGCTTGCAGGATGTTGTACTTGTCGCTCAAGTCCTGGATCGGACGCCAGAAACGCTGCGAGTACATATTGAACGCGGCCAACATTCCGATGGTGACGGTTCCGGAGAGGACGCCGAATCCGCCGCGCCAGATGACGAGGGCGATTGCGATGGAGGAGAGGATTTCGACCGCGGGGTAGTAAAGCGCGTAGGCGAAGATTGTGTCTTTGAAGGCGATCATGTGCAGCCGGTTGACGGCCTCGAAGTCGTTGTAAGCACGCTGTTCGCGATTGAAAAGCTGTACCACGGCCATGCCGCTGATGTGTTCCTGGGTGAAGCTGTTGATGCGTGCGATGGCGGCGCGCACCCGGCGATAGCTCTCGCGAACGCTGTTACGGAACATCCGTGTGGCGACGAGGATCAGAGGCAGAACAGCGAAAGCCAGGAGCGCCAGCCACCACTTGATTTTGAGCATGAAGATGGCCATGATCGTCAACGCGAAGAAGTCGTCGACGATGGCGAGGATTCCTCCGGTGAACATCTCGTTGATGGCGTCTACGTCGGACGTAATGCGCGTGACGAGGCGGCCGACGGCGTGGGTGTCAAAGAAGCCGACGTGCATGCGCTGCATGTGGCGGAAGATGTCGCGGCGCAGATCGAACATGATCTTCTGGCCGGTCCACTGCATCAGGTAGGTCTGAATAAATTCAAACAGGTATGCAAACGTCTGCAGAACGAGATAAATACCTGCCAGCTGCGTTATTCCGCGGACCGGATCGGCGCTTAGATGGCGTGTGAGCCAGACCGCGGAGCCAAAGCCCTGAGTGGCTACGGAGTGATGGCCATTCTGAGGGCCGGCAGGGAAAAAATGGTCAATGCCTACCATCACAAGATAGGGACCAGCAACATCGCTCATGGATTTGAGCGAAATAGCGATCGAAGAAACAGCGGCCTGCCACCAGTAGGGGCGCAGGTAGTGGCCGAGGCGCTTGATCAGCCGGGAGTCGTAGACTTTGCCGACCGGATCTTCGTCAGTCTTGCGAGGTTCCGGTTTGTTATCACCGGCTGGTTTCGGATTGGATTCGCGGGGCTTCTCTGCGTCTTTCGCCATGGGGTCGCAAAATGGGCTTCCCTTTTTATTGTACGGGGAGAACGTTAGGTAGGTCCGGGAGCTAAGGCTGCAAAGGACTTAGGAACTTACGACGTCCACTTGCGTCTTCTTGATGACAAGCCGGTCTGTGCGTGCAGTAAATCACAAACGGGGTACCGGAGATATGGGTATAATTCCGGCACAATCAAATCACAACAGGAATGAACTCGATTCATTCAGTCAGAGAGAACAGATGATCCCGAATCGACGAGTATTTCTTTGTGCGGCCCTTCTTTTGGTCGCTCCATTGGTCTTTGCCAAAGGACCGGAAGACGCAATTCAAAAGCAGATAAATGGCCTTCGTGATTTGTCGCCGGCGCAGAGACCCGCCATCACAATGAAACTTGCTACGGACATCAAGGCGCTCCCGGCCGGGAAGACCAAGGTCAACCTCGCCGACGATCTTGCTCATCTCGCCACGCAGGGCGACCAGGGGGCCGAGACCATTCAGGCAGTTGCCGATGCGTTGTCGCAGGCGCTGGCCGAAACGCCCATTCCCGCGAAGAAAGACTGGCCGCCGGCACCGTACTTCGATCTGGCGCGACTTGTGCGATACGAGCATGCCACTTCGACGCTTACCGACCCGCTCTTTGTTAAGGCCTCTGAGGCTCTTGCCAAGAACGACGCCGACATATCCAAAATCGATTTCACCCTGAAAGATCTGCACGGGAAAAAGGTCACGCTTTCTCAGTTTCGCGGTAAGGTTGTGCTGGTGAACTTCTGGGCAACTTGGTGCGCCCCTTGCATGACGCTGGAAATGCCCGGACTAGACGCAATCTATACGCACTTGGAATCACAGGGTCTCGTCGTCCTCTCGGTTGATCCCGAGGATGTTCCTTCTTCCGATCCTTTTTTGATAGCCAAGACGGTCGAGCCGATGAATTTCCATCCGACCGTTCTACTTGATCCGGGATCAAAGGTTGCGAATCAGTTTCACGTGGATGGTGGAATTCCCAAGAGCTTCGTATTCGACCGCGACGGCAAACTGGTTGCGGTTGCTATCGACATGCGCACTCAGAGACAGTTCCTGATGATGCTGGCCCTGGCCGGAATTCGTTCGTAAAACTGCACGCGGCCCTGGAGAGTTCGCCAGAACCCGGGGCCGTCGATTTCAACCCGATCGAATCGGGCAAGTGGAATCGAGCACGGAATGGACTAGACTCAAACCGTGAAGGCGAACGATTCTGCGCTTTATTCTTCTGAAGAACACAAACTGGCCAAGGTTGTGAGGCGCGGGCAATATATGTATCCGCCGGGCCTGCGCTTCAATTTGCCTTTTTACAGATTCCATAAATTCTTCGATCCTGCAAATCCGATTCTGCTGTTTGAGCATTTGCAACGCTACGGGCGAGCGGCGCACTACCGCATCCTGATGCATGACGTTGTTCTGCTGAATGATCCGGCTGATATTGCGGAAGTGCTGATCGACAAGGCTTCGTCCTTCGGCAAGGACAGGACGCAGAAGCGCATGAAGATTCTGCTCGGCGAGGGGATGATCACCTCGGACGGAGAGAAGCACAATCGGGGCAGGCGCATCGCTGCGCCGGCCTTTCACCGCCGTCGAATCGAGCGCTATGCAGAACAGATTGTGGAGATTGCCGCGGGGTTTCGCGCTGAATGGAAAGCCAACGAGGAAATCAATATTTCCGCGGAGATGATGCGGCTGGCGCTGCAGATCACGGCGCGCACTTTGTTCGACACCGAAGTGACGTCGGAAATTCACGAAATCAACGATCAAGTGAATATCGTGATGGATCTTTATAACTTTCTGGTCGCTCTGCCGCGAGCTGAACTCTTGCTGGGATCGCCCTTGCCACAGATGCGGCGTTTTCGGGCCGCAAGGAGGCGTCTTGATGAGGTTGTCGACGGAATGATTCGGGCGCGAAGCGCTGAATCAGAGGCAGCGCCGCAAGAAGCTGAAAGTCGTACGGACTTGCTCTCGATGCTGCTGGCGGCGAGGGATGATCAGGGGGACGGGCTGAAGCTGAATGCGCAGGAATTGCGCGACCAGGTGCTCACGCTGTTTCTGGCTGGGTACGAGACCGTGGCCAATGCACTTGGTTGGACGTGGCTGCTGCTGGGACAGAATCCCGAGGCGGCGTGCCGGTTTCGCGCGGAATTGGATGCGGTTGTCGGCGATCGACTACCTCGGCTCGAAGACATGCAGCGGCTGCCTTATGCCGGGATGGTGCTGTCAGAATCGATGCGCCTTTATCCTCCGGCATGGGCAATGGGGCGCGAAGTTCTTGAGGATGTTTCGATTGGGCCGTACCGGCTGCAGAAGGGGACGATGGTGTTTTTCAGCCAGTACATTGTGCAGCGCGATCCGAAGTGGTTCCCGGACCCCGAGAGCTTTCTGCCTGAGAGGTTTACCGCTCAAGCGAAGATGGGGCGGCCACGTTTTGCATATTTTCCCTTCGGTGGAGGAGGACGGCAATGCATCGGTGAATCATTTGCCTGGATGGAGGCTATTTTGACGCTGGCGACAATCGCGCAACGGTGGCGGATTGAGCCGGTGGCAGGGCAGACGATCGAGTTGCAGCCGAAAATTACGCTTCGGCCGAAGAGCGGCATCCGCGTCAACGTTATCCCTAGAAACTGACGAACGCGTCTCGCAGAGTCAGTCGGACTGCAACTGCTGGATTAAGAGGCATCCCGACTCGGCATATCGATGATGCCGTAGACTTGAAGAGTGGGATTCCCAAGCTTTCGCGGCAATGAATCAACCGTGCGGTATTTGCGGGAAGGGCTGCGCAGCGGGCATTTTCCGCAGGCGCTGATTCTTGCCGGGCCTAAGGGTGCAGGCAAGTACACGCTTGCCCTGATGCTCGCGCAGACGGTGAATTGTCTGGAGCCGACGGAGAGCGATGGGTTGCCGGATTTTTGCGGACACTGCTCGAATTGTGTTCGCATCGCGGAGTCGGCCAACCTGGATGAGCGGGTTGCGGAAGCCGTGTCTACACGCGACGATATGCGGGATGCGGACAAGCGCGAGACACGAATCCTGATTCAAACCCATCCAGATGTGCTGATTGTGCCGCCTGATCCGCCGCAGCTTTTGATCAAGATGGGGCAGGTGCGCGCGGTGATTCACGCGGCGTATTATCGGCCGCCTGCCAGCGGGCATCGGGCGTTCACGATTTTTACTACTTCGGCGTTTATGAAGGAAGCAGCGAATAGCCTGCTGAAGGTTCTGGAAGAGCCACCCGAAGGTACTTCGTTGATTCTGCTTACGGAGAATCCGCATGAACTGCTGCCAACGATCCGCTCGCGTGCGCTGCTGTACAGGCTGGGGGCGCTGCCGGCCGCGGAGATTGAGCAACTGCTGGAAGAGCGGCGGCCAGAACTGAAGCCTGCGCAAAGAGCACTGGCTGCCCGTTTGGCCGAGGGCGCGGTAGGGCGGGCATTGACGATGGATCTGGATGTCTATCTTGCCAGCCGGCAGGATGCGCTGCTGGTGTTACGGACGGCTCTGCGGGAGCCGGACTACTCGCAGCTTTTTCATGCGACGGAGAGCTATCGCGGGGGGGCAGACGGGCAGGAAAAGACGATCAATCTGCTGCGCGCCATGGGAAGTCTGCTCGAAGACCTGCTGCTGATGCTGGCGGGGACCCCGGAACTGATACGCAACCTCGATCTTTCGGCTGAGTTGGAGCGCATGGCGCAGGGGCTGACGGTGGACTGGATCGCCGCGACTTCGCGGGCAGTGGTGCAGGTGGAACAGGGGATGCGGCGCAACTTGCTGCGCTCGCTTTCACTGGATGCAATGGCAGTTGGGCTGCAGGAACGTTAACGAGAGGGCTACGTGTAATCCTCGTTAAAAAAGGCAACCTCGCCTTTGCACAGGGCATCTCTTGGAATAGAATCAGAACACTCTAAACGGCAAAGACACCATCCTAAAGTCGTTCAACCCGGCTGTGTCATTGGTTCATCGTCTTCAAGCTGTTCTTTTTTTCTAGCATTTGCTGCGCGGGATGCCTAGATTTCGATTTTACGCGAATAGAACTAGCGTTCTTGCATCTGTGCAATTCAGAGTTGTGCTGCCTTGGAGGATTTTTATGAATAGTCAGTCCATGTTGCCGGGAGCAGAAAGTCAGCGACGCGCGGCGGAGTTTTTTGCAACGCACCGCAGGAGCCAGAGTTCAATCGGAACACCGTCATTTCGGTTTACCTCTCAAGAAATCGATGAAAATTCCGCTCATCGGCGAGCGGAGCAGTTTTACCTGCAGAAGCAGATTCAGTCGCAGACGCCGATGGTGATTGTGCTGGAAGACGGCGAGAAACTTGAAGGTCAGATTGAGTGGTACGACCGCGGCGTGCTGAAGGTGCGCGGCCGATCAAAGATGCTGATTTATAAAACTGCAATCAAGTATATGTACAAGCTTGGCGAAGCCGGGCAGTAGATTACGCACTAATCCTTGTGAGAAGAAGCAGCTTTGCGGAGGCGATCACGGATCGCTTCGCCTACTCCTGCGGATTGCGGCAGAGGGCAGAGGATGACGGTGCAGCCCTCGGCATCGAGCGCGCGCAGGCCAGCATAAAGCTTCTCGGCCAGCTCCTCGGGCGCGCTCCAAAGACCCCACGAAAACTCGGAGGCTCCGCGCAGGGGCGGTTCGAAACTGGTGCGGGCTAATTCCGCGGGAAGCATGATTCCCAGGCGATCTTTAGCGTAAGGGCGTGCTGCGTTAACCATTTGCGCGGGTAGATCAGCCAGGGTGGCTTCGACGAGGATGAGACGTGCGCGGGGGGCATAGTGACGCAGGCCGACACCGGGCGAGGGGAGCGATTCAGGAGTTGAACTGGCCGGAAGAATACTTTCTTCGTAGTACTCGACAGGACCGGCGACGTCCCGAATCTGCTGGGCAGTGATGGCGCCGGGGCGATAGATCAGCATGGGGCTTTGGGTCGGGTCGAGCACGGTGGATTCGACTCCATGCTGAGTCGGACCGGCGTCGACGACGGCATCAATTTTGCCATCGAGATCTGCAAAGACGTGTGCAGCGGTGGTGGGACTGATGTGGCTGAAGAGATTGGCGCTGGGCGCCGCCACAGGGACTCCCGCCTGGCGTATCACTTCGAAGGCGACGGGATGCGCAGGCATGCGGATGCCGACCAGCGAGCGGCCGGCGGTCACGATGTCGGGAACCGCGGTCGAGCGGGGCAGCAGCAGGGTGAGGGGACCGGGCCAGAAGGCGTCCATGAGGCTGCGGACGGCTGCCGGGAATTCGGCCACCAGCTGCTTGAGCATCGGATTGTCTTCGAGCGGGCCGGCGATGTGCACAATGATGGGGTCCCACGAGGGGCGCTGCTTGGCGGTGAAGATGCGCGCCACGGCGTCAGGATCCAGGGCATTGGCGCCGAGGCCGTAGACGGTTTCAGTGGGTAGAGCGACCAGGCCTCCGGCGCGAAGAATCTCGGCTGCTTGAGCGATGGCGGTTTGCGCTTTTTCAGTGTTGATGCGGGCTGGGTCGACGACGAGGCGCAGGGTCTTCACATCCATATTGTCGCCGTTTGTAGCCCCTGCGGCTACCTGCGTATACTCGCTGCTTATCATGTCTATCGAGACGGAGATCAAATTCCGGGTGGCGAGCGTTGGGGAACTGGTGCTGCAGCTTGGCCGTGCCGGATTTCGCCAGCAGACGCCGCGCTCGTTTGAGAGCAACGTTCTGTATGACACCCCTGACCGGAAAATGCGCGCGCGGACGGAGATTTTGCGTATCCGCAGCTATGCGGGCAAGTGGACAGTGACGCATAAGCGGCTGCCTGATGTTGGGCCGGGGGAGGATGCGCACAAGCATCGCGTGGAAACTGAAACGGAAGTGGGTGACGGCGAGGTGCTGGCGGAGATATTCAAGGCGCTGGGTCTCGTCGAGGCTTTTCGCTACGAAAAGTGGCGCAGTGAATGGACCGACGACGAAGGGCATTGCGTCATCGACGAGACACCGATCGGGGACTACGCGGAATTGGAAGGGGCTCCGGAGTGGATCGATCGGACTGCGGCACGGATCGGTGTGGGCCGTTCGGCATATCTCACGCTCAGCTATGGGCGGCTTTTCGAGCAGTGGCGCGAGGAGCATCATTCAAGCGCGAATGATCTCACATTTGACGCTGTGGCAGCCACGGTCGGAAGTCATTTATGAAGTGACGCTACTATGCGCCGCTGACGACCGATTGCCTGGGCAGGATCGCGGCCTTAGCATATGGGATATTTTTCGCATCCGGCAAAACTCGTGGTAGCTTTGGCGCATGCGAAATACCGTACTTTCTGTGCTCGCCCTCGCTTGCGTCGTTTCTCTTTCTGCGCTTGCGCAGAAACCCGGCGGCTCGCGCGTTCTGCGCTACGCCATCGTTTCAGCCGGGCAAAAAGCCGGTAACGAAGTCGATACTTTCAGTTCTGACGGCAGAATCACCAGCACTTTCGAGTTCAACGATAGGGGACGTGGACCGAAGATCGAAGCACGATACGTTATCGGATCAGATGGTATGCCCGTCCACACGGACATCACCGGCGTCGACTACTTGAAGGCGCCAGTAGACGAGCACTTCGGCGCGGAGCGCGGTCAAGCCCAGTGGAAGAGTACGTCCGAGGCGGGTCACGCGCCAGCGGGAAGTTTCTATGTGTCGATCAATTCTCCCGCACTCGAAACCGCGCTGCTCGCCCAATCGCTAGCCAAAGCCGGGAGCGCGGGCGTCAAGCTTTTTCCAGCGGGTGAGGCGCACATGGAGAAACTTGCCGACCTCACTCTTGAGGATCACGGCGAGCGAATACATGTCGCCGAGTATGCAATCACCGGCCTGGCGTACACGCCGATTTCAGTCTGGCTGGATGATCAACTGAACTTCTTCGCCCAACCCGGCACCTGGACCGCAATTCTGCGCGAAGGCTGGGAATCGACGAACGCCAAACTTTATGCCGTCACTCAGCAGTCCGATACGGATCGTTACAAACGATTGTCGGTTGAGTTAACCCGCCACCTGACCACGCCGCTCGCCATCGAGCATGTCCGACTTTACGATTCTGTCCACGCGACCATGGCTGACGACCAGACCGTAGTTGTGAGTGGCGAGCGCATCATCGCTGTCTCTCCGGCTGTAACGGCGCAAGTGCCACAGAATGCGGAGCGCATCGATGGCCACGGTAAAACGCTGCTTCCCGGTTTATTTGATATGCATGCCCATGCACAGCCTTCTGACGGCATTATGAATATCGCCAGCGGAGTGACTTCTATCCGCGACATGGGAAATGACATCAATGACCTGGCGACGATGCAGCAGCAGTGGCGGGATGGAACTGCTATCGGCCCGCGGGTTTCGAAGGCGGGACTTATCGATGGCCGCGACCCGATGCAGGCTCCGACTGGAATTTTCGTTACAACTCAAGACGAGGCGAATGCGGCGGTGAATCACTATGCTGATCTGGGATATATACAGACCAAGGTTTACAGCTCACTGAATCCAGCGTTGCTTCCGGGAATAATTAAGGTTTCACATCAGAGGGGAATGCGAGTGAGCGGGCACATACCGAATGGCATCACGGCTTCGCAATTCGTGAGCGAAGGCGCCGATGAGATACAGCACATCAATTTCATCTTTCTCAACTTCATTTCGGACAAGGTTAAAGACACGCGAACTCCGGAGCGCTTCACCGCAGTGGGACAATATGCTCACGAACTCGATCTGAATTCGAAGCCGGTGAATGACTTTATCGATCTGCTGGTTCAGCATCACACCACCGTAGATGTGACGCTGGCAACTTTCGAAGGCATGTTTATCGGCCGGCCCGGGCACGTGTCGCCTGACTATGCCCCGATTCTGGATCGTTTGCCCGCGCAGATTCAGCGCGCGGCGTTTACTGGGGGATTGACCGTGACATCAGCCAATGACCAGACTTATCGAGATTCCTGGGCTGCCATGCTGAAGATGACCAAGCGTATGTACGACGCTGGTGTGCCGATTCTCGCCGGAACAGATGCCACGGCGGGGGTTATGCTCCACCGCGAACTGGAGTTGGAAGTCCAAGCTGGGATACCCCCTTTGAAGGCGCTTCAAAATGCAACATTTGTCGCAGCCACTGTTCTCAAAGAGCAGGATCAACTTGGATCAATCGAGCCGGGAAGACTGGCGGATATGGTTCTGGTTGAAGGTGATCCAGGCGCTGACATAGCCAATATTCGGCGCTGTCGCGTTGTGATCAAGAATGGAGCGCTGTTCGATAGCGCCCGGCTTTACAGAGCCGCAGGGATTCTGCCGGGGAAATAGACCCAGCGTTGATTTTTCGAAGTCCAGCTATGGCGCGGAAATCATGCTTCCGCGCCGTGGCATTTTTTGTACTTCTTGCCTGAGCCGCAAGGGCAGGGGTCGTTGCGGCCGACTTTTTCGCCAGTGCGGCGTTGCGAGGCTTCGGTCCCATTTCCGCCGCCAGCGCGAGTGGCTGCTTCGAGTTCGCGCTGCTTCTTGCGGGCGAATTCCTTCTCCAACTGGTCGATGGTGGTGGAAGGTGCGCGTGTCGGGATCGAAATTTCGCGCGGAGATAATGCTCCATCGCGCAGGCCCGGCTGGCGGTCGCCATTAAGCGACAACTGATCGGCGCTTGCCACTGGCGGTGCGGGCGGAACAATCCTTCGCGGTTCTGGCGGGGCATCGATCGGGCGGCCATCGGGTCCGAGAATCTGCATCCGGAATAGGAAGCGGACGGTGTCTTCCTGGAACTTCGCCATCATGGCTTCGAACATGTCGAAGGACTCGCGCTTGTAGGCTACCAGCGGATCCTGCTGCGCATAGCCGCGCAGACCAATGCCTTCCTTCAGATGATCCATGGCGAGCAGATGGTCTTTCCAGAGGCCATCGATGACGCTGAGCATGACCATCCGCTCGTGATAGCGCATCTGCGGCGCCGAGAGGATGTGCTCTTTCTGCTCGTACTGTTCCTTGAGCTTGGCAAAGATCGCATCGCCGAGTTCGTGGCGGGCAAGCTCCTGCGGATTGATGCCGGCAGCGGCGAGACTGAGGCCGAACTGGCCGACGAGCTTCTCATCCATGCCCTTGATGTTCCATTGATCGGGATGCTTATCTTCTGGAGCGAATTCGTCAAGCATGTTGCTGAGGATTCCGCCCACGTAGTCTTCGAGAATGAGTTCGCGCTGGTCGACGCCTTCGAGAAGCTGGCGGCGCAGTCCATACACCGCCTCGCGCTGCTTGTTCATGACGTCGTCGTACTCGAGGAGATGTTTGCGCGATTCGAAGTTCTGCGATTCAACGGCTTTTTGCGCAGCCTCGATGCGATTCGAAATCATCTTCGACTCGATGGGCACGCCTTCTTCCATGCCCAGCTTTTCAAGCAGGGTGCTGACCCACTGCTTGGCGAAGATGCGCATGAGGTCGTCTTCAAGCGAGAGATAGAAACGCGATGCACCGGGATCGCCCTGGCGGCCTGCACGGCCACGGAGCTGGTTGTCGATGCGGCGTGATTCGTGGCGCTCAGTGCCGAGGATGAAGAGTCCACCCTTGTCGATAACTTCTGCGTGCTCCTTCTGCGCGGCATCGTTATGGACGGAGAAAGTGGCGTTCCAATCGGGTTCGGCCACTTCGAACTCCTGCCCCTGATAGTAGAAGCGCTGGAATCCGGCAGGCGCCATGGGATTGATCGCGCCCTCAGCGACACTGAGCGCACGGGCGCGGCCCTGCTTTACCATCTCCTGGCGCGCCATGAATTCGGGATTGCCGCCGAGCAGAATATCGGTTCCGCGGCCGGCCATGTTGGTGGCGATGGTGACCATGCCGAGGCGGCCTGCCTGCGCAACGAATTCGGCTTCGCGCTCGTGCTGCTTGGCGTTGAGCACTACGTGGCGGATGCCTTTGCGCTGCAGGATGGCGGATAGACGCTCGGATTTCTCAATTGATACGGTGCCGACCAGCACTGGCTGTTGCGTTTCGTGCAGGGAGCCTATGTCGTCGGCCGCTGCTTTGAATTTCTCCTTTTCAGTGCGGTAGACAACGTCGGCATTCTCCTTGCGGAGCATCGGTTTGTTGGTGGGAATGACGACGATTTCGAGCTTGTAAATCTTCTCGAATTCGGCGGCTTCGGTTTCAGCCGTGCCGGTCATGCCGCTGAGCTTCTTGTAGAGGCGGAAGTAATTCTGGAAGGTGATGGTCGCGAGGGTCTGGTCTTCCTTGCGGATGTTGACGCCTTCCTTGGCCTCGATCGACTGATGTAACCCGTCGCTCCAGCGGCGACCGGGCATGAGGCGGCCGGTGAAGGTGTCGACGATGATAACTTCGCCGTCCTTGACCACGTAGTCGACGTCGCGTTTGTAAAGGGAGTGAGCCTTGATGGCGGTTTCGACGTAGTGCTTGAGTTCCCAGTTTTCAGCGCTGGCGATGTTGTCGATGCCGAGTTCCTTCTCGATGGTGACCCAGCCCTCATCTGTCACGCCGATCGTCCGGTGTTTCTCATCGACGAAGTAGTCGCCGGTGAAAGTCTTGCCTTCGAGGCTGTCGATCTCTTCACCCAGTTCGAGCGCCGGAATAATTTTCTTGACGCGCGCGTACTTGTCGGTGGTTTGCTCGGTCGGGCCGGAGATGATGAGCGGAGTGCGGGCTTCGTCGATAAGGATGGAGTCGACTTCGTCGACGATGGCGTAGTAGTGGCCGCGCTGAACGCAATCCTTGATTTCGAACTTCATGTTGTCGCGCAGGTAGTCGAAACCAAACTCGTTATTTGTGCCGTAGGTGATGTCGGCTGCGTAAGCGGCGCGGCGTTCGTCGTCACTGAGGTCGTGGACGATGACGCCGACGGTGAGGCCGAGAAACTCGTAGATCTTTCCCATCCACTCGGCGTCGCGCTTGGCCAGGTAGTCGTTGACGGTGACTACGTGGACTCCGTGGCCGGCGAGCGCGTTGAGATAGCAGGCGAGGGTGGCGACGAGAGTTTTGCCTTCGCCGGTCTTCATTTCGCTGATCTTGCCCTGGTGGAGGACCATGCCGCCGATGAGCTGCACGTCGAAGTGGCGCATCTTGACGGCGCGCCAGCCGGCTTCGCGGACTACGGCGAAGGCTTCAGGAAGAATTTCGTCGAGGGCGGCACGCTCGGCCGTCTTGATCTCTTCGGCGTCGGTGAGGCCTTGAAGCTTGGCGGCAATGCGAGCGCGGAAGTCGGCCGTCTTGGCCCGAAGCTGCTCATCTGAAAGCTTTTCCATCTCCGGCTCAAAAGCGCCGACCAGGGCAATCATGGGAAGCAATTTCTTGATGGCCCGCTCGTTGGCGGTGCCGAATACTTTGGTTAGTGCCTTATCGAAAAACACGTGAGTCTCCTTTATAAGTGTAAATGGATTGAGAGGTCAGCGTGCGGCGAGGACGCGCATGCTGGCACGACGGCCGTCGAATCTGCGCGGGGTTTTACTAAAGCCTGAGGATGAGGCGGTCTATCTTTTCGCCATGGCGGATTCGGCGCAATTGTCGCAAGAGGTGTCTCATCGGAGTTTCTGGGCCTCCGTTATCGTCTTCGTCGACGTCTTCCTGCTGGCGCTGCTGCGCTTTGGCTACCTCGATCATGCGTGGACGGTAGATCGCAGCGAAAGGCAGGAAGGAAAATCCAAGCGCGGCATTGGCGGCCAAGATCGCGAAGCGCCGGCGATTTCTGGGGCTTTTGGGCTTAAAGATGAGCATTTTGAGCCGCGAAAGGAATACGGCGATTCCAACGAAAGTAAGAGCGAAAACAGGAAGAGAGACAGCGAATTCCTGCACGGTATCGATGGGATTGACGGGCATAATCACTCCTCAGAGTCGGCACAGAGTCTGGCCGGAATCGAGAGACAGATCGACCCGATTGACACTGACGTCAAAGGCGTCAAAGCGGGTCAGGATCGAGACAGTGTTATGCGAAGAACGGTGGAGGACGCTGGAAGGAAGGAGCCAGCGATGGTGCGTTGTGCGCGTGTCCGAGAGAAAGAACCGGTAGCAGCGGCAGGAGGCTGAACGGGACCAGCAGGCCTACGAAGAACGCCGGGAGCAGCGCCATCCAGGCTGGAGCGTCTGTCGTCGACCCGTGGGGAATGAGCAGCGCAAGGACGGCGATGGCGATGACCGCGACCGCTATCCAAAACCAAGCTCGTTGCTGGCGAAAAAGCTTCATGCAGGATGCCGCTGGGGGAAGTATAGCAATTTGTCGAGTTTTCAGTTTTCAGTTTCCAGTTGTCAGTCTTCAGTCCGATTCGCCTCGGCTGGACTCCGAATTTCAACCAAAAGCGAAGAAGAGACGAAAGCTAGTATCGATAAACATGCAAACATTTTGTGGAAAAAATAAATATTGCAGGGGGGGTGGGGGGGCCCGGCAGTTCGTAGTCTCTGTGACTTCACGAACTGGACTAGACCTCCCTCGTTTTACGCACTCAATGCAATTGTGCTCCAAAGCTGCGAAATTATCTGCAAACCGCGATGAGGATTTTGGAATCATTCGTAACGGGGTGGAATCCATTGATACGGAGGGGTTTGATGGCTAACAAGAGCGATGCGGCGTTGCGGGAGCACCTGGTGAATCTATTGACAGGCGGTCATGCGCACGCCACGTTCGAGCAGGCGGTGAAGGGATTGCCGGCGGAATTGCGGGGGAAGGTCGCCAAGGGCGCGGAACATTCGCCATGGCAGTTGCTGGAGCATCTGCGGCTGGCGCAGTGGGACATTCTGGATTTTTCGGTTAATGCGAAATACCAGGCGCTGAAGTGGCCCGATGACTATTGGCCGAAGGAGAAGGCTCCGGCGGACGAGAAGGCCTGGGGCAAAAGCGTGCGTGCATTCAAGAAGGATTTGACGGCGATGGTCGCGCTGGTCGAGGACGAGAAGACCGATCTGTTCGCGAAGATTCCACACGGGGATGGGCAAACGATTTTGCGCGAGGCGCTGCTGGTTGCGGATCACAATGCGTATCACATCGGGCAATTGGTGCTGATGCGGAAGATGCTGGGGGCGTGGGGCTGACCATGGAGGCCAGAGAATCCGGGATGGGGATCGCCGAGGACGAGTCGAAATCAAGCTATCGGTGCAAGTCTGACGGGCGGCCACGGGAATTCAGGCCATCGCTGGAACGGGAGCCGCGGTGGCAGTCAGCGTCAGGGCGGTGATGTCATCTTCCTGGCCGAAGCTCTGAGCGGCGCTGGCGATGGCTTCGGCAGGCTGAAGGCTTAAGGCTGCGGTACGTTCGAAGCCAAAAAGAGTCCCGGTTTTGTCGCGCGCCTCGACCACACCATCGGTGATCAAGGTGAGCTGTTCGCCGGGAGATATGTGGAACGTGGATTCAACATAGTTCGTCGCGGCAGAGAGACCGAGCGGCAGCCCGTTTTCTAGGGGCAGTTCTTCGCCTGCTAAGAAGGGAGCAATATGGCCGGCGTTGGCAACGGTCATTGTCCCGTCTGCGTCTGCGCGAAGAACAAGGCACGTTGTGAATCCGCCATGACTGCGAGCCAACATGCGGGTATTCATAGCGGCGAGAATATCGGACGGGTTCTGCGTGTAGTGGGCGAGGGTGCGGAAGGTGCCGACGAGGAGCGACACGGTCATTGCAGCGGGCATCCCTTTGCCGCTGACGTCGCCGATGACGACGAGAACGCCTCCGCTTGCCAGCGGGATGATTTGAAAGAAGTCGCCTCCTACCTGGCCGGCGGGCATATAGACGCTGTGCAGCGCAAAGCCAGGAACGTCCGGTATCTCTTCAGGGATGAGGACGTGTTGAACGATGCGGGCAGCCTCCAACTCGGCGGCGACGCGCGCCCCCTCTCTGGCGATGCCGATCGTGCGCAGGACGAGGAAAAGCAGCATGGTTACGCAGTAGATGGCGCCCCACATGGTCCAGAAGTCCATGAAGTATGTTTCGAACCGAAGATCGGGCAGCGCTGGTATGCGCAGATGCCACTGCCAGAGATTGCTGACAAGAGTTAAGCAATACCAGTAATCGGCCACGCTGACGATGGCTACGGCGGGAAGAACGACGCGCGCATCGCGATTGCCCCGAAGCAGGCCTCGCAAAAGAAACCCAACCAGGATGGCCTTGACGGTCAACGCCGGAAGAAAGTATCCGGCTACCGTCGGGAGCGCCGACAGGTATCCCATGTTGTTGAGGTTGGCGGCAAAGTACCCGAGAAAGTTGGCAATCTCGAGGCCCAATATCCAGCGCGAGGGCTTGATGCCGAGTATCAGCCGTACGAACTCGATGAGAGCCACGTTCGTAATTCCCAGCCAGACGGTCTCAATCAGATTGTCATTCGCGGTGAAGGCATGGAGGTGGCTTCCGCCAATGGTGGCTGATTGAAGCGCGCCTGCGATCAAAGAGACGGCGATCGCCAGATACTCCCTTCGGCTGCGCATCGACATGTAGAGAGCGAGCGCAACCAGGCCGACGATGAAGCTGAGGCCGGCCAGGACAAAAGGAATGGCGGCTCCGTGAACTGCTATGAAGCTGGCATCGCGCGGAGCAGCATCGCGAGAAGCGAGGAGCACGGAACCGGTGCTCAAGGGGTTGCTCGCGCCCATGCCCTGGGCGCCCCGACGATTAAGAGCGATGCGCAGGGCGATGACCACATCTCCGTCGGGGCCAATCATGCCTTCGGGAATGTCATAGAAGGTCAGGTAGCGCTGCACCGATTGGACTGAGCTGTCCATTCCTCCATTTGCGCCGATGCGAATACCGTTCGCGTAGAGTTCGTAGCTTTCGTTGATGAACTGAGTCTCGACTGCTATGAAGTGCGAATGAGGCGTGGTCTGCACGTGGATTCGGTACCACGCATAACGAAGGTTCGAGACATCGCCGGCAGCCATGGGCTTGTCAAAGGACACGGTCTTCCACCCGCTGTCATCACAATTGATGGAGGCGTTGGCGGGATCGTCATCCGCAGAGAAGAGCCAGTCGGGGCCGAGCACCACACGGTGACCCAGATAGCGAGCGTCGAAGTGGCGCGGATTGATGTCGAGGATCGGATGGGGTGGAGGCGACGCGAACGAGGGAACAACGCACAAAAGGAGTAAGGCAATCGAGAACCACCGGCTAACCGTTCGCGCCATTTTATCGACCCCTGCGGAAGTGATGCTTCGATGATGACAATATACAGATTCCGCATGGGGGAGCGAATCGAAGGGCCGGGGAATAAGGCCATCTAATCGAATGGTGGCGGCCGGTGGTTGTCGCGGTCAGCTGCTAATCAGGTTCTCAACGCCTGCGCCTTCATGTTCCAAAAGTCTGAGAACGCGAGCGCGGATTTCGTCGCGGATTTTTCGCACTTCTTCCATGGGCTGGCCTTTGGGATCGCGAAGGGGCCAGTCGTCGCGGCGAAGTCCGGGAACGTAAGGGCACTGGTCGCCACAACCCATGGTGATGAGGAGTTGTGCCTGGCGCGCGAGATCCTCGGTAAGCTTTTGCGGCTGGGCATTGGTGAGGTCGATGCCGATCTCCTGCATTGCGGCGAGGACTTCGGGGTGAACGCGCGGACCGGGATCGGTTCCGGCAGAGATAGCTTCAGCCTTGGAGCGATCGGCGAGTTGATTGAAGAACGCGGCCGCCATCTGCGAGCGGCCGGCGTTGTGTACACAGGCAAAAATGACTTTGATCATCGTTCCTCTGGTGCTGCCGATTGTTTGCCGATTTTGTCGAGTTCCCGCTGCAGCGCGAAAGTATCGAGGGTGGAGAGCGGAAGGCACAGAAAGAGACTAATGCGACGGTCGAGCACGGAGAACGCTTGGGAAAAGGCTCGCTCAATCTCCTCGGGCGTTCCTTTCACTGCGGCGGGATCGGGTACTCCCCAGTGCGCCGTCATTGGCTGTCCGGGCCAGAATGGACAAACCTCGCTTGCCGCGTTGTCGCAAACAGTAAAGACGAAGTGAAGAGGCGGCGAGTCGGGTCCGGAGAATTCATCCCAGGATTTGCTGCGCATGCCATCGGTCTTCAAACCTGCTTTTTCGAGCTGGCGAAGGGCCTCAGGCCGCACAGCGCCGGATGGGTGACTTCCGGCGCTGTAGGCAGCGAAGTTTGGAAAGCCTTTGCGGCTCATGATCGCTTCCGCCATGATGGAGCGGGCGGAGTTCCCGGTGCAAAGAAACAACAGGTACGTTATAGCGAGCCATGTTGGGCATCCTCTTACGAGCAGCAGGTCGGGCCGCAGCAGGCTTTTGCGGATCGCGGCTTGATAGCGTAGACCTTTACGCTGGCGGCGGCTGCGTTGACGTCATAGTTCGCGAGAAGCGATTTCAAATCGTCGTGTACTGAGGTTGCGGCGGCTGGCGCTGGAGAGCAACAGGACGATTCGACGATCTGAAGCGGATTAGTCGCTGTCTTTTCCGTCGCGTCCATTGCAGGCGAGCAGCAGCCGGACTGGTTTTCAACTCTTGGCGTAGGCGTTCAGGTCGGCGCCGCTGTCGACGATTTCGACGTGCTCGAATCCAGCGGCGAGCAGGCCGCGCGATAGTCGTCGATGCGGATGGCTCCGGCGATGCAGCCGACATAAGCGGCAACGCTCTTCGCGATCGCCTCGGGCAGTTCGTGCTTCAAGGCGATGTCGCTGACGGCGAGGCGGCCGCCGGGCTTGAGAACGCGGGCAATTTCGCGGAAGACGGCGGGCTTGTCGGGTGCGAGATTCAGAACGCAATTGGAGATGACGCAATCGACCGACGCATCGGGGAGCGGAATCTTGTCGATGGTGGAGAGATGGAAATCGACGTTGGTGTAGCCGCCGGATCTGGCATTGGCGCGGGCACGCTCGATCATGGCGGGCGTCATATCGATGCCGATGGCGCGGCCTGTGCGGGCCGACCTGCTTCGACGAGAGAAATACGTCGAGACCGCCGCCGGAGCCGAGATCGACGACCACTTCGCCGGGCCTGAGGTGCGCGGTAGCCGTGGGATTGCCGCAGGAGAGGCCCATGTTGGCTTCCGCGGGAATCGACGTAAGCTCCTCAGCGGTATAGCCGAATGCTTCGGCCACAGCTTTCACGCCGGCGTGGTCGCTCGAGAGCGAACTCTCAGCGACTGCCGCGTACTTTGATTTCACCGAGTCCAGAATCTGTTCTGCCATGACTTAGCTCCTTAAAAAACATATTCACATAAGCGAATATATTCCTTGTCAACGTATTCGTCAAGGCGTATATATAAATCATGGCGGCGAAATCATCGCAGTTCAATATGGAGCGGTTCTTTCAGGCGCTGGGCGACAATACGCGGCTGCGCCTGCTGAACCTGATGGGAGATCAGGAAATCTGTGTCTGCTATTTTGTGGAGATCCTGGCGCAGGGGCAGCCGAAGATCTCGCGGCACCTGGCGTATCTGCGCAGCGCTGGAATCGTGGAGGCGCGGCGCGAAGGGAAGTGGATGCACTATCGCATCGTGATGCCGCCGAACATTGGTGCAGCGCAGGTGCTGCGTCAGACGCTGACGTTGGCTTGGGGAGGATCGTGCGATGCAGGCGGACCGTGCGCGTTTGTCGAAGGCCTGCTGCAGTCCAGCGAAGTTTGTGACGCTGCAAGAGTGCTCCGCGGCCGGCTGCGGTGGATTGTGCAACTGCAGTCGAGGTTGGTTGAAGATGGCGAGCGCACCTTATACGCAGGGACAGATATGCGCTCCACTGGAGCGGAAGAAGCTTTCGTTTCTCGATCGGTTTCTAACACTGTGGATTTTTCTGGCGATGGCGGTTGGAGTCGGGATGGGGCATTTTGTGCCCGGTTCGGCTGCGTTTGTGAATCGCTTTCAGAGCGGAACTACGAATATTCCGATTGCCATCGGACTGATCATCATGATGTTCCCGCCGCTGGCGAAGGTGCGCTACGAGAAACTGGGCGAAGTGTTTCGCCGGAAACGTGTGCTGGGGCTATCGCTGTTGCAGAACTGGGTGATCGGCCCGGCGCTGATGTTCGTTCTCGCCGTCGTGTTTCTTCGCGGAGAACCGGCTTACATGCGCGGGTTGATCCTGATCGGCATTGCTCGCTGCATTGCGATGGTGCTGGTGTGGAATGAACTGGCGAATGGTGACACGGATTATGCCGCTGGGCTTGGTCGCCATCAACAGCGTGTTTCAGGTGCTGTTCTACAGCTTCTATGCGTGGGTCTTTATTACCGTGCTGCCAAAGTGGTTTGGATTGCAAGGGAGCGTGGTGGATGTGAGCATCGTGCAGATCGCGAAGAGCGTGGGTATCTATCTTGGCATTCCGTTTGTATCGGGGATGCTTACGCGCTACGTGCTCATTCGACTCAAGGGCGAGGAGTGGTATCGAACACGTTTCATTCCACGGATCAGTCCGCTGACGCTGGTGGCACTGCTATTCACGATCCTGGTGATGTTTTCGCTGAAGGGCGACCTGATTGTGAGGTTGCCGCTGGACGTGGTGCGCATCGCGATTCCGCTGGTGGTCTATTTCCTCGTTATGTTTTTGGTCAGCTTCTGGATGGGCAGGCGGTTGGGGGCAAACTATGCGCAGTCCGCCACGCTGTCATTTACTGCTGCGGGAAACAACTTCGAACTGGCGATTGCTGTGGCGGTGGCGGTGTTTGGATTGAACTCCGGCGAAGCGTTTGTGGGCGTGGTGGGACCGCTGATTGAAGTTCCCGCATTGATCGGCCTGGTGAATGTCGCCTTCTGGTTTCGGAAGCGCTATTTCGCAACGGAACCGCGTGAGTTTGCTGATCTACCTGTTATGCTGAGCGGATGTGCGATTCTTCTATGCAGGTGTAGAGCCGACGGATGGTGGCCTGCGTGAGAACGATTCAGCTCATTGCGGCGTTATTGTTGTGGAATGTCAGCGCTCAGAGTGCGCCCACCGCGGTGGAAGAGTTGGCGCAATTGCAAAAACAGGCGCACGCGGCGCGAGTAGCCGGCGATCAGCGCGGATACCTTGATGCCGCGATCAAGGTTCGCAGACTTCTGAATGATGCGCCGGATGCGATTGAGGCCACAGCTATTGGATACGCGGCGCTGGGGGACAACGAGCACGCCCTGGCCGCGTTGAATGAGTTTGCCGCAATGGGGCAGGCGGACGATGTGTTGCTGGCGGGCAAGACAAGTCGTTTGTGGCGCTTCACGATCTTCCGGAATACAAATCAATCCTTGAACATTTTCGACAGAACAAGACGGCGGTGACGCGGTCGGAGCTGGTGCTGGCGCTGGCGGATGCCGGAGTTGTTCCCGAGGACATTGATTTTGATCCCCAGACCAAGACGTTTTTGATTACGAGCGTTCTGGAGAAGAAGATTGTTCGCGTTGCATCTTCGGGGCAAATTTCTACTTTTGCGTCTTCGCCAAGCGGATGGCCGATGCTTGCGATCAAGGTGGATGCGAAGCATAAGCTGGCGTGGGCGACGGAGGTTGCGCTGGATGGATTTACCAACGCGCCGAAGAGCGACTGGGGCAGGTCCGCAGTGCTGTGTTTTGACCTGAAGACGGGGGCGTTGTGGAGTCGGATCGAAGGACCTCTGCATACCTCGCTCGGCGATATGGCGCTGACTGAAGAGGGTGACCCAGTGGTGAGCGACGGCGTGGGCGGTGGCGTTTACAGAGATCGAAGATGGACGACTTGTACTGATCAACGGGAAAGATTTTATTTCGCCGCAGACGCCGGTTGCGCTTCCGGGCGGAAAGCTTGCGGCGGTTCCGGACTATGCGCGCGGAATTGGGATTCTCGATCTGAAGGTTGGGTCGGTGAGATGGTTGAATCAGCCGGGGGGTGCAAAGGTTGCGTTGAACGGAGTTGATGGACTTTACTTCGCGGATGGCGCATTCATCCTGACGCAGAACGGGACATCGCCGGAGCGCGTTGTGCGCATGAAGCTCGATCAGTCGCGGATGAAAGTGGCGTCGGAAGACGTGATTGAACGAGCTACGCCTACGCTGGGCGATCCAACTCACGGGGTCGTGGTTGGTGACTGGTTCTATTACATTGCGAACTCAGGGTGGGATGTGCTGGACGAGCACGGCGATGTGAAGACCGGGGAGAAGCTTTCTGCAGGGAAGGGTGATGCGTTTCCGGATTCGCTGATGGGATAAAACTTGCGTTGAAGGAAAGGTACGGCTTGGGATTCGTGATTTCCCACCCATGTCGCTATGAAGCTGCGTCATGGATGGGGCACTTAGCTTTTGTGGGGGTTTCTGCTAGTCCATTTTCATGCCGGGCATGGCGGAGTGGTCCATGTTGTCGTGGCCATTGTCGTCATCGTCGACGGACCAGACTTTGTGCGGGTCGGCTTCGTTGGGATATACGTGGACCATCCACCCGAAGACGTGCGGAAGAAAGACTCCGCCGGCTGCATCGCAATCCTGTTGCGTATGGATGGAGCCGAGGAGTCCGAACTTCGCATTGGGGCCGAAGTATGCGGCCTTCTGTCCCTCAGGCGCTTTGCAGAAGTTTATGTGTTGATGCCAGTGCGCGATGCTGAGCGGAATGCGGTCGTTCAGTTCGTCTTCATTGGCATCGACGCGGTCGGTGTACATGACGCCGATGAGTTTGTAGCCGCCGTCGGGCGTTTTGCGATAGAGCAGCGAGGTTGGCTTGAGTGGATCGAAGTGGCTCCATGCTGCGAGTCCATTGGCGGCTTTGGTGAAGTGATATTGGGGCTGGGGCACATTGGGAAGGAAGATGCGATAACCGTCAGCCAGTGCGTTGTGGTAGTCCTCATAGGGCGCCATGGCGGACTTTGCTGCAGTAACAATCGCATCAGCCCTGGCCTGATCGCCAGGCTCTTTGGGGCGCAGGCTCGTCATGTACATGTGTCCGGACATGTGGGCCATGCCGGTGGAGTGGGTGTCAGGGGATTGCGCGCATAGAGATGATGCGGAGAGTCCGACCAGGACGCATTGGATCGCGAAGGATCGTGGTCTGAAGTGAGCAGACATGAACGGCCTCCTGTATAGAACCGCCTACTCGCGGCTGGGGTGTGAAGACTTACGTTTGGAGTGCCCATCCGGTTCCGGATAATTTTTATTGAACTCCGAGGCGAGGGCCCTCAGGGGGCGCGGCTTTGCGGATTTCAGATTGCTGGTAGCTTTTTAGATTTTGGCTAGGCACTAGGGGTTGAAGCGACGAGGCGTTCAGAGACGGCCTCTACGATTTGCTCGTGGACTTCGTCGATGCTGAGGTTGCCTTCAATGAGGACGACGCGGTTTGGTTCACGCCTGGCAATTTCGAGGTATTTTTCCCATACCCGTTTGAAGAATTCGCCTTGTTCCTTTTCGAAGCGGTTTTCATCTTTGCCGGTTTGAGCGACGGTGCGTTCGTTGCGGTTGCGTGCGCGCGCGAGGCTTGACTCGAGCGAAGGCAGAAGCAGCAGGGTGAGGTCGGGGTGAAGATCGCCGCAGACGAGGCGGTGCAGTTCGAGCACGCGCTGAGAGCCGAGTTGGCGGCCGCCGCCCTGATAGGCCTCGGTGGAGTCAGTGAAACGGTCGCAGAGAACGGTGCGTCCAGCCGCGAGAGCAGGCTCGATAACTTCGGCGATGGCTTGAGCGCGATCGGCGAACATGAGGGCCATTTCGGTCATGGAGGCGAGGGGGGTAGACCCGGAGTCGAGCAGGAGTGCGCGGATGCGGTCTCCGGTGGCGGTGCCGCCGGGCTGGCGAGTGATGACAGGATCGAGACTGCGCTTCTGCATCCACGCGGCCAATCGTTTGATTTGTGTGGTTTTGCCGGAGCCGTCGAGGCCCTCGAGAGTGATGAACAATCCGCGCGGCATGCCGAGAGTCTAACACCCATATGTAATGTTGCGCGGTGGCGCGGGCGGGTGACGATCCTGTTGAATTTATGTTACAAACATTAGGTTCTCAATTCGAAGTCGGAGTGAACCTGTGGGCAGACGATGTGCCGCAGGGTTTTCTTCGGTCCCGCGACGGAACATGGTTGCAGCGGACACGGCCCTACCCCTCGTCAACTACAGCAGTCGCCGGGGTGCCCGGCTGACAGAAGATCCCGCACACATCACAAGCTACGGCAGCGCATATCCGAAGTGGATGGGAACATTGCGGGCGCTCAAAATTGCGCTCGATTGGAGTTATTGGATGTTCAAGCTCTCTTTTTTCAAAAGGCTCGCCGCCGGCGGCGCCATTGCGGTTGCACTGATTGCGACCGCGCGCATCAACGGGCAGAATCTCACGCTCGAGGGACAGACCGGCGGCTTCATTACGCCGACGGCCTACGTGGTTCTGTCAGACAAGGATCACCTCTTCTCGCATCCGGCGGTTGGCTTTCATTTTGTGAATGCCTCGAGCGTAATTGGCTACGTGTACACCTTCAGCATTGAGGAGGGCATCGCGAATCGGGCGGAGCTTGGTTATACGCGCAGCGTGCACACGGAAGGCAACAGTCCAGCCTTCAGCAGCCTGTGGGACTTCTCGGGCATGAACGTGTTCAACGGGAAGGTCGTGGCTATCAAGGACGGGCAGTTCGGTGCATGGACACCCGGCATTGGAGGGGGATTCGTGGTGCGCACGGGCGATAAATTTGTGAGCGGCGCGCTGAACCAGGAACTCTACGGGACTCTGAAGTCGTATACAAACGAGGACATATACGTGGCAGCGACGAAGACGTGGCTGAAGCCGCCGGTGCCGTTCCTGCTGAACTTCGGGTTCAAGATGACGAACGCGTCGATCTTTGGATTGGGCGGCCAGTCTACCCGGTTTATGGGACGGTTCTTCGGCGGGCTTGGTATTCCGATTCCGCTGGGTCACAACCTGGCAGCGGTGCCGGCGATCGGATTTACTCAGCAGCCTCCGAACGTGGTGAACCTCGGGCCGATTCTGTATCCGCCGGGCAGCGGCGCGCATATTCCGACAACAATGGATTATGCGGTGCGCGTAACGCAGAAGGACAATCCGCACTTCGCATTCGACATCGGCATCGGCCATGTGGCGGGAGTGATCGGGCATACGGCTGTTCCGACAGGTATTCCGAATCCGCCGTTTGTGGTGATACCCATCGATCTGAAGGCGAACAGCGTCTTCGGGACGGGCCTGAGCTACCGCTACTAACAGGATTCGTATATGGAGGTGGGCACACAGCGCTAAGTTGTGTGCCCTCTTTATTTGTCTAAAAAGGCCAAACTAAAGTGCCCAGCCAAGGTGCAACTTTTCATGGCATGCTGGGTTTACCTATGCGTAGTCTAAATACGCGGCAAGCTGAATAGGGCGATGATCTGACCGCCACGCCGGGGTCGGGAGTGTGAGGCTGTGCTTATGGCATAACCAGCAAGCGCTCATCTGCAGCCCGAACCGCGCAAGATCAACAATTCCATGGGCAGCGAAAGAGTGGGTGCTGCCCGCGTTTAGTATCTAAGGAAATTTAAGGAGAGTTTCGATGCAATTACTCCGTAAATCGCGCTGGATGTTTTTGGCGTTTCTGCTTTCTCTAGTTCCCGTATCTTCATTCGCGGGCGTTTTGATCAGTGTTGGCATTACGCCGCCGGTGCTGCCAGTTTACGAACAGCCGCCCTGCCCGCAGCCGGGTTGGATGTGGACTCCGGGCTATTGGGCTTATGGCGATGAGGGCTACTACTGGGTGCCGGGCGCGTGGGTGCCTGCGCCGTATGAGGGCGCATTGTGGACGCCCCCCTATTGGGGATGGTCCAACGGATTGTATGTATTTCATGGCGGCTATTGGGGACCGCATGTGGGCTACTACGGCGGGGTGAATTACGGATTTGGTTTTATGGGAGTCGGCTTTGTTGGTGGCATGTGGCGCGGCCACGACTTTGTCTATAACACCGCAGTTGTTCACGTGAACAATGTGTATATCCACAACACGTACGTGGATCGCACGGTGGTCGAGCGAAACACGATTGTCAACGAACATCGTGTCGCCTACAGCGGTGGGCCGGGGGGCATCAATCATCAGCCATTACCGGAAGAGCGGAATGCGATGCACGAACAGCACATGGGAGCAACTTCGGTTCAACAACAGCACATGCAGGCTGCTCGTTCCGATCGCAGCTTCTACGCCAAGAACAACGGTGGTCGTCCGCAGACTATGGCGGCAGAGCGGCCCATGGGCTACAACGGCAACCACGCAACAGAAGGCTACGCGAAACCGCAACAGCAGAACTCTTACAACAACCATGGGAATGCCGAACAGAACCGGGCGCAGTACCAGAACCAGCCTTCGCGGCAACCGCAGTACCAGGACCAACACGCGCACAACGACCACCAGCAATCACAGTCGCACGAAAATTATCAGCAACCGCAGTCACATGGTAATCATCAACAGCCGCGGAATGAATCGCATCCTGCGCCACAACAGCATGAGCAGCAGCATCCGCAGCCTCAGCACGAAGAGAAGGCGCCGAAAGAGCACAAGTAGTCTGAATCTGCCGGCTTGATCGGCAAATAAACTGAACGCCCATGGCATGCCCTGGGCGTTCTTTTTTTTGGCTGTTCTAAGCAGTTGCGAACTGCATGCCGGCTATCTCGATTTCGAGTCCGCCGAAGTCAGGGTGCAGATTTTCTCGAATGCGGTAAGCGACGTCGATGCGAGAACCCTGGGCGAGACCGAGTTCCGCAGATCGGGAAGACATGTCCCAGCCCACAGCGCGGGTCGCTGCTGCGCCCTCATCCTGCGCAAGCTCGAGGCGAAGGTGGCGTTCTTTCATGAAACGCGGTGCGGAAGCGATGCGGACGTTGCGCGCGACGAAGATGGGCTCGGGATTGCCATGGCCCAGCGGTTCGAGCTTTCGCAGCCATCCGGCGAGCACCGCAGTGATCTGATGCAACGGCAATTCAGCGTGGATGGCAAGGATGCGCTCTGGCTCGCGTGCTGCGAGGCGTGCAGCGGCGCATTCAGCCAGGCGACGCTTGAGTTCAGGCAGAGATGCGGCGGGTAAGGCAAAGCCTACCGCGAAGGCATGTCCACCAAAGCGCGTGAAAAGATCCGCGCAGGTTTCGATGGCTTCGAGCAACTGAAATCCGTCGACTGAACGGCCAGATCCATGAGCGATGCCATCTTCAACGCTGATAACGAGCGCGGGTTTCGCGGTGCGCTCGACGACGCGCGATGCGAGGATGCCGATGACGCCGCGATGCCAGCCATCGCCGTCGACTACGACGAGGCGCGCATCGGCAAGTTCAGCATCGGTGGCGAGGCGGGCCTCAATGGCTGCAAGAGCGCGGGCTTCGGTTTCGCGGCGGTCGCGATTTAGGCGTTCAAGCTTGTTGGCAAGCTCAACGGCGCGGGCCGCATCGCGCGTGCAGAAGAGCTCAATGATTTCGGAAGCCACGTCCATGCGGCCTGCGGCGTTGATGCGTGGCGCAAGACGGAAGGCGACGTCAAAAGCTGTAACTGGCTTGGTTGCCGGGTCTAGTTGTGCGGCCGTGAAAAGAGCGCGCAGGCCGGCGCCGACAGGCTTGCGGAGTTCGCGGAGACCGAGCGCGGCGATGACGCGATTTTCGCCACGCAACGGGACAGCATCGGCGATGGTAGCGATGGCAGCCATCTTGAGGAAGCTTGGCAGCAGCTTGTCGCGGGTGCGATCGGCATCGTGGCGTTCAAGCAGTGCCTGCGCGAGTTTAAGGGCGATGGATGCGCCGCAAAGGGACTTCTCTGGATATCCGCATTGGTGCTGGTTTGGATTGAGGATGGCCAACGCGGCAGGAACGGCGTCGTCTGATCGCGACAGGTGGTGGTCGGTGATGATGAGATCGAGACCGAGGCGCTGTGCCGTCTCTGCTTCGGCAAAGGCGCGCATGCCGGTGTCGACGGTGATGACGAGACGAACGCCGTCGGCGAATGCCGATTCAAGCACGGAGGATTGCAGGCCGTAGCCCTCGCGGAGGCGATGCGGCACGTGGAAGCGCACTTCGCCGCCGAGCAATTCAATTGTTGTTTTGAGCAGCACTACGGCGGTGGTTCCATCTACGTCGTAATCGCCGTAGAGGAGGATGGGTTCTTTGCGCGCTATGGCTGCTTCGACGCGTTCGACAGCGATTTTCATGCCAAGCATCAGAAGCGGATCGTGCAAATGGGCGACTTCGGGATTGAGAAATGCGAAGGCTTCGGCGGAGGTGTTGATGCTGCGTGAGACGAGGAGTTCGGCGAGGACGAGAGGAATGTGAGCGGACGCTGCGAGTGCTTCAGCTTCGAGAGGATGCTGCTCCGCCAGAATCCAACGCTGACGGGGAGTTGCAAGGAGTGTGGCGCTGTTCGAAGCTGCGCCCAATGCGCTCACCTTGCTTACTCGTCCTCTTCGTCGTGTTCGTGATCGTGATCGTCGATGATGATGTCGTTGAAACTTTCTACATCTTCAAGCAGCGATTGAAAACGCTCGTACCACTCGGTGGTGGTTTCGTGAAGGAAGACGATGCCCTGGTAGATGAAGCCGAGCTGAATGTAGCCGACCATGTCAGCGTACTTGCGGAGCCACTGCGCTTCAACGAGTTCGGAGGCTTCTTCGTCGGGGAAATTCATCTCGCCGGCTTCTTCGATGAGATGATCGAGTTCTTCGCGATCGAGGCGCATTTCGCTGAAGGTGACGAAAGGTGCGCCGACGCGTTTGGCCATCTCCACAAAGTCTTTCCACGCGTCAGGATTGCTTTCGCCTTCCCATACGACAGAAGGAATGTCTTCCGTGATGTATCCCGGAAGACGAACGAGACCGTGTCCTTCAATGAAGGCCACCATGTCGTCTTTCAGCGACAGAAGATTGTCCGTGCTCATAGTCAAGCAATCATTCTCTCAGATGGGGGCCGGGTGGGCAGACACAAATGTGGAAAGTTTGCTGCCCGCGCAGCCCCTGTAAGCTGGAGGCTGGAGGAGTGACCTTTGCCCCTGTTCGAACATCACGTTTTTGTCTGCCACAATACTCGCCCCGAAGGGGCACCGCGACCCTCTTGTACAGTCGATGGAAAGAGCGAATTACACACGCAACTGCAGCAACTGACCAAGGCTGCCGGTCTTGGAAGTACGGTGCGCATCAATAAATCCGGCTGCCTGGACCAGTGCGAGCATGGGCCCACGGTGGTGGTGTATCCGGAGGCCGTCTGGTACGGGCACGTGAAGCCGGAAGATGCGGCGGAGATTGTGCAGGAGCACCTGGTTAACGGGCGGCCGGTTGAGCGGTTGCGACTGGCAGACGCTTGCATCAATACCAAGACTTGTCCGCATCGGGCGTGACAGTGGTCGGTGATCAGTGGACAGTATCAGTGGACAGTGAACAGCGGACAGCGGGCAGTGAGGGCGAGTTGAGGGAAATGCTCGGAATGAGGGCAAAGTTCGCGATTTGAGCAAAGGCGACCACTGATCACTGTTCACTTGGGTTAGTCGGTGTACACCTCCCGGCCCGATGCGGTATCCTGAAGTTTCGCTCATGATTTTTTCTCGTGAATACATTGGGTATCTCGCCCGCCGTACGGTCAAGCACCTTATTGATGCCAAGCTGATCACTACCAGTGATTTGAAGGGCACGGAGGCGCGTGTTACGGTTGGGCTGACTGACGAGCTTGCGCTCGAAGATCGCATCAACGAAGAAGTGCGCGTGATTCTCGAGGCCTATTCTGACGAGATGCGCAAGTCCGGCGCGCAATACGCCGAGATGTTCAAGAAGGTAAAGACCGAGCTGGCCAAGAAATACAAGGCGGTGCTATGAGGATCAGCCGCGACAAGCTCAACAAGCTGGCTCATACCGTGGCCGACACGCTGGCCGACATCGACAATGTTGGCTTCAATGAGGATCGCAATACGATTCGCCAGGAAGCGCGCAAGGCGCTTGAAAATCTGCTGACCGAGGAAGCTCGGATCGATGCCGCGGCGCGCCAGAAGATCGCCTCGCAGCGGAAGATCATCCTCGAGGGCTCGCAGGAGTGGGAGATCCTCTACCGCAAGTACTACAACGACGAAGTGCGGAAACTGGGGATTTAACTGCGGTTTGCGGTGCGCGCAAAAGAGACGCCCATCCCCTGCAAACGCGAGAGAATGGATATCCAAAGAGGTTGGCCGGCTTTGCCGGTCAACCTCTAGTCTTTTCGATTTATTTACCTCTGAACCGGTCCGGCCCCACATGTCAATTTCATGGAACCTGAACACTTGGCTTCACCGCAGGAGCAGACCGTTTGACCTGCTCCTGCGATTGAATGCCTATTCCTTTTTAGGTGCCTTCTTCTTAGAAGGCGTATTACCGCCCCCTTTGAGAAGAGTCATGGCATCGGCTGCGTTGAATGGGTACTGTAGCGAGGGCTCCTGGTTCGAGTTGTTCAGTGTGATGTCTACTCTACGATTCTGAGCCCAAACGATCGCTTTCATTTGGCTGTCGGCTTTCTTCCGCTGTTCGTCGGTCAGTTCCGTATTCTTATCGACCAGATCTTTCACCTGTTCCTCGGTTAGGTTTTGCTCTTCGCCAACGGCGCGGGAATCAATGCTGGCGTCAGGAACGCCCTGTTGAACCAGGAACGACTTTACGCGTGCAACGCGGCGTTCAGACAGCGCCTGGTTGAACTCGGGTGTTCCACGCTTGTCGGCATGTCCTGTAAGTGTGATGCGGGCATCCGATTTGACTTGCAGATAGTTCTTGAAGTCCGTCGCCAAAGTGGTCAGCATCTGCTCCTGGCTGGCCACAAGTCCGCCCTCGGGGTTCGCCTTCGTCGGCTGAGCTGTCGGGAAGAAGACACTGTGAAGTGTGAGCGAAGGAGGTGGTGGAGGAGGAGGTGGTGGGGGAGGGGACGCGACTTCTACGGAGGCTGTGCAGGTGCCAGCCAGCCCGCGCGCGTCGGTTGCCGTGACGGTTACACTGATCGATCCACCGGGCTGTGAGGAGGTATCCAGAGTCGCTGTGGTCCCGCTACCGCTGATCGTGCCCGCTGAAGCTGCGTATGTGTAACCAGCGATGTTTGACTTGTCAGGACTTGTGGCGCTCGCGGTAATCGTGGAGGACTCGCCTGGTTTTACCGATGTCGGGCTCGCGGAGCAAGTTACCTGCGGCGGGTTGTGCGGGACGTTGACATTGAAGTTGGCTCCGCAACTGGCTGCGTCGTTCTTTTTCGGTCCCTTGGGATCGGTTATGGTGGCATTGGCTGCGTGCGTTCCCTCCGACAAGCCGGTTGTATCGATAGTCGCAGTCGCCGCATCTGTGCTCGACAATTTGCCGTCAGCAAGCGTCCACGCATACTTCAAGGTGTGCTTCGGGTTGAAATTGGCTCCTCCTGCGGTCACCGTAACTGGCTCGCCTACCATTACCGTTGCAGGAGAGGCGGTGCAGGTTGCTGAAACAGGAATGGGTGGTTTGCCACCGAAATTGAAGACCAAACCACCGACATAGCGAGAACTATTCTGGTTGGCGCTGAGGTTCAGCTTACTGCTGAAGTTGGTGTACAGATAACTGATCTCAAATGGTCGCAGAGAAAGGTGCCGGCCCAAAGCAATGTCAAGTCCGAAGCCAGCGTCTGCGGCGAAAGCATTGTTCGATTTGCTGCCGCTGGCGACGTTTAGTGAATCGCTTATTCTGGAGTAGAGGTTGCTGTTTGCACCTCCAACCAGACCTATCACATACGGGCGGAAAACGCCGTGGCGGATTCCGAGTTGGGGACCAAACATATAGGTGAAGAGATCGCCAGAGGTACTGATGGATCCGCCTTGTGGGAGGAATGGGTTGCCAGGCGGGAAAATCAGGACGCGCTTGTCGCTCTCGTAACCTTGGAAATCGGCCCTGAGTCCGAGCTTCGAACCAAAGTTAAAAACCACCGAACCGCCGCCGCCGTTCAGGCCATACCATTGCCCGTATTCATAGGTCTGGGACTCATAGTCGATAGCTCCATAGTGAGAGTAGCTGTAGTCAACCGCGACCTCCACCTTCGGAGCCTGAGACCATGCCGCCAAGCCAGGCAGCATGACAGCCAAAGAGATAAATGCGACTCTGAGCTTCATCAAATTCCTCCATGAACTCCGTATCGGGCGGCAATCTTGATCCCTTGTTCAGGTGCCTCCAGGCGGCCGCTGTGCTCGGAGAGACCTCGAAAGAGCATCCCCTTAATGCACTGTGAGAACTTTGCTATCACTCGCAGTGCTTCCATTGATATCGCCCGCGGCCTTCACCATGGTTGCTCCGACGCCCGTGGTGGTGGCTAGACCCGTTTCCATTGACGACTGCGACAGGTAGATCCGACGAAGTCCAGGTCACTTGATTGGTGAGGTCCTGCTCTGACGAATCGCTGAAAGTTCCCTGGGCTATGTATTGTTGTGTGTGACCGAGAGCGACGCTCTGAGCCGCTGTTGGCGTGATCGCGATGGTACTCAGGGTGGCATTGGTCACGGTGAAATTAACCGAACCGGACTGGCCGTCGAGCACCGCGCTGATGGAGACGGTGCCCGGAGCGATGCCTGACGCCCATCCAGACGCGCCCGGTCCATCACTGATCGTGGCGGTTGCCGGCATCGGTGAGACCCAGGCAACTGAGGACGTTACATCTTGAGTCGAGCCATCTGCCAGGGTGGCTATCGCGGCTAATCCCGTCGCTGTCCCTTGCGCTACGGTTATTGCGGTTACCGGTGAAACCGCAATGCCTGCCGGTACGATCGCAATCGAAGTTAAATTCTCGACGGTGAGAGTCGCTGTTTTTGAGACCGTACCAAACTGTGCTTTCACTGTCGCCGTTCCAGCCGCGACACCGGTGACTAGCCCTGTCTTATCTACGGTTGCGATGGAGCCATCGTTAGGCGAAACGCTCCACGCGGACGCCAAGTTGAGGGGCTGTTTTGTGCCGTCGCTGAAGGTGCCCACCGCATTTAGCAGGAGGGTTGATCCGACCGCGACTCCAGAAGAGGCAGGCGTCAACGCAATCGATGTCAGCGAGGCCGAGCTTACGGCCAGAGTGGTAGTTCCCGACATACCTCCGAGCGCAGCAGTGATGGTGGTCGATCCGGAGGCAACGCCAGTGGCAACGCCACTCGGCGCGCTGTTTGTAACCGTTGCTGCCGCCGTGTCCGAACTGCTCCAATTCGAATCCGCAGTAATGTTCTGCGTTGTACCGTCGCTGAACGTTCCGAGGGCGGCAAGGTTCAGGCGGGTGAGAGGTGCGATTGTCTGGGCCACAGGCCAGACGATGATCGACGTTACTGTCGCATTCGTCACGTCAAGTGATGCGCTCATCGTAAGGCTGGAGGTCGGATCGGTTGCTGTAATCGTGGCCGTTCCTGCGGTAATACCAGTGGCACGTCCTGCGTTGCTGATCGTCGCAACCTTCACAGGAGTCGAACTCCATGTAACGGAAGTTGTGATGTTGCGCTCGCTGCCGTCGGTGTAGATACCATAGGCGAAGAATTGGTGGCTCGTGCCGGCGGCGGTCTTGACGGTGGCCACGGAACTCGGACCTGGCACAATACGAGAACTGTCAATGACGGCAATAGAAACTAATGTGGGCGCTGTCACTGCAAGTGCGCTGGTTCCGGTAACGGTACCGCTTGGCTGAGTGAAGGTCGCTGTAATGGTGGAACTGCCGATACTGTAAGTTGTCGCGAGCCCGCTGCCGGCAATCGACGCCACATACGAGGTCGACGAGCTCCACGTAACGAAAGAGGTGAGATCCTTCGTATTGCCGTTGCTGAATGTTCCCTGAGCAGTAAATTGTTGAGTAACTCCCGCCGCGACCGAGGGAGTCCCCGGGCTTACTTGGATGGATACAAGATAGGGAAACTTCGCTTCACCGCATCCAATGAATCCGCCTAGAGTTACAAGCACGACGAGCAATAGGAGTTTCTTCAAGGAACACCTCGCGTTTCAAGGAAGTAATGTTGTCGTCACCGGGCCGCAATCACCCACGATTGCGACGGACCAATCAGACGTGAAATCTAACAACATGCGGGCCGAAAGAATGGCGATCGCCAACCATCATCGACCGTGATCGCGATTGTTGATGACAAGCGATCCAACATCGCGACGAAGAGATACAAATGGCATGGGCGACTGTCCAAAGGTTCAGGCGATTGAAAATCGAAATTCAAGTCTTTCACTTGCAGTCGTTTGTGAATCGTGCAATTTGCAGCACGGAGAGTATCTGGCAACTAAGTGGCGAAATCAATTGGACCAAAGTCCTAATTTCCTTGACGATCTGACCTCTCTCCTCGTCGGTTCCTCGGATTGGAGGCTCTCATTCTGTCGGATAAAAACATACGGGGCGCTAGATAGCGCAATGAACTACCGGAACTTTTACCCCAAGCAAATAGGGAAATCAATGAGGTATATTCCTAGGTTTTCTTTCGTTAGAAGCAGTAACTCAAAGAGCTACAGCCAGGCTCGACGCTGTAGAACGCACTACCTGCAGCCAGTTTGCCGGGGCTCTGCGATCTGGTCGTCCTGCATGATCTGACAGTTGACCTCTGTCCCATCTTGGTGCAAAGTGTGTAGGTTCAGACTTCGCAACAGCGTTTTCGGACGCAAGATGCCGAAAGACGAGACTCAGAAAGGGCTCAATTGGAAAACGGCTATCACAACACGCGCCCGATCAGCATCCTCATCGCGGATGATCACGCAATCTTTGCGGAGGGCTTACGCCTGCTGCTGGAGAGAAAGTACCTGGTCATCGGAACGGTTGCCGACGGTCGCGCATCTGGTGGCAGAAGGCATAAGGCTGCGACCGGATGTGGTGGTGACCGATCTATCGATGCCGCTTCTGAACGGGCTTGATGCTGCACGAAGAATCAAGGAAGCCGTTCCGAAAGTAAGATTTGCGTTTTTGACGATGCACGACGACCCGCATCTCGCAGCTGCCGCGCTTGAACTCGGCCATGTGGCGTTTGTCCTCAAACGGTCTGGAGGGTTGGAACTGCTGGGGGCAATTGAACATATCCTGCGCGGACAGTCCTATCTCTCACCCCAATTGAAACCTATCGACTGTGTCTCCGCCAAGGCGATGGTAAGTCAGTTATCGAAAAACCTCACCAAACGGCAGCGCGACGTGGTTCAATTGTTCGCCGAGGGACGCCCCGCGAAGGAGATTGCTTCCATCCTCAATCTCAGTGAAAAGACCATCCAATTCCACAAGTATCACATCATGCAGGCATTCAATATCAAGAATAACGCCGAGCTTGTGTTGTTCGCTTTAGAGCGCGGATTGATCTCGGTCAATTCTCAGCCGCAGGATGGGATGCGCGCTATTTGGCAGCAAATGGACAGATAGATGTCCGGATTCTTTGGTGGGCTCAATCGGCGGCATAACGTCGGCGACAGAGGCCCAGCGCACGCGAGTTGTGTGCGGCGGTCAAACGGGTTCTTCCGTGCTAAGTCCAAGTTAGACATGCTCACTTAGTCGATTGGCGCCCAATATAAGAACAATTGCGCGAGCAAACCTAATACACAAAAAGCGGCATCTGCCCACGCGCATGGAGTGAACGAATCCTCGTGCGCCCCCTTGGCATCTCTCGCCCGGGCATCCAAACCGGAACTCCGAAATCTGAACTATGGACACATAGCACTAGGGAAAGTGCTAGTTTCGGGGGGAAATGAAGTGTGCTCAAATGATCCGCGGAGTACCGGACGGTGATCAGCGGGGAGATAAGCACTGGGCGCCCACGGATCGTTCTCGGGTAACTCATAGGAGAAAAATTCCATGAAATCCAAGATGATCATTTCTGTAGTTGCGCTTGCCTTTTTGTCGGCATGCTCCATGTGCTCGGCGGATAGCAACGAAGAGAAACAAGCGAAGATCCGCAAGGGCGTCTCTGAAGCGCTTCAGGATCTGTACAAGCTGCAACCCGGCGCTCAGGCCGCAATTCAGAAGGCCGCGGGATATGCCGTCTTCAAGAACTTCGGGACGAACCTGCTCGTAGTGAGCACGGCGAGTGGTAAAGGCATTGCCACCAACAATCAGACCAAGCAGGATACCTTCATGAAGATGATCTCGGCAGGCGCCGGGCTGGGCGTGGGAGTGAAGGATTTCCGCGTGATCTTTGTGTTTGAGACCGATAAGGCCTTCCAGCAATTCCTCGACTCCGGCTGGTCGGGTTCAGCGCAAGGCGACGCGGCTGCCAAAGCGGGAACGTCTGGAGGGGCAGTCTCAGGCGCCATCGAAGTTGCTCCTGACGTTTACGTCTACCAGATAACCAAGAACGGTATAGCGCTGCAACTTACGCTGCAGGGCACTAAGTACTACAAGGACGACGACTTGAACAAATAACAGATGGCAGGCAGGCTCGGGCCGGTGCGACGCCCACCTCAATGTGACTGTAAGTCACGTATTAGTTGCGGGCGAGCAACTGATGGAATCAGGTTCACGACCATCAGCCCTCTCGATCGGAGGCTCCTGCCCCGGAGCAGAACCAGACGTTCATTTTGCTCACTAACACTCCGGAGATTCGGCACAGAAGATTGAGTTTGTGTTCTTTCCCAGTCCCGAAATAATTCGAGGTGAGCCGCCGTCGGTTGATCTCCTTCAGTGGGCAAATTGCAGAACCTACGGAGATGCTCAAATTCTTTCGACAAGTCGCATGCAGTCTCAGCAACTGGCGTTAAGGAAAGGGGATGCCAGATGCAGTGTCTTTCTCGATTATCCCTAATGGCATCGCTGCTGACGCTGATTTGCGCACAACCCATCGATGCCCAGGAGGATAGCGAAAAAATAAACTCCAACCTCGGTACAGCCGTAAGCGTGCCTGTTAGCCCCACGTCGGATCTTGCAAGCCTGGGATGGGGGGTTTCTGCCGGTGTCGGCTACAACTTCAACCGGTATCACTCGCTGATCGGCGAGTTTATGTGGAACAGGCTCTATTCCACGAGCGGCGCCACGATATCGAGCGCCGCAAGCGCGCCAAGTGGAGGGACCAGTGCTGTTTACGGCGTGACCGGTAACTATCGCTTCGAACTGCGGGGCAAAACGTTCGGGACCTATTTCATCGGGGGTGGGGGCTGGTATTACCGGTGGAACAATCTGGATCATCACGTGGCGGTTAACTCGGGTACACCTTGCACTCCAGGTCTGGTCTGGTGGGGAGCCAACTGTACTGCGGGAACCGTAGCTTCTAACCAGACACTCAGTTCGTATGGTGTTAGCGCACTCGGGGGGAACGCAGGTTTGGGCTTCACGTGGAAGGTGAGCGAGCCATCGTACAGGCTTTACATCGAGTCACGCTATCACTACGCACCCACCAACCACATCAACACGCAGTTTGTGAATTGCACAATCGGGATTCGCTATTGAATTTCCCCATGCTGAGTCGCTCGCCGACCTTGATTCTTCTGACTGATTATCACAACTGGACTGATAACGAGAGAGCCTTGTTCGGGCGGGTGAAATCAAAAGTGAATACACCAATTAGCCATCGGCCGAGGATGTTTCTCTCAGCTAGATGATGAAGAAAGGGAATGATGAGGCACTCTAGGTTGGAAGTACTCAGCGTTTCATTACTGCTGTTGTTAAGCGCTGGCTGTAAGAAATCTGATTCGAGCAGCGCGAGTTCACCTGCTCCTACGACGACGACGGCAGCTGCGCCGGCTGTCCCAGCGACCACTCCGGCGGCCAACCCGGCTGCACCTGCTGCACCGCCGCCTCCTTTCTCCGCGGCGCAGAAGATCGGGATGTTCGCATATCCCAAGAACAATCAGAGCAATGATCAGCAGCTGCGAGATGAATACGATTGCTACACCACCGTCCAGCAGCAGACTGGAATAAATCCTGATATGGGTGCGCCAACCGGTCCGTCCGCTGCAGAAGTTCAGGCTGCTCAACAGCAAGCTGCCGCCGACGCTCCAGAAGCGCAAGGCGGACGAGCGCGCGGCGCTGCAAAAGGAGCTGTTGGTGGAGCTGCTATCGGCGCGATCACTGGTAACGCGGGCCGTGGCGCAGCCGTGGGAGCGACAGTCGGCACGGTGCGCGGCGGAAGGAAGCAGCGAGCGGCGAACGAACAATCCAAGGAACAGGCGGCGCAGTCAGCGGGGGCACAGATGCAACAGCAAGCCAACCAGGAGAAAGCCGCCTACAACAAGCAGATGGATACATTCAAGCGCGGATTCTCGGCTTGCATGGACGCGCGCGGGTATTCGGTCAAATAGGAAGAGAGGGGCAGCGCGAACGTTATGCTGATTAACAGCGGCAATGAGGAATTGTCTGCGCGTGAGTTCTGTTGCGCCCCCGCTTCTGGCACTTTGTCCTCTGCTATTGCTATCGAACCACCAGGATAAAACTCATGGCCAAAGCGAAACATTTTGGGTTTCTTTTAATCGCTCTTCTGCTAATCCCCTTGTTCTCGCCCAACTGTGCCTTCAGTTCTGTTCCGCATTCGAGAACTCCTTTGGTGGTCGGCTACTTTCCGCAATGGGGTCTTGATTTCGCCGAGCCCTACTATGTGAAATCACTGATCACCAATGGAGCAGTTCGGAGGCTGGATCAGATCAATTATGCGCAGGCGTCCGTTCGAGGTGGCCGTTGCTCCCTGGCCGAGCCCAGCGCCGATCTCGACAAGAGATTCGCTCGCCAGAACAGCGTCAACGGTAAACCTGATCGCGCGCGCTCCCGGTTTCGCGGATATTTTCACCAGCTGCAGGAGCTGAAGCGGCAATACCCTCGCCTGAAGATCCTGATATCCCTTGAGGGTGATCCCAGGGATTTTGCGCAGGACGCACAAGCCGAAAATCGCGCGGCGTTCGTTGCCTCCTGCGTTGACATGTTCTTACGCGGGCATTTTTCTCACGGCATCCGGAAGCCAGGTATCTTTGACGGGTTCGACATTGACTGGGAATCTCCGCTCGAGAAGGACGCCGGCAACTTTCGCGCGTTATTGCAGGAGTTTCGTCGACAGATGAACGCCGTGCGGCCCGGATCGCTGCTCTCGATCGCGGTGGCTGAATCTCCGCAGACACTCTCCGGCACGGATTTCGCAGCAATCGCTCCCCTCGTCGATGAGGTCGGCGTGATGAACTACGATTACGCGGGTCCGTGGAGTCCGACCACCGGATTGTTGGCTCCTCTTTTCTCTCCAGACCCTGAGCATCCGCACAGTATCGAGCTCAGTATTGCCAGCTACGAGGCTGCCGGCGTGCCCCGAGAGAAGCTGCTGATGGGGCTGCCCTTCTATGGTTACAGCTGGACCGACGTCAAGGTGGCCAACGGAGGTCTCTTCCAATCTGGCCGTCCGATCACCGAGGACCGTCCGTACAACCACATACAAAGCGTGGCTCCCAACTTCGCAATATACCGAGACGAGCGATCGCAGGCGCCGTGGCTCTTCGACGGGCGAACATTCTGGACCTATGAAGATCCCACTTCAGTCCGCTTCAAAGCAAGCTACGCGTCGCATCAGCACCTTGGCGGCGTTATGATTTGGGAACTCAGCGGTGATACTGCAGATGCAGAGCTACTCGGCGTCGCGTATCAATCCCTTCACGATCCGCTCGAAGAGAAAATCTTCAAGCAGCGTTCGTCGGCGACGCGTGTCCGAGTTCAGCTTCCTTGAAAGAGAACAGCGACAAGGGTAGTTACGGCTCATGAGGGTGTCAAACCTTCGGTGACGAAATCTACCGGGACGGGACTCAGGAGACGCCGTGAGCTTCCTCGGTGTCAAACTGTCGCTTCGGGAGCTCGGCCTCGGATGCGGAGATGGCACTGCTGACGTAGCACACAACCCCATGCAAATGTCTTTGGTGCACCCTCGAATCACCTGGAGGGCATTGATTCTTACGGCACTCGGACACGCACCGGCAGTCAAACTCGCAAGCTGCAATGTCTTCCGGTACTTCCTGGACAATCTGTTCTTTGATCCAGCACCAAAAACGATTCATAAAGCCCTTGCTACTTGCCATCTTGAGAAGCCTCACTCTGGAACCCATCCGCACGGGGGTTGCGTATAAGGACCGAAGTCGGTCGAGGAGGAGTATGTGCGGGAACATGGGATCTTCTGCGATTTGATAATGTAGATCAATGTTCGCAATAACCGCAGAGGCGTGTCGTTGCTTTGGGTCAATCAGTTGATTGCTCCAGGACAATCAATGGATATCCAGCAGCAATTCAGAAAGCTGTCACTGCAAGAGGCATAGAGCAGAGGGCGCAACACGCGAGTAGCGATTGCTTTGACGAGGATTAGGCTTTGCAGGAAAATCTTGCCGAGATCTTTGGTTAAAGACGCCTTCGGCACATTTGCAGCGTATGTCTCAAGGCAAATCTGGCACACAACACACGCAACGGATTGCGCACTAGAATCTACTTACGCTTCACTGTCATTTTTGTAATTGGCAGGGCGAATCAATTGGACCAAGAGCCAATCACATTTTGCCGCATTAGGCAGAGAGTTGCCGCGTTTAGGCGCTGAGCAGACATTCGAGCGAGTCGAATCTCATCCGAGCTCGAACACACCGCTTTCGTCAGAATCGAGCTTCAGAAGCGTGAGCGATTGGCTTTCTAACCGTTGAGCTCGGCGCGCTCCGGCCGCGTGTCTTCAGCCATGAACATGGAATGCAAGGTCGAGACCTCCGCCTCCACCAGGATTTCTTCGTCTGTCTTTACGAACAGCCATGCAAGGATTTCTACGATTGGGTCGTCCACGCATCCCCTTTTCTGTATTGCGCCTGCCTGTGGTGCCTTCCCGCGGAAACGTGGCCGGGATAGAACAAGGGTTACGAGGCCCTTCGGCCAGCGCAGTCAGTTTTTACATTTAAGTTTTGAGAATCTTGGATTGAATTATATCCGTGTATCAATTTATTAGGAACAGGAAATATCCGGGTAATCCCCGGGATTTGAACGATGAGTAACGTAAGGACGAACCCATGGCACCCGGCTGGCTTCACGCGCATGGTCCAAAGCAACCGCGCCGCTTTGTTCGTGTGGTTCACGGTACCGCGGCGCAGTCGCGACTTCACCAGCAAGTGCATGTCAGTCGTGCAAGTTAGCGCCTTCACGCACCGGACTTCGCACGCGGGCAAAGGCATGCTGTCAGTTACAACTTAAAATTCGGAGGTATTGCTGTTTGAAAATCCCAGTCTGAGGTTGGTCGACGGTCTGGGAGGAAGCTTGAGCGTGTTGCATAGGGCGAAGCCCGGGGAGGGAAGGTCGATGTCCATTAGAATCAGGTTTCGGCAATTCGTCTACCTTCGTAATGCTGCGAGTCCGCCAAAGATTCGGATGATCACTATTTCGTGCCCCAGAATCAATGAGCGAACGATCTTCCAGTTGAGCTCAGGACAAGAGGTCTTCAGGCGAATGGATGCGGACTTTCTCACGCTCCTTGGTGACGACTCCCGCCTTGTTCCAGCCGCTTAGTACCCGGCTGACAGTGTATCGGCTTACATCGGCTAAGGATGCTAGTTGTTCATTGGTAATGTGAACATCGATTCCTTGAGAGTGGATCTCGCCACTTCGGTGGCCAATGTCGAGAAGGGCACGTGCCACGCGACGACTTGCACTGCCGTCAAATAGGTTGCAGTGGCGGTCGGAAACTGCTTCGAGGAGTTGGAGAGCAATACGCAACGCGTTCGTATTGATTTGGTTATAGCGGCCACAGAGTCGGGACATCTCGTCGTGATTCCAGACGCGCAACGTGCACGCTGATAGTGCCTCAGCTGTGCCCAAATAGTACAGCGGGTCCGGTAGAAGCGTTGCAAAGCCAAAGCTTTCGCAAGGCGCGAATAGGCGAAGAATTATTTCTTCCCCTTTGGCTGTCAACCAACTGTATTTCACAGTTCCGCTTAACAACACGAAGATGTGTTCTGCTTTATCCCCGCCAGTACAGATGCGCGTCTTAGGTTCGATTTCTAGAGTTCGTCCCTGAGCCAATACATCCGCTATCTCGGATGGATTCAAGCCAGCCAGTAGTGGAATATCCCGATTCTTCGGCGTTTCGCTAGACACGGTCTTCATTCACTTCCCGCGCTTTGAAACTTTATTGAATGTCGGCACCTGGGCGTATAGCGCGTACCATCTTCCCTAAGTCGAAAGACGATGCGGCTCGATGTCTGCAGACTAAGAACCTGACCAACCAGAATCGAGATTTCTATTGGCAAACCTTAGAGCCCTTTTGGTTACAGGAGAAATGCCTTCATTTCCTGTTCGCAGCGTGTGTGCCCGATGGAGGGCGCGGCCAATATGCATCGACCCGACCGTACTCTCTCGTGAAATGAAGAACAACTAGGGATTTCCCTAGTTGTGGCCGTGCATGTACAGGCCAGAAGATTGAAATAGGTCAGTACCTCCGCCCGCAACGCTGGGAGGACCTTCAGCATCCGTAACCATGATGTGGACTCGAACATCAGGCTATATTGCAGCGTGGTAATACCATTGGGTCAACTCCTCACAAAATGGCAACTGAGTCTGCAGTTCTCCCTGATCTATTCCAACAAACACAAGTCACGGCCGAAGGAGTATGAGCTTCCTTTTCGGGGGGACATAGTGGAGATCCTTGCTCCGATGAAATGTCTCGATTGCTAATCAGAACCAATCAGCCTGAAGCTTCCGGCCGGGAGTTATGTCTGGGGAGGTTATCGAGAAAGATTGGCGCAGAGCTACGTAGCAGTCGGTTTCACGCGGTTACACCGTCAATTGAACGCCAGGAGGTACTATGAGCGACCGCGAAATACTCCAAGAACCGTCTGAGTTCTCTTTGGTCCGGGGTGGTCCGCTCTTTCAACTCTTCAGGCGGACGTATCTATCCGGGGATGAACTGGAACTCTTGCATCGTCGTATCATCGTGCTCCCGCTGATCGCGTGGCTACCGCTCCTGATCTTGTCATCACGGGACGGGCATGCATTAAGTGGTGTAACTCTTCCATTCCTCCGCGACGTCGAGATCCATGTCCGCTTTCTGATTGCGTTGCCGGTGCTTATTGCCGCCGAACTAGTCGTTCATTTGTGGCTCAGCCCGGCAATTCGTAGCTTCGTCAATCGTGGCATCGTTGTCGTCGATGAGGTACCGAAATTCAATGCCGCAGTCGTTTCGGCGATGCGCTTGCGCAATTCCATTTCTCTAGAGCTGGGATTGCTTGTTTTGGTCTGGTGCGTCGGACCTTGGCTTTGGCGAAGTCAGATTGCGTTGGGTACTTCCAGCTGGTACTCGGCACCCGAGGGTGCACGTTTGCACCTCACTCCTGCTGGCGATTGGAATGCCTACGTGAGCATTCCAATTTTCCAGTTCATCCTGTTGCGGTGGTACCTACGACTACTTATCTGGTTTCGATTCCTTTGGCAAATTTCGAAGTTGAGGCTGCACCTCGTTGCCACCCATCCCGACCGAGCCGGAGGTATCGCTTTTCTCGGGAAAAACTCCTATGCTTTCGGTCCTGTTCTTTGTGCCCAAGGTGCCATGCTCGCAGGTCTGATTGCCAATCGCGTGCTATACGGTGGCGAGAGCTTAGCGTCCTTTCGAACGGAAGCCATCGGTCTTATCGGCTTCTGGGTGATATTCGTTCTTGGTCCGCTCACGATGTTTACTCCGCAACTCGTGCGCGCGAAACTAAAGGGTGCGGCCGATTATGGGCGACTTGCTAGCCGCTACGTCCTGGGATTTGAGGGAAAATGGGTGCTCGGAAATGCGTCGTCATCACCTGACGATCTTCTAGGGTCCGCCGATATTCAGTCTCTGGCCGATATGGGAAATAGCTATGCTGTTGTCAGCCAGATGCGCCCCGTCCCCTTCGGACTCAAGGACGTCATTCGACTTGCTGCGTTAACCGCGGCACCGCTTGTGCCCCTCGGCCTTACCAGGTTCTCGCTAGAAGAGTTAGTGTTGCGCCTGCTACGGCTAGTTCTTTAGGGCATCCTGGCTCAAGTTGTCGCGGGCACAGTAGTCCATCTCAAAACGTCCACCCGAAGCTCGTGGTGGCGCCATCGTCGGTCTGAGGCAGCAGGATTTGCGACTCAATCCTTCTCGTTCACTGAGCTGCCTTGATAGACAAGCCCTTGGCTGCTTCCCAATTCCGTACTTTTTGTCGACCCTCGTCAAAGATTCGTTCGTAATTGCCCTTCAGGACTTTCGCGCGCGTTGCATCGTCGAGAAGCTTCCATAGCGGGTCATATTGGTAATAGACCCGTAAGTACTGATCCTGATTAGAAGGCGCAACTTCATCAGTCCCAAACAGGAAGCGGTCGGGGTATTGACTTATGAGAGCCGAAGCAATTCGAGTGGCCTCAGGGCTGGAGACCACGTATTTGGCAACCTCGTTCCAGGAAATGTCGAAGTAGACATGGCTGAACTTCGGGTCCGCCAGAATGTCAGCCACATGAGCAGCATGATTCTTGATTGGCCGGACCACTCGGCCCATACCCATATGAGCCCAAATGATTGTTGTTTTCGGGTGCCTGGCTAAAAGAGCTTTCATCTGTTCCAGGTAAGCGGGCTCTGAATCTTCCTTTGCAAACGGCACATCCATGTCGTTATGTATCAGGACCACAAGGCCGACCTCGCCCGCGAAGTCGAGAATGCGGTCAAGAGCCGGGTTTGTCAGGCTCGCTGTTTCACCTGACACTTTGGCCGAAACGAATTCCTTGTGAATTGAGAACTCACCGATGCCGGTGAATACACCTGGGAATGTCTCGAGCACGCGGCGAATATGATCGGCTGCATACATATCAGCAGGATCGAATCCAGTGATCATGGGGTCGAATCGTGCCCGTTCCTCTTTCGAGAGCGATCGATATGCCATCGCGATGTAGGCATCTGTAAATGAGTAGTAGTACAGCGGCGCGTCTGTTTGGAGATAGTAGGTTGGGGCAAAGTCACCGGAGTTCTGATATGACCATTGTTGCTGCAACGGTATGCCAAACAACGCCACGCGTCCGACCTTGGTACCCATAATCTTCAGGAAGTCGTGGATATCAGTTCCTTGCTGAATGTAGTTAGTGAGGTGAAAGTGACTGTCGTTGAGTTCATATTGCTGCGAAGGAGCGGATTGCGCGGGAAGGAACGCGCAAGAGAGCAGCAAAGAGATGGCAACATGTGAAGTAGCCTGGATCAAGCTCCAAGGCCTGCAACTCCTCGTCATCTGCGCACTCCCTTTCCGGGAACATCTTCGAGCCGACAGGATAGTGTCGACTCCTGCCCTTAGAAAGCCAACTCGAGAGTCGAACTAAAGATTGGCCCTGTACCGCCAAATGGAAATGGAACAGATGGGTAGCCGACGGGGGATCGATACAGATAGAGGAATTCGGTGTTCCAGCGAACGACCCTGTTCTTGTACGGGAAGTAGTTCACCCCCGCTCGAAAGTCCCATGGGCGCCCGTAGTTTCCAATGATTTCCGAGCCTCCGAGATAACCCTGGAGAGTCTGGGGCAACACCATCGCCGAAGCCTGAAGCTGGTATCCGCGGTCGGGGTTCGGGCGGAGGACCGATGTACCGGGCCCTTGGAAATTGCTCAGCCGATGAAGGTAGAACTCCCCCTCGAGCGCATAGCCGTGATACTTGACTCCTCCGTCGATAGCGCCCATCTTGTAAACCGCATCGCTGACGGCGATCCCTGGTCCGAAAAGATTCGGCGTAAAGATGATGCTTCCGTCGGAGAGCCGGAGCTGAGTATTGTCGGGAGAATCGGTACCCGGCTGGCTCTGTTTATTCTCCTTGCTATATGAAAAGTGGCCGGCCAATCGCGTTGCCACGTGCTCATGACCTTCGAAGTCGCCAAAGCCTGCGCCGAATTCGCCCGTAGTCGGCATCCAGACGAGAGCGTTTGCGGTGGTCTGAAAATAATTGGGAAGCTGAGCGGCAGCCACGCCAAGCGTGCTCAGATTGTTGGCGATCATGCTTTGGTAGATCAGCCCTTTCGTAATCATCCCCGACGCCTTGACGCCCGAGGAATAGGAAGGACGCATGTACTCGTCGGCAATCAGGCGTGCATCCACGCCGAGCCAGAACGGAAAGTTGCCTTCGACCGATCTCACGCCTGGCAATGAGAAAATCCCCGCGCCAATTGCGATGTGCTTGTTGAAGGTGTAATTCAAATTGCCAGCCAGTACTACCTGCGCGCCTTCGCCTTGCGAGGCATTGGATGTCCACGCATACAGGAAGTAGCGAAACCTCGGGTCCATTATCCAGCCGAGAAACTTTATCTGCACCTTATTGAGTTGAAAGTCCTGGCGCTGCTGAAGGTTGGTGGTGACGCCGAAATAGCTTGTGTAGGTTGGCTCGATAGCCCTCTGGTTCAGGTAGCGAGCGTAGGAATACAGGCTGATATTCAGGTCGCCTTGTTTTGTCTCCGCGACTTTGAATCCCTGGTTGGTCTTGTACGTGCCCCAGTTGGTTGGTCCATCGTCGCCTTGCGCCATGCCTGTCGATGCCAGAGGCATTCCGTCTGCGGCAACGGGTCTCGTCGGTCTGAGAAACCCTGTCGATGCTTCGGACTTGGTTCGAGGCTTTACGAACGACGCGTTGATTACTTGGGGCTGGGTTTCCGCGGCGATTGCGCTCTGCAGCGCTCTCGCTGTCACCTCGGCTTCCACGGCATCTTTTTCCACGTCTGTCCGATTCGCGAGCACCTGCCGCATTGAGATGATCTGATCCATCAACGCGCGATTTTGTTTCTCGAGTTGTTCGTTTTGCTGGACCAAGCGATCTACTTTTCTAAGCACTTCATCCGTTGTTGGAGGATTTGTCGTCGGATTGGGCCCGATAGAATCGGCAGATTGTGCCATCGCGAGGCTGCAGAAGTACGTGATCGTAAACAACATTGCGGCACTCGAGAATGCTTTCAATGCAATCTGCCTCACGTTGGTCCTCCTGTTGGATTGCCGGGCGAAGCGTATCTGCCTGAACGAAGCTAAAGCGCCTGCAAAATCAGCCGCGATGGATGGTGCTTGTCCTGATCTCTCGCATTTCCCCCGGAGGGCTGCGTTACTTCAAGCTGACCGAACCTGGTGAAAAAAGATTGTAGTTAAGCTTTTCAGAGACGTAGTCGATCACTTTCTGAGCCTTTACGCTGTTTCCGGCCTCGTCGAGAGGTGGCGCAAAAACGGCTATGGCGCCTTTGCCAGGAGCGATCGCCACGATTCCGCCGCCGACGCCACTCTTCGCAGGCAAACCGACGCTCCAGGCCCATCCGCCGGAGCCGTCATAAAGGCCGGCCATGGCCATGGTGCTGAGGATGTGGGCAACGTCTTCCGGCTTGATCACCTGCTCACCGGTGGCTGGGTTGACGCCGTTGTTCGCCAGCGTAGCGCCCATGTGGGCGAGTTCCTTTGTGTTTACGCCGACTGAGCATTGCTTTGTGTAGATATCGACGGACTCAAACGGATCGGCGTAAATGCGGTCATACTTTGCCAGAAGGTATGACAACGCTTTGTTTCCGGTATTGGTGGCTGCTTCAGACTTGTACACCTCGTCGATGAGCACCAACTTTTCGCCGGCCACCTTGCCGTAGAAGGCAAGAATCTTGCTCCATTTTTCATCTGCATTTGCGCCGGAGATAAGACTGGTTGTAGCAATGGCCCCTGCGTTGACGAACGGATTCCCAGTGTGGCTAGGCATGTCCACCACTGCAATGGGTGAGTTGAAGGCTCGCCCTGTAGGTTCGGATCCGATCTTTTTGAATACCTCATCGGCTCCGAGTTCATTCATTGCAAGGGCGAGAGTGAATACCTTGGAAATTGATTGGATCGAAAAGGAGTAGTCAGTGTCGCCGACCGCGAAGACCTGGTTGTCTGTGGTGACAATGGCAATTCCAAACAACTTTGAATCCACCTTCGCGAGATAGGGGATATAGTCGGCGTTCTTGCCACCGGTATCACCCTTGAACTTTTCGTACGCCTCGCGTACTACAGCTTCGACCAACTCTCGTCGGGGCGCGACTGGGCTTACGTTTTTGCTCTGCTGCGCGATCGCCGCATACGGAAGAACGCTGCCGAAGCAGGTCGCTGCGATGAGCAATGCGGTTGAAATCTTTCTTGTGATCATTCTGGGCTCCTTTTCGTAGCGCGCGTTCAAGGTCATAACGTTGGGCGGATCGGTCAATCCAGTTACCGACCCCTCATTGCACTGCGTAGGGGACTGTCTTCCCGTAGTTGTATTTGAAGGAGAACTGCAACTTGTAGTCGTTGTAGTTCCATCCGTCATAGAAGTTCACACGCCGGCCGAACTGAAATTCGCCACCCATCATGACGTTCTTGGTGGGGTAATAAAGTAGGTTGGCGAGCGCGTAATGCCCCTGATGAAAATCAGAACCAAGCTCCTGAGCCGAGTTGGAGATGTTCTCGTAGGAGTACCCGACAGTGCTGCTGAAGCGTTCGTTCCAATTGTGGTCGTCGAACGCGACGATTCCAAGGACGGGCAGGGCTTCTCCGGTGATCGGATTGGTGGGATTGCCGAAATTGTTTTTGACGCCGACGTCGATGGGGGCATCGTTCATGTAGTTCTGGATGCCATGCCCGTAGACCACAGAAAACCGTCCTGTATCCGACTTATCGAACTTGGCATTGCCGCTCGCGTTGATACCCCAGCCGTATACCGTGCCGTGGATATTCAGTGTTGGGGTTGCATTCAGATCAACCCAGCCGATCTTTCTGAAGATGCCTGCAACCTGTATATGCCCCGCTTCGCCCGCCCAACGCGCGTGTGCAGAAATATCAGGCAAAGTGAATTGGGGGGTGACACCTGCCAACTCGATTCGACCTGCATACTCTCCGCCGTCGGCGCTTGCTCCAGGCTTTTCGGCCGCGATCATGAAGTTGCTGTCGCCCTTCTGCCAAGGGGTCCAACGCGCCTGGATGTTCCGGAAGAAGACCATCCCGGTGGGACCCCAATACTCGATTGAATTAGGAAAGACATCCGGGTCCATGAACGGGCTCCATGTTTGCCCTGCGCCGATTTGCTTCAACTCACCCCAGGCATGGCGAAGGCGAAATGTGGTCTGGCCTGCATCCACACCGGTGCCGAATAGCTCAAACTCAAAGATTGTTTTCAGGTCGCCCAAACCCGTTGGAACAGTCGTCTTGACTCCCCACCGTGTCTGGCGAACGCTGAAGAAGACATTTCCGCTCGGCCCGAACTGATCCTTGAATCCAGGCAGCTTGGTCGGACGCATGACGTCGAACCAGTTCGGATCGATTTGTCCGAAGTTGTATCCGGCATCGAGCATGGCGAAGCCATACATTTGAAAAGTTCCGACGGGAGCCGGCTTGATCTCGTGTTCCATGGTCTGCTTGGCGGTGTCTTCTTGCGGTTCTTGTTTCGGGGCGGGTTTACTAACCGTTATGAGAGGCATAACGCCGGAAGAAGTCTTGACGTTTGACGAGGGGGGTGCAACCGCTTTCAACGACGCCACTTCGCTGTCCAACGCCTGCTTCGTCTCGAGCGCATTTATCCGAGCCTTCACATCTGCCATTGATTTCTCGAGTTGTTCGAGCGTGAGCTTTAGCTGTTGGGTCTCTTGCGCTTGCGCATTCGGCGATTGAGCTCGAGATGGCTGGATTGAAAGAGCTGAGACGACCAATAGCAACAATGCAGTTAGACGGTATGTCTGACGCGTTGCGCAAAGACTCGATTCCATAAGAGCTCCTTTGGCGAAATTGGTCACACACTCTTTTATGCCGGAGCAAAGCAAGGAAGGCAATTGGGTAAATACCTAGGTTATGGCGCAGTGGTAGGCTGGCAACTCACGGGCAATGAACTGACATAAAGGTCATATGTCTTTTGCTGGTAGGTCGATTCGCGTTGAGCCGGACGGCTCCGTGATCGACGCTTCGACCAGCCAGGTATGACCTCGTCACATGCTTGGCTCTCCTCGGCGTCCATCAGCCAACACGCGACGCGACCATCCTGTCACCTGTCGTTCAACCGCGATCCCAGTCGTTTTCCTCAACTCGATGACGAGTCGTCATGGCGCCCATGGGTCGATCCTGAGATCGCGGCCGGTTTCGTGCACGTCTGCGGGCTAGGATCGCTTTTGACGCGTCGCGGCTGCGGACCGTCCGTCAACGATACGTCGCGTCTTTCGCTATAGGGCGGCTTCCCTTACGCGGTTCAGCGGCGTAATCTGAAGGATCCGGTGCTCCCACTGCGGTCCATCGTCGCCGTCCTCTGGTCGTCGTCCTCTGGCCCGCGACCGCAGGCCACTTGCCCGGCCACGACCCGCGGCGCGGTACTACTCGCATCCCCGAGGCGTCTCCGGCTCGTGTTGCTCGAACGGCTACCTGCGATGTAACGACGAGTCGTTGAGCCCGTCGTGGGGGTGCTGACGGAAACCTCGTCGCAGACGCGTGCAATGAGAAAGAAGCGATGACGGTTGAGGGCGCGTGCCGGCGAGTTGAGCGATAGCGACGCTCCCCGTGGCGCCGAAGCGCGACACCGCCGGATACGTCGCCGCCGGAGCAGCTGTCCTCCCGGCCGCGCCGTATCTTCTCACGGATGGCGCTCTCACCCCAGTCGAACGGGTCTCGTTGTCGCCTTGTTGATGGGGCAGGTGGCATCGTTTCTTGTGTGGAAGCCGCTTCATGCGTATTGCGACCATCAGCGTTTTCCAGGCGGAAAGGAGGAACGTGTCCCATCGTTCCGACCAGTCGTCGGCATTTTTGAGCGTCTTCTCTTTCTTCTGCTCGTCGCCGCGACGTGAACGGGTGGGTCACGCTCTACTTGGCTGGCTTCGCGTGAAGCTGGTGAACGGGTCGCGGAACAGCGACCGCACGAAGCCCGGGGGCGAATGCACGCATTCTCCGGCATCCTCGCGGAACGACGTCCTTGATATTTGCGATCCTCGGTGGGCTCGTTTGGAAGGGTACGGTCTCGGTCAACTACCGGCCCGATGCTTCCTCGGCTATGCCAGCCCTGCACTCACCGTCGCTTCGCTCCCCGGAGGCAGATGCGTCGATCCTCGACGCGGAAGCGCCGGCACCGGTCGTCGCGAGCGATGGCGAACACGACTGATGGGT
>CAWDJR010000012.1:0-27085 GCA_963802565.1 uncultured Acidobacteriaceae bacterium | reverse complement strand
CCGTGCCGCAAGACGCCAATAAATTCATGGGCTTTAGCCCCTGAGGGATGCTCTCAAGGCTTTTTCAGCAGTCTGGGACGGCCGTCCGCAAGAGGCCAATAAATCTATGTGCGAGCCCCAGGGATTCACACACTATCCCGAACCAACTAAGCTTCCACAGCCACCGGCAGCACCAGTTTGGCCATCGCCCACTTAAGCTCATCGATGCCCTGACCCGTAACTGCAGAGATGGCATGGAACTCGAGTTTGCGGCGTTTTACATGCGCCGCCAGCTTCTTCAGCTTCTCGGGATTCGCAACGTCGATCTTCGTGGCAACCACGATCATCGGCTTGTCTGCCAATGGATGCTGATCCGCACCTTCTTCGCCGGCCTTCGGTGAAAAACTGGCCAGCTCCTTGTTGATGACCTTGAAGTCTTCCACCGGATCAGGCCGCCCTGAAGCATCGGACACATCGACCAGGTGAACCAGCAGCCGCGTGCGCTCGATATGACGCAAAAATTGCGTTCCGAGTCCGGAGCCTAGATGTGCGCCTTCGATCAAGCCCGGCATGTCGGCCACCACGAAGGATTGCCGGTTAGGCTCTTCGCCCACTGTGACCACGCCGAGATTCGGCTCCAAAGTGGTAAACGGGTAATCGGCGATCTTCGGCTTGGCAGCAGAAAGGCGAGAAATCAAAGTGGACTTGCCGGCGTTGGGATAGCCCACCAGGCCGACATCTGCCAACAGCTTCAGTTCCAGCCGATAGAGCCGTTCCTCGCCTGCCCGCCCCATCTCATGCTCGCGCGGAGCCTGGTGGGTGCTGGTGGCAAAATGCTGATTACCCCTCCCCCCCCGTCCGCCCTTGGCAACCACCACCCGCTCATCCGGCTCAGAAAAGTCGTGAACCAGTTCACCGGTCAGTTGATCGTAAAGCGCTGTGCCCACAGGAACTTGCAGAACAATATCGTGACCGTCGAGCCCTGTGCAGTTCGAGCCCAACCCGTGTTCGCCGCGCTGCGCCTTGTGCTCCGGGTTATAGCGGAAGTGAATCAGGGTATTATGCCGCTGCGACGACTCCATGATGACGTCGCCACCATGACCTCCATCGCCCCCCGAGGGACCCCCCCGCGGCACAAACTTCTCGCGCCGGAAGGCCATGCAGCCATTCCCGCCATCCCCCGCCTTGACCCGAATTTTGGCTTCATCAATGAACATAAATCAGCTTTGCACCAGTAACTTAGGTCGCGTTCTTGGGTCAGAAACCTGCGGCGCGCGCCCAAAAGCGCATCCCGTCTTCCCAGTCTATCGAACCCGGCTGGCCATCCTCAAAAACTCCCCAGAGCTGTCTCTATTTCGGATCACGGCCTGTGTTGGGAGTCACCTCCTTGTTTCCTCGAGATTCCGTACAATCGCTGCCAAATTCACTGCAAGGAAAAATTCACCCGCGCAACTGCAGATTCCCGCTTCGGGTGCAGCACCGCTGGGGTGCCCTTTCGGGATTTTCAACTTGCCGTATGCACTGGTTCTTCATCCGGAAGCTGGTCATTGGATGGTAGGGCAAAAGTGGACGAAGCCGCTGGCGAAGGCCGCGCTGCTGATAATCGCCGGCGCCGGGATAATCTGCGCCTGCGCACAGCGAGCGCCCGCTGTCAGTGGATCGCTCGATGGGAAACTGACCGATATCCATTCATCTCCGCTTGAAAATGTGACGATCACTTTGCGCAATGCAGCCACCGGAGCGCAAGTGGAGACCACGACAGTCCACGGAGGTCAATATCGTTTTAGCGGCGTGGTCGAGGGCGAGTACTCTCTCACGGCAACCGGCCCGCGCGGTACCAGCCAGGTCGATGGAATTTTCGTCGCCTCTGGACACGAAACGCACATCCAGACTGCTCTCGATTTCAAAATTGAAAAGCAGAAGGTTGCCGGTCGTAGCGATGACGACAACGCGTCTCGTCCGGTGAATGAATCTCTCGCACTCCGTTTGCGCGCTCTGCAAACGTCGCAACCTCCTCTCCCCCGCGCGGTCAACATGACGGCAACGACGACGTTAAGCTTCTTGCCAACCCGGCCGCTCGCCTTGCTGCCTCTCCACGGGACCAATTCAGAGCCAAAGACGTCGATTTCGTCACTCCCCTCGATTTCCAATTCGGCGCAACCAATGGGCCCTTCCGCGGGGTCGTCGTCCAATAGGGCGACGAATGATCTGCCGATGCTGAAGCTTTCAGCTGTCGGTATTCCCGCAGTATTCGTGAACCCAGCCGTTGCAATGCCGGTCTTGGATTTTGCGGCAAACGACTTGACCCGCGCGATCCTGAATGTCGAACTCGGCGCGGTGCAAGCATCCCTTCTCGAAGTCCGCATCAATCACACAGCGCAGATCGCAGTCATCCAAAGCACAACCATCGTCCAATCGCCGCAATCGCTTGATGCAAGCCAACTGCAGTCGCTCCCACTACCCAGTCGCGATTGGCAAAGCTTCCTTCGCGATGTACCGGAACAGGGAAGCGGCGGCAGCGATCAGCAGAAACCTTCCTCGAACTCTGAAGTCGCGGCAGAAGTCACTGTCGACGGAGCGCGCACTCAACTCGCATTCGCAGTTACAAGCGGAGATCGGTCTTACAATCCCGACTCCGCCACGATGACGCCGGCATCCGGAGATTCGGCAATCCGGGGATTGCAGGTCGCAGGCGTGGGCTCTGTATCCATCCACGGTGACCCCGGCCAAACCAATATCGAAGCGCAGAGCGGAACAGAACACTTGCACGGACAAGCCTTCATGTTCGGTCGCCAAAACCTTTGGGGGGCGCGTAATCCCTTCACCCAGTGGATACGGGAGACCGCGCCCGCTTCGCCCACAACCATTCCGCTATTCACGCCGGAGCCATACACCCCAGACGATCGCGAAGCGCTGTGGGGCGGCGGCCTCGGCGGAGTCCTGCGCAAACCGCGCTTGTTCTGGTTTATGGCACTCGACGGCAATGAACGCAACAACCCTGCAATGGCCACCGTAAAGCATCCCGACAATTTCTTCGCCCAGCCCGCAAACGATCAGATGCAATTGCTGAGCGCGCAACTCGGCCTAAGCAGTGCGGACCCCATTAGTGCCGCCCTGTGCGCATATTCAAAGCTTCTCGAAAACCTGGCGGCCATCCTCGGTCCCGCACCGCGCAGCGCGTCTCGATTGTCCGGTTTTGCTCGCATCGACTGGAGCATTGCCGAACGAAATCGTTTCACGCTGGAGGCAACGGACGCGCGACTTGACTCACCCGGCGGCGGCTTCACACGTGCCTCGGCACCCTATGGAACCCAAAGCTTTGGCGTTGTAAATGCAACCCGGCAATGGATGTTGGGAAAATGGGAAGCATTCTTAACCCCGAACCTCCTGGCAGTAACCCAGGGCTCTTATGGCCACCAGGTGTATAGCACCACGGCAGAAACACCTTCCGTATTTGAGCAATCGCTGAATATAAATTCATGGGGACAGCTTCCGCAGATTGTTGTGGATTCACGAAACGGATTCACCATCGGCAATCCAGCGCGATTCGGGAAAGGCAGTTATCCTGACGAGCATCTTTACATGGCGCAGGAACAGCTCAACTGGGTCCGTGGCGATCTGATAGTGAAAGCTGGGGTTGAAATATCCCACAACACAGATGCAACCACCAGGTTGCGCAATCAGACCGGAACCTATTACTACTCCACCGTCGAAGACTTCGCTTCCGACGCGCTCGCCTTTTCGGCCTTTGGATTGAACGGCCAACTCAATCCGATAGATCAGCACAACTGCGATCAGACCGGCAGAGCGTGGCGCGATTCCTCCGGCGTGCTCCACGGCCTTGGTTATCTGCCCTGCTACTCCTATTACTCGCAAACCATGGGACCGTCTGACTGGTGGTTGAGCACCAACGATTGGGCCAGCTACGCCACAGCGCAGTGGCAGCCGAAGAGGAGTTTGGCCTTCACGTTGGCCATGCGCTGGGAACTCGAACAGCTTCCTTCGCCGATCGCGGCCTTGCACAACCCCGATCTGCCCCTGACTGCGCACATGCCGGGGCTCGGTAACCAGTGGGGTCCACGCGTTGGTTTTGCCTGGGGCACCGGCGAAAGCCACTGGCCTGTCCTACGATTCGGATACGGTATGTACTTTGGCCGAACCAGCAATTCAGTTCTGGAGACAGCTCTAACGCAGACCGGATCGCTGAAGGGCGATCTCAACTTCTTCATGCGGCCCACTGACAACCTCAACGCAGGCGGTGCTCCTCCGTTTCCGTATGTCCTGGCAGGCGAGCCTTCCAGCGTAGTGAAGCCGGCTGCCGTAGACTTCGCGCCGAACTTCCGCAACGACGAAATCCACCAGGCTGAAGCATCCATTGAAGTGGCTGCCCCCGGTCGCATTCAAGTGGAAGCCAGCGCAGTCGCAAGCCTCGGTCGCAAGCTTCCGGTCACCTTCGACGCGAATATCGATCCGTCAATATATTCGAAGACCATAACGTATGCCGTAATCGATGGCAATGGTTCAGGACCCATCAAGTCGCCACAAGTTACGGTTCCGTTTTTCGCATCATGGCCGTCCAGCACATCGCCAACGGGGTTCGCAGGCCGGCTCGATCCGAATTATCAGCAGGTGAGCGAAATCTACAGCCGTGCAAATTCAACCTACGAGGCGGCCATGCTGCGGATTTCGCGGAGCGCGCGCGCTCTGACGCTTCGTGCCCGCTATACCTACGCACATGCGATGGATTGGAATCCCGACGAGTCCTCCCAGGTGGGCGGCCCCAGCGTTTTCGACCCCATCGACTTTAGCCAGGAGTACGGGACGAGCGGTCTCGACGTGAGGCACTCCGCTACCGCTGCCGTAATCCTGCAGCCCCGCTGGAAACTGCAGAACGTAGCCGGCCATATTGCCAACGGCTGGTTGCTGAGCGGTACTGCATATTTCCGCAGCGGCATGCCATATACGATGCGTACGGGTGGTGGGCTCGCAAAGGAATTCAATGCAAGCGGCACCGCTATCGTGGCTCTAAGCACCGGGATGAATGGCTATGGCGGCGACAACCGCGTGTATGGCATTGGTCGAAACACCTATCGCTATCCGTTGACATGGAAAGCGGACCTCCGTCTGAGCAAGCGATTCGAACTCGGCCAGATGCGTCAGTTGGAATTGATCGCGGAGAGCTTCAATCTTTTCAATCATCAGAATGTGACTGAGCTCGAAACTACGGGCTACTCTATCGAGTCGGGAACTGTAAACGGCGGCTTGCCCCGCCTGAATTTCCTCACAGGTCTCAAGACCGGCCAGACAGAATTCGGAAAGCCCCTGAACATCAACGCAACCGATTTCTATAGCCAGCGACAGATTCAATTCGGGGCGCGCGTTCGGTTCTAACCGACACGGTTCATTTGCGTTTTGCAAATACTTGCTAGCGACTCGGCATCCCGCACCGCGCGCTGGCTCTCACATTGTGCCCGTCAAGTTCAAAGCAACTGGCGCCGTCAATATCGGTCGACAAGGTGCGCACATGCGCTGCCTGTAATTCTGCCAGAATCTCTTTCCGCGGATGCCCGTAACGATTCCGCAGCCCGCACGAAATCACGGCCCACTGTGGCGCCACACGCGCTAGAAACTCCGGACCGGTAGAAGTTATGCTCCCATGGTGACCAACCTTCAGCAGCGTGCTTTCCAGCCCCTGCTCTGCAAGCATTCCCCCCTCAATTGGAGCTTCGGCATCTCCCTCCAGCAACACAGAAGTTGCCCGATACGAAACATGGAGGACCAGCGAGTCATTGTTGCCGGGCTCAGAACCAGGCTCGTAATTCGCCAGGGGCGCAAGCACATGGATCTGTGCGCTCCCCAGGGTAGCCGTGTCCCCCGCATGCATTGCCCGCACTCGAGTATGCACTTCGCGAGCTTCATCAAGGAGGGCTTTATAAGCAGGGACGGGCGGATTGTTACCGACCCATAATTCGTTGGGGCTGAAATTTCTGAGCACGCTGGGCAATCCTCCCATATGGTCGGAATGCGCATGGCTGAGCGCGACGACATCCAGATGGCGAATGCCGCGCGACCAGAGCACAGGCGACACAACCTCCTCGCCAATGTCGAAGTCCTGCGATACCTGTTGCGGACCGCCGCCAAATCCGCCGCCATCCATCAGCATGGTCTTCCCATCTGGCGTGATCAACAGCAGTGAGTCTCCCTGTCCCACATCGATCGCCTCTACAAGCAGCGCATCATGAGGATGATCGACAGGCCGTGGCATCACCACAACCGCAGCCGCTGCAATCATGGCGATCCAGGCACACGGCCTGGCAACCATTTTGCTCCAACTTGCGTTCGATACATTAGCTCGTCGTGAAAGTACGATCGCGATACCGAGCAGAATACAAAACGCTGCAGTCTGCAATGGAAGCGGCGCCGGAACGCGAAAATCGCCGGCCGCAACCGACCCAAACACATGCACAATTCCCACGCCAAGGTGCAACAGCATCGCTGTCACCGCCGCTGGAACCAGGGCAACCGAGTTCGATACCAGCGAAGCAATCAGCGTCAGCAGCGCGCTCGGCAGCATGATCACGAGTAACGGCAGAATCAGCATATTCACGGGCAGGGCAAATACCGTGATGCGATGGAAGTAGACCGCCATCGGCAGAGCCATCGCCAACTCGACGATGCTCGACACGACCAGAACTTCGACGCATCGAAGCAAAAACCGCGCCGTCCAGGGAAACATCCTCCATCCGATAACCCTGTTCGTTGCCTTCGCCAAACCCGCCGCAAACATGCGAAGCATTACGCGAAACTCCGCTTGGCGCGGGGGCAGCTTCACGTCAAGAGCGACAAGCGAAAGGTCGCGTGTGGCAGTCAGGTAGGGATGCACCGTGTTCGCGAGCAGGGGAACCGCCACTCCTGCAATCGAAACAACAGCAAGAAGTGTCATCTGCAGGCTCGATTCGAAGAGGCTGCGCGGGCTGATGACGAGCAGGCCAAGCGACGCAAACCCAACCGTGTTCAACACATTCCGTTCGCGATAAATCAATCTGCCTATGAGGTAGAGAGTGACCATCCATAGAGACCGCTGAACCGGTGTCGCGAAGCCGGTAAACAGCGCGTAAGCAAACGACACGCAAATCGTCAGCAGCGTCGCTGGAACTTGCGGCAACCGGAGTCTACGCGCGATCCAGAAAATCAGGGCGGCAACAATACCCAGATGCAAGCCAGAAACCACGAGCATGTGAAATGAGCCCGTCCGTTCAAATCCCACGCGCAAGGAATGTGTTAGAAATGTGCGGTCTCCCGTCACCATCGCCGCCAGCATGATCGCGTCGTCTTCGCTCAGTCGCGCTATCGCGGGCAGCCAATGCATCGCCGCGGGAAGTGCCAGAATCCGCGCACTCGCGTTGTGCTGCCATGACGAGATTCGGCAAGCCACGCTCTTTCCGTTGGCCGATCCAAGCACCTGTATGCGATCCACGAGTACTGTCGCAGTAGAAGTAATGCCCTGTTCGAGCAAATATTCTTTCCGATTCCACGCCCCGGGATCGCGGTACACCTCCGGTTGCATAAGCCGGGCATCCGCACGAATATGCTCTCCGCAATGAAACCCGGTTGCAGCGGTCTCTCCTCGGGGCCAGCGTACCGTAATCCGCACCCCACCGCTCGTCGCCGCCTGCAGGTCTTCATCATCCGTCACAACTTCGGCGCTTGATACGGCAATGTCGAGCCGCTGTGTCGGTGCAGAGGTGTCCGCTTCCCCAACATTCTCTTCCAGCTCTCCACGCACCGGACCTGCGTCCGTAATAGTGCCCTCAACAGAACGTATTAGTCCGTCGGAAAGTTCAACGATTGCGGGCGCGGGTGACGGCTGCGGCTGCATCTCAGCACACCATGTGCCCAGCAAACACCACAAAGCCGCAAGAGGTAGCCAGACAACACGCTGCGAATGCACGCCGGCAATCGCGCAGAGTAGTGCAATAGGAGCGAGTGCAATCAGCAGGTAGGCCGGACGAAGCCACACAAAATGTGCGATCACGATTCCCAGCGCAAACAGCCACGCCGCATGAAACAAAGGAATACCAACACCGGTCCAAACTGGACGCAGTGCAGGAGGCCCGAAGTTCCTTGGTTCGTCTTCCATCAATCCCAGATTTAAGAAATATTTATGGGCGCAAGGTTATCAGCATCGCCGCAATTCCACCACTGACTCAAGGTGGAAGGTCTGCGGAAAGAGGTCGGCAAGCGTGATGGCACCGATCGCATACCCAGAGTTGATAAGGATGCGCAGGTCCCGCGCCAGCGTCGCGGGATCGCAGGATACGTACATAATTGTGGGCGCCTCGACTGCGGCAAGAAGCGACGTCGCCTCCGCGCCCAGCCCAACCCGCGGCGGATCGACGACAATCAGGTCGGGCTTTGATTTTCTGCTCTGTCCCTTCAGAAATGCTAACGTCTCCGCTTTCACATTTCTGCCCGCGGTGCCCTCGAGATTCTTCGAAAGAGCTTCCGCCGCCGCAGGCGCGGATTCGACTGCAATGACTTGTCCGAAATGCTGTTGGAGTCGGCACGCAAACAGGCCGACACCGGCGAAGAGGTCCCAGGCCAACTCGCCGTGCCGGTCCTTCGTCACGCTATCGACAAGACCATCGACAAGCCATCGATTCACCTGGAAAAACGCGCCATGATCAACGCGATAGTCAACGCCGCCGGCGCGATAAGTGATCGACGTGGCACCAGTTCGCGCAATGACATTCGATGCTTGCCCCGCAAGGCCTTCACTGATCAATTCGGCGCCGATCAGCGCCGGGACGCTCTGCTTCCAATCCGCGAAAAACTGCTCAAATCCGCGGTCCACGGAGTCGCGAACAAAGATGCTGGCCAGCATTCCTGTCTCCTCCGCATTGCAGAAGAGAGAAATCTCGGTCGGCTGCAAATTGGTTTTTCTTTCACTCACAATTTCAGCCAGCTTCAGCGCAGCCCTTACCAGAATCGGCGCTGCAATCGGGCACTCACTGATCGAAACCAGATCATGCGAACGTCGCGCACGGTATCCAACCTGCCCTGCGCCATTAACAGCAACGCGAATGCGATTGCGGTACTGCCACGGATTGCCCGCCAGCACGTTGATCGTCTCTGGCGCGGTTACGCCTCCCCGCTCGAGAGTCTCGCGAAGAATTGCCTGCTTGAATTTGAGTTGGGTCACGTAATCGGTGTGCTGGTACTGGCATCCACCGCAAATCCCAAAGTGCCGGCATCCGGCGCAACGCGATTGTCAGCCGCGGCAACAATCTCTTCCGGCTCTCCCACGGCATAGCCGCGTTTCTCTTCCACAATCCGCACGCGTGCCTGCTCGCCCGGAAGCGTCAGCGGCACAAACGTCGCCTTCCCCTCCATGCGTGCGAGAAACGCCCCGCCGTATATCGGCTTCTCGATCTCCACGAGAGCGCTCCGCGAAGGCGCCGCATTGCGTGGTTTCTGAGGTCTGCGCTTCATTGCTGGCTCATATAGAAGAGGCTGAGTCGAGGCAGGTTATAGTGCACGAGCAACTGCTTTTGCACGAACTGGTGCTCGACCTGGCGCAGTTGCACGGCTCCCATCTTGCTGCGGTAAGGCGTCAGTTCACGCGCTGCATGTTCTTTGAGCGCTACCAGCAAGTCCTCCGGCGCGGCTGCCGTGAGCGCAGCGAACAGCTTTTCCTCGAGCACTGTAAGAACGCGTTCGAAAGTCTCCATCTCGCGGGCCGCAGTTGTCGATGTCGATGCAGTGCGTGCTTCTGCCGCTAGTTCCCGCAGCCGCTTTGCAGTTGCCGCGCAAGCGTCATGCGCAATCGTCGAAGCTTCCAGAGCCGTCGCAGCACTCTCCAGGTGCATTGCCACCCGCTCGTGCTCAAATCCTGTTTCCCCTGTCGCTGTCGATGCGGCCGCCGTACCTGCGCTTGCCTCGCGCAACTCCTCCGCAGCTTCCATCACCGCCTGCGAACACCACGCCAGTCCGTTCACCCGCCGCATCCGCCCGCGCTTCTGTCGCGACTCGTACTTGTCAAACGCGGTGTCAATCCCGCGCAGCACAGCCTCCAGAGGAATCCCCGCTTCCTGCCAGGTCTCGATCAGCGCCCAATCCAGCGTAGACAACAAAAGGATCGCCCCGCGCCGCTGCTGAAAGCGCTCCTCGATCTCCGTAAAATAATTGAAGTAGTTTTGCACGAGAATCAGTGAACGGTTTTCAGTAGACAGCGATCAGGTTGAGCGGCATCCCATATTGAATCGGCAAGACACAGATCGCGGTGGAGTAAGCCTGCCTGAGAAGCGCGATTTGCCTGCCACGGTCTCTCTGTCCACTGTCCACTGATCCCTGTCCACTTTCTCAGTGTGTACGACCGCGCACCTTGGCAACGCGGTTGCGTTCGAACAAAATGCGTAGCCCGTCGAGCGTCAGCAGGTCGTCGATCTCGCTGATGTAATGCGAGTCCGCAGCAACCATCCGCGCCAGCCCGCCCGTAGCAATCACCCGCGGCTTCTGTCCAAGCTCCGCAAAAATTCGCTCCAGAATGCCATCGACCAGCCCGATGTAGCCGTAATACAACCCGCTCTGCAGATGCCCCACCGTGTTGGTGCCGATCACCTTCGCCGGTCGCTTGATATCCACGCGGCTCAGGCGCGCCGCCCGCGAAAACAATGCCTCCGCGCTCAGTCCCAGCCCCGGAGCAATCGCACCGCCCAGGTATTCGCCCTTCTCTGAGATCACTTCAAACTTCGTTGCCGTGCCAAAGTCCACCACGATGCACGGTCCGCCATAGCGTTCAATCGCTGCAATGCAATCAGCCAGCCGATCCGCGCCAAGCTCCGTCGGATTGTCGACCAGCACCGGCATCCCCGTCTTGATCCCCGGCTCCACAAACAGCGGCTCGATGTGAAAATACGTCTCGCAAACCTGCCGCAGCGTCGAATCCAGCGGCGGCACCACCGAAGAAATGATGATGTGCGTAACCTGGCTCGGCGACAATCCATGCATCTCAAACAGCTTCACAAAAAACACACCGTACTCGTCCACTGTCTGCGTACGATGCGTGGTGAGGCGCCAGTGCGCGGTCAGGTCAAACCTGTCCTTCGGTGCAATAGCCGCGCCCTTTGGCGGCATTCCCGCCTCAGCGTCAAGCCGGTAAAGGCCCAGCACCGTATTCGTATTTCCAACATCGACTGCCAGCAGCATCGTCGTCCTTAATCAATTTCCGCGGCGCGAACCCCGCCCGTCTGCACGGTCACAACTCCATGATCGGTGCGCACCAGCAGAAAACCGTTCGCGTCCAGACCTGCCGTAACACCCGTGCATGATTGTGGCCCGTGTACCTCGACCCGACGGTTCCAGATCCACGTAGACATCTGCGCCACGCGCGAAGGAATTCCCGCAGCAACCACGGGGTCGGACAGCCCCGCACTTCTTGCTGCAGCGATTTTAGCAGGGCGATCAATAGCGTCTGGCGGCTGATGACGCGGCCCGATTCGATGTCCAGTGACGTTGCAGCAGTAGACAGGTCGCTATCGAAGTCCTGCTGATGCACGTTAATTCCGATTCCCACAATGGCGAAGATCGCACCCCCTGAATCCGTTTTCGATTCCACGAGAATGCCGCCTGTTTTTCGGTCGCCAATCAGCAGATCGTTGGGCCATCGAATGTCAACGTTCAAACCGGCAGCGATTTTGACACCCTGCGCCGCCGCCAGTCCGGTAGCAAGAGGAATCATCGGCAGATATGCGGGCTGAATATCCGGACGCAAAAGAACACTGACGTAAAGCCCCTCCCCCGTTTTCGACTCCCAACTATGATCGCCGCGTCCGCGTCCCGCCGTCTGCTCATCGGCAAAGAAGATAGATCCGTGCGGAGCTCCATTGCGCGCAGCTGTCAGTGCATCGGTATTCGTCGACGCAGTCACGGAATTGAAATACAGCTTGCTCGCGAAGATAGTGCCGGCGAGCTCAGCCTCCAACGCGGCAAGATCGTACACGCCTACGCCGGCTCCGCAACAATGCTCATCGAGATGTCGGCGGCCTTCGCAGAGTGCGTAAGCGCGCCCACGCTGATGAAGTCCGGCCCCGCCTCCGCATAGGCGCGAATATTCTCGAGCACAATTCCGCCCGAAGCTTCGATTGGAATCCAGCGATCTTCCTTGCGTATGCGCTCGACCGAAGTCTTCACCTGCGCCGGCGTCATGTTATCCAGCAGGATGGCCTCGGCGCCGCATGCAAGCGCGTCTTCCAGTTGCTCCTCCGTGCGCACTTCCACCTGCACGCGGTTTCCTGGCTTGCGCTTTTCAAGCGCATTGGTCACCGCCGCGCGCAATCCGCCCCCGAGAGAAATGTGATTGTTCTTGATCAGGATGCCGGAAGACAGGTCGAGCCTATGATTCGTGCCTCCGCCGCACAGCACCGCGTATTTTTCCAGCGCACGTAATCCCGGCACGGTCTTGCGCGTGTCCAGCACCCGCGCTTTCGTCCCCTGGATCGCATCTACGTACTGCCGCGTCAGCGTCGCGATGCCGCTCAGATGCTGCATCAGGTTCAAAATCACACGCTCGCAACTCAGCAAAACCCGTGCGTTGTGTCGAATCACCGCCAGCACCTGTCCCTTGTGCACGCGGACCCCGTCAAAAATCTCCGGATGGCTCACCACATCGAATCTCGTGTGCGCAGCGGGACGGGAATCGAGCCGGGCAAAGATCTCCAGAAACCGCGGCACCGCGCCCAGCCCCGCCACCACCAACTCCTGCCGCGCAATGATCGACGCAGTGGCGCGCAGGTTCTGATCAATGGTGACGTTGGTCGTGGCATCGCTCACCGCCTGGTCCTCGATCAGGGCCTGCTCCAGCAATGCGTCTACGCGGTGGCTCTTCCAGTCCATTCGTTCTTCTTTCGATGGCTCCAGTAAAACCGCCTGGGCCGCTACATTCAAGTTGGCGCGACCATCAGGGAGCGGCAACCGTTATCAGAATACATTCGGGGATACATCAACTCTGGTTTTACTCTAAGACTGCCAATTCGATTTCATTTGTCGTAGAAAGTTATAAACAACTTTCTTGACCCTGTCATCCGGACGGTCGGTGAGCGTCCGAAACCGGCTCAGATCCAGTCGATCGATCTGGAGCGAACATCTCTGCGTCTTCCCCGCAACCTTTTCCGCAATTCTTTGCCACGCGCCCTGCTTCTCACCCTTGCGATCAACGAGCCTGATGCTTCCCAGGTCCGAGTACCAGATCACCGAAAGGATTTCCTGAATCGTCGCGAACGAACATGCGGTGCTTGGTCAAAAGAATGAACTGCTAAACACCGCTGCGATCGAGTCGATAAGTCGATGAACCCCACCAAGGATCCGAATTCTCAACACGTGCCTCTTTGATAGCTTCGCGAACCCGCGCAGGAAGTGCGGGGCGACGAAGCAGCCCGGCGCGTCTCCGAAGGATATGACTGGCGTAGGATGAATTCGCACCGGCGTGACGAATTCTGCTGCGCGAGGAGTTGTCGTCGGATTCTCGAAATGCTCGCAAAGCGCCACATAGGCAGCGTTAATACGCTTGAATCGCTCTTCGGCTTCGAAACGCTCGCGTTGGTTGTTCTCAAAGCGATCCGGATGCCATCGCTTCGCTGCGGCACGGTAAGCCTTGTGCAGAGCGGACTTCGAGGTCGGCGGCGCCGCGACGCCAAGGACTCTGAAATGTTCGAGACAACTTCTGCATCCGCACGCCATTCGCAGTCATCGCTCACGCGAGGCGGCAGGGCATCGAGATCCCTGCGCAGTTTGTCGAGCAGTTGTTGTGCGTCGTCTCGCTGCTTCTTCAAGCCCTCAACAATGTGCGCCGGCGCCTTCGCCGTAAACCCCGGATTGTTCAGTTGCCGATCGGAGTTGGCGATGATCTTCTTCGTAGCTTCGCAATTTCCTTGATCAGCTTGTCGCGTTCGGCGGCCACGTCGATCTTGCGCTCGTAGACTCACCGCCACATCAAATTGCCGACGGCTTGGAGTGCCTTCGGCAAGCCCTGCCGAGATCTGATCATCAAATCCGTACGCTCGGACCCGTGCCAAACGCTGGACGATGGCTAGGTTTTCGCTGTAACGATTGTTGATCTGAGGATCTCGTCGATCCAACCCGGAACTCAGCATCCCAGAATGCCAGATCGGCCGTTTGCTGTTTCTCGAACATCGAGTCTCCTTGCGGCAGTGCGCGCACATTCAACGATGAGTTCCTGCAATAGCGATTCATGTCCGCGAACACTCGGCTCGTCAACCATGGCTTCTGTGTTCTGCGGAAACTTCGTAAGTGCAATTGACTTCACCGGTGGATTCGCCATCGTAAACAGCATGCCAAATCTCTTCCGTGAGGAACGGCATGAAAGGTGAAAGCAGACGCAGTGATGCCTCAAAGACAGAGACGAGCGTCGTGAGCGCAGCTTTCGTTTTCGCGACTGTTGTCGGCTGTCTCGGTAGAAATCCAGCCGAAGCTTCACGATCTCCAGATACCAGTCGCAGAAGCTACCCCAGAAGAACTGGTAAATCGTGTTGGCAGCATCGTCGAAGCGATAGTTTTCAAGCGCCTCGTTAACCTTGGTCGGCCGTCGCATGTCAATTCGGCAACAATCCACCGCGATTCGAGAGGAGCGCCGAATCCGGTGATTGGCATCCCGCCCAGCGCCGCCATATCCACGCTGATCCCGACCTCTGCCGCCCGGTCGACATTCATAAACAGGAACCGAGCCGCATTCCAAATCTTGTTGGCGAACGCGCGGTACCCCTCTGTCCGCGCCACGTTGAACGCAATATCCGTCCCCGGCGAAGCCATCGAGGCCAGCGTGAACCGCACCGCATCCGTCCCGTACTGCTTCACAATTTCGATCGGATCGACCACGTTCCCCTTGGTCTTCGACATCTTCTCGCGATTTGCATCCCGCACCAGCGCGTGAATGTACACCTCGCGGTAAGGAACAGACTCCGAGAGCGGGCGCGGACTTCCATCCGGCATTTCAACGTCAGTCGAAAACCAGCAGCCCAGCATGATCATGCGAGCTACCCAGAAAAACAGAATGTCGAAGCCCGTGACCAGCAGGCTAGTCGGATAGAACGCGTCAAAGTCCGCGCGGTTTTCAGCAGTGATATTAGGCCAGCCAAACACCGACACCGGCAGCAGCCCCGAAGAGAACCACGTATCCAGCACATCCGTCGACTGCGTCGAGCTTCTCTGATCCGCAATGCGCGCACTTTGTCGGATCTTCGCGATCCACCGTGATCTTGTGGCAAACTCGCACAATGCCACGCCGGTATGCGATGTCCCCACCACAGTTGCCGCGAGATGCACCAGTCGTGGATGTTCTCCATCCAGTTCAGGTACGTCTTCCCGTACATCTCCGGCGTGAACTTGATGTGTCCTTCCTTTACCGCCGCAATCGCCTTGTCCGCCAGCGGCTGAATCTTCACAAACCACTGCAGCGAAAGCCTCGGTTCCACCACTGTCTTGCAACGGTCGCAGTGCCCCACGTTGTTCACGTGATCCTTGATACCGGCCAGCAGGCTCATCTCTTCGAGGTCCGCCACAATCTTCTTGCGCGCCACAAACCGGTCAAGCCCCGCGTACACTCCGCCTTCAGCGTTGATGTGCGCCGTGTCATCCATCACGTTGATCGACGGCAGATCGTGCCGCTGTCCCAGCGCAAAGTCGTTCGGATCGTGCGCCGGCGTCACCTTAACCGCGCCCGTGCCAAACTCCGGACTCACCCACTCGTCCGTGATCACCGGAATCTCGCGCCCCACCAGCGGCAGCCGCAGCTTCTTCCCGTGCAGATGCCTGTAGCGCTCGTCGTTTGGATGAACTGCAACTGCCACATCGCCCAGCATCGTCTCCGGCCGCGTAGTCGCAACCGTCAGAAATTCGCCCGTATCCTTGCCGTCGTCGCCGATAACCGGATACCGAATCTCCCACAGGTGTCCCTTGTGCTCGTCGTACACCACTTCCAGATCGCTGATCGCCGTCTGGCAGCGCGGGCACCAGTTCACAATGTAGGCGCCGCGATAAATCAGCCCCTGCTCGTAGAGCCGGACAAACGCCTCGCGCACCGCCACCGAGAGCCGCTCGTCCATCGTGAAGTATTCGCGGTTCCAATCGACAGATGCGCCGAGCCGCTTCATCTGCCCGAGAATCGCCCCGCCATAATGCCGTCGCCATTCCCACACGCGCTCAACGAACTTCTCGCGGCCCATCTGCTGCCGCGTCGTGCCCTCCGCCGTGATCTGGCGCTCCACCAGCATCTGCGTAGCGATGCCGGCATGGTCCGTCCCCGGAATCCAAAGCACGCGATCACCGCGCATGCGATGCCAGCGAATGAGAATGTCGCTCTCGGTGTGCTCGAACATGTGGCCCATGTGCAGGTTGCCGGTCACATTCGGCGGCGGCAGCAGAATCGTAAAGGAGGGCTGGCCGTCGTTGCTTTCCTCTTCGCTTGGAGTCGGCTGGGCAAACAGCTTCTCGCGGACCCAGTACTCGGCCCAGTGATCTTCAATGGCAGTCGGGTCGTACGCTTTAGGCAGGTCGTGGGGCATGTAGGTAGAAGTCGAGTCCCCCGGAATTGCGCCGGCGTCTCTGCATCAGAGTTGCGAGCGAGAGGACCAGCCTCAACTTTATCAGCTTCCCCATATCTCTTTCAGAACCCTGCGCCCAGTTCCCGCCCAGCACCAGGCGGATATGCTCGTCTGTGTATCCTCGCCGCACCAGCGCTGCACACAGTTCCCACATGCGATTCGGTCCTTCCATGCCCGCTACCACTTCATGGGTTCCGTGAACCCGGTAGCGACGATCGGCACCGGCCAGGATCGACTTGAGTTTCTCGGGCGGAGCAAGATCGTTGCTCTCAATTCCAGCATCGGATCCCACTCCTACGTGTTCGATCCCCGCCAGGTCTCGCACGTGGTCGTAGTGGTCCACCACATCGTCGATACTCACCGGCTCGGTGCCCTTCACCATGAATGCGATGTCGCTGATACCCATCACCCCGCCTTTGACGGCCAGCTTGCGGATAGCGTCATCGCTCGACGCACGAAGACCGCCGGGGATCAGCGCGCGGCAATTGCCGTGCGAGAGAATCACCGGCGCCTTCGAAATCTCCAGCGCCTCCAGCTTGGTCTTCTCGCTCGCATGGCCCACATCCACCGCCATGCGCACCGTGTTCATGCGCTCAATCACCTTGCCACCGTATTCGCTTACACCGCCATCGTTGGGCTCGAATGCGCCATCGGCCACAAGGCTGCGGAAGTTGTAGCTGAGCTGCGAAACACGCTGGCCTAATCCATAACATCGGTTCACATCGTCCACGCCCTGGAACTGCGCGCTGGTTTGCAATCCGTACAGAATGCCTAATTTGCCCTGCTGATCGAGCGCGCGCCATGTCGGCCGCGTTGTTGATCCGCATCAGCCATTGCGGATAGAGGGCAACAAAGCTGTTCCACTTGCCAAACAGTTCTTCCGCGCTTGCAAAGCTGTCAGCACCATCACCGAAGTTGATGACGTTCACGCCCGTGCTCTTAAAGCGCTCGAAATCCGCCTGCGTGAATGCCCCCGGCTCCGTGAGCCACTTTTCCTTCAGGTCCTTTTGATCGAACCGGTAGAGAAACTGGTTCAACATATCAACCACCAGCGACTCTTCCATCAGGTGCACAACCCGCTCGGGATACTCCCGCGTGGTCGAAGCAAAAACCCGATACCGGCCGCGCAAAATCACCGGTCCCGCTGCGGCAGCTACAGCGGAACAAAGAAAAGTACGTCGTGAGACAGGTTGCATGGCAGTTCCATTCCGAAAAAGGAAATTCAGCTGTGGAGTGTACGCTGCCAGCGTATTACATGCCATCCGGCAAGCATGCGGAATATGCGCTACCCCGAACAGGGAGCATCAAATTAAATATTCACAAACCCCAAACACCAAAAGGCCGCACCCCGGTAGGAATGCGGCCTCGGTCGTACCAGAATCGAGCGCTTTAGAACGGGTTCAGCTTGCCCAGTCCTTTTTTCTTTTTCTTCTTGCTTGAAGACTCTTCGTCAAGATTTGCCTTGGGCTTCTTCTTGGCATCTGCTGCGGCTGTCTGCGCTGTGCCGGGCTTGATGTCATTTACCTGGTCCGGCGCTTCAGTCGGCTTGTCCACCGCGGGCAGAGCCTCATTGGTCGGCCCAACAGGCTTTACAAGCGCGTTGTTCGGATCGCCGGGTGTTCCGGCCGGTACCGGCGAGTTGCTCGGCGTTCCCGCGTCACCGCTGGGCGCACCCACAATTGAGACGCCCACGCCGGTTCCGCCACCATCCGGTGGAGCAAGCGGAACCGTTGAAGGCTGATCACTCCGTGGCGGCTCGTTTGGCCCAGTTGGGTTCACCGCTGCGGCCGCTGCAGGTTTGCCCTCATTTACAGCTGCGTTGAACAGCGCGATATTCTCCTTCGTCACATCCGGTGCCAGGGTCCGCTTTGGATCCTCAAGGGATGGCTCACCAACGTGCGCAGCCTCTACAACCGTTGGACCGCGCTTGATGATATCCAGCGCCCGATTGGTGAAGCGAATCGGCTGCATACTCTTCTGTTCGGCATCGTTCTCTGCGATCGCGGCGTCGGTTGGCTCTGGAACAGGCCGGTTCATCGCCACCAGCCGGTCGCGAGCATCTTCAACGCGAGGTGCCATCGGATAGCGTGTGATCACTTTGGCATAAGCGGCAGCCGCTTTTTCCTCATACATCGTGTGCAAGCGTTCACGTACTGCGCCATTAAGGTTCGGGGCCGCCTGCACGGCACGCGCTTCGCCCGCATAAGCGTCGCCAATCGCCAGCAGCGCCTGGTCGCTCCTCGAGTACAGCGGATAGGTGTCCGCCACCGTCTTCAGCCGGGCAATTGCCGCCGAGTAGTTCTCGCGGCTTTCGTAGTAAAGCCCGATCTGCGTCTCCCGCTCTGCCAGAACTTCCTGCACGTCGCGCAGCTTCTGCTTGGCGCGCGGAATCAGCGGAGAGTCCGGGAACATGTTGATCATGGCCCGATATTCCTTCTCCGCGTCCTGCGCATTGTTGTAGTCGCGGTCCGGCTTCTCCATCTGCTGGTAGTAGATGTCGCCCACCTTCATCTGCGCTTCGGCCGCTTCGGGAGCATTGGGGAAGAACGTGATGAAATCCTTGTATTCGCTTTCGGCCTGCGTCAGTGCCGCGGTGCCGCCTTCTTTAAACCAGCTGTCGCCCACCGCAAGCTTGGCCCGCATCCGGTATTCCGAATCAGGATAGGTATTGAGCATGGTCTGCAGGTCGAGCCGTGCCACGTCGAAACGTCCCTTTTTCAGGGCAACCATGGCCTTGTCGAATAGTTCCTTGTCGGGCTGCTTCGAATTCACGTTTGCAAGCGGATTCGCGCTCAAATCCTGGTTCTTTTTGTGCTTGGGCTTCTTTTCCTTGGCTTGGGCCGCAACCCCCGACAGCAGCAGCGATGCCAGCGCCAACGCAGATAAGCTTCTCGACAACCGGTTCATACCACCTCATTGGCGGCAGGGGGAAAGCTGCCGCGGGTTTCGCTTTTATAAGAACTTACTCACCAGCGGCTTTGCGGGCCGCAGCCAGCAGATCGCGGGCATCCCGCTCGGCCTGCCCGGCGCCAAACACGGCATTCCCGGCTACCAATAGCTCCGCTCCTGCTTGGACGACCTGGGCGACCGTGTCGTGAGCCACCCCGCCGTCAACTTCGATTTTAAATGCCAGCCCCAGTTCTGTCCGCAATTCGGCCAGATGCCGGATCTTATCCAGTGAAAAAGGGATAAAGCTCTGCCCCCCGAATCCGGGATTCACGCTCATGATCAGCACATGGTGGACCATCGGCAGGATGTCCCGGATCAGCTCCACCCGCGTCGCCGGGTTCGAGCACGACCCCCGGCTCCATCCCATGGTGCCTGATCAACTCCAGCGAGCGGTGCAGGTGCCGGCAAGCCTCGTAGTGCACGCTCACCCAGTTTGCCCCGGCATCGGCAAAGGCCGGAATGAACTCGTCGGGATTCTCGATCATCAGGTGGCAGTCGAGCGGCAACTTGGTGGCCTTGCGCAGGCTCTTCACCACCGGCGGCCCGATGGTGATGTTGGGCACGAAATGCCCGTCCATGATGTCCACATGGATGACCGTGCCGCCGCCGCGCTCAGCCGCGGCAACCTCGTCCGCGAGGTGTGCGAAATCAGCCGATAATATAGAGGGCAAAAGCTCAATCATATGTAAGCGGCAAAAGTTCAATCATCTTGAGGCCGGAAACAGCTGAATCATGTGTGTTTGCAGCATTCCAATGTGCCCGGCCAGTTTATCACCGCGCGGCTTGGCGGCCGCCCAACGATCGCCTGAACTTTCTGAGGGCTCTTGCAGTTTCCACACGACTACTGCCATTGCCATCGACGCCGCTCGGCAACTCACCAGTGACGACTGGAAGCGCCTTGCCGCTCTCCATGCTCTTCAACAGAATCCGCCCCCGTGCCCGCATAGCTGGAGTCCCACTCCGGCTTAGAATGCGCAGCATGTCCATCACTTCCGGCAGCAACGACCGGTCCCACAGCGTAAGCCCCGCCAACCCGTGCATGGCGGAGGTCTTCACAATGGAACTCTTGTCGTCCAGCCACGTTCGCAGCACCCCCGCGGCACGGGCAGTGTCCACCTCGTTCAACGGAGATCGCCAGATCATCAGCGCCAGGTTCCAGCGCAGCTTGTTTTCCTCCGCGTCAAGCATCCGGTCCAGCAGCGCACCCTTCCATCGCGCCAAGGATTTCGGGTCGCCTGCTCGAAGCGCGTTCCAGGGCATCAGCCGCTCGATTCGCAACTCCCGCATTCTCGTCCCAAAGGCATTCCACCACTTGCCCAGCTTTGCGCGGATTCTTCACGAGCAGTGCCGCCACCTCGCATGCATTCCCGCAATCGAGCCGCCTGCCCGGCGCCAGCATCTCTCGAATCGTCTTCGCCCTGTTCGATGTTTTGATCACTGCGGACCTTCGTCAGCCATTCTGCTACGTGCGCGGCGCATGTGCCAGGGCCTTCGCCGCCACGCGCCCCACGCTGCGCAAGCATTGACCTGATTGGCCAATGGCCCTCATCATCCGGAAAACAGATCTCGCCTTCGCGCTTAACCTCTGGCCTGTAATACCAGCGCTTCAGCAGTGCGAGATGCGCCTGCCGCACCGTTGCTGCAGGCGCACAGCCGTTATCCTTCTCCAACTCCTCCAGCACCGTCTCCATCCGCGCTTCCAGCATCGTCCGCGGAATCTTCGCGTGAGCCGCGAGTTCTTGTTTGTTACTCCCTGCTTCCTGCTCCCTATTTCCTAATCCCTGTTCCCTTGTCCCTGTCTCTTCCACCACCGGCTCCAGTGCCATCGGCTGCGCGAACAGCGAACTCGACCCCGACTGCTCGTTCTGAATCCGCATTCCAATCGTCGAAAACCCCACCGGCCCGCGCAGCGAACCGCGCTCAAACAGAAACACCGCCACCTCGTCAGAATTTGCCGACGACCTGCAAAATCACCGCCCGCAGTTTGCTCAACGGCTGCACCAGCTCCGGAGCCAGTGCTCGCACCGCCTCCACCTTCTGCACCTGCGCATGCAGCGCGGCAGCATCTTCAAACGCAAGATCGGCAGAAGCAGCATCGCGCTCCGCGCGCAGCACCACCAGCTTGCTCTCTCCGCGTGTTGCCAGAAAATCCTGCACCGCCGCCGACTCTTCGGCATAGCGCTCATCGGTGCAACCCTTGTAGCAAGGCGCGAGGCACATCTTCATCTCCGAGTAGACGCACCCCGGATGGCTGGGATCAGGATTCAAGTCGTCGGTACACCGCCGCAGCAGAAACAACTTCAGCGCTTCGTCAGCAAATCGCTCCGCCGCTGCACGCGACGCGAATGGCCCGTATGCCCAATCTGCCTCGCGCTGGCTCGGCTTGTTCGTCACCACGATTCGCGGATACGGATTGCCACCCAGATACCGCACGAATGCCGGTGCCCGCAGATGCATCCGCTCCAGTGCCTTTGCGCCGTATACCTCTTCGAGCAGCGAAAACTGCGTGAGCAGCGACTCAAATTCCGATCCCGTCAGCCGCCATGAAATCCGCCGCACCCGCCCCGCCAGTTGCAGCCGCCGCGGATGTTTCGCCGAAGGCTGCAGCAGCCGCTCCAGCCGCCCGCGCAAATTCGGCGTCCGCCCGATGTAAGGCTCGTCCTTCGCCTCGGCGCCGTAGAGTGCGAACACTGCCGGGGAGTGCGGGAAGTTGCGAGAGCGCAGCCTTCGCCTCGGCCGGATCGAATGGAACGGATTGCATTTCAGTGCTCAATCCGCGCTCCGTTTACGCACCCGCAATCGTCATCCCATCAATCCGCAGCGTAGGCGACGCCACCGATCCGCGAAACACCAGGTCGTTCCCGATCGCCGTCACATTCTTCAGCATCTCGCCCAGGTGTCCGGCGATCGTGATCTCCTCCACCGCATGCGTCAATTGCCCGTTCTCAATCCACAATCCCGCCGCGCCGCGCGAGTAGTCGCCGGTCACAATGTTCGTGCCAAACCCCATCAGGCTCGTCACGTACAGTCCTGCCTTCACACCGCCGATAATCTCCTCCGGCGTCTGCTGTCCCGGCTCAAGATACAAATTTCCGCAACTGATCCCCGGCGTCCCCGCCAGCCCGCGTGAAGCATTGTGCGTCGACTTCATCCCCAGCTTCCGCGCCGCATAGGTATTCAACATGTAGTTGCGGAGCACCCCGCCCTCCACCACCACCGTCCGCCGAGTCGGCAACCCCTCGCCATCAAACGGAGAGCTGCCAAACCCGCCCACTCCCGTCGGCAGCAGCATCATGTTGTCGTCAATGATCGTGATCGTCGCCGCACCGATCGGCTCGCCCAGCTTCCCCGCGAGGTAGGAAGCATGCCGCCAGATCGCATCGCCAGACGCAGCCTCGAATACCGACCCAATCAGCGACCGCGCCACCTCCGGCGAAAACACAATCGGCACCTGCTGCGTAGCCACACGCCGCGCGCCTAACCGCCTGACGGTCCGCCGCGCTGCTTCTTTGCCGACCGACTCCGGTGATTCGAGATTAGCCATTCTCCGGGCGCTCGACCACCATCCATCGCGCTGCATCTGCCCATTCTCATCGCGTGCCAGCGGAGCTGCCGACACACCCGCATAGCTCGATCGATAGCTCCCCACAAATCCGCGCGAATTGGCCAGCACCTTGCTTCCCGTTGCCGCGTCAAAGCTGCCGCCATCGGAGTTCGTAATCCGCGGGTCCGCCGCCAATGCTGCCGCCTCGGCCCGGCGCGCCCACTCAATCCGCTCAGCCCCAGGCAGCGAGTACACATCCTCGAAATAAAGGTGGAGATCGTCCTTGATCGAGCCGAACTCCTCCGTCTCCGGCAGGCCGACGAAAGGATCCTCCTCTGTCACCGAAGACAGGGCCATCGCGCCCTCCACCAGTTGCCGTATCCCATCCACTGTCAGATCGCTGGTGGAGGCCGACGCCGAACGCCTCCCTCGAAACACCCTCAACCCCAGTGCACGCGAGCCCGACTCCTTCAGCGTTTCCACCTGCCCCATGCGCACGTTCACGCTGAACTCATCGCCTTCGCGAACGACGACCTCAGCATCGCTGGCGCCGGCCTTTATGGCAAGTTTCACTACATCGGTTGCAAGAGACTCAAGATCGACAGCAGATACTTCAGAGAGTTGAACAGCTTCCGGCATGGGTCCACCTTAACAAACCGGCGCAGTACGGCGCATCCGCCCCGCCGTCGATTCGGCGGTTGTCCATCACAACCCGCTCCCGCATAATTTTGCTATCGTGTTGAGTTCTATCGAAAGGCCCTATGACGTCGCGCCGCATCCTGCCCCTTTTTCTCTACCTCATTGTTTTCATGGGCCTTCCGCTTTTCGCGCAGAAGAAGGCAATTGATCCCGCCCTCCTGAAGAAAGCGAACGCCGGCGATGCGCAGGCCCAACTCACCGCGGGAGAAGCCTATCTTTCCGGCACCTCGGTCGCGCAGGACTACACCGCTGCTGCATCCTGGCTCCAGAAAGCCGCCGACCAGGGACTGGTACACGCGCAATACGATCTCGGCACTCTCTACGAGGCCGGCAATGGTGTCCAGCAAGATGATGCGCGGGCCGCTGCCTTATTCCGTAAAGCCGCTGAACAGGGATATGCCCCCGCCCAACTGCATCTTGGCTTGCTTTATGATCGCGGCACAGGCATTCCCCAGGACTACGCCCAGGCGGCCGGATGGTTTCGCAAGGCAGCCCTGCAGAACGTTCCCGAAGCGCAATACAACCTCGGCACCTTGTACGAACGGGGCATCGCCGTTCCCCAGGATTACGCCCAGGCCGCCGACCTCTACCGTCGCGCCGCCGAGCAGGGAAACGCCTCCGCCCAGTTCAATCTCGGCCTGCTCTATGACAACGGCACCGGCGTCGAAAAGAATTACGCCCAGGCGGCCGCGTGGTACGCCAAAGCCGCCGAGCAGGGACTTCCCCGTGCCCAGTTCAACCTTGGCTCCATGTACGCCAGTGGCCAGGGAGTCCCCGTCAATCTCGTAGAGTCCTACGTCTGGCTCGATCTCGCCGCAAAAACCTGGTCCGGGTCACACCAGCAGGATGCGGAGAAAGCCCGCGACATGGTCGCTGGCCACCTCAACCCAGCCGACCTCGCCACAGCCCAAACCCGCTCCGCAAAATGGCTCGCCGACCACCAGAAATAATTGCGCACCGCGATTCACCGTTTACGGAAGACTCGCGGCTTTGAAAGGGCACGGCTTCAGCCGTGCCAACGGCTGTGAAAAAATTTGCGAGGCTTTAGCCTCTGCGGGATGTTCCTACCGCCCGGTCCCGCCCACCGTCATCTTGTCCAGCTTGATCGTCGGCATGCCCACGCCCACCGGCACGCTCTGCCCATCCTTGCCGCAGGTCCCGATCCCTTCATCGAGCTTCAGATCGTTCCCAACCATGGACACGTACTTCAGCGCCTCAGGCCCGTTGCCGATCAGCGTCGCATCCTTCACCGGAGCCGTAATCTTGCCGTCCTCGATCAAGATAAGCCTCTGACGCCGAGAAAACAAACTTCCCGTTCGTGATGTCCACCTGTCCGCCGCCAAAATTCACGGCATACAAGCCCCGCTTCACCGAACGCAGAATGTCCTCAGGCGCATCATCGCCCGCCAGCATATACGTATTCGTCATGCGCGGCATCGGGATGCAGTGGTAGCTTTCGCGCCGTCCCGACCCCGTGTTCGCCGTGCCCGTCAGCCGCGCCGAAAGCTTGTCGGTCAGATATCCCTTGAGGATCCCGTTCTCGATCAGCACCGTCTCCTGCGTCGGCGATCCTTCGTCGTCCACATTCAGCGATCCGCGTCTGCCGGCCATCGTGCCGTTATCCACCACCGTCACCTTGGTGCTGGCCACCGGCCGCCCGATCAGCCCCGTAAACGCCGAAGTTCCCTTGCGATTGAAGTCGGCCTCCAGCCCATGTCCCACAGCCTCATGCAGCAGCACCCCCGGCCATCCCGGACCCAGCACCACCTGCATCTCTCCAGCCGGCGCCGGCACCGCCCCAAGCTGCAGAATCGCGCCTCGCGCCGCTTCTTGCGCCAGGTGCTCCGGACTCTTCGAGCCAGCAAACTGCTCCAGTCCCGCCCGTCCGCCCGCCCCGCTCGAACCCTTGGTAGTCGTCGGTCCGTCCTTGGCAATCACAAATACATTCAGCCTGCACAACGGCTGCGTATCGCTCGCAAACGCGCCGTCCGAAGCTGCAATCAAAATCCGTCGCAATTCCTCGCTATATCCCGCACGCACCTGCACAATCCGCGGATCGTACGCCCGCGCCGCCCGGTCAGCACGCAGAATCAGCTCCAGCCGCGCCGCCAGGTCCAGGTCGAATCCCCCCAGCGGAACCGGATAAAGGTCTGCCCCTTCGGTCTCCGTAAATCCCTGCACCGGCTGCTTGGCTGGCCCCGACGCAATCAGCGCCGCAGTTCGTGCCGCATGTAAAAGCCTCTCCGGATTCAAATTGTCGGTGTAGGCATAGCCGGTCCGCTCGCCAGAGAGCACCCGAATCCCGCACCCGGCGCTCGTCCCCTGGCTGGCAGATTTCACAATCTGCTCGTCCACGCCCAGCGAGGTCGAAGTTACGGACTCAAAATATAGATCGGCATAGTCGCCGCCTGCAGAGAGTGCTTCACCAAGGCAGCGCTCAAGCAGCCGCTCCGTGATTCCAAATTTTTCAAAAAAGTAACGTCTGTGGCTCGGCTGGGGGGAAGTGTCAGATAGGCTCATCGTTGCATTTAGTTTACGCCTCACGCCAAATCACCGCATCTCGGGACCAGCCGTTTCCTCACTTGATACGTATGCCCTTCGTAAGTATTTCCACAATCGGCATCGTGCTAGATTCACCCCATGAAGAAGCTTTTGGCTGCTGTGCTCCTTGTCCTCGTGTTCGCGGCTCCGGCGTTTGCCGCGACTACGCATCACCATCATCACCACCACCATCACCACCACAACAAAGCCTAAAACTGCACAAATGCATTGGAGGGGCGCGACTTCACAGCCTGGTGAAAAACTCAACGAACTCGCTGTTGTAACAAGGCACGACTTCACAGCCTGGTGAAAACCTCAACGAACACGCTGTTTTGTAACAAGGCACGACTTCACAGCCTGGTGAAAACCTCAACGAACTCGCTGTTTTGTAACAAGGCACGCCTTCACAGCCTGGGTGAAAACCTCAACGAACACGCTGTTTTGTAACAAGGCACGCCTTCACAGCCTGGTGAAAACCTCAACGAACACGCTGTTTTGTAACAAGGCACGACTTCACAGCCTGGGTGAAAACCTCAACGAACTCGCTGTTTTGTAACAAGGCACGACTTTACAGCCTGGTGAAAAACTCAACGAACTCGCTGTTTCGTAACAAGGCATGGCTTCAGCCAGGCCGCAAATCCAACAAAATGATGGTTGGGCTTTAGCCCCTGAGGGATGCTGGCTTGTCCAATGCGGACTTTTTTCCAAGCTGCTTAGTCGTGCCGCTAAATACCAATAAAAGGACGGGCTTTCGCCC
>CAWDJR010000011.1:0-65548 GCA_963802565.1 uncultured Acidobacteriaceae bacterium | reverse complement strand
CCAGCTGTCGCCCACCGCAAGCTTCGCCGCATCCGGTATTCGGAATCAGGATAGGTATTGAGCATGGTCTGCAGGTCGAGCCGTGCCACGTCGAAACGTCCCTTTTTCAGGGCAACCATGGCCTTGTCGAATAGTTCCTTGTCGGGCTGCTTCGAATTCACGTTTGCAAGGGGATTCGCGCTCAAATCCTGGTTCTTTTTGTGCTTGGGCTTCTTTTCCTTGGCTTGGGACGCAACCCCCGACAGCAGCAGCGATGCCAGCGCCAACGCAGTTAAGCTTCTCGACAACCGGTTCATACCACCTCATTGGCGGCAGGGGGAAGCTGCCGCGGGTTTCGCTTTTATAAGAACTTACTCACCAGCGGCTTTGCGGGCCGCAGCCAGAAGATCCAGGGCGTCGCGTTCGGCGTCCCCGGCGCCAAACACGGCATTCCCGGCTACCAGTAGCTCCGCACCTGCTTGGACGACCCGGGCAACCGTGTCGTGAGCCACGCCGCCGTCAACCTCGATTTTAAATGCGCAGCCCCAGTTCGGCCCGCAATCCGGGCCAGATGCCGAATCTTGTCCAGCGAGAACGGAATAAAGCTTCTGCCCCCCGAAGCCGGGATTCACGCTCATGATCAGCACGTGGTGCACCATCGGCAGGATGTCGCGGATCAGCTCCACGCGCGTGGCCGGGTTCAGCACCACACCCGGCTCCATGCCGTGGCTGCCTGATCAGCTCCAGCGAGCGGTGCAGGTGCCGGCAAGCCTCGTAGTGCACGCTCACCCAGTTGGCCCCCGCATCGGCAAAGGCCGGAATGAACTCGTCGGGATTCTCGATCATCAGGTGGCAGTCGAGCGGCAGCTTCGTCGCCTTGCGCAGGCTGGTGACGACCGGCGGTCCGATGGTGATGTTGGGCACGAAGTGGCCGTCCATGATGTCGACATGGATCACCGTGCCGCCGCCGCGCTCCGCCGCGGCAACCTCGTCCGCGAGGTGTGCAAAATCAGCCGATAAAATAGAGGGCAAAAGCTCAATCATATGTAAGCGGCAAAAGTTCAATCATCTTGAGGCCGGAAACAGCTGAATCATGTGTGTTTGCAGCATTCCAATGTGCCCGGCCAGTTTATCACCGCGCGGCTTGGCGGCCGCCCAACGATCGCCTGACCTTTCTGAGGGCTCTTGCAGTTTCCACACGACTACTGCCATTGCCATCGACGCCGCTCGGCAACTCACCAGTGACGACTGGAAGCGCCTTGCCGCTGTCCATGCTCTTCAACAGAATCCGCCCCCATCCACCGCATAGCTGCGAGTCCCGCTCCGGGCTTAGATGCGCAGCATGTCCATCACTTCCGGCAGCAACGACCGGTCCCACAGCGTAAGCCCGCCAACCCGTGCATGGCGGAGGTCTTCACAATGGAACTCTTGTCGTCCAGCCACGTTCGCAGCACCCCCGCGGCACGGGCAGTGTCCACCTCGTTCAACGGAGATCGCCAGATCATCAGCGCCAGGTTCCAGCGCAGCTTGTTTTCCTCCGCGTCAAGCATCCGGTCCAGCAGCACACCTCCCATCGCCCAAGGATTTCGGGTCGCCTGCTCGAAGCGCGTTCTAGGGCATCAGCCGCTCTATTCGCAACTCCCGCATTCTCGTCCCAAAGGCGTTCCACCACTTGCCCAGCTTTGCGCGGATTCTTCACGAGCAGTGCCGCCACCTCGCATGCATTCCCGCAATCGAGCCGCCTGCCCGGCACCAGCATCTCTCGAATCGTCTTCGCCCTGTTCGGTGTTTTGATCACTGCGGACCTTCGTCAGCCATTCTGCTACGTGCGCGGCGCATGTGCCAGGGCCTTCGCCGCCACGCGCCCCACGTTGCGAAGCATTGACCTGATTGGCCAATGGCCCTCATCATCCGGAAAACAGATCTCGCCTTCGCGCTTAACCTCTGGCCTGTAGTACCAGCGCTTCAGCAGTGCGAGGTGCGCCTGCCGCACCGTTGCTGCAGGCGCACAGCCGTTATCCTTCTCCAACTCCTCCAGCACCGTCTCCATCCGCGCTTCCAGCATCGTCCGCGGAATCTTCGCGTGAGCCGCGAGTTCTTGTTTGTTACTCCCTGCTTCCTGCTCCCTATTTCCTAATCCCTGTTCCCTTGTCCCTGTCTCATCCACCACCGGCTCCACTGCCATCGGCTGCGCGAACAGAGAACTCGACCCGGATTGCTCGTTCTGAATGCGCATGCCCAGAGTCGAAAACCCGACCGGCCCGCGCAGCGAACCGCCTCGAACAGGAACACGGCCACTTCGTCGCAATTTGCCGAGACCTGTAGGATCACCGCCTGCAGTTTGCTCAACGGCTGCACCAGTTCCGGAGCCAGTGCTCGCACAGCCTCGACCTTCTGCACCTGAGCATGCATCGCGGCAGCGTTTTCAAATTCGAGATTGGCCGATGCTTCTTCGCGCTCGCCGCGCAGCACCACGAGCCTGCTTTCGCCGCGCGTGGCGAGAAAGTCTTCCACCGCGGCCGATTCTTCCGCGTAGCGCTCGTCGGTGCAGCCCTTGTAGCAGGGCGCGAGGCACATCTTCATCTCGGAGTAGACACAGCCGGGGTGGCTGGGATCGGGATGGAGATCGTCGGTGCAGCGGCGCAGCAGAAACAGCTTCAGCGCTTCGTCCGCGAAGCGCTCCGCCGCGGCGCGCGAGGCAAACGGCCCGTAGGCCCAATCGGCTTCGCGCTGGCTGGGCTTGTTCGTCACCACGATGCGCGGATACGGATTGCCGCCCAGGTAGCGGATGAAGGCCGGCGCACGCAGGTGCATCCGCTCCAGAACTTGCTGGGCCTTCGTCCCGTAGACCTCCTCGAGCAGCTCAAACTGGAGAGAAGCGACTCGAAGTCCGAGCCGGTCAGCCGCCACGCGATGCGACGCACGCGGCCGGCGAGCTGCAGACGCCGCGGATGCTTCGCCGAGGGCTGCAGCAGCCGCTCGAGCCGGCCGCGCAGATTGGGCGTGCGCCCGATGTAGGGCTCGTCCTTTGCGTCCGCGCCATAGAGAGCGAACACCGCGGGCGTTGCGGCAAGTTGCGGCCAGCGCAGCTTTGGCATTGGCCGGATCAAACGGAATCGGATTGCAAGTCCATCGTTCCGCTCCCAGATCGGACGCGATGCTCAGCTTTTCACGCTCCCGCGATCGTCATGCCGTCGATGCGCAGCGTCGGCGACGCCACCGATCCGCGAAACACCAGGTCGTTGCCGATTGCCGTCACGTTCTGCAGCATCTCGCCGAGGTTTCCGGCGATCGTGATCTCTTCCACCGCGTGCGTCAGCTGCCGTTCTCAATCCACAACCCGGTCGCGCCGCGCGAGTAGTCGCCGGTGACGATGTTGGTGCCGAAGCCCATCAGGCTCGTCACGTAGAGCCGGCGTTCACGCCGCCGATGATCTCCTCCGGCGTCTGCGTGCCCGGCTCTAGATACAAATTGCCGCAGCCGATGCCCGGCGTGCCGGCCAGCCCGCGCGAAGCATTGTGCGTCGACTTCATCCCGAGCTTGCGCGCCGCATAGGTATTGAGCAGGTAGTTGCGCAGCACGCCGCTCTCGACGACGACGGTGCGCGCGAGGGCAGGCCTTCGCCGTCGAAAGGCGAGGTGCCGAATCCGCCGACGCCCGTCGGCAGCAGCATCATGTTGTCGTCGACGATGGTGATGGTCGCCGCCCGAATCGGTTCGCCCAGCTTTCCCGGCGAGAAAGGAAGCATGCCGCCAGATCGCATCGCCCGAGGCAGCCTCAAAGACTGACCCGATCAGCGACCGCGCGACCTCGGGCGACAAACACGATGGGCACCTGCTGCGTGGGCACGCGGCGCGCGCCGAGGCGCCGCACGGTGCGGCGCGCTGCTTCTGTGCCGACGGATTCGGGTGACTCGAGAAGGGCGAATCTGCGCGCGCTCGACCACCAGCCGTCGCGCTGCATGGCGCCGTTGGTCATCGGCGGCGAGCGGCGCGGCCGAGACGCCAGCGTAGCTGGTGCGGTAGCTGCCGACAAAGCCGCGCGAGTTGGCGAGCACCTTGCGCCCGGTTGCCGCGTCAAAGCTGCCGCCGTCGGAGTTGGTGATGCGCGGGTCAGCGCCAAGGCTGCAGCTTCAGCGCGGCGCGCCCACTCGATGCGCTCGGCGTCGGGCAGCGAGTAGACGTCGTCGAAATAGAGATGCTGGTCGGCGTCGATGGCGCCGTATTCGCCGTCTTCGGCATGCCGGTGAAGGGATCTTCCTCGGTCACCGAAAGGGCAATTGCGCCTTCGACCAGCTGGCGGATGCCGTCCGTCGTCAGGTCGCTGGTGCTGGCCGAGGCAGAGCGCCTGCCGAGAAAGACACGCAAGCCGAGGGCGCGCGCGCCGGATTCCTTGAGCGTTTCGACCTGGCCCATGCGCACGTTCACGCTGAACTCGTCGCCCTCGCGGGCAACGGCCTCGGCGTCGCTGGCGCCGGCGCGGGTGGCCATGGCGACGACGTCGGCGGCGAGAGACTCGAGATCGACAGCAGATACTTCAGAGAGTTGAACAGCTTCCGGCATGGGTCCACCTTAACAAACCGGCGCAGTACGGCGCATCCGCCCCGCCGTCGATTCGGCGGTTGTCCATCACAACCCGCTCCCGCATAATTTTGCTATCGTGTTGAGTTCTATCGAAAGGCCCTATGACGTCGCGCCGCATCCTGCCTCTTTTTCTCTACCTCATTGTTTTCATGGGCCTTCCGCTTTTCGCGCAGAAGAAGGCAATTGATCCCGCCCTCCTGAAGAAAGCGAACGCCGGCGATGCGCAGGCCCAACTCACCGCGGGAGAAGCCTATCTTTCCGGCACCTCTGTCGCGCAGGACTACACCGCTGCTGCATCCTGGCTCCAGAAAGCCGCCGACCAGGGACTGGTACACGCGCAATACGATCTCGGCACTCTCTACGAGGCCGGCAATGGTGTCCAGCAAGATGATGCGCGGGCCGCTGCCTTATTCCGTAAAGCCGCTGAACAGGGATATGCCCCCGCCCAACTGCATCTTGGCTTGCTTTATGATCGCGGCACAGGCATTCCCCAGGACTACGCCGAGGCGGCCGGATGGTTTCGCAAGGCAGCCCTGCAGAACGTTCCCGAAGCGCAATACAACCTCGGCACCTTGTACGAACGGGGCATCGCCGTTCCCCAGGATTACGCCCAGGCCGCCGACCTCTACCGCCGCGCCGCCGAGCAGGGAAACGCCTCCGCCCAGTTCAATCTGGGTTTGCTCTATGACAACGGCACCGGCGTCGAAAAGAATTACGCCCAGGCGGCCGCGTGGTACGCCAAAGCCGCTGAGCAGGGACTTCCCCGCGCTCAGTTCAACCTCGGTTCCATGTATGCCAGTGGCCAGGGAGTCCCCGTCAATCTCGTAGAGTCCTACGTCTGGCTCGATCTCGCCGCAAAAACCTGGTCCGGGTCACACCAGCAGGATGCGGAGAAAGCCCGCGACATGGTCGCTGGCCACCTTAACCCAGCCGACCTCGCCACAGCCCAAACCCGCTCCGCAAAATGGCTATCCAACCATCAGAAATAATTGCGCACCGCGATTCACCGTTTACGGAAGACTCGCGGCTTTGAAAGGGCACGGCTTCAGCCGTGCCAACGGCTGTGAAAAAATTTGCGAGGCTTTAGCCTCTGCGGGATGTTCCTACCGCCCGGTCCCGCCCACCGTCATCTTGTCCAGCTTGATCGTCGGCATGCCCACGCCCACCGGCACGCTTTGCCCATCCTTGCCGCAGGTCCCGATCCCTTCATCGAGCTTCAGATCGTTCCCAACCATGGACACGTACTTCAGCGCCTCAGGCCCGTTGCCGATCAGCGTCGCATCCTTCACCGGAGCTGTAATCTTGCCGTCCTCAATCAGATAAGCCTCTGACGCCGAAAAAACAAACTTCCCGTTCGTGATGTCCACCTGTCCGCCGCCAAAATTCACGGCATACAAGCCCCGCTTCACCGAACGCAGAATGTCCTCAGGCGCATCATCGCCCGCCAGCATATACGTATTCGTCATGCGCGGCATCGGGATGCAGTGGTAGCTTTCGCGCCGTCCCGACCCGGTGTTTGCCGTCCCCGTCAGCCGCGCCGAAAGCTTGTCGGTCAGATATCCCTTGAGGATTCCGTTCTCGATCAGCACCGTCTCCTGCGTCGGCGATCCTTCGTCGTCCACATTCAGCGATCCGCGTCTGCCGGCCATCGTGCCGTTATCCACCACCGTCACCTTGGTGCTGGCCACCGGCCGCCCGATCAGCCCCGTAAACGCCGAAGTTCCCTTGCGATTGAAGTCGGCCTCCAGCCCATGTCCCAACAGCCTCATGCAGCAGCACCCCCGGCCATCCCGGACCCAGCACCACCTGCATCTCTCCAGCCGGCGCCGGCACCGCCCCAAGCTGCAGAATCGCGCCTCGCGCCGCTTCTTGCGCCAGGTGCTCCGGACTCTTCGAGCCAGCAAACTGCTCCAGTCCCGCCCGTCCGCCCGCCCCGCTTGAACCCTTGGTAGTCGTCGGTCCGTCCTTGGCAATCACAAATACATTCAGCCTGCACAACGGCTGCGTATCGCTCGCAAACGCCCCGTCCGAAGCTGCAATCAAAATCCGTCGCAATTCCTCGCTATATCCCGCACGCACCTGCACAATCCGCGGATCGTACGCCCGCGCTGCCCGGTCAGCACGCAGAATCAGCTCCAGCCGCGCCGCCAGGTCCAGGTCGAATCCCCCCAGCGGAACCGGATAAAGGTCTGCCCCTTCGGTCTCCGTAAATCCCTGCACCGGCTGCTTGGCTGGCCCCGACGCAATCAGCGCCGCTGTTCGCGCAGCATGTAAAAGCCTCTCCGGATTCAAATTGTCGGTGTATGCGTATCCGGTCCGCTCGCCAGAGAGCACCCGAATCCCGCACCCGGCGCTCGTCCCCTGGCTGGCAGATTTCACAATCTGCTCGTCCACGCCCAGCGAGGTCGAAGTTACGGACTCAAAATATAGATCGGCATAGTCGCCGCCTGCAGAGAGTGCTTCACCAAGGCAGCGCTCAAGCAGCCGCTCCGTGATTCCAAATTTTTCAAAAAAGTAACGTCTGTGGCTCGGCTGGGGGGAAGTGTCAGATAGGCTCATCGTTGCATTTAGTTTACGCCTCACGCCAAATCACCGCATCTCGGGACCAGCCGTTTCCTCACTTGATACGTATGCCCTTCGTAAGTATTTCCACAATCGGCATCGTGCTAGATTCACCCCATGAAGAAGCTTTTGGCTGCTGTGCTCCTTGTCCTCGTGTTCGCGGCTCCGGCGTTTGCCGCGACTACGCATCACCATCATCACCACCACCATCACCACCACAACAAAGCCTAAAACTGCACAAATGCATTGGAGGGGCGCGACTTCACAGCCTGGTGAAAAACTCAACGAACTCGCTGTTTTGTAACAAGGCACGACTTCACAGCCTGGTGAAAACCTCAACGAACTCGCTGTTTTGTAACAAGGCGCGACTTTACAGCCTGGTGAAAACCTCAACGAACTCGCTGTTTTGTAACAAGGCACGACTTCACAGCCTGGTGAAAACCTCAACGAACTCGCTGTTTTGTAACAAGGGCATGCCTTCAGAGTCTGTGTGAGTACTTGTTTTCCACTGTCGAGTTGTAGGACAAGTAGGCATGTCGCGTTATTTGCCTTATTGCCCTGATCAGGCAGAGCTTCTTCCGCCGAGTGTCCGAGATGTTCTTGGACCGGACCATCTTTGCTTCTTCGTTCATTCGGTTGTGGAGCGGCTGGACCTGAGCCGGTTCCATGCCAGCTACGCGGTGGAAGGTGGCCAACTCTACCACCCTTCGCTTCTGTTAAAGGTATGGCTGTATGGCTATTGCCTGGGACTGAGCAGTTCTCGGCGTCTGGAGCAGCGCATCCGCGAAGATCTGGCTTTCCGGTACCTGTCCGGCGGAGCGCGGCCCGATTACTGGGCGCTGAACGCGTTTCGCAAGCGGCATCCGGTAGCCATCAACGACTGTTTTACACAAGTGCTGGAGCAGGCGCACAAGATGGGCATGCGGCAGTTGGGAACCGTAGCTGTGGATACAACGCGCGTGAAGGCCTCGGCTTCGGCGGACAAGATCGTGTTGGAGAAGCGTCAGCAGCGGGCCCGGATACGGCGGAAGGTACGCAGTTGGCAGAAGGCCTGCGATGCGGACGACAACAACGAAGGCGCGGGCACACAGTTGGACGTTGCTGGCCAAGCGGTTGACGCAACCCCCATGCCGGCCGCGCTGGAACCTCTGGACAAGCCGCGGAAGCGCTCCACAACCGATCCGGACGCCAGTTTTCTGCGCACCAGCAAGGGCTTCGTGCTGGGCTACTCGGCGCAGATATCGGTCTCGGAAGATCACCTCATCGTGGCCCAGCGCGTGATCCAGCGCGGCAACGACAACGCCACGCTGATACCCATGGTCGAGCTGACTACAAAAACCTGCGGCCAGCGCCCGGAGCGTATCGTAGCCGACTCCGGCTTTTACACTAACCAGAACCTGGAACTGCTGGAACAATGCGGCGTCGAAGCCTATGTGCCGGACTCTTTTCTGGCTTGCGAACTGAACCTGGGAACACCAGCCGCAGAATGGCCTCATTCACATCCCCGCCTCCTCCAGATGAGGCAGAGAATGCCAAGCCCCGAAGGCAGAAAAATCTACGCACGGCGCAAGGGAATGGTCGAGCCGGTATTCGGAATCCTGAAAGAGCAGCGAGGAATGCGCGCCTTCCGCATGCGCGGATTGGAAAAGGTAGGCATCGAGTTCACCTTCGCTGCCACTGCCCACAACATCACGCGCATGTTCCGCCACGGATAAAAAAACGTCGAACTGACCATCCAGACAGACCCCTGAAGAAAGCACCAATCCAATCAATTTCATTCCACCCAGCGAAACCCGATGCAAAACCCCCGCTAACAGCCCCTCTCACACAGACTCTGCAGCCGTGCCGTAAACCGCACAATATCATTGTCGGCTTTAGCCGCTGGGGGAGATTCTTTGGGCAAATTCGCCAGTTCTTCACCATTTTTCCGCAGCCTCTTCAGCCCATACCGAAGCCACCAGGTTTTGAAAGGTTCGGCCTGCAGCCCGTAAGTGAGACGCCAGGTGGGTGAAACCGAAACATCCGGCCACGCACTCGGTCATCAGTTATTCGGGACCTTCCCGCACTGCTCGCAACATGCCAAATTCATCCTGTCACAAGTGTTGTCACTGAGGGGCCGCGAAACTCCTTTGGAGAGGTTTTGTAACAAGGGCACGGCTTGAGCCGGGCCACAGCATGGCATGAAGTGAGCGTGGGCTTCAGCCCCTGCTAATTTTCCATCTCATCCCAACCACCCGATTCCGCTTCAGCCTTTGAGAAATTTCTTCGATCCTCATACCTTACCCTCTTTGCCCTTCGCAAACAGGTCGTCAAGTTTCGTCTCATACGCGTGGTAGTCAAGGTATTTGTACAAATCGGCCCGCGTCTGCATCAACGGAACTACGTGCTTCTGCGTGCCTCCGGTGCGGATGGCCTCGTACACCCTCAGCGCCGCGGCATTCATCGCCCGGTACGCGGCGCAACAGTAAAGAATGATGTCCACTCCTGCGGCGGCCAGTTCCTCGCGTGTCCAAAGCGGAGTCTGCCCAAACTCCGTAATGTTCGCCAGGATCGGCACGCCCACCGCCTTGCGAAATTCCGTGTACTGCTCGAGCTCCGTCACGGCCTCGGCAAAAATCATGTCCGCACCCGCCGCGACATATGCCTGCGCGCGCTCGATCGCCGCCTTCAGCCCCTCGCCCGCCAGCGCATCCGTCCGCGCCATGATCACAAAGCCTTCATCCGTGCGCGCATCCACCGCCGCCTTGATGCGGTCCACCATCTCCTCCGCCGGCACAAGCTCTTTCCCCGGCCGATGCCCGCAGCGCTTGGCGCCCACCTGGTCCTCCATGTGCACCGCGCCCGCACCCGCGCGAACCATGGCACGAATCGTCCGCGCAATGTTGAACGCCGAGCCCCAACCGGTATCGATGTCGACAAGCAACGGAAGTGTCGTCACCTCCGTAATCCGCCGCACATCCGTCAGCACATCTTCCATCGTGCTGATGCCCAGGTCCGGCATCCCCAGCGAATTCGCCGCCACCCCGCCGCCCGATAGATACAGCGCGCGAAACCCCGTAGCCTCCGCCATCCGCGCCGTGTACGCGTTGATCGCGCCCGCCACCTGCAGTGGCTTCTCTTCCGCTACCGCCGCGCGGAATTTCCCCCCAGCTGATCCTGCCGTGCGTGTCTGCTCCATGCAATCCCTTTCCGCCGCATCATAGCAGGCGGTTCACTTCAGCTTCCCCACCCGCACCCCTTGGTGCGACAATCGTTCCCGTTGCCGCGACCCGCTGTTTTCAGGCCGCTGCAGAGGAGAATTACACATGAAACCTCTCGTCGTCTGTGCCGCCCTTCTTCTAGCAACAACCGGTCTTTTCGCCCAGCAGGGCGGCCCGCCCAAGAGCCCACCGGCCAAGGCCACGGCCAGCATCGGCGGCCACGAAATCAGCATCACCTACTCCGCGCCCGGCGTTAAAGGCCGCGAAGGCAAAATCTTCACCAAAGACGGCCTCATCAGCCACAATCCCCACTATCCCGTGTGGCGCGCCGGAGCCAACTCCGCCACCACCCTCCACACCGATGCCGACCTCATGATTGGTGATCTCTCGGTCCCCAAGGGCGACTACACCCTCTTCGTCGACATCTCCGATCCTGACAACTGGACCCTGATCGTCAACAAGAAACTCGGCGAGTGGGGCCTGGCCTACGATGGATCGCAAGACCTGGGCAAAACCAAGATGACCATGAGCAAGCCGCCGTCGATGGTCGAGAACCTCGTTTACACCATCACCGACAACGGCGGCGGCAAAGGAAGCATAACCCTGGCCTGGGAAGACCACTCCGCGTCCGTGCCCGTCACCGCGCACAAATAAGGAAGGGCTCGATCGCCCTCAAATTGGGTGCCCCAGGTCTCGCCCCTGAGACCTGGGAGGCTCTTCCAGCCCGGGTTCAGGAATGTCAGAACTGCCGATCACCGAGATCTCCGCCCCCCCGCTACAATAGATAGAGACATCGATCGCTACCGGAGAGCCGAACCGCCTTGCCCCTTTACGCCTATCGCTGCACAAGCTGCGGCAACAAATTCGAAAAAATTCAGAACTTCTCCGCCGAGCCGGAGACCATCTGCCCCAAGTGCGGCAAAGCGACACTGATTCGACCGCTCACCGCACCGCGACTGAATTTCAAGGGCGCCGGCTGGTACATAAACGACTACGCCCCCAGGAGTTCCGACTCCTCATCCGAATCCTCCAGCGAGTCCAAGCCCACCGAATCCAAAGAAGCCACCAAGTCGGAATCCTCCAAGTCCAGCGATAAACCAGCCGCGTCAGCCGCAGCTCCATCCACGCCATCTCCGGCGCCCAAATCCTCCACCGACAGCTAAAGGCCAGGCAATTCTGCACCAGCAGCGGAGCAGCTCCGCCCACCACCCACACCAGCAGTAATCTCTCCGATTCCCGAATCCGCGTCGCCACAAATTTGGGTGCCCCATGTCTCGCGTTTGAGACATGGGTAGGCATGCCGCACAACCCATCCCGCTAAACTAATTACTGAACAATGCCCCTTCTCGATCCCATCCCGTCCCCGGTAGAAAACGCCGACACAGCCGCCCTCGAGTGGGAGCCCCTCCTCGCATTCCTCTCCGGCTACGCCGCATCCCCCGTCGGCCGCGAAGCGATCCTCACCCTCCGCCCCTCCACCGACGAGTCATGGATCACGCGCCAGCATCAACTGACCGGCGAATTGCGCCTGCTTCTGAATGAGCAAGTCTCCATCCCCCTCGGTGGACTCTTTGACCCCACCCAGCTCGCCGCCAAGGCACAAATCCCCGGTGCTGCCCTCGAAGCCGCAGAGTTTCAAGCCATCGCGCGTCTCGCCAACGATGTAGCCGCCTGGCAGGCACTGCTCCGCGAACCCCCCGCCCGAGTTGCCGGCAAACTACCGCGCCTCTCCGATCTCTCCGCCGCGCTCGTCGGATCGTCCTTAAAGCCGCTAGCCGAATCCATCGAACGCAAAATCCAGCCCGACGGCACCCTTGCCGACGACGCATCTCCGGAACTCAACCGCATCCGCCGCGAGCAGGAACGCCAACAACGCGCCATCGAAGAGTCCCTGCGCGCCGCGCTGCGCAAGCTCTCCGTCGAAGGCTCCACGCAGGAAGACCTCATCACCATTCGCGGCGACCGCTTTGTCATCCCTGTCCGCAGCGAACTCAAGCGCCGCGTCTCCGGCGTAGTCCACGGCGCCAGCTCTTCCGGTCAGACCGTCTACGTTGAGCCGCTCGAAACCATCGAGCAGAACAATGAACTAGTCCGTCTCATCGAAGAAGAGCAGGAAGAGATCCACCGCATCTTCGTAGCCCTCACCCGCCAGGTCGGCGGCTATGCTACCCCTCTCGTAGAAGGCGCCCGCGTTCTCGCCCTCGTCGACACGCTGCTTGCCCGCGCCCGCTTCGCCCGCGACTTCGATTGTGTCGAGCCCGCTTTCAGCAACGATCGCCTGCATCTCGAAAACGCCCGTCACCCGCTCCTTGAAAAACACCTCCGCGCTGTCGGAGGTAAGATTGTCCCGCTCACGTTAGAACTCACCGCCGACGCCCGCCAGCTCATCATCAGCGGACCCAACACGGGCGGCAAAACCGTCACCCTCAAAACCACCGCGTTACTCGCCATGATGGCCCAGGCTGGACTTCCCATTCCTGCTGCCGCGGCCAGCTTCCCTATCTTCGCTGCTTTCCTGGCCGACATTGGCGACGCCCAATCCATCGAGGCCGAGCTCTCCACATTTTCGGCGCACATCGTCAACCTCAATCGCCTCTCGCGCCTCGCCGATGCAAGTTCTCTCGTCCTTCTCGACGAACTCGGCTCTGCCACCGATCCTGAGGAAGGCTCCGCCCTCGCCGTAGCTGTTGCGGCGCATTTCCTCGCACGCCAGGCATGGACGCTCATCTCCACCCATCACACCTCCCTCAAGGTCTACGCCGCCAACACGCCCGGAGTTCTCAACGCTGCCGCCGGGGTCGATGAAGCCACTCTCATTCCCAACTACCAGTTGCGCCTCGGCGTTCCCGGCGCCTCCGCTGGCATTCAAACCGCAGAGCGCCTCGGCCTCAACCGCACCATTGTTGCCGACGCTCGTGCGCGCCTCGGCTCGCAACAAGTCGACATCGCCCGCTTCCTCGATAAACTGCACGACGATCTTTCCGCGCTCGAAGTCGAAAAGAAAAATGCACGCGAACAGCAATACGCGCTCAACCAGGAACGCGCCAAACTCGCCCGGGAAGGCGACGTAGAGCTGCGCAACCGCACCCGCGAACTCGAAACCAAGCTCGCCTCGCTGATGAAGGAATTTGAATTCCAGATGCGCGAGAACGTCCGCGCCATCGAAGACCGCGCCGCCCAGCAAAAGCTCTCCAAGGAAGCCGAGCGCCGCATCAACCGCCTCCGCCGTGAGTTTCAAGAGAGTTTCAACCAGACCGTAGTCGCCCATCGCACCGGCGCAGACACCGGCGACACCAACGCGCAGCCGCACGTTCTCCGCCACATCGCCCCCGGCGATCAGGTTCGCATCAAGTCCATGAACAAAATCGCCATCGTCCAGCGCGAAATCGAAAAGGATCTCTTCGAAGTAGCCCTTGGACCTATCAAGATGCGCGTCAAGCGCGACGAGTGTTCCGCACCTCTAACCTCTGGAGCAGATTCAGGACAAGAGAAGAAAGCCGACCCGCTAGCCGCCGCCCGCAAGCAAAAAGGCGTTCACGTCACCGTCACCAGCGCCAACACCGACGACATGCGCATGGAGATCAACCTCATCGGCCGCACCGTCGACGAAGCCACCGAAGAGTTGGAAAAGTATCTCGACCGCGCCTTCCTCGCCGGCCTTCCCGCGCGTCCGCATCATCCACGGCCATGGCGCAGGAATTCTCCGCCGCGGCGTCCGCGACTTCCTCAAGTCGCACCCCCACGTAGCCACCATTGCCGAAGCCCCTCAAAACGAAGGCGGCCAAGGCGCCACGCTAGTCGAACTCCGCCAATAGCTCTGATTAAATTTCACGCAATCTTTCTTCGATCCCCCGTTCAGCGTGTCATCCTGAGCGACCGGAGCGAGTCGAAGGATCTGCCCTGAACATTCGGTTTCAGCACGAAACGAGGGTGCTCCATCCAAGCGCAGCTTCGGTGGGAAAGCACGATCTCAACTCGATTTTTACCTGCGTCCTGGATGTCGATCCGCGACATCGAACGATCTGCGGTTGCTCTTCTCAACGCGCAACCGAAGAGTTGCGTATCAACACTGCCTCATGTAATAGAGACAATGGATGCCGGCCTCCTGAATGCCAGGTAGTGCCCCATTCATGACGCAGCTTCATCGCATCATGAGTGGGAGAACACGGACTATCGGAGGGAGCAGTGGCCTTCAGGCCCCTGAATAAATAGCACAGAAAAAGCGTGGGCTTTAGCCCCGGATATCCAGCCCACCCGCCGCTGATACAGGTCGCTCACTTCCAGTGACTTCCGCGCCCATCCAACTCTCACCCTCCGCCAACGCCACAACACACTCGCCCACACCCGCGAGCCCAGCGGCCCGCAGCAACCGCGGCAGCGGCTCATCCATAGGTTCGCGTCCCAGCCGAAATGTCCCGTAGTGCATCGGAATCATCACGTCGGCCTTCAAATCCACAAAAGCCTGCAGCGCTTCTTCCGGACTCGTATGCACCGCGCGATAGCTATCCGGAAAATAGGCGCCAATCGGCAGCAGCGCAACCTCCGGCCGCAAGCGCCGCCCGATCTCCGCGAACCCGCCAAAATATGCCGAGTCCCCCGAGTGATAAATCCTCGGCCCGCTGGCCGATTCAATCACGTATCCCCCAAAACCCCGGTGTGTGTCCTTGAACATCCGCGCGCCCCAATGCCGCGCAGGCGTCGCTGTGATGCGAAGCATTTCAGCACCACTCCGCCCGACTTGGCTTCCACTCTGCTCGATTGGAATCGGCTCATGCCTCAGCGCAGATCCTCGCCGCAGCCCAACCAACTCCGTCGATTGCCACCACTTCATCGACACTACTCGCCCAAATCCAAGATCGCGGACCAGGTCCTCGACACCATTCGGTACAATCGCCAGCGGAGCAGCCACTCCGCGCCGCCTCATCTCGCGCGTAATTGCGCGCAGCGAGGGCCTGTTCAAGTGGTCCATGTGCGCATGAGTCAACAGCACCGCATCGATAGGCGGAAGATCCCGCACGCGTAATCCAGCCCGCCGTTGCCGCCGCAAAACAATCAGCCGCGTGGCAAACACCGGATCGACAAGCAATGCAAGCCCGCCGGTCTGAATCAGAAAAGATGAGTGCCCGATAAACGTGATCGCCGTTTCATCCGCGCCAACCTCCGGCGGCTTTGTCTGCGCCCCGGCCAGCGGCCGCTCATGGCTCTCACGAACCAGCCGCCACAACTGCCCTATCTTTCTCATCCAAAACGGAACTTCCGGTTGTCTTATATTCATCTGACAAATAGATGCCAGGGGACGCGAAACGACCCGCAAAACCGTCAATAGGCCCATGCAATTCGGGGATAGAGGCCGCATCTCGGTTTACATTCTCTTGACAATCAGCAGGGTGCGGGCCGTTATCATAACTTCACCCCGCTCTAGGAGGATTTCTGTGCGCAAACCAATCCTGGCTCTCATGTTCTTTCTGGCAACCACTGCAATATTCGCAGCCACGCCCGACAGCATCTACGACTTTACCGTCAAGTCCATCGACGGCCAGCCCGTCAGCCTCAAGAGCTACAACGGCAAGGTTGTTCTGCTGGTCAACGTCGCCAGCAAGTGCGGATTCACGCCCCAGTACACTGGCCTCGAAGCGCTCTACGAAAAGTACAAAGACCGCGGTTTTGTCATCATTGGAGTGCCCGCGAACAACTTCGCGCAGCAGGAGCCGGGCACCAATGAGGAGATCAAAACATTCTGCTCGCGCAAGTACAACGTGACTTTTCCGATGATGTCCAAGGTCTCCGTCCTCGGCGACGATAAGACTCCGCTCTACCAATTCCTCACCGACAAGTCCACAGATCCGAAATTCGCGGGCGACATCAAGTGGAACTTCACCAAGTTCCTCTTCGACCGCAACGGCAATCCTGTAGCCCGGTTTGAGCCCGCGGTAACTCCCGACTCACCCGAGGTTCATGCCGCAATCGAATCCGCTCTCGGCAAATGAGCACGGTGACCCTTGACCGAAATCCAACGGTGTCATTCTGAGTGAACGGGGCCCCAAACGTATTTCAGTTTGGGGGTAGTGAACGAAGAATCTGCTTCTGGCAATTCGGATCGGTGCGAACAACTTTGGGGGACAGCACGCCGGCTCTGAAACAAATCCGGCTCTGCTTTCGCAGAGCCGGATCCACTGACCACTGACCACTGACCACTGTTGACTGCCCTAGGCCATCGCCTCGCGGCCCATCGGCTCAAAGCTCAGCTTATCCGACTTCCGATCCACATCGATGCGCACATGCGCTCCATGCAGAATCTCGCCATTCAGAGATCTTGATCGCCAGCGGATCCTGCACCATCCGTTGCAATGCGCGCTTCAATGGCCGCGCACCGTAGGCGACATCCGAACCCGAAGCAAGAATAAGCTCACGCGCAGTCGGCGTCAGTTCCAGCGAAATCTGCCGGTCTTCCAGCAGTTTCCCAACCTCGGCCAACCGCAATTCGAGAATCGCCTCAAGCTGTGCATGTCCCAGCGGACGGAAGATCACCATGTCGTCCACGCGATTCAGAAACTCCGGCCTGAAGTGCTCGCGCAACACCCGCATCACGCTTTCGCGCGCCATGTCGAAGTCATGCTCTGTCTTCAGTGCTTCCGTCGCCAGAAATGCCGCACCCAGGTTCGAAGTCATGATCAGCACCGTGTTCTTGAAGTCCACCGTGCGACCCTTCGCGTCGGTCAAACGCCCGTCGTCCATGATCTGCAGCAGCACGTTGAACACGTCGGGATGCGCCTTCTCGATCTCGTCGAACAGAATCACCGCGTACGGTCTGCGCCGCACCGCTTCGGTCAACTGCCCGCCCTCGTCGTATCCGACGTATCCCGGAGGAGCGCCAATCAGCCGCGCCACCGCATGCTTCTCCATGTACTCGCTCATGTCGATGCGCACCATCGACTGCTCGTCATCAAACAGAAACTCCGCCAGCGCGCGCGCCGTCTCCGTCTTTCCAACGCCCGTCGGTCCAAGAAAAATGAACGAGCCAATCGGCCGCTTCGGATCGCTCAGTCCCGCCCGCGAACGCCGAATCGCATTGGCCACGATCGTCAATGCTGCATCCTGTCCAACCACACGCTCGCGCAGACGCTCTTCCATATGGACGAGTTTGTTTACCTCGCCCTCCAGCATCTTCGTAACCGGAATGCCGGTCCACTTGCTCACAATCTTGGCGATGTCCTCTTCGTCGACTTCTTCTTTCAACATCCGCGTCACGCTGGAGTTGCCATCCTGCAGCGCGTTCAACTGCTTCAGTTCGGCTTCCATCTTGGGCAACTCGCCATACTGGATCTGCGCCGCTCGATCGAGCTGGCCTTTGCGTGTCTGCTCCTCAGCCTCGAACCGCAATGCCTCAATCTTCTTCTTCAGCTCGCTGATCCGGCTGATGGCGTCGCGCTCCATTGTCCAGCGCGCACGCAGAGCCGTCGTCTGCTCCTTGAGAGTTGCCAGTTCGCGCTCCACCTCTTCGAACCGACCGCGACTATTCGAGTCGGTCTCACGTTTCAATGCGGCCTTCTCAATTTCAAGCGAGGTCGCCTGCCGTTCCAGCTGGTCGATCTCCGTTGGCACCGATCCAATCTGGATCGCCAGCGAAGCCGCCGCCTCATCCACCAGGTCGATAGCCTTGTCCGGCAGGAAACGGTCGCTGATGTAGCGATGCGACAGCGTCGCCGCTGCCACAATTGCCGAGTCCTTGATGCGCACGTTATGGTGCGCCTCGTACCGATCCTTCAAGCCGCGCAGAATCGCGATCGTATCCTCAACGTTCGGCTCGCCAACATACACAATCTGGAAGCGCCGCTCCAGCGCCGCATCCTTCTCGATGTACTTGCGATACTCGTTCAGCGTGGTTGCGCCGATAGCCCGCAGTTCGCCGCGTGCCAGGGGCGGCTTCAGCATGTTGCTCGCGTCGATCGCGCCCTCGGCCGCTCCTGCGCCCACCAGCGTATGCAGCTCGTCGATGAACAAAACGATCTGCCCGTTCGACTCTTCGATCTCCTTCAGCACCGCCTTGAGACGATCTTCAAACTCGCCGCGATACTTCGCGCCGGCCAGCATCGACCCCAGGTCAAGCGAGATCACGCGCTTGTCGCGCAGACTCTCCGGAACGTCGCCGGAAACAATGCGCCGCGCAAGTCCCTCGACGATGGCGGTCTTGCCCACGCCCGGCTCGCCAATCAGCACAGGATTGTTTTTCGTGCGGCGGCTAAGCACCTGGATCACGCGGCGGATTTCCTCGTCGCGTCCGATCACCGGATCGAGCTTGCCGCGACGCGCCAGTTCCGTCAGATCCTTCGCGTATTTCTCCAGCGCCTGAAACTTGCCTTCGGGATTCTGATCGGTCACGCGCTGCGATCCGCGCACGGCCGTCAGCGCCTGCAGGATCGCTTCATGCGTCGCGCCCACGGCAAGCAACGCATCGCGCGCCGCGTCGCCCTTCTGATGCGCGATCCCCAGCAACAGATGTTCGGTCGAAATGTACTCATCCTTGAAATTCGCGGCTTCTTTGAACGCCTGCTCCAGCACCTTGGTCAGCGCTTGCTGGGTCCGGGCTGCGCTGTACTGCCCTGCACCCGAGGCAGTTTCTCCTCGACCTGGTGCAGATTGCTCTCCAGCCGCTCCGTGGGAACACCGATCTTTTCAAGCACCGCCGGAATCACGCCTTCGCGGTCCTCAATCAGCGCAAGCAGCAGATGCACCGGCTGGATCTCGGGATTGCCGAGTTCCGTCGCGCGCCCTTGCGCCTGCTGCATAGCTTCCTGCGATTTCACTGTCAGTTTTTCCCAACGAATTGCCATCATTGCTCCAGTGATCAGTGTTTCAGTGATCAGTTCTTTTCTCTCTTCGATGGCCTGATGGTCAGGCCACACGAATATTCCTCTATTATGTTTGTGCCCGCGATCAGGATTGTCGAGCCTAATCCCAAAAAAAATGGCCAGTGCCAACCCTGACGTCGAGATGGAAAGCTCGACGCCAGGAACTGACCACTGACCACTGATCCCTGACCACTGGTCTTCTTACCGGGCGCCGACCAGTTCGCGCTCTTCCTTCTTGTCTTCCAGCTTGCTCTGGCCGCCGACATTCACCTTGATCTGCTTCGGCTGCGCTTCGGGCTTCTTGTTCAGTTCCAGCTTCAGAACGCCGGCATTGTAATTAGCCTGCACGTTCTCTGTGTCCACCGTTGAAGGAAGCGTGAACGCGCGATAAAAGCTTCCGTAGCGGCGCTCGATCCGATGAAAGTTCTCTTCCTTCTCGTCCTTCTCGAGTTTGCGCTCGCCCTTGACGGTCAGGGTGTTGTTTTCCACGCGAATGTCCAGGTCTTTCTCTTCCATCCCCGGCACTTCGAGTTTCAGAACAACCTTCTTGGCGTCTTCATAGATGTCTACCGCCGGCACAAAGCTGGCAGTGGTCAATGGGTTGTCGCCCTCATTCATCTCGCGGAAAAGGGAATTTACCCGATTCTGCAGTGCTACGACATCACGAAAGGGATCCCAACGATTAATTGCCATGATTCTATGTCCTCCAACTGATTTGGGAATATCTGGCTCGGAGCCTTACGCATCTCGAACCTTCATTCAATCTGATGGCTACTATAGCACAATAGATGCATAAAATATGAGTGTCTTACGCTAATATCTTTGAACCATGTAAACTAAAGATAATAATGGTATTAATTCGAATCGTCGGTCTTTTAAGGGCAGTGCCGGAACGATATTCGGCCCGAAAGCCCTAATTTTAGACCCGCGATCACTTCCAATCTCGACCTGCTCTTGGCCCCGTGGCCCAGGAGAGGTTGGTCGCCCACTTAGAATCAAAAACACATGATCGCTTTTTCCGCCCTCCCTTCCTATATGGATTGGCATTGGCTCTGGCTCACAATCGCCGCCTTTCTCGCGGGGCTGTTGAATGCCGTTGCCGGAGGGGGATCTTTTCTGCTGTTTCCGGCCATGCTGAGCATGAAGATGCTGCCGATTCAGGCCAACGCCACCAACACCGTTGCCCTGTGGCCGGGACAGCTAACGTCGGTCGCGGCCTACCGCTCAGACGTTCGCAGAAACCTGCGCGTAGCAATCCCCATGGCAATTGCCGGTCTCATCGGTGGAACCGGCGGTGCGATCGTGCTCCTGAACACACCGCAAATGACATTTCTGCGTCTCGTGCCCTGGCTGCTTCTGGTGGCCGCGGTCATCTTCGCGCTCAGCGGTCCCGTTTCCCGCTGGCTCGAGCGCCGCAAGTTCCGTCGCAACCAACCATCGCGAAGCGGTGAAGTGCATCGGCCCCACATGGTGGCCGTATTTCTGGGCACTATTGCAGTCTGCTTCTATATCGGCTACTTCGGGGCTGGCGCCGGCTTTTTGATCATTACGCTGCTCTCGCTCTTCGGGTACCAGGACCTCAACGAGATCAACGCGCTGAAGGTCGTTTGCACCACCATGGCCAACGGCATCGCCTTCGTACTCTTCGTGATCAATGGCCAGGTAGTGTGGCGATACTGCCTGGTGGCTATGATCACCTGCGCCATCGGCGGCTACACTTCCGCGAGTCTCGCTCGAAAAATCCCCCAACCAGTTCTGCGCGGAACCGTGGTGTTCATTGGCCTCGGCATGGCAGCCTGGTTCTTTTATCAGAACAACGCACAGTAACAGTGTTTAGTGAAGAGTTGAAACAACAGAATGCCAGTCAAATGCACTGCGCAAAACTGCATCTCACTCAATTGATGCGCGCAAAACCACTGACCACTGTCCACTGATCACTGTCCACTAGAATAGAACCATGAGTCACGAAGGCATTCGCTTCGTCAACAAGGAAGAGCAAGCCCAGAACGACGTCGCTGACAGGCCGCTCCCACGCATCGCCGTCACGCCTGACAAAGTGCGCGTGAAAATCACCGAAGGCACAGGCCTCGAGATCGACTGGCAGGATGGCCACAAGAGCAAGTGGAACTTCGCATGGCTTCGCGATGCCTGCCCCTGCGCTACCTGTATAGACGAACGTAAAGCACAGGGTCGCAGAGTCGGCCAGCCCAAGCCGAAGCCGACCGCCCTGCTGCCGATGTATACAGCACCGGCGAAGCCGGCAAGTGCGCACGGTGTAGGCCGCTACGCTCTTCAATTCAACTGGGCAGACGGCCATTCAGGCGGCATCTATTCGTGGGATTATCTGCGGCGTATCTGCCAGTGCGCGGAGTGCAAATTCGAAGCGACCGAGAGTACCAGCACCCCCAATTGATCACAGTTTGTGATAGCGCAATCCACACATATTGCAGGAAGTTATAAGTTACTGCCGATACTGGAGATTCGCAGCTTTTCTCGGATTCTTGATAAGTTGCGTGTTAGAGTTGCTTTCCAGAACCCTGGGGAGGCACGCGTGACTCTCAAGCAATTCCTTGCCAAGCAGTTCATCGACGTCATTCAGTGGAACGAGTCGGAAGATGGAATGCTCGCCTACCGCTATCCCATGGAAGACATGGAGATTCAGAATGGCGGCCAGCTCACTGTTCGCGAGTCGCAACTCGCGCTCTTCGTCAACGAGGGAAAAGTCGCCGATGTCTTCGGGCCCGGATTGCATACGCTCACGACACGCAATCTCCCCGTGCTCACGGATCTGCTGAACTGGGACAAGGATTTCGAATCTCCATTCAAGTCGGATGTATATTTTTTCTCCACCCGTTTGCAGATCAATCAAAAATGGGGTACAGCTACTCCCATCACCATTCGCGACAAGGAATTTGGAGCAGTGCGCCTGCGCGGATACGGCATCTATTCCTATCGCATCTCTGACCCGCGCACCTTCTTCACCCAGATCAGCGGCACCCGCGACACCTTCTACGCTTCCCAGCTTGACGGCCAATTGCACAACACCATCGTCGCCCGCATGACAGACATCTTTGCCAACAGCGATGTCGCCTATCTCGACATGGCGGCCAAGCAGGCTACCCTGGGAGCCAAAATTGCGGAAGAGATGAAGCCGACCTTCTCGGCGCTGGGCCTCGAGCTGACCCAATTCGTCGTCGAAAGCATCTCAATGCCCGACGACCTGCAGGAAATCATCGATCAACGAATTGGAGTTGGTATGGCTGGCGACATCGGACGCTACACGCAATTTGAAGCGGCCCAGGCATTGGAACTGGCGGCAGCTAATACCGGCGGAACGGCAGGCATGGGCGTTGGGATCGGCGCGGGTGCGGCGATGGCCCAGGCCATGATGACACCGATCAAACCCATCGCGGCTCCCGCATCCGTCGGCGCAGTCAGGTATTGCATGGAGTGTGGAAAGGCAATACCAGAGGGTGCGAAGTTCTGCCCGGGGTGCGGCAGAGCGCAATGAACTGTCCATCCTGCGGAGCCCCGTTGCATCTGGCGGCGGGCAGCGACTACATGCAATGCGAGTACTGCAAGAACATCCACATTGCAGACCCGGATGATGAAGGTGTTCGTCTCACCGAAGACCCATCTCCGTTCACCTGTCCCATTTGTGGTGATCCTCTCTGGAACGCAACCCTTACCGGAGTGCGCCTTCAGTCATGCAGGAAGTGTCGGGGCATGCTCATCCCCATGGAGACTTTCGTCGATCTCATTGAGCAGTTGAAGTCAAAGCAGGGCGATGCCGTGGCGACTCCCAAGAGGGCAGCTCCCGATGAACTGCGTCGGAAGCTCAATTGTCCAAAATGCCATCGGGCGATGGAAGCCCATTTCTATCTCGGCGGCGGCAGCGTGGTAATCGATGGCTGTGACCCGTGTTGTCTCAACTGGCTCGACCATGGCGAACTGATGCGCATCGTGCGAGCGCCAGACTAAACGAATCACCGTTCGACGGAGAAGGTTCACTTGTTGCCCCGGAACCCGACCGAAAATCCAAGGATCAACTCACCGCATCTAGTCCGATACTCGTTCTGACTTCTTGATTTCATCAATAAGCTGCAACAGATGTTCACGCTTGCGGTCGCTCAAGTCAAGAAAGCGAACACCCACGTTGATTGGGTCATAGACTGCCTGCGTGACGCCTCCAAGACGAAAGGCCAAACCTTCAATGCGAAACTCAATCTCCACACGCCGAAAGATGCCCACCGGAAAGGGTCGATCCGTGAGCACGTGGCACCCGCCGACGCTGATGTCGATGATTCGGCCCTGTACGTCGGCCGCAAGATCTATCAAGTGAAGAACAACGCTGGTATCGACTCCGAGTCTTTGCTGAAGACGACGCGAAGCGCGAGCCCCTGGCAACATCTGCGCTGAGGTACCCTCCCCTGAAACAAATGGGCTCTTGTCGATGTCGCTTTCTGAATGATGATCTGCCACGCCCGCAACTCCTCGCTTGTGCGCGAAGGTAGCCGCTAGTGGCCGTCAGACAGCTCCCAGGGCTGCTTCAGTGCCGGAGCCTCATCTTCCCGTCCGCGCAAACGGTCGTACTCATACACGTCGCTCGTTGTGCCGAGTGATTCGTTGTATAGGCTGATGCCGCCTGTCAGCTGCGTCAATTCCTCGCTGAATGCGTGAATAGCATGCAATTGGTCTGCCGTCGCAGGCAATTCATATTGAGAGGTTTTAATGAATTTCTGATAACCCCGGTCCAGCAATCGAGCCACCTCACCCCTCACCAGAATTCCAGGGTGTTCGGCGAATGCAGCCGGCGAGCTTTCGCTTTCGCGTGCCGGAACTACGATCGCGGCCGCTCCATGCTTGCTCACCAATTGCCCTTTCGGAACTCCTGCGAAGGGCGAAACCGCGAACCCATGGGTGCGAAGGGTTTCCAACACCTGGTCAAAGCTGGGGCGGATGGTCTTTCTGGGCATAATTCGGTCTCTATTTGCGAAACTAAGTAAGGGCTGTTCCTCTTCAAATCTCGCACACCAGGAGCGCTCCCCGCAATCGACCTCCTCGTGGCGTGAATCGTTTTGAGCGAATCTCCGCTCAACCATCTCGCAGGAGCTCACAATATGAGCGTGATGCGCATCCAAAAGTCGGTTTATGACGATCTCCGTTCTCACAGCGAAGAAACCTATCCGCACGAGTGTTGCGGAGTGCTGTTGGGCAGCGCAGGATCCGAAGGATGGACAGTAACATTCGCTGTTCGAGCCGACAACATCCGCAAGGACTCACCGCAGAACCGATACGCCATTGCACCTGCAGAAATCGTAAGGATCATGCGAGAGGCACAAAGGAAGGGTTTGGAAATCGCCGGTTTCTATCACTCTCACCCCGATCATCCGGCAATCTGGTCGCAGACGGATCTGGCTGAAGCCCATTGGCTCGGCTGCTCTTACGCGATCACCGAAGTGGCAGCAGGAAGAGCCGCCGCCACCAATTCGTTTATCCTCTCCGGCACGAGGGAAGAGGACAAGCAGTTCATTCCAGAAAGAATAGAACTCCTCGGCTGACCGATCCCAGTCACTGATCCTCAGGTGCCGTCTCCATTTTTGTTAACCTGTATTTGTACCCGAACGAGCGCTGCCCCGTTTCCAACAGCTACCTCCACGCATTCGAATTCAATCTGTCTCGGACAAATCCTCATACGATTGAGAAGTGATTCATAATGGCCACAGCAACCGAACCCACCTCGCTCCCTGAACTCACCACCGACGACCTCTCGCGCTATTCGCGCCACTTGATCCTGCCCGAGGTAGGCATGGAAGGGCAGCGCAAGCTGAAAGCCGCGCGCGTGCTGTGCGTCGGCACTGGCGGACTGGGTTCGCCCTTGGCGCTTTACCTGGCGGCGGCTGGCATCGGCACGCTCGGACTGGTCGACTTCGATGTGGTTGACGCCAGTAACCTGCAGCGGCAGATCATTCACTCAACGAAAGATATCGGCCGCAAGAAGCTGGACTCTGCTGCCGAAAAACTTATCGCCCTCAATCCGGCGCTTAACATCGTGAAGCACGAAACGATGTTGTCGAGCGCCAACGCGCTTGAAATTCTGCAGGACTACGACATCGTCGCCGACGGCACGGACAATTTTCCAACCCGCTACCTGGTCAACGATGCGTGCGTACTGCTCAACAAGCCCAACGCCTACGGATCGATCTTTAGATTCGAGGGCCAGGCCAGTGTGTTTGCCACTAAAGACGGCCCGTGCTATCGCTGCCTGTATCCTGAGCCGCCACCGCCCGGACTGGTGCCAAGTTGTGCCGAAGGCGGTGTTCTGGGGATCCTGCCTGGCCTCGTCGGCGTAATTCAGGCCACTGAAGTCATCAAGCTCATTCTCGGCAAAGGAAATCCCCTCATCGGCCGTCTTCTCCTTGTCGACGCGCTCAGCATGCGCTTTCGCGAATTGAAGCTTCGCAAAAATCCCGAGTGCCCGGTATGCGGCGATAACCCCACCGTCAAGGAATTGATCGACTACGAGCACTTCTGCGGCATCGTGCCCGAATCAAAAGAGGAGAAGGCCGTGAAGAATGGGATTCCGCAGTTGAGTGTGAAGGACCTCAAGCAGCGTATCGACGGCGGCGAAGATGTCTTCATCCTCGACGTACGCGAGCCCTACGAGTACCAGATCGCGCAGATCGGCGGAAAGCTGATTCCGCAGAATGACGTCCCCCAGCGCCTCGCCGAGATCCCCCGCGACCGCGAGATCGTGGTGCAATGCCGTTCCGGCGCGCGCTCGCAGAAGATCGCCGAATTTCTTAAGCAGTCCGGCTATACCCAGGTCGTAAATCTTGCCGGCGGCATTCTAGCGTGGAGCGACGAAATCGACCCCAAAGTGCAAAAGTACTGATCGATTACCGCGGGGCGTTCGGCAAAATGAGAAATCCATGATCAAAGTAAGCATCTTGTATCCCGGCAATCCGGGCGCTCGCTTCGATGTCGATTATTATCTTCGAGTCCACATGCCGATGGCCGCCAAGCTTCTTGGCTCCGCAGTGAAGGCAGTCTCAGTGGAGATCGGCGTCAGCGGAGCAATGCCGGGCCAGCCCGCGCCGTTCGCCGCGATTGCCGGGTTCACATGCGAATCGATCGAGGCATTCACGGCGGCCTTTTTGCCCGTTGCCGATCAGCTTCAAGGGGATATTCCGAAGTACACCGATATTGTTCCGGTGATTCAGTTCAGTGAAATTCACGAGATCTGATCCCCGTCGCGGTGTGCTGCCTTTCCGGGTGTCGATACCTATCTCGCGATCTCGAGAGGCCCCGCCTTGGTTGGCTCCGCCGTCTTTCCGTTCTCATCCATCTTGCCGAAGATCATCTTGCCGCTGGCAGTCTGCAGCACACTGGTCACCGAGATCTCGACCGCACGGCCAATCAGCTTGCGCGCGTGATCCACGACGACCATGGTGCCATCGTCCAGGTAGCCAACCCCCTGGTTATATTCCTTGCCTTCCTTAAGGATCAGCACATTCATCTTCTCGCCCGGCAGCACAACCGGCTTCAGCGCATTCGCAAGGTCGTTGATGTTCAAAACCTCAACGTGATGAAGATGGGCGACCTTGTTCAGGTTGAAGTCATTGGTCACGACCTTGGCTTCCCACTTCTTTGCAAGTTCCAGCAGCTTCAGGTCAACTTCCCGGATAGACGGAAAGTCATCAGGGACAATCTGCACCCGGATGTTGGTGTTGGACTGCATGCGCTGCAGCATATCCAACCCGCGACGTCCGCGCTGGCGCTTCGAGCCATCGGTGGAGTCGGCAACAATCTGCAGTTCCCGCAAAACGAACTCCGGAACCACCATCATCCCATCGATAAAGCCGGCTTCGGCGATATCCGCAATCCGGCCGTCGATGATCACACTGGTGTCGAGAACCTTCGCGCTCTTGCGGGTAGGCCGATCGCCGGCAAACAGCGTTCCCAGCGCTGAGGGATTCATCAGATCGCCTTTGCTTGCACCCACCAGCAATCCCACGTAGGTCATCAGCAGCAAGACGAAAATCTGCACAACCGCCGATGTAGACCCGCTGAGCGGAGCCGAACGAAGTACCAGGCAAAACAGGGCGGCGCCGAAGATGCCGAGCACGCTTCCGGCAACCGCCCCTATAAGCCGGCACAGACTCAGTGCGCGAACGCGCAGTTCAAATACGATGACAGCACATGCAGCCAGCGCCCCGCCAGCCGCTCCTACCCAACTCGTCACGCCGAAGGGATGAAGGAAATAACAAACACCCGACAGCAAGGCAACAAAAAGAAAACGAACAAGAATGAGATCCATAACGCCTGCTTCCGCTGGTGGGGAAGAAGATACACCAATCTGAGCACCGTTGGCGAGTATGCCCATCGGCACTCTCGATCGTCAAGGGTGCACTCGAGTGGCGCAGACACCATGGAAATTACAATCTCACGACTCTTTCGGATAAACAACCGTTCGCCTCTGTGACCCGGTCGAGTCAATGTCAGGAGGCCACGGCCAATTCCGTGTTAATCAGGCGCGACACTCCCTTACGAGGTCCCCGCTTTCGAGCGCTCATGATCTTCACGCGCTCCAGCAATTCCTGCGGAGAGCAGGTCTTCTTGGCGAGCAGAGCATCGGCACCGTGAATCTGGCCGTTCATCTTTTGCGGGTCGCCAAGGATCACCATCGGTACGTGAGATGCCATTTGCTTGAGCTTTAGCACCAGCTGATCGCCGCCCATCTGGGGCATCGCATGGTCAGAAAGAACTAGATCAATTTGGTTTTCGCCAAACAGCGCGATTGCTTCCTGGCCGTTGGTGGCCGAAAGTACGCGGTAACCATTCGTTACCAGCATGAACTTGAGGACCGATAAGTCCTGTTCGTTATCGTCTACGCAGAGAATTACTTTTTTAGGCCGCATGTTAGAGGTTCCTGCTCCTGTTCGTTCGAATTTGTTTGGGGGCCCGTTTTGCGCGCACTGCAGCGATGCCCGTTTGTTGGTCGGGCAGGCTCGTCAAGTTCCGGGGCCGTCGGCCGCGTCCGGGTTCGTCTCTAAACTGAGCACACAAATCCGCCTGAGCGGCGCACGCGTCGGTCAGGCGGTGCGATCCCTCGAAGCGGCTTCGGGAGCAATCAATCCAGAGAGATCAAATCCCTCGACAGCAGTCAGATTGTGTGTGAAGCCGTTATGAAAGCCGGATGAATCCCGGCTGAATTGCGTTCAATGCTTGGGCAAGAGTACGGAGCGCGGAGAGACATGAAAAGAGAGAACAGGAAGCGAAACTCCGCATGAAAATGATCTTGTAACCAAGGAAAAAGCGTCACAATGAACATAGAAAGTAACTTGCGCTGATTAAAATCTGTTGAAAGCGTGTGCATTACTGCAGGAAAAGCTGCCCCTTTGCAACGCGAACGGTGCTGCCTGCAACGCGTACATTGCGTACCTTGTCGAAATCTAGATCCGCACTCAGAAATAAATCGCTTGTGCGCCCGATCTCCACACCTTGTTGAACATGAATCTGCTGACTCGACCCCACCACGCCATGGTGGACGAGGTAGCTGATCGCGCAGCCCGCCGCTGAGCCCGTGGCTGGATCCTCGCCCCCATAAAATTGCATCCGCGCTCTCCAGTCAGGATTTTCAGCTCCAGCGGAGCCAGAGGCCCGAGAAGAGTGAGGAACCCCAGTAGGACCCAGAACATAAAACCAGCGCCCTCCATGCTCGCGAAGGTATTTCGTAGCCCTTTCCTGATCGACACGCAGGCGGCTGAGCGCCTCATGCGAACGCAATGCAACGATGGCAAACGCGGTGCCCGTTGAAACCACCTGCGGCGGAGCGGCAGCGTAAAGGTCATCAGCGTTGAGACCGGCAAGGTCAGCCACCGTTCCCGGATCGAGTTCATCGCCGAATTCAGGATCGCGCTGGGTCATCTCCCCAAACAGAGTGCCGCCCTTGAAGCGAACTGGAACCGGCCCCACGTTGAGTGCCAGTGTGATGGTGTCACCGTCAAATGTCTCCGGCGCAGTCAGCTTCAGAACACTGGCAGTGCCCAGAGTAGGATGGCCGGCGAAGGGTAATTCTTCCTGCGTAGTGAAAATGCGAACCCGCACGCCTTCGCGTTTTTCGGTCTCAACATCGCGCCGCTGAATGAAGGTCGTCTCCGACAGATTGAACTCGCGCGCAATCGCCTGCATGCGCTCAGTGGCAAGGCCTGCGGTGTCAAAAACGACTGCAAGTCCATTGCCCAATAGGGCGGTCTCTGTGAAGACATCGACAATTTGATAGTCGAGGGAGAGTGCTGGAACGGTGACAGAACCCATGCACCATTATTAGCCAGTTTGAGGAAAGAGTATGTGAGAACTTCAGAACGTGATCCTCGGAGGCGGAACTCGCGTCCCGGAGCCGTCAATGAATCGGCGCATCCGCTGTGCCTCTGCGCGCTGCACCGCCACCAGGTGCATTTGACGGCGAATATGATCTCCGTGTCGAAGAACCGCCAGCTGAGCTTCATCGCTGTCGGCGTCTTTTTCAAGACGCTCAATGCGTTCTTCGATCAAACGGCGGAATCGGGAACTGATCTCGAGTCCCTCGCGCGTATCTGGGCCGGCATCTTCGACGGGCATTTGAAACTCCTGTTTGGGCGCGCCTGAGAATCCGGGCAATCAGCTCAAGTATCTGTAGCCACCGTCGATGTTAGTGATGGGATTTTGTTCGCGCCAGATTACGAGGTTGCGACACGAGAGTAATCGCATTGACCCGAAAAGCGACGAAGGCGGAGAGTTACTCTCCGCCTTTGTCATTTTCTTGCCACCCTTCCGGGTTCAATTAGCGGCTCATCCCGCCACCAGCACCCTGCGGTGCCGCCGCAACCGCGACCACCATTTGCGTTCCGCCGTCAAGATGGATGTCCCGCCGTGCGCCCAGCAACATGCCGGAAGCATTGGAGAAGGGCAGGCCATTGATGTCATTGGCCAGCAGCACCCCCGGGATCGCAGTCGTGCGGATAGCGACATTGCCGTTGCGTGCCACAATGCTGCCGGGAGCTGGTACCCCGCTGTTCGTGTTCTGGTCCGTTGTTCCAGGTTGCGCCGTCGTATTAGATGCCATGCTCGGACGGTTCGTGCCACTGCTCGATCCATTCATGCTCGGCGCCGACGATGGTGTCCCACTCGGAGTGTTTGGTGATGACGGTGTTCCATAGTTTCCCGGAACCCCGTTATCCATCGCTCCGCCCGATCCAGCCGCTGGCGACAACGACTGAATCACCGACTCAATAGCCATATCCTGTCCGCCCTTTACCTCGGCGCGATCAAACTGAATGGCGATTTGCGAATTTTCCTTTCCTTCGCCCCTCGCCTGTACGTTTGTCACGTGGCCGACCAGCTTCGAACCCTTGGGAATATCGGCGCCTCCCGGAAACTTCAGGTCTTCGCTCGTCTTCACGACAACGCTGTCACCCTGCTTCGCTGATTTTGAGTCCAGCTTGTTTACCAGTTCGCCGGTCACCGGCTTCAACTGCGCAGCTGCGGCGCGCGCCTGCATGTTGCCGGCACCTTGCTGCGCCTGCGAACTCGAATCGCTTGCAGGAGGTTGCTGCATTTGCGGTTCCTGCTGTTGTGCTGGCGGCTGCTGTTGCATAGGTTGTTGTTGCTGTTGCTGCTGCGCGGGCTGCTGCTGCGCGGTCGAGGGGAAACTCGAAAACGTTGCAAGCGCCACCGCGATTACTGTGGCTGCTTTCATAAGAAGATCCTCCATGGAACACCATCCGGCTGGTCGTTGATTTCGCGGCGCGAAATACTTGCTTGCACAGCCTTGGGATGGCACGAAGGTTGCCAAAGGTAGGTTATGGGGGGAATTAATTGATGACTCATGCCATCTCGATCAAAAGAGACTCTTTGTGGAGCGGAATAGTTCCACCCGAGCCAGACAACGCTTCGCTTCGGAACTTCTCTGTTTTGCCCTGCGTGTAATTTCTCGTATGTACAAAGTGCACGCAAGGTTTTGGCCGTTCGGGTGAGGCGACAACGTACTCCTCGGCCCCCTTGATGGATTCCACCGCAAACACGAAGACCGCCTGCAAAAGGCGGCCTTATCGCGAACGGTCCTTCCGTGTATCGCTATCGAGCTTCCGGCGCCGGCGCATAGTAGCCCTTGCGGACCTGCACCTTCATGTCATCGCCCTTGCACTGCACCGAGACGCGACGGAACGTTCCATCCTGCTTGGCATTGGTCGGCGTATAGCTGGCCAGATACTCCGTGCGCAACTCTTCCTCAATCTGCTGGAATGCTGCGTCAAGTTTCTTGCCGTTGGCGCCGACGTTGATCATGCGGCCACCACTCTCTTCTGAAAGCTTCTTGGCCGCCGAGTACCCCGAGTAGCCAAATCCACCGTAGAAGCTTGGCTCCGCAATAAGAATGACGTAGACGATGGTGTTCGCTTTCTGCGCGGCGGAGATAGCTTCCTGGATCTTGTGGTCGCTGCCCTGGTCGTCTCCGTCCGTCAGAATGATCATCGCCTTGCGGCCGTTCTGCTCCGACATCTTCTCATTCGAGGCAAGGTAAATCGCGTCGTAAAGCAGCGTGCCCTTCGGCGTCCCATGAATCGGAATAGTGCCGCCACCAAGACCCGGAATGCCGGAACCGCCATTACCGCCGGCTGTGTTGATTTGCGCCTTGTTCATGGCATGCGACAGTTGCCGCGCGCTGTTGGTGAAGTCCTGCAGCAGGTCCACGTTGACATCGAACGAAAGCAGGAAAGCTTGGTCCTTGGCCTTAAGAACGCGCTCAAGGAACTCGCTCCCGGCCTGTTGCTCCAGCGGCAGCACGTCGATCTGGCTACCCGAGGTGTCCAGCAGGATGCCCAGGGTCAGCGGCAGATGTGTTTCCGCCGTAAAGTTCTTGAGCGTCTGGGGAACTTTGTCTTCAGCGACCGAACAATCGTCCTTGGAGAGATGCGGAACCAGTTCGCCTGACTTGTTCTTGACCGTGAAAAACAGGTCGACCAGGTTCACGTTAAGTTTCAGCGTGCCCATCGACTCCTCTTCAGGCGCCGGCGGGGGAGCGGTGCTCACCGGTGGTGCGTCGGGCGACGGAACAAGCTGTCCCCACGCCGCTGATGAAAGAAGCGGCATGGCAACGAAAAGAACGGCGATAACGCGAGGAAGACGCATGCTGTTATTCAGTTTGACGCGAGAACGCACTCGAAAGAGAGCATAGCTTAACTCTTTCCAGTAGTGTGGGGCAAACCTACACCGGTGCGTCGCGTCTGATATTCTGACGGCTGCAGCCCTTTGAGTCTTTTTTGCCTCGAGAGGTGCACCTGGGGCCAAAAAATCGGTTGGCGCTGTGTCGTATCGGGAGGAAAGAATACCTGTGGACCTTGGTTTCAAAACACTGGCGCTGACTGCACTCCTGAGTTCCTCATTGAGCCTCAGTTCGGCAGCACAGACACCACCGCAGCAGACTCCAACTGACCAGCAGTCAGTTCCGGATGCTCCTGCTCCCCAGGCCCCTTCTTCCCTTAAGGGTATCGGTCCTATGACTCCCGGCATCGGCGGCTCGCCTTCCCCGTCGGGCTCGGCAACTTCCGGTTCGAGCACTTCTAGCGACGTGCCCCAGCAGGCGCCCGCCACCCAGCCTCCGCCCAGCCAGACCAGGGATGTTCAGACCGCGCCGCCAGATAACATGACTCCGGAGGATATTGGCCCAACCCTCGTAAGAAATACGACCTACGTCGAAGTCCCGGTCACCGTGAAGGACTCCAAGGGAAAGCCGATCGCCGGCCTCACCTGGCGCGACTTCAAAGTGTATGAAAACGACACATGGGAACCGCTCAAGATCTTCACCGTCGATCCGGCGCCCCTTTCGCTCGCCTTTGTCATCGACCAGAGCCTCACGTCAGATGTGATGGCCAAGGTGAACAATTCGCTGAGTGCGTTCCAGGGCGCGCTTTCGCCCTATGATGAGGTCGCAATTTTCTCCTACAACAACGGCGCGCGACAGTGGACCGGGTTTACCGGCGCGCAGGGAAATCGCGTGCCTGCGGTGCTGGCGCTGGCCAAGTCTGTCGGACGGGATGAACAAGTGCCCACCAACTCCGGCGCATTTGGCCCCTGTGCCATCACCAAGAATGGCGCTTGCGCCGATCCCAATCCCACCGTCACCCAGGGTGGTTCTACTGGCAGCAGCTCGTTTATTACAATCCCGAAGGAGATTCACACGCTCAACGATGCGATCTTGAGAGCGGCCAAAGATCTCTCTTCCCGTCCCCAGGGCCGCCGCCGCATCATCTATGTCGTCTCCGACGGCAAGGAATATGGCAGCAAGGCGACCTACAAAGACGTGCTGCGCTATCTTCAGACCAATAAAATCGCAGTCTACGGCACCTTGGTGGGCGACTCCGCCCGTTGGGGCGAAGGCTACGTAAGCCGCCTGCACCTGCCCTTCACCATGTATGACAACCGCCTCGCGGGATACATCCTTGCCACCGGCGGCGTTATGGATTCCGAGGGCAGCCTGAACGGAATCGAGAAGAGCTACGCCAAGATCACCGAAGAGGCGCGCAACCAGTACACCCTGGTGTACTCGAGCCACGAACCTCTGATCGACGGCAAGTACCGCAAGATCGAAGTGCGCGTAAATCGACCCGGTGTCGAAGTCATCGCGAAAAAGGGCTACTACCCCTCCGGCCAGGATTACCAGCACTAAAGATGAGTTCTTCAGGAGCCGCGGCGGGCTTTGGTCTGCTTTCCGCCGCAAGTTGGGGCGGGTCCGACTTCGCCGGCGGCTGGGGTGCGCGTCGGGCATCCTCGCTTCTCGTCACAGCTTCAGGGCAGATCGTCTCTCTGGCGGCGCTATTGCTGGTATGCCTGGTGCTGCGTCTCACCGTCCCTGCTGCAAATTATCTGATCTACTCTGCGATTGGCGGATTTGAAGGGGCGCTCGCCCTGGCAGTCTTCTATCGCGCGCTCTCCATGGGAGCGATGGGACTGACTGCTGCCTTGACGGGATTAACGACCGCGCTCATCCCGGTGCTTTTTGAGCTGTCTCACTCCGGCTGGCCCAGCAAGATCACTGTGGTCGGCCTGGCCGCGGGCCTTGCTGCGATTTGGCTCATTTCGCACACGCCCACAGCGGCAGATACTGCTACATCCCGCCGCGCGCTGCTGCTCGGTGCAACTGCCGGCGTCGGTTTTGGAGTCCAGTTAATTCTCTTCAAAATGGCGGCCGCGGGTGGTGTTTTGTGGTCGCTGACGTCGGGCAGAATCGCGGGTGTCACTGCCATCCTCATCGTGGTTGCGATTGCGCCCCCCAAAGGGCCCTGGCGGGGATTCTGGATCGCTGGAATCGTTTCCGGCGCGCTCGACACGGTAGGAAACCTTTTCTACATGCTCACTTCGCAACTGGGCCGGCTCGATGTTGCCGCCGTCATCTGCTCCCTCTACCCGGCCGGAACCATTCTGCTCGCGGGCATCATCCTGCGCGAACGTCCAACGAAGCGTCAATTTGCGGGAATGGGCTTGGCGCTCGCCGCCGTCGCACTGCTCAGTGCGTAGATAGAAATGTGCAAAAACAGAAAGGCCTATGCCGTCTGGCACAGGCCTAAGGTTGACGAAAGCCGGCAGCTTTGAAAAGGGCACGGATCGGGGAACCCACGCAGTGGGTCGCGTGCCACAAATCCAGCAGTAATGACGAAAGCCCGCAGCTTTGAAAAGGGCACGGATCGGGGAACCCACGCAGTGGGTCGCGTGCCACAAATCCAGCAGTAATGACGAAAGCCCGCAGCTTTGAAAGGGCACGGATCTATCCGTGCCATAAGTCCAGCAGTAGTGAGGATGGCTTTAGCCGCTGCTGGTGCTGGAGGTTCTTTGAGCGATTCGCCAGCTCTTCACCGTTTTTCCGCAGCCTCTTTAGCCTCACGAACAGTAGAAACAAGATTAGACCTGCTCCGAAAAAACTCGTTCGAAGTGGCTTTGTAACAAGGGCACGGCTCGTGGGACCGACGTGGTGGGTCGCAAGCCACTCAGGCCCATTTAATGAATTTTAGGCTCCAAAAAAACTCGTTCGAAGTGGCTTTGTAACAAGGGCACGGCTTTAGCCGGGCCACTACAACGCATTTAATGAATTGCGGGCTTCAGCCCCTGCTAATTCTCGCACCCATGAAAATCCCAGAAACCCCCCCGCCTACGAGTTCTTCTGCAGCCTGTTTAGCTCCAACGCACCACAACACAAAGGCCCATGCCGTCTGGCACAGGCCTCTCGTTTCCTCGGAAATCCAGGCACTTCGCTTGGATGCCGGACTTCGATTTACACCTGCTTCGGAGGCTCGTTGCTCGCCGGCGGTGGCGGAGGTGGTGTCTGCGTGCTTTGCTGTGTAGGAGGAGCAACGGGATCGGTCACGCCCTTGATGCCTTCTCTAAACCCTTTCAATCCTTCACCAAGCCCTTTGCCGAGCTCCGGCAGACGCTTGGCGCCAAACAGCAGAAACGCCACAATCGCCAGCAGAATCAGGTGCCATGGCTGTAATAGATCGCCCATCGTGTATCCTTCCGCGCGCCCACTATCGCGACCGCGCTTTTCACCCTCAATTGTCGCACAAAGCCAACCGGCCGGTGTGACCAATGCCACTCGTGTCGTTACCGTTTAGCCGCCTGCCCAATTGGTACGTCAGTTCACCTTTGCCGGATTGCCCAGCCGTTCCGTCACCATGGTGAAGAAGCTGCGCAGGTCTTCTTCGTCGCCGAGCGTCAGCCGTCGATACACCTTCATCAGCGGAAAAAGCCGCGATCCGCGCACATCCACTGCCGGCACAGCGTGTTCGCCCCCGGGGTACTGGGTCATCTCCCACGAGCCCGCATAGCGTCTGCGAAGCACCTCGCCCAGGTAGCTGCCCCACAGGCGGGATTCAAAATCAAGATCGATATCAGGACTCTCACTCAGCAGAACAAGGATCTCGTCGAGCGCATTCACTGAGTCGGAAGAGAAGTCGAGCTCTTGACGGAAATCGCCCTTGGCAACTTCAACAGCCGCTTGCGCATAGCCCTCCATCATGGCTCCCAGGTCGGCAAACGCATGGGATTCGAGCTTCTGGCGCAGTTTGTTCATTACCATTAAGACTAAATCTTCGCCGCGAAGGTTAGGCGTACATTTGGTAACTCCGTGGCAAGCAGCAGCATCTTTATGGCAGACTTTAAAGAGCTGCTGGAGGGATCCCCGCCCATGAAATTAACCAAGCTTCTCAGCATGATTGCTGCTGTTGCGCTCACCGTTGGGCCGGCGTTCTCTGCCAGTCGCGACATCTATCCTGATCCTTCTCAGGCCAAGGCTGACCTCGCTGCGGCTCTCAAGACAGCTGCCGCCACACACAAGCGCGTGATCGTCGATTTCGGCGGAAACTGGTGCGGCGACTGCCAGGTACTCGACATCTACTTCCACAATCCGCAGAACCGTCCGATTCTCGAATCAAATTACGTGCTTGTACACATCAATGTGGGGCAGTACGACGCCAATCTCGATCTCGCAAAACGTTACGGAATTCCTCTTGAGAAAGGCGTGCCGGCGCTCGTTGTCCTGAGCGATACGGGCAAAGTGCTCCTGAGTCAGAAGAGCGGAGAATTCGAAAGAATGGGCCACATGGAGGCCAACTCCGTCACCAGCTTCCTGGTCCAGTGGAAGCCCGCCAAGCCCGGCTGCAGCGTGATGGTAGTAACCTGCTGAGCGCCAGATCAAAAGATCACGCCGTGCGCCGAAATTTGTTATCGATCCGAGTGGCCCACCATCTACGCGCAATCCGAGATTGAGTGTGCCGCAAAAGGTATGACAGAACGTAGTACCAGAAAGCGCCCGGAACTAGGCTCAATCGCGACATCTGCTAGCCCCCTGGGGCCTTCTTTGCCTCACCTTGTTGAGGCATCACTTCACAATATGATTACCGCCGGAATTTGGGCTACTAGGACTCCAGCCAATCACTTGCCCATTCTTAAGCGTGACGAAGCAACGACAGCTGAACTCTCCATCCTTCTGCAGCATCAACGGCGGATCTGCGCTTGTGATCGTCGTGATCGCGTTTCCGTTTGAGTCGACAAAGGGTGAAAGAGACGCTTGGGGTTTTGGAGGATTTGGATTTGGGACAAATTCAATTCTCACCGCGGCATCAGGAACGCTCGTAAAGTAGTGCACAGTCTTTTGTCGGTTCATGGGGTTGAGGTGCTGTACTTGCGGAACGGCTTCCTCAACTCCGTTGATCGTATTAAGCGTGACTTCAACTTCGATATCGGCTTTCGGCATGTCTATTTCCCTCCGTGCGAATTTTCGACCTTCAATTGTATAAAGCGAGAATCATTGCGAAAGTCCGACAAATCAGGTTGGCGAGCGAGTTCCCGCAGCAGTTCTGGTTTGGCTCCATTGAGAACCTGGATCGCACGGTCGCGTTCGCCGAGTGCCTCGTAGGTCAAAACAGCATGACGAATGACCTTGGTTTCGCCCCGCGACATCTGCAAAGCCTGTGCAATTTCGTTTTCTGCTCGCTTCCGGTCCCCCAGGCGCGCAGAGATGTAGGCAACGTACCCTCGTTCGTATCCTTTTCGGGGGTCTTGCTCAAGCGCCAACAGGGCGATATCCATGGCCTTGCGGTATGCCACCGTCGCTTCGTGCACTCGGCCCAGGCGACGCTGGGAATCGGCGAGATTTTCAACGGAGATGTAGCTGGTCGGATCCATTGCAATTGCGCGTTTGTAGTAGGCAACCGCCTCCTCATCTCGCCCCTGGTAGGCTCGCATTGCCCCCATATTGTTCAGTGCCGGTGTGGTCTCGTGCAGCTTGAGAGAGGTCAGCAATGCCTTCTCAGCTTCAGCATCTCTGCCAAGCTCATCCAGGGCAGCGCCGAGGTTGGCGTATTCATCAAACAAGCCTGGGGCCCGTTCGATGGACTTCTGAAATTGTTCAGCAGCCTGCGTGTAGTCTCCGTGGTAGTAGTAGAAGACTCCCAGTCCGTGATATCCCGCGTAGTAATCGGGATCGAGCTGGATCGCTTTCTGATAGGCAGCGATCGCCTGGGCCGGCATTTTCAGCTTGTCGTAGACCTCCGCGATGCGCCTCAGAGCATCTGCATCCTGCGGATCGCGAGCGAGCACGCTACGGTAATCGTCCAGCGCCTCCTCGTACTGGCCTGCGGTCTTCTTCAGCAGGCCCGCTGCCAGACGCACTCTTGGTGAATCCGGACTTAGACTCTCCGCGGCGCCCAGATCGCGGCGGGCATCCTCGAGAGTATCCGGCTTATTTGCCTGTTCGAATTTCATGACCTTGGCTTCGACCAGGCCAGCCAGCGGGAGTGGCGATCGAGGATCAAGCCGGGCGGCTTCCCCGAAAGACGTTATCGCCTCTTCGAAACTGTCCTCATCCTTGCGGAGCTGGTAGAGCCCTGTGTCGTAGGCCGGTGTCGCTTGCGAAGAGATCGTATCTGGAGTTGCAGGGCCGTGCAGTCCCAACGCCAACGAGACTGCGCCTGCCAACGCAGCGGGCAAGTTGCCAACGGTGGCGGGCGAATAACGTCCGGTGAATTCCCGCAGGGGAGCCTGCGTGGCCAGATCGATAACTTCACCCTGTGCCACCAATTCCTCGCCCTCGCTATTCAACTTGATCTGCAGCACGTGCGTAGCGTGCAGAACATCGCGAGCCTGTTCCGACGTCAGAATGTGTTTTTCCTGAATCTCCAATGGCGGAATGACCGCAACTCCGCGGTGTCTACTTGTCATTTGCCGGATCCGGTCTGAGACGTCCTGCAACATTCCTCCACCGACGTCTGCCCTGTTCGCGGCACCTTCGACCGGAAGAATGGCAAGGCGCACATTAGGCGGTGGCCAGAAAAAATCGCTCAGCCGCTCGCGCACCTCGGGCACTGCCAGAATCGAGAGGAGGATTAAGGCAACCACTACAAAAGGGGCCTTGCGAAGAGGCTTTTTCTCAAGGGTGACGATTACTTCGCGCGCATTAGCTGGTCGAAGGGCAGGAGACGCAGCCAGACAGGACAGAATGACCCGGTCCCATTTTGAGTCCAGTTCCTTATTGAGGCTTGACGGAGCCGCAAAATGGCTCGGCTTTCCGGGATCCGAAGATTTTTCTGGAACTGGGAATCGACCAGTCACGATCTCATACAAAATGACGCCCAACGAGTAGATGTCGGAGGCGCAGGATGCCTTTTCGCCCTTGCTCAACTCAGGCGCCATGTACCCTGGAGTCCCTCCTTCGTTCGCGTCCAAAGCCACAGCGCCTGCCAGGCCAAAATCCATGATGACAACCCGCAAACCTTTGTTAGCGGCTCGGCAAAGCATAATGTTGCCGGGTTTCAAGTCGCGATGAACGACGCCGCTTTCGTGCGCAGCTGCCAGTCCGGAACATATTTGGAAGGCAATCTCCAATGCCTCGTCGCTCGGGAGTCTGTCGCTTGCGCCGAGGCGCGCAGCCAGGGTCTCTCCCTCGAGAAGTTCCATGGTGAGAAAGTCGATCTCGCCGTGTGCCGTCTGAGTGTTGTGAATCTCATTTACGAGGCACACGTTCGGGTGGCGCACCTGCAACGCGCCCTGAAGCTCGGGCGAAAGAAGACGATGAAAGCCGGGCTTCGCCGCCTTGATGGCAATTCGCTGATTGCGTTTTCTATCAAAGGCCTCGTAAACGAAGCCCATGCCTCCCTCGCCTATCTCTCGGAGAATCTCAAATCGATTGGAGATGACCTCTCCGATCTCAAATGGCCGCGGCTGATCATGGACGAGGGGGTGCTCCATGAAGCTTCCCAATCTTTCCTGTCGCTTCACCAGCTCCACGGCTTCCCGATACAGGCTCTCATCGCTTTCACAGGCCGCGCGCAGATAGGGCTCGCGTTCCTCTGACGACCGCCTTAAGGCAATCGACACGACGGCCATCACCCGCTCGTCCTTGTCGGCATTATCTGTCATGCGCAGTTCCAACTATGAGGTGCTAGAGAACTCGTTGGGAAAGCCAGTCTTTTGCCAGCAACCAGTCGCGTTGTACGGTTCGAGATGAGATGTTGAGAAGCGCCCCTATTTGCTCGTCGGAAAGCTCGGCGAAGTAGCGCAGTTCAACGACCTGGGCCTGCCTGGGATTCAGAGTCTGAAGTTCAGTGAGTGCATCATCCACCGCAATCACTTCGATGGATCGTTCGCTCGAGAATGCCACTCCCTCTTCAAGCTCCACCCGACGAAGGTCTCCGCCTCTTTTGCCCGCGTTGTGCGCTCTCGCGTGATCAACCAGCACTCGACGCATGACGTTGGCCGCTGCACCAATGAAGTGCTGGTGGTTCTGCCAGTCGGTGCCATTGCCGACCATGCGGATATAGGCCTCGTTAATCAGGGCAGTAGGTTGCAGTGTGTGGTCCGGGCGTTCACGCCGCATGTACCCCTTCGCCAGCAGGTGCAATTCCTTGTAGACAAGGCCCAGGAGCTTATCCGCCGCGCTCGCGTCGCCGCGCTTCATGGCATTCAGCAGCATCGTAACTTCACCGGGATTGTCTGGAATCACGCAAAACCACCCCAATGCTAACGAGAATCATACGACGATGTTTCGAAGCTTGTCGCGAATTCTTGCCCGATTGCGCCTTAGAGAGTGAAGGCGAGATTTGAGCCTGACAAAACGGAGGTTTCAATGAAAAGCATTCTCACAACCGGACTACTGGCAATGGCATGCCTCACGGCATATTCCCACGCATCTGCTCAGACCACTGTGGAAGCAAAGATTCCCTTTGAGTTCACAGTTGGGCAGAATGTACTTCCACCCGGAACCTATTCGATCAGTCAAGTGACGCCAAGTATCATCGAACTCGCAAACCTGGAGACTACCGCCAGGGCTTTGGTCGCTACTTTCCCTATGGACTATGTCAGCCGGCAGCCGAGGGTCCTGATATTTCGCAAGTATGGTGACCGGCTCTATCTCGGAGAAGTGAGAGGCAGCCTCGGGGAATTGAGTCTGGACATTCCCCAGTCAAAACTCGAAAAGGAAAGCCAGCGCCGGGAAGCGGCAGCCCACGCCCATAGGCAAACCACAGAGGTCGCATTTAAGTAATTCATGTGCCGCCCAACATGCCCCGGAGAGCAGTCTCTCCGGGGCGTACTCTTTGCAGGCAAAATCGGTGCGGAGGGATGTCCGGATCGCCCACCTAGGGCACTACTGGCTGAGCGGTGCCAGGTTCTTGGTGTTCTGGTAGGTGTACTGGATGCGGTGAATCACCGTGATCGTAGAGAGCACCGCCAAAACCCACAACACCGGCGCCATCGCGCCAAAATGCTCAAACAGCGCCCCCAGCAGGATAAGCACGATGCGCTCGGGGCGCTCCATGAATCCCACCTTGCATGAGCCAATCAAAGCCTCGGCCCGCGCCCGCGTGTAGCTGACCATCAACGAAGTGATCATCACGAAAGCGACCAGCACCACGTAACGAAAGCGGTTGATGCGGCCGTAATACACAAGCAAACCGAAGAACAGCACAACGTCGGAGTAGCGGTCGATTACCGAATCAAAAAAAGATCCGAACACCGTGACCTGGTTATTTCGCGGGCGACGCGTCCATCCAGCATGTCGAAGATGCCCGCGCCGAAGATGACCAATCCGGCATAAAAGAACATGCTCGCGTGGTTCGTCGCATTGGCATGACCGAAAAAAAACGCCGCGACGATATTGATCACGAGACCGATAAAGGTGAGTGCATTGGGAGAGATGCGGGTCAGTGCAAGGCCATGCACGATTCGATCAAGAAGCCAACCGCAGGCACTGCCAAAAGCACTGGTCCAAGTCATTCTTGCTTCCTTACTTCTCTGTGCCGGTACCGGCCTCTTCTTCAGCTGCGCCCGCTTCGTCGTGGACGGTCGTCAACTTCAAAATCTCAAGCTCACGTTTGCCGTTGGGCGTGACGATCGTTGCTACATCGCCAACCTTCTTGCCCACAATGCCACGACCGATCGGGGAGGTGGTTGAGATCAATCCCTTCACCACGTCCGACTCTTCGCTCGTGACCAGTCGATACACGATCTCTTCTTCTTTGGTGGAGTCATAAACAACCACGGTTGAACCGAAACCGGCCCGGTCGCGCGGAATGTTTGCAAGATTCACAAGCGAAAGCTCGGCCATGCGCCGCTTGAGCTGCCCCAGCCTCGCATTCACAAATTCCTGCCGCTGCTTCGCCATGTGATACTCGGCGTTCTCTGACAGGTCGCCCATCGCAACGGCCTTCTTGATTTCAGCCGGCAACTCGTGGGCAAGCTCATGCTCTAGGACAGCGATTTCTTCGAGCAACTGCTTTTTAATGTGATCGGGCATCTGTGATCCGTTGCGGCGAGCGGGGCTGCTCAACCGCGAGAAATGATAACGTCTAGATCTCTCATTATACGCGGCGCAGCCGGGCGGCGCCGCACCGCAAGCCCTTGCCCTGGTGCAGCATTCCTGGGGCCAGCGTTAGCTTTCGGAAGAGCACGCGTGCCTGTCCGAATCAATCTCCCACCAAAGATCGAATCTTTTATTCGAATCGGAGGAATAAACCGGCGCCTCCTCAGTTCTCTTCAGTACACGCGCTGCGCGTTCTAGAGGAGAAAACATGACTGGATTTGAGGAGAAACAATTGCACAACAAAACAGCTGAGATGGACCCCGTCGGTGCCAACAGCAGCGGAGACGGCATTGACCGCCGCGGATTCCTGAAGTGCATGGCCTGGGCCGGCACCGGCTTGGTTTGGACTTTTGCCGGCGGAGTGCCGACGTCGCGGGTGTTCGGCGAGCCAATGCAGCCGTCCGCGCAGTCTGATTTCACATTCGTGCAGATAAGCGACAGCCACATCGGCTTCAACAAGCCTGCCAACACCGACGTCACCGCGACGCTTCAGGCCGCATTGAGGAGAATCGATGCGACCCCGGGCAGTCCTGATTTTCTCATCCACACCGGAGACCTGACGCATTCCTCCAAGGCTTCGGAGTTCGACACGCTCGACCAGCTCTTGGCTCCACGCAGGCAAGTGTTCTACGTGCCCGGCGAGCACGATACGTCCGTAGACGACGGAAAGATGTATCTCGAGCGCTATGGCAAAGGCACCAGGGGGAACGGCTGGTACAGCTTCGACCACAAGGGCGTGCACTTTATCGGCCTGGTCAACGTGGTGCAGCTCGAAGGCATGGGCAAGCTCGGACAAGCTCAACTCGACTGGCTGAAGAATGATCTGCACGGTTTAAAGAGCAGCGCGCCGATTGTGATTTTTGCCCATATCCCGCTTTGGGCTGTTTATCCCGAGTGGGGCTGGGGCACATCCGACAGCGAGCAGGCGTTTGCGATGTTGAAGCGCTTCGGGTCAGTCACGGTGCTCAACGGCCATATCCACCAGGTGATGCAAAAGGTTGAAGGCAACGTGATGTTTCACACTGCAATGTCAACCGCCTTCCCGCAACCCGCACCCGGTGCCGCGCCATCGCCCGGACCCATGAAAGTGTCGGCCGACAGGCTGCAAAGCGTTCTTGGTATCACCGACGTGAAATTCGTCGCCCAACGGCGCGAGTTGGCCATCGTGGACGCAACATTGTCAGGCATGACCGGCCAATATCGGCAGTCGGGCTTTTGATCATGCGTCGAATGATATTTGTCTCAGCGTTCTCAATTCTTGCGAGTGGATGCCTCGCGTTCCTGCATCCATGGGGCGAATTGCACAACGAGAATGCTGGTTTAGCGATTCTCAGTGGAAGTGAAATACCGGCTGAAGTTCGCGGCATCCTCGATAAAAAATGCGCTGATTGCCATTCGAACCAGACGCGTTGGCCGCCATACAGCAGAGTGGCTCCCACTTCGTGGCTGCTGGAACACGATGTATACGCGGGACGTTCTGCCCTGAATTTCTCGGCGTGGGAAAGTATGGGCGCAGAAGACCGGATCGCCGCGCTGGCCCGCATCGCTGCCGAAGCAAGAAGCGGAGAGATGCCGCCAAAGCCGTACGCATTCATCCACTCAGCGACACTCACCGAAAGCGAAAAGCAGCAAGTGTCACTGTGGACACGCGCAGAGAGAAAGCGCATCCGGACCGAAGCTTCCGGACAAAAGGAGAAAAAATGAAGAACGGAAGCGACGGCAGAACCCTGATTTTTGTCGCTTTGATTTGGTCGGCTGCGGCAATCACTTCTTTCCCGCATGTAAGCCGGGCAGAAGGTGCGATCAACGGAAATCCGGAGACAGGGAAACAGCTCTTCGAAAAACGATGCACGGGCTGCCATTCGCTCGACAGAAACAAGGAAGGGCCGCGCCTGCGAGACGTGTACGGCCGAAAATCCGGTACCGTCGCGGAGTTCAGCTACTCGGATGAGCTGAAATCAGCCCACATCATCTGGGACGAAGGCTCGCTTGATGAATGGCTTACCAATCCAGAAGTAATGGTTCCAAACAATGACATGGCGTTTCATGTGTCCAACCCCCAGGAGAGAGCAGACATTATTCAGTTTCTCCGACAATCCTCGGGCAAATAGAATCCGGGCTGAGGTCTGGCAGGAGACAGGATGGATCGGGCGTTCTTCGAGCAGTTGGCTATGCCCCTGTTCGACCAGCTATACAACCACGCATGCTGGCTCACCGGCGGCGATCGCACCGACGCCGAAGACCTGGTACAGGAGACGTATGCAAAGGCACTAAAGGGCTTCGGATCCTTCGTCGACGGCACCAACCTGCGCGCTTGGATGTTTCGTATCCTGCGCAACACATACCTGACTTCAAAGAGCGGTCTCGCAGCCAGGAATACGGAATACCTTGAAGATGACGAAACAAGAGCCGATCAGGCGATGGCACACGAGTTGACCCCTGAACTGCTGCTGCTGCGCAGTCAAAGCGAACAGGCGGTCTTTGCGGCTTTGGATTCGCTTCCCGTCAACTACCGGCAGATCATTCTGCTCAGCGAGGTGGAGGAGATGTCGTACCGCGAGATTGCCGAGGTCCTTGATGTACCCGCGGGAACAGTGATGTCTCGGCTCTCTCGGGCCCGCGCAAGCTTGCGAGCAGCGCTCGGTGCAAACGCCGGCCAGGAGGTGCAATGATGCCGTGCGATCAGGATCGCGAGTTGCTCGCAGCGTATCTCGACGGAGAAGTTCCATCTGAACGCGCCACCGCGCTCGAACAGCACCTCAGCACCTGCACGGATTGTGCGGCGCAGGTTGCAAGTACGCTCAGCCTGCGCCGAACCATGAGAATGGCGCGAACGCGTTTTGCTCCCAGTGTGGACTTCAGGCGCAGAATTCAATCCCAGGTTGTGCCCCGGCGCCGCGGCTTCAGAACCTTCGGCAGTTTGTCTCTAGCGCTTGCGGCGCTGGCGATTCTGCTCGTGGCGCTCGTCTGGACGCGTCAAAGTATGCTGCGGGGCGACGCCTACCGCGAAGTGGCGGACTTGCATGTAGGCGATTTGGCAAGCGCAAATCCTTACGATGTGGTCTCCTCAGATCGGCACACCGTAAAGCCATGGTTTCAAGGCCGCATTCCCTTCGCGTTCAACCTTCCCGAGTTCGGTGGGACTGAATTCACCCTGCTCGGCGGCCGCCTGGTCTATTTGCATCAACAGCCAGCGGCACAGGTTGTGGTGGGGATGCGACTGCACAAAATCTCCGTCTTGATCGTTCAGGAGTCTGGCGCGTTGGACAGTGCCTTCCCGGTCTCAGAGGTCGCTGGCGTGCGAGACTCCTTCAACGTTCAGACATGGAGCGGCCGCGGTTTGCGGTTCTTTGTCATCGGAGACGCAGAAAAGGCGGAGATTGACCGCCTTGCACGGGCTCTGCAAAGCGCGAACGAATAGCTTTGTCAGCTTTCGAGCATTGACTTCACTCTGCCGGCGGATCGGCTTTCCGGTCAAGAAACGATTGCAGGATGAGCGTTGCGGCTACTTGGTCGACGATGCGGCGATGATCCTGACGAGTATGACCCGCTTCATAAAGCAGCTGGTGCGCCTCATGGGTTGTAAGGCGTTCATCCCAAAGGTGAATTGGCAGACCCGACAGTTCGCCAAGTTCTGCCGCAAAGGCATGCACCTTTTCCGCTTGCTTGCTGACTTCTCCGGTCATCGTCAGGGGATTGCCGACCACGATCCCCTTGGCGTCAAAACGACGGCAGAGGCGCGCGATCGACCGCAAATCCTCCCGCTGATTGCGACGCCGTTCGAGGGTCAGAACCGGCTGGGCCGTGAGCCCAAGTTCGTCAGAGACGGCCACACCGATGCGTTTCGAACCCACATCGAGCGCCAGATAGCGCGAAATTGCCGTCCCGGTCAATTAACCTCCATATCCCCTTGAACTTCTAGAATCTCACCTGAGCGTGCTTCCCGCCGACTGCCGGCGGCCATCCATCCAGTCGAGTCCCGGTACAATCCAATAAGAAGCAGAATCCGCGGTGGCCTAAGCCGCGTCTTATCTTGAGGAAGGGTGTTTAAAGGTCGATGGCGTCACGCCGCACGCGGGGGAACCGGAAGAAAAGAGGGCATGGCGCGGCGGGATTCTTTCTGACGCTGTTCCTGCTCGCGTTGCTGGCGGCAGGTGCGGTCGCGTGGATGGTCTTTACGCCGTTTGGACCCTCGACCGAGAGCTTTATTGATATCGCGCCGGGATCATCGACGACGCGGATCGCCCAGCAACTGGAATCGGCAGGAATAATTCGCAGCCAGTTCGCCTTCGACCTGTGGCGCTGGATTCGAAAGGGAAAGCTGAAAGCAGGAGAGTACCGGTTCGATCGTCCGATCCCGCTGACGGATGTCTACAACCGCATTGCCCGGGGCGATGTTTACACCGTCGCGGTGACGGTGCCGGAGGGGGCAAGCATCTTCGAAGTCGCGGCGCGGCTGGAACAAGCGGGCATTGCCACCCGTAATGAGTTTCTGGATCAGCAGGCAAACTTGGCTGGATTGGTCGCGGATTTTGATCCGCAGGCAAAAACGCTGGAGGGTTATCTGTTCCCCGACACGTATCGGTTCCCACGCAAAACAACACCGGCACAGGTGGCCGCCGCAATGGTCCGCCGATTCCGTATTGAGGCAGCGCAGATTGGCCTCAAGCAGAATGTGCACCAGGTGGTGACACTTGCCTCGCTTGTCGAGCGGGAATCCGCCTTGGATTCGGAGCGGCCGCTGATCGCCGGCGTTTTTGAAAACCGGCTCGCAAAACATATGCCGCTGATGACCGATCCTTCCGTGATCTACGGTCTGGAAATCAAGAATGAATGGCGCGGCGTCATCCATGCCAGCGATCTAAAGCTCGACACGCCTTACAACACCTATCTGCATGCTGGCCTGCCGCCGGGGCCAGTCGCGAATCCCGGACTGCCTTCGCTTCGCGCCGCCATGGATCCGGCTCCGTCAAACTACCTTTACTTCGTGGCTGCCGGCGCCAATCCCCAAGGAAAATCGCTATTTGCCACGACCCTCGAAGAACATACGCGGAACGTTTCCGGCTATCGTCATGCGTTGAAGAAGTCAGGGCAGCGATGAAGGTACGGCGCTCATTCAGAATTGCCGCTCTGGCGTTGCCGCTTGTATTAAGCGGCTGTTCCCTGCTTCCCACCAAGCGTCATCTCCCCGTGCCCAAGGCCCCGGCAAACGTGCATACCGCTACTCCGGAAGAATTGGTGGCGCAGGTGAATCGCCGCTGGGATGATTTCAAGAATCTAACCGCGACCGTCGATATCCAGGCCACCCTGCTGAAACCGCAGGAGGGTTTGAGGACAGACTATCCGTCCTGCCGCGGATTTATTGTCATGGAAAAGCCAAATCACCTGCGCGTTGTAGGCCAGTATCTGGGCATCCACGTGTTTGACATGGCAAGCGATGGCAACACCTTCACCTTGGTGATCCCGCAGAAGAGCAAGGCGATCGAGGGTCCTAATACGCTAACCAAAAAATCGGAAAACCAGTTTGAGAATCTCCGCCCGGGGTTCTTCTTTGACGCCATGATTGTGCGTGGCGTGGAGCCCGATAACTTCTACTCGGAGACTTCAGACACCGAGACCATTGAAGATGCGGCCAAGAAGCACCTTTTCACGATGCCGGAGTACGTCCTGAACATCACTCGTCATGCGCCCGACGGAAGCCGGAGAGATAAGCCCGTCAGGGTGCTCACGTTCCATCGCGACGACCTGTTGCCGTCGAACCAGGACTTGTATGACAGTGAAGGAAATCTCGAAAGTCAGGTCACCTACTCCGCGTACAAGAGCTTCGGAGACAGCAAATTCCCGACCAGGGTCGTGATCAAACGCCCCTTGGAAGGCATCACAATTGTTCTGACTGTTGAGAAGGTAACTGAGAATCAAAAGCTGCCGGCAGATCAATTCACCGCAAAGATTCCGCCCGGCACCACCATTCAGCACTTGCAATAAGCAGAACTCGCGTTCCCTCCGCAATCAAGCGGATCCACCCGTGGCTCGACCGGTCTTGCCCAGTTCCTTGTAGAAACCGAGATCGCGACCCTCCTGCATCTTCGTGATGTACACGATCTGGCCGTAGTGCAGCCCAAAGTGCTCAACCACTTGGTAGACGGCCGCGAGTCCCGTCACCGTGTAGCCCTGAATGCTCCACGTCGCCAGCAAATCCTCACGCGTAATGCCTGCCAAAACCTTGGCCGCTTCGTCGATGGTCCCGCCAAGCCTGGCGAGCAGATCGGCAGCCGTGAGATCACCCGTCGCATTAAACTCCGCCGGTCGGTCACGCTGATCCTCTAGCCGATTGAACGAAGCCACCAGCCACTGCCAGACGTTTCCATTCAAATGCAAAATCAGATTCCCGATACTGTTGCTGGCTTCATTCGGACGCCACCAGATCTGCTCGTCGCTCAACGGCTCAACCGCTTTGCGGAGACGTGGCCAGTACTGTTCAAGTAGCTTGTTCTGCGAAAACCTCAGGAAGGCTTCGATTGCAGGATCAGAAGACATGTCGTCCCTCGTCAACGCCAGATTCTATCGGATGAGCCTCAACACGCCACCGCCGAAGTAGAGCGTCGGTTTTATCCGCGCTCGCCTTCGGCGGCAGCATTGCCTTGTTCGTATTCGTGACGCGCCTTGTGTAAAGTCCCTGAGGAAGAACAATCCGGATGCCAGATTACATCGCCGGCATCCGGATTGGTTAACTTTCTAATATTTGTTTTCAGGCTTCGGGCTGGACTTATGAAGCAAGCGCCTGAATGCTGTCGACGTGAATCATCTTTGAGTTCGCATCGAGACGTCCCGTCACCTTCACGGTCTTGCCTTCGAATGCCTGCGCACGAGAAGAGTCATCCAGTTTGTAAACGCTGCCCGACGAATCGCGAAGCACATACTGCTCGCCATCTTTTACAACAGTCCCGCTAAATGTGGCAGTCTTGGAATCCTGATTAGGCATCGTCTGATCGGGTTGGGTCTGCGAAGGCGGAGTTTGCGGTTCTTGAATAACCGGCATGGGAGTTGCGGACTTTGAAGTAGGAGCTCCCCAGGCTTGCACGCTCGCCAACAGTAATGCACACGAGGAGAGACCGAGGATAAACTGCTTTTTATTCGAATTCATATCTAACCTCCGGGGTGAGCGCCCCCAGTTGGCACCGTTTCTAATAAATTCGGGCAAATCGGGGAAACGCCCCTTGTCTAGCGAATGTGTTAACTAGCAACTTCCAGGCCATTACATTGCTTCATTCTTTCGAATGAGTTGCGCTCTGGATCGACGTAAAATGGCCGGGTAAGAAGTACCTGTTGGGAAAAAAGTGCCGGGAGTTTCGTCCGCTTCGGAATGCCTCAAGAGTGTGACACCCATTTCGGCATGGGTTGTGCTAGCATCCCGGCAAAGCCTCTGCCACCCATCTAGTTGAAGGAATCCCGGCATGGAAACGACACTGCGCCCTCTCACCCTTGGCGAAATCCTCGATCGAACCGCCGAACTCTACCGCTCAAATTTCCTTTTACTGGCAGGCATCTCTTCGGTGTATGGCGGCATACTGCTCGTTCTCAGTTTGTTGCAAATCGCGGCGCAACAGGCCGCCAAAGCCATGCACCTGAACACCGGCATCATCGTGGTGTCGGTAGTTGGATTGATCGTTCTTTACCTGGCCGTTTTTGTGGCAGGTGGTCTCGCGGTTGCAGCCAATACTCGCGCAGTGGGTTGGCTTCACCTGGGCGAGCCGGCCACTATTGGAGCTGCATATCGCGCTATCCTGCCGCGTACCCGGCGCTACCTGGGTCTCATGACCATCACCTACTTCCGCGCCTGGTTTCCATGCGTACTCATCTATGCCGCCTATGCCGCGTTGATCCTCGTTTATGTCCGTCCAACAGGAATCTTCACGCCGCATGCTCCCCCGCCTGACCCCGGAAAGATGCTCGTCTTTCTGGTTTCGAGCGTAGCGTTCCTCTTCCTGCTCCTCGGCTCCCTCATCTTTGGAATCATCATGAGCCTTCGCTACGCGCTCGCGGTTCCCGCCTGCACCGTGGAAAATCTGAAAGCACGCGATGCGATCCGCCGCAGCATTCAGCTCACCAAAGGCTCGCGCGGGCAAATCTTCATGCTGGGACTGCTTGCCTTGATCATCCAACTTGGCCTGACAGGCATTACGCAGGGATTCTTCATCGTGATGGGAATCAAGCATCACGGAGTAGTGCCGGTATGGATGAGCGTGGTACAGCAATTCCTCGCCTTCCTCACCAACTCTTTCGTCGGTCCTATCTATGCCACAGGTTTTACGCTCTTCTACTATGACCAGCGCGTGCGCAAAGAGGGTTACGATATCGAACGCATGATGCAAGCCGCGGGAATGTCTCAGCCCACGGCTGTCCTTGAGGCGCCTGCACCGGTTGAAGAAGTTGCCCTCTCGGATACCGGGAGTGGGCATGAATGAGTCTCTCCATCCGCTGACGCTGGCTGAGATTCTCGACCGCACCGCGCACATCTATCGCACCCGTTTTCTCGTATTCTTCGGCATTGGTGCACTACCCGCTGGAACCGTGTTTGCATGCGCCGCCGGAACTTTTGCCTTCATGGCTTGGATGGGTGCAAGAACCAAACATGGAGTAACAGTTCCGGACGCCGCAGTGTGGGTTTTCCTCATCGCATTGCTGGCTCTTGTAGTTCCTGTCTGTCTTGCCGCCAATGCGCTTGGAGAAGCCGCCATGAGCGATGCCGCTGCGCGCTCCTTCCTCGGCGAAAACATCACCATCCGCGGCGCCTACAAAACAACCTGGAAACGGGCATGGCGCTACGTCGGCCTTTACACGTTGCAAATGCTGGTGATCGTCGTGGCCCCCTTAGCGGTATTCGTGATTGCTACTTTCGGCATGATCGCTGCCAAAGTGAGCGGTGCAGGTGCAAACGACAAGAGCCCCGTCTTTGGCGGCCTGCTCTTTCTACTCACCCTGATCGTCGGCACCTTTGCTGTATGGATGCTGCTGCGGCTGTGCCTGGCATTTCCGGCAAGCGTTGTCGAGCAAACTACAGCGTGGACTTCGCTGAAGCGCGGCACACTGCTCAGCTACGGAGCGCGCGCCCGCATGCTCCTTCTCTATGTGCTCGGTGTAGTCCTGAACCAGATCCTTGCGTGGTGTCTGCTGATTCCTGTCTTCATCGCTGTCGCGCTCGTTCCCGCGCTGCAAGGACAGGCCCATGCGCAGGCCGTCGGTATGATCGTCCTGTTTGCGACCTATGGGTCGTATTTCGCCGTGAAAGCTGTCATCAGGCCTCTGTATGGAATTGCCATCACCGTTTTCTATTTTGACCAGCGCATTCGTAAGGAAGGATTCGATATTGAGTGGATGATGCAACAGGCGGGAATGCTGATGAAGCCCTCGGCGCCCGAATCTGTGCCTGATCCCGGAATGATCGCGCTTCCAGACAACCCGCCGTTGAGATTTGAGCCGATCGTCGAAGCAGTTGTTGCCGCCAACCCACTTGAGCGCATCTCGCCTCAAGCAGTCTTAATTGAGCGCATTCCTGGAGCAGACAATACATAACGACATAACGAAGCATGGCTCAAATCCCGCGCTCCATGTGCACGGACGAGACCCTTTCCCAATCGATTATGATCACCCCATACGCCGTGAGGAAGAACCCGCGAATACCTGTCCAGACGCAAAAAGTTGCGGCTCCAAACGAGCTGCGTCAGGAGTTTCAAGCGTTGAAGCTCGTGCAAAAACCGTGTTCCGTGGCTGCGTTCTTCGTTGGGGTATTCACTGCGATCGCATGCGCGCAAACGCCCCCTTCACCGCCGCAAACCACCGTCCACTCCCACGACGTTTCCATCGCCGACTACCAACAGCATTTGAAAGCGCTCTCGACTCTTGTCGACAACTGCCAAGCTGCGCGCAACATCAAAACCTGCGATCCTGCCTTGGTCGGTTCAGACGACCGCGTGCCGCTTGTAATCAACTCCCGTCATGAGCAGCGCCTGGTGCGTTACGGCTGGTTGCGCTTGCTGCTTTCGAAAGCGGAAGATCCCGACCCGCCCCAGGCCAAGTCGCCAACACCGAACGGCGCCCAGGCCGTCCCGCGCGAGCTATCAACCACCTCGCAGCTTCTGAAAGCCGCGAAAGCCCGTTTGGAAGGCGATCTTGCCCAATCCAGTGCACCCCCTGTGCCTTCACTCGACCACGCCCCACAACGCGCCGCGATGCAGCAGGTGTTAGCTGGCCCTGAATTTCGCGATCTGCAACGGCAGTCGGTCCGTGATTCCGCATTGGAAAAGTTTGGCAACTGGCTCAATCATCTCTTTGAAAGCGCAGCCAACTTCAAAGCACGCTCCGCTTGGATTGGCCGCGCACTCGTATGGGGATTCATCCTGGGCGTTTGCGTCGCCTTGGTTTATTCACTGCTTCGGCTTGAGCGCCGCTGGCGCGTTCAGTTGCGCCCCGAAGGCGACCGGCCCGCTCCCGGCGCTCCCTCTGCGCGTGATTGGCAACTCTGGCTTGAAGACGCGCGCCGCGCAGCCGCAGCCGGACAGTGGCGCGAAGCAATTCACTTCGCCTACTGGGCTGCGATTTCGCGCCTTGAATCACGTCGCCTGTGGCCCGCAGATCGCGCTCGCACTCCACGCGAGTACCTTGCGCTTGTAGCCCCTGAAGATCCGCGCAAACCCGGCCTCTCGCAATTGACTAGTTCGTTTGAGCGCTTCTGGTATGGCGGCCGTAATGCAGCTGAGAGCGACTACAAGACCGCAGAGAGTCTCGCATCCTCGCTCATTTCCGGCGGAACGTCGCCAGGCACCAGCGAAATTCCAGCCGCCTCCGAAAGCGGTGTGCGATGAAGTTCATGTCGTCGCTCGATGCCAAGGATCGCCGCTTGTTGCTCTGGAGCATCGCAGTTGCAATCGGCCTTGCTGTGATCATCGGCTTCGTAATGCCCAACGAAAACAACAGCGACAACCCCATGCCGTCCACCTATCTCTCCGGACAGCACGGAGCGCGCGCCGCCTATGAGTCGTTGTTGCGTTCCGGGTACAATATCGAGCGCTGGGAACGCCCGCTCGGCGAACTGGCAGCTACTGCCGGACCAGACACCGTTGTCATCTTTGCGCGTCCGTTCACCCGCGAGACCGAAGACATCAACGCGGTACAGAAGATTGTGGAGCGCGGCGGTCGCGTCCTTGCCACGGGACTATGGGGCGGCTATCTGTTGCCGGGTGCGGATGTCGGAACACCCAAAGAGTTTGATTTTGCCGCGTGCCAGTTGGAACCGGAAGGCCTCGATCCTCTGGCGAGTAGCGGCGAAGTCTGGATGGTGCCCGAAGCCACATGGCAAGTCGGAAATCCCGCACATCGCACCCAATATAGCTGCGCCGGCCAGCCGGCCGTGGTGGATTACAGCTATGCCAATGGCCACGTAGTTTGGTGGGCCAGTTCCACCCCGCTCGAAAATGGATCCTTGGCGCGCGCCGCCAATTTCGATCTGCTGCTCAATTCCATTGGACCCCGCGACGGCCATCGCTTCTATTGGGATGAGTCGCTCCATGGCGATATTCGTTCGGACTGGAGCTATATCTCCGGACCTACCGTTACGCTCTTGTGGATTGGCTTGATTTTGGTGTCGATTCTCATCGTATTCAGCTTCAGCCGGCGCAGCGGCCCACTCCGCGAACTGTCGCCACCAGCGCGATCCACCCCCATCGAGTTCCTTGAGGCGCTGGGATCGCTCTATCGCAGCGCCGGAGCTTCGAATACCGCCGTCACCATCGCATGGGAACGCTTCCGCCGATACGCCCTCCGCCTTTGCGGATTGCGCCAGGCGCCGGTCACCGCCGAAGAACTTGCCGCCGCGATTCGTCGCCGCTTCCCGAATGCCGATCTCACCCTCGAAGCGGATCTGGCAGCCTGTGAGGAAGCGAAACTGAATGAGAAAATTGAACCACGCGCGGCATTGAAAATGATCCAACTGCTCCACCATCACCGCCAGATGCTGGCTCAAATGTCAAAAACAGGTAGCAACACTTATCAATCTGTACCAGGCAGAACCACCAGTACCGAAAGGCCCTCATGAGCGAGGAAGTGAACCAGCAGCAATCGCAAAGCATAAACGCAGACTTGCAACCTGCCACGCAGCAACCTGCCAGCAGCAGCAACCTGCCGCGCAGCAACAGCTTCGCGCAACCAGCGCGCTCATCGCCCACGCGCGTGCCGAACTGGGTCGCGTGATCTCCGGCCAGACACAGGTGGTCGAAGAGGTGCTGATCTCCGTTTTATGCCAGGGGCACGCGCTTCTCGAGGGTGTTCCAGGCATCGCAAAAACCCTGATGGTCAAGACGCTCGGACGCTTGCTCGGCCTTGGCTTCCAGCGCGTGCAGGCCACTCCCGACTTGATGCCCGCCGACATCCTCGGCACCACGATCCTGCGTCCCGGTACCGACACCTTTACATTTCACGCGGGGCCTGTGTTTACTGATCTGCTGCTCGTGGACGAGATCAATCGCATGCCTCCGCGCACCCAGGCCGCGCTCCTCGAGTGCATGGAAGAACGCCAGGTTACGAGTGACGGCACCCGCCGGCCATTGCCCAGTTGGTTCACAGTATTTGCGACGCAGAACCCAGTCGACTTCGAAGGCACTTATCCGTTACCCGAGGCTCAGCTTGATCGCTTCCTCATCAAGATTCGCGTCCCGTATCCAAGCGAAGCAGAAGAATTGCAGATACTCGAACGCCACCACGCGGGCACCGGCGCCAGCCTGCTCGACGATGCCGCAATCGCGCCCATCCCCGAAGGGATGCTGGAGGCCGCGCGTGCCGAAGTACGTGCCATCCGCATCGAGCCGGAGCTTTACGGATACATCCTCACCCTGGCGAGGCGCACCCGCGAGTGGCCAACCTTGCTCCTAGGCGCCAGCCCGCGCGCTGCCCTTAGCATCATGCGCGTCGCGCAGGCTACCGCGGCATTCGATGGCCGCGACTATCTCGTTCCTGACGATGTAAAGCGCGCGATCGCGCCGGTCCTGCGTCACCGCGTGATGCTCAAGCCCGAGGCCGAACTTGAAGGCTTCGATGCGGACCGTGTCCTTGCCGACGTCATCGCAGCAGTGCCGGTCCCGCGCCAATGATCGCTCCTTCATTCCACCCCGCGGCGGTTCGCGCCACGTGCGAGCCGCGTGGCCGCTGGAGCTTCGGGCTCACGGTGCGCTCAGTTGCGCTCCTCATCGCGGGCTTTGGCTTCCTGATTCCCGGACTCTGGGACCAGCGCCTGAGCTACGCCATGCTGGCGTGGGATCTGCTCGTTCTGATCGCCGCAATACTCGACGGAGCCAGACTGCCGCGAGCACAAAATTGACAGCCACGCGAAGCTGGTCGAACGCCCCATCGCTCGACAGCCAGACCGAGATCGAACTGACGATGGAAAACCAGGGCTCCGTCATTCTTGAGTGCCGCTTGATCGACGATCTTCCTCCCGCGCTCCGAGACCCATCTGCGCAACAGGAACCGATTCGCGTCACCTCATTCCCGCGCGTGCCTGCGTCCGTGCGTTACCGAGTTGAACCTCAGGAACGCGGAGATTGCACCACCGGCCAGCTCTACATCCGTTACCGTTCGCCTCTTGGTTTGGCCGAACGATGGGTGAAAGCGCCCCTCGCGCAGAACGTCCGCGTTTACCCTGCTTTGCGCACGGGCGAGGAGCAGCAGATATTTCTGGCCCGCAGCCGCCAGATCGACCTGCAACTGCGCCAGACGCGGCAACGTGGCCTGGGCCGTGATTTCGAAAGCCTGCGCGATTATCGCGAAGGCGATGACATGCGCGACATCTGCTGGACCGCCAGTGCGCGGCGCGGAAACCTCATCACCCGCCAATATCAGACCGAACGCAGCCAGCCCGTGTGGATCGTGCTGGATTGCGGCCGCCTCATGCGCTCACGTGTTGTGGCCGCTCCGGGCATCAAGGCAGCCATGCCCCTGGCTCCCGGCAGCTTGCGCGAACACTCCAAGCTCGATCATGCGTGCACCGCTGCCGTCGCGCTCGCGCAGCTTGCGCTCTTCTCCGGCGATCGCGTGGGCCTGCTCGCCTATGGTCAGACCATTCAGCAACGCCTGCTTCCCGGACGCGGTGCGGCACACCTGCGGCAGATGATTGAATTGCTGGCGCAGGTTCGGGCCGAGTCCAGCGAGGCCGACCATCTGCGCGCAACCACGCTTCTTGGCCGTTTGCAGCCGAGGCGATCGTTGATCCTCTGGATCACAGACCTTGCGGAAACCGCGATGCGTCCTGAGGTCATCGACGGTGCCATGCATCTGTTGCGTCGACATGTTTTGCTTTTCGTCGCCATGGCGCAACCTGAGGTTGATGCCATCGCGCAGGATCGTCCGAAGAATGTCGATCAGATGTTTCGCGCCGCCGCCGCGCAGGAGATGGCCGGCCGCCGCGAGTTGCTACTGGCGCGGTTGCACGAGCAGGGAGCCCTCACTCTCGACCTGAATCCCGAAGCAGTAACCTCATCGGTGCTGAATCAGTACCTGATGGTGAAGGAACGCGCCATGGTGTAGCCGCCGATTGTCGCGACACGAAGTCATTACAGCATCTTCACGTTTGCGGTCGACCTTCACGTTCGCTGTTGACCTTCACGTATGCTATTGACCTTCACGTATGCTGTCGACTTCACGTTTTGATGTTGATCTTCACGCTGTTGACCTTCACGTTTGCTGTCGACTTCACCTTTTTGCTGTTGATCTTCACGTTTGATGTCGACCTTCACGTTTGATCTTGTCCTTCGTTTGCTGTCGACCTTCACGTTTGACCTTTGTCCTTCGCTTGATGTCGACCGGTTTTGAAAGGGCACGGCTTTAGCCGTGCCGCAAGACGCCAATAAATTCATGGGCTTTAGCCCCTGAGGGATGCTCTCAAGGCTTTTTCAGCAGTCTGGGACGGCCGTCCGCAAGAGGCCAATAAATCTATGTGCTTAGCCTCACGGTTCACACTATCCCGAACCAACTAAACTTCCACAGCCACCGGCAGCACCAGTTTGGCCATCGCCCACTTAAGCTCATCGATGCCCTGACCCGTAACTGCAGAGATGGCATGGAACTCGAGTTTGCGGCGTTTTACATGCGCCGCCAGCTTCTTCAGCTTCTCGGGATTCGCAACGTCGATCTTGGTGGCAACCACGATCATCGGCTTGTCTGCCAATGGATGCTGATCCGCACCTTCTTCGCCGGCCTTCGGTGAAAAACTGGCCAGCTCCTTGTTGATGACCTTGAAGTCTTCCACCGGATCAGGCCGCCCTGAAGCATCGGACACATCGACCAGGTGAACCAACAGCCGCGTACGCTCGATATGACGCAAAAACTGCGTTCCGAGTCCTGAGCCTAGATGTGCGCCTTCGATCAGACCCGGCATATCGGCCACCACGAAGGATTGCCGGTTGGGCTCTTCGCCCACTGTGACCACGCCGAGATTCGGCTCCAAAGTGGTAAACGGGTAATCGGCGATCTTCGGCTTGGCAGCAGAAAGGCGAGAAATCAAAGTGGACTTGCCGGCGTTGGGATAGCCCACCAGGCCGACATCTGCCAACAGCTTCAGTTCCAGCCGATAGAGCCGTTCCTCGCCTGCCCGCCCCATCTCATGCTCGCGCGGAGCCTGGTGGGTGCTGGTGGCAAAATGCTGATTACCCCTCCCCCCCCGTCCGCCCTTGGCAACCACCACCCGCTCATCCGGCTCAGAAAAGTCGTGAACCAGTTCACCGGTCAGTTGATCGTAAAGCGCTGTGCCCACAGGAACTTGCAGAACAATATCGTGACCGTCGAGCCCTGTGCAGTTCGAGCCCAACCCGTGTTCGCCCCGCTGCGCCTTGTGCTCCGGGTTATAGCGGAAGTGAATCAGGGTATTATGCCGCTGCGACGACTCCATGATGACATCGCCACCATGACCTCCATCGCCCCCCGAGGGACCCCCCCGCGGCACAAACTTCTCGCGCCGGAAGGCCATGCAGCCATTCCCGCCGTCCCCCGCCTTGACCCGAATTTTGGCTTCATCAATAAACATAAATCAGCTTTGCACCAGTAACTTAGGTCGCGTTCTTGGGTCAGAAACCTGCGGCACGCGCCAAAAGCGCATCCCCGTCTTCCCAGTCTATCGAACCCGGCTGGCCATCCTCAAAAACTCCCCAGAGCTGTCTCTATTTCGGATCACGGCCTGTGTTGGGAGTCACCTCCTTGTTTCCTCGAGATTCCGTACAATCGCTGCCAAATTCACTGCAAGGAAAAATTCACCCGCGCAACTGCAGATTCCCGCGTCGGGTGCAGCACCGCTTGGGTGCCCTTTCGGGATTTTCAACTTGCCGTATGCACTGGTTCTTCATCCGGAAGCTGGTCATTGGATGGTAGGGCAAAAGTGGACGAAGCCGCTGGCGAAGGCCGCGCTGCTGATAATCTCCGGCGCCGGAGATCCTCTGCGCCTGCGCGCAGCACCCGCCCGCCGTCAGTGGATCGCTCGATGGGAAACTGACCGACATCCATTCATCTCCGCTCGAAAATGTGACGATCACTCTGCGCAATGCAGCCACCGGAGCGCAAGTAGAGACCACGACAGTCCACGGAGGTCAGTATCGTTTTAGCGGTGTGGTCGAGGGCGAGTACACTCTCACGGCAACCGGCCCGCGCGGTACCAGCCAGGTCGATGGAATTTTCGTCGCCTCTGGACACGAAACGCACATCCAGACCGCTCTCGATTTCAAAATCGGAAAACAGAAGCCTGCCGGTCGTAGCGATAACGACAACGCGTCTCGCCCCGTGAATGAATCTCTCGCACTCCGTTTGCGCGCTCTGCAAACGTCGCAACCTCCTCTCCCCCGCGCGGTCAACATGACGGCAACGACGACGTTAAGCTTCTTGCCAACCCAGCCGCTCGCCTTGCTGCCTCTCCACGGGACCAATTCAGAGCCAAAGACGTCGATTTCGTCACTCCCCTCGATTTCCAATTCAGTGCAGCCAATGAGCCCTTCGGCGGGGTCGTCGTCCAATAGGGCGACGAATGATCTGCCGATGCTGAAGCTTTCAGCTGTCGGTATTCCCGCAGTATTCGTGAACCCAGCCGTTGCAATGCCGGTCTTGGATTTTGCGGCAAACGACTTGACCCGCGCGATCCTGAATGTCGAACTCGGCGCGGTGCAAGCATCCCTTCTCGAAGTCCGCATCAATCACACAGCGCAGATCGCAGTCATCCAAAGCACAACCATCGTCCAATCGCCGCAATCGCTTGATGCAAGCCAACTGCAGTCGCTCCCACTACCCAGTCGCGATTGGCAAAGCTTCCTTCGCGATGTACCGGAACAGGGAAGCGGCGGCAGCGATCAGCAGAAACCTTCCTCGAACTCTGAAGTCGCGGCAGAAGTCACTGTCGACGGAGCGCGCACTCAACTCGCATTCGCAGTTACAAGCGGAGATCGGTCTTACAATCCCGACTCCGCCACGATGACGCCGGCATCCGGAGATTCGGCAATCCGGGGATTGCAGGTCGCAGGCGTGGGCTCTGTATCCATCCACGGTGACCCCGGCCAAACCAATATCGAAGCGCAGAGCGGAACAGAACACTTGCACGGACAAGCCTTCATGTTCGGTCGCCAAAACCTTTGGGGGGCGCGTAATCCCTTCACCCAGTGGATACGGGAGACCGCGCCCGCTTCGCCCACAACCATTCCGCTATTCACGCCGGAGCCATACACCCCAGACGATCGCGAAGCGCTGTGGGGCGGCGGCCTGGGCGGAGTCCTGCGCAAACCGCGCTTGTTCTGGTTTATGGCACTCGACGGCAATGAACGCAACAACCCTGCAATGGCCACCGTAAAGCACCCCGACAATTTCTTTGCCCAGCCCGCAAACGATCAGATGCAATTGCTGAGCGCGCAACTCGGCCTAAGCAGTGCGGACCCCATTAGTGCCGCCCTGGGCGCATATTCAAAGCTTCTCGAAAACCTGGCGGCCATCCTCGGTCCCGCACCGCGCAGCGCGTCTCGATTGTCCGGTTTTGCTCGCATCGACTGGAGCATTGCCGAACGAAATCGTTTCACGCTGGAGGCAACGGACGCGCGACTTGACTCACCCGGCGGTGGCTTCACACGTGCCTCCGCACCCTATGGAACCCGAAGCTTGGCCTTGTAAATGCAACCCGGCAATGGATGTTGGGAAAATGGGAAGCATTCTTAACCCCGAACCTCCTGGCAGTAACCCAGGGCTCTTATGGCCACCAGGTGTATAGCACCACGGCAGAAACACCTTCCGTATTTGAGCAATCGCTGAATATAAATTCATGGGGACAGCTTCCGCAGATTGTTGTGGATTCACGAAACGGATTCACCATCGGCAATCCTGCGCGATTCGGGAAAGGCAGTTATCCTGACGAGCATCTTTACATGGCGCAGGAACAGCTCAACTGGGTCCGTGGCGATCTGATAGTGAAAGCTGGGGTTGAAATATCCCACAACACAGATGCAACCACCAGGTTGCGCAATCAGACCGGAACCTATTACTACTCCACCGTCGAAGACTTCGCTTCCGACGCGCTCGCATTTTCGGCCTTTGGATTGAACGGCCAACTCAATCCGATGGATCAGCACAACTGCGATCAGACCGGCAGAGCGTGGCGCGATTCCTCCGGCGTGCTCCACGGCCTTGGTTATCTGCCCTGCTACTCGTATTACTCGCAAACCATGGGACCGTCTGACTGGTGGTTGAGCACCAACGATTGGGCCGGCTACGCCACAGCGCAGTGGCAGCCGAAGAGGAACTTGGCCTTCACGTTGGCCATGCGCTGGGAACTCGAACAGCTTCCTTCGCCGATCACGACCTTGCACAACCCCGATCTGCCCCTGACTGCGCACATGCCGGGGCTCGGTAACCAGTGGGGTCCACGCGTTGGTTTTGCTTGGGGCACCGGCGAAAGCCACTGGCCTGTCCTACGATTCGGATACGGTATGTACTTTGGCCGAACCAGCAATTCAGTTCTGGAGACAGCTCTAACGCAGACCGGATCGCTGAAGGGCGATCTCAACTTCTTCATGCGGCCCACTGACAACCTCAACGCAGGCGGTGCTCCTCCGTTTCCGTATGTCCTGGCAGGCGAGCCTTCCAGCGTAGTGAAGCCGGCTGCCGTAGACTTCGCGCCGAACTTCCGCAACGACGAAATCCACCAGGCTGAAGCATCCATTGAAGTGGCTGCCCCCGGTCGCCTTCAAGTGGAAGCCAGCGCAGTCGCAAGCCTCGGTCGCAAGCTTCCGGTCACCTTCGACGCGAATATCGATCCGTCAATATATTCGAAGACCATAACGTATGCCGTAATCGATGGCAATAGTTCAGGACCCATCAAGTCGCCACAAGTTACGGTTCCGTTTTTCGCATCATGGCCGTCCAGCACATCGCCAACGGGGTTCGCAGGCCGGCTCGATCCGAATTATCAGCAGGTGAGCGAAATCTACAGCCGTGCAAATTCAACCTACGAGGCGGCCATGCTGCGGATTTCGCGGAGCGCGCACGCGCTGACGTTTCGTGCCCGCTATACCTACGCACATGCGATGGATTGGAATCCCGACGAGTCCTCCCAGGTGGGCGGCCCCAGCGTTTTCGACCCCATCGACTTTAGCCAGGAGTACGGGACGAGCGGTCTCGACGTGAGGCACTCCGCTACCGCTGCCGTAATCCTGCAGCCCCGCTGGAAACTGCAGAACGTAGCCGGCCATATTGCCAACGGCTGGTTGCTGAGCGGTACTGCATATTTCCGCAGCGGCATGCCATATACGATGCGTACGGGTGGTGGGCTCGCAAAGGAATTCAATGCAAGCGGCACCGCTATCGTGGCTCTAAGCACCGGGATGAATGGCTATGGCGGCGACAACCGCGTGTATGGCATTGGTCGAAACACCTATCGCTATCCGTTGACATGGAAAGCGGACCTCCGTCTGAGCAAGCGATTCGAACTCGGCCAGATGCGTCAGTTGGAATTGATCGCGGAGAGCTTCAATCTTTTCAATCATCAGAATGTGACTGAGCTCGAAACTACGGGCTACTCTATCGAGTCGGGAACTGTAAACGGCGGCTTGCCCCGCCTAATTTCCTCACAGGTCTCAAGACCGGCCAGACAGAATTCGGAAAGCCCCTGAACATCAACGCAACCGATTTCTATAGCCAGCGACAGATTCAATTCGGGGCGCGCGTTCGGTTCTAACCGACACGGTTCATTTGCGTTTTGCAAATACTTGGCCAGCGACTCGGCATCCCGCACCGCGCGCTGGCTCTCGCATTGTGCCCGTCAAGTTCAAAGCAACTGGCGCCGTCAATATCGGTCGACAAGGTGCGCACATGCGCTGCCTGTAATTCTGCCAGAATCTCTTTCCGCGGATGTCCGTAACGATTCCGCAGCCCGCACGAAATCACGGCCCACTGTGGCGCCACACGCGCTAGAAACTCCGGACCGGTAGAAGTTATGCTCCCATGGTGACCAACCTTCAGCAGCGTGCTTTCCAGCTCCTGCTCTGCAAGCATTCCCCCCTCAATTGGAGCTTCGGCATCTCCCTCCAGCAACACAGAAGTTGCCCGATACGAAACATGGAGGACCAGCGAGTCATTGTTGCCGGGCTCAGAACCAGGCTCGTAATTCGCCAGGGGCGCAAGCACATGGATCTGTGCGCTCCCCAGGGTAGCCGTGTCCCCCGCATGCATTGCCCGCACTCGAGTATGCACTTCGCCAGCTTCATCAAGGAGGGCTTTATAAGCAGGGACGGGCGGATTGTTACCGACCCATAATTCGTTGGGGCTGAAATTTCTGAGCACGCTGGGCAATCCTCCCATATGGTCGGAATGCGCATGGCTGAGCGCGACGACATCCAGATGGCGAATGCCGCGCGACCAGAGCACAGGCGACACAACCTCCTCGCCAATGTCGAAGTCCTGCGATACCTGTTGCGGACCGCCGCCAAATCCGCCGCCATCCATCAGCATGGTCTTCCCATCTGGCGTGATCAACAGCAGTGAGTCTCCCTGTCCCACATCGATCGCCTCTACAAGCAGCGCATCATGAGGATGATCGACAGGCCGTGGCATCACCACAACCGCAGCCGCTGCAATCATGGCGATCCAGGCACACGGCCTGGCAACCATTTTGCTCCAACTTGCGTTCGATACATTAGCTCGTCGTGAAAGTACGATCGCGATACCGAGCAGAATACAAAACGCTGCAGTCTGCAATGGAAGCGGCGCCGGAACGCGAAAATCGCCGGCCGCAACCGACCCAAACACATGCACAATTCCCACGCCAAGGTGCAACAGCATCGCTGTCACCGCCGCTGGAACCAGGGCAACCGAGTTCGATACCAGCGAAGCAATCAGCGTCAGCAGCGCGCTCGGCAGCATGATCACGAGTAACGGCAGAATTAGCATATTCACGGGCAGGGCAAATACCGTGATGCGATGGAAGTAGACCGCCATCGGCAGAGCCATCGCCAACTCGACGATGCTCGACACGACCAGGACTTCGACGCAGCGAAGCAAAAACCGTGCCGTCCAGGGAAACAGCCTCCATCCGATAACCCTGTTCGTTGCCTTCGCCAAACCCGCCGCAAACATGCGAAGCATTACGCGAAACTCTGCTTGGCGCGGGGGCAGCTTCACGTCAAGAGCGACAAGCGAAAGGTCGCGCGTGGCAGTTAGGTAGGGATGCACCGTGTTAGCAAGCAGGGGAACCGCCACTCCTGCAATCGAAACAACAGCAAGAAGTGTCATCTGCAGGCTCGATTCGAAGAGGCTGCGCGGGCTGATGACGAGCAGGCCAAGCGACGCAAACCCAACCGTGTTCAACACATTCCGTTCGCGATAAATCAATCTGCCTATGAGGTAGAGAGTGACCATCCATAGAGACCGCTGAACCGGTGTCGCAAAGCCGGTAAACAGCGCGTAAGCAAACGACACGCAAATCGTCAGCGTCGCTGGAACTTGCGGCAACCGGAGTCTACGCGCGATCCAGAAAATCAGGGCGGCAACAATACCCAGATGCAAACCAGAAACCACGAGCATGTGAAATGAGCCCGTCCGTTCAAATCCCACGCGCAAGGAATGTGTCAGAAATGTGCGGTCTCCCGTCACCATCGCCGCCAGCATGATCGCGTCGTCTTCACTCAGTCGCGCTATCGCGGGCAGCCAATGCATCGCCACGGGAAGTGCCAGAATTCGCGCACTCGCGTTGTGCTGCCATGACGAGATTCGGCAGGCCGCGCTCTTTCCACTGGCCGAGCACCTGTATACGATCCACGAGTACTGTCGCAGTAGAAGTAATGCCTTGTTCGAGTAAATATTCTTTCCGATTCCACGCCCCGGGATCGCGGTACACCTCCGGTTGCATAAGCCGGGCATCTGCACGAATATGCTCTCCGCAATGAAACCCGGTTGCAGCGGTCTCTCCTCGGGGCCAGCGTACCGTAATCCGCACCCCACCGCTCGTCGCCGCCTGCAGGTCTTCATCATCCGTCACAACTTCGGCGCTTGATACGGCAATGTCGAGCCGCTGTGTCGGTGCAGAGGTGTCCGCTTCCCCAACATTCTCTTCCAGCTCACCACGCACCGGACCTGCGTCCGTAATAGTGCCCTCAACAGAACGTATTAGTCCGTCGGAAAGTTCAACGATTGCGGGCGCCGGTGACGGCAGCGGCTGCATCTCAGCACACCATGTGCCCAGCAAACACCACAAAGCCGCAAGAGGTAGCCAGACAACACGCTGCGAATGCACGCCGGCAAACCCACAGAGTAGTGCAATAGGAGCGAGTGCAATCAGCAGGTAGGCCGGACGAAGCCACACAAAATGTGCGATCACGATTCCCAGCGCAAACAGCCACGCCGCATGAAAACAGAAAACGATACTGGTCCAAACTGGACGCAGTGCAGGAGGCCCGAAGTTCCTTGGTTCGTCTTCCATCAATC
>CAWDJR010000010.1:0-23957 GCA_963802565.1 uncultured Acidobacteriaceae bacterium | reverse complement strand
TGCTAGGGCGTTTCTTGCGCCGCACAAGTCTGGACGAATTGCCGCAACTCTGGAACGTACTGTGCGGAGAAATGTCTTTGGTGGGACCTAGGCCTGCACTGCCTTATGAGGTTGACTGTTATGCCGCGTGGCACCGGCGACGTGTACTTGAGGCGAAGCCTGGCATCACGGGCCTGTGGCAAATCACTGGTCGAAGTACAACCGAGTTCAACGATATGGTCCGGTTGGATCTGAGATACATCAAGAACTGGTGCCTCTGGTCTGACATCACAATTCTCATGCAAACGCCGAAAGCCGCCATCACGGGCGTAGGGGCATACTGAGGACACATAATGGCTACTGTGGCAAGCGTAACGTACGACCAGATTCGATCTGCTCCTGCCAATGCCGTCAGATTCGGTGTCATCGGCTACGGCTACTGGGGCCCTAATGTTGCTAGGAATCTGAGCGCCCTCCCTGGAGCTCACCTGGTGGGAGTGTGCGACAAAAACACTCAGGCATTACGGAGAGCTTCTTTGGCACATCCGGATCCCAATCTGATTCTTACAACTGACGCCTCGGATATTATTGAATCGCCAAACATCGACGCCGTGGCCGTGGTCACACCAGTTTGGAGCCACTATGAACTGGGAAGGGCCGCACTCAACAACGGAAAACACATTTTTGTTGAAAAGCCATTTACATTCACCGCAGCCCAGGCTACAGATTTGATTGAACTGGCGGAGAAACGGAACCTTAAGATCATGGTGGACCATACCTTCCTGTTTACGGGAGCCGTGAGAAAGATTCAACAACTTGTTAGCGACGGGACACTCGGAAAGTTGTATTACTACGATTCCATGCGGGTCAACTTAGGTTTGTTTCAGCATGATATTAATGTAATTTGGGATCTCGCGCCCCATGACCTGTCAATTTTGAACTTTCTGATCAGCGCCAGGCCAGAAGCGATCAGCGCCACCGCACAAACGCATCTTAATGGCCACGAAGACATCGCATTTATCACCGTGTATTACCCAGACCGCTTAATCGCGCACGTAAATGTTAACTGGCTGTCGCCCGTCAAAGTGAGAACGACACTCGTTGGTGGGGAAAATAAGATGCTTGTATGGAATGATCTTGATCGAGATGAAACAATAAAAGTCTATGACAAGGGAGTGGCGTTTAGGAGCCAGCAAGATATTTACGAACTGTTAGTAAGTTACCGGTCTGGAGACATGTGGGCCCCTCAGGTGGAGCAGGGTGAGGCTCTTCATAACGAGCTTCAATCCTTTCTGGATTCCATCACCGAAAACCAACCGCTGATTAACGACGGCGGGGCCGGGCTTCGTGTCGTCCGTATGCTGGAAGCCGCATCGAAGTCAGTTGCACAAAGAGGGCAGGTGGTCTATCTATGAATGATTACACTTGCATCGCTTCCGATGTCATGCTTGGAAACAGAGTCAAGCTTTCGAAGTTCGTCAACCTATATGGGTGCGAAGTGGGAGACAACTCCACGATAGGAGCATTTGTGGAGATACAGAAAAATGCCAAGGTAGGTAAGAATTGCAAAATTTCGAGCCACACATTTATTTGTGAGGGTGTGACGATCGAGGATGGCGTGTTCGTCGGTCATGGAGTCGTATTCATTAACGACCTGTATCCTCGGGCCACCACCGCTGGAGGTGAGCTTCAGACGGAGAAGCATTGGGAGGTAAAACGGACGTTGATCAGGGAGGGAGCATCGATTGGTTCTGGTGCAACAATCCTTGCGAATGTCGTTGTCGGAGAGAGAGCCATCGTAGGAGCGGGCAGCGTTGTCACAAGAGACGTGCCCAATAACAGCATCGTCGCGGGCAATCCTGCCAAAATGATTCGGTTCATTGCCGAGAATGCCGTGGTCTAGCCTATGGGTACCACAAATGCTATTCCTTTTCTGGACCTCGTCACTCCTCATCGTGAGATGGAAGAGGTGCTCGTCAATATTTTTAGGCAGGCATTGAGAGCAGCAGCTTTTATCGGGGGCCCTATGGTCGAGCAGTTCGAAGAGGCATTTGCGAGTTTTTGCACTACCGCGCACTGTGTTGGTGTAAGCAGCGGCACTGACGCGCTGCGCTGCGCACTTATCGCTTGCGGTGTTAAACACGGTGATGTGGTTGTAACGGTTCCGAATACATTCATCGCCACTACCGAAGCGATTTCACAAGCAGGAGCTATTCCGGAGTTCGTTGATGTCGATGAGCTGAACTGCAATATGGATCCCATAAAACTCGACGCCTATCTAAGGGAACAGTGCAGGATTAGTAGCTCGGGTAGGGTTATTAGCCGCCGAAGCGGCCACCCAGTAACTGCAGTTATTCCAGTCCATCTGTATGGACAAATGACCGAAATGGATCCTGTCCTCGAGATTGCTGAAAAGCACGGTCTCATGGTGATCGAGGATGCTTGCCAGGCTCATGGAGCAGAGTATTTGTCCTCAAAGGTGGGTCGATGGCGAAGAGCGGGTTCCTTGGGTCGGGCAGCAGCATTCAGCTTTTACCCAGGCAAGAACTTGGGGGCCTGTGGAGACGCTGGGGCTGTCACGACAAATGACGATGCGGTTGCGGCAAAAGTCAAGATGCTACGTGACCACGGTCAAACGCAGAAGTACTACCATGAGTTGGAGGGATACAACAGCAGACTTGATGCTATTCAAGCTGGGATTTTGCACGCAAAACTGTTCGACCTACCGAAGTGGACTGCCCAACGTCGTCACTGTGCGAGCGTGTATGATGAACTGCTTAGCCCAGAAGGTACTGTGAGAGTACCGTATCAACCGACCTGGTCCAGAAGCGTTTACCACCTTTACGTTATTCGTACCAGAGACAGAGTCGCACTAGTTGAGCAACTCAAAACGACCGGGATTGGTACCGGCATCCACTATCCGATACCGCTACATCTCCAAAAACCTTATCGATCGCTCCACTACGCTCGAGGCAGCTTCCCCGTTACCGAAAAACTTGCAGGCGAGGTTGTGTCACTGCCCCTATACCCACAACTTTCGGAGGACCAACAAGTGACGATTGCAAAAGAGATCAAGCGATTCTCTCTGGGAAGACACGCTATGAAGAGAGACCGGACTCTCGCGGCCAAAGGTTCCGATGTCCAACGGACTGCTTGAGCCAGTTTCGCCATAATTTGACGTCGGATGTCTGGCCAACCCAAGTCCCCCCTAAAGAAGATGGAAGAAGCACTGGTTTCCCCACTGGTCACGGGGCAAACAGCTTAGCGGCGATGACGCTTTGTTCTACTGACTAACTTGCTTGCAGGAGGTGTTGAATTCCAGGTGCGATCGCGACCTTGCTGTTCGCGGTTCTGATCTGGGGACTCTTCGCTCTGGATCGGGACCGGAATGCCCGGACATCCAAAGCTCTCTGGCTTCCTGTGATATGGCTCTGGATTAACGGGTCTCGGCCACTTTCACAATGGCTCCAGATGACGCCACCCCAAGACTTACCGAACCAATACCTTGAGGGAAGTCCTCTTGATCGAATAATATTCACAATCTTGGTAACGGCCGGCCTCATGGTTGTTCTCAATCGAGGGAGGCAGGCAGGAAGTGTTCTCCGAGCAAACTGGCCAATTGTCCTGCTGTTTTATTATTGCCTCCTTAGTGTTTTCTGGTCTGACTTCCCGCTTGTTGCGTTGAAACGGTCGACCAAAGCTATTGGCGATCTCATAATGCTCCTGATCGTGCTGACCGACTGTGAACCTAGATCTGCCGTTAAGCGACTTCTCACCAGGTGTGGGTTTCTGCTCATTCCGCTCTCGGTGTTACTAATCGAATATTACCCCGGCCTCGGGCAGGGATTAGGCGATGGGATCGAGGCACCCACTTATACTGGAGTAACAACAAACAAGAACTTTCTGGGCGTTATATGTCTAATCTTCGGAATTGCGTCGGTGTGGCGTTTCATCGCTGCCTGCCGGAATAGCGCAATCGCCCACCGAGGCCGCCGTCTGATTGCCCACGGTGTGCTGCTGGGAATGGTGTTTTGGCTACTCTGGATGGCCAATTCGATGACGTCCCTTGCATGTTTCACGCTGGCAAGCGGATTAATCGCAATAACGAGCCTTCGCGCGGTGGGTAGGCGGCAAATAGTCGTACACCTTCTCGTCTTCGCGATGGTACTCATTCCCTTTGTGACTCTTTTCCTCGGTCCCGGCGGTGGCATCTTGGAGTCAGTGGGAAGGGACTCGACGCTTACGGGACGTACCGAAATTTGGGATCAGCTGCTGCACCTAAGCAAGAACCCATTCCTCGGGGCCGGTTTCGAGAGCTTTTGGTTGGGGACAAGACTTGAACGCATATGGATTACTTTCCCGGAAATTAATGAAGCTCATAACGGTTACCTGGAAGTATTTCTCAATCTAGGCTGGATCGGCCTCAGTCTCTTGGGCATAGTCATCGTGACGGGATACCGAAGCGTGATGCTCGAGTTGCGCTGGGATTTAGGAATGGGATGTCTCAAGCTTGCTTACCTAGTTGCGGCACTAGTCTATAGCTTCACGGAAGCAGGGTTCAGAATGATGAACCCAGTGTGGTTCTTCTTTCTCTTGGCTGTTACTCATGTCGCGGGCCATTCGGCAAGGTCGGTGGCCATAAGGATGCCGAAGTACATATGTTCGGTTCAGAAGGAGGAGCCCTTGAGAGGGTCTGAAGCCCTGCAACGCCACATGGCGCCGGGGAGTCCCTAACAGCCTGTGGTGCAAGTCTGGCTACCTGAAACAAAAAGATGGTGTGATCCACAGGGATCGTTCGTAGAATGCGCGCATGGCGATGAGCAAGCGGAGTGGCGGGGAGAAGCAAGAAGACATCTGGATCGCGCACACGGAGTTGGCGGTAGCGCCGGGGCATCCTTTCTATAAGCGGTTGAACGAGTTAGTGGAGGGTGCCGGGTTCGACGAGTTTGTGGAAGGATTATGTGCACGCTTCTATCACGCGCGACTAGGGCGGCCATCGCTGCGGCCTGGGGTTTACTTTCGAGCGCTGCTGGTGGGGTATTTCGAGGGGATCGATAGCGAAGGTGGGATCGCATGGCGGGTGGCGGATTCGCTAGCGCTGCGGCGGTTTCTGCGGATCGGGTTGGACGAACGGACGCCGGACCACTCGACGATATCGCGAACCCGGCGATTGATCGATATCGACACGCATCGTGAGGTGTTCTCGTGGGTGCTGGGGCTGCTGGCAGAACGCGGACTGCTGAAGGGGCAGCGGATGGGCATCGACGCGACGACCTTGGAGGCGAACGCGGCGATGCGGTCGATCGTGCGACGCGACACCGGCGAGACGTATGAAGAGTTCTTGCGGGGATTGGCCAAGGCGTCTGGGATCGAGACGCCGACGCGGGAGGATCTGGCGCGGCTGGATCGGAAGCGCAAGAAGCGGACGTCCAACAAAGAGTGGAAGAGTCCGGCGGACGAGGACGCGCGGATCGCGAAGATGAAAGACGGGCGCACCCATCTGGCCCACAAGGCCGAGCACGCCGTGGATATGGACACGGGCGCTATCGTGGCCGTGACGCTGCAGGCGGCCGACCAGGGAGATACAACGACGCTGGATGAAACCTTATGCCAGGCCGGTGAGCAGGTGGCGGAACAGATTGGACGGGAGACCGAGTTGCGGCCGAAGCATGCGCCGAAGATCAACCTCAACGGGATCGAAGAGCTGGTGACGGACAAGGGCTACCACAGCGGAGCGGTGGTCCAGCGGGTGAAGAGTTATGAGGTGCGCAGCTATATTCCGGAGAAGAAGCAGAAGGGACGGCGCCACTGGCAAGGCAAGCGCGTCGAGCAGCAGGCGGTCTACGAGAATCGGCAACGGGTGCGGGGCGCGTACGGCAAGAGTCTACTCCGGCGACGGGGAGAGCTGATCGAACGCAGCTTCGCGCACTGCTACGAGACGGGCGGTATGCGACGCTGCCATCTGCGGGGGCGGCAGAACATTCTGAAACGGCAGTTGATCCACGTGGGAGCGTTCAACCTGAGTCTGATCCTGCGAAAGCTGCTGGGAGCGGGCACGCCGCGGGAGCTTAACAATCGCGCTGGGAAGGTGTTTTGGCGACACTTGCGCTTTCTGCTGTGCCTGATGACGAGCGTTTCTCCTGCCCGGCGACTTACTGCCGCTGTTGGTCAGTCCCTCGTATCATCTTTCCGTTGCCGCATGCCTCGTCACCGCTCGCGAAATATCAGCAGTTCTGCCACGGGCTGCTAAGAGTGAAGGGCTGCTAAGGAGGCACCGACGCTTCCGATGTCGCCGCAGTTCTGAGTCTACTTGAGTGGATTCACGATTCAGTCGCGGCAGCTCCTTCAACTAGGGGACTCCGACCAGATAGCGCCAGGGGTCGCTGGCGCTCAGCTAGCCCAAGGTGCTGATCCTATGATCGGAGTCATTGCCAAAGTCGGACAGCTCGCAGTTGTTGAGGAGTTCTTCGAGCTCTTCAAAACGCCGTGGGAGTTGTACGAGCAAGGTCGCGCGTATGATGTCGTTGTTGCTACCGCTGACAACCTACCGGAGGTCGACGCAAGGCTGGTTCTCGTATACGGCGCCGAGACTAAGAACGCTGACGAGCGGAGCGGCATCGCTTTGCGTTCGCGCCATATAGGCGGATCCCTCAGTTACGAGGGAAATGCTCTGCCGATATACGGCGAGTTAGCCACGTTCGAGTCGAGAGGCAGCGCCATTCCATGTGTCACGGCGGCGTATGGCGCAGCAGGGCTTCACGTCACGTCGGCGGACGGCGCCGCAGTGGTACGACTCGGATATGACGTGTTTCAAGAAGTTCAACTCCTATTCTCGGCCGGTCAGCCGGGCGAGTACGCACACATCCCCACGCTCGACATTCACATCAGAATGTTAAGAAACTGGATAGTGAACGAGGGCATTTCGCTGTTGGAGATCCCTCCTATTCCCGCGGGCTATGGCTTTGCTGTTTGCCTGACCCACGACATTGATTTCGTGGGGATACGGAACCACAAATTTAACCATACAATGTGGGGATTTCTCTATCGTTCGACGGTAGGGGCCGCCCGAAACTTGTTTCGTCGAAGAATCTCGCTGACGCGTCTCTTCGCAATTTGGCGCGCGGCTGCATCGCTCCCATTTGTTTATCTTGGTTGGGCGAAGGATTTCTGGGATCCTTTTGAATGGTATCTGCGGGTCGAGAAAAACCTTCCAGCGACCTACTACTTGATTCCGTTCAAGCGGCGTTCTGGAGAACGGGTGCCTGGTCGCCACGTATCCCGACGTGCGACTGCATACGACATCGGCGACCTTCAAGGTTGGACAACCACTCTAATAGACCAAGGCTGTGAGCTCGGCGTTCATGGAATTGATGCCTGGCATAGCGTCGAGAAAGGGCGCGATGAGTTATCGAGAGTCGCCGCGGTTACCAGCGAGTCCGGCATCGGTATCCGGATGCACTGGTTGCTCCGAGACGAGAACACATTTCGTATCCTGGATGAAGCAGGCTACGCTTACGATTCCAGCGTCGGCTACAACGAGACTATCGGATATCGCAGCGGAACTACACAGGCGTTTCGCCCCTCCGGCGCACAGGCACTTCTCGAGCTCCCGCTGCACATTCAGGATGGAGCATTGTTCTATCCTGGCAGACTTGACCTCTCTGAGCCGGAAGCATGGAACCGCTGTAAAACCTTGATTGACAATGCCAGAGTGTTTGGAGGTGTGCTCACGGTTGTCTGGCACGACAGAAGTCATGGGCCGGAGCGGTTTTGGGGCGACTTCTATGTCAGGCTCGTTCGAGCACTGAGGTCTCTTGACGGCTGGTTCGGCACCGCTTCCCAAGTGGTCGGTTGGTTTCGGAAACGGCGCCAAGTTCGTTTCGAACGGGTCGAGGCTGCGGACGGTACCACCCGAGTTGTCATTCGCTACCATGGAGACGAGATTCTGCCTCCTCTAAACATCAGGATTCATCGCCCAAACGGGGGAGCGACCCACCCAGAGTCGCGTTGCGATACGCCAGCCGACTTTGTCGACACTCCTTGGAAGGGCGGGAAGACCTTGATAGAAAACATGGAGGCTCCGCAGCCACTGGACGGCGGAACAGTCAGGCGTCGCTGAAATGATCGGTTTGCCTCGATAACCTCTGCGATCAGACGTCGCAATCAAACATCCACAATGCAACAATTTAACAATCTAGTTGAGAAACACTGACATGGTACACAAACCTGCTTATATTCTTATTACCCCGGCCCGAAACGAAGCACATTTTATCGAAGAGACCATCAACTCGGTGGTGAGCCAGACCATCCGGCCGCTTAAATGGGTCATTGTCAGTGACGGTTCGAACGACGGCACCGATGAAATCGTTGGGGGATATGTCGCCCAGCACGATTGGATCGAATTGGTGAGACTGCCCGAGCGTGCAGAGCGAAACTTTGCCGGCAAAGCGGCCGCCTTCAATGCGGGATGTGCGAGAGTGGCGGGATTGGAGTACGACGTTATCGGCAACTTGGATGCCGATGTCTCGTTCGACGAGAATTATCTTGCGTTTCTTCTGAGCAAGTTTTCCGAGAATGCTAGGTTGGGAGTGGCTGGCACGTCTTATAGGGAGGAGAACGCAGTACACGACGATCGGTTCAAGAGCCCCGAGCATGTGTCCGGCGCATGTCAGATGTTTCGGCGCGAATGTCTTGACGACATTGGAGGATATCGGCCTATAAGTTCCGGGGGGATCGATCTGATCGCGCTTCTCAGTGCGCAGGCGAAGGGGTGGGAAACCTGGAGATTCACTGAGAAGGTCTGCCTTCACCATCGAAACGTAGGAAGTGGAGAGCACGCGGGTATTTGTCGAAGACTGCTGAACTTGGGGAAGAAGGATTATCTCCTGGGCAGCCATCTCGGCTTCGAGATCTTTCGAAGTGCTTTTCAAATGAAGAACAGGCCATATATCCTTGGAGGAGTTTTAATGCTGGTTGGGTATGTCTGGGCCATGCTAAGTGGCGTTGAACGAACCATGCCTAATGAGCTCATCGAACTTCGGCGCAACGATCAAATTCAACGACTAAAGGATGTTCTCCGACATCCGCTGAGGCACAGAAATGGACGGACTCCTGTGATTGTCCGATTCTGAACGGCTGTTATCTTTTGCGGGCATCACGTGGAGTGGCTTGCGTCTATAAAACACCCAGTGGTTGGCGATTTAGTGACAGACTTCTCCAAAAGGTGGCGAATCTTTCGAGATCCTGCAATTTCGCCGCCACCGATTGCGTTAACTGAGTAGTTGGCCGGGTGCAAAATCAAAATCTCACAAGAGATGCCATTGACGAGGTTGCCGGCGCGGTGCGCTCGTTCCAGAGGTACGCTTAGATCGCTGGTTTCATGATCTTCACGATCGTGAGATCTTTCGGCACGAGATCCTCCACTGGCCAGCTCTTGATAGACCGAAGGTTGCGTATTGCGCTGTAGAGAAGACAGTAACCAAAGCACCGTGAAGATAGTTTCTATCGTCGGAGCACGGCCTCAGTTCATCAAGGCGGCTGCCGTGAGCCGGGAATTGCGAGAAGCGGCACGAGGAGATCCTTGGTCCACACCGGGCAGCATTACGACTATGAAATGTCCGGTATATTCTTCGACGGCCTCGAGCTGCCCAGTCCCGGATGTGAACCTGGGGGTGGGCTCAGGTTCGCACGGCGCGCAAACCGGCGCCATGCTGAAGGGTATCGAAGACATCCTGTTCGCCGAGCGCCCGGACTACCTCTTGATCTATGGCGACACGAACTCGACGCTTGGCGGGTGCGCTGGCAGCATCGAAGCTGTCGGTGCCGGTTGCTCACGTAGAAGCCGGGCTGCGAAGTTTCAACCGTCGCATGCCGGAAGAGATCAACCGTGTCGTCGCCGATCATCTCTCGGATCTGCTGCTCTGCCCCAGTGATACGGCGGTGCGGAACCTTGGCGCCGAAGGAATTACGCGAAACGTTCATCTCGTCGGCGACGTCATGCTCGACGTGCTGAACTGGGCGAAGCAGCAGCTCGCTGCAAACCCGCCGGAAATTCTGGAGCGAATGGGTTTGACCGAAGGGCGCTACCTGCTGGCGACCGTGCACCGCAGCGAGAACACAGATGACCTGCCGCGGTTCTCGAACATCTTGAATGCTCTTAATTCGCTCGACGAGCCGATCGTGTTTCCTGTCCATCCCCGGGCGTCTCAAGGCGATCGACCGATGCCCAGCTGCTGGATTCGAGCCCATGTTCGATTGATCGATCCGGTCGGATATCTGGATATGATCGCGGTGGCCGGAGCGGCGCGGCTGATTCTGACGGATTCCGGCGGACTGCAGAAGGAAGCTTATTGGCTTGGTGTCCCCTGCGTCACACTGCGAGATGAAACGGAGTGGGTAGAAACCGTGGAAGCAGGTTGGAACACGCTGGTAGGAGCTGATTCGGAAAAGATTCGTGCAGAGCTGTGCGCTCATTTGAACCAACAGGCCTGCGCCCGGCTCTTGTATGGCGACGGATTCGCAGCCGCCAAGTGTGTCGAACTGTTCGGTTGATACCTCCCATCCAGAAATAGCGCATCGGATTCTAACGGAGAACATCATGGAAAGCGCACCGCACAAGAAATCGAGAACTAACGTCGCCGTCGTTGGAGTCGGCTACTGGGGCAAGAACCTAGTCCGGAACTTCCACGACCTGGGCGCCCTCACTGTGCTCTGCGATACGGCGAACTCCGTCGAAGCAAACTACAGGCGCCAGTACCCAGGCGTCAGGTATCTACCGCGAGTTCGGTGCGGTCCTTTCTGGATCCTACCATTACAGCCGTGGCTCTGGCGACGCCGGCGGTAACTCACTACGAAATGGCCAAGGCGGCTTTGGAGGCCGGGAAGGATGTCTTCGTCGAAAAGCCGCTCGCTATCGATGTCAAGCAGGGCGAAGAACTCGTCCGGCTGGCCGACGCGAAGAAGCAGAATCCTGATGGTCGGCCACATCCTCCGATATCACCCGGCGATCCTGAAACTGCAGCAACTCATTCGACGACGGCACGCTCGGAAAGATCAACTACCTGTACTCCAATCGTCTGAATATCGGCAAGATACGAACCGAAGAAAACATCCTCTGGAGCTTTGCTCCACACGATATTTCGGTGATGCTGTCGCTGCTCAACGAAATGCCGACTCGTGTCACCTGCCAGGGCGGCGCTTATCTGAATCGCGACGTCTCCGACGTCACGTTGAGCCACTTCGAATTTCCGAGCGGTGTCCAGGCCCACATTTTCGTCAGCTGGCTGCATCCCGTCAAAGAGCAGCGCCTCGTAGTGGTCGGCTCGGAGAAGATGGCAGTCTTCGATGATACCGCGGAACACAAGCTGGTCTTGTACCCGCCACGAGGTCGAATGGAAAAATCGGATCCCGACAGCGGTAAAGGCGAGTGGCGAGGTCGTCGATCTGGAAGATCGGGAGCCACTGCACGCTGAATGCGAGCATTTTCTCGATTGTGTGGAATCCAGAACTTCTCCTGTGACCGATGGGGCGGAAGGCCTCAGAGTCCTGCGAGTCTTGGACGCTTGCCAGCGTGCCCTGCACAACGGAGGTAGTGCTCGTAGAAGCAGTCACGTCTAAGAGCGACAAGCAAGAGGGTCCTTACTTCGTGCACGAATCCGCCTATGTTGACGACGGCGCCGAGATCGGTGCCGGTACGAAGATCTGGCACTTCTCGCACGTCATGAACGGCGCACGAATCGGCGAGCGGTGCGTCATCGGTCAGAACGTGAATGTGGATCGGCGGGACCGTCATCGGAAACAACGTCAAGATTCAGAATAACGTGTCCGTCTATACCGGCGCGGTTATCGAAGACGATGTCTTTCTCGGACCTTCGTGTGTTCTGACGAACGTCACGAATCCCCGCTCGCAGGTAAACCGGCACTCGCTGTATGAGACCAGCTATCTGAAGCGCGGATGCACGATCGGTGCGAACGCAACGATCTGTGTGCGGCGTCACGATCGGACGGTATGCATTCGTCGGAGCTGGTTCGGTTGTGACCAAGAGCGTTCCAGACTTTGCGCTTGTTGTCGGAAACCCCGCACGTCAGGTCGGATGGATGAGCCGGCACGGTCATCGTCTCGATTCGCCCGATGCGGACGGGGTGATGTGCTGCCCGGGAAGTAGGCTACCGCTACAAGGAAGTCGAGCCCGGCGTCCTCCGGTGCCTCGACCTCGACGAAGAAGCCCCGCTGCCGGCCGAGTTAACCGTCGGCACTAGTTCCTATAGGCAACTGAAACAGGAGGCAAAATATGAATGTTCCGTTGCTCGATCTTAAGGCGCAATATGCAACGATAAAGGCTGAAATCGATGCTGCCATCGCCGAAGTGATGGAGTCCCAGCATTTTATTCTGGGGCCGAAGGTGGAACAGTGCGAAAGAGCCATCGCACGGTACTGCGCCACTTCGCACGCGGTTGGAATGTCGTCGGGCAGCGACGCACTTCTCGCCTGCCTCATGGCCGAGAACATCGGTCCTGGCGACGAAGTCATCACCACTCCTTACACGTTCTTTGCAACAGTCGGAGCAATCGCCCGACTAGGAGCCACAGCTGTCTTCGTTGACATTGATCCTGCAACCTACAACCTCGATCCGTCCCAAATTCAGTCCAAGGTCACAGATAGGACTCGCGCAATCATTCCAGTGCATCTCTTATGGTCAAATGGCTGAAATGGACGCTGTAATGTGCGTGGCCGAGGAGCATGGCCTAGTGGTCATCGAAGACGCCGCTCAGGCAATCGGTGCGGAGTATAAAGGGCGCCGGGCCGGCTCGATCGGACATTACGGATGTTTTTCATTCTTCCCATCAAAGAACCTCGGAGCCGCCGGAGACGGAGGAATGGTCGTAACGAACGATGCGCTAGCGCGCGAAGAAGCTGCAATGCCTCCGCTGCTCACGGATCAAAGCCGAAGTACTATCACAAGATTGTCGGAGGCAATTTCCGCCTCGATGCGATCCAAGCGGCCGTTGTTTCTGCCAAACTGCCCCACCTGGACGACTGGACAGCCGCTCGCCAGCGCAATGCGAAAAGATACGATGAGCTCTTTCGGGAGGCTGGCTTGCCGATAGGTCTTCCGACAGTCGTGACCGATCGCCACATCTTCAATCAGTACGTTATCCGCGTTTCAAGCCGCAATGAATTGCGGGCCCATCTCCAGAAGAAGGGCATAGGCACAGAAGTGTACTACCCCGTGCCCATGCACCTGCAAGAGTGCTTTGCCTATCTGCGATATGCGCCGGGTGCATTCCCCGAGAGTGAGCGTGCGGCAAAAGAGACGCTCGCGCTGCCGATTCACCCGGAACTCACGGAGTCGCAGGCATGTTTTGTTGTCGAGTCTATCCGGGAGTTTCTTCTGGATCGACAAGGCGGGGACATTTTCGATCAGACAGCCTCAGTTCTAGCCGGTGCTCGGCCGCACGCAACGATGGATTAGATGGTTCTTAATCTTTGTCCTCGCACTCTGTCCTCATGAAATCCATCTGCCTGGTGGTTCAGAACGTTTACGACGTCGACCCGCGAGTAAGGCGAAAGGCCGAGGCTCTGGTCGGTGCAGGGTACTTGGTTGACGTGTTGGCGTTACGCGCTTCTCACGGCGAGAGGGCCCACTCGCTTAACGGAGTTAATGTCCGGACGGTTTCGTTGGGCAAGAAACGGGGTTCTCTAGCGCGCTACTTGTTCGAATACGCCGCATTCTTCTCGTGGGCATTCGTTCGAGTGTCTTTTCAAATGTTGCAGCGGCGGTACGCGGTTATCGACGTGAACTCCTTGCCTGACTTCCTGATCTTCGCTCCGATACTGGCGAGATGGATGGGTGCCAAGTTGATTCTGGACATGCACGAGGTCACCCCTGAATTTTACATGTCAAAGTACGGCATCGCGGAGAAGTCGTGGACGGTTCGCCTGCTTAAATACGTGGAGAAAATCAGCGTCGATTTTGCTGATCACGTGATCACTGTCAACGAGCCGATCGAGAATCTTCTAGCAGGTCGTGGCCTGCCTCGCTCGAAGTCGACGATAATCACGAACTCGGCTGACGAGGGTCGGTTCGCTATCAGCTCGAGTCAGTGCTCTGCACCGGTCCGACGCGACCGAGAGAAGTTCGTCATGATGTACCACGGAACTCTCACCCATATCTACGGGCTCGACATCGCTATTGAAGCATTTGCCTTGGCCCACAGGGAGATGCCGGCAGCGGAATTGTGGATTTTGGGGGCTGGACCTGAGAAAGTTGCATTGACCAACCTGATACGAGAGCGTGGGCTAGTTTCAAAGGTCACGCTGGTTGGACAGGTGGCGCCAACCGAGGTCCCGGCATGGCTTAGCCAATGCGACATCGGCATCCTGCCGACCCGCCGCGACGTCTACCTCGATTTATCTTTCGCGAACAAATTGCCAGAATACATCGTAATGGGTAAGACTGTCATCGTCTCGCGTTTGAAGGCAATAAACCAGTACTTCAGCGAGGACGCGCTGGCATATTGTGAGCCCGATGACCCCCATGACTTGTCGCAACAGATGGTGCGCATCTATCGAGATCCTCCATTGCGAGTCCGGCTGGCTCTTAAGGCGGGACAGGAATACGCACCTATACGTTGGGACCTGATGAAACAGCGATATCGGACCTTGATCGGCGACCTCGTTGGCATCGCCGGACGACCCGCGACATAGAGCCGCGAACCGCACGCACCAGGCTGGTGGCCTAGACGTCCCGTCCGTGCCGCCGCATTTGATGGGATGATCGAGTTTGTTTGGTGATTCCCCACAGATCCGCCAAGTTGACGATAAGAGTGTAATCAAATGGGAACCGATTGCGTCGATCGCGGTGCTTACCTTTCCGTACGCCTGATGTTCCGTGCTCGTCCCGAGAAGGGATTACCCACGAAACGGCACATATTAGTGTGTGCGTTTGCACTTACAAGCGGCCACAATTTCTCAAACGCTTGTTAGACGAACTCGCTCGCCAGGATACTAGGGGACTATTCACCTATTCGATCGTGGTTGCTGACAATGATCATTTGCAATCGGCCAAGGCTGTCGTGCTGGACTTCGAGGCCGCGTCGCCTGTCCCAATCAGGTACTGCGTGGAGCCCCGCCAGAATATCGCGCTGGCTCGCAACAAGGCTATCGAGAATGCCAACGGGGACTTTGTTGCCTTCATCGACGATGACGAGTTTCCGATCAAACGCTGGTTGCTGACTTTGTTCAAGACCTGCAACGAGTATGATGTGGACGGCGTGCTTGGACCAGTGAACCCCTACTTCGACGAAGAGCCGCCTAAGTGGCTCGTTAAGGGCAAGTTTTACGAACGGGCGACTTATCCGACCGGCTTGGTGATTGACTGGAGGAAGGGGCGGACGAACAACGTGCTGCTAAAGAGTCGAATTATGGCAGCTGGCGTACAGCCGTTCAATCCTGAGTTTCTGACAGGAGAGGACCAGGACTTTTTCAGTAGAATGATCACAATGGGCCACGTTTTCATCTGGTGCAACGAGGCACTGGCGTATGAGGTTGTCCACCAGTACGGTGGAAGCGTGCGTTCATGTTAAGGAGAGCTTTGCTCCGGGGTGCAATTTCCCTGCTCCATCCGACCTTCGGAGTGGTGGAAATAGCGAAGTCGGTTCTTGCTGTTCCAGCCTACACGGCCGCTTTGCCGTTTGCGCTAGTGCTGGGGCATCACAGATTCATGACTCTCCTCGTTAGACTCTTTGATCACCTGGGCCAGCTCCTTGCATTCCTGGGCATCAACCCAATCAAAGAGCCGTACGTCACCGGGTAGACAGCGAGAAATGTCCGAGACCGAGCGCGACTCTTTCATAATCGGGCAGGACGACCTTGTCCTGGTGACAGGGACCTCTGGCTTCATTGGGTCCAGACTCGTGGAGTGTCTGCTGGAGCGAGGATTCCGCAATCTGCGCTGTTTCGCCAGGCCCACTAGTGAGGTGGCTGGGATCGAGGCCCTTTCTAGACGCTTCTGTGATGTGGCGCGAGTCGAAGTTGTCAAAGGCAACCTTCTATCACGCGGGGATTGCAGCGCCGCGATGAAGGGCGTCGCGGTTATCTTTCACCTAGCCACCGGTCGAGACGGGAAATCATATCCCGACGCGTTTACGAATGCAGTTGTTACGACGCGTAACCTTCTCGAAGCATCACTTCAACATCACCGTCTGCGGCGCTTTGTCAACATCAGCTCATTCGCAGTTTATACAAACATGCAAAAACCCCGGGGAAGGTTATTGGATGAGAATTGTCCGGTGGAAAAGCATTCCGAGCTTCGAGGTGACGCTTATTGCTTCGCAAAGGTCAAACAGGACGAAATCGTCACAGAGTATGGGGATAGGTTCGGGATTCCGTACGTGATCGTCAGGCCCGGATATGTGTTTGGGCCCGGCAAGGCGGGCATTACGGAACGGGTAGGGATCGATACGTTTGGTGTCTTTCTGCATCTTGGCGGTTCAAACCCGATACCGCTTACTTACGTTGATAACTGTGCCGATGCGATTGCCCTGGCAGGATTGAAAAAGGGTGTGGATGGTGAGGTGTTCAACGTAGTGGACGACGATTTGCCATCCAGCTTCCTGTTCTTGCGTCGATACAAAGAGAATGTGAGGAAGTTCAAATCATTCTATGTTCCTCACGCACTAAGTTACACGCTCTGCTATCTGTGGGAGCAATATTCGAATTGGTCAGAGGGACAAGTGCCACCTGTCTTCAATCGCAGGCGATGGCACTCCTATTGGAAAAAGACGCGTTATAGCAACGACAAACTGAAGACGTTGGGTTGGATGCCTAAAGTGCCCATGGCAGAGGGATTCAGACGTTATTTCGAAGCGTGCCGGGACGGAGCAGCAGATGCTTAGGGTCAGCATCGTAGGGTGCGGCAAAATCGCAGATGCGCACGCGTCACAGGTCCAACGGATCAAGGGATGCGAGATCGTTGGGGTGTGCGACAGGGAACTCCTGATGGCACGCCAGCTATCCGAGAGATTCCGGGTCAAGCGGTATTTTGAGTCTTTGACTGAACTTCTACGTGAAGCCAAACCAGACGTGGTACACATCACAACTCCGCCAGAAAGTCACTGTGATATTGCCAAACTTTGCCTGGAATCAGGTTGCCATGTCTATGTAGAGAAGCCGTTCACACTCTGCGCGGATGAGGCCCACGCACTCGTGGCCCTCGCGAACGCGAGAGGCCTCAAACTGACGGTCGGACATGACGACCAGTTCAGCCACGCGGCGCGACGCATGCGGGACCTCGTCAAGAGCGGCTATTTGGGTGGACCGCCTGTCCACATGGAGAGTTATTTCTGCTATGAGCTAGGGCAAACGTATGCGCGTGTGCTTTTCGGGGACCCGCAACATTGGGTCCGGCGATTGCCGGGCAAGTTGTTGCATAACATCATCAGCCATGGCATTGCTCGAATAGCAGAGTTTCTGACCACCGATTCACCAAAGGTGATCGCGTATGGCTTTTCAAGCCCACTACTGAAGGGGATTGGTGAATCCGAAATCATCGATGAACTTAGGGTAATCATTTGCGAGGAAGAACGCACTACCGCCTATTTCACTTTTTCTTCCCAGATGCGCCCCTCGATGCATCAATTTTCCATCTATGGGCCCACAAACGGACTTTTCATCGATCAGGATCATGAAACACTGTTAAAACTCCGCGGCTCGCCCTTCAAGAGTTACCTCGAAAAGTTTGTTCCTTCTTTCGTTTTCGCTGGGCAGCATCTTGAAAACGTGGTTGTGAACGCAAGGAAGTTTCTCGCCAGCGATTTCCACGCGAAGTCCGGCATGCGCTATTTGATTGAGTCTTTCTACCGCTCGATAGCCGAAGGTACACAAGTTCCCGTACCATACCGTGAAATCCTGCTGACGGCCACCATCATGGACAATATCTTTGACCAGATTCGTGTTAAACGGCCCCTGGAACAATTTGGGTTCGAGTCGCGCTGCACGGCGCTTGCGAACTACCGTCCAGCGTGACCTTGTCATGATCCGATATTCGGAAGAGTGAACGCGGCGGAGCAAAGATGGAGCTGCCAGGTAAGGTTGAATTCATGCCGACACACGACTAAGTCTTAAGGTGAGAGAGCTGAGCCCATGGCAATGCTGAGAATGCGCGAGTTAGATCCGGATTACACAGCGGAAGTCGACAGTGTAGATGAAAAGACGTGGTGCCAGATTCTGCAGGAATTTGACGACGCCAACATTTATCAGACCTGGCCGTACGCAGCAGTGACATCTGGCCGACGGAACATGAGTCATCTGATACTGAGGAAGGGTGGTGATATCTTTGCCATTGCCCAGATCAGGATTGCGAGCGTTGCACTGATCAAGGTTGGTATTGCGTATGTTCGATGGGGTCCACTGTGGAGACGCCGTGAAACGGAACTGAATGTGGAGACATTCCGTCAGGCTATTCGGGCATTGCGCAATGAGTATTCCTGTGCCCGCGGTTTGGTCGTAAGGCTATTTCCGATCTTTTATGACGACGATCCTCAGTGTTTCTCGGAGATTCTCGCAGATGAAGGATTCTCAGTAACGGACACGGAAACTCGCAGTAGGACGATCATCATGGATATCAGTCCTCCGCTCGAGGTTTTGCGTCAAGGCATGAAGGCGCATTGGAAACGTGAGTTGAAGCGGGCTGAGCGTAACGATTTGGCGGTTATTCAAGGTTCAGACGACGAACTCTTTGGAACATTCATTGACATGTACAAGGAGATGGTGTCCCGAAAGAGATTTGCGGAGGGGAACGACATTAATCAATTCAGACTAATGCAGGCCCAGTTGCCCGATAATCTAAAAATGAAGATCATGCTGTGTAGATCCAGCACGGGCGTTTGCGCCGGCCTTGTCTGCAGCACGATCGGAAAGGCTGCTGTATATCTGTTTGGCGCGACAAGCAATATCGGTATGAAGAGCAATGGGTCCTATCTCTTGCAATGGACACTCATTGAGAGACTCAAGAAAGACGGGTGTGCCGTCTACGACCTGAATGGAATTAGTCCCGCACGGAATCCGGGAACCCACAGGTTCAAGTGTGATCTCGCTGGGGTACACGGCAAGGATGTCTATTTCATGGGGCGATTCGATTCGCAAGCGGGTGTTCTTAGCCATTCGTGCGTTAAATGCGCCGAGATGCTCAGGGCGATCTATCGGAGATTCAGAGGCCTTCCTAATATTGCTCGCGGATTGAAGCTGGGCCGAAGGAGGCGAGCTAGAGCCAGCTGGGGCCGAGGAGAGGAAGCAAAGTCTTATGAGAGTCTGCGGAAAGGATATTGAGATTCAGGGTCGCCTGGTCCGGATTGCCAGGCCCGAGCTGGATACATACGAGCTCCTAAACGACCCAGAGGCAGTCCTCGACGGCCTGCGGAAATCCGGTGTGCGGATCGACCTCTTCACGTTCATGCAGCTAATGCCTGAAACTTCGCCAAAATATGCCTATCCCATTGAGTGGGACAATCTGGCAGTTTTGCCAGTATCGACCTTCGATCACTGGTGGAACCACCAAATCGATAAAAAGACTCGGAACAGAGCCCGACAGGTGGAGAAGAAAGGGGTAGCAATCCGTGAGCTGCCCTTTGATGACGCCCTTGTTCAGGGAATCTGGGAGATTTACAACGAGAGCCCCGTCCGACAGGGAAGGCCGAATCTCCACTTTGGAGAGGACATCCAGACAGTGCGCAAGGAGGAGGCGACGTTCCTCGAACGCAGCATCTTCATCGGAGCATTTTTCAGTGAACAGCTCATCGGTTTCGCGAAACTAGTGACCAATGAATATCGAACGCAGGCAAACCTGATGAATATTGTCTCGATGATCAAACACAGGGACAAGGGTCCGACGAATGCGCTGGTTGCACACTCGGTCCGGTCCTGTGCCGAGCGAGGTATCCGTTATCTTTTGTACCAAAATTTCATCTATGGGACCAAAAACAGCCTGACTAGCTTTAAAGAAGTGAATGGCTTCCAGCGTGTAGATTTGCCTCGCTACTACATCCCCTTGACCCCTATCGGTCGCGCAGCCCTGCGACTCGGCTTGCACCACAGGTTTGTTGATCGACTTCCCGAAAATGTGGCCGACAAGCTCCGAGAACTTCGGAGTGCTTGGTACAACCGGAGGATGCCGTCGAAGATGGAAGCTTACTAGGCAAGAGGCGATCGGGATCGTCGGACTTACCACCAAAAATACAACGCGAACTAGCGGAAGCGGAGCAAGAGGAGGTTCCGGCTCTAGGCCGTAGCCTTCTGTGACAAGAGCCTGGATTGATGAGGCCTCAGGCGAATAAGTCGGATTGGATCACGAGAGGAAGAATTCTTCTCCGATCGAATGCGGTCCGGCTCATCCATAATAGCGTCGGTTCTTTGAGCACAGCCAACTGTCGTTAGCGTAGAAATTGAGGGAATGCCGCCCTCAGATGTGCGGCAATCAGCGCGTACGAGTCCATCTTTCGAAGTCCTGGCATCCTTGAGCGCCGAAAAGGCTGGCAGTGACGACTTCGTCCGCAGATCGGCCTAGCAGCCTGTGGTGCAAGTCTGGGTACCTGAAACAAAAGATGGTGTGATCCACAGGGATGGTTCGTAGAATACGCGGATGGCGATGAGCAAGCGGAGTGGCGGGGAGAAGCAAGAGGACATCTGGATCGCGCACACGGAGTTGGCGGTGGCGCCGGGACATCCTTTCTATAAGCGGTTGAATGAATTACTGGAGGGTGCCGGGTTCGACGAGTTTGTGGAAGGATTATGTGTGCGCTTCTATCATGCGCGACTAGGACGGCCCTCGCTGCAGCCCGGAGTTTACTTTCGAGCGCTGTTGGTGGGGTATTTCGAGGGGATCGATAGCGAGCGTGGAATCGCGTGGCGGGTGGCAGATTCCCTGGCGCTGCGACGGTTTCTGCTCATCGGACTCGACGAGCGAACCCCGGACCACTCGACGATCTCGCGGAGCCGGCGCTTGATCGACATGGACACGCATCGTGAGGTGTTCTCGTGGGTGCTGGGGCTATTGGCAGAACGGGGACTGCTGCAGGGGCAGCGGATGGGCATCGACGCGACGACCTTGGAGGCGAACGCGGCGATGCGGTCGATTGTGCGCCGCGATACGGGCGAGACGTATGAAGAGTTCTTGCGGGGGTTGGCCAAGGCGTCTGGGATCGAGACGCCGACGCGGGAGGATCTGGCGCGGCTGGATCGGAAGCGCAAGAAGCGGACGTCGAACAAAGAGTGGAAGAGTCCGGTGGACGAGGACGCGCGGATCGCGAAGATGAAAGACGGGCGGACGCACCTGGCGTACAAGGCGGAGCACGCCGTGGATATGGACACGGGCGCCATCGTGGCCGTGACGCTGCAGGCGGCCGACCAGGGAGATACGACGACCTTGGATGAAACGCTATGCGAGGCCGGTGAGCAGGTGGCGGAACAGATTGGGCGCGAGGCCGAGTTGCGGCCCCAGGACAAACCGAAGGTCCACTTGCAAGGGATCGAAGAACTGGTGACGGACAAGGGCTACCACAGCGGGGCGGTGGTGCAGCGGGTGAAGAGTTATGCGGTGCGCAGCTACATTCCGGAGAAGAAGCAGAAGGGGCGGCGGCAATGGGAAGGCAAACGCGCCGAGCAGCAGGCGGTGTACGAGAACCGGCGGCGGGTGCGGTGCGCGTACGGAAAGAGTTTACTGCGACGGCGCGGGGAGTTCATCGAACGCAGCTTCGCGCACTGCTACGAGACGGGGGGGATGCGACGCTGTCATCTGCGGGGGCGGGAGAACATTCTGAAACGGCAGTTGGTGCACGTGGGAGCGTTCAACCTGAGTCTGATTCTGCGAAAGCTGCTGGGAGCGGGCACGCCGCGGGAGCTGAAAAATCGCGCGGGCCAGGCGGTTTCGCGACTTTTGCGCTTTCTGCTGTGCCGAATGACGACCGTTTCGTCTGCCCGGCGACTTACTGCCGCTGTTGGTCGGCCCCTCGTATCATCTTTCCGTTGCTGCATGCTTCGTCACAGGTCACGAAACATGAGCAGTTCCGCCACGGCCTGCTAGGGCTCTTTCAGGTTGAAGGTGAAGTATCTGACATGCCAGGAATCGTTGGTCTTCTAACTAAAATGCCGCGCGAATGGGCCGAGTCGCAGCTGCTGAGCCGGATGGTTCAGTCTCTTTGCCATGAGACCTTCTATGGGACGGGAATGTGGATTGATGAATCTCTAGGGGTCTATGTAGGGTGGACCGCCAGGAAGAGCTCCTTATTGGAGGAAATGCCGCTGTGTAACGAAAGAGGTGATGTTGTTTCTCGTTTTTTCCGGTGAGGAGTTTCCCCAACCCGGAGACCACCCCCGGCGTCTCAAGCAGCGGGGGCATACGTTCGAAGCTAAGAGGGCAATCGTATCTCGTCCACCTCTACGAGGAGGATCGCTCTTTTCCGACCGGCCTAAACGGAAGGTTCCATGGACTACTAACGGATCGGAATCGTGGAACGGCAAAAAATATTCAACGACAGGTACGGGATGCACCGAATCTACTATCACGAGTCGAAGCAGGCCTTCTCTACGCGGAGGCCAAAGCTGTCCTCGCCGTACGTCCCGAACTCCGGAAGCCTGACCCTCGGGGCTTGGGAGAGTTCGTCGCCTGCGGCTGTGTGCTTCAGAACCGCACACTCTTCGACCGCATTCATGTGCTGCCACCCGCTGCGGCCTGGGTTTTCCGGGACGGCTCGAGTGAGCAGATGAACACGTACTTCCAGCCGCGGCAATCGGAGGACCAACCCCTCTTGGAGGCGGAATCGTACTACCAAGAACTCCGGGAAGTCTTTTCGCGGAACTTGCCTCGGTATTTCGAAGGGCCGGATCGGATCGGCATGTCCCTAACCGGCGGACTGGACACCCGAATGATCATGGCCTGGCAGGAGCGTCCTTCTAGATCCCTTGCGTGCTACACGTTCGGGGACGGGGCGGGGATCCGTCAGGTTCGCGACGTCATTGTGGCACAGCAAGTGGCGCGTGCATGCGAACAGTCCCACCAGATCATCCCGATCGGGAAGGAGTTCCTCGCGCTTTCCCCACTACGCCGAGCGCACGGTCTACCTCTCGGACGGATGCGTCGACCTGGCCTATTCCCCTGACCTGTATCTCAATGAGAGGGCACGCGAGGTTGCTCCGGTGAGAATGACGGGAAACTATGGCAGCGAGGTGCTTCGTCGAAGTCGGGCCTTCAAACCGAGAGAGCCGGCCCTAGGACTGTTCCATCCGGAGTTTCTGTATCACGTCCGTACTGCGCGGGAGACCTACGCCGAGCTCCTTCGCTGCCACCCAGTCTCCTTTGCCGTGTTCCGTCAGGCGCCCTGGCACCACTACGGGCTGCTCGCGTTGGAACAGACCCAGCTCTCGTTGCGGTCCCCGTATCTCGACAACGACCTCGTTCGGACGGCCTTCCGCGCGCCGGACTCGGTCCTGGCTAACAGCGATGACATGTGCCTGCGCTTGATTGCTGACGGAAGTTCGACTCTTCGGCGCATCTGCAGCGACCGCGGGTTGGGCGGAGCTCCGGGATCTCTGTCTGCTGCTGCGTATCGGGGTTTCCTCGAGTTTCTATTCAAGGCGGAGTACGCCTACGACAGCGGTATGCCGCAGTGGGTAGCTCGGATCGATCATTTCTTCTCGCCGTTCCACCTCGAACGCGCGTTCCTCGGGTGGCACAAGTTCCATCATTTCCGAGTCTGGTACCGGGACGCGCTTTCCGGCTACGTTCGGGAAATGCTGCTGGATCCGCGCACTCTCTCCCGGCCATATCTGGAGTCGCGACGTCTCCAAGCCATCGTTGAGGGGCACCTCAAGGGGGAGCGAAACTATACCGACGAGATCCATAAGGTGCTGACTCTAGAACTCCTGCATCGCCTTTTCCTCGATTCACCGGCGGCTCCTCGATCTGAGATGACTCAGCACCTAACAG
>CAWDJR010000009.1:0-27630 GCA_963802565.1 uncultured Acidobacteriaceae bacterium | reverse complement strand
GGCTGACTCTTCGGCAGGCCGTCGATCAGGCGCTGGGACAAAGTCCTCAAGCTGCGATCGCTCATGCCAGTTACCAGGAGGCGAAGTCGGCAGCCACCATCGAGCGCACCTTTCTTTTACCTCGTCTCAACTTCACGGAAGACATCTCTCGCGGAAACGATCCAGTCTACGTTTTCGGTAGTCGTCTGCGGCAGGGACAGTTTACCCAGGCTGACCTGGCACTCGATGCCTTGAACCATCCCCCGCCGGTCGGCAACTTCTCTACCCGCTTCCTGGGTTCGTGGACGGCATTTGATTCTTTCAAGACACAGCGAGAGATTCACAGCACCGATCTTCTGCTGGCGAGCTCATCCTCCTCCGCCAAGGCGGTTGACCAGCAGATCGTTCTCAACGTAGTCGGAGCGTACCAGTCAGTGCTCTACGCGCAAAGGGAGATCGACGTCGCTGAGCATGAACAAGAGACTGCGTCGGCCCTGCTTGCTTCAGTGGACGACCATGTCAAAGCCGGTCTGGCCGTGGAGTCGGATCGGATGTCGGCCCAGGTGAACGCAGCCGCGCGCAAGCAGGAACTGATTGCAGCCAAGGGCGACCTGGACCTGGCCTGGGCACAGTTGCGCGAAGCCATGGGAGTTCCCGACCTCAACGCATCTGAACTGAAGCCGATTGAGCCGCATACATTGGCAGAATTATCGCTCGAGCAGGAGCTTGCGACAGCCGCAAAGAATCGCCCTGATCTGACGGCGCTCGCGCAGGCGCAATCGGCGCAGGCAAGCGGGCTAAGGGCCGCCAAGTCGAACTTTTTTCCGGTCGTGAACACATACGGCAACTGGGAAGAAGACCGCGGATCGCCGGGCAGTTCGGGAGGCAATAATTGGGTGGCCGGCGTTCAGATCAGCATCGACATCCTGCCCATAGGCAAACGCGCTGAGCTTGCGCAGCAGACTGCCAGGAAGCAGAAGATCGATGCGCAGTTGTCCGCGTCGCAGCAGCATGTGCGGCTCGAAGTCAGCCAGGCGCACATTCACCGGAGGACTGCGGAACTTTCGCTGGAGACAGCCCAGGCAGCGATGGATCAATCCTCTGAGAGCCTTCGCATCCTCAAGAACCGCTACGGCGCGGGGCTTGCAACGATAACTGATCTGCTGCGGGCTGAAGATGCAGAGCGCCAGAGCCAGTCCAGTTACTGGCATGCCGTATACGGAAAAGCCATGGCGTATGCGGAACTGCTTTACGCGACAGGGACTCTGACTCCCGATGCGGCGGAGGATTTGCAATGAAAGTATTTTCAGTTTGTTTACTTGCCGCATGCGTGGTGATGATGGCCGGTTGCGATGGCGGAAAGTCGACTTCGCCGGCAGTGGTCGAAGTCATGCAGGCGCGGGTCGTCCAGAGCGCGCAGCAACAAGTTCCTGTGAACATCCGTTCGACGGGAACCGTGCACGCGCGTGAGACGGCGATGGTGTCGGCGCAGGTTGTAGGCCGCATCCAGCAGGTTCTGGTACGCGAGGGAGACCTGGTGCGGGCAGGCCAAACTCTCGTCGTGATAGACGAAGCGGCTCTCCGCGCTTCGATGGACCAGGCGCAGGCCGGGGTGAAGGCTGCGCAAAGCGAACAAGCCGCGGCACAGACCGATGCCAAGCTGGCAGCCAGCACCCTGGAGCGCTATCGGCAACTAGAGGCACAAGAAGAGTGTCAGCCCACAGGAGATGGATGAAGTTGCGCAGCGTGCTGCCGCTGCCTCATCCAGGCTTGATGCGGTACGCTCGCAAGCCGACGCTGCTCGCGCCCAGGAAACCGGCGCACACACGATGCTTGGCTATACCCGTCTGGCGGCCCCGTTTGCGGGTGTCGTAACAGCACGGATGGCCGATCCGGGGACGATGGCGTCGCCGGGCGTTCCTTTACTTCAGGTCGATCAGGCTGGACCGCTGCAACTACAAGCCACGGTCGATGAATCGGCAATCGCCACGGTTCGCAAGGGGATGAAAGTCCAGGTTGCGATCAATGCGGCGCCTTCCGCGAATATTGCGGGAACTGTGGCGGAGATTGATCCAGCCGCCGATCCCAACAGCCATAGCTTTACAGTCAAGATTGACCTGCCTCCTTCATCTCAATTCCGCGCAGGCATGTACGGAACTGCGGAGTTTGCCAACGGCATCCGCCAGGCGATTGTCATTCCGCGTTCCGCTGTCGTCTCTCGCGGATCGCTGGTCTGTGCGTATGTTCTCGACGCGCAGGGAATAGCGCAACTCCGCTACCTGACACTCGGCGCAGCACAGGGCAATCTTGTAGAAGTTCTGTCGGGCGTGTCTCCCGGCGAACAGCTTGTAGACACTCCGTCCGACCGCGAACTGGCCGGCAAGCGCATCGAGGTCCAGCGATGAAGCAGGAGCTTGGCATCGCCGGGAAACTGGCACACACCTTTCTCAACTCCAAACTGACGCCACTCTTCATTGCGGCGTCACTGGCGATCGGTGCATTTGCGATCGCGGTGATTCCGCGCGAGGAGGAGCCACAGATCCTCGTTCCGATGCTGGACATCACGACCGCAATGCCCGGTGCATCGCCGGCTGAGGTGGAGCAACGGGTAACGTTGCCAATCGAGAACCTGGTACACGAGATCTCCGGTGTCGAGTATGTATACTCCACATCGAGCTCCGGGGCAGAGCCTGGTCATTGTTCGGTTTCTGGTCGGCACGCCGCAGGAAGACGCGCTGATCAAGGTCTATAGCAAGCTCTATTCGAACTTTGATCGCATGCCGCCGGGAGTCTCGCAGCCGCTGATCAAGGCCCGTTCGATCGACGATGTTCCGATCCTGGCCTTGACGCTGTGGGGAGAGCACTATAACGGCTATCAACTTCGGGCCATCGCCGCCGAGATGCAACACAACTTCGAGCAGATCTCCGATGTATCGGAGACGACCATCATTGGTGGGCTTCCGCGCACGATGCGAGTGGTGCTCAGCACCGAGAAGCTCAATGCCTATGGCATGTCGCCGCATGGCCATCGTCCAGCATCTGCAAGCCGCGAATGCATCGGTGCAGGCAGGAAGCTTTCGCGAAAACAATCAGGAAGTCCGCGTAGACGCCGGCAACGTCTTCGCTCGCCGCGAAGACTTAGAAGCGCGTCGTCGTAGGCGTCGTTCATGGGCACGCCTGTATACCTGCGAGATGTTGCCGGCCAGATCGTGGACGGCCCAGCCGATCCATCAAACTATGTGGTCTTCGGGACTACTAACGCGGCAGGTTCCTCAGCAGCAGGGCAATATCCTGCGGTGACCATCACCGTAGCCAAAGCGCAAGGGAACCAACGCCACCGACATTGCCAATGCTGTGCTCGAAAGCGTCCACCGGATGCAGGGCGTGACCATTCCCAGCGATGTCACGGTGACCACGACGCGTAACTACGGAGACACCGCCAAGGCAAAGTCCGATGAGTTGCTGGAGCATTTGCTCCTGGCAACTCTCTCGGTCACTCTTCTCATCGCGAGTCTTTCTTGGATGGCGCGAATCCGGTGTTGTGCTTCTTGCGATTCCGGTCACGCTTGCGCTGACGCTGTCAGTCTTCTATTTCCTGGGCTACACCGTTAATCGCGTCACACTCTTTGCGCTGATCTTCAGCATCGGAATTCTTGTCGATGACGCCATCGTAGTCGTCGAGAACATGGTGCGACACTTCCGCCTCCCAGACAACCACGGCCGTCCGCTGACTGAAGTCGCCGTCGAGGCCATTGCCGAAGTAGGAAATCCAACAATCCTCGCCACCTTCGCCGTCATCGCAGCGATTCTGCCCATGGCGTTTGTTCGCGGCCTGATGGGTCCATACATGCGGCCCATCCCCGTGGGAGCGTCGGCCGCGATGCTGTTCTCACTGATCGTAGCGTTTGTTGTTTCGCCCTGGGCGGCGATGCGCTTGTTGGGCAGACACATCGGCAGTAGCACAGCGCACCGGAGCAGCAACAGGATGGCTGGACAACGCGCCTGTATCGCCGCGTCATGTCGCCACTCATCCACTCGGTGTCCTATCGCTGGATGTTCTTCGGCGGCATGATCCTGCTGCTTGTGGCAGCAGCCGCATTGGTTCCACTGGGTATGGTCCGAGTCAAAATGCTGCCGTTCGACAACAAGAGCGAGTTGCAAGTCATCGTCAATATGCCCGACGGAACACCGCTGGAGCAAACGGCGAGAGTGGCGCAGGCGTTGGGCAGCGAACTTGCACATCAGCCGGACGTCTTGAACTATCAGACCTACACCGGGACTTCCGGTCCATATAACTTCAACGGACTGGTTCGCCATTACTACATGCGCCGCCAGCCGAATCAGGCCGACATTCAGGTGAACTTGTTGCCTGCTAAACAGCGCAGTGAGCAAAGCCACGTGATTGCAAAGCGGCTGCGCCCTCTGTTGGACGCCATCGGCAGCCAATACGGGGCGCGCATTCAAGTCAGCGAAGTGCCGCCGGGGCCACCGGTTATCCAAACCCTGGTCGCGGAGGTTTACGGCCCCGACCTTGCCGGCCAAACTCAAGTGGCTCAACAGATCAAATCAATTTTCCAGAAGACCGCAGGAGTCGTCGACATCGACTGGTACGTCGAAGATCCTCAGCCCAGACTGGTTATGCGCGTCGATGAGGTAAAGGCCGCGCAGCATGGCATCGCGGTCGCAGACGTAGCACGCGCGCTGGCCGTTGCTCTTTCCGGAACGCAGATCGGGCTCGTCCACGATCAGAATGCGCGGGAACCAGTGCCCGCAACGGTCGAAATGGATCGTGCCGATCGCTCCTCCGAGCAGGGGCTGGAGAATATTCGGCTACCTGGCTCGGACGGAGCGATGATCTCGCTTGCGTGAGCTGGTGATCGTCGAGCACACCACCATCCAGCCCAGCATTTATCACAAGAATCTGCGCCGCGTCGTCTACGTCACTGGCGACCTGGCCGGTGCCGAAGAGAGCCCGGTTTACGCCATCTCGAAGATGAACAAGCAACTCGACCATCTCACGCTGCCTGCGGGCTACACGCTGGCCCGCTACAACGCGGTGCAACCGGACTCGACCGACCACTACTCGATGAAGTGGGATGGCGAGTGGCATATCACGATTGAGGTCTTCCGCGATCTGGGGCTTGCGTTTGCCGCCGTGCTGGTCCTCATCTATGTGCTCGTGGTGGGATGGTTCCGATCGTTCATTGTCCCGCTGGTGATTATGGCGCCGATTCCGCTGACGCTGGTCGGCATCCTGCCTGCGCACGCGATCCTTGGTGCGTTCTTCACAGCGACATCGATGATCGGCTTCATCGCCGGGGCCGGAATCATCGTGCGCAACTCGATCATCCTTGTCGACTTCATCGAACTTCGCCGCACGCCAGGGAATGCCACTGGCTGAAGCAGTCATCGACGCTGGGCGCGGTTCGCTTCCGTCCCATGCTGCTGACTGCGGCCGCGGTCGTGGTCGGTGCGAGTGTCATTCTTTCAGACCCCATCTTTCAGGGACTTGCGCTTTCGCTGATTGCTGGAGAAGTAGCATCCACGTTTCTCTCAAGGCTGGCCGTTCCCGTCCTCTACTACACAGTTCATGCGCGCCAGACAATCAAAAACTTCAACTCAACCGATCGCTGAACAAGGAGCCCTGGTATGACAGTCGAACGTGGCTTACGCCTGATGGCCGGAATGATGGTCATCTTCTCGCTGGCACTTGCGCACTTTGTGTCGCTCTACTGGCTGTGGCTGACGGTCTTCGTCGGACTCAACCTGTTGCAGTCTGCATTTACAAACTGGTGTCCGGCCATGTCTATTTTGCGAGCAATGGGGCTGAAGGATGCCAGCTGCAGTGTGGGCCGGTAGGGAGGAGACGCACGAGGTCATGACGCATCGAAAATCTACGAGCCGACTGAGGAATGCCGATCAGGAGACAAGCTAAAGGACGAAGTGTATCGACAAATGTTTCGACTGGAAGCACACATTCCAGGCGCCGACCTGGAACTTTCCATCGCGTTGCTGCGTGGTTGGATTGCGCCGTGCCCGGAGTCTGAGCACACACAATTGCAGGAATGGCTGAAGAAAATCAGCCCGATCTGCATCCAGATGATTGAAGTTCAACGAGGGCGCGATACTCTGAGCCAATGTGTTCGACGAGTGTTGAAGAATATACTTGGCTTGCCCATGAGACATCTAATCGATGCGACCTGAACTGATTCAAGCGATCGAACTGCTCCATCGCAACACTCCTGAAGCAGTCGAAGAGGCAATGGGCCTTCTGCAGAATACGGTCTACTCCTTCAGCATGAAGGTTTGCGGGCATCGAGAAGACGCTGAAGACACGATGCAGGAAGTCCTCTCCCGTTCGTTGGGGCACCTGGCAAAGATCCAAGATCCGAAGGCTTTGGCGGTATGGCTCTACACGGTAACGAGGAATCGGTGTTGGCGTATGCGCCGAAAAACAGCTTCTGCGCCGAAGCACATGCTGTCGCTGGACGAATTGATGCCGGACGAGCTTGAATTGGGCCGATTGCTGCGGGATCCCGCGGAGAGTCCGGAAGGCAAGCCTCCTCCACGCTGAGCAGCACCATCTGCTGCATCAAGCTGTCTTACGAATCCCTGTGCAATTGCGCATTGTTCTCGTTCTTCATGACATGGAGGAACTCGCCACCGAGGAAGTCGCACAGATCCTTGACTTGAAACCCGGAACGGTAAGAGTTCGCTTGCACCGGGCACGCCTGTGGGTGCGCAAGGAGATGAGCAGAACGCTTAACGACGCAGCAGGCGAATTGGAAGACAGCAAACCCGGTAGAAGTTCAAATGACAGACCGCTGAGAGAGCGCAAACGGCCTTCCGATTGTCGTGAACTCTTCTCAAATCTCTCGGAGTACCTGGATGGTAAGGTCGAAGCCCGCACTTGCGAGGAGATGCGAGGACATATTGAGGCTTGCCCAGCCTGTGTCCTATTCCTCCGCGATCTGCGCGTCGCCATCGATCGCTGCCGCTCGTTTGAGGTTCCCTGCGACCCCACGGTCGCACCCCGTTTGCGTTCCGTTCTTACTCGGGAATATCTACGCTTGCTGAATATTCCAGCTGAAGAAAAGATCGACGCGGCTCTGCGCTCGCATTGAGTCCGGTGCGGCGGTGTTCTAATCGTCCCATGGCGAGTCTCGACAACTTCCGATTGGTCGTGTTCCGCGCGGTCGCGGAACAGCAGAGCTTTCGCAAGGCTGCAGAAGAACTGTATCTGACACAGCCGGCGGTCAGCCTGCAGATCAAGGCGCTGGAGGAAGACGTCGGCGTCCAACTCTTCGACCGGACCGGAACGCGCATCAAGTTGACCGAGGCTGGCAAAATTCTTCTTGAATATTCTCAGCGGGCAAATGCTCTCTTTGTGCTGGCCCAAGACGAAATCGCCGCGCTCAGCGGAGACCACGCTGGACAACTGGCTCTTGGAGCTTCCACCACCATATCGCAGTATGTCTTGCCTCGTTTGCTGGGCGAATTCTCGCGAGAATATCCGCGCGTACATCCAACCATGATCAGCGGCAATACAGAACAGATCGTCGAGGCCCTGGAGAAACAGAAGATAGCCCTTGGATTGATCGAGGGACCGGCGCGAAGCCGGGACGTAAAGACCGAGCCATTTCTGGAGGATGAGCTGGTATTGATCGCCTCTGCTGCCCACGAGTGGGCCGAACTCAAGTCCATCCCCTGTTCCGAGATCGCGGCTGCTTCTTTGCTCATGCGGGAACACGGCAGCGGCACGCGCCGAGTGGTTGAGATCGCGCTGGCGAAGCACGGAGTCAAGCTGAATTCGTTGCGGATTGTGATGGAGCTCGATTCAACCGAGGCCATCAAATCCGCGGTTGAGGCCGGGCTGGGAATCGGATTCGTCTCGCGCTGTGCGATTGCAAAAGACATGCGACTGGATAACACCTTCCGGATCGTCGATGTCGAAGGACTGCGCATCCAACGTGAGTTTCTGATCGCGTACTCAGCCGGCCCGGAGCCGCTGGGGCTGACTCAGGAGTTCCGCAGGTTCCTGCTCTCACACGCAGGCATACAACCATCCAAGGCCAGAACAGACCGGCGATAGCTCTCCCATAACTTATGCAAATGAGGCATGAGAACTACTGCTTGGACGCATTGCAATTCCACGTCGACACTTGATGTGTGGCCAAGACCATTTTCTTCATCGGAGTGATCCTCGCGGCCAGCGGCCTGGTGCCCCCTCCAGTTGCCCTGGTGGGCGGGATCCTCTATGGGTTCTCCTTCGCTCATCCGTTTCACCTCGCGGCGAGACAACTATCCAAAGTTCTTCTTCAGGCGTCCGTTGTTGGCCTCGGATTTGGGATGAATCTTCTGCAGGTTTTTGAAGTTGGCAGGACGGGATTCCTCTATACGGCGGGGAGCATTACATTCGCCATGCTGCTCGGCTGGGGGTTGGGAAAACTCCTGACCGTAACGAAAGGTACCTCCTTCCTCATCACGGCAGGTACCTCGATCTGCGGCGGCAGCGCAATTGCCGCAATCGCGCCAATCACCGACGCCAGCGAAGAAGAGATCGCCGTTTCTCTCGGGACAGTATTCCTGCTAAACTCGGTGGCCCTGCTGACGTTTCCCGCGATCGGAACGGCGTTGCACTTGACTCAGACCCAGTTTGGTCTCTGGTCGGCGCTCGCGATTCATGACACAAGTTCGGTCGTTGGAGCGACAGCAAAATTCGGAGCGGTGGCGCTCGCCGTCGGTACTACCGTCAAGCTTGCGCGCGCACTATGGATCGTGCCACTGTCAATCGGAACCGCGATGGTGAAGAAGAGCAAGTCGCGCATTCAGTGGCCGTGGTTCATCTTGTTCTTTTGCCTGGCAGCAATGGCAAATACTTACCTGCACAGATTTCAAGTGTTGTATCCGAGCCTCAAGCATCTCGGGGTGGTCGGATTGACCGTTACGCTCTTCCTGATTGGAACCGGCCTCTCGAAAAAGACACTTCAGGAGGTTGGAGTTCGGCCGCTGCTGCAAGGGATTCTTCTGTGGATCATAGTCGCCGCAGGATCCTTGTCACTTATTCGTGGTGGATGGATTCACCTCTAGCAGGCTTTGCGAAGGGGAGAAGGCTCAATTTATGCGGCTCCTCTGACTAACGCCGTCCTTTCCAAGGTGTCGAAGTGCCTGGACCACGAGCGCGATCTTTCCCTCAGGTTCGGCCATGGCTTTCGGACGCGCGTGTTTGAACTGAATACTCCGGCGGCCGATCGGTACGTCATTGTTTGGACCGTCGGTCAGGTAGATGATTTTGGACGGTACTTGCGTCGAAAGGCCGAGCAGATTGGCCGCCCATGCGCCCTCCGGCACGATCTTCCATCTCTGCCGTCGCGCGATCGCGCGCGCGGCTTCATCGATTCCGGATGTTAGTGGCGGAGCTCACGCGTCTTGATGGTGACGGCGGCGCAGGATCGCCTTCGTCAATTCAGTCAAGCGCTCCGTCCGATTTCATGTTGCTTAATATTTCGGCGAGAAATATTCACTATCGAATAATGGCTAATCATAACTCAAATGTGACTAGAGCTTAATTCTTTGGTTGGAAGTTGCCGATATACAAAATTGGAGCGCGACCGTCTTCGGTGTCGGATTTGGCTCCAAGCGGAACCGCGCGACCGATCAGTCTTATCGTGCGAAAACCCTCTGCGCGTGTCAGGTCTTTTATGGACGCCTCACCGTACCAGCCATCACCGCTAGACCTGACGGTTCATACGACCATAACGAGAACACCTTGCAACGTCATGTTCGATCGATCCTCCGCGAAGGGAGGGCGGGAGTGGGTTGCTGTCGGAAAGGCAGTGTTGCCGTGGGACAAAACGCGACGATCAAGAGCCGAGAGCAGGAAATAAGAATGGAATGCCGGGCTTGTGGTACTGAGATTGCTGTGGGAAAACGATTCTGTCGTATGTGCGGCGCATCTGTAAGTGCATGCCCGGAAACCATTGGCGCGGAATCTGAAGCATTGCCATCGGCCACACAATCTGGGCCGGCGGCACAGTCCTGCGGAAGATGCGGTGCTGCCCTGAAACCTGGCAAACCGTTCTGCGGCGCATGCGGAACTCCTGTCGACCTGGCTGATGCGCCCATCGCAGGACCGATGGCGACGGAGGCTCGATCAATCCATCCGGAGGTGTGTATTGAATCGGGGAAGTGTCCGACCTGTGGCAAGGAAGTCAATTTAACCGCGAAGTTTTGTATTGCATGCGGAGCTTCGAAAGATGCTGCAGCAGAAACTGAGCCGGCGCGGGGTGTTAGTTCATCGACCCCTCGTGTGACAGAGCTGCCGATTGACACGCCGTCGCGGGACTCAGCTGCCGAGCAAGTTCCAGCGCAATTGGCGTGCGCCGAAGTCAAATCTCTCGAGAACATCTACTCTGCTAGCCGGAAAACGACACCGGCGATAAAGGATCTGGCACATGAGTTACGAGTTCAACCCCAAAAGTGCGAATCTTGACTTTCCGAACCCGTTTGCCGTAGAGAATTACTTCCTCTTTACAGCAGCAGCGCTCCAGTGTCTCGGAGCTTTAGTTCTACTCCTGATCTGCCGTCAACAAATTGAGCTCCACAACGGAGCCTCGGCAGTTCTTCCTATATTGGTTGGAGTGGGCCTGCTCGTATCGGGTCTCAATCACGCACGGAGAGCCATGATGCAGCTGCGCTTCTTCTTCGGGCGCAGCCAGCCCCTAAGTCTCGCGCCGGACCTCGATCCAAGTGATGAAGGCACTACACCTGCCGCTGAATTCCTCAAAAGGACGGTGCGCCAGCACGCGATTGATTACCCTGTGCCCACCGGTCCGCTCAATGGTGTGCTCTACTCTTGGATTCCAAACTTGATCTTTTCGCCCGCCCCGATCCAAAGACTCGCGCAACGGCAGTTACACAATATGCTCGCCATTCTCGTGACTTTAGTTTCATTCCTCATTTCGTGGATCGGTTTTTTCTCCGTCGCTTCCGCCGCATGGATGGGACTTTTCTACTTCGGTTTCAGCTTGTTCCTTTTGCTGCGTCCTCTAGAATCCACGCGCGCTGCTGAAGCCGAGGTGGGAACCCGAGCACTCGTTATTCTGGTGCTCTGTGCAGTGTTCGGGCCCGTGCTCGTTCCAATAGTTGCAGCAGGACTACCGAATATCACATGGCTTTCGCTGGAGTGGCAGACACTTTTTCTTCTGGTAGCGTCCATCATCGGCGTCGTGCTGTTCTTCCGTGCCTTGCTGTGCCAGATGAACACGCCGCCTCAGACCAATCCGGCCCTCGAGCAGATCAGACTGTCGATGAACTGCCATCCCAGCCAACTGATAGATGAACTCGACCGAAAGCTGCAACAGGAATGGAGCGAACAAATCCCTAACCGTCGCTATTGCAAGATTTCGCCACTGGTGTCAGACGGCGCGGGCTCTTTCCAAGGAGAACTTCTTGAAGAGACTCAGCCGATGCCAGCGGAACACGTCAAGGGGATTGATCTCTCTTCAGCATTCTCCGTTCCCAAATTCGTCTGGATTGCTTCTCTCGATTTGCTGGGAGTGACTCTCATCGCAATAGCCGTACTTTCTTTAATCGCCTTTGTCTCCAAAACGCAACTCGAACTCGGACCCGCCAGCATGGCGGCATACCTCACGCTGGGAGTTGCTGGGTTGACGCTTGGCGGGTTTTGTTTGAGGGTCGGACATCCACTTTGGGGGCGGTTCGACTTCAAATCTCAGCTTATCTGGGTCACGATGGAAGGAAACTACCAAGCGGCTACAATTGCGTTCGGGAACCAATTCACAGATCGCATCAAAACTCAGAAGCAGGTCATCAATATCGAGACGATGACGCTTCGTGTCTGGGTGGCGGAATTACATACCGTGATTTTCGATACCAATTCTCCACGGTTTTTGATTGCTCTTCATGGATTGCCGAAGCGTGCGAGCGAACTGTCATATCATCTCTCCCGCTTCGCTGGAGAGCAGAGTATCATCGTGAGTCCCACCGCCCATGCCGACCTGCAAAAGTCCGCACTTCTTGGAACCCTCAACGGCACCGGCGATAGCGTGAACACCAGGCTGCAACGTTCTCTGATGGATGCCGTGCTGACCGCTCAAACCGACACGAAGCGATCTCCTGTGTGTGCAAACTCGGAAACGGTACGTTGCGAGAAATGCGGTACCACCGCTCCAGAGGGGGATAAATTCTGCTCGATGTGCGGCTGCGTGCTCAGTCTCCTGGTTCCAGGTGGGGACGATCGAAAAGTGCTTAGCGTCTGACAGGTCATCGAACGCGATCAGGTGTCGCCGTGAGAAGTACGAATTGGGTAATCGCACTACGAGGCACCCTCCCGCCCTCGCTACAACTCTGACAGGTCCTAGCCTCATTCGATGTCCATCAACGGCTCGAATTTCCGTGCACAGCGTGTGCAGTCACTGAGAACGCAGTGCGGCCTATACGTATGTTGCTGATTAGAAGCGGTTTGGTGGACCTGATCGGGATCGAACCGATGACCTCTTCCATGCCATGGAAGCGCGCTCCCAGCTGCGCCACAGGCCCACTCGTGGGGATGCAACTCCTCCATTGTCTCTGGTCAGTGCGGATTCGTCAAACCCTGAGACAAACGGCAAATGCATCCAAAACCATCGCTTATCATCTGTAATCGATTATCTGGTTTCAGCCCGCGCCGACCTTGGTGAGAAGCTGGATCCGTCGGAGGTCGCATCATGAAAGCTGCTGTCGTCAATGTTCTGGGTCAACCGCCTCGGTATCAGGATTTCCCGGAGCCGAAAGCGGGAGAGGGAGAAGCGCTGATCGATGTGCGGGCAGCAGGCCTGCACCCGATCGTGAAGGCCTTGGCGAGCGGCACGCATTATGCGGGGAAAGGTGAAGTTCCGGCCGTACCAGGGGTTGATGGCGTGGGTGTGCTGGAAGACGGCAGCCGCGTTTACTTTGGGTTTGCTCGAAAGCCCTGGGGAACGATGTGCGAGCGCACCGTGGCGCCGCGCTCGAAGTGTCTGCGGTTGCCTGACAACCTCGATGACGTTCAGGCTGCGGCCATCGCTAACCCGGGCATGTCGGCGTGGCTTTCCATCAAGGATCGGGCTGGACTGAGGAATGGCGAAACAGTATTGATTCTCGGGGCCACGGGGGTCGCGGGCCAGTTGGCGATCCAAGTTGCGCGGAAGCTCGGAGCAAAGAGAATTGTCGCCGCAGGGCGCAATCTTGACGCGCTGGCATCGGAGAAACTAGACGGCGTAGTCTCGCTGGCGCAGGACGAGGATGCAATCCGCGAAGCGTTTGAGGTGGAGGCCAGAAAGGGAATCGACGTGGTGATTGATTATCTTTGGGGACGGCCGACGGAATTGCTTCTAGAGGCGCTAGCCAAGGGTTTCAACCCTGACGGAGGGCGGCCCACGCGGCTTGTGGAGATAGGGCAGAGCGCCGGGCCGGCCATCACGCTTCCCGGTGCCACGCTGCGCAGCATCGACCTGACGCTGATGGGCAGCGGGTTCGGCGCTGTGTCCCTGGATCGAGTTTTGGAGGCGATTCCGACGCTGTTCTCGATGGCGTCAGAGGGCGCTTTAAGGGTCGCGGCGGAGCCGGTGCCACTGGCTGAAGTGGAAACGGGCTGGAACCGCAAGGAGAGCGGCAAGCGGATCGTGTTCACGATCTAAACGCTCCAAAATCCGACATCTACAATCAAAAAACCTTAGTGACCGGGAACACTTTAGGGGTGGTCCGGTGTCTAAGAGAATAGGCGCTTGGAGCATTCGTGCTTCGCTCCCCGCGCACTGGGGCCGATTAGTCTTTCAGCGGATTCTCCGTTGAGGACAAGAGGCCAAAGCCGTCGGTGCAATTGGCAGTCAGATAAATGTCTGTAGATGCCAAGTGTGCCGCCGATGCGATAACGTGGGGGGAACTGAATTGCAGGCGGATCTCACCATGGGGAATCTAGCGAGCGCGCTTTCACTTCGATCGGAAGAGGCCGCACTGATTGCGGAGCTTCAAGCAGGCTCTGACGAAGCGTTTGCATGGCTTATAAACCGATACCACCAGCCGATTTTCTCGCTGCTTGCCCGAATGGTGCATGATCGCGCCGATGCTGCCGACCTGACCCAGGACGTTTTCGTCAAAGTATTCCGTGGGGTTGGGCATTTTCATGGTGAGTCGTCGTTGCGCACCTGGATTTATCGCATTGCTCTGCACGAAGCCTCGAACCAGCGGCGCTGGTGGATGAGGCATAAGCTGCAGGAGGTTCCGATTGAGCAGGAGATGACAGAGAGCGATTTCGGTTCTCCCATCAAGCTGAAAGAGATGCTGATCGATCCTGCCGAATCGCCCTTTGAAATGGCGATGCATGCCGAGAACAGGGCCGTGGTTGAGGCAGCTTTGAGCCAGGTTTCCGAGCCTTTTCGCACAACACTTATCTTGCGGGACATCGAAGGTTTTGTTTACGAGGAAGTCGCAGAGATTCAAGGTGTGAATATCGGTACTGTGAAGTCGAGACTCGTTCGCGGACGAGCGCTTCTAAGGACAATACTTATGGCATCTCAGCCGGACAGAAAAAAGGTGGCGCCGTCCGGGATTGAGATCTCCCTGGGAGGGGAGGCGCGATGAGCAGCTGCAACTCCACCCAACTGAAGTTTTCGGATTACCTTGATGGCCGGTTGACCGGGCACGAGATGCAGGACATAGCAGCGCATCTCGACACATGCGAGGATTGCGCGAGCGAGTGGAAGGCGTTGAAGCAGACGCAGATGTCGCTGGCCGCGCTGGGGCCGGTTCAGCAGCCGGAAGATCTGCTGCTTCGTATCCGTGTAGCCCTCAGTCATGAGCGGGCTCGTAGTAGTCGACCAAGATGGCAGTCCTGGAAGCTGGCTTGGGAAAACACAGTTGGTCCGTTTCTGCTTCAGGCCTCAGCTGGTTTTGCGAGCGCGGTTCTTCTGCTGGGCACAGTTACGGTGCTGGTAGGGATGTTTACCCGGCCCGAAGTTGCGCGGGGTGAAGATGAACCCCTCGGCATGGCAACTTCTCCTCACTTTCTGTATCTTTCTTCGGCGATTACCAGTAATGATCAGATCCGCGAGGGCGGTGGCCCCGTAGTAGTGGAGGCCTATATCAACGGTCGCGGCGAAGTATACGACTATCGCATCGTTTCCGGACCCATCGATGACAAAACGCGGGCGCAAGTTGTAAACCTGCTGCTGTGGAGTCACTTTGAGCCGGCGCGTTTCTTTGGTCAACCGGTGCGCGGACTGGCTGTTCTGTCGTTTTCCGGTGTTTCGGTTCGCGGATAGTTCTTCAATCTCAACGAGAGGGAGGTCCTTCGCCTGTATGGCGCGAGGACCTCTCTTTTTGCGCCTATGATGCGTCTAACCGGTACATTTCAGGATCGCTTCTGCGTTCGAGGTGTCAGGTCGCCCCAACGGTGACAACCTGCTATTCCGGATATGGGCAGAAGACCGACGAAATGCCGTAGACTTTTGGCAAGGTCCTTATTGATGCCGTTTAGCCCTTTTTCGAGACTCGCCCTTTCTGCCGCTGTTTTTCTTCTCGCCGGTTCTTTCGCAATGCCGGCAAAAGCACAAGCTTCCAGCAGCAACCAGCCGTCACCTCGGCAGAGTTCATCATCCCAGACTGCGCAGGAAAAAGCGCCTTCGCTTGTCGATCCGGCGGGACCTACCATCTCCCTGGTAAGTTCTGAGCCCGTGTTTGTGATGGCGGCGGCGCTCAATGCCTGCGGGTATGACGCGGGCCTTGAAGATAGCGCGCCGATTCGCAAACGCGTGCGCGATGAAGTCAACGATGCACTGGCGAAGAGCGAAGATGCTCGAGCCAAGCGCGATAAGGTCTGCCTGTATATTGCCCAGCATCGGCTCACTGGAACTGAACATGATATTTCGCAGTACATCTCCCTGGCGCTCTACCTTAGCCCGCCGCCGGCGCTCGAGACCACGGTAGAACTGACCGAGATGCCGCCAGACTCCACGCAGGTAGTGGAGATCGCTCCGTTGCTGCGCGACTTTGTTGCGGCCGTCGATCTTCACGGAATCTGGCTGGCGGCCCATCACACCTACGACCTTGAGACTGACCGTTTGCATGACCCGCTCTCGAAGATGATCGTCTCGACTAACTTGTATCTCAAGATGCCGGCCACAACCTACGAAGGCCGCCGTTTCGTCGTGGTGATGGAGCCGCTGCTGTCGCCCAAGGTGGTCAATGCACGTGTGTATGGCACCGATTACGTCATCGTGGTGTCTCCTGTAAATGGCTCGATTCCGATGAGCGATATCCGTCATACCTATCTGCACTACATCATCGAACCGTTGCTTTATTCCCGCTCCAACGCTATCGATCGGATGCAGCCGATTTTGAAAGAAGTGCGCGACACCCCCCTGGAGTTCCGCTATCGGTCCGAAACTGTGGCGCTGGTTGTCGAGTGCCTGATCAAGGCTATTGAAGCGCGCACCATGGATACCGGCATTCCCGAGTACAAAATTCCCACCGGGGTCGAACGTTCTGATTTGCCGCGCTATGAGCACGAACGCCAGGTTACGGCTCAAAAGATGGAAACCGTACGCGTAGCCGCAGTACATCACGACATGGCGCAGGGGTTCGTACTGACACAGTATTTCTTCGATCAGTTAATCCAATTCGAAAAAGATACCGTCAGCTTGCGCGACACCATCGGCGAGATGGTCTACGGCATGGATATTGAACAGCAAATACATCGTGCGAGGCAGACGGAGTTTGACAAGCAGGCCGATGGCGACGTGCTGCAGCGGACTAAGCCGCGGGTGCTCAGTGGACTCGATCTGGCTGAAGCTAAGATGGCGCAAGGTGATTTCGCCACAGCCAGCGCCATGGCACACAGCGCGTTAAATAACCAGTCAGACACGCTGGATTCAGTGGCACAGGAGGCACGCGCAAATTTCATCCTGGCGCGGGTGGCCATCGTGACCGGCCATCCCGACGTGGCTATCACCGATTTCCAGAAGACGATCGCGACAAGCAAGGATCCGCGACTGCTCGCGTGGTCGCACATCTACCTTGGACGCATGCTGGATCTTGATTGCCATCGCGACCAGGCAGTCTCGGAATATCAGGCAGCGCTCGCATCGCGCGACGGGCAGCAGGATACGCGGTTGGCGGCGGAGCGCGGCGTCAAAACTGCCTACGCAGTGAAAGGTCACAGTTGCGAAGACGATGCGGACGATACTGGCCCTGCGCCGCCCGCTAAGCCTGTTCCGCCTTCGGCACAAAGCCCACAATAGCCTTAGTCGGCGCAGTGTATTGCATCAGCGCAGTTGGCTCAGGCCAATCAACGCGGTATCGGATTTCATGGCTGCCGTTTGCGACGACCTTTCCAGGCTCGCAATGCGGACTCCTAGTTCTTCAGCCTCGGCAGCTTCTCCACGCTGAGCGAGGAAGGACCGGTATTGTCTGAGAGCTGCGACATAGGTGGGATGGCCCCAGCCAAACTGGCCCTCCATCTCGGTGGTTCCGGCCCGCATCAGCTCCGCCGCGATGCTGTTGTCTCCGCTCTTCCAGTGGACATACCCCAGCAGGAAATCGATAAAACCGACCGGGACACTGTTAATTGCATAATGCGCATGGGCCAGATTGAGTGCTCGATTGAGGTCATGCACGGTGCCAACGCAGGCGCCTCGTGCACACCTGATAAGCGACAGGTTGATAAGCGCAGACATTTGCTCTTCAGGGGTTGCATGGATTTGGGCCGAATTATTCGGGTTCTCGGGAATCAGAATGCTGGCGGCCGTTTCCGCATCTGCCTCTGCTTCGGCCAGGTCGTGTCGGCCGTACGAGAGACTTGCGAGATGCGCGTAGCTGGTGCCGATACCTTCTGTGTCTTTTGCATCTTCGCGGATCTCCAGTGCCTTGCGCTCCAACGGTTCGGCCTTGGCGAATTCTCCGCGCTCCACGTACAGGGTGCCCATGTGATCCAACGCGGCCGCCAAAGCGCTACGATCTCTGTTCCTCAACAACGAGATGGCTTTGCGATATGCACTTTCGGCGTCGGTGTAGCGCGCAGCATCCTGGCAGAGGATGGCTAGCTTGAGCCACGCGATTCCATCGGCATTGCCGGGCGAGTGATTCACAGTGAATTCCTGCACGCGTATCTTCTCTAAAAATGGGTTGGTTGCGCTCTGCTGCGCCGGAGTTTGTGCGCACATCATCCCGATACCGGTCAAAATCGTGGCCGCTAATCTTGCCTGATTTCGCATGATCTTCACCCCTCTACTGGGCCGAGAGTAGAGCGGATGTGCTGCTCTTTCCTATCGCCAAGGGCCCAATCGATTTTTGCGGGGGTGAATCGTCGGACAGAAGGGGCGAATCGTAATCGCGTCAATCGCTTTACAAATCCTTATTCCATTCCTGCATAAAGGCTCTATAACCAACAGAGGGAGATTCGATGGCCTTCTCGTTTCGGATTCCGTTTCACGCTGGAACCGACATCCGCGGGCTGCTGCGTCAGTATCTGCGGTATCTGCCGCTTTCTCTGCTCTGCTGGACGGGATATGTCCTACTCGAGAGCAGTGAGGTCTTCGTAGGCGATGCCTCAAGGGGCTACATTCTTCCAACCGTGCATTATCTCTCGTGGGCCATCTTCAACTGGTATGCCTTCGCGCTTCTCACTCCCCTGGTCTACTGGCTCGGACTGCGTTACCCCATCACCGGACCGAATTGGCCGATACGCGTCATCTTCCCACATGCGGTCGCCTGCATCGGCTGGATGTCGGCGCAGGCGGTATTCCGCGGGATCGCAGGGTCGATTTACACCGTGAATCATGAAATGCCCGCCTCATCCATCACGCTCGCTTTTGAATGGTTTGAGCAGCGCGGCCTGCTAGGGCTCATTGCCTACTGGATCATTGTGATCATCGCCGGCTTTGCGTACCTCCGCGAAGCGATGCGCCAGCGCGAACTGCGCCAGGCGCAACTGGAGACACGGCTCGCTTCGGCGGAACTGGAAAAGCTGCGCATGCAGATTCATCCGCATTTCCTGTTCAATACGCTCCAGGCCGCGATCACGCTGGTACAGGAAGATCCGCATGCCGCTGAGGATGTTTTGCTGCGGCTGAGTCAACTGCTGCGCATTTCGCTCGATCAAATGGATAGCAACGAGATCACATTGGTGCGTGAACTTGAGTTTCTGGATTTGTACACCGGAATTCAGCGGGCGAGATTCGGCGATCGGCTCGCAGTTGAAATCCATGCAGAACCCGACACGCTGAATCTTTTGATCCCGCCATTGATCCTGCAGCCGTTGGTCGAAAACGCGATTCGCCACGGGATTGGAAAACACAAGGGAAAAGACTGCGTGGAGATTTTCGCGCACAAGAAAGACGGTGGTTTGCAGATCGAGGTTTGGAACGCGAACAGCGTGGCGGACGAGGAAGGCGAAAAGCTTTTTCTGCGCGGGGTCGGACTTCGCAACACAAAAGCACGGCTCGAGCAGCTTTATGGAGCGAAGGGACAATTGATTTTTCGTTCGCTTGCTCGCGGAGGCGTTGTCGTGCTGATCTCTGTTCCGGCACGCGAAGGTACGCCTGCGGAGCCGCAACCCGTTATCGAGACGATCTCATGATGCTGCGAGCGCTCATCGTCGACGATGAGGCACTGGCAAGGACTGCGCTGGTGCGGCTGCTGAAGCGCGAGCGCGATGTGAGCCTGATTGGGCAATGCGACGACGGCGAATCGGCAGTGCAGACGATTCGACAAGCGCAGCCGGACATCGTTTTTCTGGATGTCCAGATGCCGGAGATGGATGGGTTTCAGGTAGTAGAGGCGATTGGCGCCGAAAGAATGCCAGTCACAATTTTTGTAACGGCGTTTGACCGGTACGCGATCCGCGCCTTCGATGCGAATGCAGTCGATTATCTTCTCAAGCCCTTCGCACCAGATCGTCTGACGCGGGCACTGGCGCGCGCTCGCGAGCGCTGCCTGGGGAGGCAGGACAAGGAAGCAGCGCAGCGGCTGTTTTCGTTGCTCAATAGCCGGCTGCAAACGGACTACGCGCAGCGCCTTGCGGTTGCGACGTGCGGTCGCATCATGTTTGTTGCCGTCGCCGACATCGACTGGATCGAGGCGGAAGGGAACTATGCGCGCCTCCACGTCTCGCGCAAGGTCTTCGAGGTGAGAGAGACGCTGCAGGCGTTGATGGAGAAGCTCGATCCGCGGGAGTTTATCCGCATTCACAGATCTACGATTGTGAATGCGCGTCGTATTCGTGAAGTGCAGCCCTGGTTTCAGGGAAGCCATATCGTGATCCTGCAAAGCGGCGAGGAACTGCGCATGTCGCGCTATCAACGCGATGCAGTGGAACGCCTGTTAGGGAAGCGGACTTAGCGCGGAACACTTTCGGTGAGGCCCGTGAGTCCCCGCACAATTCGCTCTGGACTGCGAAGCGGGATGGGCTGTAGCGTGGTGATGGTTCCCTGGAGGGTCAATGCTGCGCCGTGAATTTGTCCGCGCCGTGCTCGCTGTCGGTGCTGCTCCCAAGCTGCTGTTGAGTCAGCAAGCCACCAATCCTTCTCCGCCTCCGCCCGCGCCTGTACCGTGGCAGCTGGGGCTCAATCCGCGGACGCCCATTCCTCATGTTGAGACGGCGGCAGAGGTTGCCGCGGCCGAGTTGCGTTTTTTTACTCCGCAACAGATGGCAACCCTCACGCGGCTGAGCGATACGCTGATGCCGCCGATGGGAGAAAAGCCCGGCGCGGTAGAGGCTCAAACGCCAATGTTTCTGGATTTTCTGATCGGCGACTCGCCGGAAGCGCGCAAACAGGTCTACAGCGAGGGCCTTGACTGGCTGGAAGCGGAGGCGAAACAGAAATACAACCTGGAGTTTGTCAAGCTGAGCGATGCGCAGGTAGGCGAATTGCTGAAGCCGTGGCTGCGCGCCTGGATGAGCGATCATCCACCGGCGGAGAAACATGCGGACTTTGTCAACATTGCTCACGATGACATTCGCACCGCGACAGTAAACTCGAAGGCATGGTTTGCGGTGCCGGAGGTAGGTGCGGAACCAAAAACTTCGGTGGAACTCTACTGGTCGCCGATCGAGCCGGATGTTTCGCTCGAGAAGGCTGACTGCGCGAATGTGCCACCGCATGTGCAGGCCGTTCCAAAGTCAGATCACCCGATGCCATCGTATCCGCGATAAAGCAGTGAACAGTGGACAGTGATCAGTGGCTGAGAGATCAGGGTTGAGGGACTAGGACTCAGGGACTAAGAATAGGATGAAACACTCAGCGATGCTGAATGAAACATATGACGTGCTGATTATCGGGTCGGGGCATGCCGGAGGAATGGCGGCGAAGGTTCTGACCGAGTATGGGATTCACTGCCTGATGCTAAACGCGGGCCCTGTGGCCGATGTGAGCCACGATGCCGAGAAGATGCCTGCGTATGAGCTGCCCTTTCGGGGATTTCGCCCGCCAGGTCGTCTGGAGCACGTGTTTCAGTCGAACGAATTTAACGCAAACGTCTGGGTGGACGAACAGGAAGTTCCGTACACATTTGAAAACGACAAGCCGTATAACTGGGTGCGCGTGCGGTTGTTTGGAGGGCGTTCGTTGTTCTGGTCGCGGCAGTCGTTCCGGTTGAGCGATTACGAGTTCAAGGCAAAATCGCGTGATGGCTTCGGCGAGGACTGGCCGATCAGTCACGCGGATCTGGCTCCGTATTACTCGCGTGTAGAAGGGATCTTTCGCGTAGCGGGTGCGCTGGACGGCCCGCCACAGATGCCCAATGGGAACTTCATTATTGATGACGCGCCGTGGGGTTCTGCAATGCAGCGGTTTGCAGACGTTGCCAAACCACGAGGAATTCCTGTATGTAAACAGCGCTCTGCGCAGGGAAGAGACGGGTTGGCGAGTTCGGTAAACCTGTTGTTGCCGGATGCAGAGAAAACAGGAAAGCTGACGTCGATTGCGAACGCAGTGGTGCGCGAGATTACGGTCGACAAGAATACCGGGCTTCCGAACGGCTGCAATTTCGTCGACCGGCTTTCGCATCGCGAGATGAGCGTGAAGGCGCGGGTTGTGGTGCTGGCGGCGGGAACACTGGAGAGCACGCGCCTGTTGCTGAATTCAAAGCTGGCGAATTCGAGCGGACTGGTGGGGCGCTACCTGATGGACCAGATTTACGGTGCCGGTGTGGTGTGTTCCGTGCCTGAGGCGCGCAACGGCAAGAGCAAGGGCGTGATGGGGTCGTACGCAATCATTCCGCGGTTCAGGAACATCGACACGAAGAGCGACAAATTTCTGCGCGGGTACGCATTCAATACAACAGCAGCGACAGGGCCGGTCGGGTCGCGCAACTTTGCCTTATACGGGGCGGAGTTGCAGCGCAAGATGGATGAGTATGCCGGCAGCGGATTCCACATGACGATCATGGGAGAGGTGCTGGGTCGCTACGAAAATCACGTACGTATCGACAACGATCGCAAAGACGCATGGGGAATTCCCGTTTTACATGTGGACACCAAGTACACCGATAACGAATTCAACATGGCGAAGGACGCGGTGGAGACGGCGTGCGAACTGGTGGAGGCCGCGGGGTTTGAAGTGCTGTCAAAGAACGACAAGCCGAACCCGCCGGGATACAGCATTCACGAAGTAGGAACCTGCCGCATGGGCAACGATCCGAAGAAAAGTGTGCTCAATAAATTCAGCCAGTCGCACGATCACAAAAACCTCTTTGTGGTGGATGGAGCCCAGTTTACGAGTGCGGGCTGGCAGAATCCAACGATGACGATTCTCTCGCTGTCGATGCGCGCATCGGAATACCTGGCGGGAGAAATGCTGCGGCTAAACATCTGAATTGACTTAGCGAAGCCATCTAAATCCTTATCCCTAAGCCCGGTCCAATGCACGGTACGATTTCGTACGGTCGATTTTTCGATCTAGTCCTAAACCGAACTGTGTTTGTGAGATAGGGACGTTGAGTGTCGCCGCAGCCAGGCTTCACTTGGATGAGTGGGCGCGTCTAAGGAATAATTGGAGTGGTAGCAGTTTGCGAGTTTACGTGGCTGGACGCGGGGTACCTTCATTTGGGGAGGTGCTTTTCGAGACCTGCTGCAGTCTTAGAGGAGTAAGTGGAAGTCGTTATTACGGAATTGGAAGCTGCGCTTGGTCATAGCTTTGCAAACCCTGAGCTTCTGGTGTGCGCACTGACGCATCGGTCGCTCGCCAATCAGCAGATCCAGGAAAACAGTGCCGACTCGACTTTTGCAGCGGCCGACAACGAACGCCTTGAATTTCTGGGTGATGCCGTACTTGGTCTGGTCATCGGCGAGGCATTGTTCCTGGGCCATCCTGAGTGGCATGAGGGGGAATTAACGAGAGTGCGCGCCCAATTGGTGAGCCGGCAACACATGGCCAAGGTGGCTTCTGCCATCTCCCTGGGCGATCATCTTCGTCTGAGCCGCGGCGAAGACCGCAGCGGATTGCGCCGAAAGAGCACGGTGCTTTCGAACACCATGGAGGCCGTGATCGGCGCGCTTTTTCTGGATGGTGGTCTCGAGCCGGTGAGGGATTTTGCGCGTCGCTACGTTACTGGCGAAACGGTAGAGCTACTCGCGGAGCAGTTGCGTTCCGGGGCGGCTTTGGGCAACTATAAATCGGCGCTGCAGGAGCGATTGCAGGCGGTGCGTGCCGGGTCTCCGGTTTACCGGGTGAAGAGCGAAAGCGGTCCCGATCATCGCAAGAAATTTCTGGTCGAGGTCCGAGTCAAAACGGCGGAAGGCGAGCCCGGCAAGGCGCTGGCACGCGGAACCGGAACGACCAAAAAGCACGCGGAGCAGGATGCGGCGCGGAGAGCCCTGGCTCGGCTTACGAGCACGACGACCGCCGTGAACGAAGGCGCCGAAGCGACGTATGAGGAGGCAGAAGAGACCGAGTGAGTTCCCCCGCTCAATTCGCCCCAAACGCGGAGCGCAGGTCGACGCACATCTGGCATCATCTGCCGACTGTGCCTGAAGCGTTTGCTTCGCTCATGCGAACAGTTGTTGTCGCACTGTTTCTACTCACATTTGTGGTTCAGCCTTTCCTTATTCCATCGGAAAGCATGGAGCACACACTGTTGGTCGGAGATTTTCTGCTCGTAAACAAACAGGTCTTCGCTCCCGACAACACCCTTAGCCAACACTTGTTGCCGTATCGACAAGTGCAGCGGGGCGATATTGTCGTGTTTCACCATCCACAGCCACATCCCTATTTGGTCAAACGCGTCATAGGAATTCCAGGTGACCGGCTGCGCATTGAGAATGGGCGCGTGATGATCAATGATGTCCCCGTCGACGAACCATATGCCGCGTTTGAGCCCGCGGCCCCCAGCCAGTTCCGAGACAATTTCCCTGCCCAGGTCTACACCGACCCTGATGTTGATCCGGAATGGTGGAGACAGATGCAGACACTTACCCGCAACGGCGAACTTGTCGTCCCCCCCAACGAGTATTTTGTGCTCGGCGACAACCGAAACCACAGCTATGATTCCCGATCCTGGGGCTTTGTGCCGCGGCAGGCCATCATTGCCCGGCCGCTCGTTATCTACTTTTCCGTACGGCGTCCGTCGACCACAGATGTTCAAGAGGCCGCGGATGATAGACTCGGACACGATAGGGAACTTTCGGCCCGGCTTGCGGCATTTGCGCGGTGGAAGCGCATTTTTCGCGTTGTTCATTAACGAGTCCGAGGCCTAGAAGAGCCGCCAGCCGTCCAGGCACACACCAGGCACAGAGCGACAGGATGATCACAAAGAATACGCCGCCGGCCAAGACGCCCTCCGAGATTGTGTCCACTCCCGAACAGAAACACCATGAAGAAACCCCCTTTGAGGCGGCAGCGAGCATCTGCTCGGTGCTGGTGATAGGGCTGTTCATTCTCACATTTCTTGCGCAGAACTTCGTGATTCCCTCAGGGTCGATGGAGCAGACACTGCTGGTGGGCGATCATCTTGTAGTGGATCGGATCACGCTGGCTCCCCCGACGAAGTGGATGCCGCTGGTGCACTATCGGGAGCCGAAGCGCGGCGACATCGTTGTGTTCATCAAGCCGGGTGAGTTAGACCCAGCCACCGGCGAGCCGACGATTCTGTTTCTGGTAAAGCGGTTGATCGGTGTTCCCGGTGATCACATTCACCTGCGCGACGGCATTCCGATTGTGAATGGCGTGGCGCAGAGCGAGGCGCACTCTGTGCCGACGACGCCGGAGAATTATCGCGACTATCTTGATGATTTTCCTGCCGTTCCCATGACGGTAGATTTGGGCGCGACTGAGCGCTGGGCCGTGGACATGCCAAATCACGTGCAGAACGGCGATCTTGTGGTTCCTGCTGGGAAGTTCTTCATGATGGGCGACAATCGCCACGACAGTCTTGATTCGCGCTTCTGGGGATTTGTTCCGCGCGAGAATATTATAGGTCGGCCATTGTTTAATTACTGGTCGTTCGAGACTCCTGAACATCAGTTAGAAGAGACGGGCGTGGGCAATACCATTGCGTGGATGGGGCATGTCGCACTGCACTTCTTTACCGACACGCGCTGGAAAAGGACGTTCCACCCTGTACGCTAAAAAACAGTTGTCAGTCGTCAGCTTGCAGTTGTCCGTAAGTAAGCTGGCCCACTTGGCACTGTCTACTGCCCACTGATCAGACCATGAAGAAGGAAATGCAAGGCCGAGGCGAAAAGCGATCGAAGCTATGGATCGCCGCGCTGGCGTTGACGATTCTTGTAGCCATCATCGTGATCCCTCCGCTTGTCAGCATCAACCAGTACAAGAGCCGGATTGCGCGGGCCATGTCGAATTCGCTGGGGCGCCCCGTGCATATGTCCGGCGTCGAGTTGCGGCTGCTGCCGCAGCCTGGGTTTGTCATCACCGACCTGACGGTGGAGGAAGACTCCTCATATGGCGCCGAGCCGGTGTTGCATGCCGCTACGGTGAAGGCGGCTATACGACTCTTCTCGCTTTGGCGCGGACGGCTTGAAATCAGCCGGATCAGCGTCGATGAAGCAAGCGTGAACCTGGTGCACACCACCGCTGGACGCTGGAATATGGATACTCTGTTTCACACAGCGGCACAGTCAGAAACCAACGGATCGCGTCCGGGCAGACCGGTACCGCTTCCATATCTTGAAGCGACCAATTCGCGCATCAACATCAAGCAGGGATTTGAAAAGCTTCCTTACTCTCTGGTGGGCGCCGACCTGTCGTTTTGGGAAGAAAACCCAGGCGACTGGCGCGTGCGGCTCAAGGGCCAACCTGTGCGCACGGATGTCAGCCTCCAGCAGGGGGATACGGGCATCGTGCAACTGGAAGGACGCATGCGTCGTGCCCCCGAGCTTCGCATGATGCCGGTGCATGTGGAGGTGGAGTGGCGTAACGCGCAGATGGGACAACTCAGCCGCTTGCTGATCGGGACGGACGCGGGATGGCGCGGAGATTTAACGGCGGAGATGAAGCTGGATGGCACTCCGGATTCAGCCGACGTGACGACGCGATTGAGGGCGACCGGCGTGCACCGCGAAGAATTTGCCCCGGCATCGCCGATGGACTTCGACGCGAACTGCGGATTTGCATATCACTACGCGGCGCGCACGATTGAAAAGCTGGTATGTGATTCGCCGCTCGGGGACGGGCGGCTGCGTTTGGAAGGTAATCTGCCGGCAGGTGGTCAGCCGAAGTTGTCGTTGGATTTGCAGAGGATTCCGGCGCAGGCAATTTTGGATGGGCTACGAACGGTGCGGCAAGAGTTGGGCGCGGGCCTCGAGGCGGAAGGTACTCTCACCGGGAAACTCAATTATGACGCGACTGCGCCTGCACTGCAGCCGCCAGCCAAGCCGATTTCGCGGGGCAAGAAGATGGCGTCCGGCAAACAAGCAATACCGACCTTGCCTGACCCACTAACCGGGAGCATCACGCTGGATGCGTTGAAGCTGAGCGGCGGAAGCCTGACCCAGCCGATTCAGATTGCCAAGGTCGTGTTTGAGCCGGCAATCGGAACGAATGGTCAGAGCGACGCGCTGGCGGGGACGGCAACATTGCCTGCTGGAGCGTCCACTCCGCTGGTGTTCACGGTACGGTTGACGCTAAGCGGATACCAGGTGATGGCACGAGGTGCAGGAGCGCCTCTGCGGGTCAGGCAGCTCGCTCATGCCGCGGGGTTGAAGGAAGCCGGAGCGCTCGATGCGTTCGCAGGCGATCCGGTGACGTTAAATCTGGCAATTGAGGGACCATGGCTACCCGCTCCGGATATTGGTGAAGGCGCAGGATCGAGTGCTGTTCCTGTGGGAGTGGATGGAACTGCGGCAACAGTTGTTGCCGGGCCGATGCCTGATCGACTGACGGGCACTGTGACCTTGCACAACGCAAACTGGAAGACCGACACGCTGCCGACAGCGGTCGAAATTATGCAGGCCACGCTGCACCTCAATGGGGGAGCAAGTGTCTGGGATCCGGTTGTGTTTGCTTATGGGCCGCTGAAGGGAACGGCGCGCGTAGAACTTCCTGAATGCGGCGCAACGGGCCTGCCGTGCCAGCCGAAGGTAGATCTTGAGTTTGCCAATTTGGATGCGGCGGAGTTGCAGACGACCCTGTTGGGAGCGGAGAAAAAGGGGACGCTGCT
>CAWDJR010000008.1:0-12065 GCA_963802565.1 uncultured Acidobacteriaceae bacterium | reverse complement strand
AGGGAATTCAGTCGGTTTAAGGCACAATCATCGTGAGCCGCGGAATATTCGCCATGCGTTCAATAGGGAAGAGGAGGGGGTACCCCCACCCCCCCTACGAAATTTGCAGTTTTCCACAAAAGTTTGCAGGTAATTAGACGATCGAAGTACGACCAATTCGGTCCGCTACAGAATAGTTTACGAAAATGCGTCATGAAATCAGGTTGCATACGCGACTGATAACATCGTGAAACTTCACTCCCCAACGAATGGTCAAGGACCTGAGAACGACATGACAGAAAAGCGAGCGGCTGGTCATCTGAATGACGCATGGATTGAGGTGGACAAGACCGACGATCCAAATTTTTTCATCCGGTTTCTCGATGCCTCGCGGGTTCGCGCTCTCGAGTTTGCCCGCGCAAATCCCACTGCGGCATTTGCGCACCTTGCCTTGAAGCCAGGTCTTTCCCTCCTCGATTGCGGATGTGGAACCGGCGACATGCTGGCCGTCATGGCGAAACTCACCCATCCGGGCAAAGCACACGGCGGCGACCTGAGCGCCGCGATGATCCAGGAGGCGCGGAAACGCGCAGGCACGGCGGGTGCTGCAAACCTCACCTTCGACACGATGGATGTGCAGGCGCTTCCTTTTCCGGATCAAAGTATCGATCGCGTGATGGCTACGCAGTTGCTGATTCATGTTCCGGATCCGCGAAAAGCGATCCATGAAATGTGCCGGGTGACGGCCCCAATGGGACTGGTGGCAGTTACAGACATGGACTGGGATGCACTGGCCGTAGGCTGCAGCAACAATGAACTCGCGCGCCAATTCACCCGCCTGTTCAGCAACGGCGTTCGTAATCGAGTGGTCGTACGCGAATTCGCCGGATGGCTCCGAGCCGAGGGTTTTGTAAACATCCAGACGATTCCGATTCCCGTCGTCTTCGATCAATGGTCGTTCTTTAAAGAATGGGTGATTGGACCCTCTCTTCCACAATTCGTCTCGCAAGGTTCGATGAGCCGGGAAGACGCAGACGAATTCCTCGAAGACCTGGAACGACGCAACAATGAAGGTAGTTTCTTCGCTGCCTCCACGCTGTATACCGTCATAGGTCAGCGCCCTTAAAAGACATTCGAGCTTCGCGACGCGTTAGTTCATGACCCACACATCCCGGTCATGCTAGATTTCTAACGTCCACATCCAGGGCCGCAGGCAGGACTCAACCTCAAGCAAGAGCAAGGGGTCTCATGAGACGGCAGTCCATTCTGGCAACACTCTTGTTCCTCCTTCTTTCTTCCACCGCGTGGAGCCAGCAACTCTCCGCGAGGATCACCAACCAGGACGTCATCGACATGGTGAGCATTGGCCTCTCCGACGACGTCATCATCGCCAAAATCCGCTCTGCCAGTGCAGGAGCGAACCCTGCAGTTCGACACCAGCGTCAGCGGTCTCAAGGATCTCAAGGCGGCCAAGGTCTCCGATGACATCATCAAGGTGATGATCAATCCTGCGCCTCCTGCCGGCCCTATCGTTGTAGCGGCCACTCCCATCACCAATGACCCAAACCTCCCGCCCCCTGAGGTCGGCGTCTACTGGAAAAATGGCTCCGCGTTTGCGCGCATCGAGGGACAGGTCATCAGTCAGGCCAAGGTGGGCGGCAAGGCTGGCAGCATGTTCACCTACGGCATGCGAAACGAACACTGGGACGCGTATCTCGACGGTCCGCAATCGAAAAACGCCGTCAGCGAACGTCAGCCCATGTTCTACCTCTACGTCCCCGATGGCGGCAGCGCCGGCGACTTCACACTGATCAGCCTCGAAAAGAAAGGCAACCGGCGGGAGTTCCAGATAGGAAGCTTCGGTGGCATCACCGGCGGCAAATCCGGCGTCAAGCGCGACAAGGAGATCGCCTTCACCGCGGAGCACGTTGGAATCAGGACCTACAAGCTCAAGCTTGCCGCGGACATGAGGCCCGGAGAATACGCCTTCTTCATGGGTACCGGCCAGCAGGCAACCATGGCCGGCGGTTCCTCAGGAGGAGCCCGATCAGGTGGCGCCGCTGCGGGAAGAGTCTACGACTTCAGGATTCCGGAGTAGGTGCTGAGCCTGACTGTCTGATACCACGAAGGCGTTTCTCCCCAGAAACGCCCCATGAGGGCGTTAGGATTACCAAAACTAGGACACCCCCTCGAGTGAGCAAAATAGTGAGTCGCTCCAGTGCCTAGGTGATGTCTGCGAGCCGCCAGAAAGAAATGGTTCGTTAAGCAACTGACACAAGAACGGCAGTGCTTCGATTCCAGCGTGCAAACAGTCGATTCTTTTGAAGAACCATGTCAGGCGGGGGACAGGGTCGTCCGGAATGACAGGGATGGTTCAACCCTGATTCCATCGATCTCCAATCACGACGTCATTGATGAATGCAGATCGATGTTCGCAACAGCTGCCGAGGCGTGTGGTTACAAGGGCGCCGAGGAAGAGTTCATCGATACCCGGGCGGCATAGCATCAATGGTGGCGATAGTTTAGGCGCCACGCGCCGGGGCCCACAGCCGACTGAAAGCGTCCTTCTGTCACGTTACCTGTGAGAACCTTTTGTGACGTTTGACGCTGTTGGGGCGCCCAATACTCCATAGAGTTAAAGATAAAGCTCCAGATCGAGGCTCATAGAATGCGTATATCTTCCCGGCTGGCTATCGGGCTGGCGGTTGCATCCCTCACCTTCTCGGTTCCGTCAGCGTTCGCGCAGAAGATTGAGGCGAGCGTTCTTTATCGGCAAGACAGCGACAACCGCTACATCGCCGTGGTTCCCGGATACTCGGGACCGGACGCGGACATCAGTGGCGCCTGCACGCTCGATCCCGATCCGGCGAACTGCCCTGCTGTCGATTCCGCTCCGCAGCGGGGAGAAGTCAACTACATGCTGGTGGGCACTACGCTATCGCTGCGGTTGCCCGACGGGCGGGTGGCGCTGGTGAATTGCGTTAACCGGTACTCCGCGAAGGGGAACTACGTGAACCGCCGCAGTTGCGGCATGCCGATGGTGGAGCACGTCGAGGCAAATTTCAGCGGCAAGAGCGCGAAGCTGAAGTGGCAGGTCGGGACCGACGGCAAGACCGAGTCGGAATCCTACAACGTTGTCGCAATACTCGAGAAGCGAACCGAAAGCACTCGCGTCCCGACGCCAGAGGGCTCCGCCTCTCACTGATTGACCTTGTGGCAATCCGCCGCCTCCGATGATTTCGGGATGGTCGTGGACAATCGGAATTAGCTCCCGATTTCGAGCTACGTCGGTGTGGGCGGTCAGCTTCGCCGGCGAATTACGATGAAAGATGATTCAGTGAATGACTTCTTCGAGTAGGCCGCCGCTACCGTCCATTCGCCGCGTAAGAACGTGGAACTTCAAAGGTCGAAAGCAAAAAGTCTGATTGAACAGGGGCTTTGCGTTTGATCACGCTCGCGGAGATCGGGAAGAGTTCGATTGGGGTTTCGACTACCTCTTCCGGGATCGACAATGCAGTGTTGGTCGCCTGCGCAGTGTGGTTGTGCTCGATCATAAGGACCTTGGGGATTTCGACAGTTCCGCCAGCACTTGCCGGATTCGCTCTTCCAGTTTGTGCCTTGATTCCAATAGCGCAATCTCTTCGTCTTCCGCCTGCTTTTTCCTACCGAACAATGAAGACAAAAACCCTCGTTTGCTGTCGTGTGCCATCGCCTGCGAAACTCCTGGGGAAAAGTAGTCGGTGTCGATGCGCTTCCCGCGCTGGGTCAATCCTGCTGCTGAACATCACCGGTAGATCAAGAGCATGACACCGACGGCACTTTGGGGCATCCCCGGATGGTCACCTCGGGTAACCTAAATGGTCATAGACGTTCAGGTACTCAGGAAAAGTCGCCAACATGCCGGGGAACTACATAACGCATAAGCATCCGTCAGCGCTCGCGAATATCTACCCAGCCATGACTTACAAGGCTCGTTCTAGTCTCAACACGTCCCTTGACGACATCCCCTGTCGCCGCAGTTCCCGAATGCTCAACCCATCATGCCGCTTAGCCAGCCGCCGCCCCTGTTCATCCACACTCAATGCGCAATGGAACCAATGCGGATCCTGAAAACCCAGCGCCCGGTTCAAAAGCATCTGCCGCGCTGTCGATTTCACAAGGTCCGCCCCCCGTACCACCTCCGTCATCCGCATCGCCGCGTCATCCGCCACGCAGGCCAGCTGATAACTCGGCAGCCCATCTCGCCGCCACACCAGGAAATCTCCAAAGTCGACGCCCGCGACAAACCGCTGCTTTCCCATATTGCCGTCCTCAAATTCGACCGATTCTCCCTCCGGCACGCGGAACCGCCAATTCAGTCCTGTCGGCCCACCTTTTCCGGATGCTCCAGAATCTGCTGCAGGGAATGTCCGGCAAGTTCCTGGATACATAGGCTCATCTTCCGCATCCTGCCCACGTCCAGCAAACTCATGCGGAGCACTCACCGCCGCAGCCAGGTCCTTGCGTGAACACCGGCATGGGTAAATGAACCCGCCCTCGCGCAGGCGCTGCCATGCCGCCAGGTAAACATCGCCCCGCTCGCTCTGCGTATAAGGCCCAAATCCGCCACCTACGTCCGGCCCCTCGTCCCAGTCCACCCCCAGCCAACGCAGATCCTCCAACGCCGCATCGGCGTATTCGGCTCGGCTCCGCTCCCGGTCAAGGTCCTCCATCCGCATCACCAGCGTGCCGTCGGTCTCCCGTGCTCGCCTCCAGGCCGTTGCAAACGTCCGCGCATGTCCAACATGCAGATACCCCGTAGGTGAAGGCGCAAGCCTTCCCCGGTACTGCAAACCCGGCGTTGAAGAGTGAAGGTTCAATTCAAGTTCAGTGTAGCCACACCCAGAGGCCCGCGTGAACTTTCCCGCGCACTTCCGCTTCCCAAGATTGTCATCGAGCTGTGACTCAGCGATACTTGAGGAGTCAAAGGACTATGCGAGATCTGATTGAACGATTTCGTGACGGATACATCCATCGTTAAGACACTCCGTGTCGTAGTACTGGAATCCCCTCGACAACGGAGACAGGCTGAAATTCTGCGATAGCCGAAGTTTCCTAAAAGCGTAGAAACAAACATTTCGAGCGAGAGACGATTGGATCACAATCCCAAAGTGAACTGCCGCCCTGACCTCAATGCATGTGCATGCACATCGAGAGTCATTGTGTGGATCGCCCGGGCCCTCTTGATCCTGACTGCGATCTCTCTGATCACAATGCCGGTCACGCAGCATCTTTGGACCTGGGATCATTTTCTCCACGGCGGCAGGGACTTCGAGTTGAGCACACTCATGATTTTGTCGTTGCTTGGCCTTGTACTGGTGCTTTCGAAGAATTTAAAACAGTGCATCGACTCATTGTTATCGGTATTGCGCACGCTCACATCTCCTGAACGCGTAACGATCACAATCACATCGGTATTCTCGATATCCCGTCGAGAACACGTGCCCTCTTCAGATAGGTGCATGCATAGCCTGCCCCTACTTATCTGATCCAACAGCTCTCCAGATAACCCACAAGCCAAGCTGAAAGACCGAGCCATCGGGCTCAGTTGCCGTCCCCCCAGCACAAACGCCTGATCGGAGAGTTCAATGAAATCATCTGAAGTTTTACGCGCATGGGCCAGAATCCTCGCAGGCCGCGCACCTTCTCTTTCCATCGAAATCACCAAGGAATGTCCCTTGCGCTGTCCCGGATGCTACGCCTTCGATGCTGCGCATCTGGGGGGCCCAACTCAACTTCGCGAGCTCTCTGATTTCAGAGGCGACGAATTGGTTGTGAGGGTTCTCGCACTGATCGACGAACGCCGTCCGCTCCACGTCTCTTTGGTGGGCGGCGACCCGCTTGTTCGGTATCGCGAGCTCAACCTGCTCTTGCCACAAATTGAAAGCCGCGGCATCCACACCCAGGTCGTCACCAGCGCGTTCAGAGAAATTCCGGCCGCATGGATGAAGTTAAAGAAACTGAATGTTGTGATCTCCGTCGATGGCCTGCAGCCCGAACACGATGAGCGCCGCAAACCTGCGACATACGATCGCATTCTCAAGAACATCAAGGGAACGAGAGTTACCGTTCACTGCACAGTCACATCGCAGATCGCGCAGCGCCCTGGCTACCTCGACGAATTCCTTGAATTCTGGACAAACCGTCCTGAGGTGAAAAGGGTGTGGTTCAGTATCTTCACACCTCAGCGTGGGGCCGCCGACAAGGAGATACTGACTGCTTCGCAGAGAGCAGGCGTGATCGCCACCCTGCGGCAGCTGCGCCTGAAATATTCGATGCTGGACATGCCCGAAGCACTGATCCGAGAAGTTGCCTCACCACCCGGAAATCCAGAAGAATGCATCTTCGCCAGAACTACCGAGACTATCTCCGCCGATCTCAAGACGCAAATCACGCCTTGTCAATTTGGCGGAGATCCAGATTGCGAACAGTGCGGTTGCATTGCATCGATGGCCCTCGCCGCGGTCGGCCATCATCGCGTAGTGGGCGGGCTCACCGCCGGAAATCTCTTCATGGCTTCGGATCGATTAGGTAAGCGGTGGAGAAGGCTCAGGCAAAACTTCTCACCCAAATCCACGGTCGATCCGATCGCTTCCCCATTCAACATCCTTGCGCCATAAGCCCCGAATCTCAAATGGAGAATGTTCGCAGATTGCCATGTACTCAACCAGCGAGGGAAGAATGCGAACCGGAAGAGACCTTAATTTGAATCGTCGTCTTTCTGGCCTTCTTCCTTCGAGCCATCGGCATGATGATGCTCATACTTGCCGATACTCTCCGACAGATGGTTGGGATCGACCGACACCTGCACCACGTCCATTTCGTGTCCATCGAGATCGAGCACGAACAGCCCCATCCGCGAACCCTCAGGATGCATATAGATCATCGTCTGGCTGTCGCCTTTGCGGCTGGTCTCGCGAATCACGCGCTCCCACTCCGAGCCGAGCTTCTGCTCCACCATCCTGTTCAACTCTTCTCCGTCCACATCCGCGTGGAAGTCGTCGATCTCGGCCACGTGCATGCCGTTCACGCCGCCATTCGTCGCCTGATGTGAAATGAAGCTGATGAAGCCCAGAAAAGGAATGCGCTGCGCATGCACGTGATAGCGCGATTCGATCGAGCTCACCACGCCGTCAAACCCACCATGCGCACCACTCGCCAGCACTACGACTGGCACGGCCAGTGCCACGAAGCAAATGGGGAAGAGGATGAAGCGCTTCATTCGTCACCGTCCTTTTTGGTCTTGTCCTTCGCCTTGTTCTTGTGCGATTCCTTGTCGATATCGCCCAGCATGCCGAGCCCGCCCAAGCCGCCAAGCTTGCTCAGATCTTCCATCTTCACCGGACCAAGAATGAGCACGATGCTCAGTTCCTTCGGCTCTACATCGAGAATGAACATGCCGTGTGTCTCGCCGTTCACGATCTTCATCATTACGTCGGTGCTCTCACCGCTCTTCTTGTCCCGCTCGCGCACAATCGGTGACCAGTCACTCGTCTCAAAGTAAGAGCGCAGCTTCTGGATGTCGTCCATCGAATACTGGCCCTCTTTGTCGAACTCGTAATCGCGCACATAAATACCGTCGAGTCCCGCGATCAAGCGCTGCGTCGCCGCCTCATCCTGCCCCTTGCCATTCAGGAACTTCGCCGCAAAGGCCAGCATGTTTTTGCCCAGCGTCACCTCGGTCACATTCGAAGCCTTGGCAGCCAGTTCCTTCTCGACAGGCGAAGGCAAAGGCAATTGCGAATTCTGCGCCGCCGCAGGAATAAGCAGCCCCACCACCACCAAAAACAAAAGCGCGATCCGGACCTTCATCGAACTCTCCTTTATTCTTGCCTTTACTGCTGATCGACGCGATTGCGCGCCACCAGTCGCCGATTCATGTCGTTCAGCGCGCGATGGGTGATGCGCAGCGCCGTTAGTACCTGCTGTGCCGCCTCTTCGCCCTTGCGCCGGTCTTCCGCCTGCCGCCAGCTATATCCGCCGGCAAGCACGCCCACCAGCAACACCGATGCCGCCAGCCGCTGCCACCACACCCTGTAACTCTGCACCCTATCCGTATGCCGCATGCTGCGCTGCTGCAAAATCCTTCGCTTCAGGCTGGGCGGCGCAGGGCGGCGCTCCATCGCCTGTCGCAATTCTCGTTCAAACTCGTCTACTTGTTCTGGCTGATCAGGCCGCTCAAAGTCCACGAATGTACTCCTTCAACTGCGTTGTTGCCTTCGACCGCAACAGCTTCAATCCCCGCTGCAGATTGCTCTTCACCGTTGCCACCGGTGCGTCCACCGTCGTTGCAATTTCTTCCGGCGTCAAATCTTCCTGGTACCGCAGCACCAGCGCTGCCCGTTGCGCCTCCGGTAGAGTTGAAAGCAATTGCTCCAGGCGCCCACTCAATGGCGATGGCCGCTCTTCCGCCGGCGCTCCGTGATTCTCTTCAATCTCTATCCATAGATCCACGCCACGAACCTTGCGGCGCCGCAGTGCATCGGCCGATCGACTCATCGCCACGCGCCGCAGCCAGTACATCGCGTGCTCGGGGCTCTCAATCCGGTCCATATGCCTGTCCAACTCCAGAAAAACATCCTGCGCAACCTCTTCCGCCAATCCGCGGTCGCCCGTCATGCGCCAGGCAAGCGAGAACACCATGGACTGATGCTCGTCCACCAGTCGTTCGAAATCCGGATGCCACTTCTCGGCCATGGGTTTCGCTTCTACTCTCTTATCCGCAGGGAAACGCGGTTCGGGATGCAAAAGGTACGCAGGCAGGCGAAAAAAGTTCGAATATCACAGATCAGGTTCCAAAACACGGCCACTATTGACAACCCCGCGCACATCAATGCAACCTTTGAATGCTGCGTAGGGCGCATCGGTATGGATCGAAAGGGCAACGCCCACCTACGGTAAGGCAACACCACTGCGCCTATGCCGAATATCGAAAACCTCAAAAAGCAAGCCAAACAGTATCTGCGTTGGCATCGTGAACGTTACTATCCCGTCGCAGCCCAAATCAGGGCCGCGTTACCCCGATTTCGCCACATGGGAGACGCGCAGATACTGGAGTCAAGCTTCAGGCTCGCGGATGCTCAGGAGCTGGTCGCGCGACAAATGGGGTTCGAGGGGTGGCAGGCGCTCAAATCAGGAGCAGATGCCATGACCGATCAACCCGGACAGACGATCACGCCCCCAATTCTCAATTCGATTGAAGCGCAACTCTTCGTTGCGAACATCATGAGTTCCTGCGATTTCTATACAAACAAGCTCGGCTTCGCGGTCGAATTCGTCTATGGCGATCCGCCATTCTACGCGCAGGTGATCCGCGACAATGCGCGGCTCAACTTGAGGCTGGTCTGCGAACCAGTTTTCGTCGGCGATGTTCGCAAGCGCGAACAACTACTTTCCGCTTCCATCACGGTCGCCACCACCAACGAAATCAAACAACTCTTTCTCGGTTATCAGGCCGCAGGAGTCTCCTTCCATCAGGCACTTAAGAAGGAGCCATGGGGCGCCAGGACCTTTATCGTTTCGGATCCGGATGAAAACCTCATCCTCTTTGCCGGCCCTGAAGCCGACTGAACTCCTTCCAATTTCGAAGTACGGGAAACTTCGACGGCGCGGGCCCCAACTGCCGGCATCGTCGAGCGCCCAACTTCCCCGCCCAACTTGCCATAATCCAAATCCAGCATGTCGGGACGCACATTACCAAAAGCTGAACGCGGACAAGCGTTGCTGACGCTCTTGCAGCTCGAAACGAATAAAATCATCCCATCAATCCAGGACATACTGGCGGCCCCTGTTTGAGGACAAGTGCTATGAGATGCACGACTTTACTCGGCCTGTTGATCCTTGGATCGTTGTCCCTCGCGGGTTGCGGGGTGAACGGTACCCGGGCCAGCACGGCCCCACCGCAATCCTCCACGATAGCCTCGGTCAGCGTGTCCTGCACTGCATCCAGCATCCAACCCGGGCAAACCACCCAGTGTTCAGCGACTGTCACAGGAACCGGTAGCTACAGTTCGAGCGTGGCCTGGTCCGCAGTTTCCGGCACCGTAACGAACAGCGGCCTCTACACGGCTCCAACGGCCGCGCCCAGCTCCGGTTCCGACAGCGTCAAGGCGACTTCAACCCAGGACACCACAAAACTGGGAACCGCCAAGATCACCATCACCGCCCCCACCGCACCGGCCATCACCGCCGTGTCTCTCGCCTGCAGCCCATCCTCCATTGCCGACAACCAGACCGCATCCTGCACTCCCACCGTCACCGGCACGGGAGCCTTCGCAAACACTGTGAATCTCTCCATTAGTCCCGCCGCGGCAGGATCGCTGAGTAATGCAACCAGTGTCAGTTCCGGCACCGCCGTCGTCTTCACCCCCACCAATACCGGCGCGAACTCTGTCACCATCACGGCAACCTCCACGGCGGACTCAACGAAATTCCATTCCGCGCCGATCACCGTAACCGCATCGACCGCGGGGCCGAGCTGCGCAAACATGAGCCTGGGAGACAACGCCAGTCTCAACGGCTTCCTGCCGTTCACATCCAGCACCGCTTGGAACACCGATATCTCCGCCGCGCCCCTTGATCCAAATAACACAGCGATCACCTCAGCCGCAGGATTCGCAGGGCTGCATCTGCATCACGACTGGTCCTCAGTAGCCGGCGGCAACTACGGCATCCCCTACGTAGTCGTCGATTCCAGCACAACTCCCTCGGTTCCTATCTCTGTCGTCGATTACGCAAGTGAAAGTGATGTTGCTGTTGCGCCATTCCCGATCACGGCGCCGATTGAGGGCGCACCAGCCGATTGCAGTGGATGGCCGGATACCTACATCGGCGACTCGCATGTGCTTGTATTGGACCGCCACAGCTGCATGCTTTACGAAACCTTCAACACGCATCGCTGCAGCGGAGCCTGGAGCGCATCGTCTGAGACCATCTGGGACTTGAAGAACTACGATCGCCGCCCCTGGGGGTGGACCTCGGCCGACGCCGCCGGACTACCTATATTCCCCGGCCTTGTTCGCTACGACGAGGTGGCTTCCGGCGCCATCAATCACGCGATCCGTTTCACCATGCAGCAAACCAAGAACGATGCCAATGGCGGGTACTTCGTCGCACCTGCAAGCCATGCGGCGGGAACCACATACGGCGTCAGCAACATCATGGGTATGCGTATCCGGCTCAAAGCCAGTTTTGATATATCCGGTTACTCAGCAGCTAACCAGGTAATCCTCACCGCGATGAAGAAGTACGGCATGATCCTCGCCGACAATGGCAGCTATTTCTACTTTCAGGGAGTGCCCGATACTCGCTGGAATGACGACGATCTGCACAACCTCGATTCCATCCAGTCTGCCAACTTCGAAGTCGTACAGATGACGCCGGCGTTTCCCGGTTACGACGCCAATACCGCTCCCACCGGGGCGACACCAACCATCAACAGCTTCACGTCCTCTGCTTCGTCCGTTGCTGCGGGAACGCCCGTGACGCTCACTTGGAACACGAGCAACGACTCTTACGATTTCATCGATGTGCTTGGGGGAGTCAGCGGAGGAACAGTAACCACAACGCCAACCAAAACCACGACCTACACCTTGAACGCGACCAACCAGTACGGCCGGAGCACTATGCAGGTTACCGTCACCGTTCACTAGTTGAAGGGTGCAACTCGATAGTGCTTCGGCAAACCGATGATTCTGAACCAAAAGTGCTATTCCTAAAGCATACGTCTATCAGATAAAAAATCAACGGTGTGTAAGTAGATGAATAATTTCGACTTCAAAGTTGAATTCTTTCTAAATCAGTTTGTCGGACGGCATTTCTGGTTCGACAGATTGATTGGCCTGACTAACGCCACAAACTTGCTGCAGGGTGGTGTGATGGTCATGCTCATTCTGTTCTTGCTCTTTGACCGTGATCGGCCTGGGCAATTGGGTAACGGATTCGAACTGCTCCTCGGATCAGTCTTCTGCTCTATGCTTGCCGTATTGACGGCCCGTGGTCTGGCGCTCAGCCTTCCATTCAGGGCCAGGCCGCTCGCCGATCCCTTG
>CAWDJR010000007.1:0-12556 GCA_963802565.1 uncultured Acidobacteriaceae bacterium | reverse complement strand
AGCGGACTGAGCCGATACGAGCGCGGCCGGTGCCCTTCTGCTTCCACAGCTTCTTGCCGGAACCCGAAACTTCGGTACGGCTCTTGGTCTTGTGCGTGCCCTGGCGCATGGAAGCGCGATAGTGCTTTACCGCTTCCCACAGCAGCGCTTCGTTGACCTGGCCATAAACTGAATCGGCCAGTTCGAGCGAGCCCACCTTTTCGCCGTTCAGATTTACAACATCTACGTTTGCCATCGTCTTCTTCTTCCGCCGAACTTACATCCGGCTCTGAATCTCTTCCGCCGGCCTCTTTCGACCGGCTTTCAACTCGTGCGCCGCATGGCGCGTGCCCCACCGCAACTGACTTACTTACGCTTTGCGGTTGCCTTCTTCGAAGCCTTCAACGGGTCGACCGTGGTCGAGCCGGCAAATCCGCGACGCTCGCGCGGCGGAGTCTTGGCCTTCGAAATCAGCACATATCCTTCACGCGACCCTGGAACGGCACCTTCAACCATCAGCAAGTTCTCTTCAAGATCAATACCGCGGATGCGAAGATTGCGAACCGTGATCTGAGCCGCACCCATATGTCCCGGCATTCTCTGTCCTGGAAAAACACGCGACGGAAAGCTTGATGCGCCGATCGAACCCTGCACCTGGAACATGTGGCCGTGCGACTTCGGTCCGCCGCCAAACTTGTGCCGGCGAACGACGCCGGCAAACCCGCGGCCCTTCGAAGTTCCGATCACATCTACAAACTTTGCATCCTGGAAGATATCCACCAGCACGCGGTCGCCAGCCTTGGTTTGGACCTCACCTTCAGCATTAGCTTCGACATCAACTTCCTTGATGACCTTGACCGGAGGTGCTTCTGTCTTCGCGAAGTGGCCAGCCTGCGGCTTGGTTACGTTCTTCGTCTTGATGAATTCCACCAGGCCGATTTGGGCGGCGTCATAGCCGTCCTTGGCCAGCGTCTTCAACTGCGTAATCACGCAAGGGCCAGCCTGCAGCACCGTAATCGGGTGCACATCGCCCTTTTCGTCGAAGACCTGCGTCATGCCGATCTTTTTTCCCAGAATCCCTGTGACTGCCATATCTTCCTCACCTCATCATGCAGAGCACTTGACCCTGCACTGCCGGAGCCCTGCGCGGGCTGTGAATGTCCTTAACTTCTTGCTGCTGTCAACCTTTTGCGCCGCAAGGCGCAGTCGGCCGCACCGCAGGTGCCTACTTTTCAAACGCCTTGATCTCGACGTCCACACCAGCCGGCAGATCGAGCTTCATCAGCGCATCTACGGTCTGCTGCGTCGGCTCAAGAATGTCGATCAGCCGCTTGTGCGTACGAATCTCGAACGCCTCGCGCGACTTCTTGTCTACGTGCGGCGAACGCAGCACGCAGTACTTGTTCTTGATCGTCGGCAACGGAATCGGACCTGCAACCGTTGCTCCGGTGCGCTTGGCCGTCTCCACAATCTCGCCGGTCGAGGTATCCAGCACGCGATAGTCGTATGCCTTCAACCGAATTCGAATCCTCTGACCTACCATGTGTTCCCCTTTGGGGAACAGTGGTCAGTGATCAGTGAACAGTGATCAGATCGTTTTGCAAATCTGAATTTCACTGTCCACTGTGCACTGTGCACTGTTCACTTACTTAATAATTTCCGAAATCGCGCCTGCGCCTACGGTGCGTCCGCCTTCGCGGATGGCAAACCGCAGACCCTTTTCCATGGCTACCGGTGTAATCAGTTCAATCACCAGTTCCACGTTGTCGCCCGGCATCACCATCTCCGTGCCTTCAGGCAATTCCGCCACTCCCGTCACATCTGTCGTACGGAAGTAGAACTGCGGACGATAGCCCTTGAAGAACGGTGTGTGACGGCCGCCTTCTTCCTTGCTCAGCACGTACACGGTGCCCTTGAACTTGGTGTGAGGCGTGATCGATCCGGGCTTGGCCAGAACCATGCCGCGCTCCACATCCTCTTTAGGAATACCGCGCAGCAGGATGCCGGCGTTATCGCCCGCCAGGCCTTCGTCCAGCTGCTTTTTGAACATTTCAACGCCCGTGCAAACCGACTTGCGGGTCTCGCGGAAGCCGACAATCTCGACATCCTCGCCCACCTTCACCTTGCCGCGTTCGATACGGCCCGTCACGACCGTGCCGCGGCCCGAGATCGAGAAGATGTCTTCGATCGGCATCAGGAAGGGCAGGGTCACGGCGCGCTCCGGCTGCGGAACGTACTTGTCCACCGCATCCATCAACGCGTCGATCTGGGCTTCCCACTTGGCTTCGCCGTTCAATGCGCCGAGGGCAGATCCACGGATTACCGGAACGTCGTCGCCCGGGAACTGGTACTTCGACAAGAGTTCGCGAACTTCCATCTCGACCAGATCGGTCAGTTCTTCGTCTTCAACCGCGTCGCACTTGTTCAAAAACACCACGATGCAGGGGACGCCTACCTGGCGAGCCAGCAGAACGTGCTCCTTGGTCTGGGGCATGGGGCCGTCGGTCGCTGCAACTACCAGAATCGCGCCGTCCATCTGCGCCGCGCCGGTGATCATGTTCTTGATGTAGTCGGCGTGGCCGGGGCAGTCCACGTGCGCATAGTGCCGGTTCGGTGTCTCGTACTCCACGTGCGCCGTCGCGATCGTGATACCGCGCTCCCGCTCTTCCGGGGCGTTGTCGATCGAGTCAAACGAACGGAACGTGTTCTTCGGGTTGTGCTTCTGCAATACCTTCGTGATCGCCGCCGTCAACGTCGTCTTGCCGTGATCAATGTGACCAATCGTTCCCACGTTCACATGCGGCTTCGAACGATCAAACTTTTCCTTCGCCATAAGAAATCCAATTCCCTTTCAGTGGCTTGTACTACTTGTTGCACCCCGGGGCGCCGGCATTCCGGCTCCAGCCCCAAAAAGTTAGTTCTCAGTGATCAGTTGTCAGTGTTCAGTTTTTTCCTGCTCTTGCCAGCCGCATCGGCTTCATTCGCCTCCGCACTGTCTGACCACTGATCACTGGTACCTGATCACTGCTTTACTTCCCTTGCGCGCGGCCGATAATTTCATCGGCGATCATGCGCGGCGCCTCTTCGTAGCGCGCGAACTGCATTGAATACGACGCGCGACCTTGTGTCGAGGAACGAATCTCGTTCACGTAGCCGAACATTTCCTTCAGCGGAACGATCGCCTTGATGACCTGCGATCCAGCCGCGTGTTCCATACCTTCAATCCGTCCGCGACGCGAGTTGATGTCGCCGATAATCACGCCCATGTACTCCTCGGGAACCGTGACTTCAACCGCCATCACCGGCTCAAGAAGCACCGGATGCGCCTTGCGTGCTGCTTCCTTGAAGGCGATCGAACCGGCAAATTTAAACGCCATTTCGTTCGAGTCGACTTCGTGGTAGCTGCCGTCAAACAGGATTACCTTCACATCCACAATCGGGAAGCCTGCCAAGATGCCCAATTCCAACGCACCCTGCACACCCTGATCGATGGGCTTGATGTATTCCCTTGGTACCGATCCGCCCTTGATTTCGTTGATGAACTCGTAGCCCTTGCCTGGCTCATTGGGCTCGATGCGCAGCTTGCAATGCCCGTAGTTACCCGAGCCGCCGGTCTGGCGAATGTACTTGCCTTCCGCTTCGGCCGTCTTGCGAATGGTCTCGCGGAACGCGACCTTGGGCTCGCCAACGTTCGCATCGACCTTATGCTCCCGCTTCAGGCGATCGACAAGAATCTCAAGGTGCAGTTCGCCCATCCCGCTGATAATCGTCTGACCCGAATCCTCGTCGGTACGCACCTTGAAGGTTGGATCTTCATCGGCCAGCCGGGACAACCCCATGGCCATCTTTTCCTGGTCAGCCTTGGTCTTCGGCTCAATAGCCACCGAGATGACAGGCTCAGGGAACGTGATAGCGCCGAGCGCAATCGGATGTTGTGGTGCACTGAGCGTGTCGCCCGTCTTCAATTCTTTCAGTCCTACACACGCGCAGATATCGCCGGCGTAGATCTCGGTGATGTCCTCACGCTTATTGGCATGCATCTTCACCAGGCGTCCGACGCGGTCGGTCTTGCCGGTGCGCGGATTCAGAATCGTATCGCCCGTCTTCAACGAACCGGAGTAAATACGAATGAACGACAGCTTACCGAATGGATCGTTGATCAGCTTGAACACCAACGCCGCCAGAGGCTCGTTATCGTCTGCCTTGCGAATCAAGGTCACACTGTGATCGTGTGGATCGATGCCCTCAACTGGAGGTTTGTCCAAGGGGCTGGGCAGATAGTCAACCACCGCGTCGAGCAGCGTTTGCACGCCCTTGTTCTTGAATGCGCTTCCGCAGATCACAGGGAAGACCTTCAGATCGATGGTCGCCTGACGGATACCCTTTTTCAACTCTTCAATGGTCGGGGTCTCGCCCTCGAGAAACTTCTCGAGCAGCACATCGTCGGTCTCAGCGATCACCTCGATCAGTTGCAGACGAAATGCTTCCGCCTTCTTCTGCAGATCGGCAGGAATCGCCTGAACGTCATACTCTGCGCCCATGGTCTCGTCGTGCCAGAGAACCGCTTTCATCTCGATCAGATCGACGACGCCCTTGAAACCAGCCTCGGCGCCAATTGGAATCTGCAGCGCCACCGGACGCGCGCCCAGCCGCTTGCGAATCGTGTCCAGAACGTGCTCAAAATCGGCACCGTTCTTGTCCATCTTGTTCACGAAGCAGATACGCGGAACCTTGTACTTGTCACCTTGACGCCACACCGTCTCGGTCTGGGGCTGCACGCCGCTGACAGAGTCAAACACCGCAACAGCGCCGTCGAGCACACGCAGAGAACGCTCCACCTCGGCGGTGAAGTCAACGTGACCAGGCGTATCAATGATGTTGATGCGGATGTCTTTCCACATGCACGTCGTAGCAGCCGACGTGATGGTGATGCCGCGCTCCTGCTCCTGCTCCATGTAGTCCATGGTCGCGGTGCCTTCATGCACTTCGCCGATGCGGTGCGTGATGCCCGTATAGAAGAGGATGCGTTCTGTCGCAGTCGTCTTACCGGCGTCGATGTGCGCCATGATTCCGATGTTCCGGCAACGACTTAGAGGAATGGTGCGAGCCACGGTTTTTCTTTATCCTTGCAGGATTCGAATCCCGCCGTTTCTTCCAGTTCGAAGGCCCATTCCGTTCAGGGCCTTCGCGCCGGACCATCTTACTTGCCGGCTAAAACTCTTTTCCGTACCCGCCCAACTACCAGCGGTAGTGCGCGAAGGCCTTGTTGGCCTCAGCCATGCGGTGTACGTCTTCTTTCTTCTTCATCGCTGCGCCGCGACCATTGGCCGCGTCAAGCAGTTCATTGCTCAACTTGTCGATCATGCCCTTCTCACCGCGGGCACGCCCGTAGGTGATGAGCCAGCGAATTGCGAGCGAGGTACGCCGATCCGCATTCACTTCGATCGGAACCTGGTAGTTGGCGCCACCCACACGGCGAGTCTTAACCTCGAGCAGCGGCTTGCAATTCTCGACCGCCTTCTTGAAGAGCTTCAATGCGTCGTCGCCGCCGCCCTTCTCTTCAAGGTTCTTCATCGATTGATAGAAGATGCCCTGGGCCGTCGACTTCTTGCCGCCCCACATCATCGAGTTCACAAACTTGGTGACCAGCGTGGATGCATAAACTGGATCCGGCGCTACTTCCCGCTTCGCAATGTGCCCTTTTCTCGGCATAGTTCCTCAAAATCCTTCGCGCCTAAGCGCCGTTGTGCTGCCCCAGTCCCGGTTCCATCACTCCGCCCGGGAACCGCAAACTACTTCTTACCCGCCGCCGCGCCACCCTTGGCACGCTTCGCGCCATACTTCGAACGGCTCTGCTTCCGGTTGGCGACGCCCACTGAATCCAATGTGCCGCGGACAACGTGATAACGAACGCCCGGCAGATCCTTCACACGGCCGCCGCGGATGAGCACAATCGAGTGCTCCTGCAGATTGTGGCCAATGCCGGGGATGTAGGTGGTGACCTCAATCCCGTTGGTCAACCGCACGCGAGCTACCTTGCGCAGCGCCGAGTTCGGCTTCTTGGGGGTTTGTGTGTACACGCGGGTGCAGACACCGCGGCGCTGCGGCGAGGCCTGCAGTGCAGGAGACGCCGTCTTGTACCGGGGGGCCGTACGCCCCTTGCGAACCAATTGATTAAATGTCGGCAAACTAAAACTCCTTACCCCAAAAACCTTTAAACCCAACCTACTTACAGCCGCGCGCAAGCCTTCTCGGCTTTTCATGCTGTAAAGCGCACCTTACCGATGTGCGCACGCACGAAAGCCCAAGTTGCTGCTTCGCGTCTGCCTTCGTTCCACTTCCAGACGAGAACCGAGACGGTGGCCGGTCGTTTTTCCGTTTTTAGGCGGTAAAAGCCAACTCCGTTTCGCCGGTTCCGGCTCGCATAGCCCTCCAAGGTGGAGAAACGCGCGAGCACCGATGCGAATATCGCCTTCCCGTCTTTCCTTCACCCGGGTAAGCGATGTGTCCCTGCCCTTCGCAAGAGGAGAGCTATTGGGGGACTATGGCCGCTTTCATTGCCTGCGGCCTTGGGAACTGATCCTCGCCGTACATACCGACCGGGATCTGCCCACTACGCGATTGTCGTTAACACACACGATTAGTCGCGTTCTTGCGGAACCTTATAAAGATAACAAGAAACGAGGGTCGGGTCAATTATCTCCGGTGGTTTTCGTTTCTTCCGACAAATGCAAGCCGTCCGCGGCCAGAATTTCTCCGCACTATCGGATTGCTTTCAGCGTCCATGTCCCGTTCACGAGGGCAAAATCCGCTTCTTTTTTGGTACTCAGCTTGTTGCCCGGGTTGTGAGCCAGATCCTGAAGTACCTGGGGAACACTCGTCAGATTCACGGCTTCGGTATATTTGCCGACCTTGGCGGTATCCGCACCGGCGATCATTTCGTCAGTGAGATCACCCATATCTTTTGCTTTCAGATGATTGGCAGCAACGGTGGTCATCACGACGGTGTAGTTCTTGTCATCCTGGCTTTGCGGACGCCACTCGATCACGTCGCCGCCGCCGGGCAGCACGACGGATTTCTTCCCTTCAGGGGTCAGCTTGAAGTCGGCCCAGATCTTGTTCGGATACACCTTGGTCCGATCCCAGAGTTTCGCCGTTGCTCCGCTCAACATCCCAGGGTCATTGACTAGAATGTTCACGCCCACCGGTGTGGTCTCGTCATATTTAGCCTGGACCAACGCCAAGGCCTGCGTCGACGTTAATTCCGGCGCTGATTTGCAACCGACCAACAGAGCGGAGCACCCCAAAAACAACACACTCAAAGCCTTCCAATTACGCATGTTTCTTACACTCCCTCTCACGCATACAGACTGAGTCAGATTCCCAACGACCCGCCATTTTTCTCTTACTTTCACGCTCTGTCAATGTAGTTGCATGTGACAGCGAGCACCGTTGAACAGTTATCGGGCTGGATTTCAGTGAATTTAGTACATTCCGCCATTGCCATGACCTCAAAAAACAGTCAGTTTCCAGTGACCCGCTCTACGAGCAGGTCGAGAAAGCCCTTCTCATCTGACTGCAGGCAAACCTGGGCGTTCGGCGTCCCCACCCCGGCAGTTGTCAGGCCCTTGTCATCGACGCTGATCGACATCGGCTTTGCCGGGCATAGATCCGGCCGGAAGGTGAATGCCACAGCAACCGGATCGAACAACGTCGGTGTCGCGCTGTGGTTCGGCGTGTTTCCCATCCACTCGTGATACAGCAGCGTTAATTGGTCGGTGATGGGCGAACCGTGCGCAAAAATCGCCTCGCGCTTTCCGGGATCAAGTGGAACCTGGGTTGAATCCAGCGGCATCATGAATACCGGCACTCCCGATGCGAGCAACGCCTTCGCTCCGGCTGGATCGCACAAGATGTTCCACTCGGGCTGCGGTGGATTTGGTTTGCCTTGCGCATCCATTCCATAACCGCGCTCAACGCTGCCGCCCATGATGACAACACGTTTCAACTTCTTGAATGCTGCCGGATCGCGCTCAATTGCCGCCTGCACCGTAAATAGCGGCCCAATCCCGATCAGCGTTATTTCACCCGGATGCTCGCGCGCCGCTCGCAAAATAAAATCCGCACCATCGCCGTGCTTCTTCTCCGGAGCCTGCCTGGCATAGGCCGCCTGCGTCATCTGATTGTCCGTCTTGCGTCATCGGTCCCGCGAACACAGGAATATCGCTCCGGCCCACGGCCTTCAGATAGCGGTCCAGCAGGCGGGCGCGCATTTCTGTGTTGCCGAAGGTCGTTGTCACTCCCAGGACCTTCAGTTCCGGGCTTTTCAGCGCCAGCGCCAGCGCAAACGCATCGTCTATGTCGTCGCCGATATCGGTATCGATGATGACCATTTGCGGTGCCGATGCGACTTTAGCTGCATCGGCAGAAACCTGCGCTCGCGCCGCAGGAAGTGCCACAAGCACAATCCCCACTGCCAACAGAACCACCAGGAGCCGAGAAATTTTCATGCCAAGTACTCTATCGCCTCCGCCTGGTCCATTACTCTGTGGACGGTCGTCTTCAGGTGTCCATGTCGCAACGATCTCGCACTACACGCCGCCGCTTCCTGCAACAGTCCGGACTTGCCGGCGTTGCCTGCGCTCTACCTGCAAACAAGCTCTTCGCTCTGGCCGGGGCGGTGCAGGGTGCAACCGTCAAGAATCGGGCGCCACTCTTTCCGAGCGCGTTTTACTCGTTGCCGCTCGGACAGATTCGTCCTGCGGGTTGGTTGCGTCGCCAGCTCGAGATTCAAGCCAATGGACTCAGCGGCGCATCTCGACGAAACCTGGGCCGACGTCGGGCCCAACAGCGGCTGGCTCGGAGGCACTGGCGAATCGTGGGAGCGCGGACCTTACTATCTCGATGGCCTTATCCCGCTTGCGTGGCTGCTGGACGACGCCCGCCTCAAAGCAAAAGCGCAGAAATATATCGACTGGATTCTCACCCACCAGGCAGCCAACGGGCATGATCGGTCCGGCTTCAAACGACGACTGGTGGCCGCGCATCGTCGCTCTTAAAGCTCTCACGCAATACCAGGAGTTCACCGGCGATCCGCGCGTCATCCCGCTTATGGATCGCTACTTTCGCTATCAGATCGCAGAGCTTCCCAAGCGTCCCCTGCGCGACTGGGGAAAATTCCGCTGGCAGGATGAGTTGCTCAGCGTGATCTGGCTTTACAACCGCACCGGTGCGCCGTATCTGCTGGAACTGGCGCGTCTTTTGCATCAGCAGGGATACGACTGGATGGCGCAGTATGCGAACTTCCAGTACAAGCAAAAGATCACGGCCGAATTCATCAAGCTCAACGAAGGAGGCGGCCTCAAGGACCTCGCCCTCGCCACGCACGGCGTAAACAATGGGCAGGCGGTGAAGACCGGGCCGATGTGGTCTCTCGTGTCGGGGTCCGAGAGCGATCGCAAAGCCGCGGCGCAGATGATTGCTGAACTCGACAAATACCACGGCCTACCGAACGGCATGTTCTCGTGCGACGAACACCTTTCCGGGCGCGATCCTTCGCAGGGATCTGAGCTTGTGCACGGTTGTCGAATACATGTACTCGCTGGAGCGGGTGCTGGCTATCACCGGCGATCCGGCATTTGGAGACCGCCTTGAGACGCCTCGCCTTCAACGCGCTGCCCGGCACGCTTACTGACGACATGTGGGCGCATCAGTACAACCAGGAACCTAACCAGGTGGAGTGCAGCCTGCATCACAAGCCGTGGGTCAGCGACGGGCCGGAGTCGAATCTTTTTGGTCTCGAACCCAACTTTGGCTGCTGCACGGCGAACTATCACCAGGGCTGGCCGAAGTTTGCCGCGAGCCTATTCTTTCTTTCTGGTGAAACGGAGAATGGACGCGCGCGAGGGACTGGTGGCTGCCGCGTATGCGCCGTGCGAAGTTCGCACCACGCTTACGTGGCACCGCTGTCCACATTGTTGAGGAAACCGACTATCCGTTTCGGGGCAAAGTGCAAATCACCGTCAGCCCGGCAAGTTCTCTCGAATTCCCTCTGCAGTTGCGGATTCCCGCATGGGCGGCGGGCACTGCAATCGCCGTCAACGGCCAGCGCGAACCTGATCCAGACGCTGGTTCGTTCGCGCGGATTCAGCGGATCTGGAAATCCGGCGACCGCGTTGAAATTACGTTCCCGATGCAACCGCGCGTCTCCCGCTGGTTCAATGATTCCGTTGCCGTCGAACGCGGGCCGCTGGTGTTTTCGTACCGCATTGGCGAAGAGTTGGGTAAAACTGCGCGACCGCGGCATGACTGCCGACTGGCAGGTGTATCCGACTACGCCGTGGAACTACGCGCTGCTGGTGGACCCGGATGATCCGCGTCGCAGCATCACAGTGTCTGAATCGGAAGTGAGCGATGTTCCCTTTTCTCGAAAGATGCCGCCGGTTCAGCTTGGCGTGAAGGCGCGCAAGCTTACCGCATGGCGCGCAGAGGACGGCGTTGCGAATACGCTCCCGCAGAGCCCCGTTACTAGCGGCGAGGCTGAAGAAGAGATCACGCTGTTTCCATATGCAACCGCAAAGTTGCGCATTACCGCATTTCCGATTTTGAAGATGTAGGCCGGCGGTTCACAGGGTCACAGTTTCACGGAGATGCATCAACGGACTGCGGTGAAAGGCGCATCGCGCGAGTCATCAGGGTAGCGTTTTCGTCGCCATGCTTTGCCGCGGACCAAATTGGTCGTACTTCCAGCGTCTAATTCCCTGCAAACTTTTGTGGAAAACTGCAAATTTTAGAGGGGGGGTGGGGGTACCCCCCTCCTCTCGTTGGTACGCAGGGCGAAAATCTGTGGCTTGGATGATTGTGCCCTAAACGAAGGAAATTACCTGCAAAACTGCGCGGGGAATTTGGCGTTTTGAATGTGGGGGTTGAGATGCGCGACCGGGCACGCGCGCTTGACAGCGTTTTTTTGGCTCAGCTTTATTGCAGGATGTTCATCAACCGGTAGCCATCATTCGAACAAGATTTCAGGAATTATAGACATGACACGGCTCCGTTTGTCTGTCGAAAGAATCAGGGTTGCTCCGCTCTCTTTGGGGAGGTCGAGGTGCTGTCTGGATACTCGTGCAATTGTGGTCCCACCAGATTGGAGAACCCGTAGTTCTCAATCCGATCCCCGTCAATTGTCCAGAACATCGCGCCGATCAGGCCTGGATATCCGTGCGGCCGCTGTAATCGGTACGTCACTCCTTCTGGAGTCTTCCCTGTGATCAGGTATTGCATCGCCCCGCTAACCAGTTTCGGCGTTGCTGTGCCAACCAGAAATCCCACTGCGACCTTGTCTGCCGGTACCGGGGGAAAGAAATCGCCGGTGCCGCCCACCGCGAACCCGTGCAGCAACAGCTCCGTCATCGCCGCGTCGTAATTCACGGAACCGAGTTGATAAATCTCGCCATCCAGCCCCTGGAGCGGAGGGGTGTTGTAGTCCTGCACATCTACAAACGACAGTATGTCGCGCACGCCCCATAGCAAGGGAAGGTAGGTTCCGAACTGCCCGCCGTAGCCAGGATATCCGGCTGGTATCTGCGTTCCTTCCGGCACCAGAGTCAGCATGAAAGCGGGCCCGAAGTGCTGGCGCAATTGGCGAATTCCGTCGATAAGGTTCACCACCGATGGAGTCTTCGGATGCCGGAAATCGGTGTCGCCCGGATCGAGAACGAGCGATGGACTTTCGATATCGATGTCGATACCGTCGAAGCCGTATTCCGACACGATCTGCGTCACGGAGTTTACGAAGTTCGGAATGTTTGTGGCTTCGACCAGCGTGAAGTACTCTCCGCCGCCGCCGAGCGAGATCAGGACCTTCTTTCCCTGGCTCTTCAGCCACGCGATGTCGTCTTTCATCTGCGCCAGATCGAGGCCCGGCCGCACATGCAGCTTCATTGTGCCCTCTGCCGCCTGATGATTCACGTCGGCAAACGCCACGATGATCACATCCCACTGCGGCGACACATCGCGCAGCCGGAGTATCGTTCCTTCTGGTCCGCTCCCCGTCCAGTACCCGATCAGTTGATGCCCGTTTTTGGTTCCCGTTGACGGTGCGGCCGCGACCGCCGATGGGGGAGCCGGTTGCGGTATCGCTCCTGGCACCGGCGGATGGTTTGGCGGGCAAGGAGTGGCTGCCGCGTGCAGGATGGCCGCATCAGGAAAGCTGTAAGGTGCCTCCATGGCTGTGTACCAGCGCAGGAGAGCCACGTTGGCCACATGCCACGCTGAGCCTCGCGCCTGTACGACCGTTGCCGGACCGGCGGGGAGAGCGCTGCGGATATTGGTATGCAATGGATTGGCTAATGTGTAGCGCGTCGCAGGACTATCTCCGCCGAACCCTTGCTCCTGGCCGCCCGGTAGCTCAGGCCACTTCCATGCCGGAACGACGTCCACCTGCGGGCAGCGGTTTCTGAAACGCAAGGTGGAACAGGGATCGTGCAGCGACGCTTCACCCACTCCGCCAATCGCTCGGTCAGCGGCTGCAGATCGCGCCGGACGAGGGGCGGCGTGGCGCCGAGATAAGACGCCAGCA
>CAWDJR010000006.1:0-42670 GCA_963802565.1 uncultured Acidobacteriaceae bacterium | reverse complement strand
AAGAGAAGAACGGCGCATCGCTCTATCCAGCCGCCGACGGAATATACGCTCATGGCATACGCGGTGAGACCGACGATCGCGCCGAGGAACAGAAGGCGCGGTCGATCCAGCTAGGACGGTTTACCGGACGCAGGACGATGAAGGGGACAAGAAGCACAAAGAGCAATGCGGGCAGGATATGTGCCAGCGTCAGGAGCGCGTGAGAGGCAAATACGTCATCGAGCGCAGTTAGTTGCGGCGGTCCGTTGCGCGTGGTGGCGGCAAGGGCAACGACCCGGCGAAGAACGACCGCGATCGAGATGACGATGGAGATCCAGAAACCGATGCGAAGCCAGTTGGGAACTTTTGCATCAAGGCTGCTCGCTTGGACGGTTTCGGGAGGAGAAGGCATCGAGGACCTCGTTCTCGACAAACATCAGCTTAAGATTAAGTTGACATGTTGTCAAATGAAACGATGTGAAGTAAACTTGGATTCCGTGGAAAGCCGCCGAAATCCTTCATGCAAGAGGCCTTACGAACTGGGCAAACGCCTGGAACACACTGACCATACCCGGGTGGCTGTGCTGAAGGCGGCTCGAGAGCAGCTGGAGTTGGGTGGGATCCGCGATTTTTCGATGCAGTCGCTTGCGAAGGCGAGCGGGGTGACCCGGCAGACTATTCACAATCTTTTCGGCACCCGCAGCGGCGTCCTCGAGACTCTGTTCGATCAGATCGCTGTGGACGGCGGCATGGAGCGGATGCGCGAAGTGATGATGGCGCGAGATGCCGACGAGATGCTCGACGGCTTCATAGCGGTGTTCTCGAAGTTCTGGGCGAAGAACAGTCTACTGCTGAAGCGCATTCATGGAATTGGTGCGATTGACCCGGTGTTTGGTAAGGCGATCACGGCAAGAAATCAAAGGCGCCGGATGGCCGCGACTCGCGTGATCGAAAAGCTCGATAGTGTTGAGCAGCCGAAAAGCGCAGAACATAAATCCGAGCGGATTGCATGCCTCGTTGCGTTGACGTCCTTCGAGTTTTTCGATGCTTTGGTGGAGTCGCTGGGTACGGTCGAAGCAGCGGAGAAGCAGTTGCCGGGCCTGATCAGAGGGGCAATCCTTCGTGACCGGTCTTGATCCCCACCTGCATCTCTGCTGCACGGAATTGGTATCGGTGTGCTGCTGAACGGCGATTAATTCACGCGGGTTTTACTTTGCGGCTGATATCTCGAGCCACGCCATAGATCACAATTTCGATCCACAGTGCAGTGATCCCAGCAATCACGGCGTCTGTCATGAAGCGCTGCGTTCCTGGAACGCCGCGAGGAATGCCCGAAGCGGCGGCGCGAACCAGTGCGAGAACAACCGAGATCAGAAACAAGCAAGCGACCGCGATTCTGTCACTCGTCAACCGTTCCCTTATGGAATGGATGGGGGGCGTATTCCGATACCAGTGAATGTACCAAAGCAGAATGACGGCGATCCCGAAAGCGGAACTGAAATACTGCAGGATCCCGTACCAGGGGCGAGGACCGAACAGAGGAACTGAAACCTTGGTGTTGAGAAAGTGCAAGTGGTCTGAGATCCAATATCCGAGGTGAGTAAACGCATCCCAGAAGATGTGTGTGGAAATGCCCACCAGAATCGAGAACACGATCATTGCAAAACGTGAAAAAGAGTCGATGTGCAGGGAATCTGAGGTGGGACCAAGTCTTTCGCGCGCACCTTCAGGCAAACAGGCCGTAAGCGGCTCCCTGGCGAAGCGGTGAAACAGCCAGAGCACGGCAACGCTCAGAGGCAAGTCGAACTCAAAAACACCACGCAAGGTGTGGCCGAAGGGTCCATGGTGTGCAAAAGGAAGGAAGTATTCGAAATCGGGAGCAAAGCAGCCAACAACCACGGCGGACATGATGAGACGCGTACGCCGGAATGGAAGGGCTGCGGCCGCGTGGGCGAGTGTAAAGGGCATTAAGAGAATTATGACGGCTCTGCGAGCGTAGTGACGAAACGGCCGCTTCTACGAATTGCAGTTTACCCGACCGGCGCTGCTCGAAACGTAACCCAGTAATAACGGCGCCAGCAGAACATGCATCGCACGGCATGAAAGGGCAGGAAGCAAAGCAATTTGTCGAATGGACGCAACTCTGCCTGCTTGAACTGGACCGAATTACAGCGCGGACATTTGCATCGTATCCAAAGCACCTGCATTGCCCAATTGGGCCGGTGCCAATTCTTCACATCCATATTCCGCTCCCTTCGCAGATGCCATTGCCTGAGTTAGCGTCCACCTGTCTGGTCTACGCTGGGATGCTTTTCCAACCACGCGAGAAGAGCCCGGATGCTTCCGGTAGCCATTGCCATGCAGGAGTCTGCTGCTCCGTAATACAGATTGATTGTGTCTCCATCAGAGCCGATCGTCTGCCCGCAAGGAAAGACGACGTCGCTCACGTCACCGCTCCGCTCATAGGGAGCTTCAGGTCCAAACATCCAGGAGTCGCCTCTCTCGATGCAGACATCAGGTCTCTTTAGATCGAAGAGCGCTAGACCCAGGCGATAAATGCTTCCTGAGGCGGTGTTTCTAACACCGTGATAAATCATGAGCCATCCCTTTGCGGTCTCTATAGGCGGGGAACACAGCCCGATCTTGTTTGCGTCCCACCATCCACCACGGCGAGCTTCGAGGATGATTTTGTGGCTTCCCCAATGGCGCAAATCCGGTGAATAGGAGATCCACATGTGAGCTCCGAGAGTCGTGACAGGCCTATGAATCATCGCCCAATATCCGTTGATCCGCCGCGGAAGCAGGGCGGCGTCTTTATCCTCAGGAGGCATAATCACGCCGAGCCGTTCAAAGCTTCTGAAATCTTTTGTCAGAGCCAATGAAACGCCAGGTCCTCCGCGCGCAAAGGACGTGTATGCCACGGCGTATTGTTCAAGTTCTGGGACGTAGGTTATTCGGGGATCTTCGATGCCCCATATTTCTTCTGGGTACTCGCGCGGATTCCCAGCCAGCGTGGGCTCCGGGTCGATGCGCCATCCATCGATGCCGTTTGCGGAACGCGCGGCGCAAAGATGGGACAGACCGCGGCGATCCTCTACGCGACATAGGAGCAATGTTTCTCCGTCAGCAAGCCTGACTGCTCCGGCATTGAATACGCTGTTGATCGGATACGGCCAATTATCCCTGCTGAGAATGGGATTCAGGCTATAACGCGTGAACAGCGGCTTCTCGGTGCACACTTTCTGGCCGACGGTCTCGAGGGTTGCTGAACCATTGAACGGAGTCGGGGAGGTTATTGGATTCAACAGGAGGCACTCATTTCGCGATACGTTTCTTCTGCGTTTGTTCCGGCCGATGCCTGCATGTCGAGCAGTGCCATCAGGAATGAGAGTGTTGATTCGGCACCCTGGTTTTCATTGACGCGATCTGGATGAAGTCCGTCCCTGCATCCGCCTGTTGTGGCGTCATACAGCGGAATCTGGAGATCATTCTTGCCGAGGAACCAACCGAAGACACGCCCAGCTTCGGTGCGCCAAAGCTCGTCCCGCGTGAGCTTGTACACCTCGAGACAAGCTGAGATCGTCGCGCAGGCTTCAACTGGTTGCTGGTCGAAGCGGGATCTATCTTCGCCCTCGACATAGAATCCGTTGGAGCCGATGGGGACAAAAATCTCAGGATCACCTCGATGCTGTGCAGCTACGAGCCATTCGAGCGCTTCGATTCCCACCTCGACCATTCTCTTGTTATTGCTGCACCATCCGGCAAGCACGAGTGCCTGGGGCAATCTTGCGTTCGAATAGGAAAGACTCTTTTCAAACCAGTGCCAGGTGCCATTGCTGCTGCGCTCGTAGATGTCCAACAGCCGATTGGCGAGTTCGTTTCGAACGCCCTGCATGGCCCTGTCGCCCGGGAATCGTCCCAGATATGCTTGAATTCCAAGCACGCTGAATGCCCATGCCCGAGGGCTGGTGAAAGTCAGGGCCGCGGGTGCAGCAACCTCGAACAACCTTCCGGCTGCGCCGCGGAGCCCAGCATCCTGCGACTGGCCGAGAACGGTTCCCAGAGCCCAGAGCGCGCGTCCGTGGCTATCTTCCGAGCCTGTACTCTCAAGCCATTTGCGATCGTAGCCCAGAAAGTTTCTGAAGCGCCCCGTATCGGAATTGAATGCCAGCCAGAGAAACGAAAGATACCGCCGAGAGAGATCGGAATATTTAGGTTGACCGTTATCGATATCGCTCTGAGCGAGCCGAGTAGAAACAATAAGCGCACGCGCGTTGTCGTCCGTCGTGTAGCCTTCGCGGGCATTGGGCACAGAGAAGATTGAGTGTTGCAAGATCCCTGTATCGTCCGTCATTGTCACAAGGTGATCAGTGCGCAGATCGGGCAGCCGGTCCAACGATTCCGGAACAAGAGCCAGATCATCCGGGTGCGTCGCTTTGGGCTGCAATGAGCGCTCAAATCGCGCGCGCTGAAAACTCGCCATATAGGCTTTTGCGGTCTTGGGCCATGTGGTTCCACGAGAGTAAAGATATGCTCGCTTACGCATCGCGTGGCGCTCTGCATCGTTCTCCAGCAGAGCGATAACAGCTTCAGCGATGGCGTTCGGAGCCTCAAATGGAACGAGGACGCCTCTCTTATCTGCGAGTAGTTCTTTTGCATGCCAATAGGGCGTGGAGACTATTGCCTTACGGCCAGCGTTCGGTTGCGTGCTTGGAAGACACTCGTCTGGAGCGAAGCGTGGAATGCAGAAGGCGAGAAGGGGAAAGTAATGACTACCTTCTTCGAGCATACGCTCAACTAGATACGCGTGCCGAACCGGCATCGGAGGGCCTGCATACCTGGCACTTAGCCCACCGCTTGGCGGCAAAATCTTTACACCCGAGAGCTAAGGAGACTGAAATGGTCGTAGTTTGTGCGTCGAATTTCCTGCAAATGTTTTGTGGAAAACTGCAAATTTTGTAGGGGGGGTGGGGGTACCCCCTGTTCCTTCTCCCCATGCGCGGAGCGAACACTCTGCGGTCAGGATGATTGTGCCTTAAAGGAACGTAATTGCCTGCAAAACTGCGCCGTGAATTTTTATGTTTGGAATGTGAAGGTTGGAGCGCTGAACGTCGGCGGCCTGCTTGACAACAGTTGGGGTGAACCCCTTGAGTGAGACAGTTTCGGCGGCCGTTTCTGAGAAATGGAATCATCCACTGGAAACGAGGGTTGCGCGGTCGAACCATTCGGGGCGGCCGCCGGCATGTCTGATATCGGCGTTGGTTTTGCGAGTGCGGCTGAAGAGTTCATTCACGGCATCGAGGAAACCCCACGCTCCGATGGGTTCGACGGGAATGTAGCGATCGAGTTTGCCGGCGGCAGCGAGGGCGCTTTCCTCGCCTTTCATGATCGGGTCCTCGAGCCAGTACCAGTCTTGGGGCGATCCTTCACGGAGAACAAAGCCGGCTTTGCCGTTGGGATGCTCGCGATCCCAATCGGCGTAGCGAAATGCCTGGTTGATGCGCGAGCCGTAGAGGCAGCGCATCAGGGTTGCAACAGATACTCCTGCACCGGGTGCGGTGGAGTCGATGTACCGCCAGGAGGTCAGCCAGCAGCAGTCATACATGTCGCCCAGAACGGTGAGCTGGGTGATGACGCAGGGGCGGAGGTCGAAATTTGAACCGGGCAGGACCTGGGCGATGATGGTGTCGTCGATGTCGATGTAGAGGGTTGTCTTTGGCTGCATTTATCTGCTCCAGGACGCGATTCCGCTGTATTTCAGATACCGCATGGAAACGACAGGGGTTGTGTAGCTTGGGATGAGGTCGCTGGGGTTACCCTCGCAAGTTATTCATGGTAATCTCTATCTAGACACTTGAGAGTGGACTGAGAACGCAAGAGGAGTAATACCGCCGTGCTGGCGACTGCTAAGAAAACTACCCTAATTGAACGCTTCCGCACCCACGAGAAGGACACGGGTTCTCCCGAGGTCCAAATCGCGATTCTGAGTGAGCGGATTGGTGAACTGACCGAGCACTTCAAGACTCACAAAAAAGACCATGCTTCGCGGCGTGGACTTTTGATGCTGGTCAGCAAGCGCCGCCGCCTGCTGGACTACCTGAAGACGCATGATTCCGATCGCTATCGCGACGTAATCGGCAAGCTCGGTATCCGCAAGTAATCAGAAAGCAAACGTTGAACCGGAAGCGCCCAGACCGGATTTTGGTCACGGCCCCGCATCATTCAGAACCTGGGGCCATGGTGTACCTGGCTAATCGCAAATGCCGCCAGGGCCTGCGCAGAAGTGTCGTCTCAGTACGAGATGCCATCACTGCGCGGTCCGCGCATTTTTTAATTGTGCAGTCGCGTCCCGCGACTCTCGCGCATTCGTACACCTTCCGCATTTCCGGCTCTTCCCACCCAAAAGTTTCCCAAGTGAAAAATACGAAACGAGGACTCCATGTCTAAACAAGAAGTGACAGTCGAGCTTGCTGGCGGCAAGCGCCTGGTCTTTGAGACCGGTCGCATGGCCAAGCAAGCCTCCGGAGCTGCACTGGTCACCACGGGCGAAACCGTGGTTCTGGCCACCGCGGTCGCATCTCCTGACCCACGAGAAGGCATCGACTTTTTTCCCCTCACGGTCGATTACCGCGAGTACACCTATGCCGGCGGTCGCATCCCCGGTGGTTTCATCAAGCGCGAAGGCCGCCCCAGCGAAAAAGAAGTTCTGACCTGTCGCCAGATTGATCGCCCCATCCGCCCGCTCTTTCCTGATGGCTTCCGCAACGAGACGCAGGTTATTGCTCTAGTCTTCTCCGCCGACAAGGAAAACGACCCCGATGTTGTCGGTATCAATGCAGCAGCTTGTGCATTGGCTCTCAGTGACATCCCGTTCAGCGCCACTGTTGGCGCAGTTCGCGTTGGCCGCGTGAATGGGGAGTTCGTCATCAACCCCACCTACTCGGAGCGCGCAGAAACGACGGTGAACATCATGGTCGTCGGTCACAAAGACGGCATCGTGATGATCGAGTCGGGTGCGAAAGAGGAGACGGAAGAAGTCATTCTCGCGGCAATCGAATTCGCTCATACCGAGATCAAGAAGATTGTCGCCGCGATCGATGAATTGGTCTCAAAGGCCGGCAAGCCGAAGCGGGCATTCGTTGCGCCCACCACGGACGAAGGCTATTACGATGAACTGAAGACCAAGATCGGCGATCGCCTCAAGGACGCTCTCGACACCAAGAAGTACGCCAAGACAGATAGCTACGCACTGGTGAAAAAGCTCAAGGATGAGTTGGCTGCCGAACTTCCTGCGGATGACCCGAGCGCGAAGAAGAAGCTGGCCACCTATTACGAGCTACTCCGCGAACGGACTTTCCGTGAGCAGGTGACCAAAGACAGGATTCGCCCCGACCGCCGCGCTTTCGACGAAATTCGCGAGATCACGATCGAGACCAGCGTTCTGCCCCGCACCCACGGCTCCGCACTGTTCACCCGCGGTGAAACACAGGCCCTGGTAACTGCAACACTGGGCACGGCGGACGACGGGCAGCGCCTGGAGAGTTACGAGGGCGAGAAGAAAAAGAACTTCATGCTCCACTACAACTTCCCGCCTTTCTCTGTTGGTGAAACAGGACGTATGACGGGAACCGGACGTCGCGAAATCGGTCACGGAGCATTGGCGGAGCGCGCCATCTCCGCGGTCCTGCCGAGCGCCGATGAGTCTCCCTACAGCATCCGCATCGTGTCTGACATTCTCGAGTCCAACGGTTCTTCGTCAATGGCCTCGGTATGCGGTGCAAGTCTTGCACTGTATGACTCAGGCATTGCCTTGAAGGGTTCCGTAGCCGGTGTGGCGATGGGCCTGGTGAAGGAAGGCGACGATTACGCCATCCTCACCGACATTGCAGGAGCCGAAGATCACTACGGCGATATGGACTTCAAAGTCGCCGGCACGCGGAAGGGAATTACCGCCCTTCAGATGGACATCAAGATCGGCGGACTGACCCGCGAGATCCTTGAACAAGCAATGGCCCAGGCGAAGCGTGGACGCTTATTCCTGCTGGATAAGATGGACGCGGTTCTGGACGGACCTCGCACGGAGCGCTCCGCTTATGCGCCGCGCATCGAGACCGTGATGATTCCGACCGACAAGATCCGCGATCTGATCGGCAAGGGTGGCGCGACCATCCGCGGCATCATCGAGCAGACCGGCGCGAAGATCGACGTGGACGACACAGGTAAGGTCAGCGTTGCTTCCAGCGACGCCGACGGACTGAAGAAGGCGCTCGAGATCATCGGCAACATTACAGCCGTGCCGGAAATCGGCAAGGTTTATCTCGGCAAGGTCGTTCGTCTCGCGGAGTTTGGCGCATTTGTCGAGCTCTTCCCGGGCACCGACGGTCTGCTTCACATCTCCGAGATCGCTGAGCATCGCGTGAAGGAAGTGAAGGACGAACTACGCGAAGGCGATCAAGTGATGGTGAAGGTTCTCGCCATCGAAGGCAATCGCATTAAGCTCAGCCGCAAGGCGCTCATCCGTGAACAGAAAGCCAAGCTGGCGCAGTCGGCACCAGCGGTAGAGGCGAGCGAACCAGTCGAGGGTGGAAGTGAAACCGAAGCAGCCGCTCCTCCGCCAGCACGTCCGCGCCATGAATTCGACGACCGTCAGCCGCGCACCAATCAGAGCACAATCCTGATTGAGGGCGGGGAAGATTTCGATGACGACGACGAAGAAGGCGAGGAGATCGACGAGGAGAACGAGCCTAACTTCAATCGAGCCGATGGCACTCCGGTGCCGGCTGGTCAGGTTGCGGGGGGAGCTCCAAGGCCGGCTAGTGCCGGCGGGGCGAAGGACAACAACCGTCGTCGTCGTCGCCGTCGCGGCGGACGCGGTCCAGGCGGCGGTCCCGGCGGCGGGAGCCGTTAAGGTGGATCAGCATTGAGAATCGTTCAATGCGTGTACGAAATAAAATGCCCGGGCGAAATGTCCGGGCATTTTTATTTGTTTGATTGTTTTCAGCTAAATGAGGCGGGCATTTTTGGAAACCGGGCGATCATTTCGATGCTTTCATCTCTTTGCTGCGAAATTCAGGCGAGGGTTCTGACCTTACTGGAATGCGTTCGTCCGCTCCTTCACGCGATTCGTTTTTGTCGTCATACATGCGAAGGTCGGCCGCGATACAGAGAGATTCAATGTCGGCCGCATCATCAGGAAAAACGGCCACGCCGATGCTGGCGCCGATTTGCATTGAGCGCTCGCCGAGCTGAATCGGTTCGTTCATCATATCCATAAGGGATTTTGCGACCAACTTCGCATTCGAGCGATTGGTAGGCTCTTCGAGAATCAAAGAGAACTCGTCTCCACCGGTTCTTGCCACCGTGTCAGAACGGCGCACGCGGCTGAGGAACAGATTGCTCACTTTCTTCAGCAGCAGGTCGCCGGCGTGATGGCCTAAGGTATCGTTCACCTTCTTGAAGTGGTTGAGATCGATCACTAAGAGAGCGGCCTTGGATTCCATGCGCCGCGCGCGCTCCAGCGAGATCGCAAGCCGGTCAAGAAACAGGCGCCGGTTCGGCAGTCCTGTTAACTCGTCGTGCAGGGCCAGGTATTTATTGTGCTCGATCTGGTCTTCGAGGAGGAGGAGAATCATGCCGACTGCGACCACATACTTGGGCAGATTCCAAACTTCGCTGTCGATTTGCCCATTTGGGGTGATCATATTGGCAAGGGGCATAGCCACGAATGCCGATGCCCAGCCGAGAAAGCCCGCTATCGTGATCAGCGAACCGGCGGTGCCGCGTCCACGGTAGCTGTACCAGACGTGCAGACAGCAACCAATATAGACCGTGAACAGGACGCCATTGGTAGCGATGTTGAGTCCATTGCCCGGGCGGTTCTGAACCGTGAGCAGGAACACCGTCAGAATGCAATAGAGACCGACCAGCAACCAGCGAAGAAGGTGCGTGAAGTCGCGCCGGGCCGTGAGAGCAATCGTCAAGGGCGCCGCACCGAATGAAACGGCAGCCGAGGTCAGGGCCCAGGGCCAAGGGTGATCAAACCTGGCGATGACAATGTAAATGGCGTTCGTGGAAAGAACGGAGATTAGCATCCAGAGACTGGAGCGCTCAGCGCGGTAGGGAATTGACGCCCACATGAATAGCACTCCCGCCCAGATGAGCGCGATCATGCTGATGTCGGAAGCCACTTTTCCCCAGATACCTGGAGCGGGCGAGAAAATCAGCGTTGCAAAGTAAACTGCAATCAATACCCAGCCGGTAAGCCAGTGTCGCGAGGCTGTTGTCTGGCCGCGCCTCGCCACCGACGCAAACGCGCACGTGAGCGCAGCAACCGCTGCGAGGTCCGGGAGTTTGCTCCAATCCACCACTGGGTCCCTTTGTAAAACACTGCTTTCCACCTTAATCTTAGCCGTGGTTAGGTTTATGAGACTGAGAAACTAACGCTTTCGTTGTATGGCGATTCTGGTGCACTTCAAACTTGTGTAATCTTGTGCAAACTGCTAAACCATTAATCCTTTGGATAACCGGAAGGGAATTTACGTTTCAGCGGCACTTTCCCTCCACTATGCTCAGAGCGATGGCTACCAGCCTATACATTGTCGTTGAAGGAGAAGATCCGGGCTTTGACATCTTCGTCAACGGGCACGCATTGGCCCGCAACGAGGATGCATTAGAGCGCCTTGCCGCTTCGCTTCACGTCTCGCCGCTGCTGCAGTTCTTCTCTGCCGATGAAAACTCGATGTGCCTGCTGCTTGATCAGGGTGCGGGCGATCCAGAATGGGCAGACAATCTACCCGAGCCGCAATGGTTTGATGCTGCGGACGGGCTCGTCACCATCCGGGCGCTCATTCGTTTCCTGGTGGAGACGCCGGTATCTCTGGGTTCCGAGACTTTGCCGATCTTGAGCGAATTGCGCGAGTACGAGCGGGTGCTCGTCAAGACCGCAGACTATAAACTTCGCTGGCACCTGGCTGTCAGCTGGCGGTAGTTGCCGCGACCATCGTCGCGTGGGTATCCATTGCAAAAGATTTTGCAACCGTCTAGTGCAGATCATGGAGAGAGGCATCGAACGATTGAAACCGGTCTGGCGTCAGCGCCGGGATCGCTTGTTGAAGCAACGCGAGCAACTCCTCACGGGATTTGATATTTTCCCAAATTGAATCGTATTTGACATCATCGGGCAGTAACTCGTCATACCCAAAGATCCCTTTTCGCATGACTTGATAGTTGAATCTTGCGAGAAACCAATCGAGCAGCCTGGAGAGGGCATCTGTTGGTGAATCAGAACGCCCTTCGACTACTAGCTGGCCCAATTTCGCCGTATAAACCATAGGCCGATGATTCGCGAAGAATTCTCTCACAGAGAAAGGTGCTGGTGTTGCAGCTGTGTTTTCAGAGCCGGCTTCAAACTCTTTGCCAAGAACTATAAACGCGCTGTGGTTCTCGAGGCGGATACGACAAGCCTCTGCGTGGCGGGCCTGTCTCTTGTCTGATTGATCAAGGCCTGCACCAAGTTCAAGGAACTTTTTTGGGGATGGCCAGCAGAGAAGTTCGGAGAGCCACTCCTGGTAGGGCAACATTCCAGTCTCAAGGTCATCGACCCACCCCAGCGTAACTGCCTTGCGCAACGCGGTCATGAACCGGGCTCCGGGCTGAACGTCGTACCAGGTCATGCCCTTTGTTCGAAGTTGACCGTACAGTGAGCCTGCGGGAACGAACAAGGCGAGATCGCACAGGGAATAGAAAGTATTCAGCAAGCGGTTATAGTCTTGCGGGGAGCGCACGCGCTCCTTTCCCATACTCGAAACGGTCAGAACCCAAAGTGCCCAATAGGAACGGCGGGATTCGGCCTTCAGACCGCTGACAATCGAGTCCTTGGTCTCGTGGTGGACCGCAATGCCCTCGAAGACATGCTTGGCACCGATGTTGATTTCTCCGCGAGGAAGAACCATGGACGGCATTCCCCGCAGCTGATTAGACTCTGTTTCATCAAACACGGCGAGTTGGTGTCTCTTCGGAAGCCTCACAAGTTTCGGCGGCTCAACGATCTTCTTTTTGCGCAAGAGCTTTTCAACCAGATTGAAACTCAAAGTTGACAGGTCGACGGTTGTGCCGTCGATATCGGACGAATTTTCTCCTTCGAGAAGTCTCTGAAGAAACGTGATGTGCGACCATGGATTCGCATATTTGTCGCACAGTCTCCGGATGAACTGGCTGTTTTTGCCTTCCTGAGCCAGCTCTGCTACGTCGTAGATCGGGATGTCGATCGAAGAGTAGGGGAATCGATGGTAATGATCGAGACAATAAGAAAGAACCAGATTATTTTCCAGCTTGACGCACTCGTCCAGAAACCAGCCATAGGGAGTCGATACATGAACGAGGAAGTGATTGAACTCGTGGGCCACCACGGAGCTGAACAATTCCTCGGGAACTTCTTTGTCTATCCAAATGGCGTTCGACTTATGGTCAAATTCGCTGTCGTCTGAATTTCTGGCCGATTCCGACAAAGGAGACACGGGGGCGAGGCGGAGGGTGGAGCGTCGCGTGGCATTCGGGTTTGAGGACTTCTCGTCCATTTACTTGAGCGGTGTCACGGGCTTCGGGTCGCGACCTCGAGGCTTATCCTCGTTAAAACCGCGAGTACCGGGGAGTTTTGACCGGATCGCTTCGTCGGAGGCGTCGAACTTCACGGTAATTTTTTGAACCTCCTCGCCTGCTTCGGCAAGTTTGGATCCCAGGGAGACAATCTTGAGGTCAAAACCGCCCTTAACCTCGCTCGAAGTCTTCACTACAAAATTAAGTTCCAATTCCATCGAGCTGAGCTGGAAAAGAGCTTGCTTTCCAGCAGTACGCATCTGCAGGTCAGCCTTTTCAAGCTCTTTTCGGACTTCCAAAATCAGAGTACTAATATTCAGCGTGGCTTCCGGCATTATTCCTCCTTCGCCCTGGCTCTGCAGGCGCAGGTGACTACTATCGCACGAAAAGCTGGAATTGGACTTGAATAGTCTGGATTTTTTCTTCAGAGAATGTCTGAGCCGGGAGATATCGACTTCTGCGACTGCAGCGCCTTGCCCATGGTTCCGAATGGGTTTCAGGGCAGATGCGCTAACTGCGTTTCGTAGACCCCGAATGTCAGTCTTGGGCGTGGTCGTTCTCGGCGCGTGCTTTCTTCCCTAACAAATCAATTTCGCCTGTCATGACATGGGCTCGCAGACGATATTCGCCATCTGCACTTTGTCTACTGAAGGTGCGGAAAAAGCCGCCTTTGTCGGCGTCGTACGCGGCCGCTCTAACTTCGCCGATCGTCACCGAAGCATTGACGCTGCGGTAATTCCATTCGTGCGCAGAAGAAATCGTAATCTGGCCGGCGTAAAGATCGATATCCTTGTCGCCCTTGATTTCCTCCACCTTCACCTCGCCTGCGGGCATCTGCACTCTGAGGTTTGTTTTCCACGGCACTTCGATCTTGATCTGGAGGTTGTTGCCGTGCCTCGTGTGGCTCCCTTCGATTTTCAGGTTGCCACCGTTGGCGCTGGCAGTGAATTGAAGGAGGATATGGGGTGCAGCGTCTTCGTCGTTGCCTCCATGGCAAGTGACGTGGATCGCCTCTTGGTCCGTTCCAACGATTTCGAGACCGGCCGGCCGGGAGTCAATCGCGAGCACGGCGTTCGAGCGAAGTGGGGCTGTGAGCGTCTGATCGCAAGAGACTTTGGACTCAGCGATACCGGCAAGATTGCAGGCAAATAGAGCCGCGCCTGCGACGGCACAGACAAATCTCATGGTGTTCCTTACGATAATGACGCAACGATAGTTCCCGATCGGGAAGGTTGCCTGGCAAGTTGGCTGAAATCAGGGCTCAGCCGAAGACGTTGCCCATGCGACGTATCTGCGCGCCCACGCTTTCGAGCTTTTGTTCGATGCGCTCGTAGCCACGGTCCATATGGTAGACGCGATCGAGAATGGATTCGCCGTCCGCTACGAGAGCCGCGAGGACGAGGGAGGCCGAGGCGCGAAGATCGGAACACATCACGGCGGCGGCGGAGAGAGGTGATGGACCGCGAACCGTGGCGGTTCGGCCATCGACCTTGATATTGGCTCCCATGCGCACCAGTTCCTGCACGTGCATGAAGCGGTTCTCAAAGATGTTCTCTGATATCTGACTTACACCTTCGGCCTGGGTCGAAAGAGCCAGATACTGCGCCTGCATGTCCGTCGGGAAGCCAGGGTATTCTTCGGTGGAAATATCGGCGGCGCGCAGTTTGCCTTCGCTGCGCACGCGAATTGAATCGGGGCCGAGTATATCGATCCTTGCTCCGGCTTCTTCAAGCTTGGAGATCACCGCACCGAGATGGTCAGGGTTGCAGTCTGCGACAGTGAGGTCACCCGCAGTGATGGCGCCAGCGACGAGAAACGTTCCGGCTTCGATGCGATCGGGATTGATGCGGTATTGCGCGCCCTTCAGACCGGTGACGCCCTGCACGCGGATTGTGGAGGTTCCGGCGCCTTCGATTTTGGCACCCATGGCAACGAGCAGAGCGGCGAGATCGCAGACCTCGGGTTCGCGCGCGCAGTTCTCCATGAGGGTTTCGCCTTCGGCAAGAACAGCGGCCATCAGCAGATCCTCGGTTCCGGTGACAGTGATCTTGTCGAATACGATGTGCGCGCCTTTGAGTTTGTCGGCGCGGGCTTCGAGATAGCCGTGCTCCTGGGCAATGGTCGCACCCATTTTTTCGAGCCCTTTGATGTGCAGATCGATGGGACGTCCGCCGATAGCGCAGCCACCAGGCATGGCGACCCGAGCCATGCCGGCACGAGCTACCAGCGGCCCGAGAACAAGGGAACTGGCGCGCATGGTCTTGACGATCTCGTATTTTGCTTCAGGGCTGGAGAGGGTGCGGAAGTTAATACGGGTGCGGTGGTCAGAGCTTCCCGTGCCCAACTCGACTTCAGCACCCATTGCGACCAGAAGTTTGCGTTCTGTTTCGATGTCGCGGACGCTGGGGATGTTTTCGAGCGTGACCTCTTCTTCAGTAAGGATTGCGGCCGCCATGCAGGGCAACGCAGAATTCTTTGCGCCCGATACGCGTATCGTTCCGACCAGCGGATTGCCTCCGCGAATAACAAACTTATCCATAAATGCCCAGATTGCTCCGTATGCTTCCAGTGTAATTGCGCGAGGTAGTTGGGCTGTTGACGGGAGATATACTTGGCGAGGTTCAAGATCAGTGATTTGAGGATGCATAAATGAAATTCAATTCTTCGCGTGCCGCAATCGTCCGGTTAGCCGTTTTTGCAATGTTTTTGGAAACGTTTGCAGTAGGTTCAATGGCTTCGGGGCAAGCGAGCGACTCCAGCGCTGCGCCTATTCCTGCGATCGTGCAGAAGGACGGGCACTTTGCATTGGTGGTGGATGGCGCGCCCTATCTGATGCTGGGTGTGCAGGCGAATAATTCGAGCGCGTGGCCGGCGTATCTCGACAAGGTGTGGCCTGCCGCTGAGACCTTGCATGCCAATACTGTCGAACTGCCCATCTACTGGGAGCAGATCGAGGCGGAGAAGGGGAAATTTGATTTCAGCCTTGTCGACGTGATTCTGGGGCAGGCGCGCGAACATCATGTTCGGCTAGTTCTGCTTTGGTTTGGAACCTGGAAGAACGGCAGCTCACACTACACCCCGGAGTGGGTCAAGCTGAATCAAGAGAAGTACCCGTTTCTGCGCAACGATAAGGGCCTAACGGTTGATTCTCCATCGCCGTTTTCAGACGCGTTTCTTCAGGCGGACAAAGACGCTTTTCGTGCGTTGATGCGGCATCTGAAGCAAGCCGATCCGCAAAGAACGGTGTTGCTGGTGCAGGTGGAGAACGAACCAGGCGTTTGGGGCGGAGTACGTGACTACGGACCCGAGGCACAGAAAGCATTTGCCGGCGCGGTTCCGGAGAAGTTGCTGAAAGGCCTGGGCAAGCAGCCGGGAACCTGGAAGGAAGTATTCGGAGATGATGCCGATGAGTCCTTTGAAGCCTGGTATACGGCGATCTACATCGAGCAGGTAGCGGCGGCCGGCAAAGCTGAATATGGATTGCCGATGTATGTGAACGCGGCTTTGCGAGATCCATTCCATCCGGGCAAGGCTCCGAGCTATGAATCAGGAGCGCCGACCGACAACAATATCGAACTGTGGAAGATTGCCGCCCCTTCGGTCAGCGTGGTCGCACCCGACATCTACCTTCCTGAATATGCGAAGTATATGAAGGTGATCGATCTCTACAAGCGCAAGGACAATGCGCTCCTGATTCCAGAGACCGGAAACACCGCGGCATTTGCGAAATATGTATTTGCAGCACTGGGGAACGGAGCCATTGGCTGGGCGCCATTTGGATTGGACTTGACCCGTTACAGCAATCAGACTTCTGGTCCGGAAGCAATGGAGGCGAGTGCGTTGAAGCCTGTTGCCGAGCAGTATGCGCTACTGGCACCGATCGCGAGGCTGATCGCGAAGGCGAATCTCGAAGGAAGAGTCATTGGCTTCAGCGAAGATCCAGATAATCACACGCAACAAACTGCGTTGGGGCGATGGGACGTGACGGTGAGCTACGGTATGCCATCGTTTGGAAACTGGATGCAGCCGAAAGGGAATTCGCCGGCGGATGGTGGAGCACTGGTGATGGGACTTGGGCAGGATGAGTACCTGGTCGCGGGCCATCATGTGCGAGTGGATTTCAAGCCGACCTTCGCGCCAGATAAGAAGCGGCTATTTCTCAAGGTGGAAGAGGGCAACTTCGACGCCGAAGGGAAGTGGAAGATGACGCGGATCTGGAATGGTGACCAGACGGATTACGGACTAAATCTGAAGGCGGACGAGAACGTTTTGCTGAAGGTGCGGTTGACCACGTTTTGAACCGGGGAGAGGAAACATCCCTCAGGGGCTAAAAGCCCAACACTCATTTGTTGCATTTGCGGCCTGGCTGAAAGCCATGCCCTTGTTACAAAACAGTGAGTTCGTCGAGTTTTTCACCAAGCTGTGATCATCTTCCGTCTGGCGAAGAAAGGGCGAGCAAAACAAAACGAGGGCATGAGCCCCCGTTCAATTCGATCTTGTCAGCCTGATGCCTACAGTTCGAGGACGTTGTCTTCGATGGCCAGTCGGACGTTGCCGTCAGATTTGGCGAGGCGGCGGACGGCTTCGGGTTTATCTACTTTGGCCTTCAGCATGACCAACGCTACCGGCACGCTGCGGCCCGCGCTTTTGATGGTATGAACAGCGGTTTCGCGATCGATCTTGCAGGCGCTCATGAGAATGCGAATGCCGCGCTCGACCAGCTTTGAGTTCTGCATGTGCACGTTGACCATGAGGTTCTCGTACACGTAGCCGAGCCGCGTCATGGCGCCGGTGGTGATCATGTTAAGGATCATCTTTTGCGCGGTCGCTGCCTTCATGCGAGTGGAGCCCGAGATCACTTCAGCCCCAACCTCGGCAACGATCGCTATGTCAGCAACCTCGGCGAGAGACGTGCCCTGATTGCAGGTGACCGCGGCAGTGTAGGCGCCGCGCGCTCGTGCGTAGGCGGTCGCGGCAACAACATAAGGTGTACGGCCCGATGCGGACAGGCCGACTACGACATCTTTGCGGGTGGGGCGGCGGCGGGCAATGTCCCGCTGGCCCAGTTCCTCTGAGTCTTCATTGACTTCAACGGCGGAAGCAAGGGCCTTGGGGCCGCCGGCCATGATGTATTGCACCTGACCGGGGGCAGTGGAGTAGGTTGGAGGGCACTCAGAGGCATCGAGGGCGGCAATGCGGCCGCTGGAGCCGGCGCCAATGTAGATGAGCCGGCCGCCATCGCGCAAGGCGCGGGCTACGTGGTCGATGACTTCTGCGATTTCAGGGAGTGCTTTCTTAACCGCTCCTGCGATCTTGCCATCTTCGTGGTTGATGATGCGCGCAATCTCCAGCGCCGATTTCGTGTCAAAGCCTTGGGATGCTTCGTTCTGGCTCTCGGTCGTAAGGTGCTGGAGTGAGGAAGCCGGGTCCGTCTTGGTTTCCTCTTTCCCGTGTGCGCCGGCGCCTTCATGCGTCGTCGTGCTGGTTAACATCAAAGTCTGTCCCCAGAATCTATTGTATCTGCAATCGGAGCAAGTGAGACCAGAATTCTGGAAACCCAGAATGTCACTTTAATGTCATTTCATCACACAAATCACAGGGCTTGGCTGCCCGAGAGGACTACGCGGACGGCGTCGTGGAAGGAAGGCCGGACCTCCCGTATCAGTCTGGCTCTGGCGGTCGGGCCAGGTGCGATTGGTGAGCAGTACCGCGGCGATCGAGGCGTCGAGATCGATCCAAAGCGAACAGCCGCTGAACCCTAGATGTCCGATCGAATGAGGCGAGAAATATTGTCCAGCCGAGGATTGCTTCGACGGAGTATCCCAACCCAAAGCTCGAGAACTGCCTTCAGGACCTTGCCGCTCGGCAAATGTTTCGACCGTATCGCGATTAAACAACCTGGGCGAAGCTGTTACGCGCATGGGGCTCAAACCGGCCAGGATTTCGCCGGCGAACTTGAGGAGATCCGCCACATTTGAAAACAGGCCGGCGTGTCCGGCAGCGCCGTGAAGAATAAAGGCGTTTTCATCCTGCACTTCGCCTTGGATAGTGCGATGGCGAAGTTGACTGTCGATTTCAGTGGGAGGAATCAGAGACTTCTGTTCAGGAGTTGGAAAGAATCGCGTCGCAGTCATACCTAAAGGATCGAAGATCTCTTTCCGCGCAAATTCAGACAAATCCTCGCGGGTGAGGACCTCAAGTGCTTTACCCAACAGAATGAAACCAGGGTCAGAGTATTCGCTTCGTTCTCCGGGGGCGGACTCAATCGGGAGTTCGAGGCAGGCGCGATACAGTTCGGCGGGACTAATGAGGGTTCTGAAGAACTCGACATAACCCGGCAGTCCTGAATTATGCGCCAGCAAGTGGCGGATCGTGACCTGGCGTGCAAGCCGGGCGCTATCCCGGCCGACAACGAAACCGGGCAGAAGCTCGCCCAAAGGGGTGTCGAGATCGAGCTGACCGCGCTGGTGGAGCAGCATGGCGACGGCGGTGGTTGAAGCGACCTTGGTGATGCTGGCCACGTCAAAGGTTGTGTGCGGCTCGACTACTGGCGAGTCATCGTCATAAACAAAGTGGCCCAGAGCGTCGCTGAGTACAATTTCACCGTCGGCGAGAACGCCAAAGGCGCACCCCGGGAAGGCGCCGCCATTGATGGCGTCCCGGAGCACTTTATAAACAGGTGCGAAATGGCTGAGTTCATCGGTCATATCGACAACACTTGAATGGCTTTCTGTTCTGATGACGTCCATGGTTCGCGTCTCCCAGGCTCACGAATTTAGCGTACTCTGAAATGGAGCCTTCGGAAAAAAGATTGGGCAGCTATCTTTGCGGCGAGGCCATCCGTCTATCTCCAGTAGAGACTTGGGAGGAACTGATGCGTCTGGGAAGCAAGACCTTACGATTGACGCTTTTGGGGACCGCGACTCTGCAGCTGTGTCTTCCTGGAGCGCTGCAAGCACAGACGTCCTCGCCGACAGCAGCCTCAGCACCGGCAGCAACCTCAGCGCCGGCAGCAACCTCTCAACCGGCCGCTGATCCCACGGCACAACCTGCGGTGCCCGCCAGTGCGAGTTCGGCCGCAATGGTCAAGAAGACCTATACGGTGCCGGCGGGAACGAAGGTTCTTCTGCAATTGCGCAGTTCTCTCAACACCAAAAGCGCAAAGCCCGGTGACGGGGTGTATCTGGCCTCCTCTTTCCCCGTGGTGGTGGGAAACCGGGTAATGATTCCCACGGGTGTGTTTGTGCAGGGTACGGTCGACCGGGTCGTTCGTGCAGGCCGCATGACGGGGAAGTCCCAGCTCGACATGCACTTTACTTCGATCATCTTTCCCAATGGCTCCGTGGTTGAAGTTCCCGGCGTGGTAAGCGGCTTGCCCGGTGCCAGCAAGCAGGATGTGAAAAATGGTGAAGGAACCATCGAGCAGGACAAGGACAAGGGCCGGAATGCGGCGAAGACTGCGGAAATCGCCCTGCCAACCGGTGCGACGGTTGGCTCGATTGCCGGTATAAGTTCGGGTCACTCTCTGGCCGGTGGTCTGGGAGGACTTGGGGCTGGGCTGGCCACCGTTGGCCTTGTAACTCTGTTCACGCGCGGTGCCGACGTCAGCATCGAGGCCGGAACCCAAGTGGAAATGGTTCTGCAAAGACCGTTGATTCTGGAAGAAGATAATCTGGCGGAGGGAACGGTTCCCGGAGCAGCTCCAGCAATTGTGCCTTCATCCACGCAACCAAAGCCGATGCAAAAACCAGGGCATCCGGACCTTTTGTGTCCGCCGGGAGGTCTGGGTTGCAGTTAGACTTCGTGGCAATTAATAATTCGAGATAGAGATGTCAACACCCGCTGAAGACCTTGCAGTAACTGAAATTCCTTCCCCGACCGCAATTCCCCTAGTGCCGGGTCAGCCGGCACCTGCCGCGCTGACAGGTGGTTCGGGCCTGGGTTTGTGGCTCCGCGACCTGCTGATCTCTGCGGGCATTTCCGTTTTAATCATCTTGTTTCTCTATCAGCCGGTACGCGTTGAAGGTACCAGCATGCTGCCCCGGCTTGAGGACCACGACCGGCTCTTCATCAATAAGTTTGTCTACCACATCACGTCGATTGAACATGGCGATGTGGTGGTATTTCATTACCCGCGCGATCCCGAGAAGAGCTACATCAAGCGCGTGATTGCGCTGCCGGGAGACCGCCTGCGCATCGATCACGGACAGGTCTTTGTCAACGACAAGGCCCTGGACGAAAACTACGTACCGGAGATGTACCGCGACATGCGCTCCTATGCCGAGACGATCATTCCCGACGATTGCTATTTTGTGATGGGGGACCACCGTTCCATATCATCGGACAGCAGGGAATTTGGCGTAGTGGAGCGCGATCTGATTTATGGCAAGGCGGTTTTCGTCTATTGGCCCGCGAAGGATCTGGGCCAGGTAAAGTAGCCGGGATTTCCACCCCGTACCCCTAACGCTGAAACCTGCTAAAATCTATTGAATCCACTCCTCGGAGAGGCGATGCAGGCGATTTTAGCGCTCGAAGACGGGCGCGTCTTCCGCGGCGAAGGCTACGGTCACCCCGGCGAATGCCAGGGAGAGGTAGTTTTCAACACTTCCCTAACCGGCTATCAGGAAATCGCTACCGATCCCTCCTATGCTGGTCAAATTGTCGTTCTTACTAATCCTCAGATCGGCAACTACGGTACCAACCAGGCAGACAACGAGTCGAGTAAGCCCTATATCGAGGGATTGATCGTGCGCGAGTTCTCGCCAATCGGCTCGAACTGGCGCTCGGAACAGGTGACCGACGAGTACATGGAACGCTATTCGGTTCCGGTGCTGGCGGAGATCGACACACGAGCCCTGGTGCGGCATCTGCGTACGCATGGTGTGATGCGCGGAGTGATTTCGACAGAGACTTTGGACGCCGAAACCCTGATCCAAAAAGCGAGGAAAATTCGCAAGATGGATGGGACCGATCTGGCAAAGGTGGTATCCACCAAATCGGTGTACACCTTTGATTCGGATGATTCGCGAAACCAGTCTGGCGACTTTCTGCTTCCAAGGGCGCGCATACAGGATGCGGGAGTGCGGAAGCACCACGTAGTCGCGTACGATTTCGGCATCAAGCAGAACATTTTGCGCATGCTTACGCGCGAGGGCTGCGACGTGACGGTGGTTCCTGCGGAGACGACAGCAGCCGACGTGATGGCGATGAAGCCGGATGGCGTGTTTCTGTCCAACGGCCCCGGCGATCCAGAACCTGTCGATTATGCCGTCAAGGCCATCCGCGACATGCTGGGACGCGTGCCCGTCTTCGGAATTTGCCTGGGGCATCAGTTGTGTGGACTGGCACTGGGCGGCAAGACCTACAAGCTGAAATTTGGGCACCACGGCGGGAATCATCCAGTCCGCAATAATGCGACCGGTAAGGTGGAAATCACGGCGCACAACCATAACTTTGCTGTCGATCCCGATTCGATCAACGCGAATGATGTGGAGTTGACGCACGTTGATCTGAATGACCAGACGTTGGAAGGTCTGCGGCACAAATCGCTGCCATTATTCAGCGTGCAGTATCACCCCGAAGCCGCTCCCGGGCCCCACGATTCGCATTACCTCTTCAGCGACTTCCGCAAGATGATGGAGGAGTGGAAGGGATGAAGCGAAGAATTTGCGCGAACTCGGATTTGGCAAAAGCAGCGGGGCTTTGGCTCCGCTGTTTTTTGGGCGCAGGGTTATGGATCTGGTTATCTCTGGCCGGTGCCACTTCTTCGAGTGCGCAGGTTGATATTCCCGGACCAGAGCGGCTGAGTCATGTTGATGGCTACGTCGTGAATCCGGTCGGACATCCGGTTGCGGATTTGGAAGTCACACTCGTCCGCGACGACAAGATTGCATTTCAGACAAAAACCGACGAGGCGGGCGAGTTCCGATTCGATCATGTTTCGGGACAGTTCACGCTTCGCGTAAAAAGGTCTGAGTTTTCCGCCGCCAAGCGGGACATTGTGGTGACAGATGAGATTGTTACAGCGCTGGAGCGGAAAAAGCTCTACGTAATTTTGGGACCCGGCGCGTGCAAGGATGAATGCTCCTCGGTGTTAACGAGCAAACGAGAATTCGACCGGGCAATTCGTGAAAAGAACAAACACCAGTAGTGGGAGTTAAGGATCGACCGTTTTTGAAAGTATTCCGCTGGCGATGCCGGACCAGATCTGCAGTTTTGAAAGGGCACGACTTTAGTCGTGCCGATCAGAAGTGGTAAAGTATGCGGCTTTAGCCGCTGAGGGATGTTTTGAAACCTGTACGCGAACACGCAACGAACAACTCGCAGACGTACTTCGTTACAGCGAAGACGTGGGAGTCTCGCGCGTTGTTTCGTGCAGAGCCGTGGGCAAGATTGTTCTTTGAGAATCTTCTTTCGCATCGGGATTCGTATCTTCTGCATGACTTTGTTCTAATGCCGGATCACTTTCATCTGCTACTCACTCCTTCAGTGGCGTTGGAGCGCGCAGTGCAATTTATTAAGGGTGGATTCTCATATCGTGCGAAAAAGGAATTGGGAACGAACGCAGAGATTTGGCAACGGGGATTTTCGGATCATCGGATTCGGGGGGCAGAGGATTGCGAAAAGCATTTGCAGTATATCCATCTAAATCCGGTGAAGAAGCATTTGTGTGACACGCCCTCTTCGTACCGATACTCATCAGCATTTCCAGGTTGGAAGTTGGACCCCCTCCCTCAGGGGCTGAAGCCCAAGGGATTTGTGGAAGTCATTAGCGGCATGGCTGAAGCCGTGCCCTTCCAAAGCGACTTGGTTTACAACACCTTAAGAAGTGGGAAATAGAAAAGACGATGCCACGCAGAAATGACATTCAGAAGATCCTGGTGATCGGCTCGGGGCCGATTGTGATTGGTCAATCGGCGGAGTTTGACTACTCCGGCACGCAGGCCTGCAAGGCCCTCAAGCAGGAGGGCTACGAGGTGGTGCTGGTGAATTCGAACCCGGCCACCATCATGACTGATCCCGAATTGGCTGATCGCACTTACATCGAACCGCTGACACGGGAGTATGTCGAAGAGATTATTCGCATCGAGACGGAGATGCTGGCAAATGGGCCATGGCTCCCTCAGGGGCTAAAGCCCGGTGCCTCTTTTACTGCGTCTGGCGGCACGGCTGAAGCCGTGCCCTTTCAAAGCACCAATGGAAGGCCGGGGAAGTTTGCGCTGTTGCCGACCGTTGGCGGGCAAACGGCGCTGAACCTCGCCGTCGATCTCGCCGATGCGGGAATTCTCGATAAATATGGCGTGGAACTGATTGGCGCGAAGCTCGAAGCGATCAAGAAGGCCGAAGACCGGCTTCTTTTCAAGGATGCAATGCTGCGCATCGGGCTCGACGTTTCAAAATCTGCGCTGGTCAACAATCTTCGCGACGGGCTTGACTTCGCCAGCAAGATCGGTTTTCCGGTTCTCATCCGGCCAAGCTTTACGCTGGGTGGATCTGGCGGCGGCATCGGCTACAACCGCGAAGAGCTGATGGAAATTCTGGCGCGCGGCCTCGATCTTTCTCCAGTGCACGAGTGCTTGATTGAAGAGAGCGTTCTGGGCTGGAAGGAATACGAACTCGAGGTGATGCGCGATCTCGCGGATAACGTCATCATCATCTGCTCAATTGAGAACTTCGATCCCATGGGCGTGCATACAGGAGACTCGATTACAGTCGCTCCGGCACAGACGCTTACGGATCGTGAGTATCAGAAGATGCGGGACGCGGCCATTGCCGTGATGCGCGAGATCGGCGTCGAGACCGGCGGATCGAATGTGCAGTTTGCGGTGAATCCGGCGAATGGCCGCATGACTGTGATCGAAATGAATCCTCGCGTGTCGCGCTCGTCGGCGCTGGCATCAAAGGCTACGGGATTTCCCGATTGCGAAGATTGCGGCGAAGCTCGCAGTGGGTTACACACTTGACGAAATCCCCAACGACATTACGCGCAAGACGCCGGCGTGTTTCGAGCCAACCATCGACTATGTCGTGGTGAAGATTCCGAAGTGGCAGTTCGAAAAATTTCCTGGCGCCGATGACGTACTCGGCCCGCAGATGAAGTCCGTCGGTGAAGTGATGGCGATGGGCCGCACCTTCAAAGAAGCTCTGATGAAGGCATGGCGCGCACTCGAGACCGGCAAGAAGACCGGGACTGAAATTCTGGAGCCGCGCCGCTTGACGCAGATGCTGGTGACGCCTCGGCCAGAACGCCTCGGCTATATTCGCTTCGCGTTCGAGCGCGGGATGAGTGTGCGCGAAGTTGCGCGGCTTACGGGTATGGACCCATGGTTTCTGCACCAGATCCGCGAAGTGACGCTGGCGCAGGGCTCGCTGCAGGAAATTACGCCCGAAAGCATTACAGCAGAACAAATGCTAAAGCTAAAACGCTACGGCTTGAGCGACGAGCGCATTGCGACGGAGTGGAAGCTGGAAGGCCACGACGGCGTAAAGCAGGTGAGGGAACTGCGCGAGTCGAAAGGTATTCGCCCGGTCTTCAAACTCGTGGATACGTGCGCTGCGGAATTCGAGTCTATGACTCCGTATCTCTATTCGACATACGACGAAGAGGACGAGGCACCGCCAACCAACAAGCCAAAGATTATTATTCTGGGCTCCGGCCCGAATCGCATCGGACAGGGAATCGAGTTTGATTATTGTTGCTGCCATGCAGCGTTCGCGCTGAAGGATGACGGCTACGAGACCATTATGGTGAATTGCAATCCCGAGACGGTTTCGACTGACTACGACACCAGCGACCGGCTCTACTTCGAGCCGCTGGTGCTCGAAGACGTGCTTGCGGTTTACAACCACGAGGCGCAATCGGGTGCGAAGATCGGCGTGATTGTGCAGTACGGCGGGCAGACTCCGCTGAACCTGGCGCAGCGGTTGCGCGCGGCCGGAGTGCCGATCATTGGCACATCGCCTGAGTCGATTGACCTTGCGGAGGATAGAAAGCAATTCGGAAAGCTGCTCGAAGATCTGGATATTCCTCAGCCCGAAGGCGGCACGGCGACCAGCGTGGACGAGGCGCTTGCGGTGGCCGAGCGCATTGGCTATCCAGTTCTGGTGCGACCGAGTTATGTGCTTGGCGGACGCGCCATGGTAATCGCGTACGATGCGAAGGCTGTGGCGGAATACATGAAGCAGGCGGTGGAGTATTCGCAAGAGCGGCCAGTGCTGGTGGACCACTTCCTGGAGAATGCTGTTGAAGTTGACGTAGACGCGCTCTGCGATTCAGAGGATGTGGTTATTGCAGGCATCATGCAGCACATCGAAGAGGCTGGCATTCACTCCGGTGATTCGTCCTGCGTACTGCCTGCAGTCAGCATTCGCGAAGAGACGCTCGAAACAATTCGCCAACACACGCGCAAGCTGGCGCTTGCGCTGAAGGTTGTGGGCCTGGTGAACCTGCAGTTTGCGATCCAGCGCGATGCCGACGGCAACGATCACGTCTACGTCATCGAAGTGAATCCGCGGGCTTCGCGTACAGTTCCGTACGTTTCGAAGGCAACAGGAATTCCGCTTGCGAAGATGGGCGCGCGCCTGATGACCGGCCGCAAACTGCGGGAGCTACTTCCGGAGCAACTCGCCTCGGGCAAAGATTTGGAGACGGGCACTCATTATTACGTGAAGTCGCCGGTGTTTCCGTGGTCGAAGTTCGCCGGAGTCGATACGGTTCTGGGGCCGGAGATGAAGTCGACCGGCGAAGTGATGGGTGTGGCTGCAACCTTCGGAGAGGCATTCGCCAAGGCACAGCTTTCGGCGGGGCAGGTGCTGCCGGTGCGGGGAACGGTATTCTTCACCGTGAATGATCATGACAAGACTGCTGCAGTTGAGCTCGCCCGCCGGTTTGCTCATCTCGGCTTCCACATGGTTGCCACCGAGGGCACGGCCAATGTGCTGGAGCGTGCAGGGCTAACAGTCGAGCGGGTTTACAAGGTCAAAGAAGGCCGGCCCAACGTTGTCGACCTGATCAAGGGCGACCGCATCCAGCTCATCATTAATACGCCGCGCGGGCAGGACACCTTCTTCGACGAGAAGGCAATTCGGCGTGCAGCGGTACTGGCACGCGTGCCAACGATCACCACCATTGCCGCGGCACAAGCTGCAGTGGAAGGGATCGAGGCCATGCAGCAGCAGAGCATTACGGTATTTGCGCTGCAGAATCTGCATGCCGGCAAATAACCATGGGAAGGGAATTGACTTCCCTCCACTAAAATAAAGTCATGTTGATCGAAGGTGTTTTTGCCGCCATCACCACGCCTTTCTATCCCGACGAACGTGTGTATTACCGCAAGATCGAGGCAAATGTAAGCAGGTATTCGCGGAGTCAACTGGCTGGGATGGTGGTGCTTGGTTCCACGGGCGAGGCCCCGGCCCTTGACGACGCGGAGACCCGCGACGTTCTTCGCACCGCGGCAGAGGCTGCTGCACCGGAGAAGGTCTTGATTGCGGGTGTCAATCGGGAGAGTCTGCATTCGGTTTTGGAACTCGCTGAAGCCGCCGCGAAGTTTGACTACGATGCGGTGCTGGTACGAACGCCGACGTACTATTCCACGCAAATGACTCCATCGGTTGTTGCCGGCTATTTCCGCGCAGTCGCGGACCGATCTCCACTCCCGGTAGTGCTGTACAACATTCCGCGCTGCGTACCGTATCAGATCCCGGTAGAGATGGTGGCCGAATTGGCGCAGCATCCGAATATTATCGCCATTAAGGACTCGAGCGGCAGCCTGGAACGGATCAAGGAGATTGTAGAGGCGACGCGAACAGCGCCTCGGCGGACGGTGACGGTGACGCCAATTTTTGAGGCTGTGACTGGACGGATGATGTCCGCAGTCGGCACGCGTCAGGCTGCAACCTTTGTCTCTGCGAGCGACCTCGCGGGAGGGCCCTCCCTTGCCGTGGCGCCCCCGGCGCCTGCCTTGAAGACACGTACCAGGGAAGTTGGGTTCCAAGTGCTGACCGGGTCGGCTTCCATCATCCTGCCCTCGCTCGAGGCGGGTGCTTCCGGGGCGATCCTGGGCTTTGCAGCCTGTGCGCCGGAAGCTTGCTATGAGGTCTACTTTGCGTGGAAAGATCGCGATCAGGCTCTCGCTGCGGAGAAGCAGGCTGACATCCTCAAGCCCAATCAGAGGATTGTGGGTGAACTCGGAATCAGCGCAGTCAAGTACGCGTGCGACTTCAACGGCTACTACGGCGGCTACGCAAGGCAGCCTTTACTGCCGATGGGCGCGGATCAAAAATCCGAGATTGAGGGACTGCTGAGGCAGATTCGCAATTAGCGATTGCCTCATGCTTACAGCGCTGAACTGGTCGGATTACTTCTTCGTAACCACGAGTTCCGTACGACGGTTCCGTGCTTTGCCTTCCTCGTTGTCGTTCGACGCGATCGGTTTCTCTTGTCCCCAGCCTGCCGTGCTGATTCGGCTCCCATCGACGCCGTCTGACACCAACAGCGCCTTGACCGCTTCGGCTCGATCCACCGAAAGCTTTTTGTTGGCTTCCGGATCGCCGGTACTGTCCGTGTGTCCCTCAAGCTGTACCGCCATATTTGGGAAACACTTCATGATTGAAGTCAGATCGGTAACCGTCTGATTTGAGTCGGGAGTGAGTCGCGTTGTGCCCGAGTCGAAATTCAGATGGTCGAATACGAACTGCTTCGGCAATTCAGAATCAGACCCCTTCATCATGAAATTGGCAACGTTATAGGTGAACAAGCCTTCCTGCACCGACAAGACGGTGCCGCAGGGAAGCGAAATGCTGGCCATCTTCGGGCCCGATACGCTCGGGCCGCTGCATGCCCGCCACGCCAGCAGTGCAGCCGCTATCAATAGAAGAGGGAGTAGCCAGCCCCAGATAGGAAATCCCTTCTTCTCAGCTTCTACTAATGCCGCCGGGCGCACAGTCGGTGCGGCACCACATATGTTGGCGTTGCTATTGAGCCCAAGTGCATTGCCGAGGCCGCTCGGGACTGCTGCCAGTATTCCATCGCGATGGCTCGACAGAACCGAGGCCAAGCTTGAGGCTCCTATTCCGGAACTAACCAGGTGACGCCCGATTATGGCAAAGAACAGTGGAGCGGCCAGGCTCAAAAGAGTGGACGCTGAAGACTGGGGTAGTCCGGACGAATTCGCAATCACGTTTGTAACCGCACCTGTGCGCTCGCCCAGCAAACTCGACACCAGCCCAGCCCCGGTTCTCATCAGCCCTTGTGTCGCGGCACCGCCGGCAAGCAAGCCCGCCGCGTTCGTCATTATGTCGCCAGGTAGTTGCGTGTTGCGAATCAGGTCGAAGAGTCTTGAAGCGCCACCCGGTTTGGAAGCCTCGTTGCATGCCGCGCCGGCAAGGCTCGGAATAGCGATACCCATTGCTTGCTGGGTCTTTGCGGGTGCCTCTCCGATCAGCAACGAGATTTTGGAGATGACATCTGGAGTGATCAGGTTCTTGCTCGCGTCAAGAAGGTTTATCGCCATTGTCTGTCTCCCGATCAGAGAGATCGCTGCAAGGGTACTTTGTACAGCGTCAAGATTATTTGGCAACCATCAGGCCGGGTCAATTAGACCAAGGTCCAATCGAATTCTCTTTGAAGCTATTGCTTTAGCTCTCCCATGAACATTGAATCAGCTATGTGCTACCGCGATGGCTGAGTTAGTTGTTGGTTAGTTGGGCTTGCCTGAGCGCTGTAACTTTCCGATGCTCCGGATACCATAACTTCGCGCTTGCTTGCATGCTCAACGTTGTCGGAGGGAACCGTGCTTTTTGGGGAAGGAGATCGATCTTGTTCCAACCCGAGAGATTCACAAAGACAGCAGCAACCGGTTTTTTCAGTTGGAGACGTTGACCTTCACAGACAATTTGCTGCGACGGAACTGATTTTGAGCACTGATTTGAGAGTCTTGAAGACTCGTCCCGCGGTACCGGCCCCACCCGCCAGCATATTAGCCATTAGATGTTTCTGGGTCGCCATCTTGGATTGGCGCGAGTCCACAGGAGGATGGCTCTGGTCTCCTTGTAAGGGGCGTTTCACTTGCTGTTTCAGGTTCATCGCTGCTTGCGGTGACGCACCCCGCAGTTCAGCGTAGGCGAGCGATTGTAATCTGCCTGGAAAAATCACTCGCGAATCCTGCATTCGTATACTGCATTCGACAACATTTCCCCATACGGGCTTCCAGTCCGGTGCAAGCGTCGGTGGTGGCGCGTTCCACGAAAGAATCGCGCGCACTTTCGGAAGAACTCCGGGGATGGAAAGTTCGTCCAGAGGAATGATCTGCTGTGTTACGTCAAAAGTGCGCGGCCTTAAGGCCTGGGCGTCGAAGACGTTCACAAGTCGCATCCCTTGATCGAGCCATCTCAAACCACCGTCATAGGATACGTAAAACCGCACAAACTCTTCCGAACCGTTGTTGAGAGCGTTGTCAGAATAGCCGTTGGGCTGCTTCATCGTGATCGCTGCGCGAAGCGTTTGGAACAACGGATCGTAGGTCACGTTGGAGAGACTCTCATAGGTTGTGTCCTCCTGAATGTTGAGGACAGCCTTGAACGAACTGGGCGGGACGTTTCGAAAATAGTTTGGATTCACCAAAAGTAAAGCTCTGAGCCTTTGGCAAGCGAGTTGAGGCGAAAGCTGGGCGAGCGCAATCAACTCTAAAGCCGGTTTGGTTGAAGAAGGGGGGGATTTGATGTTGGCCGAGTTCATATCAATTCCTTTTTCATCCATAATTTTGGAGCAATGTTTGCCACCTCATCAGTACCAGCGTGTGCAACTCCGAGGTCGAGTCACGATGACTTGCTTACGACCAGTTAAGCCTGCGAGGAAGCGTAAAGGCCTGATTTGAATGATCGATCGTCTCCAATATGGAATCTTGAAGGTCAAGATGCAATTGGACTTTGGTCCAATTGCATCGATTCTTTACGCCAGATAGGATTCCCTTCGTTGGCTGCCTGACCATCGGGCAACTGCGCGGGCCTGTGTCCAATGATTCCGCACCTCCCGACAAGAGCTAATTTTGACAGCTACATCAACGGGCGAGATGCGATGAGAAACCCATATCTATTTTTTCCGTTAGACGGTCAAGCCTTGGCATTTAAAAGGGGGTTAGAGATGACCACAACGAGGCCGCGGCTCCTGCTTGCGGACGAGCAGACGCTCTTTCTGGAGGCGCTTACCACAATGTTGGAAAGGGAATTCGAAGTCGTCGCGACCGTTTCTGACGGGCAAATGCTCACAGAACTAGCCTTTCGGCTGAAACCCGATGTGATTCTCCTGGAATTATTCATGCCGAAACTTAACGGGACGGAAGCGGGAGAACGAATCAAGAAACTAATGCCCAAGACCAAACTCATCGTACTCACAATGAACCATAACGACATTCTTGCTTCAAAAGCTCTGCGAGACTGGGCCTCTGGTTATGTTCTGAAAACCTCGCATGGCTCTGAACTCCTGAGTGCGATTCGATCAGCGTTACGGGGCAAGTCTTACGTATCTCCACGAGTGGCACAACGCATTACGGAATATCTCTATGATCCGCAGCCAGCTCGCGCAAATGGTGACTTAAGCGCACGTCAAAGAGAGGTGCTTCAAGTGCTCGCGGAGGGTTACTCGATGAAGGAAGCCGGCGTTATTTTAGGGGTGGCCACTCGGACGGTAGCATTTCATAAATATCACATGATGGAGAAGTTTAATCTGAGGACGAACTCTGATCTGGTAAGGTTTGCCATCCAGGAACATGTCGTAAACGTGGTCAATTCGGCCCGGGCTGTTTGTTAATTGACGTTGTAAGAACAACGATCTTTGCGGTCTGCTGCCGAACGCGCAAATGGTAGTTCCGAGAATGTCGGAGTTGATGAAACAGAACTTCAGCACGTGGAGAAATCGCTTTACTGCGAATTTCTTGTCGATGTACGCGCTCTAGAACCAAATCAGGACGATCAGGAATATGAACATAGCACTGCCGCGTGCCAGGTGAACCTGAAATCGGGGCAGCTGACCTCCGTCGTCGATTGCCGAAACCTGACTCTTTGACTGCATCTTCCTCTCCAATCTCAAGTGAGAGCATCGACAAATTGCCGCATATAGTCCTGTCAGCGATTCGGAGCTACGCACCACGGGGTGAATAAGAAGGAAAAATAAGCTCTCTTGCGTAGGAACACAATTGGACCTTGGTCCTATCGGAAGAGGTCCCCGATTTCACAAAGCATAAAGTTTCGATCGGTGTTTTGCGTCAGATCGGCTTCATTCACTCAATGCCGTCGACGATCGCAAAGATTGCCGGCTTGAGCTCGCTGAAGAGTTCAGTCTTCGATAGGAAGCCGTCGCCACCTGATTTCATGGCAACGAGTCGGATGGCTGGATCATTAGCAGCAGATACAAAGAGAATCTTTGCCCTTGAACCTTGTTTTTTAAGTTCCTCGCAGGCTTGTATACCGCTCATCCCAGGCATTGAGACATCCATGATGACGACGTCCGGCTGCAGCGATAGGATTTCAGACGTTGCGAGGGCACCGTCACTCGCGGTACCAACGACCTGAAAGTCCTTTCCCATAACTCGCTCAATAGCTTTCACCATCGAAGCATGGTCGTCTGCGATGAAGACGCGAAGTCGCCGCTCACTACTAACTACTGTGTTCATGTCTCTCCATTTTGGGCCGAGACATTCAGGTTAAGACTGAATGGAGAACGAGTCATGAGTCAGCGCAAACACGTTGAAAAAAAGTAACACCCACGGAGGTGGGATGTCACCTGCCAACTGTCACAACGGGTGCAGTAGAGCGGCTGATTGATCGGAAGGCAACATGTCGAAGATGTTGGATCTACACAGTTGTCTGACATCGGCGCAAGAAGTCTGAGGTGAAGCAAGGTTGATTTCAAAACATTTGCAGTTCTCCGTTCCCTGATTTTGGCATATAATAGCGCTCCCCACCGAGGTGAGGCGCCATGACGAATGCTACCGTTCACGTTATCGACGACGACCCTGGAATGCTCCGCGCGATCAGCCGCCAGCTAAGGTCATATAACTACGTTGTTCATGCCTACACATCGGCTGAGAAGTTCCTCAAGCAAGAAGTGCCTTCCACTACTTCCTGCCTCGTTCTCGATTTGAAGATGCCCAAAATCAGCGGATTGGAACTGCAGCAAGTTCTAAGCAAGGGAGAGTCATACCTGCCGGTAATATTTGTGAGCGGCGCGGCCGATATTGCCAGTTCCGTTAAGGCAATGAAGGCGGGTGCGGTTGATTTTCTTACAAAGCCGTTTAACGGCGTGGAATTAATCTCGGCGGTTCAGAATGCGTTGGGTCGCTCCTATGAAGCGCAAGAATCGCGCCGCCGACTGAGCCAGGACCGAAAAGCGTTCGCCACGCTCACATCAAGGGAGCGGGAGGTTTGCGTTGGAATTGCCCAGGGACTGCTGAATAAGCAAGTCGGATTTGAACTTGGCACCACTGAAAAGACGATCAAGGCCCAGCGCGCCAGAGTGATGCAAAAACTCGGCGCTGGTTCGCTAGCGGATGTAGTTCGATTGGTGGAAAGGCTACGAGCCGCAGGGGATACTCTCTCGACTGCTGCTTCCTCGCCAATAATTGTCTAACTCATGTTCCTAGGCAATGTCCTCGCCTTAAAAAGGGGCCTGTCCCGACGGCTGGGGCTTGTGGAGGCGTTCCCGCTCAGAAGGGAATTAAGGAGTTTGAAAGGACAGTTCGGCTTACAGCGCCCTTTCAATTTTTTTGCTGGATAGCGAAGTTCGATCACTCAATTACGAGGGAAGTAGCAGAAGGATAATTGCCAAGTTTGTGAGCACCATCCCGCACAATAGACAGATCCGCTTCATCGTCTTGCCCCTCCCTGGCCTTCCATGAACCGACCCCCTTGACAGTCTTTGAAGGCTTGTATCGGTCCGTGTGGGTCGCAAGTCGACAATGACAGAAAATCGCCTTATCCTCCGCAAGGCTAGAGGTTTCCACCAGATTTTTGCAATTAGACTTTGGTCTCATCTCGATTCCCGTGGACAGCGGATCAGATCGAGGCGCTCTTCCGAACCTTTGATCTTCCTGGCAATTCCAAAACGGCGGTTGGCGCAGCCATGACCACGGTGACTAAGGCGCTGAAGCGTCCTAGAAGCCAGCCAAAACAGCGCTGTTTGAATCATCGAAGAAATTGAATTGGAACTTCAAACTGGCCGTCGGGGTTCACATAGCCTTTGCAACTCTCTGCTGCATGGCGTCCGACTTTGAACACTCTTTCTCGGTTGTGAACGGCCGCCCGCGACGCTGAGATCGCTAACCTATTGATTTCATGCGGCAGGAGCGAAATCCCTATGGCACCCGACTTGCTCCCAGTTTGTGCAAGGCTACGTGTGTGGAGGTCAACCGAATGGGAATTCTGCTGCAGGATCTAGGTTATGCATTTCGTCAATTGCGCAAGACGCCAGGGTTCACGGCTACGGTGCTGCTGACGCTCGCCCTCGGTATCGGTGCCAACGCGGCGATCTTCACACTGGTCAATGCCATCCTCCTTCATAATCTGCCGGTAACCGATCCCAAAACCCTTGTCCGCATCGGCGATACAGACGACTGCTGCGTCAACGGCGGATGGAACAAGGAAGGGGACTATTCGCTCTTTGCCACTGACACGTACTACATGTTCAAGAAGAGCCTTCCGGAGTTCGAGGAGTTGGCGGCGATGGAATCCGGCTACGCCTGGCGGCCCATCACCGTTCGCCGCGCTGGACCTCAGACTGTAGCAAAATCCGTCATGGGAACCTTCGTCTCCGGCAACTACTTCCGCGTCTTTGGTCTCTCGCCGGCAGCGGGGCGGCTCTTTGTCGATGCTGACGACCAGAAGGGCGCCCCCATAACCGCCGTGATGAGCTATGACGCATGGATGCAGGATTACGCAGGCGATCCGAGCGTGGTCGGTAGCGAGTTCTACATCAATACCAAACCGGCCACCATCGTTGGTATTGCGCCCAAGGGATTCTACGGGGATCGCATTGATACAAATCCGCCCCGGTACTTCCTTCCAATGAACTCGATGGATCCGGTCATTGGCGCCCCATACTTCACCGATCCCGACAGTCAGTGGGCTTACATCATTGGCCGCGTCAAGCCGGGAACTTCTGTACCCGCTCTGCAGGCGAAGGCCAGCGCCCTGCTCAAGCAGACATTCGCGCCTCTCAAGACCTTCACCGATCAGCGCGCGAAGGAGGCTCTGCCGCGCACGCATGTGGTGCTCACTCCCGGCGGTGGCGGTATCCAGAATATGCAGGACGGATACAAGGACCATCTCAAGCTTCTGCAATGGATCGCCGGGCTTGTCCTTCTCGTTGCCTGCGCCAACATCGCCAACCTTCTGCTGGTGCGCGGCATGAGCCGTCGCGCTGAGCTTTCCATCCGCTCCGCACTTGGCGCGCAGCGCAACCGAATCGTGCGCCAGCTTCTTACTGAAAGCGTTCTTCTCTCGGGCATCGGCGGCCTCCTCGGCCTCGCTGTCTCCTATCTCGGAGCGCATGCGCTCCTGGCTCTTGCGTTTCCGAACCAGCAAAACATGCCGGTCTCCGCTTCGCCTTCGCCGCTCGTCATCGGCTTTTCCTTTGGGCTTTCGCTCGTCACGGGAATTCTTTTTGGCCTCGCGCCGGCGCTGATGGCCGCGCGCACGCAGCCCGTTGAATCACTTCGCGCCAACGCGCGCACCACCGCTCACGGAGCATCTTTCCTTCAGCGCGCACTCGTTGTCCTGCAGGCCGCGCTTTCCCTGGTGCTGCTGGTTGCCGCGGGCCTTTTTGCGCAGAGCCTCAACAAAGCCCAGAACGTCAACATGAGGCTGGATACGACAAACCGCTACATCGCCCACATCAATCCGCAGGCGGCCGGCTACAAGAACACAGAGGTCGAGCCACTCTACCAGACCATCGTCGACCGATTCCACGCCGTCCCCGGCGTTGTGAAAGTCGGCCTCTCCACTTACACCCCAATGGAAGAGAACAACTGGAGTTCCGGCGTAAAAGTCCAGGGCGACCCAGACCTGAACAAGAGCGCGTCGTGGGTCAAAGGCACGGCGGAGTACTTCGACTCGGTTGGCACCCACGTGGTTATGGGCCGCGGCTTCACCTTGCAGGACACGCTGAGTGGCCCGCCGGTCGCCGTCGTCAATCAAGAATTCGTCAAGCAGTTTTTCGGCAAACGCAACCCTATCGGCCATCGCTTCGGTTTTTCAGGACCACAACAGGTCGGCCTCGATGGATCACATGAGATCGTCGGCGTCGTAGAAGACACGACGTACACGAGTGTCTACTGGAAAGACCATGCCATGTATTTCCTCCCGCTCACACAGCGCGCTGGCAACGCGAAGGACCCCGACAGCCCTCTCGAAAAGGACCAATCGATGTTTGCGGGAGCACTGGTTATCCAGACCAGCCGCCCCGTTTCCGGCTTTGAGAAGATCGTCAGCAGCACCCTGGCGAGCATCAACCCCAACCTCACCATCGTCAAATTTCAGACCTTCCAGCAGCAGATCGACGATCGGTTCATCGAGGAGCGGCTGATCGCTCGCCTCACCTCTCTCTTCGGCCTGCTCGCGCTTCTCCTCGCCGCCATCGGCCTGTATGGCGTTACCGCCTATACCGTAGTCCGCCGCACGCCGGAGATTGGTATCCGCATGGCCCTCGGTGCAGCGCGAAGCCGCGTTATCGCAACCATCATGCGCGGAGCCATGCTCCAGACAGTCATCGGCCTCGCGATCGGTATCCCGGTGGCAATCTTCTGCGTGCGGTACGTCAAGTCGCAGCTCTATGAGATCACCGGCGTAAATGTCCCGGTCATGGCCGTCGCCATTGGAGTGCTCCTGCTTGCGGCTGCCATCGCAGGCATCATCCCAGCGAGGCGCGCAGCGTCCATCGACCCCGTGCGAGCCTTGCGCATTGAATGAACTGGCTTTCGTAATTGCGTTTGACAATTGCGCTTTGAGCGCCCAACAGACTCATCTCTCCATTCGAGGATCTCAATCGTTCAATTCGGCTCGTCTGTCGACATCATCGCGGGATTTTCGTAACTGCTAAACGGTCATTGCGCCCATCAAATGCGACTCCGTTCATCGAACGAATTCCCATAGCAGAGCCGACTTCTGGATAACCGATCGGACCGTAGGGAACCCTCCCAAAACTCAAATCACTTCCGTATGGGCTGAACTCCAGACTCTGCACGACGATGACGAGAATCAGGCCGCCCTAAGAGCTTGAGTTCTGAATTCTGGGATATTGCTTCCATCGGGACAAGTGGGTTGAAATGCATGATTTAGGGATGAAAATGATCAAACTCTTCAAAAATAGTGGACAAATGATTCATTTTTGAGCTAGATTTGCGCACAATGACTGACAGTACCGGAGCTGTCTTTTCCCCAGATCCAAAGACGAATAACGGCAATAACAATCCACAATCAATCCGGTCCGATTTTCATGGAGGCCTCAATGAGGAAGAGTTTTGTCGCAGTCGTGCTGTCATGTGCGCTGGCCATACTTGCGTCGGCGCCACGGTTACTCTCTCAAACAGTGACTGGCGCGATCACCGGTCAGGTGACGGATTCTAGTGGGGCTGTGGTTTCCGGAGCACGCGTGCTGGCACACAACTCCGATACCGGAGTAGACGCGGCAACCACAACGGATTCGGCCGGGTTATACACCATCAAGTTCCTGCCCATCGGACACTACACGGTCACGGTGCAGGCGAACGGATTCAAAACAGCACAAGTGCCGGCGTTCACTCTCGAAGTTCTACAGACAGCGAGATTCAATGTCCAACTCACGGTCGGAGGAGGGTCGGCCACCGTCGAGGTGTCCGCGGCTGCTCCCATTCTGAATACGGCCGATTACACACTGGGCAGCACTTTTACTGAAAACACAATCTCCAATCTGCCGCTGAAAGGGCTGGATTTCAGTTCGCTGACTTTATATGTTCCCGGCGCGGCCAGCACGTATGGAAACACGGGTACAGGTTCGATTGAGCGCAGTACCTACTACAGCGACTCGGTGAACATGAACGGGAATCGCGCGCAGGCCAATAACTACACGCTTGAAGGGATCGATATGAACGAGACCTTCAATAACCTGATCTCATACAGTCCGGCCCCGGCCGCGCTTGGCGAGGTGAAGGTGCTGACGGCCAACTCACCAGCGGAGTTCGGCAACGTGAATGGTGCGGGTGTCGTAAGCGTACTCAGGAGTGGGAGCAATCAGTTTCACGGTTCGGCATATGGATATGTGCAAGACTATCGGCTCAATGCGAACAGCTGGCAAAACAACAACCAAACGCCCATTGTTCCGATTAATCCATACTCGCAGAGTCAGTTTGGTGGTACGCTGGGTGGCCCGATTCTGCGCAACAAGCTCTTTTTCTTCGTAGACTACCTTGGTTCGCGGTACCACACGGGCGGCATTGGCTCTGAAAGCGTGCTGACACAAAAAATGCGGAGCGGCGACTTCTCTGAGCTGTTAGCGGGGACCAACCCGATTCAGCTTTACGATCCCCTGAATAACAACGCGGCCTATGTGAATAACCAGGGTGTGCCAATCCTGAATCCGGTAGCCCAGTTTCTGATTGCAGATACCACACTCTATCCCGAGCCGAACGCAACGCCCACGGACGGTATTGCGGCGAATAACTACCAGGCGAACACGCGCAGCTACAAGGCTAACAATCAGGGTGACATCAAGATTGACTACCAGATCAGTGGCAACGACAAACTGACGAGCTTTTATGCAATGTCGACGGCATACGATGGAACAACACCCGTACTCGCCATCAGCTTCAATGGGCCGAATCTCTATCCTACGAAGCTGGGCGGCGCGAACTGGGTGCACACATTTACGCCGTCACTGCTGAACTCGTTGCGCATTGGCTTTACGCGGACAGAGTGGGCGCAGAACTTTTCCGTGGACTCGACGGGGCAGTTCGGCAACACCGGAAATCAGAAAGTCGGTATCAACTTTCCAAATCAAACGCTGCCCGGCTACTCGGGGCAGAGCATTGGGGGAGGGATCTTTGCCGGCGGCAATCCTGTGTACGGTGGCGGCCTGATCGATAACACGTACAGCTACATTGATGCGCTGAGCTGGCAGAAGGGGCGGCACTACTTCAATTTTGGATTGTCGATGCTCCGCTACCAGAACAACTATCCGACGGCGAACAACAATGGCTATCTGGGACAACTGGGTTATAACGGCAATTTCACAAAGGATGCGACCGGTGCCAATGCCAATTCGGGCTATGGCGGCGCTGATTTTGTGTTGGGCCGCATCAGTAGTGCAGCAGTGACCTTCGCCAGCGTAAACGTGGGCCAGCGTCAGTGGCGCACCGGGATCTACTTCAACGATGATTTCAAACTGTTGCCGAGTTTGACTATCACTTACGGTTTCCGCTATGAACTGGACGAGCCGTGGGCGGAGCAAAACAACAAGACCGGCAACATCAACGAGTCGACAGGGCAAGTGATTTATGCACATGCGGTGCCGGCCGGAGCACCTGCGGGCGCCGGGATTTGCAGTAAGCCTGGTTGCTATGACTGGAATTTCCATCAGTTCATGCCGCGCCTTGGCTTTGCATATCAGGTGAATCCACGCGCTGTAATTCGCGGAGGGTACAGCGCGACGAGTTTTTTTGAAGGCAACTCGTCCAACCAACGCCTGACTTCGATTACACCGTTCATTCAGGCGATGAACGTCACCGTTCCACAGCCGACTGTGGGCTCGATAACCCAGCCGCTGACGACACAGGATGCGTTTTCGCAGTCGGCACAGGCGGGCGGAACGTACAACGTATACCCACAGAACATTCAGCCAGCCTACGTAAGCAACTACAACCTCACAGTAGAGTTTGCGCTGACACGTCTGCTCTCGTTGCAGGCTGGATATGTGGGCGAAAGTGGCCAGCACATTGAAGACTACGGCAATCTGAACCAATGGAAGACGGCGAATGATCCGACGTCGGCGCCGTTCTACAACAACCAGTACATCGGCTGCCAGACGGCTGCCGCCACCCAGATCTGCTCGAATAGTCTACTGGTAACCGAGTCACGCGCCATGATGAACTACAACGCGCTGCAGGCAGTTCTGCGCCAGCGTGTGTCAAATAGCGGGCTGGAATACACCATCAACTACACCTATGGCAAGGCGATGACCAATAGCCTTGGAAATTATGCCCTGAATGTCAACGGCTACAGCGGCGCCTTCCAAAACTACTACGACAGCTCGGCGGACTACGGGCCGGCCGGCTATGACATCACGCATAACTTTTCCGGAACGGCGGTATATTCGCTGCCGTTTGGCCATGGCCAGAAGTATCTGTCAAACTCCAATCGTTTTATAGACGAGACAGTAGGGGGTTGGAGAATTTCCGCAGCAGGTCTCTTGTATTCAGGATTCCCGGAGACGATGACGGCCGGCGTGAGCAATAACACCAACAGCTTTGGCGTGGAGCGCGCGAATCAGTACCGCTCGCTTCGCATCCGGAACCGTTCCCTGAGCAACTGGTTTGGAGATGATCCTTCAGCGCAGCCTTGCACGACAGCCGGCTTAGACAACGGCGTGTGCGCATTTGGTGCGCCGGCGCAGAATAGCTTTGGCTCCTCCACCAATGGCTCGGTCCGCGGCCCCGGTTACAAGACCGTGGATATGTCGGCGATGAAGGACTTCCGCATTTTTGGCGAGCACTTTATTGGCTTCGAGTTCGATGCGTTTAACGCTTTCAATATTGTCAGTTACGGCAACCCGGATACGGGCATCAACGACACCGCCTTTGGGCAGATTGTGCAGCAGAATGCAATTCGTTCGGTTGAGCGTCATCTCCAGTTTGCGCTGAAGTACACGTTCTAAACCGGTCCGGCTGCCGTGGGTAATTCCGGGGCAGCCGACTTGAACTTATGTGAGCTTTGTCATGAAGAAGGATCCAGGCGTGGGGAAATAGGCACACCAATCATGAATCTGGAAATCTGCGTCGACTCTGTTGAATCGGCAATCTCAGCGGCAAAGGGCGGTGCAAAACGCATCGAGTTATGCAGTGCGCTCAGTGAGGGCGGTGTTACCCCCAGCGCAGGTCTTATCGGCGCGGTCCGAAATGCGGTGAATATTGACGTTTTCGTTATTGTCCGGCCGCGGGGCGGGAATTTTGTCTACTCCGAGCAAGAACTCGAAGTGATGCGTAGAGACATCGTCGAGGCCAAGGCGCGCAAAGTCGATGGCGTGGTGATGGGCGTTCTGACCGAGAGCGGCACGGTGGACGTGGCCCGCATGAGCAAGCTCGTTGCGATGGCTCGACCACTTCAGGTCACCTTCCATAAGGCATTCGACGTTTGCGAAGACCTCGATAACGCCCTCGAAGATGTGATTGCATCTGGCGCCGATCGCATTTTGACTTCAGGGGGAAAGTTGAATGCACTGCGTGGAGCGGCCAAGATCGCTCAGCTGCAAAGAAGATCGCGCGGCCGTATTGGCATCATGGCAGGAGGCGGCATTCGCGCGTCAAACGTGCGTACACTCGCATTGAAGACGGGCGTTCGCGAGGTTCATACCTCGCTGAGCCGGAACGTGAAGGGAGCCGCCAAACCCGAGGCGAACTCATACGGGCAAAAGAGATATCGCGTGTTCGAAAGCGATGTGCGCGCTTTTAAAGCAGCGATCGAAGCATTTGGGATGGATGCAAAATCGGGCGCGCACTTACAATAAGCCGAGACTTCGTTTCTAAATTCCTCGCGAGAGCTCACGCTATGTCGTCAAAGACAGAGAATCGGGCGAAAGAGATATTGCGCCTGCTGCTGAACCACGGAAAAGCGTCGGTAGACGAATTGACGACAACTCTAGGTATGTCGCCTGCGAGCATCCGTCGCGATTTGATTCGCCTGGAGTCGAATGGCCTCGTCACGCGCACCCACGGGGGAGCGATGCTGTCGGGAGATGGAAGTGCCGTATACGAACCGTTTCGGTTTGATGCGTCCTTCCATGTGCGGGAAGATCGATTTGCGGCGGAGAAGCAGCGGATTGCCAAAGCAGCTGCCGCATTGATTCAGGAAAATGAAACGATAGGATTTGCGGCAGGAACAACGACGACACTCGTGGCACGCCAGTTGCGACACCGAAAGAACATCCACGTTATCACTAACGCAGTGAACATCGGGATGGAGTTGAGCTCGAGCTCCCGGCTGGAGACCATGCTTATCGGTGGCAACCTGCGATGGGCAGGCGCCTTTTCGCTGGTCGGGCCCACCGCCATCGAGGCGCTCACAGTGGTGGTGATGGACCGGCTCTTCCTGGGCGCGACCGGCATGGATGCCAAACACGGCGCAACGTTGATCCAGCCGGATGAAGCTGCAGTATTCCGTGCAATGGCGAGGCGGGCACGACAGATCATCATAGTGGCCGATTCGAGCAAGGTGGGCCGGGTGAGCCCAGCAGTGGTGTGCCCGCCCTCGGAGATCGATTTGCTAATTACGGACAATGGAATCTCAGATGACGCTGCGAAAGCCTTTGCGGACGCAGGCGTGAAGCTTCTGGCGGTTTGAATGCGCGTCCACACGATTTATCGCGATCCAACCAACGATTACGGCGTAAAGCTCACGGGGGCAAATTCATGGACTGGCTTTCGCGTCGACGCTGGATAGGCTTGGGCTCTCCCGATGGGATCGAGTTGCCGGCATACTGTCATTCAACTTGGGGATCGAGATGATGCAGCTACTAGTGGTTGCATCGGTCTTGCCGTCGCTCCTCATGATGAGACGCACATCCGCTTACTCGGTGTTTCGTATTGCTGGAGCAGCCTCTGCCTGCATCGCCTCTGCAATGTGGATTTGAGCGGCTGTTTCGCGTTCAGACGCAGACGCAGTTGTGGACCTCATCGCTCGCCGGGGCCTCGTATGTGCGGGCATACTCTTTGCCACGAGCCTGGCGTGCCTGGCCTGGTTTCGAATTTGAGCGTCCCTACGAAGGCCAAGTAGACAATCTACCTCAAGGGGAGTAGAGTGTCTACTGCTATGAGCGAAAAAGACCAGTATAAGAATCGGATTGAGCTGTTGCAGGGCA
>CAWDJR010000005.1:0-20210 GCA_963802565.1 uncultured Acidobacteriaceae bacterium | reverse complement strand
TGATGGCGATGCGATGGTTGCGCCTGACGGGGGATTTCAGGATTTGAACTCCCTAGCCCAGGAAACCTGGAGGTACCATGCGAGTCCCCATTCCCGGAATTTGTATCTCGTCCCACTTGAAATCGCCGGGTTTTCTCGATCTCAATTCGGCGGTCACATGAATCAACTCGGCGGCCTTGCTCGAGGAGCAGTCTGCCCTTAAACGGACGGCACCACACTGACCTGAGGAGGTCCGTATGAACAACAATTGGCTTTCGAGAAACTTGAAGCTCTCAACTCACACTATGATCGTCTGCGGCTTGCTCGGCGTCAGCGTCTCTGCGGTTTCACAGTCGACAAGCGAGACTACTGACGGCGGGCGCTGTTCAAATCGTACGCTCAAAGGCGATTATGGATGCTCCGTCCAGGGTGTTCTCTTGAACGTGCCGGGACTTCCGCCCGAAGCGACGTTCGTCGCGGTCACGACATCTCATTTCGACGGCCGGGGTAATGTGACGGGCACAGAGCACGCAGTTGTCAACGGCATGTCGTTCAACCCCGGTTGGGATATAAACAGCGGGACTTACACCGTGAATCCAGATTGCACGGGGAGAGCCGCCGTCAGCACCCCGAACAGTGCCGTTCCACTCGATCTGTACCTGGTGGTGGTAGACAACGGCAAGGAATTTCGCCAGGTGCTTAACTCAAGCGCACTGCTGACCGTGTGCAAGAAGATGAACTAGGCGCGGCCACAATGCCGTTATCCCACTGGGCACCCTGTCTAAGCTGGTTTTGCTTGGACGCCCGCTAACTAAAAATCGCGGAGGTACTATGAAAGTTCGAATTTCCCTATTGCTGCTCGCTCTGACTCTGGCTGCGTCTCCAGCTTTGATCGCTGACCCCGTCGTTTGCAGCAATCACACGATTCAAGGCAGCTACGCTTTCACCATTCACGGAACAATCTTTCTCCCCAACGGCGCCACCATACAAATTGATGGCATTGCTTTACAGGTGTTTGACGGCAAAGGCAACTTCAGGCAGGTTGACGCGGTGGCTGACAATGGCCTCCTTATGGCCGGTTGGCGTCCGGGCACGGGTAGCTATTCTGTCAACCCGGACTGTACCGGAACCCAGACCCTCGTAGTCCCAGGAATGGGTGACCTTCACCTGCAGATGATTGTTGCCCAGGGTGGGAACACCATCCACCAGGTGGTCATCGATCCAGGGATTGCAACAACCGCCAAAGGAGAGCGCGTCCGAGCTCCCCAGGATTAAGCATTGAGGCAATATGCGCGAAGTCTCTAGGCGAGCGGGGATCCCCGCTCGTTTCTTTTAATGCCTAATCGTGCAGCCCTCGCACATACTCCAGTACGTGAAGTTGCAAAGAACGATCCGACCTGCACAATTAACCATCACATAGACTACTTTTGAATACAGATTCCACTGAGGCGATGGTGACCTGGGGTAGCTTACCCGCAACCTGAAGAGCGCCGTCAGGTTCTCGATCCGAGCGTCCTCGGCGGTGCTCATTGGAGCCGTCGGCAGTAATTGCCGGCTCCGGTCGGACTAATCTTTCGCGGCGACAATCCACTTGTCTGAATAGTCGCCTTCTCGTCAACTTGAACTTGGGTTGGCTGCCTCGCGCCGGCGGGCAGTCAAATCTACGAGAAGCCGGTTTTATGGCCAGGTGGACCGGGTAAACACTGGCCAACTAGATGATGACCAATCTGCCGCCGGTTTTTCGCTAAGAGGCGTGATCCAGCCGTGAACGCAAATCATCAGATTGTCGCTCTCTGGATTGGAGAGTGTCTCGAACCTTCGCACTCGAGAGCGGTGTGCTCTGGTCGACGAAATCCATTACCACAGCGACGGCAGGTCAGCGGGGCAACGAACGGGTGTGACTTCATCTTGCAGCTTCCGAACCGAATCAGAAGTAGTACTTCACGGCGAACTGCAACCAACGGAATCCAACTTTGTTCTGCGGGATGCCGGTGGTACTGGTATTCGAGTTGTAGGTCAGCTGCGAACCCGTGCTCAGCCCATTGAATAGTAGAGTGTTATCCGAGTTCCCGGCCAGGCCGAACTGTGCGTTCGGGTGGTTGAGCCAGTTGGTCGCCGAGATACGAACCTCAACGCGCTGGGCATCTGTCACTCTGAATGCCTTGAAGATCGCCAGGTCGCTGCCAAAGTAATGCGGGTTGCGGAGGTACGGCCAAATGGTCTGACCGTTCTGTCCCATCGATGTTGCGGTTGGCGGCAAAGGCGCTGCAAAGCAGTTCGGATTGAAATACTGGCCCTTCATCAATCCTTTACGAGGATCACAGACCAGCACAGGCTGAATAGTGGAGATCTGGCTGGTTCCAAACCAGGTGCTCGGGCTGATACTTTCTGTCGTGTTGCCACCAGTAGCGGTCGCTGGGAATGGCTGGGTGATCGTCGTATTGACAATAGAACCAGCTGGCTGGTCTTCGCACCCGGGAGTCACATCATTGGTTCCGCAGTGATACTGCTGGTAGTTCATGTTCATGTTTGGCGAGTTGGACTGATAGGGCGATCCATCTTCATACGTCGTGTAGTTGGAGAGCTGCCAGCCGTTGATCAGCTGACCCATGAGCCAGTGGTGGTGAATCGGCGTGGGCAGCTTGTAGCTGATCGAAAGATTGAAGACCTTGGTGTGGTCGTACCCCAGCGCGCCGTAGTTCGCGTCGAAATTAAAAGGATCGACCATCGCGCCGTTGCCGTATCCGTTGTTTGCGGAACCGTCGCGGGTGCCGAGGGCCTTGCCGAATGTGAAGTTAGTGAGCAGGTATAAGTTGCCGGACTGCTTCTGTGCCGAGACCTGCAACGAGTTGTAGTTTGCGTAACCGCCATGCGTCTGGATCCAGATGTCTCCATAGTTGATCAGTTGGCGCCAATCGTTGATATTTGCGCCGCTGCCTGCGATGGGAGCCGTGTTGTTGTAGTTTCCGGTCGTCGGATCCGGCGTAAAGAACGCGCCATACGCAATCGGGTTGGCGTCCTCAATATGCCCATTCCATCCGTTGATTAGCTGGTTACGGCTCATGCTTCCCACGTACGAAATCTCAGCAACGGTGTGGCCAGGCAATGCCTGCGCAACGCCCAAGCTGTAAGTGTTCGCATACGGGACCTTGTCGTCGCCTTCCTTGTCTGCAAAGAGCCCTGACCCGCCCACTTGGTTGCCGCCCTTCGGAATGGATAGGCTGTTCGTGCTGGTGCAGTTTGAGTTCAAACCACCAGTGATGGCGGTGCACACCACCCCACCCTGGATTCCATCTCCGTAGAACCCGGTCAGACCTGCTAAACCTATGTTGAAATCAAACGAACCGAGTGGGCCGTTCATCGCTCCGCTGGCGTCGTTCGTCGATACCTGGTAGCGGTACGTGCCGAAGCCTGCACGCACCACGGTTTTGCCGGTTCCGAACACATCGTACGCAGCACCCAGGCGCGGGTTGTAGAAGAACAGAACGCTCTTCCAACCAGAGTTCGGGATCTTCGGGTCAATCTGATGCCACAGTAAGCCGGTGTTGGCTGGCGGATTCGGCGAATTGACGTAGCTTGCTGAATCCCACACCTGCGTTCCACCGATCTTGTCGTACCATTGTCCTTGGTGGTCCGCACGTAGTCCGATATTCAGCGTCAGCTTCCGGGTAGTCTTCCACGAGTCCTGAGCCCAAAGCGACCATTCGTGCTGAGTCATGTCAGGAATTACGTCGCTGTTGAACTCGTCGTAGTTCTGCGATCGCATCATTAGACGATCGAGCGTGACGTTGTAGGTCGATGTGGAGTCCCCGGGTTCGAAATCGTAGGTGCCGTTGATGGCGCTGCCGTTGGCCTGCAAGTTCTCCTGGGTATCCCAGTAAAAGCCCGCCCTGATGGAGTGGGTTGCAACGATCTTTGTGAAAGTGTCAGCAATCGAAGGTGCCTTTGAGGTTTTGCCAAATGTGCCAGGGCCGTAGATGCCGCTGTTGAAATCAAACTCGTTGATCTCGGTCAGCCCTGCGCTGAAGCTGATCATGTTCGGAATCTGGTCTGTTTTCGGCGCTCCGAACAGGCTCTCGGCCGGAAATCCCAGTTTGACGCGGCTGGCGTTACTGAGATTCGAAAAGCTGATGTCGTTGATGAACTCGCAATACGCAAAGACGAATTCGTTGGTCGTGGTGGCGTTGAAGACGTGGGTGAAGTTGGCCAGATAGACGTGAGCCGTCTCTTTTCCGATCGGTTCCGACGGATAAGGAATCGTCGATTCGGGAGCCCACCATATAGACAGAGGGTGGTAATCCGTCTCTTCCTGGAGCGCGTAACTTCCCCACAGCTTGTTGTTATCGTTGAGTGCGTACGTAACCTTGCCAGTGACTTCCCAGCGGTTCTGCGGAGTGCTGGGAGTAATGCCGAAATTGTTCCAGCCGTTCGTTGCATTCGGAGCCTGGTTCGGAGCCGGGTTCAGTTTGCTCAGGGCCAAGCCTTGTGGGTCGAAATAAGCGTTAAGGCCCGTATATGTTCCTTGAAATGGAGCAGACGTATCTTTGTTGCAGCCCTGCCAGCCGTCATCCGTGTTGCACGGAAGCGCGTAAGCGGCCGGGTAGGTCAGAAGAACATTGGGATCCACGCCCGGGTTGCTGAAGTCTCCGCTCATCTGAGATGTGGTCGGGACGTTCATTTCCGTCGGTGCACCTCCGAAGCATCCGTTGCAATACGGGTGCTGGATCATGTACTCGTAACCAGCCCAAACAAGTAGCTTGTCACGGTTCTTGCTGAAGTGCGGCAAGAACACCGGTCCGCCGACGTTGCCCCCGATATAGTAGTAGTCCTGCGGGTGCGGCGGCTGACCGTTCGCGTTTGCGAACCAGTCATTGGCATAGCCAATTGCCGAGTTGCGGGCGTACAGGTAAGCTTCACCGTGGATCTTCTGACCGCCACTCTTCGAGAAGGCCTGAAGAACGGACGGTCCCTTCGCATATTCGGCGCCGTAGGAGGCGGACAGGAACTTGATGCTGTCGGTCATGTCCTGGTTGATGTTCGCGATCTGTGTTCCAGCGTTGCCCGGGTCAATCAGGTATGCGCCGTCGAGAATGATCGCGGTTGAGCCGTAGGGCTGCGAGCCGTTGACTGAGAAGGCACCGGCAGGCCCGTTGTTGGTGCCCGTGATCTGGCCGTTGTAACCGGAGCCCGCGCTGCCTCCGTTGTTGAATGCGACGCCGGGCATCACCTTAATCAGTTCGGCGGCATTGCGCCCCGAAAGTATGGCGGAGTCAACGAGCTCGTTGTTCAAGGTGGCGCTGACTTCCGCCGTGTCTACCGGGACTTCGGCGTCCGCACCAGAGACAACCTTTACGGCCTCGGCTTCAGAGCCGATCTTCAGTTGAATGTTCGGGAGCGTGCGGCTGTCACCCTGATTGAGGACAATTCCATCTTCCGCCCAGGAGGCGAAACTCTTTGCGGAGATAGTGACCTTGTACATACCCGGAACGAGGGATGTGACTGAGAAGAACCCTTGGCTGTCGGACTCGGTTTGTCGCTGATCGCCAGATGCCTGATTGACTACATGAACCATCGCCCCGGGTATGCGAGCGCCCGTCCGGTCGGCGACAATGCCACTCAACGTCGCGGTCAATTGTTGCGCACGTGCGTTGGTGAAAGACAAAAGCATGACCGCGAGGGCCAACCATCTCACTGGCCTCCGCACCTTCATTGCTCACCTCTTTCTCATTTCCGTGCCCCGGCAAATCGAAAGATCATGGACTGGCTGCTCATCATACTCCCTCGTTTTTCGCCGTGGAGGAATACCCACAAGACCTGCTGGATCGCGGGTGTGTTACCGCCTATCGTCCCAACGCGAGGTTAGGCTTTCCCCTGTAACGAAGCCGAAGCCGGGGGGCGAACATACGTCAAAGTGACGAGTTGGCCACATCCGCTCAGAACTCACAAAACCTCTTCCGCCTGTCTTGGGGTTCGAGGTGAGATGCAGCAGCCTTGCCAGCCCTGTTCACTTCCTGTCCAGCGTGAGGGCGTAGATGTCATTGGTGCCGTTGTCGCGGAGGAGAAGGGGAGTGTCGTCGGGGTCGAGGTCGAACCAGAAGTTGACGGCGCCGATGAGTGGGACGTCACGCAGGTCGACAACGCGCTGGGGTGTACCTCCAGGCACAGCGATGCGAGACACCGACGGTGGTCCGTTGACCGCGGGGAAGTTGAGCACGTAGAGGAACTTGCTATCATGCGACCACGTTGGGAATCCCCAAGTTCCCATGTGTTCTTCACAAGAGTGGACCATTGCTGGGTCTGAAGATCGAACAGCCGGATGGTGTCACATGCGACCGAGTATTCGGCCATAGGCTGCGAAGTAACGGCCATCCGGTGACCAGCGAGGCGAATAGAGGCCATTCGAGCCGGGTACCTCGCTCACCTTCCCGCTATCGAGATCGAGAATGCGCAGCGACCGGTCCTTCGGACCAATGCTGTACAAGACCTTCTGACCGTTGGGAGACCAGACGCCGTCGCCCGGGCTCCGTCCGTCGTCACCTGAAAGGAGCGGGCGCGGCGCTCCGCCCTGCGCGGGCATGACATAGAGGTAGGCCCGCGAAGGATCGGGTTGGGCGGCGGTAGGATCGTGTAGGGCGGTAAACAGAATTTGTGATCCGTCGGGGGACCAACGGCAGAGGACCGGATACAGAGGGGGATTTGTGAGCTGGATCCGCTCTGTTCCGTCCGCCTTGGCACGCCACAGAATGCCGTCAGGGTAGGTGACGTAGGCGATCTGGGCTCCATCTCTCGAGTAGGTAAGAAACTCCGCGGATATGCCGCCGAGGAACGGTCGTAGCTGTTTGGAAGTCTGATCGAAGCGAACCAGTTCGCCGCGAGTCATCGTTCCCCGTGGCAAAGATCTTGTTTCCATCTTTGCTCGGAATCGGCCTTTCCCAACGAATGGGACCTGAAGTCAACTGGACGGGATTGGGGGAGGCTGACAAAAGGAAGCGGTGACGCTCATCGAGCGCCCAGATCTGTGAGAGAACTCCCGGGGTCCAGGAACCTCAGAAGAGCCATCCGGCAAGAAACAGATAGAAATCTCCATCGGGAGTCCATTCTCCGCAGCATTGCGCAGCGGGACCTTTCCACTTCGGAAACACGGGATGCAGATTAGCTCCCGTCGAAGTGACTTCCCACAAAGAGTCATGATCCGTGAAGCGGATTCGGCCACCATCTGGTGACCAGGCAAGTTTACTCTGTGGCCTTCAATGTGACAAGTTTGTCGCACGTCGGCGCCATCGCGCCCCATCACATAGAGACCCTCTTGACCCTTTCGTGCATCGTTGTACGCAATGTACTTACCATCAGGAGACCAGCGAAAATTCCAGGGGTCTTTAACGTTGGTAATGAAGTGAGCTGGTCCTCCAGGAATGCCCACGGTCCATAGGGCGTTGGGTTCCAGCGAACTCACAAGAAGATTCGATCCATCCAGGGAAACATCCCACAACAACACAGGCCCCACTCCAAGCGGAACCTTTTGGATCTCCCCTCCCGAAACGCTCACCATCTGATTCGCCGAGCTCGAGGGATCGTAATTGAAGTAAATCCTGGCTCCATCGGTGCCCGCGATCCATCCGCCGTGATCGTCGTGGGTGATCGGGTTGGTTCCCGTCACCCTCAGCGGCGGCAGCGACCTATGCAGGTACCAGAAGGCGGCGCCTGCGCATAGGGCCAGCACGACGCAGCCCGTCAATACCCACGCGACCACCTTCTTGCTGCCGGAGGCGGGCAGGAGCCAGGCAGAGAGTCTCTTGTGACGTTTGTCAATCTTATCTTCGCCGTTTGGGACCGGGTTCATTGAGGCGGCTCTACCTCTACCGGTCCGGTTGGATTTCCTCAAAGCCTCCACCGGGCAAATAAACCGGTACCCGACTGTGGGTACGGTCTCGATGTAGCGCGAGTCGTTGAAGTCGTCACCGAGGAGCGGCGAAGCATCCAGATGCAGCGGGTGAGGGATCCCTCGGTAACGGCGACGTCGCCCCAGACGGCGTTGACCAGTTCCTCCTTCGAGACCAGTCTTTGGGGTTGCGGAGCAGGAACAAGAGGGCGCGAAAGGCCTTTTGCTCGACCGGCAACGCCTCGTCCGCCTTGACCAGAGAGAACTCCCGCTCGCGAAGCTCGACGTCGTCGAAGCGAAAAACAAAAGACTTACTTCCCATCATAGGTTCGCAAATCCCACCATAAGAATTTCCTAATCCGCCCCGAGAAACTGATGAGCCGTCCATTAAGACCAAGTAGAACCACCCGCCCAGAGTGACTTCAGCCTTCCCCGGCTGAGGTCACTCCCCGATGAAAAATTTCAAGTGGTTCGCTTGGTTCCTTCCTGCAGCCATGATTTCCGCCCTGAACGCGGAGACCCGCTGCCCGGGAAATGTTGAAAGTGTACCCCTCCACTCGTAAACGGATACCAAATGATCGTGGCTGTTGAAGTTAATCACTCCGGCCCATACGACTTCCTGTTGGACACCGGGACGCAGTTCACCATGATCGACCCTTCGCTGGCTGCTGAGCTTCATGCGAAAGGCGAGGGTTCGATCCCGATGGCGGGGACTGGATTTCATGGGGCGGCTTCGTCAACCCTGCTGGGGCCGTTTGAGATTGGCTCCCACGCCGTAGCCCATTTGGCGGCGTTGGTGTACAGCCTCAAGAGCCTGAAGGCAGCAGGCCTGTCGATTCGCGGGGTGTTGGGCGAGGACTTCCTGAAGCACTTTGACATGCTGATTGATAACGGAAACCGGATGCTGTGCCTGGACGATACTGGCGCGATGCGCGGCGAAATGAAGGGGGAGCGCATCGCGATGGTGACGTCGTCAGAGACGGAGGATGTTCCGCCGAACTCGCTGCTCTTCACTGTGCAGTTGTCAGACGTGCCGCGGCTGATTCGGCTGAAGCTGGACTCGGGAGCGACGGCATCAGTGCTTTACAACCCGGCGAAGTACCAGGCGCCGCGGCTGGTGCGAGAAGGGTTGCGCCGCGGGAACGGGACGGATGGAGCGCAACGGGATTTTACGGGGCTACCGGCGCAACAGGTGAAGATCGACTCGCTGGAATTGCGGGCGGTGCCCTTTTTCGCGCTTGCGGCAAAAGGGAACGATCCGGCCAATGCGGATTTCGATGGGTTGCTGAGCACGGGGGTGTTCCAACGGGTGTTCATCTCGCACGCGGAACACTTTGCGGTGCTGGAGGCGCGATAGGGTGGTGCGGATATTCTCCACGTGCCCTCGGGCGATCGTCCTTGGCCGTACAGGATTGTCTTTACTGCTTTCTATGGCTGAGTTGGTCAGCGCGTTTGTCATGATTACTCCCCTTGTCCGAGGGCCTGGAGTTGCCATCGGGCGCTTTTCGCTGTGCGAATCTACTTGGGCGAATAGTCGCCTATCCGGACATACGCATTTTCGGACTGGTATCAGGGAATGCCAATTCCCTGATACCGGGGTGATAATTCCCTGTTTGGTAAGGCGTCAGTTTCACGTTTGATCTGACGGAAGCTCCTACATATCAGATACCTAGAGCCCAGAGTTGCCCCGAGACGTCGGGTAAATTTGATATTTTCCCTGTATTTTTCCCTGTTAGCGGGTAAAACCAAACCGGAGAGAGGTTCGCAGCAGACTCCAAGCACCGCCATAAATTATTCATAATAAATAATTTGAGAGAAATACTTAAAGTGATGAGTATTCACCTCCTAAGAATCTGAGTTCCTGAACTTTGCATTAGCCTTCCGTCATTGTTGAATGTCTGGCTCAATTCGGATTTACTTCTGATCTGTTCTGTCAGCATCCGGAGACCGAGCGGAAACCGGCAATAGCCTGTATCCGTCACGAGTTCGAAGGTGATATTTCTGCAGATCTTTGCCCACCAACCTCACTTTGATTGAGCGCCATCCCCGATTAGGATTCGGTTGCGGATAATAGCTCAAAGTGTAGAGGTGGGACAAATCTTCGCGGATCGAGGCAAAAGCTTTCTTTTCTTGCTGCCAATCCTTTGCGAAATATGCCTTGCCGCCTGAGGCTTTGCTGACGCGTTCGAAGGCAGTAGCCGACGCCGGATCGTCCTGGGCCTGGCGCGTGCTGAGAATGTAAATGATCGTTCCCGTTGATTCGGCCAACTCCGCCACATCTTCCGGAGGAACCGAACTGGCGTTATCTGGTCCGTTGGAAAAAACCACGATAGCCTTTCGTCCCTTCAGCGGCGCCGCATCCTTCACAGTAAGCAGCAGACTGTTGTAAAGCGCGGCATCATCGCCCGCCACCGAACTGCGGACACCGTCTATGACTTGAAAAGAGTCAGGAGTGAGTGTCGTTGCACGAAGAAGGTTGCGACTGTAGGAATAGAAGGCGATCCTGTTCGATCCGTCCATGGAGCGGATAAAATCCGCGATTGCGTCTTGGGCGAATACGAAACTCCGATACATGTAATTGCTGGTATCGAAGAGAATAAATACGTTCGCTTCAGTTATTTTCGGAATTCCATTTGTGAGCGCGTTCGACGCCAGTGACGGAGCTTGTGCCACGGCACTATTGCCTGATTGTTGTCCATTGCCCGGTTCCTGACGAACTGCCTCAGTCGCGCCGCGACTGGAATCCCGGCTCTCTTCAAATGTGGAGACGTTTTGAGGAATGTTGTCCTCGCTTACGGAGAAGTCTTGTGGACGAAGCCCGGTCACGTAGTTCCCATGACTATCGGTGACGGCAACGTTGAGCTGAACGAGGACGACGTTCATGCGGAGACGCATGGGGTCGTCCTGGGGTGCCAGCTGAGTTGAACCAACTCCTCACGTAAATCAAACAGGAGAGGCTTCCGAAGACCGCGAAAGACTTTCTTGTCATAACAAATCCAGTGCGCCGTTTTTTGTGAACTACTTAGTAGCAACCGTACTTGCGCCTACAACCGTGATCTTTCCCGTCCGAAACTCGTCCCCAGTTTCCTGCATCGCCCGGAATAATGCCGGCCAATCGTCGATCGTGCTCGCAAAAATGTTGACGACCATGCGACGGGTGAGTGCAGGGACCAGAACATTCAGCATCACCGGCGAATATCCCATCTCATCCGCAAGCCGCGCCCAATAGAGATTGTTTGACTCCCACGATTGCGCGAGGAGTCTATTGGCGTACCCGGCAAACGCTGGAGAAGGCTTCATGTTGAGCAGCCGGCGGGAATTGCTCAATAGCAACACGGAGTGCGGCACGCCAAAATCCGCTGAGAGGCGTTGCGGGGTGATGTCAGTCGGGCTCGCTCGTGCGAGATCGCTTAACTCCCGGTTGGCTTGTCCCAAATCAGAAGCCTTGTCCGGATACAACTGCCGGAATGTGACAGAAAGGTAATACATTTCCGAAGGAAGCATTCTGGAGGCCGCTGAGGTGGCAGTTTCTGGCTTTTCAAGGCTCCGCTGTATCCATTCCAGTCGACCGGGTGTCATCTGATCCGCAAGGATTCCCACTACCGTCGATCGCAATTGAGGATTCGAGGCCGATGCAATGAACAGTTCTTCTCCGGCGCGCTGATACAGCGCTGCAGCGTGCATTTCAGTTCGGCTCGACGTCCACCAGCGCGGCACGATAGCGCCCAGAAGAAGGTCCGGGACTGCCTCCTTCCAGATCAACGCCTGGACATTTTTGGGTGAAATCAATTCGCCTTCCGTGGCCGCGAGAGCGTATGGCAAATTCACGAGCGAGCCTACCAGGTACGCGCCCCCACCGGCCGTGGCGCCTACACCGATCAATATTGAATCGCCCCATATGTTTCCGATGCCCTGGATGGACACGGACGAAAAGTCATGCGAGCGCACGAAGAGAGGATTCGAATGCAGAACCGCCGCTCCTGGCGGCTCATAGTAGGCATAATTCAAGCCCACCAGTGTGTCTCTTAAGAATGGGGTTAGCTGCCCGCGAGCGGCCTCAATCTGCGACGGTGTATGCGATGACTGGATGATCTTTGTCAGGTCAGTCCTAATCTGCAATTCGGCATGCCGGCTCGTGTACACCAGTGGAGACCAATCGCTCCGTTCGCCCCCTGTAAAGATGGGCCGTGGCATCTCAAATTCCTTGAGGTTGCCGGCAAGAGAAAGCAGGCTGTCGCCGTTGTGGGCGCCGTGCGCCATCTGGGTCAATCCGTCATAAAGCCCGAATAGAGTATCGAGTGACACCAGGCGCTGATCGTCCACAACTGCGCCAATTCTTTCGGCCAGTTCATGGTGTACGCGCTGACCATCCGGAGTTTCCTGAGTCGGGCCGGCAAGAGCGTCTATAACGTCATCCTGCGAGAGGTTCGCACTTCCCGTAGATGCAGTAAGAATTGTCTGCAATGCCATCCGCGATGCGTCGAACAATTGCAGCGAATTTGAGATCCCGATGAAGGGCTGAATGGTCCCTTGCCACGAGGAATTCTGTTTTTCAACAGGGATCTCCCCTTGCCGGGCGAGAATCTCCCAGATGCCGACCTCCGCTTGAAATGTGCCAAGCGCATTTGAACGCAAAGCTGAATTCGAAATCGCATCGATTCGGTCGGCCGCTGTCACAAACCGCCCTATCGATGCATCATCCAGCGATGGAAACTCGGCAAAAATCGGGAACCAGCGGTTATATCGGGAAAATTTGCTGGCGATCAGCTGCTGGGTTTCCTTTGACAGCGGCCGTTCACTCGGCCTTGCAGTATTCACTGCGCTCAATGTTAGAAAAATCGCTGTTGGACTGTTATCAAACTCGGTTCGCGAAGTGGCAACCAATGCTTCGAGTGTTCGCTCGGGGACGTCGCAACAATGGGCCAGCTTTGCACGCTCACGCTCATCAACGTTCTTCCGAGAAAACACTTCCTGCCAGAATTCCTGCGTCCCTGGAATCTCGGGTTCACCGTCGGCTTTCCACCTCAACGAGGCAAGCAATATCAAGAGATTCGCGTTCCGCGGAAAGATGCCGTAGGCCGCATCTGGATTCGCTGTGGATCGATAGGCCGCATATAGGCGCTTGAGACGGGGCTCTTCTACGATGTGCGCCTGTTGCATTTGATTCAAGCGAGACACAACATCGAAATAGGCTCCCAGCCAGCCGCGATCTCGTGTCAGCAAATGGGTTACGAAAGATCCAGGCGAGGCCGGGCTCTCACCCACCAGGTCCTGCCAGCTCTTTTCGGACCCTGGAGGTAGATTGATCGCTCCTGAATGGATGCGAATCTCCCCTCCGTACATCTCAAATTCCGGGGCGAGCGCCAGCAGTCTATTTAGGCCCAGTGACTCCTTCAGCGCGGTCCTGGTTTCCAGGTCGCATCTTGAGAGTGCCCAATAGAGGCGATCCAACGTTCGATCGTGCAGCAGCAGGTCAAGCAAATCCGAGGCAGGCTTCTTTGTCGATGCTGAGAGCGCAATCCAATCCTTCTCCGTATAAAAGACCGGGACCCGGGAAGCCGGGAATTGATAGTCAAAAGGTTCGGACTTCGCGAGCGCTTCCTCAAGCGCCGTGAGAGGGAATCCTGAGTCGATAGTCAGGAACGCTCGTTCCGCATCCGCAGTAACGAAAGAAAAATCACGCTGTCCGCATGTCCCCCTGGACCTGTAACCGAGAACTGCGATGAGCCGAATCGCATCCGCGCAGCCTGCAATATGGATCGTGCCGTTCGCGTCTGAAAAGGATTGCACCTCTCGTGCGAGGCGAACATACCGGTCCAACAGACGAAGGAACTCGGTTTCTTTTCCAGCACTGTATCCCTGCCAGGAAAGGCTGTGGGCCAGCATGGGCATGATTTCGTCCAGAGAAGTCTTCTGGCTGATACCGGCCATGCGAAGAAACGACCGCAGGGGGCCGGGAATTACAACGGTTTCGACCGAAAGGGTCGGTGACAGCTGGCCGGCAGAGTCTCCTCGATTCACACCGGGAGATTGCGAACTGTTATTCGGCTGCGCACTGACCGACGACAACACACAGGATTGAAACGCGAGGAAGATGGCCACGAATATGGACCGCAAAGGATGAGGGAAGTCCATGAAGATTCACCCCTTCAACCTGCCGTGTACTCCAACTCAACGTTGGTCAGCATCGGGGAACCCTCGAAGGCAGAACGGGAAGGATGGTTATCTGCGGTTGACCGAATACCGTGATTTCGATTGTTGCGAGACCAACGATCTTCTTAACCCAGACCCGCTACGGCAGGTTGCATGGGGAGTTCCGTAGAGAATCCGATCCGGAGGATCCGGTGTTGCGACGCTGTCCGGGTGTTCCCAGGCAACGTAAAAGACACCAGGCAAACCGGTGCATCATCATCGCAAAACCCGGCGAGTTCGGCAAGCAGTGTTTTTCCGAAGTTACGATTACGCGAGATCAGAACCCAGGGAGCGCGTTCGCCGTCGGACTTGAAGCTCCCGAATATCAAATACCTAGGTCACATAGCTGCTCGGGAAAAATTAGGACAATTCGACAATTTCCCTGTTGGTAGGAAACAGGATTCGGAGAACGGTTCGCGCAAGGCCCTCGCGAGCCATAAATTAATCCTATTGAATAACTTATTTAAAGCAATCTGTCGAAGCGATCCGCAGTAGACTGCTAACACCCGCGACGGAAAATTGAAATTCTTGACGCTACGCAACGGAGGAAACTTGACGCCAATGCCAAAGACAGACCCGAGAATCGACGCGTATATCTCAAAATCACAGCCTTTCGCGCGGCCGATTCTTTCGCATTTACGGAAGTTGCTCCACAAGGGATGTACGGGTGTAGAAGAAACGATCAAGTGGAGTCATCCTTTTTTTGAGTATCGCGGCGCAATCCTGTGTCATATGGCTGCATTTAAGAATCACTGCAGTTTTGGGTTCTGGGGTGAAGAGATTGGTGCTGTGTTGCAAAAAGCTGACGCGGTGCGCGGCGGGGCGATGGGCTCGCTGGGGAAAATTGCCAGCCTCAAAGATTTGCCACCGGACAAGACGATGCTTGGCTGGATTAGCGAAGCCTCAAAGTTGATTGAGAGCGGCAATTACACGAGTCCGATCGCTGCAAGACGCAAGGTTGTCAAAGCGCCAAAGCCTGCTCCTGAAGCGCCCCCGGAATTCTCGAGCGCGCTTAAAAGAAATAAGAAAGCATCTGCAGTTTTTGAGGCTTTCAGCCCAAGCTGTAAGCGGGAATACGTGGAATGGATTGCAGAGGCAAAGCGGCCGGAGACCCGAGATCAGCGCATCAAGACGGCGGTAGAGTGGATTGCCGAAGGCAAACAGCGAAACTGGAAATATCAGAACTGCTGATCCGGCGTTAGGAGCGAAATCAACTGCGGAGAGGTGCTGTTCGCCGATATTGGTGTTCTTGATGGCAGCGGGTTCCCAGCCGCCTTTGCATAAGGTCCGACCCCAAACTACTCGCCGAGATTCTTTGATACTGCGGACCGGATTCGATTGATTCGAGCGAATTGGGTTATCTAGAGTGTGGCCATTCAGCCGGATGCGCCGATCGAATCGAATAAAATGATCGAATCAAGCTACAACTCTTGACTGTCTCTTTTGTACTTTCTGAGGGGTGATTGGTGAATCTCGGCATTGGTGCGCGTCTGGCTCTTCTTTGCAGCATTTCTTTGGTGGCATTCTTTGGAGTTTCGTCAGCTCAATCCCAGACTGAAGCTTCACTCCCCCTTATGCCGCTGCCACAGCACATCAGCCGAGGCGAGGGAGCACTGAAGATTGACAACACATTCACACTTGCGCTTGCGGGCTTCAAGGATCGTCGGCTGGAGACCACCCGTAAGCGATTCCTCGAAACGCTATCCCGGGAAACAGGAATTCCCTACCACGACGAAGTAACGAGCGGCGATGCGGTCCTCACGGTGAAGACCGGCGGAACGAGTGATGCGGTACAGCAGCTTGGCGAAAACGAGTCTTACCGCCTCGAGGTAACTCCGACGCACGCGATCCTGACGGCGCCAAATCCGCTGGGTGCAATGCATGGGTTGCAGACGTTTCTGCAACTAGTCACCATCACTCCTGATGGTTTCACCGTACCAGTCGTCATCATCGACGATGAGCCGCGCTTTCCATGGAGAGGATTGATGATCGACGTCGCCAGGCACTTCCAGCCTGTGGATGTGATCGAGCGCAACCTTGACGGGATGGAAGCTGTGAAGATGAATGTCTTTCACTGGCACCTGTCAGAGAATCAGGGCTTTCGCGCTGAGAGCAAGATTTATCCATTGTTGACCGGGAGGGGTTCGAACGGGGCTTATTACACGCAAGCACAGATGCGCGAGGTCGTTGAATATGCTCGCGATCGCGGGATCCGCGTGGTACCCGAGTTCGATATGCCGTGCCACACGACTGCGTGGTTTGTGGGCTATCCCGATTTGGCGAGCGGCAAGGGACCGTACACAGTCGAGACAAAATGGGGCGTCTTCGACCCGGCGATGGATCCGACGCGAGAGAGCACTTTTGAATTCATCGGCAAATTCATTGGCGAGATGACGACGATTTTCCCTGATGCGTATTTCCACGTGGGCGGCGATGAATGCAACGGGAAGGAATGGGACGCGAACCCGCGTATCCAGGCGTACATGCGCGCGCACGGGTTGAAGGACGATGCGGCGCTGCAATCGTATTTCACCGAGCGCGTGCAGAAAATAGTGACGGCACACCACCGGATCATGGAGGGCTGGGACGAGGTATTGGCGCCGAATACTCCCAAGGACGTTGTGATTCAGTCGTGGCGCGGACCAAAGTCTCTGGCCGCGGCAGCCCGCCAGGGAAACCGGGGCCTTTTGTCGACCGGATATTACGTTGATCTGAACCAGTCGGCGGCCGAGCATTATCTGGCGGACCCGCTGGCCGGCGATGGCGCGAGTCTGACCGACGAGGAAAAGAAGCGTGTGCTTGGTGGAGAAGCTGCGATGTGGAGCGAATTCACTACTTCGGAAATTATCGACAGCCGCATCTGGCCGAGAACCGCAGCGATCGCGGAACGCCTGTGGTCTGCACAGGACGTGCGTGATGTGAATTCGATGTACGCGCGCATGGCGGTAGTCTCCGACAAACTGGAGGCGTACGGGCTGACGCACCAATCCTTCACACGGCCGATGCTGCAGCGCATGAGTGGCGCGTCCGACACGAAATATCTTGCTGTATTGGCGAGCGTAGTTCAGCCGCCGGTCGGATACCAGCGCGGAGAACTCAAGCAATATGACTGGCACTCGCCGCTCAATCATCTTGTGGATGCAGTTCCACCAGAGAGCGAAACAGCTCGAAAGTTCAAAATCACGGTCGCAGCGATCGTTGCCGGCGACGCCTCGCCGGACGAATATGAAATGGCGAAAAAATGGCTTACTCTCTGGCGCGATAACGATGCCAAACTACAGCCTTCTCTCAAGCGGTCTGACATCACCGCCGAACTGGCTCCGCTTTCACAGTCGTTGTCGCAAGTTTCTACGATCGGGCTGCGGGCACTTGATGATCTGCAAAGCCATCGCACAGCAGACGATTCAACCACACAGAGCGACACACAGACCTTGAAGGCAGCGGAGAAGCCGCAAGCAGTGTTGCGCGATATGGTAGTTGCACCGGTGGAAATGCTGGTGCAGGCCGCAGGAACACACAAATAGTCGTACGCTAGCGCATCGCCACAATCTCGACTGAACCATTGCGGCGAAGAATGTTGACGCTCACGTTTTCGGCATAGCGTTCGCATGAGAGGTCCACGCTGGCATTTCCGACTTTCAGATTCCTAATGCGTATATGCTGCAGTTTTTCAGGCAGCGCTGAGTGATGCAGATAAATTCGTGATTCGCTGGCGCGAATTTCCACTCCGAGACAAGCCTGCAGAACCATAAAGACAGATCCTGCAGCCCACGCCTGGGGTGAGCAGGCCACGGGATACAGCGTCGGTCCTTTACCGGGTCGGCGACCGAAGCCGCAGATCAGTTCAGGAAGCCGATGCAGTACCACTTCGGAAGCCAGATCGAGCAGACCCGACGTAATGCGCAGCGCAAGATCCTTGTCGCTTCTTCGCAATGCGCCAAGCGCGATGAGCGCATTATCGTGCGGCCACATCGAGCCATTGTGATAGGACATCGGATTGTAACGTCGTTCACCGGTAACGAGGGTACGGACCCCCCACCCGGAGAAAAATGCAGGAGAGAGAAGACCATCGCTGATGGAACGATACTGGGCATCAGTTGCGATACCGGAAAAGAGACACTGCCCCGCATTAGAACTGCGGACACCGCATTGCCGCTTTTCGCCGTCAAGCGCCAACGCAAACATGCCAAGTTCGTCGGACCAAAACATCGAATGAAACTTTGCGCGTAGGTCGGTTGCTTGTGTCCGCAACCTCTCGGCAAGATCCTGGTGGCCGAGATCTGCGGCTACAGCCGCGATGCCGTTCTTGGCCGCGTATACATATGCCTGCACTTCGCAGAGAGCGATGGGACCAACGGCTAAGCGTCCGTCGCTATAGAAAACCGAGTCATTCGAATCTTTCCAACCTTGCTGCACCAGGCCGTGATCTGTCTGTCGCGCGTATTCTACAAACCCATCGCCGTCGCGATCGCCATAAATGTCGATCCATTCAAGAGCTGCAAGAATGTTGGGCCATATCTCGCGGAGAAACTCGGCGTCGGCAGTTCGTTCGTAATAGGCCGCGGCCAGCAGAACGAATAAGGGCGTACCGTCGACAGTGCCGTAGTAGCGGCCGAATGGGACTTCGCCAAGGCGGGCCATCTCTCCCTTGCGCATCTCGTGCAGAATCTTCCCGGGATCTGCGTCTCGCGCAGCATCGTGACTCGTGGCCTGGGTGGCTGCCAAATAGGACAGAACGCCCTTCGCCACATCAGGAGCCAGCCACAGCAACTCAAGCGCAGTAATGATGCCGTCGCGACCAAACACGGTGCTGAACCACGGCACACCTGCATAGGGATAGAGCCCATGCGGCGTCTGCGTGATCATCATGGCAAGGTCAGCGCGAGAGCGGCGAATCCAGCTATTGAATTGCTCATTGGAAGTATGGATATCCACGTCAGCCAGCGGACCGTTGCCGCGCTTCTGATTCATGCTTTGCAGCGCATCGCTGTAAGAGACGACACGTGGGTGACCGTTTCCCTCGCGCTCGCAAATCACGTTGATATTGAAACTGACTTCACCGTGCGCCTCAACATGAAGTGGAACCGCGATTCCTCCTTCATGAGGTTGACAAGTTGCAAGCGAGCACTCTACCCGCGTAGTTCGCCGAATGTGATCGAGGCCATCGTAGATAAGTGTTACGGAAGATCGGCCTATTTCTGAAGGAAGTTTGTCGCCTCGGCGCTTTCGCTTTTCTCCGCGCACTTCAAAAATATCTGCAAAATCCGCCTCAAAGTCGAAGGAGAGCTCAACATCAATTGCGGTGTCACCGTAGTTGTTCAGCACGATCTGGTCGTAACAAACAAGGTCGGTGAGAAATTTGGAGCGGTAGATGTGAACCGTGCCGCGGGGTAGCGATGCGCCGGAATCAAGCTGGATATCGGGGTTGGTAAGATCGACGGCAAAGAGAATATTGTCTTCGCGCATGGTGGAACTCAACAATAAAGGACGAAACCCACAAAAGCGCGTTTCGAGTCGCGACAGATGGCGGGTTTCGTTGTGAAAGATTCCCTGTTGGCCAAATCCGACGGGCTGAATATCACCGCTCCGATCGAAAATGGCGAAGGTGTCGCCGTTCAGCAATACCCTGGTCCGATCGTCGGCGAGGGCTGACGAGGCCCGTATATAAAACTGCTGATCAACTTCAATGACGTCGCGATTCTGTTCACGCTGTACAGATGGCATCATCAATAGGAATCTCCTGGTCTGGTTAGATTGAGAGCGTCAGTCCACGTTTTCCGCGAGAAGCGCGTTTCTTTTCCCAGATTCCGCGCTCGTAGGCAGTCAGGTACTGCTCGCACATTCGCCGCGAAGTAAAGCGCTCGAGAAAGCGCTGATGGCATGCTTTGCGATCGAGGGTCGGAATACGCTGCAATGCCTCCACAGCTTCTTCAACGCTTTCGACGATGAATCCTGTTACGCCTTCATCGATAATCTCCGCAACCGAACCACCACGGAAGGCGATAACTGGCGTCCCGCAGGCCATGGCCTCGATCATGACCAAGCCGAAGGGTTCAGGCCAATCTATCGGAAATAGCAACGCAGCCGCTTTGCCGAGAAACTCCGTTTTGTCCTGTTCCCCGATCTCGCCGATGAATTCGACATCGGAATTTGCCAGCAG
>CAWDJR010000004.1:0-35426 GCA_963802565.1 uncultured Acidobacteriaceae bacterium | reverse complement strand
TCTGTTTATCGAGCATTGCCCTTTTTACGGTATACAGTACGAATCGTATGGAAGCTGAACCTCAGAGTCAATCGATGCAGGCGGTTAGGATAAGGAGCCGCGTGCGCAGCGCTCTGTGGGCTTTGCCCGCTCTGCTCGCGGGAGCACTGCTTCGTGTTTGGATGCTCAAGCACTTGTACGAGGTGACCGGAGACGCGCTGATCTACGGGGGAATCGCCAAAAATCTTTTGCTTTACGGGCGTTATGCGCTGACGGTGGGCACGGGCGAGACTTATCCGACGTTGATCAGGCTGCCGGGGTATCCAATGTTCCTGGCGCTGTGTTTCAAGCTGTTTGGAATGGAGAACTACGCAGCAGCGGCTGGAGTGCAGATTGTGTTGGAACTGGCAGGATGCCTTCTGCTGGCCGATGTTGCGCGGCGAGTGGCGCCGGCTGGGTTCAGCCGCGGAGCAGCTCATTGCACGTTGTGGCTGGCGGCCCTTTGTCCGTTCACGGCGGTGTATGCTGCAAATCCACTGACCGAAGGGCCGACGCTGTTTGCGATTGCGGTCGCGATGTGGACGGCGGTGCGATTCGAAGAACGGCCGGGCTGGCCTCCGGCATTGGGATTTACGTTTGCGGTGACTTATGCGGCGTTGCTGCGGCCAGATGGAGCACTGGTGGCGATGGCGTTTGCACCCGCGCTGCTGCTGGCGATGCTGCACAAGAAGAAAAGCGTGAAGGTTCGCGGCGGAGTGCTTCGCATGGTTGCGGTCTGCGTACTGCTGGCGGTGCTGCCGTTCGCAGGATGGACGTGGCGCAACTGGCGCACTTTTCAGGTGATCGAGCCGCTGGCGCCGCGTTATGCGACGGATCCGGGAGAGTCGACGCAGGCGGGATGGATCAGCTGGGTGAAGACGTGGTGTCTGGATTTCGTTTCGACGTACGAGGTGTACTGGAACGTTCCGGGGGACACGTTCTATGTGTCCAAGCTGCCGGCGCGGGCGTTTGATTCTCCTGAGCAGTATGCGGAGACTGCGGCGCTTGCCCATGATTACAACAACAACGGCGAGACCTTGACGCCGGAGATTGACGAACGCTTCGCGAAGTTGGCGGCGGAGAGATATGCGGCTCATCCGCTGCGGTCGCACGTGTTGTTGCCAGTCGGGCGCGTTTTGGATATGTGGCTGCGGCCACGGGTGGAGAATCTGCCCATTGATCTGGATTGGTGGGTGTACAAGCATCACTATGCGGAGACTCGCTTCAGTTGGTTCTACGCGGGGCTCAATGCGTTTTATATTGTGCTGGGAATTGCGGGGCTATGCATGCGCCCCCGATTGTGGCAGTGGATGCTGGCCTACATGGTGCTGCGCAGTGCACTGCTGTTGACGGTGGAGGCACCCGAGGCGCGATACACGCTCGAGTGCTTTCCGATGTTGTTTGTGCTGGGTGGGATTGCGCTCTATCGGTTCACGAACGTGGTTTTGCTGTCGGTCTTGAAGCTGAAGGCGTCGGCAGGCAGAGGCTGATTGACTTTGATGTTGGAATAGGTGCAGGTGCGCGACTGGCCCTGGCCTTCATCGAAGTACTGCTTGACGCTCACGCCGCGCGCCGGATCGATCCAGATGGTCATCTTCGGGAAGAGCTTGAGAACGTCGGGGTCTTTGGCGACGAGGTCGAGTTTCTCGGTCTTCACGCCGCCCACGGTTTCTTCACCGGCAAATTTCACATCGAATTTTTGCTCGAGGTCTTTGCCGCTGGCGCCGAAGCCGAGTACGAGATAGCTTTCGTATTTGCCGGCCTTTTTAGAGCGGGTGACCTGGTTGGTCAGCTTCTCGTAGAGTTGGAACTCTCCGCCGGATACGACGATGATTTTGGGAACGGGTTTGGCGTTGACTTCGTCGATGTGTACACCCATGCGCATGGCGCCGTTCTTGCGGTCGTAGTAGACGGTGCCCTTTTGCACATCGGTATCCGGCACAGGGTCAGTCTGCGTGGTGTCAAACTCGAAGTTTGCCATTGTGGAATGGAAATTTGCCGAGGCGGTATCGAGCTTGGCCAACACGGATTTCAGATCCTGCGCGGCGAGGTTCGGCGGAATCGGCGCGAACAAGAGCGCGAAGGATGCGGCCAGCAAGGTTTTCTTTCCGAAGAGCATAGACTTCCTTTTCCTGTTGGACGGTGAGATGCAGGGAACGAAGCAGCCGTTAATGGCTTTTCAGCGACCCGGGGCTTGAAGATGCGTCAGCGCCGGGCCCAGATTTTCCATACCCTGTTGCCTTGCGGGTCGGTTGCCGTTTCCCAGTGGAAAATGGAGACAGCATCGCCGGTGACAGGTTCGATGGCCTTGCGGAGGATCTTGCGCACTTCATTGTCCGACGCGGACGGCGGCACACTTACGTCCGATGTTGCGACGGTGACGATGATGCCCCGGCTTCCGTCTCCGGTAACTTGCATGGGATGCGACGGGGCTACTTCGCGCGAGGGCGAATCGCCGTAATTCCAAAGATGGGGAGTGACGAAGATGAAGAGCAGAATCAGGGTCACGAGAACGTCGTAGTGCACATGGCCGCGGGGGTATGTCCAATAGAAGTAGCTTTTGAGGAGCTTATTCATGGCTGCTCCTGTGCGCTGATACGCTCGAGGCCGCCCATATAGGGGCGCAGTGCCTCGGGGACGGCAACGGAGCCGTCGGCCTGCTGATAGTTTTCAAGGATCGCGAGCCAGGTGCGGCCCACGGCGAGGCCGCTGCCGTTGAGGGTGTGCACAAACTCGTTCTTGCCCTTGGTGGACGGTTTGAAGCGGATGTTGGCGCGGCGGGCCTGAAAGGCTTCGAAGTTGGAGCAGGAAGAGATTTCGCGATAAAGCTGCTGTCCCGGGAGCCAGACTTCGAGATCGAAGGTCTTTGCGGAAGCTGAATCCGGTGTCGGCAGTGCAGAGCAACATGCGTCGGTAGGGAAGCTTGAGGGCTTCGAGGATCTCTTCCGCGTCGCGGGTGAGGCGCTCATGCTCGGCGTCGGATTGATCGGGGCGGGCGAACTTGACCAGCTCGACTTTTTGAAACTGATGCTGGCGGATGATGCCGCGCGTGTCCTTGCCTGCGGCTCCGGCTTCGGCGCGGAAGCAGGGCGTGTAGGCGGTGAAGCAGACGGGCAGCCGGGACTCGTCGAGGATTTCGTCGCGGTAGAGATTGGTGACCGGGACTTCGGCGGTGGGAATGAGCCAGTGGTCGTTGTCCTTGAACTCTCCGCGCGCTACGGCTTCTGCGTCCGCGTCAGAGCAACGGAAGAGGTCTTCCGCAAACTTTGGAAGCTGACCGGTGCCGAAGAGGCTCTTGGAGTTGACCATGAAGGGCGGCAGGACTTCGGTATAGCCGTGCTTCTGGGTGTGGGTATCAAGCATGAAGCTGATCAGAGCGCGTTCGAGACGGGCTCCAGCTCCCATGTAGACGGCGAATCGTGCGCCGCTGAGTTTGGCGGCACGCTCGAGATCGAGGATGCCGAGATTCGCGCCTAGCTCCCAGTGGGGCTTGGCGGTGAAGTTGAATTGCGGTTTTTCCCCCCAGGTCTTTACGACGACATTGTCTTCCTCGGACTTACCCACGGGGACTTCGTCGCGGGTGAGATTGGGAATTCCGGCGAGCGAGAGGCGCATCTGGTCGTCGAGTGCGGTTGCAGACTTGTCGAGGTCGTCGAGCTTGTCTTTGAGGATGCGCGTTTCGTCCATCAACTCGGTGGCGTCTTTGCCTTCCCGCTTGAGGGCGCCAACCTGCTGGCTGAGTTCATTGCGGCGGGCCTTCAGCTGCTCCGATGCGGTGATGGCTTCGCGGCGGCTTAGGTCCAGTTGCCGGAAATTGCCCAGGAGCGCAGCCGGATCGGCACCACGGGCACGCAGTTTTTCTTCGACTACTTCCAGGTTGCCCCGGACAAATCCCAGATCGAGCATGACTCTTACCAGTTTACTTGATGGGGCAGCTCTTAGCTTTCAGCTATAGCTTGGGCTCGCGGATGGGAGCTGAAATGGCATTGTGCTGACTCTGATAGAGCAACTGCGCATATCTTCTGGGCCCGAAACTACCGAATTGGCGGGAACTCTGCCGCTCGCCTCTCCTTTACGGGTTGTCATCCTTGTATCTCTGAATGAGCATCAGTTTTTCGTAGAGACTGTTGCAGTGGGGGAACCGAGTGGATCGGTTCCCCCGCGGGCGGACGGCTCCCGTTCATCCTGCGGTCTCAACGACCGTCGTTCAGCACAGGCGACCGCTGCCCAAGTCACGTACGACCGAACAGTCGCACGATTTTCATTCGAACCTACAAGGCAGGTTACCGTGACACGGATCATTTGTGGAGTGGATATTGCTTCCTCATCTTTGGCCGCACGCATCGGACAGGACGGCGCCGCAGCCAGCTTCGCCAACACTCCGGAAGGCATCGCAGAGTTGGCTGCCTTCTGTGAGACCCATCAAGTTGCACTGGTCGCCATGGAAGCCACCGGCGGCTACGAGCAGAGGGCCTTTGCGCAGCTCTCTGAACACGGGCTTCCGGTGGCGGTGGTCAACCCGCGTGCCGTGCGCCAGTTCGCTCAGAGCATGGGTCGGCTCGAGAAGACCGACGCCATCGATGCCGGCATGATCGCCTGGTACGCGCAGACAAGGAAGTCTCAGCCGCTCTGCCTGGCTCCGCCGACACAACTCGAGTTGCGCGCCCGCGTCACGCGTCTGCGCCAGCTCACCGAGGTGCGCACCGCGCAGCTGAACCAGCAGCGTCTGGTCACCAATCCCGCCATACAGAACAGCTTCCGCCAGATGCTCAAGTTCCTCGCCGCCCAGATCGAAGAACTCCAGCAAGCCATCGCTGCGCTGATCGATGCCGATCCGTTGTGGCGCGAACTGAATCAAGCCTTCCGCACCATCAAGGGTGTCGCCGATCGCACCGTGGCCCGCATCATGGCCGAGATGCCGGAGATCGGCACGCTCTCCAACAAGACCATCTCCAAGCTTGCAGGACTGGCGCCTCTGGCCAACGACTCCGGCAAACATCAGGGCAAACGCACGGTGCGAGGAGGCCGCGCCACCGTCCGCGACATCCTGTTCCTGGTGGGCAGCGTGGTTGCTCGTTACGAGCCGGACTTCATCTGCTTCCAGCAGCGTCTGCGCGCCGCCGGCAAACCACCCAAAGTCGTTCGTATCGCCGTGGCCCACAAGTTGCTCGTGCGCCTCAACGCCAAAGCCCGCCAGGTTCGCCAACAGACCACCCACTCGCAACCGAGCTGGTCAAATAGACAGCCGTAGCCGAGGTTGTGGGAAAGAGGGAAACAGCACCATCGTTTTCCGCTTTTCCACCAACCTAACCTTGACAATCCAGACAGTCGCTGAACCGCAGTGAAGGATCCGCGGTTGCTTTTGAAACTTCCTCATAGGCGGTTAACCGCTCCGAACGCCGTGACTGGCATCCTGCGCTTTGCCTATCGCGTGTGGTGAGTCTTCGAGGCGTGCCCAGAACCCTTGGTGATAGTGCGAAGTACAATTGTCTTTCCTCAGACAAGGCTCAGTAATCGATGAAGAACAATCCCAACCGGCTCATTAAGCTGCTCATTTCGGGTCTAGCAGTCCTTGGCTCGCTCTTCACGACGGGCTGTGACCGCAATGATCTACTCAAGCTTTACGGATACAGCCGAGATACCTTCACGCAAACAAACGCAGCACAACGTCAGGAGAGTCTTGCACGGAGTACGGCGGAGTTGCTCAGGCAGGGTCGATACGACGAGGTTGTCCATACGCTACAGCCCCGCATTGTCGACGCAAAAACGCATCAATCCCTGATTGCAATGCACGACATTTTGATAGACGGCGTACCAGGTTCAATCAAGATCATCGATGCGCAGAGATTTCATGATGGTGATGCGGACATCTCGGACATCGTGCTGGACTACGAATTTCCATCCGGTGCGAAGGCAACCAGCAGCACGGATATTAGGCCAGCAAGATGGGTGTTTGTGACATTTGAGATCCGAAGCAGGAACGCGGAACCGGGCTTGATCGAGAGAATTGATGTGGTCACCAGCGAACTGCCGATTGAGGACATCAACTCATTTACTTTCAAGAATAAAGGCGCTTCGCAATACGCGGCGTTTGCAACAGGCATTTTGCTATCGGCATTCACGATCTACGCTGCTGTAATTTGCATTCGCTCAAAGATTGGCCCACAGAAGTGGCTGTGGATACTCTTCATGCTGTTCACCGTTACCCTTGCTTCGGTGAATTGGACCAGCGGACAGTGGTCGTTCAAGACCATCTCGTTCAAGGTTGGAATGCCGCCTATTCCGGCTAATCTCACCTTTAACTCGGGGTATGGCCCCTGGAATCTCACACTGGGTTTGCCGATTGGAGCGATTGCTTTCGTGCTCTATCGGAGATTTAGGCGTGGGAGCACCCCTTAGCGACGGCAGTCGGAAAAGGGCGTTTATTCCCGAGTCGTGGGCGATTAAGAAGTTTCACGTGTGGTCGGGAGGAAGAGCAACCGCAGATCCTTCCGCTTCGCGTCAGGATGACAGCGCGTTGGGATTTGGAATGGTGCGTTGAATTCGCGATCATTGGAGAATCGTGGGCAATTGGGAAGTAACTGCCGATGCGCCACTCCCAGAAGCAACTGCAGTCCTTCGACTCCTCACTGCGTTCGATCGCTCTGGATGACCCCGCATTGGGCGGCCCGGGATTTACTGAGAGCTAGAAGCTGACAGCTGCTTCAACGCACCCCGGCGGTGCGGGTTTCTTCGGCGGGAGCGGGGCCAGCGTCGATCTGGTCCTGCCAGCCGGGAAGGCGCTGGTCGCCGGTGATGAGCCTGGCGCTGCTTTTGAACATGAAATAGTTCCAGATCCACTGAAAGATGACGGCGAGGCGGTTGCGGAAGCCGATGAGAAAGAAGATGTGCACCACCATCCAGGTGATCCAGGCGGGAAATCCGCCGAGATGCGCCTTGAAGGGCCACTCGACTTTGGCCACCGCGGCAAGGCGGCCAATGGTCGCCATGTCGCCCTTGTCGAAGTAGCGGAAGGCAGGGCGCGGCCGGTGAGCCAAGTCGGCGGCGATCATGCTTGCCGACGTGGTCGCCCATCTGCATGGCGGGTTGCGCGACGCCGGGGACCTGGCGGCCGTCCTGCTCGAAGTGAGCGAGGTCGCCGAGCACGAAAACTTCGGGGAGGCCGGGAGGATTCAGATTGGCATCGACAATGACACAGCCGCGCTTGTCGAGGGGGGCACCCAGCATTTTGCCCAGGGGTGAAGCCTGCACACCGGCGGCCCACAGGACAACAGCGGCCTCGATTCGTTGATCGTTCACTTCGACCCAACCCGGTCCGACATTGGTGACGTGGCTCAGAGTGTGGACTTCGACGCCTAAGTGAAAGAGCTCACGCTCAGCCTTGATGGAAAGATCCTCTGGATAGGCGGCCAGAACCCGAGGACCGTTGTCGAGGAGCAGGACGCGCGCCTTGGATGGATCGATGTGGCGGAAATCATGGCGCATGTAAAGTTTGGCGATATCGCTGATAGCACCAGCAAGTTCGACGCCGGTGGGTCCCCCGCCAATAACGACGAAATTGAGTGGAGGATGCCATCCGTGCTCCTGCATCTGGCGTTCGGCGAGTTCGAAGGCGAGCAGGACGCGACGGCGGATTTCGATGGCGTCTTCGATGCTTTTCAGACCCGGAGCAAAGGGAGCCCATTCACTCTTGCCGAAGTAGGAGTGGGTAGAGCCGGTAGCGAGGATTAGGTAGTCGTAGCCCAGTTGCGTGCCCGACGCAAGGCTCACGCGGCGCGCCTGCACGTCGATGCCGGTTATCTCATCCATGAGAACTTCAGTGCGGGCCTGATAGCGGAGGATGGCGCGAATGGGCTGAGCGATGTCGGCCGGCGAGAGGACGCCCAGAGCTACCTGGTAAAGCAAGGGCTGAAAAGTATGGTGGTTGCGGCGGTCCACAACCGTGATGTCGACGGGCAGATTGCGCAACGCCCGGGCAGCGTGAAGGCCGCCAAATCCAGCACCCACAATTACCGCGCGCGGTCGCTTGCCGGACTCTGCTGTCGGGATAGGTTTCGTGAGTTCGCTCATTGCACCTCGCTCTTACGTTATCTGATGCCCGAGAGCGCAAGGGGGTGACAGAGTTTGCGGATGTAACTGTGTTGTCTACTGTTTAGGGGTGGCGTTCGATGGCGACGGTCAATGTACTTGAATTGCCGGTGGCGGCCAGGGCGACAAGGCTGGTGGGGACACCCGAGATGGAGGTAGGCACGAAGGTTACGGTTCCATCGAGTGCCGAGACCGCAGTCGATGTCTGAGTGGCGAGAAGGGGAGTCTGGGCGCACCTGCCATGCGGCGGGCAGGGAGGTGTCCACGCGTAGAGAGCCTGATAGAACGTAACGGTTCCTCCAGCCATGGGGTTGCCGTTCATGTCGCGAACCCGCAAAGTGACGAGGCCGGGAGTGCCGGAAGCGGAAAGCGCCTGGTCGGTGCCCGAGACGGGTTCGAGCCATGCGTATTCGGCGCGCGCACCGAAGGCAGTGAAGTTGACGCATTGACTGGTGCCATTGAGGCAGGCGGACAAGGTGCTTTGCTGGCCTTCGTCGAGGGGGCCTATAGCGAGAGATTTTGAGGCGATGCCGTTAGCGCCTGTCGTTGACAAGGGGGCGCCTACTGTCGTGATCCCGCTATTGGAGCGCCAGGCTACAGTCTGACCGGCAGCAGGTGCACCGTTGTTGAGGGCCAAGGCCTGGGCAGTCCAGTTGAGAGTAGCGCCGGCGGCGATGGAGAGATTGGGAGTAATGGCGGCCAGAACCGGGGGTGTTCCGCCGCTGAAATGGGCTTGCAGATTGGCGCCGTTGGTTAACGATGCTGTGACGACGGAGGCGCCGGACGTGGGTGCCGTGATGCTCATGGTCGCCACGCCATCGCCCGTGGTCGTTGTTGGGCAAACGGTCGCGCCACAGCCGAGGACTGCGTTACCGCTGACCATGGAGAAGGTGACTGTGACGCTGCCGGCGCCCGCGAGGTTTGGGCCGAGAGCAGTGACCGTGAAGGGAATCGGTACGCCGATGGGGACGGTGTTTGCCGGAGCGGTATTCAAGGTCAGCGAATCGCCAGTGCCGGCGTCGTAACTGATTCCACTGGGGAGAATCGCGATGGCGTAAAACATGGGCAGGTCATTGACCTCTACATCGACTGAGCCGGTTGTTCCGAGCGTGGCGGGCGGTGCGATGGCGGTGATTTCGTTGGGCGAGACGCTGGTGACGACAGCCTTTTGTCCGCCAATGAAGACTGAGTCGGAGGTGCGGAAGCCCATTCCGCGGATCACGATTGGACCGCCGTCAGCGGGAAGTCGCGGCGGTTGTACGGAATCTGCGTACAGAACCCAGCCGTTGTAGGCGTAGTCCGGGCGTCCGTCTCCGCGCATGTCGGCGATGCCGAGGCGCACGATGTCGTCTGCGGTTGCTGTGATTTGAAGCCAGGTTTCGCCGGTGGCGTAGCCGTTGAGCGCAGGGGCCCAGTTGACGTTGGGAGCGGCGAGCGGCTTGAAAGCATCCCAGACGCCGATTGCGGGGAGGGCCTTGGTCGAAGTGGGAATGCCGCTCTCACCCAGGGCCTGGGTGACGACGGTAAAGGTGTGACCGGCGCGCACCGGAAAGGTGAACCAGTCGGTCTGGCCCACCTGGCTGAGGCGTCCACACCACAGGCCGCTGGGTGCGAGCAAGCGAGGCATGTCGGGCGAGGCGATTGCATCCTGTGTATTGCCGGCGGCCGAATCCGTGGATCTTGACGGTGAGGGTCTGTGCCCTGCCCGCGGACAGGTTGAAGAGCGCGATCACAGGCATTGTGCCGGATGGCGCTGGAGAGCCGGCGACATAGGGGCCAACCGACTCCGCCAACATGTAGAGGGGATTGATGGCCTCGAATGTTAGCTGGTAATTCGCCGCGTTCATCCCGGGAGGCAGAGGGATACCCCCGAGATCGAAGAAGCCTTGCAACGCTGGATCGTCTGATCCCCACTGGGCGAAAGGGTCGCCGCTGAGGTCGTTCCAGCCGGTGATGGGGTTGCCGTGGTTTCCGCTGAAGTAGGCGCCAGAGACGGACGTTACCGCGTACTGATCGAGCGGGTTGCCGTTGGCGTCGAGGGGGCGCGCCACAACATTTACTCCCTGCATTCCGGCGCCTGTCCTGAAACTGATGGTGCCCTGGATGGAGACGGTGTTGGTTGCAGTGATCTGCTTACCGGGAAAGGGCGCAAGGTTCGACGCGGTGATTGGGTAGATCCGGTTGAGGGCGGCGATATCGTCATAGCGCAACTCATCGGGGTTGGGAATGCAGATGCCGCCCGCCGGTCCGCAAACGCCACTGGCGGGATGCATTATCGGCCAGCCTGGCATCGCATTTGGCCCGTCTCTGCTGAGCGCCGCTGAACTCAGGGCTGGCTGCGCGTAATCGAGACCGAGGATGCGGCCAAAGGCACGTTCCAGTTCGTACTGCATCATCTCGATGAGATTGGAATTTGTGGCGCATAGGCCGTTGAGCAGGATGACGGCGTGGGCGATGGTGGCATCCGGTCGAATGTTATCGAGCCACGGGAGAACGCCGTTGTTTTGACAACTGGTGGGATCGCTGGAGCCAGCACCAAAAAGACTGTCGATGACAGTGCCATCGGAGTCGTAGACCACGGCCAGAGGGAAACTGGTCGCATTGGGGCTGACGTCGGTGGGGGAGGCAAATATCCGGTTCCCGGCGATGACGTTTGTAGCGCTGACGTCTTCGTTGAGCGACCCCGCGTCGGTGAGGACAACTCCCGCGGTGGGAACCGCGCTCCATATCGCTGCAGCCGCATCGACCATTGCAGTTGCCTGCAGGTTGCTGATCTGGCTGTTGAGCGGCCCCTGATCGACGTAGTAGTTCACCACCCCGCCTGACCAGTGGACCGGTTGTCCGACAACAGCTGGGTCGAAATAGGCAGTGCCGGCCACGTACTTCGGGCCGCCGGCGGAGAGCGTGGTGGTTGCGACGGCGACCGAAAGCAAAAACGCGGCAAAACGCGATGCGTGCACGGGAAACTCCCATGCAAGCACTTGCTTTTTATGTTCCAGGAGTGGGCCCCGGAGGGTTAAGAGCCCCTAATGATTCCCGTGGCTAAAGGTCCGCGAATGATGGCCAATGACACGCTAGTAACTGTAAGTACCATGTTCTGAGTTACCTAAGTTCATTGCAAAGTTACTTTTTTGGCTACAATGAATTTGCAGATCCAACATTAGCAATTCAAGGAATTTGAGGGGGCAATATCAGCGCGCAATTGAGATTGGGAGATTTGCTGGTCCGGGCGAAGTTCGTGACGGAGATGGACATTGCGAAGGCCCTGGAGCGGCTTTCAATGTGCGGCGGACGGCTGGGTGAAAACCTTGTTGCTATCGGGGCGCTCACGAAGGAAACGCTGGAGAAGTTTCTGCACCGCACCCCGCGGGAGCCGGAGAACATTCTGGCCACAGGGCTGGATGAGTCGGACCTGTTGAACCTGATGCTCAAGTTGATGTATGTGGGCCGGTTGCAGACGGTGCGGCAGTTTGGCGACGCGATCAAATTGCCTTACAACATTGTTTTGGAACTAGTGCGCATGGCCGTGGACCGGTCGTTGCTGCAGAACCTGGGCGCGCGCAGCTCAGCAGACAGCCTGATCGATCTGGCTTATACCTTTACGGAACAAGGCAAGCGGTTTGTGATCGATGCCATGAACCGGCAGCACTATACGGGGCCGGCGCCGGTGACGCTCGACGAGTTCACCGAGCAGGTGAACATGCAAAAGCTGACCAATGAACTGGTGACGCCGGAAAAGATCATAGCGGCGACAACGGGGTTGGCTTTTGACGATCGAATCATGGAACAGGCCGGGCCGGCGTTGAATTCCGGCCGCGCCATGCTGCTGTATGGTCCGCCGGGAAACGGCAAGACGACTGTAGCGCAGCGCTTTGCTTCGGTCTTCAGCGACGTGATTTACGTACCCTATTCGGTCATGGTGGAGGGGCAGATTATCCGGGTGCACGATCCGAGTATTCACCTTCCATTGAAGACAACGGATATTGAGGACGACGATACATTCACCGTGGTCCGGGCGCAGACTTACGATGCGCGCTGGGTTCCCTGTCAGCGGCCCTTTGTTATCACGGGCGGCGAACTGACCCTGGAAATGCTGGACCTGCGCTACGACACGACGGGGCACTACTATGAGGCTCCGCTGCACGTTAAGGCGCTGGGTGGATGTTTTCTGATCGACGATTTTGGACGGCAGATCGTAAGCCCGACGAATCTTCTGAATCGGTGGATCGTGCCGCTGGAAAGCAAAGTGGACTACCTAAAGCTGCACACGGGCAAGACGTTTTCGATTCCATTCGAAGAATTGGTCATCTTCTCAACCAATCTGGAGCCCGAAGATCTGATGGATCCGGCGTTCTTGCGGCGTTTGCCTTACAAGATCGAGGTTGGCGCGCCTTCGAAGGAAAACTACAAGAAGATCTTCGAATCGGAGTGCGAGAAGCAGGCCGTCGAGATGACAGACGAGATATTCGACACCATTGTGCACAAGGTGGTGGTGGAGAAGGGGCTGGAACTTGCCGCATATCACCCGCGGTTTATCGTGGACCAGGTGATTGCGACGTGCCGCTTCATGCGGGAAGTTCCGCACTTTGAGCCTCGCTTTATTGATTACGCGATCGACAATCTGCGCGTGCGGCAAAGCTCCGCAAAGAAGTCGACGTCGGCGAGGGTGTAGCTTTCGTGGGCCGATGATTCTCCCACCCATTCCGCGATGAAGCCGTGGAATGGATTGGGGCACCCGAGTATGCCGCTCAAAGTCTTAGATTTCCGGATAGAAATCGAAGAAGGCGTCGAGGCTCTGCTTGAGCTGGGCTTCGATTTGCTCGCGCGAGCCCTCGAGCACGTGCATGGTTACGTGCGCCTCATGTCCGTTGACCAGTTTGAGGGTAGCGTCGTTGATTTCTTTCACTTCGCCCTCGGGTAACAGCCGCATTCCGTAGACAAGAGTCAGATTTGCCATGGGTATCATCTTATCTATTGCCGATTGATTTGTGTCGGCGTCGGATGGGCGATTGACGTGTGAGAGAGGGCCGACCGGAATTGTGCGCTGATTTCCGAAGAGCTGGATGTGAACCGCGCCGTCTACAATTTACTGGGAAACCCGATGACAGAGACTCGAGATACCGTAATTCTTGGTTCCGGCTGCGCCGGACTGACAGCCGCGATCTACAGTGCGCGCGCCAACCTGAAACCTCTTGTACTGGAAGGGCATGAGCCTGGCGGCCAGCTTTCTATTACCTCGCTGGTCGAGAATTTTCCGGGGTGGCCCGAGGGAATTCAGGGACCGGAACTAATCGACAATATGAAGAAGCAGGCCGCGCGATTTGGTGCGGACTTTCAGTTGGCGCATCTGGATCGCGTGGAACTGGGCTTGCACCCGTTCCGTCTGCACACGTCGGCGGGCGAGATCCACACGCGCACGCTGATTATTGCTTCCGGAGCGAGCGCGCGGTGGCTCGGAATACCGAGTGAGCAGGCGTTGATCGGGCACGGAGTCTCAAGCTGCGCAACGTGCGACGGATTTTTCTTTCGGGATAAGCCGATTGCGGTGGTGGGTGGTGGTGACTCTGCGATGGAGGAGGCGCTGTTTCTTACGCGCTTTGCCTCGAAGGTGACGCTGCTGCATCGGCGCCCGCAGTTCCGCGCTTCGAAGATCATGCTGGAGCGGGCAATGGCGCATCCGAATATCGAGTTCAGAACGAACACGGTTGTGGATGAAGTGCTCGGTGTGGAAGAGAAGGAAGTGAAGGGCCTCAAGCTGCGCGACGTGGTCACCGGCTCAACAAGCACTCTAAACGTAGACGGAATGTTCCTCGGTATCGGGCATGAGCCGAATGCAAAGATGTTTGCGGGGCAGATCGATCTGGATGAAGAGGGCTACGTGCTGACGCAGGGCAACATCTTCACGACGCGCCAGGGAATCGTGGTGCCGGGAGTGTATGCGTGCGGCGATGTGCAGGACAGGCGTTATCGGCAGGCGATTACGGCGGCGGGAACAGGATGCATGGCAGCGCTTGAGGCCGAGAAGTATCTCGAGGAACACGGGCGCTGAGCCTTCACAGAGGAGCAATGCATGCCTACGATCTTTCCGGGCCGCTTCACGGTGAAGTTTGACGGACCGTTCGTAGTGTTCATCATCGGCATGCGCGTGAATCATTTGTTCCAGTTCAGCAAGTGGATTCCGGTAGCGAAGGCGATGCCGCCGATGATTGCGGAACTGAAGAAGCATCCCGAGATGGGCCTGCTGCATGTGGAACAGATGATCTACTGGCGCGGCGTGGCTACAGTACAGTACTGGCGGAGTTTCGACCATCTACATGCCTACGCACATCTGCGCGCCAGTAATCATTTGCCGGCGTGGGCCGAGTTTAATCGGCGGGTTGGCGGCAACGGGGCAGTGGGCATCTGGCACGAGAGCTACCTGGTGGAGCGCGGAAACTACGAGTGCATTTACGTCAATATGCCGCGCTTCGGATTTGGAGCGGCAAGCGACCTGGTGCCGGTGAGCGGGGGGCTGGAAAGTGCACGTCAGCGCATTGGCAAAGCGGAATGAGCCGGCTCGCAGAAAACCTGGAAAGGCTTGAGACGGCGATTGCGGATGCCTGCCGGAAGGCAGGGCGTCGACGCGAAGACGTTGAGTTGATGGCGGTTTCGAAGACGTATCCGGCAGAGACGATTGTCGAAGCTGCAGCGCTGGGGCTTACGCTGTTTGGCGAGAATCGCGTGCAGGAATTTGCAGGGAAGGCAGCGGAGTTGGAGTCGCTGCGATTGCGCGTCGAGAATCCAATTCGTTTACACCTGATCGGGCATCTGCAATCGAACAAGGCGGCGCGGGCGGCGGAGCTGTTCGACGCGGTTGATGCGGTGGACTCATTACGCGTGGCGCAACGGCTGAATGATGCGGCGGGCAAGCTGGCCAAGAGCATTGCCGATTTTGCTCGAGGTGAAGCTCAGTCCGGAGGAAACGAAGGAAGGACTTGAGCCGGAATCGAATGAGGCGGCTCAGCTGCTGGAAGAACTGCCGGATCTGCGGAATCTTGAGACGCGCGGGCTGATGACGATCGGGCCGTGGGGCGCACCGGACGAGGTTACGCGGGCTTGCTTTCGCAATTTGCGCGAGTGGCGGGATCGCTGGGCCGCGAGGCATTCGCGGCTGAATCTCGAAGTGCTTTCGATGGGGATGAGTGGAGATTTTCCGCTGGCGATCGCAGAGGGCGCTACGCGGATTCGGGTGGGAACAGCGTTGTTTGGCAAGCGAGCGCCCTATGCGGGGCCGCCTGAATGAACACTGCAATGCTGCGCGACGGAGCGGGTGGCGTGACCCTGGCAGTACGCGCGCAACCGGGTGCGAAGAAGACGGCAATTGTTGGTGTGTATGGCGAGGGCGACGCGGCGCAGTTGAAGGTCGCAGTGCAGGCTCCGCCCGTGGAAGGGCGTGCGAATGAGGCGCTGGTTGCGTTTCTGGCTGAGACTTTTGGCATTCCAAGGAGATCAGTCGCGCTGGTGAGTGGAGAACTGTCGCGGAGCAAAGTCTTTCTGCTCCGCGGAGTCAGTTTGCAAGACATACGAGCAATGCTCCCCCAATGAAAAGAGGGTGCCCCATCCATTCGACGCTTTTGTCGAATGGGTGGGTGAGCACCAAACCTGCTTATTGAACTGTGTATCCGCGCTAACAAGAGTCCGTGTTGAAATGCAACCGGAAAGTCGCCCGAAATTTGCTATCAGCGGTGGTGGATATCGCAGGCAGCGGCGAGGGCTTCTTCTGGCTCGGGCCGGACGCGGAAGTCGGCATGGGCTTCGGCGAAGATCACCTTTCCCTCTTTCGAAATGACGTAGGTCGCGGGCAATGGGAGGCGCCAGCTCTTGTCGCCGTTGACGAAGGGGATGTTGACGAGGATGGAGAGGTAATAGCTCGCGGTGATATTCGGGGACGGTGTAGACGAGGCCGAATTTTTCGGCGACGGCGTTGCCCGGATCGGAGAGCACGGGGAAGGGAAGGCCGTGCTGGTCGGCCATGAAGTCGCTCTGGCGCTCGATCTGCGGGCCGATGGCGACCATGAGTGCGCCGCGCTCGCGGAGTTGGCCGTAGAGATCGCGCCAGGTTTCGAGCTCGGTGACGCAGTAGGGGCACCAGCGACCACGGAAGAACTTGATGACCAGGGGACCGAGAGCAAGAAGGTCGCGGGAGCGGACGAGTTTGCCGCTGGAGTCCTTGAGCGCGAACTCGGGTGCTTGTGCGCCTGCGGGGAGGATTCTCTCTTCGATACCGGTGGCGAATAACTCTCCGACCGCCTTTTCGCCGACGGCCAGGCGCTCGGGCTGCACGAGATGGCGCGTGTTGGAGGTGATCTCGTCGAGTTGGTCTTGAAGAGGGGTCATGGCTCTGGTGGCACTCGTGCGTTGAAAAACAAAAGCAGATCTTTCACTCACCACCCCCGAACTGAAGAGCGTTCGGGGCCCCGTTCACTCAGGATGACACCTTAAAGAGAAAAGGAGCTTAGCGTCCGAATTTTTGTTTGCCCATCAGGTTGGACATGCCGCCGCGCATCATTTGCTTGGCTAAGCCGCCTTTGCCCATCTGCTTGAACATTTTGCTCATCTGCGCGTATTGGCGGAGAAGCTGGTTTACGTCCTGCACGCTGGTGCCGCTGCCGGCGGCGATGCGCTTGCGGCGCGAGCCGGAGATGATCTCGTGATTGCGGCGCTCGAATGGCGTCATGGAACTGATGATGGCTTCCAGACGCGAGAATTGCTTTTCGTCAATGCTCTTGGAGGCTTCCTGCAGGCCGGCGAAGGGGCCAACGGACGGCAGCATTTTGAGAATTGATTCCATAGACCCAAGCTTTTTGATCTGTCGCAACTGATCGCGGAAGTCCTCGAGAGTGAAGCCGTCGCCGAGGAGCGCTTTCTTTGCGAAGTCCTCGGATTTTTTCCGGTCGAGCGTGGACTCGGCCCTCTCGATGAGGGAGAGCATGTCGCCCATGCCGAGGATGCGGCCGACGATGCGATCAGGATGAAATGGCTCGAAGGCATCGGGCTTTTCGCCGACGCCGATGAACTTGATGGGCTGGCCGGTGACGTGGCGGATGGAGATGGCAGCGCCGCCGCGCGAGTCGCCGTCCATCTTGGTGAGGATGACGCCGGTGAGTCCGAGGCGCTTATGAAAGTCCTGCGCGGAGTTGACGGCGTCCTGGCCGGTCATGGCGTCGGCGACGAAGAGAATCTCCGCGGATTGAGCAGCTTCTTGAGCCGGTCCATCTCGTCCATCAGCTCTTCGTCGATGTGGAGACGTCCGGCGGTGTCGACGATGAGCGTGTCGCAGCCCATGATGACGGCCTCGCGGCGGGCTTCTTTGGCGAGTCGCTCAACCAATGCGGAACCAGGGATCTCGCCCTTGTGGTCGCCTTCATAAAGGCGGGCTTCAATCGACTTGGCGACGACCTTGAGCTGCTCACGCGCAGCGGGGCGGTAGACGTCGACGGACACGAGCATGGGCCGATGGCCGCCCTTCTTGAGCCACGCCGCGAGCTTGCCGCTGGTAGTGGTTTTGCCCGATCCCTGCAGGCCAGCCATGAGAATCACCGTCGGCGGCTGCGAGGCAGAACTTGAAGCGGGCGGTGTCCTTGCCCAGAAGTCCGATTAACTCGTCGCGAACGATCTTGATAACCTGCTCGGAGGGCGAGAGCGCCGTAAGCACCTCGGTGCCGATGGCTTTGGCGCGAATGTGTTCGATCGAGCTCGCTGACGACGTTGAGGTTAACGTCGGCTTCGAGCAGGGCGACGCGAATTTCGCGCAGTGCTTCGCCGATGTTTTCTTCAGTAAGCGTGCCCTGGCCGCGAAGGATCTTGAAGGCCCGCTGCAGTTTGTCTGTAAGGTTCTCAAACATAGGTCTAGACCAGTTTACAGCCTTTGCAGTGGTCAGTGGTCAGTGGTCAACGCCCAGTTGGTCGTAGGTCAGCTGGGTAGTGGCGTTGGCGCGCCTGTCAGCGAGTTAGGCAGTTGCGGCCTAGCGGGTTCAAGCATCCAGTAAATGATCGGTCTCCAGTACTGCATTTGGGGCCTGTAGAAGGGATCATTGTGAGAACGGGAGGGCAAAACAAGCAATTCGGCGCGGCCGGCGCAGCAGGAGAAAAGATCGTGCGCCATCTGCAGCCGAAACAGGCGGTCTCCATCGCCATGAACGACCAGAACAGGCAAGGAGCAATCGCTGAGAGCGTCCTCTGCGGACCAGATGGGCGGCACGATGGGGAAAGAAATCTCGGGAATTCATGCGGAGTGTGCCCCTTCGCGAAACGATGGAATAGCCGGCGCAAAGCACCAGGCGATCGGCGATCGACGCGATGGAGAACGGCGGAAGCGACGCCCGTTCCCAGAGAGAATCCGAGGACCGAAATCGGGCCTGTCGGTGCAAGGCTGCGAGGCGTGCGAAGGCGGCGATTGCATCTTGCTCGCACTGGCTCGAGTCAATTCTGCCGGTGCTGCGCCCGTAGCCGGAGTAGTCGAATACCAGTGAGGCGATCCCGTCGCCTGCGAACAGCCGCTGGATTGGATACCACTGAGAAACAACCTCGCCGATTCCATGACAGATGAGCACCGATTTCCGCGTCGCGGCACCCTGCTGGCTGCACGAAGACGGCGTCAAGAAGATTGCGCTCCGCTGGGTATGGTGTGTTGCGTTCTGGGTATCGCGGCGCTCCGGCGCGGCTGGCCGCGTGGAATTCTTCCCAGCAGCGGTCCCTCACATGTACCGCGCGACTTGGCCATGTCAGCGCGACGGTGAATCAAGAATCGCGCCGCCTGTGTAACGACATGATTGCCCCAACATTCATCGGAAGCGCGAAGTGCAGCGTCCCCACTTGCAGCGGCTTAAACAGCCTACTCTGCCGGAGCAATCAAATATTGTTCCAGTTTGCCGTCGGGGTAGGTGTAGGTGGTGAGCGTGAGGCGCCTGCCGGGATAGACGATCTGGAAGGCGCGGAAGGTCATGCCGCCGCGGAGTTCGACTCGCCAGTCTGGTCGAAAGGTGAGCGGTTCGCCGAGGGGCGCGAGGCTGCGCTTGGAAGTCGGCGAGGGCCTCGGGCGTGAAGTAGTCGCTGAGGTTGGGAGCGAGGAGAGTGCGATCGATGCGTGCCCTTCTGGAGGCCGTGGTAGATCGCGAGAGCCTGCTTCTTCCGCTCGGCTGCGCGGGAGGCCGGCGACGATGGGAGCGGCCAGGCGGGCGATGGTGGATGCGGCGCCGACGGCGTCCTGATTGGTGAGCACGGCAACGGCGGCACCGTCATCGACGAGCACGTCGTTGTCGGAGACGAAGCCGGAGACCTCGCCCGCGTGTTCGATGTCGCGATGACCGTCGAGATCGGCACTTCAACGCCAAGACCGTAGTGAGTGCCTTTGCCGTCTTTCAGCTTCACCTCGGTGAACATCTCTTTGTAGCTCTCGGGCTTGAGGACAGTTTGGGCGATCAGGCTCTCGTCCCAGAGCGCAAGGTCATGGGCGGTCATGGCCAAGCTCGCCGGCGGCGAACATCCAGCCGCGGCCTTCTTTGGGAGCCACGCGCAAGCGGGCCGAGGGCGTGGCGATAGTATGGCGGTGGCGTCGGTCTGGGTGAGCTTGGTTTCGTCGGAGTTCCACACGGACTTCATGCCGAGCGGATGGAAAATATGTTCGCCGAGAAAGTCCATCAGCTTTTCGCCGCTGACTTTTTCCACGATCGCGCCTGCGATGACGAAGTTCGTGTTGGAGTACTGCCACTGCGTGCCAGGCTCGAAGTCGAGCGGCTTTTTGGCCCACGTGTCGATGATCTGCTGCGCGGTTTCGGGGTGAAGCATCGGGCGTCATCACGTAGTCTTCGGGCCAGTAGTCCTGGTAGCCGGAGGTGTGGGAGAGGATCTGGCGGATGGTGACTTCGTCGCCGCGCGTGAGGCCGGGGACGTACTTGCCGACCGCGTCGTCGAGCGAGAGCTTGCCTTGTTCCTGCAAGCAGCAGAATTGCGGCGGCGGTGAATTGCTTGGAGATGGAGCCGATGGAGTAGCGCATGTCCGGCGTGGCGGCTACGGCGCGGATCAAGATGCGCGCTGCCGTAGGCGTGCGTGTAAACGAGTTTGCCGCCTTTGACGATAGCGACGGATGCGGATGGGACGCCGGTCTGCTCGAGCACATCGTTCGCAATCTGATCGACGCGTGTCTTCAGGGCGGGATCGATGGTGTCGACGGCTTGTGCGTGGAGGCTTTGGGCTACGAAGGCGAGCGAACCAAGAATTACGAGTGAGGAGATAAACCGGCGGCGAATGATCACGGGCTGAGTGGAACTCCCTTCGTTCGAATGGTAACAAGGGGCAGCGCTTTCATAAGGACCGGAAAGCAGAAAAGCAGATTCTTCGCTTACCACCCCCAGATTGAACAACGTTTGGGGCCAGTTGGCTCAGAATGACGCCGCAGCATGATTTCAGGAGAGATTTAGCTTTAATTCGCTAGGTGCGAGCTTCGGCTTCCTCGACGGTAGTTGTGAGGTTGAGAATCTTTTCAAGCCGCGTGATGTGGAACATGGTGAGGACGCGTGGAGTGACTCCGGCGAGAGTGAGTTGGACCTTCCTGTCGCGGCAGTAGACCTCGTGATTGACGATTTCGCTCATTCCGGCAGAATCCATGAAGGGCACGCCGCTGAGATCGAGGATGGTGTGAGGCGGCGGCTCGGTGCCGCGGAAAAGAGCGCGCAGCGGAAGAACGCTTTTCAGGGTCACAGGGCCTGAGAGGCGCAGGATGACGATTCCTGGTTTGCTGCCGGGAATCGGCTCGATCTTCAGGGGAACATCGGGGGACATGTTTCGATCAGTGTATGGAACAGGGGCGGTTTTGTCGTTAGAAAATTGCGGGGGCTCATGCGATAGGCTGAATCTGCAGCTTCGAAGTTGTCGCGAGGTATGGGATGCAGCGCTTGATTGAGGGTCACAAGAAATTTCTGGCGGAGGTGTTTCCCCGGAGGCGCGATGAATTTCATTTGCTGGCCGAATCGCAGGCGCCGGAGTGGTTGTTTATTACGTGTTCCGACTCGCGCATCGTACCGGACCTGATTCTCGGGACCGGGCCGGGAGATCTGTTTATTACGCGGAATGCCGGAAATGTTGTGCCGGTGAGTGCAAATGATGTGGATGGCTGCACAGCAACGATCGAGTACGCGGTTGAAGTGCTCAAAGTGAAGCACGCGATCCTCTGCGGCCACTCGGATTGCGGCGCGATGAAGGCAGAACTGGATCGGCGAGGACTGGAAAAGCTTCCGAAAGCCAGTCGATGGCTGCATCACGTTGAAGCTGCTTATTCGCATCGGCAGCCGCTGAATCCCGAAGACGGCGTGCACGCGGAGCTCTGTTCGCTGATTCGCGGCAATGTGGTGGCGCAGTTATTGAACCTGAAGGCGCAGCCGGCCGTGGCCAGGGCGCTGATGGAAGGGCGGCTTGCGGTGCACGGATGGTATTACGACATTCTGTCCGGACGGATTGAACGGTTCGATGAGGATGCGCGGCGGTTTGTGCCGCTGATCGGCTGAATAAACCCGGTTGAAACCTAGCTCCAAACACACGCAAAGAAGAGGTGCGCTTCATTTAGAAGCGCACCTCGGTTAGGAGCAGTTTCCGACGGCTACTTCTTTGTATCGAGCGCGGCCTTGATAAATTCATGGGATTTATCGATGTGCGCGGCCTGGGTGACAAGCACCTGGCGCACCGGAAGTGGCAGATAGATCTCGATCGCTTTTGCGTACGCTTCGATGGCCTCGTTTTCGCCTTGTTCCGCAGTTGTCAGCAAGCTGGAGTCGCCCCCGCCGAGAGCCGATTTCAAATCCCCCCAGGCGCGAAGAAATGTGCCGGTGGCAGTACCGCTTTCCTTTACATCGTGTACGCCTTCCTGGTGAAGGATTGATTCGAGCAAACCGCGAAATTGTGCGCGGGTGAGAGACTCGGCAAGGAAATATTCCTTTACCGCTTCGTCTTTGATTTGCTCGCCGAATTTCTTGAAGCCCTCCTGGCCATCGATGAGGACTTGGATAACGGCGCGTAGAGCGGATTCAGTTTCTTTCAGATCTTTTGAGGGAGACGACATGAGAACACTCCAAAAAACGGGAATAAGGACCTGGGCAGGGTTTGGCGGCTGCCAGTGCGATTCTCCTTCGCCGCCAATGAAGTGGGGGAAATCGCGAAAACCCCAACGCCCCTGCCTGTAATGGATCAGACCCGCACCCGCAGAGGCTAGGTTGATCCGGATAGTAAGATGCGAAATTTCGAGAAGGCGGCAAACTTTTAAACCGTACGTGTGAGCGATTATCGAGGAGCAATGAAATGTTGTTATAAAACAGCTTCGAGCGAGCGACATGTTGCACGCTGTTGCATTCAGGTTGCAATACTGCGGGTGGAATTTATTGGATTGAGCCGGATCTAATGCGCGCCGGGCGGTGGAGCGAGGTTCTTTGCCGGCTTCTTGAACATCCATGCCAGGGCTGCGCAGAGGAAGGCGAGCACCGCGGTCCAGCGAAAGACATCGACGTAGGCCAGCAAAGCGGATTGTTGCTGCATGAGGCCGTATATCAATCCGAGGGAGCCGGGGCGTGCCTGCGCGGCACCAACATGATGGCCGAGATAGGTCGCAATCATGCGCGATTTCTGTTGCAGCATTGGATCGGACGCAGAGAGGTGCGCACCGAGTTCATTCTGGTGCAGGGCGGAGCGGCGAATTACGGCGGTCGTAGCCATGGCAATCCCAATTGACCCGCCGATGTTCCGCAGCATGTTGAAGAGCCCCGTGGCATTGCCCATTTCTTCGCGAGGAATCGTGGAGGTGCTCATGGTTGCAAGAGGAACGAACACAAAGCTGAGCGCGAAGCCAGTGAGGAGGATGGGGAACAACAAAGTGTAGGGTCCGATGTCGAGGTTCACGGTGCCGAAGATGTAGGAGCAAATGCCGAAGCCGATGAATCCCACAGAGAGAAGCTTGCGGTTGTCGATGCGCGAGCCCAGTATGCCGATGATAGGCGAGCCGATGAACGAGCCGATACCCCGAGGTCCCACGACAAGTCCCGCGGTGAATGCGGTGTAGCCGAGAATTTCCTGATAGTAGAGCGGCAGGATGGCGATGGTGATGTAGATGCACATGCCTAAGAGCGCAATCAGGAAGCATCCGGTGCGAAAATTTCGATCCTTGAGGACGTGCAGATCGACAAGGCCGGTGCGATTGGTCCATGACCGCCAGACCCACCCAATGAAGCCAAGGACCAAGGCTGCAACGGCCCAGCGCACCCAGGTGGCACCGAACCAATCGTCTTCCTGTCCTTTGTCGAGGACAACCTGCAGGCTGCCGGTCCAAACGATGAGGAGGCCGAATCCAAGATTGTCGAAGGGGCCAACTTTGGCGTTCTTGATGTAGGGCGGGTCGTGGACGAATCGGGCGATCATGAAGACGGCGAGGATGCCTACGGGGATGTTGATGTAGAAGGCATAGCGCCAGCTGAATGTATCCGTAAGCCAGCCGCCCAGGGTCGGACCCAGTACCGGCGCAACGACAATTCCCAGTCCATATGCGGCCATGGACATGGAACGCTTGGCGGGAGGAAAGCTTTCAAGAAGGATGGATTGCGATAACGGCTGCAAGGCGCCGCCGCCTGCTCCCTGCAAGATCCGCGCGAGCAGAATGATTCCCAACGAAGGGGCTGCTCCGCAAAAGAAGGAGGCGATGGTGAAGAGGATTACGCAAATGAGGAGGAAGCGCTTCCGGCCCCAGCGGCGGGCGAACCAGTTAGAAGCGGGAAGGATGACGGCGTTGGCCACAAGGTAGCTTGTCAACACCCATGTGGCTTCGGAGTTGGTTGCGGAGAGGCTACCGGCAATGTAGGGAAGCGCCACGGAGGCGATTGCGGTGTCGAGCACCTCCATAAAGGTAGGCAGCATGACCGACGCTGTGACGAGCCACGGATTGACGCCCTGGGTGAGCGGGTATCGAGCTTGGGCTTCAGCAGTGGGCATCGCAACCGGGAACAGTCGAGACTAAACGATGGGGCATACGACTGGTTGTGACGCGCGTCAGTTGCGATTTGCGCAGGAAGGTTCCGCCGCATTCATGGTAGGGGCGTGAATGCGGCGGGATGGCACGAAATCGAGTTTACTTCGCTGCTTGAGGAGGCGGATTTTCGCTGGTCGGCGGCACGATCCCCTTCAGGCGCATATAGGTCACCATATTCCCATAGTGCTCATCGGTGTGCGCTGTGTTCAGCGAGAACAAGGAGAGTTTCGCAAGGTTGAAGTTGAAGAGTTTCACCATTTCACTACCCTTGGCGTCTGTCATACCGTCGAACGATTTGTTGCAGTACCCAACCGCGTCTTTGATCGCGGCCACAAGATCGGCCTTTGAAGTTTTCGTTTTCTCGATGTTCTTCATCGGATTTGCTTCACCCGTCGCCTGCGAGCAGAACATGTAGTTGGCATCGGCCACATGGCCAACCAACTGGCCGAAACTGCGAATGTCCGGTGTCGGTTTGAAGGAGTAGTTCTCTTCCGGCATCTTCTCCGCCGCTCTGACGACCGCACCGCTGATAAACGAATAGAGCCCTTTTTCGCTTAAGGTAATCGGATTTGCGGGTGGAGCCGCCGCCATTTGCGGCTTCTCCTGTCCGAGCAGATTGAATGGAGCAATTGCCACGATTGCAAAGAAAAAACACCGAGCTTTTTTCACAAGAACCTCCGCTGAAATCATGCCACACTCCGGCGGCTTAAACGCCGGAAAGTACCTCTAGCGGACTCTGCAGGTTCATTGGATAGAGCGCAGGTAGGCGACCAACTGCCAACGCTTGTCTTCGGGAAGACTGGACCAGGACGGCATGCCGTGGCGTATGTCTCCCTGGCGAAGAAACCACTCCAGATCACCGTCGGTTGCTGACTTGATTCGCCCACTGCGCAGAGGTGGTTTTTTACGGCCGTCTCCCATAGCGTCGGATCGGTGACACTGGGCACAGTGTTCGCGGTAGATAAGGGCACCGGACGAAGCGAGCTCAGGCCGAGCGGCAAGCGGATTGGTTCGATCGTGATCCCTGGCAGGGATGCGATCCCATGGAGCGCTGGATGCGGCGCAGAGCAAGAGGCTGACGCCAGTCATGAGGCAGAGGAGAGAGAAGAAACGCCGCGTCATTGCGCACCGCCTTTGTTGCTGCGAAACCAGTTGCCGACTTGAGGAAGTTCTGAGGCCCATCCGATGCGGTAGACGCGATCGAGGCTCGTGGAGGTGAGGCCAAAGCCGGTAGAGAAACTGAGCCGGCCATAGGGCAACTGCCAGCCTACGATCGGCGCAATGTAATGCGAAGTATCGTGCAAGGTCAGCGAATCTGTGTCGCCCAGACCGCCATAGGCTTCACCACCGAACATGAATTTTTCAAGGCAAAAGACACAGGGCTTGCCGCTGCCAAGCGTACGAAACGGTCGCGCAGCGCCGACGGCATAGCCGAACTCCCATGGTTCGTGGCCGAGATTCTTTTCGGCGATGAAGTTCTCTGAGATGTTCCAGGCCTTGAGATTGGAGGAGAGGATCAGCTTGAGTTCGGCTTCGTGCTGGTGCTCCTGGCGGGCGTCATCATTGGGTCCGGCCAGATCGGACTGGCCATCGTGTCCCACGACTTCGAGGAGTGGTTTTGTCGGCCCCTGAGGTGTTTTCGTATTCCACATAGAGAACGGGGTTGATGAGATGCTCCCGCATCAGGGGACGGAAGCGATTCTCGAGTCGGAAGCCGGTGAAGATCGTTGAGTCGCCGGCGGTGGTTTGGCCATCGAGGTAGAGTTCGGTGGTCCACCAGGCGCGGACACCATATTCAAGTTCCGCCGCTGTGGCGCCGTAGCGGCTGCTGTCAGCGGGCTGAGCGAGGGCGGTCTTGGTTTCGATCTCGAGGTTTCCGGGCTCTTCCAGATCGTGAGAGTAGGTCACAAAATATGGCTTTTCCTGGGCAGCCAGCCCCGGGGTAAAGCGCGGCTAAGAATAGGAAGAAAATTGGCAAGTCCAGATGGAGTCTGAGGAACGAGCGAATCACGTGCAACCTCTCTTCTAATATGAGACCAAATCAGTCGTATATTGAATATAAACTCAGACTAATTTGGTCCGCAATTGGGGACAAGGTCGTTCGTCACACATTGCGGGATCGATCGAAAGGAGTTGTCAAATGAGCCGGTTCATCTGAAGCCGAGCGAAATTGGACCTGCGATCTTATGAAATTAGTATCAATAAAAGTTGACACTAATCCACTCATAGTGCATCTTATCTAGTGACATCGAAATTCTCTTAAATCTGAGGCAGGAAAACTCACATGGCAAAAATCATTGGAATTGACCTCGGCACGACCAACTCTTGCGTCGCCGTTCTCGAAGGTGGCGAGCCAAAAGTCATTGCGAATGAGGAAGGTGCACGCACGACCCCTTCGATCGTCGCCTTCTCAAAGAGCGGGGAACGTCTGGTTGGCCAGGTGGCCAAGCGTCAGGCGATCACCAACCCGGAGAACACCATTTTCTCGATCAAGCGCTTCATGGGGCGTCGCTTTAATGAAGTGAACGACGAGATGAAGATGGTGCCCTACAAAGTCGTCCAGCAGGGCGATCACATTGCCGTTGTGGCGCAGGGCAAGGAATATACCCCGCCCGAAATTTCGGCAATGATTCTGCAGAAGTTAAAGAAGAGTGCAGAAGCCTATCTGGGCGAGACGGTTACAGAGGCTGTGATCACGGTACCGGCCTATTTTAATGACGCTCAGCGCCAAGCCACCAAGGACGCCGGCAAGATTGCCGGTCTGGATGTGAAGCGCATCGTGAACGAGCCGACGGCGGCCGCTTTGGCTTACGGGCTCGACAAGAAGAAGGACGAGACGATCGCCGTGTATGACTTTGGCGGCGGCACGTTTGATATTTCGATCCTGGAAGTGGGCGAAGGCGTCATCGAGGTGAAGTCCACCAACGGCGACACGCACCTTGGCGGCGACAACCTTGACCAGCGGATTGTGGAATGGCTGATTGCCGAGTTCAAGCAGGAAGAGGGTCTTGACCTTAGTTCGAAGGGCAACGAGATGGCCCTGCAGCGTCTGAAGGACGCGGCGGAAAAAGCGAAGATCGAGCTTTCGACCACGGTGGAGACCGAGATCAACCTGCCGTTTATTACGGCGGATGCAACCGGACCGAAGCACCTGGTGCGGAAGCTGACGCGCGCCAAACTGGAGCAGTTGGTTTCTGATCTGCTTGAGCGTTCGCTTGAGCCTTGCAAAAAGGCCATGACAGATGCGGGTGTGACGGCGAGCGACATCGATGAAGTGGTGCTTGTTGGCGGTCAGACGCGTATGCCTAAAATTCAGGAACTGGTGAAAGGCCTGTTCGGTAAGGAACCGCATCGCGGCGTGAATCCCGACGAAGTGGTCGCGGTAGGCGCGGCTGTGCAGGCGGGCGTGCTGGCTGGCGAAGTGAAGGATCTGCTTCTGCTGGACGTGACACCTCTGACGCTCTCGATTGAGACTCTGGGCGGTGTAGCGACACCGATGATTCCGCGCAACACGACGATTCCGACGAAGAAGACGGAGACGTTCTCGACGGCGGCCGATTCGCAGACCGAAGTTGAGGTGCACGTGTTGCAGGGTGAACGTCCGATGGCTGGACAGAACCGCACCCTTGGCAAGTTCAAGCTGGCGGGGATTCCTCCGGCACCACGCGGTGTGCCGCAGATCGAAGTCACGTTTGACATCGATGCGAACGGCATTCTGAACGTGAACGCCAAGGACAATGCGACGGGCAAGGACACGCGCATCACCATCACTTCCAGTTCAGGTCTCTCGAAAGAAGAAGTCGAGCGCATGGCGAAGGACGCCGAGGCGCACGCGGCTGAGGACAAGGAGAAGCGCGAGGAGATCGAAGCACGCAACGGTCTTGACGGAATGGTGTACAACGTCGAGAAGATGCTGAAGGACTCCGGCGAGAAGGTGCAGGCGGCGGACAAGACGGACGTGGAAGCAGCACTGGCCGAAGCCAAGAAGACTCTGGAAGGTTCTCCGAGCGCGGCGGATCTGCGGGCCGCTAACGACAAGTTGACCCAGGCCAGCCACAAGTTGGCCGAGGTACTGTACAAGGCGAATGCTGCGGCAGCGGGGCAGGGTGCTCCAACGGCGCAGGCCGATGGCACGCCGGGAACCGAACAGAAGAAGGACGAAGGCGTGATCGACGCTGAGTACGTTGACGTCGAGGACAAGAAATAAGCGGTGTTCGCGGTGTTAGCCTCGCTCATGCGAGTGTTAGCGGAGTTAGCACGCGGGGTGGGCCATTCAAGCCCACCCCAAGTTTTATGCTCACGAGGACGTCGATCCTTTGTCGGAGTTTCGCCGATATGCAAAGTGGTAACCTCGACCGATTGCACGTTTCAGAGTCGCAGGATGCAGAGTGTACGCTAGGTGGGACAACTAAACTCAAATGGCCACATCGACACAAAAAGACTATTACGCGACGCTAGGCGTCAAGAAGACGGCAACGCCGGAGGAAATTCGAAAAGCCTTCCGCAAAGCCGCGCGCAAATATCATCCCGACGTCAATCCCAACGATAAGAAGGCCGAGGAGAAGTTCAAGGAAATCTCTGAAGCCAACGATGTGTTGAGCGACGAGAAGAAGCGGAAGGTGTACGACCAACTCGGCTTCTACTCCGACCAGATCGACCCGGCGCAGGCAGAGGCCTATGCGCGGCAGCAGCGCGATGGCGGCGGCGTGCCCGTAGATTTTGGCGGGTTTGATTTCTCTGGATTCCAGGGAGGACATCCCGGACAGCAGGCGGGGGCTGGTTCGTCGAGCTGGGGCAGTTTCAAAGACATCTTTTCAGGCATCTTTACGGGGGCGCAGCAACAGCAGCGGCCGCGGGGACCGCAGCCAGGCACGGATCTCGAGTATCAGGCCACGATTGATTTCTGGTCGGCGATCCGTGGGGGGCAAGCGCGCCTGCAGGTTACCCGGCAGGAGACCTGCCCCACGTGTCATGGCATGGCGCAGGCGGGCGGGTCGATGGCCTGTCCCGAATGCAGTGGCACGGGCCAGGTGACGCAGATGGGCGGACGCATGAAGTTCAATATTCCATGCCCGCGCTGCGGTGGCACCGGCCGCGTTACGAGCGATTGCCAGACGTGTCATGGCGAGGGAACGGTCAGCCGTACGGAGACGGTTGAGTTTCGCATCAAGCCGGGCACGCGCGACGGACAGCGGATTCGTTTGCAGGGCAAGGGCAATGCAGGAGTGAACGGCGGCGCGGCCGGAGACCTGTACGTCATTGTGCGGACAGGGACGCATCCCGTATTTACGCGCGTCGGAGACGATATTCAGTTGACGGTACCAGTGACGATCGCGGAGGCATCGATGGGCTCCAAGATCGAAGTGCCGACGATCGACGGGCGGGCCCAATTGAAGATTCCGCCGGGGACGCAGAATGGGCAGAAGTTGCGCTTGCGCGAACGCGGCGTGGAGAGCGCGTCGCATCCCGGACAGCGCGGCGATCAGATTGTGACAGTTGAAGTGATCGTGCCGACGCTCAACGACGAGCGCAGCCGCGAGATTATGCGCGAACTGGCAAAGCTGAATAATCAAGATCCGCGGGTCGCGTTGTTCGAGAAGTTGTAAGAAGCAGGGCGACGCCGCAAATGTTGAGCTTGCTGAAAAAGACTGTGACGGGCCAGGTTTTGTAACAAGGGCATGGCTTTAGCCAGGCCGCCAAATGCAAAAAAGTGTTGGGCTTTAGCCCCTGCGTTCGGGAACGAGCAAGCTTCAAGCCGTGTCGCAGGGTTCAAACAAATGGGCTGAGAACCGAAAACTACGAACTGAGAACTAACCATGGCGGCGAAGCGAAAATCCAAAGGCGCGTACATGATCTCGGCGGTGGCCGAGATGTACGAGATTCATCCGCAGACCCTGCGTCTCTACGAGCGTGAAGGGCTGCTGAAGCCTTCGCGCACGGAAGGCAACACGCGGCTGTACACGGATGAGGACCTGGAGCGGCTGGAGTTCATCCTGAACCTGGCGCGCGATCTGGGCGTGAATATTGCGGGGATCGCGATCATTCTGCAGATGCGCGAGCGCATGGAAGAGATGAACCGGCAGATGCAGAGCTTTGTGGAGTATGTGCGAAGCGAAATGCTGTCGCGGTTCCAGCAGGGTGCGCCGAACTCGGGCGCAATTGTGCCGCTGCGGAAGCCGACGGTGGTGATCAAGCCTGCGACATCGCGCAAACCGTGATACTGTCTGGTGCATGCCAAAATACCAAGTGTTTTTTCATCTCGGGGATGAACTTGGACTCAAGACAAGGGTTCTGAAAGGCCGAGCCTGGCTCGACGATTCTGGTCTTCGCTTGGAAGGAGCCATGAGTCTCGCGATCCCGCAGCCTGACATCAAGCAAGTGAAGCTCTTTCGCCTGCACGGCCTTGGCAGGGTGATTCAGGTTGATTACGTAAATGGTCGGCTATTCCTCTCGGTTGTTCGACTCATGATCGGCCAGTTCGCATTCATAAACTTCTTTAAGACGGGCGCTCTTTTTACGCAGTTAGCCGCAATAACCAACGGCACTACGACGTAGACGTTATTCTTAGACCTGCATGTGGTATGCCCTGCTAGCGATCGCCGTATTCGGCTTGATTACATCGAGTGTTTTTGCCGGCATGACTCTGGCCGCGGTCCCGCGATTTCTTCGCGAGCGGAAGGCGGCCGAGAATGAGCTTCGGAAACAGCCGGGCTTTACTCCTCCACTCACGCTGCTAAAGCCACTGGCGGGTGCTGAACCCGATCTGGAAGCGCACCTGGCGAGTTTTTTCGAGCAGGATTACCCTGCCTTTGAAATTCTGTTTTGTGCACGACAGGACAACGACGCCGGGCTTGAAATTGCTCGCCGAGTAGCGGCGCGCTATCCGCAGATTCCTGCGAAGTTCATGTCGACGGGAGAGCCACCTTACATCAACGCCAAAGTAGCTTCGATGGAGTTGATGGAGAAGTCTGCCGAGCACGAGATTCTTGTGATCAGCGACAGCGACGTGCGCGTGACTCCGAATTATCTGCGCGCTGTTGCGCTGCCGTTTGCCGATGAGAAGGTCGGAGGCATGTGCTGCCTGTATCGCGGAATCGCGGCAGGCGGCGGGCTGTGGGCGCGGCTCGAAGCTGTGGGCATGAGCGTCGAGATGACGGCTGGCGTCCTGGTGGCGCGCATGATGGAGGGGATGCAGTTTGTTCTCGGTCCGACAATGGCGTTCCGGCGCGAGGTGATCCACCGCATGGGCGGCTTCAGGGTGACGGCGGATTATTGCGCGGACGATTTTGTGCTGGGTAACGAGACTTACAAACTGGGGCAGGCGGTGGTGCTGAGCCATCATGCGATCGATCACATCGTGATCAATCTCAGCCTCGTGTCTTCTTTGAAGCACCAGGTGCGCTGGATGAAGTCGACGCGGTTTTCGCGGCCCAAGGGACATTTTGGAACGGCACTTACGTTCAGCATGCCGTTCGGACTGCTGGGACTCGCGGCTGGTTTGTTGTTCGGGCATCCGCTGTGGGGATTTGCATTGCTGGCGTGGGCCGTGGCGAGCCGGCTGGCGTTGTCGGTTTCCGTGGGGAGCATAGTCGTGCGCGATCCAAGCTGGTTCAATTTGCTTGTGCTATACCCGGTGCGCGACCTGATGGGATTCTTCTTCTGGGCAGCGAGTTACATGGGCAGCCGGATTCTATGGCGGGGACGCGTATTTCAGTTGCTGCCCGGCGGAAAGATGCGGGCTGCGAGGTAGAGACAATCTTCTCTATTAGTGACCACCAGCAATGGGTTGTGATTCGAGAAGCTCAGAAGTTAAAAAATTCTTTTCGCAGCGCGTCCTCGTACTCTTTTTTTGCGGCTTTCACGTTATTCCTCGCCTCTTCTTCGAGGTCGGCAGCGTTTTCCCATTGATCGACTTGCGCTACCGTGTGATTCACCGAGGCAAGTGCCTCCTCCTGGCGGATGGCCGATACCCAGGCGTCCACAGCGGTTTTGTATTTGCTCTGCATCTGATCGAGTTCCGAAACATAGATGGTCATATTTGTCACTAGCCTCCTTGTCAACAAAGTAGGCGCGCGATATGAATATTTGATTTATTAGTGGCAGAGTTCTCAAAGTAGCCGGGTGATGAAATGAGCTATTTGAGTGGTCGATCCGTCCAGAGGGCTTTGTCCGCTATGGACTGGACGGGGAATAGGCGGCCAGAGAGAAGCTGCTCGGCCTTCGGCTGGTTGGTATCTTGCGCGAAGAGCCACTTGCGTTCGCCGGTTCCCCACGCCTTTGACAATTGTTCGTCGCTCAGAAAGATCTTCGGCGCGTCGGGATAGCACGATCCCCACACCAGAGATGAGCCGTGGCCGTGCGGGGAGCAGGGTTCCATCACGATGAACGCCGGCTTGTGCAGGAAGTTGTGCGTGTAGAAGACGACCGAAGACGCGTCCGATTGATCTCCATAGATGATGAATGAATCGGATGGCGAACCTTTTTGGACGATGGTGTCGGCGAGTTGCTTGGAACTGAGCATCGGCTCAAAGCGTGCGAAAGCGATATGCGCAGCGATCAGAAATACCGCCGAGGTGACGGCAATGCTGATTGTCGCGGCCAGATGTTTTCCGCGTACGCGGAACGCCCATCCCAGCGCCGGTCCGAAAAGCAAAGCGATTGCAGCGATGGCTGCAGGAAGGCGCAGGGCGGCAAAAGACGGCCCGGTGAGATCGAAGAAGTGCGACATCGACAGCGTGTATCCGCCTACGTCGCGATGAGCCAGCAGCGTGCCAATGTCGGGCACGAAGGGCAGGTTGCGCGATTGCCACAAGCCCGAGCCGAGAGCGACGGCGATCAGGACCCCGGCGATGGAGAACACGGCCTGCGCGCCACTGAGCCATTTCTGCGAGAGCAGCGGCTTCTGGCCTTCGGGGCCACGGCGCTCTTCCAGGTTGGCCAGCACGCCGGCGATCAGGATGAGCAGCGGCGTCCATGCTGGAAAGGTGTAGTACTCCTGATTGGTGGAGATGGCGAAAAAGAGCAGCGTGAATCCCGCGAAGAGAGCAAGAAGCCACGTGGAGCGAACACGGAACTTGAGGCGCGCTACATAACTGGCTACGTCTTCACGAACAGCGTGTTCGAGATAGAAGTCGACGGTCTGGCCGGAGTCGCGGCGAAGATGCTGCATCCAGGCGTGTCGGGTCTTCCACGCTACAGCCAGAAGCGCTGGCAGAAACAGGCTCCATGGGAAGAGCCAGACGAGATGTGCCAGCCAGTAAACCGCGAACGGCATCTTGTTGTAGTCGTTTGGGAAGCGGCCGCCGAGGAAGCGCAGGACATGCTCATTGATGAAGTAGAAGTACCAGAAGCCGTGGACGTTTCCGGGCGTGGGGTGGTTGCCAACTGGATGGCCCTGATCGGGGTTGGCGAGGCCACAGAGAATGTGCCAGGGAGCGGCGATGGCGAAATAGACCAGCAGGCCGGTGACCGGTTTTAATTCGCGCCAACGGCGCCATTGTCCGCTCAGCATGAGGAGCGGGATGGCCGCGGCGGCAAAAAAGACGGGTGCGATCAGACCTTTGGTGAGCGTGGCGAGAGCGAGTGCGGCCCACATGCCGTAAAAGCGGATTGGATTGCGGCTCTCAAGGCCGGTGATGAAATTCCAGAGGGCGTACAGCAGAAGGAAACTAAGCAGCGCCTCAGGAATGGCGAACCGCGTAAACAGGAATGGCCCGATGGAGGTGAGCACCCCAAGCGCCGCGTACAAGCCGGCTCGGCGGCCCCATCCGCGTGAGGCCCACAGCCACGACAAACCTGCAAGGCCGAGAAGGGCAAGCGCGTTAGGCAGGTGAGTGGCGAAGACGTTCTGGCCGAAGATCCAATAGCACGTTGCGTCAAGCCAGTAGGGAAGCGGCGGCTTTTCCAGATAGCGAATGCCGTTGAGCTTCATGGTGATCCAGTCGCCGCTCTCGACCATGTGCTGGGCTACCTGGGCGTGTGAGGCGTCGACGTCATCGAGCAATGGCGGGGTAAAGAGCGAGGCAAACTGTACGGCCAGAAAGATCGTTCCCAGCAGCACGCAAACCGAGAGTGTCGAAGGCGCCCGGGTCGGCTGGATTTGCGGGTTTTGGATGTTTCCCATGGGGTAAAGCCGTGAAAATCAAGGATAACAGCGAGAGGGCAGGACGATTTCAGAGCGCGAAACAGCGCTATAAAAGTCAGGCAGCTCGCTTAAACATCATAGAATTAGCGAAGGTTACAGCTTGATGAATGTCAGGAAGCGAACGGATAGGGCAGCGTCAAAGTCGGTGCGCGACCGCATTGCCTCCTGGCGCGGACTGCTGGAACGCTGCGGAATCAAGGCGACGCGCAAGCGGGTGCATGCGCTGCGGGTGGTTACGTTGCGAGTGCAGGCTGAGTTGGAGCGCGATCTCACGGAGCTTCCGAGCGCGAGTCACCAGGCACAGGCGATTCTGCGGTTTTCGAAACAGGCTGAAAAGCTGCGCGAGGCGCTGAGCCCAGTTCGCGAATTCGACGTGTGGCTCGGCAAGCTGCGGGGACTTCGTGCATCGTTGACCGAGACTGGAGATTATGTTCCCCGTTCGATGCACGAATCAATACGCGGCATCGATCGACTTGAAGAGCGGATTAAAAAGAAACGCAACTCCGCCGAGAAGAAGCTGGTTGCGGAGATCGGAAAGCGTGGCGGTCATCTCGTCAGAGCAAGTGAAGAAGTAGACGAAGCGTTGTCAGAGTTTGTCTTCGGCGAAGAGGCGGGGATTGCCGCGGAACTTGTAGAGCGCTTCAGGGTAGTGAAGGCGGATTTTTCCACGTTCGACGAAGAAAACCTCCACGAGTTTCGCAAGCGTATCAAGACAGTGCGTTATCTGGCCGAGATACATGCGAGTGCCGATCGAGCGTGCGCGCAAATCGCCAAGCAGGTGAAAAAGATGCAATCGGCGATCGGCGAATGGCACGACTGGCAGGAACTTGGCCTCGAGGCGCGCAGCCACCGCTCCAGGAGCAAAGAGCTCACGGAACTGTTGGACACGGTCACTGCCGAAGCCTTCGAAACGGCGGTGTCGACGGTGCATATGATCTCAGCGAACCTGCTGGGAGAGGATGCGGTGAAGGCTGAGACTTCGCAGGTGGAAGTCGGTAAGCTCCCGGCGCGCGTCGATCAAACGCCGCTCCATGATCTGCATAAGAAGCTCGCCTGAGATAACCGAAGCAAGCAGCCACAAGTTACGCTCAGCTTGGAAGACAATAGATCGACTTCATCTATCGGGTGTTTCA
>CAWDJR010000003.1:0-118139 GCA_963802565.1 uncultured Acidobacteriaceae bacterium | reverse complement strand
CCAGGTGGCCTTTGGCCACACCTCCCACCGCAGGGTTGCAGCTCATCTGGGCGATGAGGTCCATATTCATGGTGATGAGGGCCGTTTTCAGTCCCATGCGCGCGGCAGCCATTGCCGCCTCGCAGCCAGCGTGTCCTGCGCCTACGACGACCACATCGTACTGTTCGGTGAAAGCCATCCAATCCTATTCTACGGGCTCACAAGTAATTGCGAGCGGCTGACAGCGGTAATGCGCAGGGTAAGCGCCAACCTCAATATTCTCTTTATAATGGCGGCATTCTACGAATTGACAAGGGAACAGGAGTATCTATCTCTGATGAATACCTGCATGTGCGGCAATCCGATAGATACGATCGGCAGCATGTGCTCTCGTTGCGGCGCGCTCCAAACGCTGGGACTTGAGATGAATGCGTCAGCGGCGGAGATTGAAAGCACCTATTTGACCCTGGTGAAGGTTTGGCATCCCGATAGATTTCAGACCGATCTCAAACTGAGGCGTGTTGCGGAAGAAAAACTGAAGGAAATCAACGCCGCGCATGATCGTCTGACTTCGGAGCCACCCGTTGAAGAACGGAGGCGCCCGGCGCGGAGACCAGAGCCGGAACCAATTACGGAACCGGACGAAACTCCGACACCGGGTTTCGTCTCGAGCGATCGCCAAAGGAGGACACACGAAGAAGTACGGCGCGTTCTGCGACGCTACAAGAAAAACGGCCTGTGGTCGCGATTCTGCTCAAAGTGATCGTTGCCGCCGGGGGTACTACAGTGATTTTGCTTCTTTGGTTCTCCCTGGATTCCCTGCTGTCGGCAAATTCAAGAACAGCCGGGTCCTGGGCGGAATTCAAGGCCGAAGTCTCGCGAGACATTCAAGCCAACGGAATGCGCATTTGGGGCGATGCTAAGGGCAACCTTCGGGGATCGAAGAATGAAAACGCACTGCCGCCCGTCCAACCGGCTGCGCAGGATTCCGCGCCCGCGCAAGTTTCCGGCACCAGGGTTGAGCACAGTGGGGAAGTTCATCCTGCGACGGCAGTGAAAGGGGTCAACGGAGCACAGCCGTATATCACATCCGGACTGACTCCGATGGAGGTTTTGGCGATCCTCGGAAATCCAACCTCCTCCTCGGGGGAGAAGATGTTTTACAAGGGGTCGGAGATTGATTTCAGAAACGGCCATGTGGCGGGATGGAAGATCGATCAAAAGACAGCCCCGATACGGGTGAAATTGTGGCCGGATGCGGCCCCCGTTCCCGGTGTGACGACCTTTGCGGTCGGCTCGTCGAAGAGCGATGTGATTGCCGTTCAGGGGACGCCAACACTCTTCTCCGACAACCAGTTTGGTTACGGCGGTTCGATTGTTTTCTTTCAAAGCGACCGGGTGTCCGGGTGGAAAGAAGACCCGTCATCGGTTCGATTGCGGGTCGTGGCTCACTAGAGTCCCGACGCGCCGGAAGACGCACCGTGGCAGGAATCCGCTGCTACCATGCACTCAAAGCACGACAATTTCATCCAAGATGCAGGAGGAATTGCCGCATGGGCCTGTCGGAAAATCCCCGGGATTCGCAAGAAAGCGCCATCCCAGTATCTCCCGCCTCTTCCAGCACAGAGGACCAGAATTCGTCTCAGTCCCCTGAGGAGTTGAAGGAAGAGAACCGCAAGATTCGCCGCCTTCAGATCATGATGAGCATGGTCACGCAGGTGATCGCGCAGGACTCGTCGCTGACCGTGGATGAGGCCTCAGAGATGGTGGCCGATACGCGCAAAGCCGCACTCGCGATGTTTCCCGACAAGGAACTTGCGTTTGACCTCATCTATTGGCCGCGACTGCAGCGGCTGATGCGCGAGCGGTATCGAATGCAGTGACGACATGCACAGTGGTCAGTGAACAGTGGTCAGGATCGTCGTGGCAGGGATCGAGGGTCTCACTTCTGGCCACTGACCACTGTTCACTGACTGCTACTCCTCACTTGTTCTCGTTGCCGATGAGACGGAAGGTAATGGTTCCCCAAAAGAGTTTTGCGCGCATCTGCACGGGAAGATGACGGTCGTCATCCGTGTACCAGATCCAGATATTTCCGCGGTTCTTAACCACGCCGGCGTCGGCGGTGGGCTGGACACGTATGGTCTTGAAGGTGCCCAACGGGGTTTTGATGACTTCGCGACCCTCGATCTTCATGGTGACCGGCACATTGTGCATGGCATCGACTACGGGCATCACGAAGTCGTGGCCAACCTCCATGGGTTGCGACGAGGCGTAAAAGACGCCTGTCAGCAGATCCGTCATGCAGCTGGGGATGGGCGATTCAACGTGCTTTGACTGCCCGGTAACGAGGTTTTTCTCATCCAGAATCGATTTGGACTGGGCGTAGTCCATCTTGAGAGTGGAATTGACCTTGCGACGCCCCTCCACGGTCTGCTTATCGAACTGATAGGTGCAGCCCCTGGAGCGATCGAAGACGGACTGAAATTGATCGCTGGCGTGGAAGAGCATGTTGATCGCTCCACTGGTGTCAGCGTTGGCACTGAGCTTCTCGCGATCGCCCATGGCTTCAAAATGGATCATTGCGGTTCCGGCGGTGAACACGCGCCAGTCTACTTCATAGGTGAGAGTTTGATTTTGGGGAAAGCTATAGCCAGCGTGTGGCTGGGGTAGCTGGGGGAGTTGCGTTGTCGCGGGCGGAGTCTGCTGGGAACGAAGCAGCGATGCAAAGGCAAGCGCGCAAAAAATTGTTTTAGGAATCGCGCGCATTTTCACCGTTGTACTTTGCTCCTTTGAGAATTTGACTGAAAGGCACTGAAAACGGCAGTTGGCCAACCCCTGTTTGCGGTTTGAGAAGTTTAATGCGGCACACTCAGGAACAACCCCAGCAGTGGCCGGAGGAAGAAGAGGCTGAGGTAAAGCAGGGCGGCTCCTATCAATGAATTGTACTCGCGATGCCTTAGATAGAGCCAACAGAGAACTTGCCGGACGAAACTTCGGTTTGCCCGACGGCGGCGGGGGCCGGGGTGATACGCGGGATAAGTCGCGGCACACGGCGGCAGTAATCGCCAAAATCGGGGAAAGTGGTGCGAAGAAAGCGCTCCTCGGAGGCGATGACCGGCACATAGATGATGAGGAACATGGCGGTCAGCATCGCGGCGACCGGCCAACTGAGCAAAGCGACGGCAAAGCCTGCAGCAATAAGAATCGAGCCCAGGTAGAGAGGGTTGCGCGTGTGAGCGTAAGGACCGGTTTGAGTCAGTTCCCGATTCTTTTTGACGTAGCCGGACGCATATGCGCGGAGCCAAAGTCCGGGCAGGACTAGAAGCAGACTCCAGGCGATGGCAGCGGGGCGAGGCTCACGGCGCCATAGTTCAAAGAGATAGAGCGCGGCGGCGAGAAAGCCGAGAGGAACGCGAATCCTTCGCGCGCACCTTCTGCCAGCGTTCAAGGCCATTGAGCTGCGGGCCTTTAGGTTTCGGACTTTGTTCGTGCTGGGTCATCCGGCCGCTTCAGAATAAAGCAGTTCGTCGGCAGCCTGGAGCACATCTTCCGGCGTGATGGTGAGAAGGCCTGCTTCGGGTGCTTCGTGACGGGTATGGTCGCGGCGGCTTTCAGGGCTCCGCAGTACCTTGAATCGCGTGCCAAAAGGACCATTGCGGCTGGGATCTGTGGGGCCATAAATCCCAACGACAGGGCGACCAAGCGCGCAGGCAAGGTGGAGGGGGCCCGTGTCGCCGGCAATCGCAAGATTGACGCGACGGGTGATGGCGATGAGTTCTTCGATAGAGCAGAGCAATGGGGTGACGCCGCCTCCAGTTCTTTTGGAGATGGTGTCGGCTAGCAGCACTTCGCTGGGTCCCGCATTCACCAGAACGCGATAGCCACGGTTGAGCAAGGCCCGGGCTACGTCGGCGTAGCGCTCGACGGGCCAGCGCTTGGCACCCCATCCAGCTCCAGGGTTGATGAGGACGACGGGCGAACCTGCGTCAGAAGAAAGGCGGTTCGTCAGCCCAGGCTTCCGCCGGCGGGATCGAAAGGCAGCCAAGGCTGAACCGGGGTAAGTGCATCTCCGGCAATGGCCGAGGCGAGTTCGATGTCCTGCTCGATAACGTGCGGCGCGGGGGTGTCGATGCGCTCAGTGAAGAACCAGCGCGCGAGCCGTTCCCGGGGAGAGGATTCGCCGATGAATCTCCGACTAGCGGCCATACGGCTGATCACGGCAGAACGCAGTGCGCCTTGCAGGTCGAGCACTGCGTCGTAGTGTTCGGTTTTGAGATTGCGCCGAAGAGCGCTGATTTCGCCGCGAGTTGAAGAGGCTAAGGGCGTTTTGCGCCACTGCTTGGACGCCGCGAAGTGAAGGCGGTCGACGAGGGGTTGCATTGCATGTTGTTTGCCGGTGTCGCGGCCGGAGCTTCCTTTCCGGCTGCCAGCAGCGCACGCCACGCTGGCTCGACTACCCAGTCAATGATCCAACCGGGATGCGCCACCCGCAGCGCGGTAATGGCCGGAAGGGCATGGAGAATGTCGCCCATGGCGCCGAAACGGACCACGAGCAGGCGAAACTTGGACTGCGTTTGCAAATTCTGATTTTCTCACACCAAAGCTTTGGCACTGTGCTTGGCCAGCCCATCCACCAGGTGATTAAGAGCGGTCGTTTCGTCTTCGATCTCGCAGCGCAAGGCAACGATCGGAAGAGGCCGCGACGTTACCAGATTTCCCATGCGAACTCTATCTTTCTCAGTCGTCACCATTGACACGATTTCGGAGGATTGGGCTGCCTCATCGAGTCTTTTGATGTCGCGCACTCTATATCGGTGATGGTCAGGAAATGCGATGCGGTTCGCGAGGCGGACGCCCGCAGCTTCGAGGCCAGCAAAGAACTGCTCGGGGCGGGCTATGCCGCAAAACGCAAAGACCGGCCCGTCGATCTGCGGAATTTCCATGCGTCGGCGCAGTCGCCAGACGGGACCGTTCCAACCCCAGGTGCGAAGGTCGGCTTCGAAATCCGCATCGTTGGCGGGGATAGCCAGGATGCTCGCCCGCTTGGTTGCGTGCAGTCCTTCACGGAGATTGCCGGCCGGAAGCAGGTGGTCGTGCCAATCTTCGGCGACTTGAGCAGCAGAACGTCGATATCGCGATGAAGTTGTCGATGCTGAAATCCGTCATCGAGGATGTGAACGTGCCGAATCCGCTCGTTCTGCTTCGCATCCATTTCGGCAAGTTGACCCGCATCGTAGCGCTCAGCAGCGACATAGACTGGAACGCCAGCTTGGCGCGCGATCAGCAACGGCTCATCGCCGTACTGTTCTGCTGTGCCTTCCGGCTGGACGCGGGCCGGCTCTCGGCGGTGCGACCATATCCGCGCGAAAGCACGTCTACCTGAAATCCGCGGGCAGACAGGAGGCGAGCCAGCGTAATGGTCAGCGGTGTTTTGCCGGAGCCGCCGGTGGAGAGATTGCCGATGCTGATGACCGGGTAACGCAGGCGCCGGATCGGTTCCCAGCCCGATTGAGGCGAAGTTCGCGCAGTGCGAGGCCTGCAGCATAGAGAGGTACGAGCGGCAGAAGCAGGGGGCGCTTCATGCGGGCCTCTCGGGGTTTGCTCAGATGCTCGGCAGTTACCGGCGACCCGGATCGGAGATGCAGAATTTCGCGCAATGCATCGATCGAGCGCGCAGTCGCTCCGGCTTGCTGCTCGAAGACCTGACGGGCGCGCATGCCCATCTTTTCGGCATACTCCCGATTGTCGAGTAGTTCTATCAGAACCGAAGCCAGTTCCTCTTTGGGCGCGATGCGGATGGCGTGGTGGGTGCGGAGATCTTCAGTGATGGCGCGGAAATTTGCGTAGTTGGGTCCCATGACGATGGGCACGCCGAACTGCGCGGGCTCGAGTGGGTTGTGGCCGCCGGCGGGAACGAGGCTTCCGCCTACGAAGGCCACGGCCGCGAGCGAATAGACAGAGGCGAGTTCGCCGATGGTATCGAGCAGGACGATCTGGGCAGATTTGAGCGGCGGAATCGAAGTTACCGACTTCCCTTTCCAATCGGAGCGTTTGATCCACGAGACGCCTGAGCTATTGAGCAATGCGACGACCGCGGCGAAACGCTCAGGATGGCGAGGCGCCAACACCATTGCCAAACCGGGATCTGTCGCCAGCATGCGCGGCCATGCGTCAACGAGACCAGCCTCTTCACCTTCAAGGGTGCTGCCAGCTACGACAAATCGCAGGCCCGACCCCAATGCTTTTAAGAAGCTCGTCGCCTCGGCTTCATGCACTGCTCTTACGTCGAATTTGAGATTCCCTGACACGCTTACGAGTTCGAGAGGGCAGCCGAGAGCGACTAGACGCTCAGCATCGGTGGTGGTCTGCGCCAGCACCCTTGCAAGCCGGCCGAGAATCGGTTTCCACAACTTCTGCAACATTTGGTAGCGCGGCCATGAGCGGTCAGAGATGCGGGCGTTGACGACAGCCACCGGAATGTTGCGGCGGAAGCAGCCGTTGAGCAGATTGGGCCAGAACTCTGTCTCGGCGAGAACCAGCATTTGCGGCTGGAGCGCGTTAAGGTAAGCGCGCACGGCCCAAGGCAGATCGAGCGGACAGTAGAAGACGCGTTCGGCTCCGAAGCGCGTACGAGCCAGGTCCTGACCGGTGCGAGTGGTGGTTGAGATCAACAGGCGATGGCTTGGAAGAGCGGTTCCGATTTCCTCGACCAGGCGGCTGACTGCCAGCACCTCGCCCACCGAAACAGCATGAAGCCAGATGACAGGTTTGCCTTCCGCACCGCTGGACCGAAACCGAACTGGGACACGTCCCAATCGCTCGCCCAGGCCGTCACGGTACTTCTGCGTAGTTGCCATCCGCCATAGCCACCACGGAGCTCCGGCCAGCAGGGCCGTGAGCAGCGCGAGGTTGTAGAAAATGAAAATCATGCGTGACGGAATTCTCGTTATAGCGGTCTAACCCTCAAATGATACAGTCGAGCACGATGAGGGTCGTTCGTGGGTTGTCGCTTCTGGTGATTGGGCTGGTGCTTCCGGCTATGGCCGCCAATCATTCCGCCCCGCCTGTACAGCCGGCCACGACATTTCCCGCTGTCGAAGTTCACGAAGACGAACACGTCGCTATTGCCGTTGAACCTTACGACACACGGGAAAAGGAATCCATCTTTCGCGTCGACTATCTGGGCCACGGCGATCATGCCGGTGCGGCTCATTGTCACCAATAACGGCGAAAAGCCTATATCTCTTCGAGATGCTCGCATCCTCTTCTACACTGCCGGCGGTGACCGGATCAATGCCGCTGAGCCCGAAGATGTGGAACGGTTGATGACGAAGAGCGAACGCGAGGGCAAAAAGATTCCCCTGCCCGGGCCGCTCCCGAACATCAAGATGAAACCGAAGGCCAGCAACAAAGACATTGAGGAAGACTTCAATCAGTTCGAATACCAGGCGCTGGTGGTTGAACCGCACACTACGCGGGCAGGCTTTCTTTTCTACGATGTTTCGCAGCTCGATCATCCGCTGGAGGGCGCCAAGATGAACTTGCACAAGCTGCGCGACTCTGCCGGCAACGAGCTGTTCTACTTCGAAATTCCCTTCGACACGTATCTGAAATCGAAGTCGAAAGAGATGAAGTAGCGGCCTTCTGCAGTTAATCTTGAGCCATGCCAGAGAAACATCGATGCAAATGGGCTGAGAGCGATCCGCTGCTGCGGGCCTACCACGATGAGGAGTGGGGCGTGCCGGAGTTTGACAGCCGTGCGCTTTGGGAACTCTTGATGCTAGAGGGATTCCAGGCCGGCCTCGCGTGGATCATTGTGCTGCGGAAGCGCGATGAGTTTCGAAAGGCTTTCAAGCAGTTTGATCCTGTGAAGGTGGCTCGATTCAAGGAAGCTGATATCGAGCGCTTGATGGCGAATCCGGGAATCATTCGCGCACGGGCGAAGATTGAGGCGACGATACAGGGAGCGCGCATTTTTCTTGAGATGAGAGATGCCGGGATCGATTTTTCTACGTGGGCGTGGGGGATCGCTGGTGGGAAGCCGATTCAGAACACAGGGCCAGTTCAGGCGGAGACTCCGCTCTCGGTCACCATGTCGAAGGAGTTGAAGCGGCGCGGATTTAAATTCGTCGGGCCGGTGATCGTGTATGCGTGGATGCAGGCTGCGGGAATGGTCAACGATCATGCGGCTGATTGCTTCAGAAGGAACGCGTGCGCGGGGCTTGGCAGGAAACGAAGCTGAAGGCTACAGTCCAACCATCAGTCGGCCGTACAGGCGCTTGGAATTTAGCGATCATCTTTCTCGATTTATGCGTGCCCATCCTGAACGCGGTGAAGGATCTGCGCTTGTGCGTGCGATGCCCAAAATCGGCCGACTTCCGAGTTGTCGACCATCCGCCCGGGTAGCGACTATTCAGTTGACGCCAACTTCAGCTCTAACGACCATTCGACTCCGGCTGACATTGCAACGCATTCCGCCATTCACTGTTACTCGAAGCGTATGCTGCGATGAGCCTGTATCTGGCGTATTGCCACAGACCGCACAAACGCGCCCATGAAAGCACAGCTTTCCTGCAACGTGCCATGCATCGCCGTAGCCATTCTCATTCGCCGGAAGACTGATCGCGATAGCAGTGGCACCGCTGCCTGACAACTGCAAGTTCGCGTCTGCCCACCAATTCCGTTGCTCGTTTCTACCCAAAACGAATCGACCAGCCAGTTGTGCACGCGAAAAGTGCCGTAATCGCGAAGTCCGTCGTGATCGACGACGCAATGTCGGATCACTAGTGTCCACCTAAAGCTGATTACGCGGTGCAGTCAACTCGGACATAACGAATGACAACCGCAGATCCTTCGCTACGCTCAGCATGACAGTGCGTTTGAGTTTGATTGGGTGCGTATCACCGCCGATGCGGAAGTTACACCAGAATGTCCCTCAGGGGCTGAAGCCCGGTGGTTATGGCGGCTCTGGCGGCACGACTAAAGTCGTGCCCTTTCAAAACCACTCTCGGAGTTAGCGTATGACCGTCAACTCGGACATAACGAAGACAACCGCAGATGCTTCGCTGCGCTCAGCATGACAGTGCGTTTGAGTTTGATTGGGTGCGTATCACCGCCGATGCGGAAGTTACACCAGAATGTCCCTCCGGGGCTGAAGCCCGGTGGTTATGGCGGCTCTGGCGGCACGACTAAAGTCGTGCCCTTTCAAAACCACTTCGAGTTAGCGTATGACCGTCAACTCGGACATAACGATGACAACCGCAGATGCTTCGCTGCGCTCAGCATGACAGTGCGTTTGAGTTTGATTGGTGCGAATCACCGCTGATGCGGAAGTTACACCAGAATGTCCCTCCGGGGCTGAAGCCCGGTGGTTATGGCGGCTCTGGCGGCACGACTGAAGTCGTGCCCTTTCAAATCCACTTCGGAGTTAGCGTATGACCGTCAACTCGGACATAACGAAGACAACCACAGATCCTTCGCCACGCTCAGGATGACACCTGAGCGGGAAAGTATGGCAATTGATCCCTACTCGAAATACGTGGCGGTCGTGGTGTCAGTCTCCCAGATGGTGCAGTCTTTTACGCGCACGCGGCCCTTGGTCATTTCGGCTAGCTGCTCGTTGGTCTGGTCGTAGAAATACTTGGCGATGTTTTCGGCCGAGGGATTCAGTTCGGTGAATGGCTCGAGATCGTTGAGCATCTGGTGGTCGATGCGGTCGACGACGGGGCGCATCACCTGCTTGAGCAGTTTGAAGTCGAGCAGCAGACCGGCCTGGTCCAGTTCCTTGCCATGGAGCGTCACGCGCACCTTGTAGTTGTGCCCGTGCGGGTTCTCGCACTTGCCACGATAGTTGCGAAGAAAATGCCCGGAGGAAAAGCCGGCCTCCACGGTGACTTCATACATCAGCGATCCGATCCTGTTGCGGGGAAAGCGTCCCCGCCTTTCTTGATTCTATTTCCTTCGCGTGAAATTTGCTTCCTTGCCGCATGCAAAGCGTTTGGCTTCAATGTTCTTCGCTGGGCGGGCGAGCGTCTTTGCGTTTTTGGCGAGCGCTCTGACGCTGTTCTTCGCTGCGGCGGTCAACCTGCTCGAAGAGGTTGCTCATGACGCCGATGAGCGCGCAGGCCAGCGCCGCCAGCATCATCAGCAACGCGACCGTCCGCCACAGGGAGCCGTTGGCAGGCAGGCCGGGCTGAAAGCTCGACGGGATCAGCGTCATGCCGCCGGCGAGCAGCGCGAAGAAGCGCGAGTGCGGCGGCCAGGATGTAGAAGTTGCGGGACATTTTTGAAGTGAGGGCCTGTGGCGATTTTACGGCTTCCGGTCAGAAAGGTCTGGCAGGTCAGACGGAGATGTCCGCGGTGTTCATCAGCTCAACACCGGCGGCGGCGAATTGCCGCTCGATTTCTGCGACGGAGCCGTTGAGATCGATGGCGCGGCAGGCATCGCGGAGAATCACGACGGGCAGACCGAGTCGGCGGGCATCGAGGGCGGAGTAGCCGACACAGTAATCGTAGGCGAGGCCGGCGAGGAAGACGCGTTTGAGGCCGCGTTCGCGCAGATATCCGGCGAGGCCGGTCGCGGTGGTGCGGTCGTTCTCAAAGAAGGCGGAGTAGGAGTCGATGGCGCGGCGGAAGCCTTTGCGCAGAATGAGCTCGGCGCGGGTGAGTTGAAGCGCGGGGTGGAAGTCTGCTCCGCTGGTGCCCTGTACGCAGTGGTCGGGCCATAGAGTTTGCGAGCCGTAGGGGAGTTCGATTTGCTCAAAGGGCTTTTTACCGGGATGGGCGGAGGCGAAGGAATTGTGGTCGGGAGTGTGCCAGTCCTGCGTGAGGATGATGTGCTGAAAATGTTGGGCGGCGCGGTGGATGGGGTCGATGACGGCATCGCCGTCGGCAACGGCAAGTGCGCCGCCGGGGCAGAAATCATTTTGTACGTCGATGACTAGGAGGACGTCATTGGGAGTGATCTTCATTGGTTCTCAATACAGAATATCTCCGCGCATCGGATCACATGGAGAGTTAGAAACAACCGCAGATCCTTCGGCTTCGCCTCAGGATGACATTCCGATAACAAGATCCCTCAATTGCTGAAGAATGTTTCCACGTCTGTGATCGTTGCGGTCATACGGTAGGGCGGCAGGCTCTGCAGGAATGCCTGGCCATATCGCTGCTTTGTTATGCGCGGGTCGAGGAGCACCAGCACGCCGCGATCTTCCAGCGAGCGGATGAGGCGACCGAAGCCTTGCTTCAGCGTTAGCACTGCGGAGGGGACCTGGTAGTCGAAGAAGGGTTTGCCGCCGGCTTCTTCTATGGCTTTCATGCGGGCCTGAACTACAGGATCATTGGGGACTGCGAAAGGCAGGCGGTCGATGATGACGCAGCTTAACGCTTCGCCCTGCACGTCTACTCCCTGCCAGAAGCTTGAGGTGCCGAAGAGCACGGCGTTGGGCGTGGTGCGGAATTGTTCGAGCAGAGCCTTGCGAGGCGCGGTGCCGTGGAGCAGGATCGGGTAGTCGAGTACCGGAAGCAGGCGCTCGTAGAGGTCACGCATCTGCGCGTAGCTGGTGAAGAGGCAGAAGGCGCGGCCTTTCGACAGCTCCAAGACGCGGCGGATGGTGTTGGCGGCGGCCTCGGGGAAATCTGGATCGCGCGGGTCGGGCATGTTGGGCGGCAGATAGAGCAGGGCTTGCTCGCCATAACGGAAATGCGAAGGTACGACGAGTTCGCGGGCGTCGGTCATGCCGAGTCGCTTGCGGATGTGCTCGAAGCCGCCCTGCACGGTTAGCGTTGCGGAGGTGAGAATCGCGGTGGGAATGGTTTCGAAGACCATCTCGTGGAGCAATTCTGAAACGTCGATCGGCGTGGCCTGCAGAAAAGTGGTGCGTGCCCCGCCGCGAGCTGAGGCTGAACGTCCCCCAGGGGCAAAAGCCCCGGTCATTTGGCGGCCTTTTCGGCACGACTGAAGTCATGCCCTTTCAAAGCGGTGTTTCTTTCCGCGGGTTGCAAGCCGGTGCGGCGTTCGAGCCAGTAGACCATGTTGCTGGAATTCGATTCGAGCAGGAATTCAAGCTCGGTTCGCAGGCGGGCGACGCGCTTGCGCAGGCCGGGAGCCTCGTCGATGTCGGTGAGCAGATCCATCTCTGACTCGAGCAGGCGCAGCGTGGTGCGCAGGGAGAGGTAGAGATCGCCGGAGGTTTCGAGGAACTCTTCGCGATTGTCGAAGGGCTGACGGCCGTCGCCATTGCTGGGGAGGCTGGAGAAAAACATGCGGGCGCGATCGCGGAGTTGCTGAGTCGCGGCGGGCATTCTTTCGGCTCCGGGCTTGGCGCGGAGCAGAGTGTCTGTGTCGCGGGCGAGCTCTTCGAATCGGATGTTGCTGACGGAAAGGCCGAAATAGCTGGAGGCGACGTCTTCGAGTTCATGGGCTTCGTCGAAGATGACCGCGGCTGCCTCGGGCAGGATACCAGCGTCAGGAGCTCCGCTGGCCTGCTGCTTGACGGCCAGGTCGGCGAAGAACAGGTGATGGTTGACAATGATGATGTCGGACTCGAGGGCGCGGCGACGCATCTCGGTGATGAAGCAGCGGCGGTAGTCGGGACAGGTGCTGCCGAGGCAGGCGTCGCTGCGTGCGTCGAGCTTGTGCCAGAGGGCGCTCGACTCGGGGAGTTCGGAAAGCTCGGAGCGGTCGCCGGTTTCGGTGGTCTTCTCCCACTCCGCGATCTGGCGATACTGGTCGATCTCTTCCAATCCAGACAGAATCGGCTGGTCGCGCAGAACAACGAGCTTGTGGCGGCAGAGGTAGTTGGCGCGGCCCTTCATGTAGCAGACCTGCAGATTTCCCAGCAACGATTCGAGGAATGGCACGTCGCGGAAGAAGAGCTGGTCCTGCAGAGCTTTGGTTCCAGTGGAGACGATGATGCGCTGGCCGGTGCGGAGAGCGGGAAGCAGGTAGGCGAGGGTTTTGCCGGTGCCGGTACCGGCCTCGACGATGAGATGACGGCGCTCTGTGAGGGCGCGCTCGACGGCTTTGGCCATTTCCAACTGGCCGGGACGGTATTCGTAGGGCAAGGGAGATTTGGAAAGAATGCCGCCGGGCGAAAAGAACTCGTGGAGCGTTGGCAGGGTGCGGGTTGAAGTTTGGGAGGAGGCCATCGGCGGGTGCTATTCCATCATAGGTCCTATATCGACATTGAGGGTTGGAACTGGAGACGCTGCGAGGCTGTCTGGAGACTGCAAAACCCACTCATCGCGAAAAGCCGCGATGAATGGGGCACAGGCCTTCTCGGACGGTAGACTGGAAGAGCTGTCCTGGATTTGGAGAATGCTTTGCCTACGTATCGCAGATCGGTAATTCCCACGCGGCCCGGAGCCGAAGCGCTTCCGCTGGTGGCCATTGTGGGGCGGCCCAACGTGGGCAAGTCCACGCTATTCAACCGGTTGACGAAGAGCCGTCGCTCGATTGTGGGCGACGAGCCGGGCATTACGCGGGACCGCATCTACGGCGAATGCGAGTGGATGGGGCGGCGGTTTCGGATTGTGGATACGGGAGGCATTGTTCCGGACGACCCGGAGCTGATTCCGACGGAGATCTATAACCAGGCGAAAGTGGCTCTGGAAGAAGCGCAGGCGCTGGTGATGGTCGTGGATGCGCGCACCGAACTCGCCAGTCCGGATTATGACCTGGTGCGGCTGTTAGGGCGCAGCAAGAAGCCGGTGTTTCTGGCGGTGAACAAGATCGAGGGCGAGGCAATGGCCTATGCGGCGGAGAATTTCCGCCAGCTGGGCATCAAGAACGTGTATGCCATCAGCGCGGAGCACGGGCTAGGCATCGGCGATCTGCTGGACGCTATCGCGGAGGCGATTCCCGCCACGGAGGCGGAGATTGCAGAGGAAGCCGCCGAGGACGCCAAGATTTCAGAAGCCGGGTCACTTGAGGCAGGTGCGGAAGATGATGAACACGACAAATTGATTCGTACCCACGGCGAATTTGAACAGCGCGAAACGGCGGTGGCCATCATCGGGCGGCCTAATGTGGGCAAGTCGACTCTGCTGAATGCGCTGACGGGAACATCGCGGGCCATTGTTTCGCCGATCGCCGGAACGACACGCGATGCGGTGGACGAGGCGATTGAGTTTGAAGGCGACACGTTGCGTTTTGTGGATACGGCGGGAATCCGGCGCAAGGGCAAGACGCACCTGATGGCCGAAAAAATGAGCGTGGTGATGGCGCGGCGGCACCTTGAAGCGGCTGACGTTGCGCTGTTGGTGATTGACGCGACGGAGGGCGTAACCGGTGCGGACGCAACGATTGGCGGCTATGCGCACGAGAGTGGCCGCAGCGTCATCATCATCGTGAACAAGTGGGATGCAGTAACGACGAATCGCACAGACGGAAAGGCTCCTGCAGATCGTGCGATCTGGGAAGAGCAGCTGAGGCGAGCGCTGAAGTACCTCGACTACGCACCAGTGATTTTTCTTTCAGCGCTTGAAAAGACCGGAATGCCGCGCGTTCTGAAGGAAGTGAAGGCCGTCGCCGCGGAACGACGCAAGCGCGTGACCACCGGGCAGATGAATCGCTTCCTCGAAAAGATCGACTTTCAGCGGGCTCCGGTGCCGATGGCCAAGCGCATTCGGATCTATTACATGACGCAGGCCGCGGTAGCGCCGCCGACGTTCGTGCTGTTCACGGACCGCGACATCAAGCTGCACTTTGCATTCGAGCGGTTTCTAGAAAACCAGATCCGCGAGGCATTTGGATTTAAGGGCACGCCGATCTGGTTCAAGGTGAAGGGCCGGAATGCGGAGAACAAGGAATAGGCGACCGGCAGTGGAATACACGCCGGAACCAATGGCTGTGCAAGACTCTGCTCTTGCGCAACCCATCGGTTGCAATTTCCTTGCACTATGCCGCGCCAACCGGCTGACGAATTGAAGGCGTGGTGTAGCCTTCTTCTGCCAGGTGCTTTCCCATCTGCTCGTACATTCCGGGGTCGGTGGGCTGCACGGTGTCGAGTCCGTCGACGTAGCGGTTGTACATGGAGAACGCGGCGGCGATAAGAACGGTGTCGTGAATCTCGAGGTCGGTGGCACCCAGAGTGCGAGCGGCCTGTACGTCTGACTCGGACACCAATTTCCCGTCCTGCTGCACTTTGCCGGCGATGATCAAGAGGGCTTTGAGCTTGGCGCTGATGGGCGCTTCAAGAAAGTTTGACTTTACCTTCTCCACAATTCCGGAATCACCGAAATGATTGGCCGCGGCTGCTCCGTGGCTCAAGGCGCAGAATGTGGTGCAGTTACGCGATGAAACATAGGTCGCGATCAGTTCGCGCTCGCCGGGTGCGAGCGAGTTGGGTTGATGGAGCAGAATGTCGGCGAGTTCGCGCATGGGCTTAGCGGTTTCAGGACGGAATGCGAATCCGGCGCTGATGCCGGGCAGGCCTTCGGGCAGATTGATGTGGGGCATGAAACCTCCAGTGGTCAGTTCAAAGCTTTTAGAGCTTTCCAAAATTGACAGGTGCATTGGTCGCGAACCCCCTCAGGGGTTAAACCCTCTGCCTGATAGCTTCTATTCGGCCCGGCTAAAGCCGTGCCCTTGTTACAAAACTGGTTTTTGAAACACCTTCTCGTACGAAAGCCATTCAACGCTTACTGCGAACTACGAACTGTGAACTGGCTCCAGGTACTCGTTGCTGGTGTTGACGTAGCCATTGCGGGCTACCATGCGTCCGCGTTCGCGATAGAGCGCTTCGTCGTCGGGCTGCACGGTGCCGAGGCCATCGACATAGCGGTTGTACATGCAGAACGCTGCGGCGATCAAAACGGTGTCGTGAATTTCAAGATCGGTCGCTCCGAGATTGCGCGCGGCATTGACGTCTGCGGCGGTTACGAGCTTCCCATCCTTCTGAACTTTCCCGGCAATCACAAGGAGCGCTTTGAGCTTGAGGCTGATTTCAGCCTTGGTAAAGTCAATCTTCACCTGCTTTACGAGCGCTTCGTCGCCGCCAAGATGGGCCGCGGCGATGGCTCCGTGGATGCTGGCGCAGAAGTGAGTACAGTTACGGCTGGAAACATAGGTGGCAATGAGTTCTCGCTCGCCTTTGCTGAGGGTGCCAGGGCCAGTGAGCAGGATCTCGACGAGATCGTTGAGGGGGCGCGCGGTTTCAGGGCGATAGGCCATGGCGCCGCGAATGCCGATGTGTTCAGGGGGGAGGGAGATGTGGGGCATGAGGACTCCGGTTGTCAGTGGTGGGTGGTGGACAGTGACAGTGACAGTGGACAGTGGACAGTGGAAAACGAAATCACGTTGAGACGGAATTGGTTACTACCGAGCGCGCGAGTTCAGCGCGGCGGGTGAGTAACCAGCGGACAGGCAAACCACAGAGCACAACAGCGGCACCGAGAAGCGCGGAGCCGGGGTTGTGCATCAGGAGCATGATGGCGAGAATTCCACTGCCGGCGATGAAAACAATGGGAGCCAGGGGATACCACCACCTGCGCACGGGCGTGATGGTGCGGAACAGCGTTGCTGCAGTAAGTGCGAGAAATACGACGGCGGAAAAAATGATGAAAGCGAGGATGCGGTCGAAGGCGCCGAGCATGAGGACGAGCAACGCCATTCCCGTCTGCAGCAGGACCGCGTTGGCAGGAGATCCGAAGCGGGCATGCAGACGCGCGAAGGCGGCCAGAGGGCCTGTGGATGATGTGCCTGCTTCTCCCCGGGCAAGCGCATAGGTCACGCGTGGAACGGCCATGCTAAGCACCATGAGACCGCCGACGACGCAGAGCACAACACACATCGACAAAATGCGCGCTCCTGAGGAACCGAAGAGGGCCTGGCCAAATAAGGCAACGAACGCCGTGTTGGATTGGATTTGCTGCATGGGGACAACGGCGACGAAGGCGAAGCTGAGCAGCAGGTAAATCGCGGTAACAATCAGCACGCCTCCGGAAAATGCAACTGCGAGGTTGCGTGATGGATTGCGGACCTCGCCGGCGATTTTACCAGCCTCCCACCAGCCGCCGAAGCAGAAGAAGGCACTGATGGCAGCTCCAGCGATTCCATCGATCAGCGGATCGGAGCCGGGGCGGCGCGCCATGAACGGTGCAACATTGGCCATTGTGGCGTGACCGGAAAGAAAAGCCCATCCAACGAGAGCGGCGAGCACGGGAACCTTGAGCCAGTTGAGGGCTGTCATTACGCCGCTGCTCAAGCGGGTGCCGAAGTAGTTGATCGCGCCGAGAGTGAGCAGGATCAGAGCGGGGAGGGCTCTTGCGACAAAAGCGGGTAACGGGACGAGCGCCTGGATATAGGGCACCGTGCCGACTGAGAGCGCAGCAGCCACACCGGGATACATAACGACGGCGGCCATCCAACCGTAAAGGAAGGCGACATGCCGGCCGAAGCCTCGGCGGAGATAGACATACTCGCCGCCGTCCTGGGGATTGCGGACAGCAAGCTCGGTAAAGCAGAGTGCGCCGGCCAGCGTGATGACAGCCATGCCGCACCACACGGCAGCGAGCAGCGCCGGCGATCCAAGGGAGCGGGCCATTGCCGCCGGCGTGAGGAAGATGCCAAGCGAGATGGCTTCGCCGGTGACGACAGCTGTCGCCGCCCACACGCCCATCTGCCGCCTGGTTTGGGGATCGACCTCCATGGTTCGCCTATCGTACGGACCGGGTGCTGGAACGCGCATCAGACTTTGGGTGGAGACAAGGTTGTTATCCAAGTCTCAAGCTTGAATTTACAATCACTGCGGCGCAGTGGCTGATGGCTCGGGTTCCGGTTTTTGGTCAAGATGCGTGACGTGCACGCTGGCTTGTGTCTCCGGAACGGTGCCGTTGTTGAGCTGAACTTCAATCGGCTTGCCTTGAACGAGAATGCGCGGTGTAACCGTACCGCGGGCGGGAACGAAGACGCGCTCGGTGGTGTTGTTGGTCGCGGAACGAACGGTGACGGGAACTTCGGCTGCCGCGTAGCCAGCATTGGAGATGGTGACCGAGGTGAGCCAGTTTCCGGATTGGACTGCGTTGGGGAAAATCCTGTCGATGGTCAGGTCGGGGAGGCCGTGGTCGGCGTCGATCCAGTCGGCAAAGAACCAATTCAAATTGCGCGGGCCTGCAGCCTTTAAAAACGCCTGAAATGAGGAAGGCGAACCGGCATGCTGGTCGATTTTGGCGGGTTCCGCTGCGTTGGAGGCACGGAGAGCGGTGGCGAGCGCGTCGTCGCCGACCAGATCGCGCAGCATCCACAGGATGTAGGCGGCCTTGGTGCGGTAGTAGACGGGAGAGATCGCACTCGCGAGAGGTTGACCGGCGCCCTCTGCGGGGCTGGACGGCTCAGCAAGAGCGAGTGCCTGGCGGCCGGCTTCGAGGGTGCTGAGCGCCTGGTCGCGATGGTGCTGGCGGTCGTCCCAGAGCGTGCCCATGAAGTTGGCCGTTCCTTCATTGAGCCAGTAGGGTTCGGGCGCCATCCATGCATGCGTCAAGGCGTGAGACAGGATTGCTGAAAGCTGATTGGGGGGCGCATCGCGAACGGGGATGACGAGCAGGGGGCCGGATTCCCAAGGAACATCGTCTGGATCTGGCAGATCGAGCACGGTGAGCTGGGTGCGTGGATCGGGGCCAAGCCAACGCTCAATCATGGGAACGACGTCGGTTGCGGCGGCCAGCCAGTTGCCTGTGGCGGCTTCGTCTTCGGGGAGGGTGTAGGCCGTAATGTGTGGTCCGGGGTGCGCGGTGCGTGTCGCTACAAACAGGCTTGGCGACTCAAAGGACAAGGTCAGCGGACCGGTGTCGGCGGTGGCGACGCCCGGTACGTCAGCACTCAAGCTCTGCGGGTCGGAAACCTTTAATGAGACCGCATGGCCGTTGACGACCGCGATGTTGGGGGCCTGTCTATGGGGAAATTCGACGGTCAGGCGGAGACGGAAGGCGGTTCCAGAGGCATGGAGTTTTTGCTTGCCGATCTCGTCGAAGAGTCGCGCTCCATCTCCGATGATCACGGGCGTGCTGGAAACGGGATACCAGACAACGTTGCCGAATCCGCGCAGACCTGTGAACTCGGGGCTGATCACGTCCCAGTCGGAGTGAGCGGCGGAATCTTCAGGCGTTCCAACGGATATGAGACGACGCGCAGTGGCGGAAACAGCGCCGGAGTAAGTGACGTCGAGTTGAACGGATGCGCCGGGGGCAAGCGGCCGCTCAAGGGGGATGACAACCTCGTGAAGCTGGCCGGTGTGGTCGGAGTCGGAATTAATAGTGGCAGCGGGAACGGATAGATCGCGGCCATCGATACGGATGCGCTCCCAGTTAAGTGACGATGAGATTTGGAGCGGAACGCGGGACAGCGGCGATGTGCCTGCATTGCGAACGGTTACGAGGGCGCGGGCGGCGAGTTGCTGGGCCGGCGTATTGAGATGGACATCGAGATCGAGGCCGACGATATTGACGGACTGGCGATCGGCGTCCGCGACAGTTGAAGCCTCGGCAGGTTGAGCGGCGGGCTTGGCGGCGGGGCCTGTGGTGCTGACGGTGTCGCCATTGGGGTCGAGCGAACGCTGGAAGAGGACCTTGCCGGATGGCTGTGCGGGTGGCGGGGCTTGACCCGGCTGGCTGGGACTTGGTTCGTCAGAACCGGACTGGCTTTGATTTGGCTGGCTTTGACTGGGCTGCGGCTGGCTCGGCTTCGGGCTGGCGGGAGTGGGGGCAGCAGGGGTTTGTGCCTTGACGGGGACAACGGCCAGGAGCGCGGCGACGGATGTAATTGCCAGCGTCCGGGCGAGGGACAACTTCATGAACCCAGGCCTTTCTGTTTCTTCTTGGACGCCGGAGCGCCGCTGTGGCGAGCGTCGACGGGCTGACGCGTGGCAGCGCGACGCTGGCGGGCGGCTTCGTAGAGAACCACTGCGCCGGCTGTGGAGACGTTGAGAGAGCTGACGCCTCCGGCCATGGGGATGCGAAGCAGGTGATCGCAGGTTCGGCGGACGAGATCGTGGAGGCCGGCGCCTTCGCGGCCAAGGACGAGGACGCAGTCGCCGCTGAAATCAAACTGGTCGTAGTCGGAGGTACCGCGTTCGTCGAGGCCGATGACCCAGATGTTCTGTTCTTTCAACTCCTGCAAGGCGCGGACAAGATTGACGACGCGCGCGATGCGCAGGTGTTCGGAGGCTCCGGCGCTGGCTTTCACGGCAACGGGGCTGAGGGGCGCGGCGCGGCGCTCGGTGAGGACTACGCCATCGACGCCGGCACCATCGGCTACGCGGAGAAGCGCGCCTAGATTCTGCGGATCTTCGACGCCATCGAGGGCGAGGAGCAGGCGCGGCTGCGAGGGATCGGGCGTGGTGAAGAGGTCTTCAATCGCCAACGCTTCCTGCGGACGGACAAGAGCTACGACGCCCTGATGAGCGGCGGTGCCTGCGAGGTGCGTGAGGTGTTCGCGGGGTTCCTGGCGAACGCGCACGCCGGCTTGTTTGCAATCGGCGACGAGCCGCGCGAGGCGGTCGTCGTGGCGCTCGGCGGCGACAATAACGTGATCGAAGCGGCGCCGACCGGCCTTGAGAGCCTCGGCCACCGGGTGTACGCCGTAGAGAACTTCCATGGCTTTAGTGTAGATGGCTCTAGCTATTGCCGCGAGTGGCGACGGGCTACCGCGAGGCAGTTTTCGATGGCTTTGGCGGCACGGCGTTCGCGGCCTTCGACGGTCTGGGGATAGAAGATGCCGAGCAAATGATTCTTGCGCTGAGTGGGGGTCATGAGATCCCAGCCGCGGCGGGCTTCGGGTTGAATTTGGAATTGAGCACGCAGAATCGGTGGAGGTTCCAGTTCGCCTTCCATGGCCAACATCAGGCATTCGGCCATCGCTTCAGCGCGCTTTTGACGGGTTTCTTTGGACTTGGCGTCGGCGATCAAGTTGGTGAGACCTTTGCGCATGGAGGGACTCATGGCAACGAACCATTTCTTCAAGGCGCGATCGGATTTGAGAATTTTGGCGAACTCCGGTGGCAGGTCGATGACGAGTTCACCGAGATCGGGAGTGAGCCTGATGAGGGCGCGGTCGCCTGCGCGGACGCCGGCAGCGGCCTGCATTTTCCTGTTCACAATGAGCACGTGGCCGTGGCCTTTTGTGGCAGGGATCAGCGCGGTTTTGAAAGCGAATCCGTTGATCTCGCCGGAGACTCGGCGGCTCTTCCACATGGGCCACGCCTTCTTGAGGTCGATGGGGACGCGAGCGATGACCCAACGGGGCGAGGTGTCGGTGGCTTCGAGGGAGGCTTTGAAGGACTTTGATGATTTGGACTTCATGGAGTTCACAGTTCTGTCTTCATTGTGCGACGGAAGCGCGAATCTCCTGCAAAAACTAGAGAGGAATTTCGCCGGCGATTGCAGTGAGATTACGAGAAATGCGAGGCGGCGGTCATGACGATTGAAATGGGCGGGCCGCTGTATGCTTTCTGAAAACAACTAAGCGTCGAATCGGCAATTCTCCACTGGTCCCTAATTTCCGTTTGGCGATCATTCGCGCTTCGAACTCCCGTCGGCGACATCTTGAAAGGATTGTGGGCGATAGGGAAGTTTTGGGTGAATGAGATGCCAAGGACAACCGCAGATCTTTCGCTGCGCTCAAGATGACAGTTCTCTTGGCAAGTGAAGGCCGCGCTATACAGCGAAATCCCCGCGTCGTGGCTTATTCGGAACTGATGCTACGCGGGAATCGCGAAAAACAACTGCGGGTTTCTCCGCTTCGCCCTTTGGGCTCCGGTCGAAATGACAAGTTCTGGTTCCGGGGACATCAAGCGGTGTCGAGTCATCGCCTGCTTGGAAGATCCAGATTCATGCAGATCGAGACGCGAGGAGAGCGATGTAGACGCCCGACGCTACGATGAGTGCGCCGCCGAGGATCATCCACGGCGTCGGGATTTCGCGAAAGATGAGGAAAGAGACAATGGCACCAGTGACTAACTGGGTGTAGTGGTATTGGGAAACGTTGGACGCCGTGGTATGGCGGAGGGCGACGAAGAAGCAGATGCTTCCAGTGGCGCCGAATGCACCCATGATGACGAGCGCGAGGACCAGATGCGGGGTGAGAGGCTCGGCGTGCCAGAGCATGCAGCCGAATCCAGCCAGGGCCATCACGACGCCGGAGAAGATGGTGAGGCTCTCGGGAGATTCGGTCTGCGTAAGAACGCGGGACCAGACCATGTTGACGGAAAAGCAAGCGACGCAGGTCAGGCATGCGGCGTAGCCGATCCAGTCACCCTGGCGCGTAGAGCCGAAGGGATTGACGGCGATGACTACGCCCACGAATCCGATGGCGATGGCCAGCGATTTTCGCAGGCCGGGATTCTCATGCAGGAAAATGGCCGCAAGAATGGTGATGACTCCCGGGGACATGAAGACGAGGATGTAGAAGAGCGTGAGCGGCACATGGCGCAGGGCAACCACAACGCAGAGATTGTTGACGAGATCGAGGCTGGAGCGGATGAGTTGGCGACGTGGCCGCTGCGGCCAGAGCGACGACATGTCGCGGCGGGCGAGAGTGTAGGCGACTAGAAAACCGGTGACGAAGAGGCCGAGGAATCCGATGACCTGATATGCCGGGAGGGTGGAACGACCCACTATTTTCATGATGCTGTCGGCAAAGACCCAGCAGGTGAAGCCGCTGATGGCGAGGAGGATTGCGGCAAGATCGGAAGGGCGGGGCTTCGTTCTACTTTGCAGGAGCTCGGGTTGGGGATTGGTAGTCAGGGCGGGCCTGGAAACAGACTAAATCGGTGAGAGAGTCGACAGAGTAAAGAAGCAGGTCCTTCGACTCCCCTTCACTCCGTTCAGGGTCGTTCGGGATGACGAGATTTTTTGTGCGGAATCGCCGGCGGCTTGGGGGATTTGCGTTTGGCGGGGGGGATGTAGTGGAAGCGGACCAGGTAGATTTTTTCGCCGCTGCCATGTTTGGCTACCTTCAAGAGATCGAGCACTCCGAGAAAGCCGGATGCGCGGGCGAGTTCGGGTGTGATGTCGGGGAAGCCTATGGGGTCAATGGAGTCGATCTCGATCTGGCCTTCTTCCATGGGGTAGCGTCCGCCGACTTTTACGCGCGGGGACTTCCAGATGCGGACGCTCAGGGTGATGTCTCCGCAACGAACGCCGTCGCGGAGACGCTTGGTGAACATCATGGGAGAGAGTTTACCCGGCGGGCAGCACCCGCCCCAGCAACCGGCTCTCTCCAACCGAACCGCGTGCTTCTTATTTCTTGAGGAAAGCCAACAGATCGGCATTGATGGTGGCGGCCTGGGTCGTGGGCATCCCGTGGGGGAAATCCTTGTAGGTCTTCAAGGTTCCGTTTTTGAGCAGCTTTGCGGAGAGTGGTCCGGAAGCAACATAGGGGACGATCTGGTCGTCTTCGCTATGCATCACTAAGACCGGAATGGTGATCTTCTTGAGGTCTTCTGTGAAATCGGTTTGGGAGAAAGCGACAACGCCGTCATAGTGCGCTTTGGCGCCGCCCATCATGCCCTGACGCCACCAGTTCTGGATGACGGCCTCAGATGGTTTCGCGCCGGGCCGGTTGTAGCCATAGAAAGGTCCAACCGGCAGGTCACGGTAGAACTGGGTTCGACTGGCTGCGAGTTGGGCTTGCAGATCGTCGAACACTGATTTGGGAAGGCCGAGCGGGTTTGCCGGAGTTTTCAGCATCAGCGGCGGAACCGCGCTGATGATTGCAGCCTTGGCCACGCGGCTTTCGCCATGCCGCGCCAGATAATGAACCACCTCGCCGCCACCGGTCGAATGACCGACATGGATGGCGTTTTTGAGGTCGAGATGGGTTGTAAGCGCGGCCAGGTCATCGGCGTAATGGTCCATGTCGTGGCCGTCAGCGGTCTGGGTGGAGCGCCCGTGGCCACGGCGATCGTGCGCAATTACGCGATAGCCATGACTGAGGAAGAACAACATCTGTGCGTCCCAATCATCGGCCGACAACGGCCAGCCGTGACTGAACACGATTGGCTGGCCCGAACCCCAGTCCTTGTAGAAGATCTCGACGCCGTCTTTGGTTTTGATCGTCGGCATAGCGCCTCCATATGAAGTGAACAACTTCCACTTGGATCACATGCGCCGCGGATGGGTTCTTAAATTTCAGGCAAATACGTTTGGAATAGCTGTATTTGTGGTGCAAACGCTTTCTTTTTTGCGGCTTTGGGGCGAGGAATGTCGTCTAATTGAGCAAGATGAGTACCGTTTCGGCCATACGATCGTTGTTTGTACCGGGCGCTGTATCCGCTGCCGAGGAGCTGGTGCGGCAGGAGAATCTTGCTGTTGCGGAAGGACTTAAGCGGCAGGATCCGGGACTTCTGGACGAGCTTATCGTGCGTTTTCAACACCGGCTGCTGCGTTACCTGCTGTTTTTGACGGGTAACCGTGAGATGGCAGAGGACCTTTTCCAGGAAGTCTGGATGCGGGTGCTGACGCGCGGCGGGCAGTTCAATGGCAAGGCGCGGTTTGAGACGTGGCTGTTTACGATTGCGCGCAACCTGGTGATTGATCAGCGGCGGAAGCGGACCATGAGCAGCCTGGACGAATTGTTTGAGGCTGGCGGAGAAGACGATCGGCCCATGGCATTCGAAGTTGCCGATCAGGGTCCGGGCCCGTTTGACCGGATGTCGAACGTGGAAGACCGCGAGCAGATTGCGGCGGCGCTGCTGCAACTGGATACGCTGTATCGCGAAGTGCTGGTGCTACGATTCCACGAAGACCTCTCGCTTGAAGAGATTGCGAAAGTGACGCGGGCGCCGTTGTCTACGGTTAAATCGCGGCTGTATCGCGGGATGGCGTCGATTAAGCCGCGTCTGGAACGCGCGCAGGCTCATCGCCCTGAGGCCGTATGACAATGACGACGTCGGGGCCCGTGATCCGGGTAGTGCAAAAACCTGACGGAGTCACTCGCGGAGACCTGGTAGACGCCATGGCAGGATTCGGCGGTGATCGCGAACGGTCAGCAGCAGACAAGACACGGCGCGTGGTGATGGCGTCGGCAGGGGTTATGCAGGATCAGCGCGCGGGCCGGAAACGGATTCGCGCGATGGCACTGGCGGCTACGCTGGTGGTGTTTTTTGTGGTGGGACCGCCGGTATGGTGGGTAGCCGACACACTGATTGAGGAAGAGCATTTGACCAGCCTGATGAGCGAACTGGCGGTGTGGGGATTCTTCTCAGTTACGGCTTTGCTGGGCTCGGCGTTACTTGCGGGCTGGCTGCGGCGGAGATCCTAAGGGTTTCCGGACTATACTTGCCGAAACAAGGGCCCAATCTCGCAACTTCAGCGCAATGCTCTCCGTCCATTGAATAGCAATGGCAACGGCGAATTGCTGCAATAACCCTCGGGCGAGGGGCAGGTCTTATGCGTGAACCAGAACTGATCAATACGAACGAAGATACGCGGCTGGTGCCGGTGTGGTCGATTGTGGCCGCAGTGGCAGTTTTTGTGCTGGTGGAATACTACTTTTGGATTGTATTTCCGCAGACACCACACCATGTTCCTCCGCTGGGACTGCGGATTTATCTAAACCTGTCGTGGGGGCTGCTGGCGTCGCTCTACTTCCTGATGGTTGGGTATGTAAGCAAGGATGCGCCGCGGCGGGCGATGAGTTCGCGGTTCTGGATGCTGATCTGCTTTGTGATGCCGGGAGGGATCGGGGCGGTGTTGTACTTCCTGCTGCGAGCGCCGCTGGTATCGAAGTGCGCGGCGTGCGGGACGCATGTGCAGAGCGATTTCCATTTTTGCCCGCAGTGCAATTACCAGTTGACCGCGAGTTGCGGGAATTGCTTCAGGACGGTGAGGGCGACGGACCAGTTCTGTACGCGATGTGGACATGAACTGGAGAACGATCAGATGCCGGCGCGGCTGCACCTGCAGGGGATTGGGACCAGGAACTAAACGCGCCGTCGTTTGCTGAGATTTGCTCAAACACAACTTGCGCTGCATCTTTGGAAGCTGACTATCTATTCGTGGCTCGCGTAGCGGTTGAAAAATGCCTCCGGATTCCGGTGGACGGGAGCTCGGACATACCAATCACGAAAAGAAAAACGCAGACGACCATCACAAAGACAATGACCACAAAAGCTCGACAAGTGCGATTGGCAGAGCTATTTTCATTGCTCATGTGACGGCCCTTCAGAATCTCTGCTTCGTTCAGCATTTTGACGCGGAACATGTCAGAGCAGCCGGCTTCTGGCGAGTCGAGCTTCCCGCGGTTGCCAAGCATAGACCCCGGATTTCGTGGGGAGTTGCGTTCGGCTTCAGCTTTTGTGACTGCCTGTCGTAGAGGTAGTTGGGTCCCGTGACTTCGTTGAATCGCCTGTGGAGACGCTCAGCTTCAGTTCGTAAGTAAGGTCTGAACGATAAGTGCGCACGAGAGGTAAACTGATGGTTGCGCCGCGGTTCGGCGGTTTCGCCCTGCATGACGATCACTGCACTGATCATTGACGACGAACAACTGGCTCGCGACGAGCTTGCCTACCTGCTCGAGGCCGCGACTGACGTTGATGTGGTGGCGCAGGGGTCGAACGGCATCGAGGCCGTGGAGTTGATTGAAGAGCATCATCCGGATCTCGTGTTTCTGGATGTGCAGATGCCGGGGCTCGATGGATTTGCGGTGATCCAGCGCGTGATGGAGCGGCATCGTAAACAGAAAGACGGCAATGGGTGGCCGCTGCCGCAATTTGTATTTGCGACGGCGTATGACCAATACGCGGTGCGGGCATTTGATGTGAACGCGGTGGACTACCTGCTGAAGCCTTTCGACCGGGTGCGCGTGGAGAAAGCGCTGGAGAGAGTGCGGGGGCGCATGACCAACGGCGGTGGGGCGGCGAATGGAGGCGGCGAGTCTCCGATCGAATCGCAACTGGACGCGCTGCTGAGTCTGCTGAAGAGTCCACAGGGCGGGGGGCGCGGGACACAACGGGCCAAGCTGATTGTGCAGGCGGGGAGCAGGCTGCTGCTGGTGGACCAGGCGGAGATCTGCTTTGCGGAGATCGAAGAAGGCGTGATTCGCGTGGTGACGCAGCAGTTCGAAGGGCAGTCGAAGTGCAGGACGATCGAGGAGCTGCTGGATCAACTGGATCCGGCGGTGTTCTGGCGGGCGCATCGCAGCTTTGTGGTGAACATCAACCAGATTCGCGAAGTGGTGCCGTGGTTCAAGTCGACTTATCAATTGCGGATGAATGACAAGAAGCAGACGGAGATTCCGGTGAGCCGGGCGCAGACGAAGCGGCTGCGGGAGTTGTTTAATTTATAGTGCTGGTGCTGAGCACTGGAATCTTACGACTACAAAAGCAGATCCTTCGCTCCGCTTACCCCAACTTCGTTGGGGCCCCAAGCTGCTCCGCTCAGGATGACACTTCAGGTCTAGTTTGGACTGAAATGCAAAAGTGGATTGTTCGCTGTGCTTACCCCGTCCTGCTTTCGCGCGCTGGGGCCCCAAGCATGCTCCGCTCAGGATGACACATTTGTTTAATTTGCGATGAGGTAGCGTCGCGGCAAGCGTGGGCGGTTAGTCGTAGCGTTCGAAGATGATTTGCTTGCGGTGCCAGCCGTAGCTCGCCAGCTTTTCGCGGACGCCGGCGACCATGTTGTTGAGGCCGCAGATGTAGGCGTAGATGTCGAACTTGAGTTCGGAAGGAAGCACGGATGGGTCGGGCGGAGGCACGGGAAGCGTGAGGCCGAGGCGGGCAGCGCGTTCCTCTACGATGCGGGCGACGTGATCCTGCACGTAGCCGCGAAGGCCTTTCCAGCTATCGTCAGCGCGGCTTAGCGTGGGCAGGTAATGGAAATTGGGCTTGCGGGCGGCGAGAGATTCGAATTCCTCGCGGTAGTAGAGTTCGCTTTCGTGCCTTGTGCCGTAGACCATCCAAATTTCTTTGCCTTCGCTGCGATCGATGCCAGCGTCGGGACCGGTCTCAGGAAAGAGCCACTGCGCGAAGCCGCGCATGGGTGCGATGCCGGTGCCGGTGGAGATAAAGATTGAGTCGGTGACAGGCTGCTTTAAAACGAAGTGGCCGTGAGGACCGTGAACCTGGATAGTGCCGCCGGTAGGCAGTTCTGCGAGATCGGCGAGGTGATTCGAAAAGAAACCATCGGGCACACGGTTGACGCAGAGTTCGAAGTGATTGACGTTGGCGGCGGAAGCGATGGAGTAGGCGCGGGTCTGCTGCTTGCCGTTGGGATCAGTAGCGACGGCGGAGATGAATTGGCCGGAGAGGAAGGGGAAGGATTTCAGTTCGTCGAGAACGAAATCGAAGTGGTAGCACTGTGCCGATTCAGAGATTAACGTCTTGCTTGCCAGACGTGCCGTGTAAAGTTCACGCGCCAAGGTAAATTCTCACTTGCAAAAGAGGATGAAGCCTGACAACACATGACAAGAGTCGAAGTTTCGAAACCCCTCAGGGGCTAAAGCCCCGTTATTCCGGGAATCTACGGCACGACTTAAGTCGTGCCCTTTCAAAACGAACTTCTACCACATGCTGCTAAAAGGCATTAATGGCAGTATATCGTTTGGAGTGCGCGAGGAGGACGGAGCTTTCGGCGTGTTTTTGGAAAGTTTGCGCGATGAAAGCTGCGAAGTATTCCGAGGATATTCAGGCCAGCGCTGCCAGCAGAGTTGAAGGTCCATGACGAAGAGCCATGAGTTTAGGCCAGCGCGTGCCAGCAGAGCTGGAGGCCCATAACGAAGAGCCATAGGGAGAGGGCTAGACGCATGGTGCGGACCGGAATACGCGAGGCGAGGCCGGTGCCGACTAACGCGCCGAGGATGCCGCCGACGATCAGGTTGATGAGGAGTGCCGAGTTGAGTCCTGCGCTTTGAAGGTGGAGCGTGCCACCGATAAGCGAGAGGCAGAGGCCGAAGGCAAGGTCGGTGCCGACGATGCGGCGGGCGTCAAGAGGTGTGAGGCCCAGAAGAGCAAGGGTGCCGAGTGCTCCGGCGCCTGAAGAGGAGAAGCCGACTTCAGCGCCGATGGGAAGCATGACGAAGGCGAGCCAGCGGGGTGAGTTGGTTCGTTGCGCGGGTTCGGCACCAGGTCGGAAGTGGCGGAAGATGTGCCATGCGGAAGAGACGGCGATCATGATGCCGAGGGCGAGGAAGAGCCAGAGGTTGTTGGCCGAATTGTGCGCGACGCGCTGGAAGATGAGTGAGCCGATGGCAACGCCGGGAATTCCGGTGGCGAGAATGATGGCGAGGGTGCGCCACTCAACCTGACGGCGCCAGATCTGCACAGGGACAACGACCAGTTTGACGGCTGCGGAGTAGGCGAGGGCGGTGCCGACGGCTTCTGCAACAGGCACGTGGAGGAACAGGATCAGCAAGGGCGCGATGAGCGTGCCGGCGCCAACGCCGGTGATGGCGATGAGCGCTGCGATTGCGAATCCGAGGAGCAGTTCCATGACGATCTCCGGTCAGTTAAGCTGCATCAGTGTGCCTGCAGGTGAATGCCGCACTCGAGTTTGCGACCAGACCAGCGGCCTGAGCGCGGGTCGTTTTCGTCGAAGGGCAGGCTGGTGCAGGGAGCGCAACCGATGGAGGTGTATCCCTGTTCGTAGAGCGGGAGCAGCGGAATCGCGTGCTGCTCGGCGTACTGCCAGACGTCGCGGGTGGTCCAGTCGGCGAGAGGGCTGAGCTTGGCGAGGATTTTGCCGGTGGGCAAGGTGAAGAACTCGTGCGGCTGCAGATTGGCGCGGGACTTGGACTGCTGGCGGCGCAGGCCGGTGACCCAGGTGGTGTAGGAACCGAGGGCGCGGAAGAGCGGCTCGACTTTGCGCAGGCCGCAGCAGCGGTCGGGCGCGGTCTGGTTGAGGATGCCGAATTGCGTTTCCTGCTCGGCTACGGACTGCTCCGCCTGGACGTTGATGAGATTCAGATTCCACTCGGCGGCGATGCGGTCGCGGTAGGCGAGGGTTTCAGGAAAGTGGTATCCGGTTTCGAGGAAGATGACTGGGATTTGCGGCTGGAGCTGGAGCACCATGTGGAGCACGGCGACATCTTCGGCCTGAAAGCTCGAGGTGATGCAGGCGCGCTGGGCGTGCTCGAGATGCTCGCGGAGAAAGCTCGAAGCGGTGAGGGCTAGAGCGTCAGATGCCGAGGCCGTTGTCATTGTCATCTTCTCCTGTCGCGATTGAGGCGAGGCGGTGGATTTCGTTGAGGATCTGGCCGGGTTCGGCGTAGAGCAGCTCCGAGGGCAGTTCGGTGGGCTTGGCATTGACCACGTCGGCGCGCGTGAATGTGATCGGGGTGGCTTCATTGGACTCAAGGATCACGAATGCACCGAGACGCGCAAAGGTGAGGAGTTGAGGCGAGACCGGGGCCCACGTGCGGAGAACGAGAGCGCCCTCGGCGAGAAGCGATTGTTCGATCTGAGAGGCAACTCCCGAGCGGTAGCCAAGATTAAGCAACCCGATGGTTGCATGTTTTGCGATTGTGTCGGAGGTGTCGTGGATGGCGCGGACCATGCCGGCGCCGGCGGTGGTGTTGTCTGTGGGATCAATAAGAATGAAGCTGCCGGTGGAGCGGCTGTCGCGGTAGAGATCCGCGATTAGGGGACGGCTGGTTTCGACGACGACATAGCCGATGTCGTTGAGCGCGAGCTGAGAAGCAGAGTTTTCGGCGAGGTGCTCGACGTCGATGCGGGAGCGGAGTTCGGTGATGGTGGCGCGAACGGTCTGGCTGGTGTGCTTGAGATGGTAGGTGGAACCGGGGCGCAGGGGCTTGGCGTGCATCCAGACGACGGTGGCCTCGATGCGGGTGGTTTTGAGGGGCGGCGCGGCGATGGAGGCGATCATGTCGCCACGGCTGAGATCGATCTCGTCTTCAAGGGTGAGAACGATGGACTGAGGAGCACGGGCCTGGGCGAGATCGCCGTCGAAGGTGGAGATGGTCCGGACGCGGGTGCGGCGACCGCTGGGGAGAGCAAGAACTTCGTCGCCGGGATGGATGGCACCGGAGGTGATCTGTCCGGCGAAGCCCCGGAAATCCTGATGCGGACGGATGACACGCTGGATGGGCAACCGGAAGGTTGCCTGTGTGCGTTCGATGGCGAGGGGGAGGGTTTCGAGCAGCTCGAGAATGCTGGGGCCGGTGTAGAACGGCATGCGGGTGCTGCGGTGGACCACGTTATCGCCATCAAGAGCGCTGACGGGCACGGAGATGAGCTGCGGAATTTCGAGCTGGCGGGCGAGGCCCTGCAGGCTGGCGCTGTGTCGATTGAAGACTTCTTCAGAAAACTCGACCAGATCCATCTTGTTGATGGCGGCAATGACGATCGGAATTCCGAGAAGGCCAGCTATGCAGGAGTGACGGCGAGTCTGCGCGAGGATGCCTTTGCGGGCATCGACGAGGACGATGGCGACGTCGGCTGTGGAGGCTCCGGTAGCCATGTTGCGCGTGTACTGTTCGTGGCCGGGGGTGTCGGCGATGATGAATTTTCTTTTGGGAGTCGAGAAGTAGCGGTAAGCAACGTCGATGGTGATTCCCTGCTCCCGCTCGGCGCGAAGGCCGTCAGTGAGCTGGGCGAAATCGATGGCGGCGTTGCGGGTGACAGAGCGGATATGGTCGTCGTAGACGTTGTGGGAGTCGTAGAGAAGGCGGCCGATGAGGGTGGACTTGCCGTCGTCAACGCTGCCTGCGGTGGAGAAACGGAGGAGTGCCTTGGACAGCTCGGCTTCCAGGCGCTGCTCGATGGGCAGCAGTGGCGGATCGGATGCTGGCACATCGTCGGGTGTCTCAGCTGCGAGTATTCCCTCAGGGGCTAAAGCCCCATTGATTTCGCTGCCCTTTGCGGCACGGCTAAAGCCGTGCCCTTTCAAAGCCTGGGTCTGCACATTCAAAACCAGAGCCTGCGCGGTGCCGTGCCCTTTCAAAACTGGGGCCTGGACAGGCTGATGACTTTTCAAAGCTGGGACAGGCTCATGTCCTTTCAAAGCCGGGGTCTGGGGTGGCTCATGTCTATTCAAAGCCGGGGTCTGGGCAGGCTCATGTCCTTTCAGACCTGGGGTATGCTGATGCTCTTTCGAAGCCGGGGTCGGAGCAAAGCCGGGCTCGCTCAAAGCCGGGGTCTGGGCAGGCTCATGCCCAATCAAAGCTGAGGTCGGGATGGAGTCGACAACGTTTAAGGTCGGGGCTTGCGCGGAGTTTCCATCAAGCGTGTGTTGTTCAACGGAGGCCATCAGAAGTAGCCCTCGCGCTTTTTCAATTCCATGGAGCCGTCCTGATCGTGGTCGATGATGCGGTTAGCGCGTTCGGAATTGCGGACGGCCATGAGTTCCTCGATGATTTTCGGAACGGTGTCGGCCTCGGAGCGAATGGCTCCTGTGCAAGGGCTGCAGCCGAGTGAGCGCAGGCGGCAGGTGACCCACTGTTCTTCTCCTGGCAGGCCCTGAATGAAGGGCTGTTCCAGCGGAATCAGAGAATCGGCGCGGACGAGCATCTTGCGCGGCTTGGCGAAGTAGAGAGGGACGATGGGAATTTTTTCGAGATGGATGTAGTGCCAGATGTCGAGTTCGGTCCAGTTGGAGAGCGGGAATACGCGAATGCTTTCATTGGGTCCGATGCGTCCGTTGAAGAGCGACCATAACTCGGGGCGCTGGTTTTTCGGATCCCACTGGCCATCGGAATCGCGGAAGGAGAAGATGCGCTCCTTGGCGCGGGATTTTTCCTCGTCGCGACGTGCACCGCCGAAGGCCGCGTCGAAACCGTGGGCGCGAAGTCCGTCGAGAAGAGCCTGGGTCTTGAGGTATCCGCAGCAGCGCTGGGTGCCGAGCTTGATGGGATTGGCGCCGTCGGCAAGGGCCTCTTCATTGCGCCAGACGATGAGCTTAAGGCCGAGTTCAGCAGTGTAGCGGTCGCGAAATTCGAGCATTTCGCGAAATTTGTAGCCGGTGTCTACGTGGAGCAGCGGAAACGGGATGGGGGAGGGGTAGAAGGCTTTCTGCGCGAGGCGAAGCATGACGGAGGAGTCTTTGCCGATGGAGTAGAGCATCACCGGGTTCTGGAACTCGGAGGCGACCTCGCGGAAGATGTGGATGCTCTCGGCCTCGAGGAGCTGGATGTGGCTTAAGCGCTCGTCGCGGTGGCGCTCGTCGCGGTGGCGCTCGTCGCGATAGCTCTCGTCGTGGGGGACCTCGCCTGGGAGTGGCGCGGAACGGCTTCCGGGAGTGATCGCGTTTAGCTCGGCGGTGGTGGCGATTGTCATGTTTCTCCGGATCGAATGTTATGAGGGCAATAAAAAACCCGCGGCTGCAGGAATAACTGCGGCGCGGGGTATGGGGAATTCCGGTGAGTCTTAGAGGTGGCTTATCCCATAGTCCGGCGCGGCGCACAACAACATGCGCAACAAGCAACCGGCATGGAACAGAGACTCATTGGGTCTACTATACGGGGGTCTGGATGTGAGGTCAATCACATGTGGGAGCGGACGGGGTGCCGCAGCGTGTGCGCGCCGGCTCGGGCAGGTCAGTATATGGATGAAACAGAGCCGGTTATAGTGTTGTCTTAGTGGCGCGACTGCTGAAGATCGGTCACCACCATAGTAGCCAATCGTTGGTCGTCAGGCGGCCGGGCGGACCCAGCGGTGAGTTTTTCGGGGGACTTCCCAGGTGAGGTCACTGTTTTCGCGGCGTTTTCCGGAAGTGCGTAGGTGAGGGCCATGGCGGCCCAGTTTGTGCCGGCGGCGGAGATCCATTGATTGTGGCCGTGGGGGAAGCCGGCGTCGAACCAGGGCTGAAATCCTAGAGCGCGGGTCTGCACGTACCACGTACCATCTTCCTGCTGAGTACTCAGTAGCCACTTGACGCCACGCTGATAGGCGGAACTGGAAGCGGGAATACCCGCTATGTGGAGAGCGACCAGACTTTTGCCGGTGGCGTAGGCAGTGCTCGGAGAGGTGGGCAGGTCGGACCATCCGCCATCAGGGTGTTGCGCGGCGAGCAGTTCTTTTATGGCTTGTTGAGTTGCGGCTTTGTTGGTTCCTGCCCATGCGAGTCCTGCGACGCGCCAGCTGCGGTCCTCGTTGTTGTAGGAACGGGCGTTGGCGATCCAGTTTGCTGCGAGGCTAATCGACTTGCGGTATTCGTCGGCGTTGGCCTTGGGCGTATAGAGCTGAAGGGCGTGCATGGCGCGGGCGGTCTGGCCGATGTAGTCAAGACAGATGGGCGGGCGGCCATCTGCGTGCTGCGCGGGCCACTCTCCGTTGGGATGCTGGCGCTGAAGGATGTAAAGCGCAGCGGTGTCTGTATTGAGGTCGGGCTTGTAGCCTTCGGCGGCGAGGCCCATTAACTGATAAGCGAGGATGCCTTCGCTGAAGACATCTTCAGTGGGAATGATGAAGCCCTGGTGCATACGGTCGCGGGTCTTCGCGAGCACATCGACATTTGCCTGGACCTGCGCCGCATCTGTTTTTTCGTCTAGCTGGAAGCCGTGCTTGCGCGAGAGGCTCATGGTCATGGCGGTGAGGCTGTTGTCGTGGCAGGAGACGCAGCCGGATTGGGTGATGAAGTTGACATCGGCGCGCTGCAGGTGGGGAATGGTGTCCTGAACGGCGCTCTGAAGCGTGTTTTCGCGCCGCACATGGAGGGAAACCGGAGTGAGCGGGCTGGGTTTCGCACCTGCTTTGAGGAGTAGCTTGACCACCGGAGTGTCTCCGTTGTGGCGGGCGATATCGAGCGGAGTCAGGCCCGCGTCGCCGGTCTTCTCATGCTTGTCGACAGCGTTGACGTCAGCACCATGGCCGATGAGGAGTTGCACACTCTCGACGGGGAGCATATCTGAAATCGCGGCGTACATGAGTGGCGTGCGGCCGAAGGCGTCATAGCCGTTGGCGTCGGCGCCGTGATCGAGAAGGGTGCGGACGTCCCGGGTGTCGGCGAATACGACAGTGTCATCAAGTGAAGCAGTGAGGACATTCTTGTTATCGATCTGCTGGAGGATGCGATCAACGCAACTGGAGCAATGAGCGGTGATGGCCATCGTTAGGCCCGTTTCGCCGGCCATTTTCGCGTCTGCTCCGCGATCGAGCAGCATGGCGACGACCTGGGGATCGCCGGAGCTGAGGCCTTCGATCAGCGGTGAGGATTCGTTCTCGGGACGGTAGTTGGGATTTGTTTTGGCACCGTGTTCGAGCAGGAGCTTGACGATGGGTGCTCCGCCGGGACGACGAGCGGCGATCATGAGCGGCGTGCGCATGTCATCGGACCGGGCGTTTACATCCGCACCGTGATCGAGCAGAAGACGGGTTTTCTCGAGGTTGGTGGCAGCCCACATCAGCGCGGTGGCGTTGGCGTCGTTGCGCTTGTTGGGATCGGCGCCCATCTTCAAAAGGCGCGTCAATGTCGGGACATTGGTATAGAGAACGGCGTACATGAAGGGCGTGGAGCCTTCGGGGCCGCGGGCGTTGAGCAGGGCGGGATCGGTGGTGGCGGCTTTTAAGAAGGACGGCAGATCGGCACTGCGGAGAGACTCGACCATGGCGATTGCCTTGGGATCGAAGGGTGGCAGATCTTCTTCATTGGCGAGGGCGTCGGGCCATTCGGCTCCCTGATCGATCCAGGCTTTGACAGTGGCGATCTGTTCAGGGCGAAGCGCGCCGGTGGGTGGCATCTGCGGGCCATATTCCCCCATCAGGCGGTAATACACAAAACTATTGCTGCTGCTGCCGGGCACAACGCGGCGCGACAACGACTTCATGACGGAGCTGCGGCGGTCGAGCCGCATGCCGGCACGCTGCTTAGCGGGGCCATGGCAATCGCCGCATTGTTCGCGGAAGATGGGCAGGACGTCGCGACCGAAATCAACTTTGGCGGGAGTCGCAGTCTGGGCTGAGATACCGGTGACGACGGCTAAGCAGAGAGAAAGTGCTGCGAGTCCTGAACGTGCCAAGAAGGGCCTCCGCATGTTTTTTTCTGTGGGTTCCTTTGAAGCCTCGCCGAGAAAAGTGGAAAGGATTCGGAAAGTCGGCCGAGTTCAGTTTTCAGAAGGAAGCTTCCCGCAGCTTACTCAGACTTCATTTGCGCTGTAACGAGGGGACAGGAAGCGCAGAGTCCAAGTCACGTCGAATGTTAACGGTGTGCAGGAGGGATGTAAAGAAGATTTGAGCAATCGGAACATGACTGGTCCGGAAAACGAAATGAGGCTGCATCGCATCAGCAGAGTTTGTCGGCAGCTGCAGCCAGGTCAAAGTCTTTTTGCGTGATTCCGCCGGCGTCATGGGTAACGAGGGCCAGGCGGACCTTGTTGTACCGGATGTCGATGTCGGGGTGATGGCCGGCGGCTTCGGCCAGATCGCCAACCTTGTTGACGAACGCGAGCGAGGCTCGGAAGTCCTTGAAGAGGAAAGTGCGCACGAGTTCGCCGGTTTCGATCTGCCAGTCGGGAACAGTGAAGAGCCGGGATTGAATTTCGTGATCAGCGAGAGCGGGCATGGAGTGGCTCCTGAAAGCGGCTAGGCCGGAGGATCTAATCACTATAGGTTGCGATGCATGGCAGGGGTTGAAATTTGTCTCGGTGATGTGATAACTAATCCATTAGTTGATCGTCTACAGATGTGAGAGTCAAGACGGATCGAAGAGTCTGGAAATCGGTCCAAACAATGAAATCAGTGAGTTACAGGATGCCTCCGAAGAAATCAAACACGTTAACCGAAGCCGAACTGAGGCTGATGAAGATTCTGTGGCGGCGCGGCGAGTCGGCGGTGACGGATTTGGTGTCGGCGATCCCGGACGCTGAGGCGCTGGCCTATAACTCTGTGCTGACGACGATCCGTATTCTGGAGCAAAAAGGGTACGTGGAGCACCGGCAGGAAGGCCGCGCCTTCATTTACTGGGCAGTGGTGGAGGAGCAGGAGGCGGGCCGCAGTGAAGTGAAGCACATATTGACCCGGTTCTTCGGCAACTCCCGCGAGCAACTGCTTTTGTCACTGTTGGGCGATGTGGACATTTCCCGCGATGAACTGGAGCGGCTGAAGTCTGCGATTCGGGAAGCTGCACCCGACGGGGTGGCTGCACCCGACGGGGTGGTGTGGCTTGGCCGCCGAACGGGGTGAAAGAGGTTTAGTCGGATGATGGCGGCGACACTTTTCGGCGATCTGGGAATGACGACAGGAATGATGGTTCCATCTGCGTGGGCGGGGATCGTCTCTGCGTGGGAAGGGTTTGCCCTCACGGCGGGGACGACGCTGATGACGTCGATTTGGCAGGGCGTGGTTCTTGTTTGCGGCTTGGAGATTTGTCTTAAGTTGATGCCGCGGGTTTCAGCGGCGCAGCGATTTGCGATTTGGGCGGCGGGGTTCGGGGTGGCAGCAGGGCTGCCTCTGATGGCGCTGATGCATGTCGGCGCGAGTGCGAGTGAGGGGGCGATCGCGGGTGCGGGGGTGGCTGGAAATTTTGCTGGTCCGCTGCTGCAACTGGATGCGCGCTGGGGGTTGGTGGTGGTGGGGCTCTGGGCGGTGGCTTCTGCGATTCGTGGAGCGAGCCTGGCAGTGCACTCGATGCGGCTGCGGCGGCTGTGGAAGGCTGCCCAGCCCGTGGACATGAGCGAGGCGCTGATGGCTGCGCTCAAAAACGTACGCGGCGGACGCGTGACGCTGTGTACGACGGAGATGCTGGACAGGCCCAGCGTGATTGGGTTCCTGGCACCACGGATTCTGATTCCCGCATGGCTCCTGGCGCGCTTGACTGCAGGCGAACTGGAACAGATTGTGCTGCACGAAGCGGAACATCTGCGGCGCGGTGATGACTGGACGAACCTGGCTCAGAAACTTTGGCTGGCGGCGTTTCCGCTAAATCCAGCGCTCGCGTGGATGGAGCACCGGCTTTGCCAGCAACGCGAGATGGCGTGCGATGAGGGCGTGGTGCGAATTACGAATGCTCCGCGCGCCTATGCAGCTTGCCTGGCGAGCCTGGCAGAGCGCGGACTGGAGCGGCAGACCCGACGGGTGGAGGCTTTGTCATTGGGTGCGTGGCATCGGCGGTCGGAGCTGGTGGATCGCGTGCATGGAATTCTCTTGCGGAAGCGCGGGTTGAACAAAGCCGCAGCGGGCGCGCTGCTGGGTGCGATGGGATGCGCACTGGTGGCAGGATCCGTGGAAATGACGCGGGCGCCGCAATTGGTTGCATTTGTGCCGAAGCAGACGAGCCTGGCGATGACGCCGGAGCGGCAGTTACAGATGAAAGCGATGCTGGCGCGAGAGAGTGCGGAAGCGAAGTTGAATCTTCCGGCGGGATTCCATGCGGTACAGGCCAAGGCGATGTTGTCGGAGAATGATCGCGTGCGGGCTACGACGGGTCACCAATCGCGGAAGAGCGCTACGACGACAAAGAAGGCGGCTTCTGTGGCCACGCAAACTTCGCAGCAGATTGCGAAGGCTGAGACAGTTGGTGACCGCGTAAATTCCGGTCCAGAACAGCAATGGATTGTGCTGGCGGCGTGGGAGGAAGTGCGGACGGTTCGCCGCACTTCAATCTCAGACTATGACGCGAGCGCGGCGACCGATGAGATTGCGGGAGATGGGGCAGAGCAAACTTCACAGAGCAACGACAAGACAGCGCGACAGGCAACCAGGACGCTGCCTAACCAGACAAGCAACTATACGGTTACACAACTGATTTTGAAAGTAGTGCCAGCGAATTCCAATTCTTCCACTCAGCCAGCGACGGGATCGGTTCGCGGCGGGTGGTTCGTGTTTCAACTGTAAGCTCAACTTCAAAAAACAAGTGAGGGGTAGTTATGACTGCAGCAACTAATTCATTAGTAGCGATGACAAGGAAGTTCGGACTGCCAGTCGGGGCCGCAGCGGCGGTTCTGCTGGGCGGTGCATTCCTGTTAGGACACACGGCCCACGCTGCCGCGGCTCTCAGCGGCGGGGCGCCGATGGATGACAACAGCGTGTCATCGCTGGTGGCCCTGGACAATGCGGTGGAAGCCGTAGCGGCGCGCGTAACTCCGGCGGTGGTGAATGTAGCGGTGACGGCGCGAGTGAATGGGCAGGACGCTGAAAGCGAGGATGATGGGCAGGAATCAGGCGGGCAAATTCCGCAGGGTGCGATTCCCCCGGAGTTTCGCCGCTTTTTCGGGCCAATGGGGCACGGGCAGAATCCTCAATCGCAGATTGAGCATGGGATCGGCAGCGGCATCATCATTTCTCCCGATGGCTACATCGTGACCAACAATCACGTAGTGGACGGGGCGACGCAGGTGCGGGTGACGCTGAACGATCGGCGCGTGTTCAACGCTAAGGTCGTGGGCGTGGACAAGCTGAACGACCTGGCGGTGATCAAGATCAATGCCAACAATCTGACCACCGTTGCGTGGGGCGACTCGACGAAGCTCCATCCAGGACAAACGGTGCTGGCTTTCGGAAGCCCGTTTGGCTACTTCCAGTTTTCAGTGACGCGCGGAATCGTGAGCGCACTGGATCGGCCGAATCCTTACTCGGATGATGCGCGCAAGCCGGGTGACTTTATTCAGACCGATGCGGCCATCAATCCCGGCAACTCCGGTGGTCCGCTGGTGAATGCGCGTGGCGAGCTGGTGGGCATCAATACGTTCATCATCACGAATAACGGAGCATTCGCAGGCGCGGGGTTTGCGATTCCATCGCAGATCGTGCGGGCCACGGCTGAGGCCATTATCAAGGACGGAGCTGTGCATCACGGGTATCTGGGCATCAGCATGAACGATGTGACGCCGGACAACTCCAACTTCTTTAACCTGCCGGATGCTACGGGTGCGATTGTCAGCAATGTATCGTCGGACTCGCCTGCAAGCCGCGCGGGACTGAAGAGCGGCGACGTGTTGCGCGAACTGAATGGCAGCAAGATCAGGAACGGCAGCCAGCTGCAGGTGGCGGTGAGCCAGACTGCTCCCGGAAGCGAGATCAAGCTTGGCATTCTGCGTGACGGCAAACCGGAAACGCTGACCCTCAAGGTTGGCGAATACAAAGGCGAGAAGCAGGTTGCGGAGAATGAAGGCGATGGATCGCAGCAGCACGGCAAGCTGGGACTGGCGCTTGGCGATCTGACACCAGATGTGCGTCAGCAGTTGAATATTCCGTCAAACGTGCAGGGAGCAGCAGTGGCGAGTGTTCGGCCCGCGAGCCCGGCGGAGGATGCCGGACTTACACAAGGCGACGTGATCCAGGAAGTGAACCGCAAGCCGGTCAAGAACGCGCAAGAATGCACGAACGATGTGCACGCTGTTCCGGCGGGCAAGGACATCCTGCTGCTGGTGTGGTCGCACGGAGGAGCAAGCTACCGCGTTGTGCATCCGGCAGAGGGCAAGCAGAGCGGCGAGTAAGCACGCTGTTCAAAGCAAGGTGTTGTAAACAAAACTACGGCCGCCGCATCTCCTCGAAGTGCGGCGGCCCTTTTTTGGTCTTTGTCTATTCGACGGTGACGGACTTGGCGAGGTTGCGGGGCTGGTCTACGTCGCAGCCGCGGCGGACGGCGATGTAATACGCGAGGAGTTGCAGGGGGACAATCTCGATGAGCGGCGAGAGCAGTTCGAAGACGGGCGGAACGAGGATGACGTGTTCGACGAGGCCGGCAAGCGTGGTGTCGCCTTCAGTGGCGATGGCGATGACGCGGCCGGAACGCGCGGTGACTTCCTGGATATTGGAGAGGGTCTTCTCGTAGCGCAGCTTTGACGCAGGATCGGCCTCGTCGCGGGTGGCGAGAACGACGACGGGAAGAGTTTCGTCAATAAGGGCGTTGGGGCCATGCTTCATTTCGCCGGCGGGGTAGCCCTCGGCGTGGATGTAGGAAATTTCCTTGAGCTTGAGCGCGCCTTCGAGGGCGATGGGGAAATGGATGCCGCGACCGAGGTAGAGAAAATCGCGCGCGTTGGAGAAGCCGGCGGCGAGCTGCTCGCACTGGGGCGAGCAGGACTTGAGGACTTCTTCGATCTTGGCCGGAATGCGGCTGAGCTCTTCGATGAGTTCGAACCGAGCGCTCCTTGTTCAGGCGACCGCGGAGTTGGCCGAGTTTGACCGCGAGCAGGAAGAGCGCGGTGAGTTGTGCGGTGAAGGCTTTGGTGGAGGCGACGCCGATCTCGGGGCCGGCGTGGGTGTAGATGGCGCCGTGCGCTTCGCGGGCGACCATCGCTCCGACGACGTTGCAGATGGCGACGGTCTTTGAACCGAGCGAGATCATCTCGCGCTGCGCGGCGAGGGTGTCGGCGGTTTCGCCGGACTGGGTGATGAGCAGGCCGAGGGCGTTGCGATCGGGAATGGGATTGCGATAGCGATATTCGCTGGCGTAGTCGACGTCGACCGGCAGGCGCGCGAGGCGCTCGATCATGTACTTGCCGGCGAGAGCGGAGTGCCAACTGGTGCCGCAGGCGGCGATGTTGATGCTGGAGGCGCCGGCGAGTTCGTCGTCGTCGATGTCCATTTCGCCGAGGAAGATGCTGCCGGAGTCGAGAGAGACGCGGCCGAGGGTGGTGTCGCGAATGGCCCGCGGCTGCTCCCAGATTTCCTTGAGCATGAAGTGCTTGTAGCCGCCCTTTTCCGCCTGGATCGGGTCCCACTGGATGCGCTGGAGTTCGCGCTCGATCGGCTTGCCGTTGAAGTCGGTGAGCTTGACGCCATCGAGAGTGAGGATGGCCATGTCGCCATCGGCGAGGAAGTAGATGTTGCGCGTGTGATGGAGGATGCCGGGAACGTCGGAGGCGACGAAGTATTCGCCGTCGCCTACGCCGATGACGACCGGAGGTCCAGAGCGCGCGGCGATGATCTTGTCGGGTTCCGCGGAGGAGAGGATGCCGAGCGCGAAGGCGCCGGTGAGCCGCTTGACGGCGCGGCGGACAGCATCTTCAAGAAGAATTGGAGTGCCTGCGGCGGTGGCTTCGTTCTGAATCTGCTCGATGAGGTGAGCGATGATTTCGGTATCGGTTTCAGTGACGAACTTGTGGCCTTGAGCGGTGAGTTCACGCTTGAGGTCGAGATAGTTTTCGACGATTCCGTTGTGGACGACGACGATGCGTCCGGTGCAGTCGCGATGCGGGTGGGCGTTTTCTTCGGTGGGTCGTCCATGGGTGGCCCAGCGGGTATGGCCGATACCGAAAGTGCCATCAAGCGGATGTTCGCGAAGGACTTCTTCGAGATTGCCAAGTTTGCCCGGGGCGCGACAGACCTCAAGAAGGGCGGTGTTGGGGCTGCCAACGGCAATGCCGGCTGAGTCATAGCCTCGGTATTCAAGGCGGCGCAGGCCTTCGATGATGACAGGGACGACTTTTTTATGTCCGACGTAACCGACGATTCCGCACATGATTGGATTTTATGCGACAAGGCAGGAAGGACGTTGTAACACTTTAGATGAATGACCGCGATCAACAAAGAGATCGAAGGAGCGGATCTATTCCTCTATGCGGTATGTGAACTCTTCGATGACGGGGTTGGTGAGGACTTCGCGGGCGATGCGCTCGACCTGGGTGCGCGCGGCTCTGCGGCTCGAGGCCATCTGCGAGCGATAAAGCGAAATACTTGCCCTGGCGGACGGCGGCGACCTCGTCGAAGCCGATCTTGCGCAGAGCATTGTGGATGGTTTGGCCCTGAGGATCGAGGACCGATGTCTTTAACGTGACGTAGACATGCGCCTTCATTATCCGTGATTATAGTAGTTCAGGCGGATGGCTGGTAAGTGGCTCGGTGACAAGAACCCCGAGGGACTGCTGGCGCCCTTCTGGTCGCTCCCGTCGTGCAGACGCAACCTTATATGGGCGTGTCGTGCGATGCGCATCTAAGAAAGAGTCTGGCTCCCCCAAGAACGCCGGACATAACCCCGAGAGGACGTAGAGAAGAATGGTTAATTATCTGGAGTTGCCGATTGGCGATCGCTCCCCCGAGGTTTTTCGGTCGGTGATCGAGATTCCCAAAGACGGAACCAACAAGTTTGAGTATGACAAAGCAATTGCACGTGTTCAAGCTGGACCGTAACCTGCATTCGCCGGTGCACTATCCCGGAGATTACGGGTTTATTCCATCGACGCTGAGCGACGACGGGGATCCGCTGGACGTGCTGGTGCTGGTGCCGGGACCGAGTTTTCCCGGATGCGTGCAGGAAGTGAGGCCGATCGGGCTGCTGGAGATGATGGACCAGGGAGTGCTCGACGAAAAAGTACTGGCGGTTGGAAAAAACAATCCGCGCTATACCAACGTGTGGAACTACACGGATATCTATCCGCACATGTTGAAAGAGATTACGCACTTCTTTTCGATCTATAAGGATCTTGGAAGGAAAGCGAGTAGAGATCAAGGGCTGGCACGATGCGGCTTATGCGCGCGATCGCGTTCTGCGGGCGGCAAAGTTGTTTACCGACGGAAAGCCGAAGCCGATTGCAATCAGGCAAAGGGTCGCGAAGTAAGTTGCTTTCGCTGAAGCAAGGGATTTGAGGGCCGCGCAGGTGATCGCGCGGCCTTTGTCTTTTGCTGGTCCTGGATCAATCGGATCAATCGGATTAATCGGCGGCGGAGGCGGAGGCAAGCCGACGACGCACCGAGCGGGCGGCAGTGAGCCAGTACACAACGGGTCCGAGCATGCCAACTGTGATGGCCAAAACCAGCGAAGACACCGTGCTATGCGCGAATGAGATCTCCTCCGCACGGGATGCGTAGAGTGCGTAACCAATGAGCGCTGCCGGCCCGATTCCCAATGAAAGCGCGAAGGCCAAATTTCCTGCTTTGAATGGCCGCGCGAGGTTGGGCTCGCGGATGCGGAGAACAACGAGCGCGACGAACTCCAGTAGCAAGCTTGAACCGTAGAGGATGAGATCGATAGAGATGAGCCGCTCGAATTTGAGATTCAGGGCGAGGGCCCACCCCAGTCCGCAGAGAAGCACGCTGACCCAGGGGACGTCGCGACTATTGCGGTTTGCGACGAAGCTCGGAAGCATTCCGTCTTCGGCCATGGCCATGGGAAGACGCGTGTAACTCATCATGAGCGCGTTGAACATGCCGATTCCGCAGATCGCGCCACCGGCGACAATGGCCAATCCGAGCAGCGGGCCTCCGATCGCGCTGGCTGCGGACATCCAATCGCCGGTTGAAAAGCTGCTAACCGAGAGACCGGCAAGCGCCATGGCGAGAAGGGGCAGAATGTAGGTAACGGCGGCCAGAATGGCAGCGAAGACCATTGCTCGCGGATAATTTCGCTGTGGATTCTCGACCTCTTGAGCAACCGTGGAAGCATTGTCCCAACCCATGTAATTCCACATCGCCACAAGGACAGCGGTCGAGAGAGCGGCCTGAGATCCGGAGTGTCCCCACTGCACGACCGGATGGAGCGTGAATCCGCGCCATACTCCGAGAGCGAGAAAGACGGCAAAGGGAGCGAGCAGGAGAACGAACAAGCCGATGGAGCCCTCGCCGACAGCGGGCGCGCCGCGGAGATTCCATGAGCAACAGAAAACGACGACGGCCAGCGACCACGCATAGCCATGCCAACCCGAAGTTAGCCCGGGGTTGAATTTGCCGAGGTAAAGAACAAAGATGGCGGGATAAATGGCCATATCGAAAACACTGGCCGAGAGCGAGAGCCATCCCTCCTGAAATCCCCAGAACGGCCCCAGCGCGCGGCGTACCCAGACGTAAAAACCACCGTCGGCGGGAATGGCGCTTGCGAGCTCTCCGATCATGAGAGCGGTGGGCAGAGACCAGACGATGGGGAGCACGAGCAAAATGACGATTGCGCGTGCAAATCCCGCGCCACCGAGGATGTCCTCAATGCCGTAGGGGCCACCCGACACCATGAAGTAAGTAGCGGCGACGAGCGGCAGCAAACGCATCTTGCGCCGTGCAGGTTTGAGAGCAACTTGCATTGATGTGAATGTAACAAAAGATGACCCCGCGTGAGCAGAAATGCTGCAAATATTGGAGGGCTAATTCGCAATCACTTTTGGGTTGCGGTCTGGAGCGCTTAATTGGCCTGAGTCAACGGTTGCGCCGGAGCGGGAGACAGTTTGGAAATACATCTGGTCGCCGTCGATTTCGACGAGCATAAAACTGCGGTCGGTATCGAGCTTAACCACATCAAGATCGCAAGAGCTGCGGATGTTGTGGTAACGCAATTCTCCGGATTCACCTTCGAGGAAGAAGTAGATTCCCTGCTGCGGCTTCAAGTGCTCATAGACATGCTCGTGGCCGCTCCAGACCGCATTGACGCCATATTTGGTGAACAGCGGCATGAGTTGATTGCGAAGGTCGATAGCGGGACCGTGATACTTTGCACATGTGAATAAAGGGTGATGGAAGTAAGCAATCTTCCATTTGGCATTGGAGCTTTTAAGTTTGTCTTCAAGCCATGAGAGCTGCTGCGGAGTCATGTAATTGCTGTCAAGCACGAAGAACTGCACATTCTTTTTCTGGAACGTGTAATAGCGATTGCCGTCCATGCCGTAGGGCTTGTAATTGATTTCAAGCTGCGGGTCGTCGTGATTGCCGAGGGATGCGTAGAATTTTACGTTCTCATCGAGAAGGGACCTGTAGGGCTCTTCGAACTTCAGCCGGAAGTCGCGTGGAGAGTGACCGCCGTAGATGTTGTCGCCGTCCATGGTCACGAAGTCAAATTTGACCACGGACCAGTAGCGCTGCATCTGATCAGCAACCGCGCGTTCAGGCCGCTCGCCCGTGCCGTTGTCGCCGATCACGGCCCAGCGCACTGAGCCGTCTTTCAAAGGCAGACGAACGTCGGGCGCGCTGGCAGAGGGCGGTGCTTCATCACCTGGCAATCCGGGGTAGAAAGCGAAGAGCAGCGGCAAAAACAAGAGCTGTGTATATCGCATTGGAGTGTAAGCCTTCTTCAGGGGAGCGCATTGGGTAAGAAGTCAACGACGATGCAGGTCGTGAGCAATCCATTGTCCGACATTGGTGGTGAGGTACTTTTCAGCGTACGTGCACAACGGGTCAGTGACGGCGATGACGAGGACGGCGATGCACGCAAACATCGGGATGCTGCGCGGGGTTGAACCGCCAGTTGCAATGATGAATTTATGAATCCATCCGTGCTGATTCTTGCCCTGAAGCAGGTCGCCCAGAACAATCTTCAGTGGCCAAGGCGCGAGCACGCCGGCAATGCTTTCGCTAGCGATAGCGAGGCCGAGCCATAACTCGCGCCGGTGTGGGCGCAACATTTCAAGGATGCTCAAGCCAGGCTTACTGTTGAACACTTGGGCATTCATGGATATCTTGGATGCAAAATTGGAACATTCGGCGAGGAGTTACAACCACGCTGGGGTCGCGCTTGGAAGCATCAGCAATCCCATAGTGAGGCATGTTTGTCGACCAGATTAAATGACTGCGTTTATTGACGTTAGATATTGATTTGAACTTGGGGCGGGATGCAGGGCTGGGGGGAGAGTCTGTCGTCTGCGCGGGGTTTAAGTGCCGCACCGACCAGGAATTATCAGCTCTGTATCAGCGAAAAGCGTTTCCCTGATACCATCCAAACTACGATTGATCGATATTCGTCGGTCATTCTCGGGCTGGATTCGGAGAAGCACGGCAGTAAAGAACCGAAGATTGCGGCTTTGGCGATGCCCAGGAGTTTCATTCCGAAAAATCCGCTGAGTTCCTCGCGGTGGATGAAGATCTTGATTGGCTCGCGAAAATTAACCTGCGGCGGCCGCAATCGTACTTCCCTTTTTTCTGGTGATTGAGGATTCTCGAGTCGGCTATCAAGTAGGCGGGATAATCGTTCGCTACAAGCAGAAAATCGGCTCGCGCTGCCACCAAGTACAGCACTCTCCCGTGGATCAGGTCGTCGTTACGGTCAGGTACCAATATGATCGAGCCAGTTTTTGACAGCCAAAAAGCCATACGATGGCAGCGCATCAAGGAGATAGTGCTGGCTGCAGAGGAGATTCCGTCTGCGGACCGCCTGACTTACATCGAGTCGGAGTGCGGTCCGGACGCCGCCTTGCGCCATGAAGTGGAACTCATGCTTGCGGCCAGCGAAAATGCTTGCAGCTTTCTGAGCCGGCCCGCCGCAGCTTACTTTGCAACCGATAGCCTGTTCAAGCAGAGAAAGGCATTCCAGCCCGGAACAATCCTTTCTTCGCGATTCCGAATTGTCCGACTTATCGGAGAAGGGGGAATGGGAGAGGTATACGAGGCGGATGATCTTGAAATCAACGCGCACGTGGCATTGAAAACGCTGCGCCCGGAGATAGCGTCTGACGTTCAAGCCATCGCGCGTTTTCGGAACGAACTTCACGTTACCCGTCGCATTACTCACCCGAATGTCTGCAGGACCTTCGACCTGGCCCACCACTCCGGCGGGGGCGGCGACGGCCCCGCTATCGGCGACGTAGTCTACCTGACAATGGAACTTCTGGACGGTGTTACGCTGGCCGAAAAGCTCCGTTCCGGCCCACTGGCATCGGAAGAAGCATTCCTCATCGTATGCCAGATCGCCGAGGCACTCGATGCGGTTCACAAGGTCGGCGTAATCCATCGCGATCTTAAGCCTGGCAACGTCATGCTGTGTAATCGCACCGATCCAGCGGACAACGGCGCTTCTCAGCGCGTCGTCGTAATGGACTTTGGATTGGCTTGCAGGTCAGTAAGGTCGGACGACTCGTTACGTCTGTTATCGAATAGCGGTCCGCTGATGGGTACACCGCCATATATGGCACCTGAGCAACTGAGAGGCCATCCGGCCAGCGTTGCCAGCGACATCTACGCACTCGGCGTCATCATGTTTGAGATGATGACCGGCACTCGCCCCTTTAACGATGCTTCACCGTTCGATCCCCGCCTTCATTCGTCAGAAACACCTTCTCTCTCTGTTAACTCATCACTTGATCCGCACTGGGAGCGCGTAGTCCGCCGGTGTCTGTCGATCGATCCAGCCCGGCGATTTCCCAGTGCAGTTGAACTGGTAGCTGCTCTCGGCGCCCCGTCGGGCTTGACGACATTTGATTTCTCAGCGACCGCCGATCGACGTCATCCGGAAATCAGTAACGGAAAGCGATCGTTGGCTCTATGGAAATGGTCCGCGCTCATAGCGTCCCTGTCCCTTTGTCTCGCCGTGCCCTCCGTGAGGCACTCCCTCTTTGCTGTCTTTCCCGAGGCTCTGCGAGACAAGCTCAGCCATTCCCATCCAAGACAGATACGTAGCGTGGTGCTCACGGATGTTCTCAACAACACCGGCGACAGAACCTTCGACCGCAGTATCGGAGAACTGCTCGCTACGTCTCTGGAGCAGTCGCCCTACCTGAAGCTCTTTCCTTCCGCGAAGCTTCCGGAGGTCTTGCAACGTATGAACCTTCCATCAGGAGAACAGATAACTGCACAACGTGGTCTCGAGATATGCAAAAGGGAAGGTCTTGAAGCTGAAATCTCCGCCTCGATCAGCCGGTTCGGATCTGGTTACACTCTTTTGTTGAAGGCGGTCGACGTAGAGGGAAATGAGATCGCCAGCGACGTAGAAAGGTCTCCGGACGTCGCACATATCCCCAACATGGTTGAGAACGGCGCGAGCCGCTTGCGCTCTGTCCTTGGAGAAGATCGTCTATCCCTGTCAAGGTATTCGGCGCCATTGGAACAGGTCACTTCGCCTTCTCTGCTTGCGCTTACAAATTACTCTGATGGCAAACAACGGCTCTATGACGGAAAGACTGAGGATGCCGTGCGATATTTCGAGCGAGCGCTTGAGCTAGACCCCGCCTTCGCCATGGCGCGCGAGTATCTTGGCATCTCCTACAATATCCTGAATGATTTTGAACGCTCGGAGAACAACTATCTTCTTGCGACGCGCCTTACGCAACACGTGACGGAACGGGAACGGCTCAAGATATTCGGAGATTACTATCTTCAGATCAAGGATTTTTCGAAGGCTATCTCGTATCTCAAGACTCTTTGCGAAGAATATCCCCTCGATGTGCCTGCCCACATCAACCTTGGCCAGGCTTATCTTTCTGAGTACCGCTTTCAGGAAGCGATCTCGGAGACGAAAACCGCGCTCGCTCTTCAATCCAGCGTCGGCACTCTGAATAACCTGGCAGAGATTCACTTCCTGGCTGGTGATACCGGGGAGTCCATGAACATTACAAACGAAGTCCTTAAGGCGCATCCTCATGAAAGCCGTGCACTCTATAACATGGCGCGCTGCCACCTGGTTCGGCGTGAGTACCCTGAGGCACTTAGATACTTCAACACTCTGATAGAAACAGGCGGCAGTGCGGAATCAAGGGGGCGTACCGGCCTTGCCGACCTGGCGATTGCTCAGGGTCAATACAGTGAAGCGGAATCTCAATTGACGAGAGGAATTGACCTTGATCGAAGGGTCGATAACCGGTTCTCGGCATCGATGAAGATCCTGGCGCTTGCTTCGGCATACTACGACAACGGAAAGCGCGATAAGTTTGACTCCGCGATGAGCGAACTGGCCGACTCCTATCAGTCTCCATCGGTGATATTCCTGACCGGTCGCCTGTATGCGGAAGCACATCAGCTTTCTGCAGGCAGGAAAATGCTGCAGCTTCTCAAATCACCGGGAGACAGGTTCAAAACTCCAAAGGTCTACTCGTACGTTCACCTTCTTACGGCTGATATGGATCTAGCTGAGGGAAAATACGACGACGCCATTGAAGCCGCTCGCGACGCACTTGGCTTCGATGATTCGACCCTTGGCGTTGAGACGCTGGCGCGGGCGTATCGCGCTGCTGCAAAAGTGCCGGATGGTATTCACGAATATGAACGCGTCTTGACAAGAACAAACGAAAGAACGGAGGAATGTGACGGCCTCTCTTTCCACAGTGTGGTCCAGGCTAACTATTGGCTCGCCACCCTCTATGCCAGAGCCGGGAATGTCGCTTTGGCGCGGAAGTATCTTGAAGCCTTTCTGGACGACCGCCCTCGGTCCGACATGGATGCTCCACTCTATCGAGACGGAAAACTGCTGCTTCAGAAGCTTCAGATGGGTGCTACCGGTGAGCCGACACCGGCAACGTAAAAGACCGATTCACTCACTCCGTCCAGGCCGAGCAGGCTTTCGATCGAAGTGTCAGCCAACGCCATGGTACTGAATGGAGCCAGATTCAGTGCTGTCGCGGTAAGGCAAAACGTCTGGCAAAAATGGCCGATTTCGGCTAGCAATATACGGTACATCCGTGGATGCGGATACTTCCACAGGCTCCGGGCAATGACCGCTGTCATAAAGAACAGCGCAGCCGCCCCGCTCACCCACTCCTGGTTACCGCAGAGGCGGGCCGCCTGCTCCGGGGTCGCGCCCGAAGCTACCAGGTACAACGAGTTATCCACTGGAGAATAGTAGTAAATACCGGGTTCCACTCCTTCTACTTTTAAAGCCATCACATATACTTCGCCAGGATGACGGCCGCCGCCTGAGGGGCTGGTCTTCAGCGGGAGTGGTTGAAGCAACGCTGGCTGCTGGTAACCTACGATTCCCCACGTATAGATCAGCAACTTCGCCAGATCTGAGTAACTGATCGGGAGCGATGAAAACCGCCGCTGCGTTCGTCTTGCTCTCAGGATGCTATAAAAGGGATCGGCAGAATCCCCGGCAACGGCCAGATGGTAGCTCGGGCGTTGCTCAGTCATGTCCTTGAAGGCGCGTGGTTCAGGCGAGTTTTCCAAAAACTCTCGAATCTTGATTTCCGTCGCTGAACCGAGCGCACTGTACGACACATCCTTTGTGGAGAAATGAAACCATGCTGCCGAATGGCTCCATGCACCCCAGGCGCGCTCAAACGCCGCGTCTTCGTCTGCTTCTCTTGTGCCCTCGCGGAGCAGCAGGCTGTGAGCTACGAGGTTTTCAAGCGCCGACTCAAGACTCGCAGCGGAATGCCGCCGGAACTGCGTGAAGACTTCTTCTTTTGACTTCCACTCACTCAGAAAGCCAAGGATTTCCATGGCCGGCGCATCGACTGCGATTCGCCTTCTTAGTCGATAGTTGTGGATGACCAGGTCCAGCCCAGCCCAGCACGCGACTAGAGTACTGGGTCTCTTAAAACGTGAACCGACCATACACCCACGCATTTATTCGGAGAAGTCACTTTGCCAAAGATCGAGAGAACTCTGGTTTACTCAGCTATTTGTCATCGGGACCACTCCCCGCCAACATCGGGCAGCAGTGTCCCTGAGCCGCACTTAGCTCTTCCAGCTGACACTTGAAGTCAGAAGATATGTTCTGGAGTAAGTTTGATACTCCATCGATCACCTGGGGTTCCGATCCCCGGTCGGGTGATAAGTCATCCATGGTAAGCAGCATTCCCGCCGTCAATAACTTGCGTTCCACCCTGTAGAGTAGCTGCCATACCATCGTAAGGCTCTCTTCGAGAGTGTTAACCTTTGCAACGAGGGCGTCCAAAGTCGCGTCTGTCATGGTTATCCCTTCTTATCCTTGTCATCAGTTAAGTGGAGAAAGGGGGCCGACGTGCGCAGGGCACAGATATGTGGCGATTAGCATGACTTAGAAATCGATCTTTGTCAACTTCGCTCTGTGTTGATCTTGTTCTGATCTACTAGTGACTCACTGCCGATCGAGCGCTCTGCGAGAGTTCCTGATACAACCACGCCTTTGCGAGGCGCCAGTCCCTCTTTACGGTTCGTTCCGAGATATCGAGTTCCACGCCGATCTCATCCTCGCTGAGTCCTCCGAAGAACCTCATTTCCACTATTTTTGCCTGACGCCGATCGAAGGTTTCCAGGCGTCCGAGCGCTTCGTCAAGTTCCACTATATTGACGGTCGACTCGGCTGCTGTGGACAATTCGCCCACCTCAATACTCACCTGGTGCCATTCAAGCCCACGTTTTCCAGCATGCTTGGCCCGCGCGTGGTCGACAAGGATTCTACGCATGGTGTGTGCGGACACAGCCAGAAAGTGAGATCGGCTTTGCCAATCGATGCCATGCATATTGCGGAGTCTCAGGTAGGCTTCGTGGACCAATGCCGTCGGCTGGAGCGAATGGTCGGCGCGCTCGTTGCGCATGTAACTACCAGCGATCCGTCGCAACTCACGATATACAAGGGAGATCAGACGCGTCTCGGCATCCGCATTGCCAAGCTTCATTTTGGTAAGAAGCTGAGTGATTTCGCCCGATTCGGAATTCAAAATGCACCTCCAAATAGGCCCACTTTCGGCCTAAGTGTACACCGTTTCCAATAAATTGGATCTAACTCCGTCCGATCACGCGAGGTCCCTCCCTCGGTAAAGCAACTCGAATAGAGTCCAGTCATCGCTTCGTTCCAGGCTTCCCTGAAACGTCGAAACATGTTCGAAGATCGAGTCCACGCTACTCAGATGAGTCCGGCTCTCGAGCACGGAGTCTCCAAATTGTTCGCCGCGAGAATTCTCGGCTTCGGTAATGCCATCGGTGAAGATCAGGATCCGGTCTCCAGTCACAAATTCGCAGGCTTCTGATTTGTATTGGGCGGTCCTGACGAGGCCTACTACGAGGTTGCTGCCTTCTAATCGGCGTACGCTTGCGCTGTTCACCAGAACCGGCGGGATATGCCCGCAATTCACATACTCAGCCGTTCCGTTCGCATGGACCTTTAACAGGACCATGGTGGCAAACTTTCCTGTTGTCCGAGAGCAGAGAAACTCATTTACCATACCCGCGATTGCAGTCAGAGGTTGATCAGCCGACATCTCGGCGTGAATGATTCCCTGAAGCATCGCAGCAACAATGGCGGCGGGCACTCCCTTGCCGGATACATCGGCGACAACAGCGCACAGCGAATCGGACAAAGCGACTGCATCGAAGAAGTCACCACCGATGGTGCGACATGGCATCGTCTTGCCGTTAAGATACGCGTACGAAACATCTGGCAGCCTTATTGACATAAGGTCCGAATGAATGAGTGCGGCGAGTGCGAGTTCTTCCGCCGCGATGCGTGTATCCAAGTTTGATTTGCCTTGGGTTACGTTTCGTGGGAGTTCCCTGGAGTGAATGGAAGATGCATATGCTTGTGATTCCCTCTTACCGGGGGACATGGGTTTCTCGAGTACAGAAGTCCAACCCGGAACTCTCTTGAGTCTTCTGAGACTGGCCGATATGTGAGCGAGAGTTGTCATATTGACATCCAGGAATCATGCATAGAGGTTGACGTTGAGATAGCGAATGTTGCGTGCCTTTGAGACACGGAAGATGTATGACCAGGGCGCGAGCAAATCAGGAAAAACAAAAGTGACCATGCTCCAGAAGCGTGTTTTCCCCGGACGCATGGTCACTTCGAGTGGAACATCACTTCGCAGCAACCAAGGTTTCTTCTCCCTTGTGAAGCTTTGCTTCAAGAGAGCGAGAGCGTGCCTGCTTCTCTGGCTTCCCTTGCGGGAGATCAAGATTCAACGAAGTGACTGTGGGGCACAGGACGCGGTGGAGGAAGTACTGATCGCCATACTTATCAAACAGCAGTTGGCTTCCTGAACCAGATTCGTGGGAGCTCTCCATGCTCACAATTGTTGCGGTTCTGGCGAGATCGGCGCTTCGAACTTGGACGACCTCCCGTGTTGGGGATGAGATTGTGTATTCACCGGCCGGCATCCAGATATCGCCGACTGTGAAATCGAAAGGGATATTCGCCTTGATGGCTGACTGCTGACCGATTGCGCCAGTACATGTTGCCATCGAAGCGATGGTGAGCAGGGCAAGTGCAGAGATCCGTTTCATGTGAGTCTCCTCTCGGTGAAGCGTCTTTGGTTCGACTGCCTTCACTCCTTCAAGCGGAGGTTTCTGGAAATTCAGGACATCCATTCAACGTTTTTTTGATATTTCTCTTCTGGCTTCCGCCATATCAAGGCTTATGGATGATCCGGGGGCTGAGATTCGCTTTGGCGGAGCGGCGAGTACTCCTGCCGGGACAATAGCCGTGGGCGAAGATGCTTCCGGCGTCATAGTCTGTCGGACGATGCAGAGGTTGCCAACGGTCTTGCCGTTGTCGGCGTGATGCAGAACGCTGACGTCCGAACTGCGAGGGAGTCATTGATGTTGACGGGGCTATGGGGTCGATCTCCATTCCCCTCACACACCGAGTGCAGCTTCATCACAGCGCCCGTTCCTGCTCGCTTTTTCCTGTTGCTTTCCAAAAGGAAGCATGCCATTATTCCTGTTGGAAACCTAAAGGTTGATTTGCATGAAGGAAAAGCCGGACGTCCTGCAAGGTACGCTAGCGCTGATGGTCCTCAAGACACTCGATGTCCTGGGGACACAGCACGGCTGGGGAATTGCCCGGCGCATCGAGCAGATCAGTGGAGACCTTCTGGCTGTCAACCAGGGCACGCTCTATCCCTTGTTGCTCAAACTGGAGCATGAAGGCTCGATTGCCTCCGAGTGGGGCGCTTCAGAGAACAACCGCCGCGCCCGCTTCTATCGGCTTACCGCGGCCGGCCGCAGGCAACTGCAGGCAGAGACCCGCGATTGGGAGCAAACCGCGACCATCATCGCGCGTTTTTTCAAAGTCAAAGCGGAGGATCTGTCATGAGATTATTGCGACGCTTCGTGGTCCGCCTCTCAAATCTGGCGACAGGTCGAAGTGCCGACGAACGCCTGCAGGAAGAGGTCGCCGAGCATCTTACGTTTCAAACAGAGGAGAATCTGCGCGCCGGAATGTCGCCTGCCGAAGCGCGGCGTCAGGCCGCACTCAAGCTCGGTGCAACAGAATCGATCCGCGAACACCTTCACGCCGAGCAGAGCCTTCCGGTCATCGAGAATCTGCTCTTTGACCTGCGGTATGCGGTTCGCATGCTGCTGAGATCTCCCGGATTTTCTTTCATTGCCATCGCCACCATGGCGCTGGGCATCGGAGCCACTACCGCGATCTACAGCGTGATCGACGCCACACTGCTGCACCCTTTGCCGTTCCCGAACCCGAGCGAACTGGTTCGCATCCAGGACGATCTTCCGGGCGTTGGCGCGCAGGGCGTCGGCATCTCCGTCCCGGAGGGCTTTCTGTGAGGCGATTCTCGATGGAAATGGTGGCTTTGTTTGCTGCCACTGCCTTGCTGCTCGCCGGGCTTGGAATCTATGGGACTATTTCCTATGTTGTAAATGAACAAAGACGTGAGATCGCCATTCGCCTCGCGCTGGGAGCTGAAAGACGCAACATTCTCAAGATGGTGCTGCGCCGGGGACTCGGTCTGGCCGCGGCTGGCGCCGGGCTGGGTGTGGCCGGCGCGCTCATCGTCTCTCACCTCATGGCCGGACTGCTCTACGGCGTGTCGCCTAACGATCTGCCCACCTTCGCGGGCGTCACCCTTGTACTCGCCACGGTCGCGCTCGCCGCCAGTTATATCCCAGCCCTGCGCGCCATGCGCCTCGATCCAATCACTACACTCCACTCGGAATGACTTCTTCGAGACTTGAGACTGGATTTGTAAGCAAAAGCCGACTTATCAACACGGATGCCCCAAGACACTTGTCCGAGATGATGAATAAGATCGCCAAGGGGCCCGGAAGACGTGAAAAAATCAGCGTTAGGGCGCAGCTGAACTCCAATAGACGTGGATGACCTACCGTGTCTTCCATCGGCATTCATTGGGAGCTCCCACTGTATTCGCGCTGGGAGGACTACGAAATGCGGAAAGGGTTTACGCGAAGACCGCAAGGGGACGAGCCTGCGACGCCGGTCAAGAACTACATAACACCGAGCGGGCTCGAGCGCCTGAAAGATGAGCATCGGTTTCTGCTCACCAGGGACCGCCCGGCCGTGGCGGAAATGGTGGCGTGGGCTGCCAGCAATGGCGATCGCAGCGAAAATGCCGACTATCAGTACGGCAAGCGGCGACTGCGGCAGATCGATGGGCGGATTCGCTTTCTCACGAAGCGAATCGAAGCCGCGGAAGTGGTGGACCCGGAAGCTCCGAGAGGGCGGCAGGCGGCGGCGCGAGCATTCTTCGGTGCGACCGTGCGCTATGCCAACGCTGCGGGGGCGGAGCGAGTGGTGAGCATCGTAGGCACCGACGAGGTCGATCTGAACCGCAACCACATCAGTTGGGCGTCACCTCTGGGGCGCGCGTTGATGAAGTCGGCAGCGGATGACAGCGTAGTTCTCCAAGCGCCGGGTGGGACAGAATCCCTGACAGTGCTGGAAGTGTGCTACAAGCGCATTTCTGTGGAACCGTTCCGTGAACCACCTGGATCCGAAGCCTCAGCGAAGAGACTTGCTCGCCGACGCTCACCTGCCGAAGAAGAGACGATAGGCGCAGATGGTGAGCGACGACCGTAGTAGGCCGCCATCAGCTTTTGGCAATGTCGTTTAGTTTGTTGGGTTTATACCTAGACTCAAAGACTTGTGTTGGAAAGTGGCGGAGAGAGGGGGATTCGAACCCCCGATAGAGCTTTTGACCCTATAACGGTTTAGCAAACCGCCGCCTTCAGCCACTCGGCCATCTCTCCGGGCTCAGATGGGATTATAACGGAATTCGCCACTTCTGGGCTTTTGACCTGCTGACATGCGCCCATGGGACACAAACCGCGCGGCTGTTGACGACGATTTCTCGCTGAGAAGTTCTCGTCGACAGCGAGCGCGTTCTGGAACCAAAATTCCGGAAAGGCCTTTCTGGTTCGGCGGATCACTTCTTCGTTTTGATATTCGTCGCGTGAAGTCGGCCCGCGAGGACTCGAACATCGTGGTCATAACGAGCCGGCGAGAAGCGCCCGATCCTCTTCGTCGGCTCTATCGCCTTTGCCTCATTCACTTTCGTCATCTCGGCCGGTCGAAAACTCTCATTCAATTCCCGTCATTCAGCGTTATCGCTTTCATCGGCCATCGCTTCATCGGCCATCGCTTCATCGGTCGTCGTCATCGTCGGGCGATGCATCGGCGCCTTTAGGAAGGTCGCGCGGATCTGGCTTGATGGTGACTGGCTGAGACAACGTCTGGCCGTCCACGGTGAGGCGAACGGTGTAGCCACCGGGCTGCAGACCTGCGACTACGCGAGTGGGGCGCGTGGGCTGCGCGGCCGGTTTCGCGGCCGGCGTGCCCGCTGGGTGGCACGCATCCTGGGGTGGAAGCGTAATCGCGCGTCCGCCGAAGCCGCGGGGTGGGACAACATTGAGCGCGGCTCGGTGCATGCCGGGCGCGGATGAAGGCGGTGGCACAGGTTCCAGCCAGTAGGCCTGGACATTGATTGCTTCGGTGTCAACTGGCTTCACCGGTGTATCGCTGGCCAAGCAAACTGCCACCTTGCCGGTCGCATCGACGAGCTCAAGTTTGAGCGGACCAGTGGGGGTGGACTTCAGCCAGTAATATGCCACGACGCCTGCGGGAGGATTCAGTTCCTGCGGTTCTTCATGAGGCAAGGGCGTGCCATTCTGACTGCCCTGGTGAATGGCGAGCGACTCGCCGGGCGCGAATAGAAACGCAGAGGAGGTTTCAATCTCTTTGCCATGCGCTGCGATCTGACGTAGCGCGGTCATCTGATCGAGCACCCAGAATCCGCGACCGAAGGTTGCCACGGCAAGATCGTCGCCGTGTACGACGATGTCGCGGATCGAAGTGACCGGCATGTTGAGTTGCAAGGGCTGCCAGTGGTCACCGTCATCGAACGAGAGGTAGACACGGAGTTCGGTTGCGGCATAGAGCAGGCCTTTCTGTTTTGTGTCTTCCTTAACGGAGTTCACAAACGCGCCCTCGGGGATTCCATCGACTACGTTCTTCCAGGTCTTACCGGCGTCATGAGTGCGATAGATGTAGGGGCGATCGTCGGCGAGGCGGTGACGGTCAACGGAGGCATACGCGGTGTCGGCGTCAAAGTGGCCCGCCTCTATCTGCGAGACTTTGCTCCATGCGCTCATCTGAGGTGGTGTTACATCTTTCCAGTTGGCGCCGTCGTCAGCGGTGGCATGGATCAGGCCATCGTCTGTGCCGACCCAAACAGTTTTGGGATCGAGCGGCGATGGACCGATGGTGTAAACGACGCCGAAGCGGTCTGACATTTGCTGATCAATGTCTTTGGCGGTGACGGGGTCGAGGGTCTTTGGAACATCGGGATGGAGACGCGTTAGATCGGGACTGATCTTTGTCCAGGTCTTGCCTCGATCGCGGGTACGAAAGACAAATTGATTGGAATAGTAGAGCGCTTTGTCGGCTGGCGAAAACACTTGCGGCAATGTCCACGTTCTGCGATTGGGATTATTCGGATCGGCGGCGGGCAGTTCTCCGCTGGCAGGAGCGGGAAGATTCAGAGCCTGATTGCAGCGCTGATCGCCATTGCCGTAGAGGAGGTTGCCGTTATCGGGATCGGGCACAACGGTGCTGCTTTCTCCAGCCTCGCAGGTCGGTTCCCAGTTGCGAAAGCTGAGGGTTCCCATGCGCGACCAGGTGCTGACACCGACACCGCCGGAGTCCTGTTGCGCGCCGTAGAGCCAGTAGGGAAAGCGGTTATCGGCGGCGAGATGATAGATCTGCGCGGTGGGCTGGTTGTACCACGTGCTCCAGGTCTTCGCGCCGTCGACCGAAACGACAGTGCCTTGATCGCTGGAGAGCACCATGCGGTTTGGATCTTTTGGATTGATCCAAAGCTGGTGATAGTCGTCGCCGCCGGGGGCGCCCTTCACTGGAACCCAGGTCCTGCCGGCATCGAGCGTCATGTAGGTCGCGGTGTTGATGTCGTATGCGCGATCGGGATTGGTGGGGTCGACGGTGATCTGGCCGAAGTACCATCCGCGACCCCATAGACGCTGCTCATTGTTGACCAGTTTCCATGTCGCACCGGCGTCGTCAGAGAGATAGATTCCACCGGTGGGTTTCGGTGCGGGTGTCTTCTCGGCACCCGGATTTGCGCGAAAGCCACGCGCGATTGCAGTGCCGAGATTATCGACGACTGCGTAAAGACGGTTGGAATTGCTGGGGGCGACGGCGATGCCGATCTTGCCGACGAAATCGTCGCTGGGAAGTCCTCCCGTGAGCTGATGCCAGGTGTCGCCTCCATCGGTGGATTTGTAGAGGCCTCCGCCGGGCATGTTCGAAGGCGCGTAGACCGCCCACGGCGGACGCCGAGTTGCCCACAGCGAGGCATAGATGGTTCGTGAATTCTGAGGATCGATCGCGAGGTCGACCGCCCCGACGTCTTCAGGATCCTTCTCGCTGGCGAGAATCTTTTTCCAGTGCGCTCCTCCATCGATAGAGCGAAATACACCGCGTTCAGGATTAGCTTTGTAGACATGGCCGAGTGCGGCGACATAGACCTCGTTCGGATCGGCTGGATCGACGACGATTTTTCCGATCTGACGGGTCTCCGCAAGACCTATGGAATGCCATGTCTTTCCAGCGTCGGTTGATTTGAACAAGCCGATGCCATAGGAGTGCTGGCTGCGGATATCCGGCTCGCCGGTGCCGACATAAATGATGTTGGGGTCAGAAGGAGCGACGGCGATGGCACCAATGGAACCAATCGGAATTCCGGTGACGGGATCATCTGCGATTGGGAACCAGGTGCGGCCGGAGTTCTCAGTCTTCCATACGCCACCGCCGACAGAGCCCATGTAGAAGGTGTCAGGCTGCGAGACATTTCCTGCCACGGCGTAGGTGCGGCCGCCGCGCATGGGGCCGACGTCGCGCCATTGAAGGCCGGAAAGCATCTCTGTTGGATAGTGCTGGGCTGCTAGTGGAATCGCAAAGAGAAGACAAAGAGACGCGAAAAGATGGCGGCGGCCAGCGGACATGGAAGGACTCCAATAGGGAAAATGTTCTTGGTTGAACGGCAGGGGGAAACAAACAGATGCGATTGAAGGGATTGTAAAGGAACTGAAAGCGGGCGCACAGGACGAAGATGTTGGAGTGCTGCCGCCTGATGTCTTGAAGTTCGGCGAGCTGCGTGCGTGGACTATGCGAAAATCCAAGAAAACAGGAGATGTCGGACGTCCAGCTTGAAGATGCTCAAACCGATGAAAAACTTTGCCATCCTTCTTGTAATGCTGCTTTGGGCGGGAGCCTTACCTGGCCAGAAGGTTGGGGGATCTCTGCGCGGAACGGTGCAGGATGGAACCAATGCGCGGATTCCTTCCGCCAGGATTATGCTGCAGGCAATGGACGGTGCTTCGGGGCGAAACGTTTTAAGCGATGGCCGAGGGCTCTTCAGGATTGACGATCTCGCTCCTGGAAAGTATCGGGTCGTCGTTGAAGCCGCTGGATTTGACAACGCGGTCTCCGATGTCACGATTGAGGTCAGCAGCGGATGCGACATTGTCGTGACCATGCTGCCCTCCACCGTAAAGCAGAAGATCAATGTCCAGGCAGTGAGTTCTTCCATTGCCACGCAACCTATCGATCTCTCCAGCCAGGTCCACAAAGGCGTGATTACTTCGGGCGATCTGGAGACGCTGCCACTTGCCGACAGGAGCTTTGCCAACATTGCCTATCTTGCTCCCGGCACCGAGCCCGTTGAGCCGTCGGATCCGACCAAGGCCCGCATCACTGCAGTTTCAACCGGTGGGAGTTCCGGCTTGAACAATGAGCTATCCGTCGATGGCGCCGATAACTCTGACGATTACATTGGTGGTTTTTTGCAGAATTTCTCGCCGGATTCGATTCAGGAATTTTCTGTAAACACTGCGCAGCAGGATGCCGATACGGGCGGCACCACCGCCGCCTCGGTGGTAATTACAACGAAGCGCGGCTCGGATAACTGGCACGGAGACCTTGCATTTTTCGAGCGCGCTGCAGCACTGAACGCGCGCTTCCCGATTGAGAACCCGACACCCAATCCGAAGCAACCATTCTCGCGCCAGAACTACGTCGGCACAGTGGGCGGTCCACTGAAGCGCCAGAAGATTTGGGTCTTTGCGGCTTTCGAACACGTCCACGAAGACGCCAGCATCGCCTACAGTCCGGCCAACGTGACGGAGTTCGATGCACTCGCCGCACTGGCTTCGGATGGCTTGATTCCGGACGTTACGTCGATTGCCGTTCCGGGGAATGTGCCCATACCGTTTCGCGACACTTTTGGATCGGTGCGGCTTGACTGGGCGCAGAATTCCAAATCCTCATGGTTTCTGCGGAGTTCTCTCGACACGTATACGACCCACAATAATCTTGTTGCGCAAGGGACGCTTCCTTCTACCGGACTGCTAACCCACAACAATTATCTGAATACCGCTATCAGTAACGAATTCATTTTCAGCTCGACGTGGCTGGCTAGGTTTCTGGTTGACGGAAGCGGTCTGCGACTTACGCAACAGCGCAACTCTGATCTTGGCTATGCACTGGCGTTTCCATTCAGTTCAACTTCGTTGACGGTATCAGGCTTCGAAACATTTGGAGACAATCAGTTCGCCACTCCGATCACCTTCTTCCCTTCGCAGCGGAGCCAGGAAAAATATCAGTTGCGTTACGACGTGACCAATGCCCGGCCTCGAAATTCAATCAAGTTCGGGGTCAACTTCATTCATGAGCCGGTGCTCAGCGGAGCTTTTCCCGCCAACGACGAAACCCTATATCAGTTTCCGCAGAACCCGACTTATTACACCGCCAGCGCCGCCAACCTTGCCCAATTCGCGACAGATATGCAGGCCGGCGCTTCCGTTTCGAACCTGGGAGGCGGCTTCTCGCAGAATGTACAGCGGTTGGCGCTCTACGCAGAAGATTCATTGCGTGCAACAAAAAACCTAACGATCAACTACGGCCTTCGCTACAGCACTACATTCGGTTTGTTTGAGGCGTCGAATCGAAATCAGCTCTTCAATCCTGCATACATCACGCTGCGTGCGTTGGAGATTCCACTGGTGGCTGCGGCACCGCGCGATGATCGCAAGCAGTTTGGGCCGCGATTGGGATTTGCGTATTCTCCAGGCGCGAGCGGCAGGACGGTATTGCGCGGCGGCATTGGCCTCTACGCGAATGACCTGGCGCAGACCGGCTGGGCTACCGCCTTCCAGGCAGTCAACACTCCGCCCGGCCCGTGCGTAGATCCGGTCGCGAATCCGGGAGGAGATGAAAATGCGGGCTGCATTGTCGGATCATCTTCCGGCGGGAGCGGAAATCTGATTGATTCCAACTACAAGACCCCATATGCAATTCACATCACGGGAGGAGTCGAGCATTCCTTTCGGCCCGGTTGGTCATTGAGCGCGGATTACACGCACGAACAAGGGAATCACGGCTATCGCGCTTATAGTTATACCGGCGGCACGAATCTATTCACTCCATTACTTCCTCTAGACAGCGCGGTGCAAGCGGACGTCGTGCCGGATATGAATGTCTTTCACTCCGACAATCGATCCAGCTACAACGCGCTTATGGTTCACCTGCAAGGCAGTGTCGCAACGAGATTTAACTTTGTGGCGAACTACACATTTGCCAAAGCTCAGACCTGGGGATGCGTGCTGGGCGAATTATTCGACTACGTCAATGGAGTTTGCGATCCGCTGGACGCCTTTGGGCCAGGAGACTACGGTCCCTCAGGTGAGGACGTTCGTCACCGCGCGGTACTGGCCGGAACGTGGGATGCACCCAAAGGAATTGTGATCAGCACGCTTACTCAACTGGAAAGCGCGAGGCCCTTCACCATTACCACGGCGGACAATACGGGACGTATCCAGATCAATGGGGTTCCCACTTCGCTGGACCAGTTTCGTGGCACGCCTTACATACAGGTCGATTTGCGCGTGGGCAGGCCGATCAGGTTCGGCGACCATCAGACGCTTTCGCCCTTCATTGAATTTTTCAACCTATTTAATAGGGACAACCCTGGCGCGAATTACGTGACGAATATTGCCTCTCTCCCGGTGCCGGCCGCCGAGGCCCAGTCCGGCAACATCTCTGACGTTTGCGCGAATGCTGACTGTAGCGCCGTTAATCCCATTGCCAGTCCCAGCCAGTTGAGTGTGCCGGCAGGCGCCCTGGGAGATTTCTTTGGTCCGGGAACGACCGTGGGCGCACCATTCGCAGCGCAGCTTGGCATTCGGTGGGATTTCTAGCGGCACTTATCGACTCGGACTTTGCAGAATTTTTTCTAATGCCGGCGCTCTGGCGGGACATCCCGTGCCGGAAAGTTTTGCATCCAAGACGCGAGTTGTGGGTTGCTCGGTATTGTGACCACTTCCGCCTGAAAAGGAGAACAGATGAAGAATTTTAAGTGGTTTTTACTCGCAGCGGGCGTGGTTGCGCTTGGAAGCATGGCAATTTCATTGGCCCCCGATATCGTTCGTTACGCCAGAATCAGGGCGATGTAAGGCCTGCAATTCGATTCCAAAATTTTAAAGCGATCCCCAACGAACAACGCTGAGCGTCGAAGGATATCTTTGCTCAAACCAGGCTGCGCTGGGGCACATTGAAAATCCCGTATCTATAGATATACAGATTCACCATCCGTCCTAATCCGGCTGCTCAGCCAATTCTTCTCACATCTATTTGCCCGGAAAACCTGACCCGCCGCAACTGCAACGGATATGCTCTTGCCGTTGACACGGTCGACATGGCAGAGTTGATCTTTCCTATATCGATGCGCCTTTAGCTGTCTCATTCGAGATTCCGAAGATTGTGTGGGCTTAGCGCAGGAGGATATCCCGATGTCCGTTGGTTCCTCGAGAGACGAGACGCTGCAAGCCGGTCAGGTGCATCCCCGATTGATTCCGCACGGAGTGCTTGTCCCTTTCGTTCTGGTGACGGCGCTCTTTTTTCTGTGGGGCATTCCCAACAATCTGAATGACATCCTGATCCGGCAGTTCATGAAGTCGTTTCAACTGTCCCCGTTGCAGGCGGCACTTGTACAGTCCGCTTTTTACATGGGCTACTTTCTGCTTGCGACTCCGGCGGCGTTGTTGATGCGGCGCTTTGGATATAAGAGCGGTTTCATTGTGGGGCTGTTGCTTTTCGGTCTTGGAGCTTTCCTCTTTTGGCCTGCAGCAATCATCGGGCGCTATCCGTACTTTCTCGCGGCCCTGTTCGTGATTGCCAGCGGGCTCTCGTTTCTTGAGACTGCATCCAATCCATTCGTTGCGCAGATCGGCGATCCCGCATCGGCGGCTCGGCGGCTTAACTTTGCGCAGGCCTTCAATCCGCTTGGTTCCATTGCCGGTGCATTGATTGGCACTCGCTACATCTTGTCTGGGATCGAACTTTCCGGAACGCAGGTTACCGCAATGCAATCGGCCCACCAGTATGCGGATTATTTGCGTTCCGAGACGATGCGGGTGGTGGCGCCGTACATGGTCATTGGAGCGGTGACCATCGGCTGGGCTGCTCTGATTGCGCTTACGCGATTCCCAGTGGCAGCAGGCGAACACAGTGCCGAGGGAGAAAGTCATGGGACCTTCAGAGAGCTTCTGGGCTATCCAACGCTTCTCTTCGCAGTCGTCGCACAGTTCATGTATGTGGGCGCACAAGTGGGAACGTGGAGTTTCTTCATTCCTTATATCCAGGAGTCAACCCATCAGCATGAGAAGATCGCCGGATATCTGCTAACAGGAACGCTGGGTGCATTCGGAATTGGGCGCTTTGGATCGTCTGCAATTATGCGCTACGTGCGCCCCCACCGCCTCATGGCGCTTTACAGCATCATTAATATTGTGTTGGTCGCGATCGGCGTACTTTTTCCCGGCTGGGTTGGTCTCTGGGCCATCTTCCTTACCAGCTTCTTCATGTCTGTCATGTATCCCACGATTTTTGCGTTGGGAATCGAAGGCCTCGGCAAGAATACGAAAATTGGCGGTTCGCTGATTGTGATGGCGATTGTCGGCGGCGCTGTACTCACATTGCTGATGGGGTGGATCTCGCGAACGACGCACCGGATGCCGTTGGCGTATACGGTGCCTCTGGCCTGCTACTGCGTCATTGCGCTCTATTCATTCTTGTGGAAGAGAATGCAGACTGCAGAAAGCCAACATCTGCACGTGTGATTGCTCAATGGAATTGCGCGCCGACCAACGCGCAATGGCACATTCGCAAAACTGAGATTTGGATTACTGTTTTCTACCTGGATGCGAAAACCGCGAGCAATTCCCGGACCGCACAGGCTGTGGTCATGCTTCCGGCAAGGACGTTCTCTTCAAGTTCATTCATGCGCTGCTGCACGGCCGGATTTGCGCGAAACATTTGCAACAATCCAAGCTCAATGCTTTCGCGCATCGAGCACAGGGCCTGTTCCCGCCGCGTTCGCTCTGAGGAGCCAGTGGCCTTTGTGATTGCATTGTGTTCGAGAATGCATGACCACAAATCAGCTATGCCGCGTGATGTATGCGCCGAGCAAGTGACCGCGCGGGGGGTCCATCCCGATGGTGATGCAGGCAGCAGATGCAATGCATTTGCGGCTTCGGTGCAGGCTCTTTCAGCAGACAGCACGTTGTCACCGTCGGCCTTGTTGACTACGACGACATCGGCCATCTCCATTACGCCGCGCTTGATGCCCTGCAACTCATCTCCTGCTCCAGCGAGCGTGACGAGCATCAGGAAGTCAACCATGCTGTCGACGGCAACTTCAGACTGGCCAACTCCCACCGTTTCGACAAGGATGTTTCGGTATCCAGCGGCCTCACACAACAGGATCGCATCGCGGGTGCTCTGCGCTACACCTCCATGAGCACCGCGCGATGGCGAGGGGCGGATAAAGGCCATGTCGCTGGCGGCAAGAAAAGTCATGCGCGTCTTGTCGCCGAGGATACTCCCTCCGCTGAGTTGGCTGCTGGGGTCGATGGCAAGTACCGCAACCTTCTCACGGCGTTCGCTAATCAGATGCTTTCCGAGAGCTTCGATCAGGCTGCTTTTGCCTGCTCCGGGGATTCCGGTCACTCCTACCCTGATGGAGTTTCCGCTGGCGGCCAGGCATTTGTCGAGGATCTCATCGGCAGTCTCACGGTCGATGGCACGTGAGCTTTCAATCAGCGTGATGGCGCGCGCCAACGCGGAGCGATTGCCTTTGAGAATTCCTTCAACGTATGACGATGGAGAATTGTTCAGCTCGCGTTTTGAAGTGTGAATCTTGCTCGCAGGCGGCGGCGCAGGAGTAGCGCAGCCGGCTTTGACGTGGAGCGCGCTCTCGTTTGCCTTGGTCAATCAATGCCCTCCAACAAGGCTGCCGCTGAGAAGTTTAATCATGTGCTGCGCGGCGACTGGAATCACCGTGCCGGGACCGTATATGCCTGCGACACCGGCGCTATAAAGGAATTCGTAATCCTGCGGTGGAATCACGCCGCCCACCACCACGGCAATGTTTTCATGGCCCAGCGTGCGAAGTTCTTCAACCAACGCAGGAACGAGAGTCTTATGGCCTGCCGCGAGCGAAGACACGCCGACGACGTGGACATCGCTTTCCACCGCGAATCGAGCTACCTCGCGTGGGGTCTGGAAGAGTGGACCGATATCCACGTCAAAACCAATGTCGGCCAATGCTGTAGCAATCACCTTGGCACCGCGGTCGTGCCCATCCTGTCCCATCTTGGCTACAAGGATGCGCGGTCTTCTTCCCTCTTCCTTTTCGAACTCGACGGCCATCTCGCGTGCCTTTTTGAATTCCTGCGCGTTGGCGGCTCCCGCCGAATAGACGCCGGAAATTGAACGCGTAACGGCCTCGTAGCGTCCCCACACCTTCTCGAGCGCAAAAGAGATTTCACCCAGCGTGGCCCGCACACGAGCTGCATTTACAGCACATTCAAGCAGGTTGCCATTTCCGGTAACCGCGCACTCGTTCAGTTGTTGCAGGGTCGTCTCCACAGCTTTTGGATCGCGTTCACGCTTCAATTGTTTCAGGCGTGCGATTTGCGCGGCACGTACAGTGGCATCGTCAATATCCAGAACCGGGATTTGCGGTTCCTCTGAAGCTCGATAAGCATTCACTCCGACAATGACATCCTGGTCGGAGTCAATGTTTGCCTGCCTGCGGGCTGCTGCCTCTTCAATCCGCATCTTGGGAATGCCGGCTTCAATCGCCTTGGTCATTCCTCCCAGGTGTTCGACTTCCTCGATCAAAGCCCATGCACCGTGCATCAGTTCGTGCGTTAAACGCTCTACATAATACGAACCGGCCCACGGGTCGATGACACGTGTGATTCCGATTTCCTGCTGCAGGTAGATTTGGGTATTGCGGGCGATACGCGCAGAAAACTCCGTGGGAAGCGCAAGAGCCTCGTCGAGCGAATTGGTATGCAGCGACTGCGTGTGTCCCAAGGCTGCTGCAAGAGCTTCGACGCAAGTACGCACCACATTGTTGTAGGGGTCCTGCGCCGCAAGGCTCCAGCCGGAAGTCTGGCAGTGAGCGCGTAGAGCGAGGGATTTTGGATTCTTTGGTTCGAATCGCTGGACGATTTTTGCCCACAGCACACGAGCGGCGCGGAGCTTGGCAATCTCCATGAAATGGTTCATGCCGATACCCCAGAAGAACGAGATGCGCGGTGCAAAGTCATCCACGCTAAGGCCGGCATTCACGCCGGTGCGCAAGTATTCGAGACCGTCGGCCAGCGTGTATGCCAATTCGAGATCAGCCGTAGCACCCGCCTCCTGCATGTGGTAACCGCTCACGCTGATGCAGTTGAACTTTGGCATGTGGACCGCGCAGTAGCGGAAGATATCGCCTACGATGCGCATGGATTGTGCCGGCGGGTAGATATAAGTGTTCCGCACCATGAATTCTTTAAGGATGTCGTTCTGAATTGTTCCGCTCAGCTTCTCGACGGGAACTCCCTGTTCCTCAGCCGTGACGATATAGAAGGCCATGATGGGCAGGACGGCGCCATTCATGGTCATCGACACCGACATGCGATCCAAGGGAATCTGATCGAAGAGGAGTTTCATGTCAAGGATTGAATCGATGGCCACGCCGGCCTTGCCTACGTCGCCCGTGACGCGCTCGTGGTCAGAGTCGTAGCCGCGATGGGTGGCGAGATCGAAGGCGACCGAAAGGCCTTTCTGTCCGGCAGCGAGATTTCGCCGATAGAACTCGTTCGATTCTTCGGCGGTCGAGAAGCCCGCGTACTGCCTGATCGTCCACGGCTGCATGACATACATGGTGCTGTAGGGTCCGCGAAGGTAGGGCGCGATACCGGCTGCATATTCCAAGTGCTCCAGTCCGGCAAGATCCTCACACGTGTACGACTGCTTGATCGCGATGTGTTCCGGCGAAAGCCACCCGTCACCTTGCACTGCGGATCTATTTGCCGCAGTCACTTTGTAGTCGATACTGGAGAAATCCGGACGCATGTTAACCCTTGATTCCGATCAGCTGTTGAATTTTGGCGAGAACCGCAACAGCGTTACTGCGGAGATGAATGAAATCGACGATGCCGATGCTTGTCAGCTGCTCAGTGGTGTCAGGGTTTCCGGCAATGATGACTTTCGCCGGATTGCTATGCAGCCTGAGGATTGGCATCAACTCAGCGGCAACGGGAAGATACTCCGCATCTGAACTACAAAGCACGATTAATTCCGCATCGGAATTTGCTATTTGATCTGCGCTCTTGAAGAGAGACTTGCTGGTAACGAGTCCGGCACATGACATGAATTCAGCGGCGAATTGAGAGCGTGCGCTCCGCATCTTTGCATCGCCGATTTCAGCGAGGACAATGCGGGGCTGTCTGCCGGTTTGGTTGGTGAACTGCTGCGTGCGCAGGCGAAGCGCTTCAAAAGATTGTGCGGCGCGCGGTGTGGAACCGAAGCGCAATGCATCGGAGTTTTGCGCTTGCTCGGATACATCCGCAAAGCGATTTGTGCCCGTGAGGGCCCGGCGGCGGCAGGCTACCGCGTCTTCTCGCGAATCCATTCGCTTGCTAAGCACGGATGCGATCACGCCGGTTGCGAGTGCTCTCCGATAACCTCCGACGGTCTCGAGTTCTTGGAACAATTTCCATGCCTTCGACGCAATTGAGTTGGTAAGAGTCTCGACCAGGTAGGATCCGCCGACTGGATCGGCAACTCGCGAAAGAAATGCTTCCCGCTTCAAAATGATTTGCGTGTTGCGTGCAAGCCGGCGACTGCTCTCATCCGGATGCCGCAGGCAATCATCGAATGGCGATACCGAGATAGATTCAGCGCCTCCGAGAACGGCGGAGATTGCCTCGGTGGTCGCACGCAGAACATTGATTTGCGGATCATAGAGCGTTTCGTTCCAATGCGCAGTGCGTGCATGGATCGAGGGCCGCGCTGCGTCGCCGGCGCCGCCAAAACTTTCCACGGCTTTGGCCCACACCAGGCGGAACGCGCGCAGTTTTGCAATCTGGAGGAAGAATTCTGATCCCATTGCAAACGTGAACGAAATGGAGGCGGTGATGCGATCGACGCTCAAGCCTCTAGCTTGCATCTCGGCTACACAATCTACCGCTGCCGAAAGCGCGAATCCCACTTCTTCAAGAGAGCCGGCAGCGTGTTCGTGGAACTGATCGGCATAAATAACAAATGGCTTAAAGCCCGAAGGCGCATTGCGAATCAACTCGGCGGAAAGATCGAGATCGGCAAGTGGGTCAAGGTCAGTTGAGATGCTTGCCACGTGCGGTCGCTTGCTTATTCTTTCCATCACAAGGCGGACACGCTCTGGTTCTGAACCGAGAAATACGATCGGAGTTTCGTGGAGATTGGCGAGAAGGATTGTGAGGTCGGAGGTGCTTTCAAGTCTCGTCTGACGGAATGCAATCTCCTCTGCGCCTGCGGCAACAGCGGCACAGGCAGCGCGATTTGCATCTTGCGGGGTCGACAAGATCAATTTCTTCGCGGATGCGCCAGTCGCCAATCGAGCGCGCACCTCTAACAAATGGGAAATCTCCCGGCGCGGCATCGAGAAACTGCAGACCCGCAAGATCATCAGCCCGGTAGTAGGGCTTCACCGCAAGGCCTTCTTCAGGATGCCAGATCAATTTTGACGCGTAGTCCGCGCCGGTGATCTTCTCGCGGATAGTGTGTTCCCATTGCTCTGTGCTTACGGGCGGAAACTCCGAGAGGAAGGTTTTGGTAGCCATCTCTATCTACTTTCGGGAGACTCAACAATTTCGAAGAGGACTCCAAATGGGGAATCCTCTTTAGATTTCGGATGAACAAAGAACACCGTGGTGCCGCGAGAGCCTTTGCGGGGCGCAGAGTCGATCAGTCTGAAGCCTTGCTCCCGCATTGCATCAAAGGCATGTTGGGCACTCTGAACGCGAAATGCGACATGGGCCAAGCCGCCGCGTCCGCCATTTTTATCAATCATCTTCTGCACGGGAGAATCGGCATTGAGGGGCTCGAGCAGCTGAATCAGGTTGGGGCCGTCGCCAATCTGAAGCAAGGCTTCGCGCACCTGATCGGAACCCAGCACTTCTTCGCGATGAATCTCACGAAATCCGAGCATCTGGTACGACCTTACCTGGGCTTCCAATTCACCCTGACGCACGGCAATGGCGACATGATCGACAAAAAGAATTCCCGGAATCCTACCGAGAAGCTCATCCACACCCGCGGTGCCATTCTCGTAGGTGTTCCCAATTTCGTGTATAGCGAATGCTTGCGTCATTCAAACTCCACGAGCAACTGGTTCACCTTTACCGAGGTCCCTTCGGCGACTAGTACGCTCTTCACAACGGCAGCTTGTTGTGCCGTGATTTGCATTTCCATCTTCATGGACTCCAAAATCATGACCACATCATTTGGCTGAACCATCTGTCCCGGCTCAACTTCAATCTTGATCACCATTCCGGTTACGGGGCTGCGGCATTCCTTGTCGTTGTCAGCTACGTCCACTGTTGGTGCGGCAATCATCGGCTCAGGAGGATCGGCCGCAGCATACGCAGCAGGAGCCGGCGGATAGGGCGGGTACTCGGGTGCAGACTCTGCGCCATCCAGAATCTCGACTTCAGCCTCATAAGCCTTGCCGTCGATGGTGATGCGAAGCTTCAATGCGCTCTCCTGTACCTTCCGATTTGCGGTCTACCTGCGCGCGCGAGCATTATGCGATCCCTGCACGAGTACGCGACCCTGCTGCGACCACGAACTTGTCGCAGGTTTCATCGATCGAATTTGTACGTCCGGGCCGAGTGCGGCCACTGCAGCGGCCGCGATTACTGCCTGAATGTCGGGCGCGACCGCCTCTGACTCTTGCTCGCCTCTGATTTCGTCCTGCGGAGTTGAGCCAGGGTGACTTGCGCTGCCTGAATCAACTCAGACGCCGTGTGATGCTCAACGAGGCGCGTTTCCAGAGCGCGGATAGCGTTGTCGAGCGCCGCGAGCTGGTCAGCGATTTGCAGGTGGCGTTCGCTCACCATCTCCCGAATCTTGTGGAGCAACAGCATGTAGCTGACGGCGCATCCCGCGCCCACGAATCGTCACAATCAAGATCAGCTCAGCCCAAGTGTATTGTCACAACGAGGTCCTCACAGCGGAATCAATCCATGTTTCTTTTGGGGCCGCAATTCACGTTTGCCGTGCATCGATTCGAGTGCAAGTGCAAGGTATCGGCGCGTTTCGGCAGGTTCAATGATTTCGTCGATGAGACGTCGGCCAGCGGCAACATAGGGGTTCGCAAATGTCTCGCGATACTCTTCGACCAATTGCTGACGTCGCGTGGCCTGATCGTGCGAGGCTTCGATCTCATGGCGAAATACAATTTCGGCAGCGCCTTCAGCTCCCATCACCGCGATCTCGGCAGTGGGCCAAGCCACCACGCGGTCGGCGCCCAGACCTTTGGAACACATCGCGATATACGCTCCGCCGTAGGCCTTGCGCAGAACCACGGTGATTTTGGGGACCGTGGCGGCGGAATAGGCAAATAGAAGTTTGGCGCCGTGGCGGATGATGCCTCCGCGTTCCTGTTCCACGCCGGGAAGAAATCCCGGCACGTCGACAAAGGTCAGCAACGGAATATTGAATGCATTGCAGAAGCGCACGAAGCGCGCAGCCTTGTCAGAGGCGTTGATATCGAGCACTCCCGCCATTGCGTTTGGCTGGTTGGCAACGATACCGACGGGCCGGCCTTGAAGTCGTCCAAAGCCGATGACGATGTTGGGCGCGAATCCAGGCTGGATTTCAAGGAAGTCGTTGTAATCGAGAACGCGCGTGACGATCGCGCGCACGTCGTAAGCAATCTTGGGATCGACTGGCACGATCGAGTTCATGTCGGAGTCAGACTTGATGCGCGAATTGAACGGCATGCGCGGCGGGTCTTCAAGATTGTTCGAAGGCATGAAGCTGAGCAAGCGGCGACACAACTGCAGCGCTTCTTTGTCATCCTGCGCGATGAAGTGCACCACGCCGGACCGGTTCATCTGCGACTGCGGGCCGCCTAGTTCCTCGGCACTCACATCTTCTCCGGTGACCTGCTTGATGACCTGCGGTCCGGTGATGAACATGCGCGCCTGGCGGGTTTGAATGACAAAGTCAGTCAACGCGGGGCTGTAGGCTGCACCGCCTGCGCACGGGCCGCAGATGACAGCGATTTGAGGAACCGTTCCGGAGAGCTGCACATTTCTGTAGAACACACGCGCGTAGCCGTCGAGACTGTCGATGCCTTCCTGCACGCGCGCGCCACCGGAATCGTTGATAAAGACAAAGGGAGTTCCGGTTTTAAGCGACATGATCATCATTTCGACGATCTTGCTGCAATGCACTTCACCAGCGGCACCGCCCAAAACAGTGAAGTCCTGGCTGGCAAGGTGAATGAGACGGCCATCGACCGACCCTGCCCCGGTGACTACACCGTCAGCGGGTACTTCTTTGCCGGCCATGCCGAATAAGGAAGCGCGATGAAGGGCAAACGCACCAACCTCTTCAAAGCTGGCCTTATCGACCAAAGATGCAATGCGCTCGCGGGCGGTGAGCTTTCCGGATGCGTGCTGCTTCTCGATCCGTTCGCGGCCGCCGCCCAATTCAATCTCGGCGCGCCGGGCGCGCAGGTCTGCGACTTTGTCCTGCATCGTTTTGGCTTTTGCGCGTTCTTCCAGCCTTGCCATTAGTGCTCCACATCTGAGGTTCCGATTCAATGCAGCCAGTGTGCGTGGCCGCAGCCTGGCTCATGCCGCGCTGCATCGCGTTCAGCGGAGCGGCTTTAATCGGTCCGTAACCTCCGCAATTCTAAGCGGGAGGAGAAAGAGGAGATGTGATCTAGTTCACGCTGCAGCAGATCGCGAGGCTGGGAGTCGGGAATAAGGAGAAGGCGGTTCTTTCGGGTCCCGGCGGTAACTCAGGTTGATGTGCTTGGATAAGAATGGGCTTCAGACTAACTCCCGCGAATTGAGGAAGTTGAAAGAGCGGAAACTCCTCCCAAAACTGATGCGCCTCGAATTCTCTTCGGCCAAGGACGAGAATTCGAGGCGACTTCCGTGCTAACTGGTTACAGGGTGGAGTGGGTTTACGCGGCGCGGGTTGCCCAAGGGTCAATGACGATCTTGGTGACGTGCTCCTTTTTGTCGCGCCACACCTTATACATCTCTGGCGCTTCGTCGAGCGTAATGCGATGCGAAATGATGTAGGTTGGATCGATCTGACCCTTTTCGATCCGCTCGAGCAGCGGCTTCATATATTTGTGCATGTGGGTCTGCCCCATTTTCATGGTGATGCCTTTGCCAAAGGCGGCTCCAAAAGGCACTTTGTCGAGCAAACCACCGTAGACTCCTGGAATCGAAAGCGTGCCCGCTTTGCGAACCGCCTGGATTGCTTGGCGCAGCACTGCGGGACGATCCGTTTCCAGCATGAGAGCAACTTTCACCATGTCATACAGACCTTGCAGATCGGCGCTGTGCGCTTCCAGGCCGACTGCGTCGATACAAGCATCGGGACCGATGCCGCCGGTCAGATCTTTCAGAGCGGTGAGCACCTTCACGTCTTCCTCGGAATAATCGACGGTAATGGCGCCGATGCCGCGCGCCATTGCCAGTCGTTCCGGAAAGCGGTCGATAGCGATGACCCTTCCGGCACCGAGCATGAAGGCGCTGGCAATTGCGAATTGGCCAACTGGACCGCAACCCCAAATTGCAACCGTATCGCCTTCCTGAATCTGGGCATTGTCGGCGGCCATATAGCCGGTTGGGAAGATGTCTGAAAGAAACAGCACCTTTTCGTCGGGCAGATCGCTTTCAACCTTGAGGGGACCAACATTGGCGAAGGGCACCCGTGCGTACTGTGCCTGACCACCCGCGTATCCGCCCATCATGTGCGAGTAGCCAAACAAGCCGGAGCCGGAATATCCATAGGCTGCCTCCATCAGGTGAGCATTGGGGTTGGTGTTGTCGCAAGCAGACCAGAGTTGCTTCTTGCAGAAAAGACACTGACCGCACGCGATAGTGAATGGAACCACGACACGATCGCCGCGTTTAATGTTTGTAACTTCGTTGCCCACCTCTTCAACGATTCCCATAAACTCATGGCCCAGGACATCGCCCGCCTCCATGGTTGGGATGAAGCCGTCGAACAAGTGAAGATCCGAACCACAAATAGCGGTACGCGTAATTTTAATTATGGCATCGTGCGGATTCAGAAGCTGCGGATCCGCAACATTAACAGTTTCAATTTTGTTCTTTCCCATCCAGCAAACTGCTTTCAAAACCCCACCTCCATGTGTGTGTGCGCCGCGACGATGCGTGGCCATGATTCGAACCGATCACGCAGTCAGTCGATCCTTGGTTCCTTCCGGCACGGGAATCTTTTCCCCGTAAAGAGATTTCTTTAATTCGCCCATGGTTCCGCGTTCACCGTGAGGCTGAGGTTCGGTTCTCGGGATCTCTCCGGTTTCGGCAAGCGCCTTGAAGTGACGCAAGTTCTCAATGACGGCTTGTTTTGGGTTGCGATCGACCAAGGTCTTCCATGCGCTTTCCAACTTTCCCATCCGGAATTCCTGCAGTTCTGTGACCATCGTGCCGCGATCGCCGGGAGCCTTCTCAAAAATCACTTCACCTGCATTTTGCGACTCACCGTTGATCGAGCGCCACACAATGCGTTTTCCCGGTTCGTCTTTCAGGACTTCTGCATCCCACTCGATCGTCTTCTCGCCCGCGCGCATCACCCAGTGCGATGTCTTTTCGCCGGTGCGCCGCACTTCTACGATCTGCTCCTGCCACAATGGCGCCTTTTCCACTTCGCGCCACAGGTTATAAAGCAATTCTGGGTCAGCCTGAATCAGGACGCTGGTTCTAACCCAGAGCTTGCCATCCTTATTTTCCGGGGGAGGCGCATAGTGTCCATCGATAATGACCGATGCGCCGCTCAATGCAATTACTGGCTCTGCATTGGGTTTTTCTTTTAAAACTTCTGCCATGAATATTTCCTCCACTTTGGCAATCACAGATTTTCCTGTATCGCAGTTATCGTTTAATCTATTTTTCGGTCTTAGGCCGGGCCATCTTCTCGTGCATTGCGCCCTTCATGGAACCGGGAATGGCGTTGGCCATCATGCCCTCCATCTTGGTTTTGGCCGATGCCGCATACACGTGGTCATCGCCGGCGAAGAGTGCGTCGACTCCCTGCTTTGCCACATCCTGCGGCTGGCTTTCCTCCTTGCCCTTTTGTCCAACTTCGGTATTGTCCATGCCTGCGCGATGGAAGAAATCGGTGTCTGTGGGTCCAGGTTGAAGTGCGGTCACAGTAATGTGGGTGTCGCGGAGTTCGTAGCGCACGCTATGCGCGAATGAAAGAACAAATGCTTTGGTCGCGGCGTATACCGCTTCGCGAGGCGCAACCATTTCTCCGGCAATGGATGCCGTGAACAGAATCTTTCCTGCGTTCAAAGGGACCATGTGCTTAAGCACGTACTTGGCCAGTTGGACAGCGCCGGCACAGTTAAGTTCAACCATATTGAGCTCTTCGTCGAGGCTGGTCTCCCAGAACAGACCGCCCACGCCGACGCCTGCATTGATGCACGCTATGTCCAGTGGCCGACCCAGATGATCTACAGCGTCCCAGAGTTGCTTTACGCCCTGGCGCGTGGCGAGATCCGCTGATACTTCTGTGACTTGAATGCCGAGACTTTGAAAATCACGCATCGAGTCACTAAGGCGCTCACCGGCGGAACAAATTATCAGGTCATATCCTCGTAAACCTAACTCTTTAGCAAGCCAGTATCCAATTCCGCTTGATGCTCCGGTAATTAGTGCAAGTTTGTCAGACATTATTCATTTCTCCACATAAGGTTTGCTTGCTTCTTCGCACTCTTGGATGCGGAGACCTTATGCGGGTTGGATTAGTAAAGAGCGATTGAGTCAGAAAGATGGAATGTCAGTTTCCGACCACAAGGACTTGGAAACTGCTGTCAACGGCGCTCATCTTCAATGGCGCGCCATTGATGGGAGGATTATTGAGCACGGCGCCATAGATTACGCTGGCGAGATAGACCTCGCCATTGGAGGGATTAATGGCCAGCGTGCGCGCATTCTGCCGTGTGGGCAGGATTTGAACGACGGAGTAGGTGTCTGTAACATCCTGGCGAATAACAGTGAGGCTTCCCATGTTGCCTCCATTCGAGGTAAAGATCAGACCGCGATTGGCGTCGTAACCGATAGCGTCAGCACCGATGCCGATAGGGAGAGCCGCCACGGTCTGGCCTGAGTCTGCGTTCAGCGCAACCATCCGCATATTTGTACATGCTGCAAAGAGACGTTCATGAGCGGTGTCGAGAGCGAGGGCGCGCGGACGCTGGCAATTGGAGTCGAGATAGAGCGGATGAGGAAGAGCGTCGGCTGGCGGTGAGGACTTTGTGCCCGAAGTCCAATCAAGTAAAAGTCCCTTTTCGGTTGCTTCGACCGCACTTCCTTGCGGGGATGCGGGCCGCGAGTTCGCGGCGGTTTGCCCGTTTACTGGCCCAGCCTGCGGTGTCGCGGGCCTTGAAGATGGTTGGGTGTCGATGATCCTGTGAACCGCGGAGCCGATCGCCTGGGCATCCAGCCTCAGTATCTGGTTTCGGTCAGAAACGGTTATATAGATACGACCATTGCCATCGCCCTGCGCAAACCCCAGACTTCCGGAAAGCGTGATCTGCGCCAACGGAACTCTGCGCTCCGTATCGATTACCGTTACCGTGGAGATCGGTCCGCCCTGTGGCGATGTGCGAGAGTTATCGCCGCCACCCGGTGTCGTGCGCCGCGAGGTACCCTGGGGCGTCCTAGTGGACTGGGTCGAGGCCGGGGTGGTTTGAGAGCCAACGACAAAGAGCAATCCGCTGGTTTGATCTAGTGCCATGGAGCGAGGGGAAGGCCCAGTGGGAATGTTTGCAACGATCTGAAAAGTGCGCCGGTCAAAGACCCGTACGAGATCTGCGGGGCCATCGCTGATATACCCAAAAGATCCCTGCGCATCCAAGACGACGGAATGAGTTTCGCGCATGCCCCTGACCACTCCGGCGAGCGTCCCTGTTTCGACATCCACCACCTGGACAGTGGGTCCGTGAGCGATGAGCAACTGGCGAGCTGTGGGATCCATGGTGAGATAATCCCAATCGCCGACGCCTCCAACGATCCAGGTCTTGGTGATAAAGAAAGGGTGAGACGGCGTTCCGGTGGGAGGGGGTGGGACCGGGGTCACCTGCGCGGCAGCAACGCCGCACACCACAAGCGCGAGGCTAAAGAGCACCCTCATCGTTGACCCCCTTTAAAAGTATGACGCACCACGTTGTTCAGGAGTTCGATTTTTCGCGGTGAAAAGACTGTGGCTACCAACGGAAAGAAACAAATGCACACCTCGTGAATGTCGTGGGCATCTGAACGGTATAACTGTACCCGATTAAGGCGGCCGGGGATTGCAAGCCGCCTAGGCGCTTTAACGATACCAAGTCAATGGTTGGAAAGGACACTCGAAGATGGATGCTCAAGCGTTGAATAAGACTGCACAGGCACTGGTCGCCGGGTATAAGGGTCTGCTGGCGATGGATGAAAGTACGCCAACAGCCAACAAGCGATTCGCCGCCAGCGGCATTCCCCAAACCGAGGAAATGCGGCGCGCATATCGAGACATGATCGTGACTGCTCCGGGCCTCGAGGAGTGTTTGAACGGCGCCATCCTGGTGGACGAAACTATTCGCCAGACGACGAAGGCCGGAATTCCTTTCGCCAAGGCTCTCGAAGACGTGGGTATCATTCCCGGCATCAAGGTGGATGCTGGAGCCAAGGCAATGGCGGCGCATCCGGGCGAGAAGATCACGGAGGGGCTCGATGGGTTACGCGACCGCCTTGCCGAGTACGTGAAGATGGGCGCTCGATTTGCGAAGTGGCGGGCCGTGATCACGATAGGCGAGGGTATTCCGAGCGAAGGATGTCTCACTGCCAACGCATTGATCCTCGCGCGGTACGCCGCACTTTGCCAGGAAGCCGGACTGGTACCGATTGTCGAGCCCGAAGTGCTGATGGACGGCGACCACACCATGGAGCGCTGCGCTGCGGTGACCGAGCGGACGCAGCATATTCTCTTCGATCAACTCGTAAGACAGCGGGTGCTGCTCGAAGGCTTGATTTTGAAACCAAACATGGTGGTGCCTGGACTCAAGTGCTCGCGCCAGAATACGAATGAGGAGATTGCGGACGCCACGGTGAATTGCCTGTTGCGCACCGTACCCGCGGCGGTCCCGGGAATTGCATTTCTCTCTGGCGGCCAATCAGGCGAACTCGCATCGGCGCGGCTCAGCGCAATGAACGCGCGGTTCAAAGGACGCATGCCGTGGGGGCTGGCATTCTCGTTCGCGCGCGCGATCCAGGAACCGGCAATGCAGATCTGGCATGGTGAAGACGCCAACGTTCCCGCCGCGCAGAAAGCTCTTGTTCATCGTGCCAGGTGCAATGTGGCTGCACGTCGCGGGGAGTATTCTCCTCTGATGGAGAAGCAATGAAGGTCAAGCAATCGATCGAAGAGTTCCGTATTCCGCCCGGCAAACCCGTTCGCCTTGATGACTTTGATCCGGCATTCAAAGGCAAGCACGGCAAGAGCCACGCTCTGCGCAAGACGGAAGAACTTTGCGCGAAGATGGGCGAACTGCAGCAGAAACTTTTCGCAGAGCGCAAGCGCGCACTGCTGATCTGTCTGCAGGCGCTCGACGCCGGCGGCAAAGACGGCGTGATCAAGCATGTTATCGGCTCGATGAATCCGGAAGGATGCGACGTCGCCAATTTCAAGGAGCCCACACAGGAAGAGCTGGCGCATGATTTCCTGTGGCGCGTAGAGGCAAAGACGCCGAAACGTGGCGAGGTCGCCATCTTCAATCGCTCACATTATGAGGACGTGCTGATCGTGCGCGTGCATAACCTGGTACCAAAGGAAGTCTGGTCGAAACGCTACGAACACATCAACAATTTCGAGCGTCTGCATGTCGAGAGCGGCACACGCATTCTGAAGTTCTTTCTTCATATCAGCAAGGAAGAACAGTTGAAACGCTTCGAGCAGAGGCTGGATGACCCCACCAAGCGTTGGAAGATCAGCGAGTCGGATTACAGCGAACGTGAGTATTGGGATGACTATGTGCGGGCTTACGAAGATGCACTCGCCAAGTGCAATACCGAGGACGCGCCGTGGTTTGTGATTCCGGCGGATCATAAGTGGTTCCGCGACCTGGCGGTATCGGAAATCATCGTCTCGACCTTGGAATCAATGAACATCCAAGTGCCGAAACCGACCGTCAACATTGAAGATATTCGCCGCAAGTATCATTCAGCGGCCAGGGAGTCAGGCGGTAAAGCGCCGCGCCGACACCGCGGCAAGGCCTGAACCAATCCCGTCGGTTTGGCAGGGCAATGATTGCTCGTTTGCGCTATTCTGAAGCCCGAATCAGCCCTTCAGTGCTGAGGGAGTATGCGATGGGCGAACTCGTTCTGAACATCAATGGCAAGCCATATACGGTGGATGCACCTGCAGAGGAGACACTGCTCTCAGTACTGCGCGACCGGCTCAACCTGACGGGAACGAAATATGGTTGCGGCGAAGGTCAGTGCGGTGCTTGCACGGTGCTGATGGATGGCACTGCCACGCGATCGTGCTCTATCCCTGCAGCGGCTGCAGCCGGCGCCAAGATCATGACGATTGAGGGCCTCGAGTTGGAGGGCAAGCTCTCTTCAGTTCAAGAGGCCTTTCTCGAGGAGGGCGCATTTCAATGCGGCTACTGCACCTCCGGCATGATCATGAGCGCGACAGCTTTGCTGCGCGATAATCACGCACCCAATGACGAACAGATTATGGGCGCGATGAATGGCAATATCTGTCGCTGTGGAACTTATCCTCGCATCCTTCAAGCAATCAAACGCGCATCGGAGCTGACGAGTGCCAGAGGTGCGCAATGAGTCTCAGCGAAAAGCTGTCGTTAGACGGCATAGACCGCGCTTCTGCTGATGACCGCGAGGTTCGAATGCCGAATCTTGACCGGCGGGATTTTCTCAGGGTGCTGGGCGGCGGAGTGCTGGTTTGCCTTGCGCCCATCCCGTCCTGGACGCAGGAGTCTGGGCGGAGCTTCGGCGGGCACGAGCTTCCGAAGGACATCAGTGCATGGCTGCATATTGATGCCGATGGCCGCGTGAAGGTTTTTACCGGCAAGGTCGAAGTGGGACAAAACATTCGCACGTCTCTGGCGCAGGCTGTTGCCGAAGAGCTTCGTGTTTCGTTTGAATCAATCACGATGATCATGGGCGACACCGATCTTGTCCCCTGGGATATGGGGACCTTTGGAAGTCGCACCACGCCGACGATGGCTCCGCAGCTACGCAACATGGCGGTCGCAGGACGGCAGCTTCTTTTGGAGATGGCTGCACATCGCTGGGATACTGATCCATCAAAGTTGATCGCTGTAGCGGGAAAAGTGACAACGGCGGATGGATCGAAATCGCTGACCTATGGTGAACTGACGCGCGGCGGGGCGCTGGTGAGGAACGTAGCCGGAGATCCGCCGTTCACGCCTGCCACCGAATGGAAGATCGCTGGAACCCCAGTCCCCAAAGCCAACGGGCGAGACTTCGTTACGGGTAAACATCAGTTTCCGTCAGACATTGTGCGGCCAGAGATGATGTTTGGCGCGGTGCTGAGGCCGGAAGGTTTCAATGGCAAGCTTCAGTCTCTCGACATCAGTGCCGCGGAGAAGATGCCTGGTGTGAAAGTCGTGCGCGATGGCGATTTTACGGGAGTGGTCGCAAGTGATGGATTCACCGCTCACAGCGCACTTGCCGCCATCCAGGCGAAATGGAACATTCCCGACCAGCCTTCCAATCAAGGGCTCTTCGAATATCTCAAGAACAATCCGGACGGACAAGCGGAACGGCCGGAACACATGGTTGGTTCGGTCGCCGAAGCTCTTGCTGGTGCGGATGTGCAACTTGAATCTCAATACACGGTCGAGTACATCGCACATGCCCCGCTGGAACCACGCGCCGCGGTGGCCGAATGGAACAACGGCAAACTCACCGTCTGGACAGGGACGCAGCGGCCGTTCGGAGTGCAAGAAGAATTGATGCAGGCGTTTCAATTGCCTGCAGAAAAAGTGCGAGTGATCCAACCCGACATGGGCAGCGGATATGGCGGCAAACACACTGGTGAAGCAGCGATTGAAGCGGCCCGCCTGGCCAAGGCTGCAGGCAAGCCAGTGAAGGTTGTGTGGACGCGGCAGGAAGAATTCACCTGGGCATATTTCCGTCCCGCGGGACTGATCGAAATCAAGGCGGGAGCTCGGCATGATGGAACGCTGGTCGCGTGGGAGTTCCACAACTACAACTCAGGGCCGGCCGCGATTGGCACACCTTACGATGTTGCCAACCAGCTCATCCAGTACCATCCGTCCAAATCGCCGCTGCGGCAGGGTTCGTATCGCGGACTTGCCGCGACTGCAAATCATTTTGCCCGCGAGTCGCATATGGATGCGGTCGCGCACGCGGCGAAGATCGATCCAGTCGCATTTCGCTTGAAAAACATTAGCAATCCTCGTCTGAAAGCCGTACTTCAAGCGGCAGCCGACAAGTTCGGCTGGGCTAGCGCGAAGTCTAATCCGGAGCGCGGGTTTGGCATTGCCTGCGGTACTGACAAAGGCGGATTCGTCGCTACATGCGCCGAGGTTGCAATCGATCCTGCGACGAAGCAGGTAAACATTCGCCGCGTGGTAGAGGCATGGGAGTCGGGTGCGATTGTGAATCCTGACGGACTGCGCAACCAGATGCAGGGCGCGATCGTGCAGGCCATCGGTGGCGCACTGTTTGAAAGAATTCTTTTTGGCAACGGCAAAATTCAGAATCCACTGTTCTCAAAATATCGAGTGCCGCGCTTCAGCGACACACCGCAGGTAGAAATTATCCTGCTCGATCGCAAGGATCTGCCGTCAGCGGGCGCAGGCGAAACCGGCCTTGTGGGATTGGCGCCCGCAGTTGGTAATGCAATCTTTGCAGCGACGGGCGTCCGCCTGCGCAGTATGCCGATGACTCCGGAGAACAATGCTGTCAGAACTTAGGTGCGCGGACAGATGGCCGTTAATTTAACGGGATGGCTGCGCCGTCCAGGTCTTTCCGTCGTAGCTGAACCACGTTTGCAGTTTGTCGTTCACCAATTCAAATCGCACTGTCTGCGGCGCGCGCGATGCTCCGTTTTGTGTCCCGACAGGCCGCGTGCGCACAAGCAGGGGCCGGCCAGTCCACTGCGTTTGAATCGATCGCCACTGCTTGCCGCCGTCTTCACTGAGGAACAGGGTTCCGGCAGAATCGAGAGCAACGCTTCGGTCGGACTCAGATGCAATCGAGCTAACCCCGAGCCCGCTCGGCAAGGTGATCTTTTGGCTTAGTTTTTGCTTCGCGATTGCAGGGGATAAGGTTCCTTCATCTCTTCCCGTTAAGGGGACAGAAGAAAGCTGAGCCGGCGCGGCAGGAGCTGGAGTTGGCAACGGTTCAACTTTGTCTGCCTGAACAGTAACGGTTTCTGATGCCGCTCCCAACGCTGCGCTGGGCATGACAGGCTTGTCGGCGGCGTCTGCAGGAACGTTCTGCGCCTGCAATGCGGAGTTCTGCTGCGTGATGTTTTGTTGCGCCAGGTTCTGCTGTTGGAACTGATTCGCGGCCACGGGACCGCCCATGGCCGCACCTGTCGCCCGCGCGGCCGACAACGTTCCATGCAGCGACCCGACTGACCCGCCTGACCCGGCGATGGCCGCGCCCCCAGACGCGACCGCCTCGTCCTTTTGCCGATCCGACTTCTTTTCGTTGAGCCGCTTCGCTTCCTCCCTGTCCTCTTGGCGGACGACGCCATCCCGCCTAGCCAATGGCTTGGTGGGCCCCGCCTCTAAGGATTTCAGAGCAGCAGTGCTCGATGGGGTAGCGCGTGGGGGAGTGGCATTCGAGCGCTCGGTCTTCTGGAGAGCATCTGTCCTCGGGGTGTTTATGGCCACCTGCGTTGATTCGGCTGGACGACGGAAGTGCTGAAGGACCGCCAGACCGATGAAAGCAGCCAGAGCTGCAACCGGAACCCAGGCCCATCGCCAACCGCTGAACCACGAAGCACGGCTCGCCTTTGGCACTTCCCTCAAGGCGGGAACTGCTTCCGGTTGATCTTCTTCCAACGCTCTCTGCGACAGAAACACGACTTCGCGGCAGCGGCTGCATGTGGCCATGTGCGCCAGAATCTGATCGCGTTCGGGCGCAGGCATCAACTGCTCCGCGAATGCGGTCAGGCTCTCTGCATCGGGGTGCATTCCGGATTGGATTGTCGGGTTCATCCGATTGCCTTGGCCTTGTCTGAGAGCGAGTCGCTCGCGGAGATATCGTGGCGGGACGACAGATTTTCAATCGTCTGTACTTGGATCGGCTCGGGCTCAGAACTTTGCAGCAGTTTTCTCAGATTCATTCTCAAATCCAGATCGCGGGGATCGGTGCCGAGCGCTTCTTCCGCTTCCGTGCGCTTCATTCCGCTGCTCTCAAGGTTGCGCAGGAGCTGCTTACGAACTGCAGCCGTGGTGCGTTTGAGTCTGCGGCTGATGGTCGCTTCGTGTACGTGGAGCACTTGACCGATCTCGGCCAGCGTCTTGTCGTCAACATAATAAGCAGCAAGCAAAAAACGCTCCTCCGCCGGCTGACTAAGCAAGGCCGTTTGCACTGACTGTCGTAATGAAGAAAGCATTTCAGGCTCGGGGTCGAGCATGGGGTCGGGCGCGGGCGAATCATGCAGTTGGTCGTCAAGAGCCTGTTCGCGGTAAGTGCGCCGGTAGTGATCGACAAAGCGCTGCGCCAGGGTTGTACGCAGCCAGCCAAGCAGCGATCCACGTCCTCGATACGAATCGAGCGGGCAGCGACGTTCTCCGTCACGCACATTCAGGCCATAGAGCTCCGCATAAAATGAATCAGCCAAATCGCGCCCGACAGTTTCGCTGCCGCTGATGGCGATGGCTGCACGCGTGAGGGGCTGGCCATAAAGCTCCATAAAGTGCTCCCACGCGCGCTCATTTCCAGCGGCGCAGGCCTTTGCCAGCACCAGATCTGACAGCTTGAGGGTCTGGAAGAAGGAAGCCTGCTGCGCGGGTACAACGATGGCTCCCGCCGGCAAGCCGAAGTTCTGCGCCATTGCTGCAAGCACGACAATACGATCAAACTCATCCCGCTGCATTCCCCAGGTCCCGGCACCGCTCTCCTGCCAGAGCCGATCGAGCAGGGCTGGATTGACGGCCATTGGCGCAGGCGAATTCCCCGCCGCGAGCGAATCTTCAAGGGGCTGGATGGGCACTCGGTCCACGACTCGAAGATACGCCAAAAAATCTCTGCAAGAAACCTCTGAAGGCTCGTTCCCGGATAGGAACCGGTTCGACTGAAACCGGCGGAGGCTTCGCATGAGTAATCGAATCAGGTTGAGATTCTTCGGATCCACGCTTCTGGTTATCGCTCTAAGCGCGGTCTTTGTGTTCTGCTACGCAGCCCTTGTCCGAGCTGCCGGGGGTCCCGTGGAACCAGCTCACAGCTCGTATCGCGTGCTGGCGCCTATTGAGAGTGGCAACCTATTGCTCTTTCCCGTGGTGCAACCTGGCAAGACACCCGCGTCGCCGTTCCTCACGCTCGATGAAGGCATCAAGAACGGCCAGGTAGAAGTGACAGAGGCAGGAAGGGTTCGTGGCCTATTACGGCCTCGGCCGACGCAGGGCCGACTCGACGATGGTGTACTTCGGCCTATTCCCAATCCGAATCCGCCACAATATCGCGGTGACCAAGTGAACACGTTGGTGCTGGTGAACAATTCTGACAAGCCGCTCTTGCTACTAGCTGGGGAAATTGTTACCGGTGGCAAGCAGGACCGGGTAATCGCTAAGGATCGTATTGTTCCGGCGGGCGGCGATCCCATTGACCTGGGCGTTTTTTGCATCGAGCCCGGACGCTGGACCGAGGACACCGCGACCTTTCGAGGATCGGCAAAGGCACCTGCGCAGAGCTTTATGGTCCAGCCCACTATCCGGGAAAAAGCCATGGTCGGCAAGGATCAGCAGGCCGTATGGAATTCTGTTCACGGCACGATCGCGGCAGCACTGGCCGCGCCCGCTCCCACGTCTCCAGGAATCGCAGTCGCGGGACCGCAGCCCCCGCAGATTCGCAGCAGCGTCGAACTGGGAACCACCAGCTATGCGCGTGCCATGCAGGACATCGCTGTGAGTGTCAAAGTAGACGAAGCCGCTGCACCGCTGATCAATTCGCGCGAAAAAGTGTTGGACAAACTCCGCGAGGAGCACGCCGTGGGAGTGGTAGTGGCGGTACGAGGTGAAATCGTATGGGCAGACATCTTCTCTGATTCCGACTTGCTGGCACGGTATTGGACCAAGCTGGTGCGGTCGTACGCGGCAGAAAGCTTACTTGACACGGGGACGCATGCGGCACCGACGGTCGCTGATGCGCAGCACTTCCTTGATGCTCCCGCCGGCGGCAGTGAAACCAGCATTGGCGATGTCGGAGTTTATCGATATAAGGAGCTTCGTTCCGGCGGGACGGAGACGTTCGTACTCGAATCACTGTTGCACGGGGCGGACTACGACGTGCACATCAGCAAACTCAAGCTCCGTGGAGATATGCGGCGCACCAGTTCGCCCATGGGCATGCGCTAGGAACGGTTTCAACTCCGTCGAAGATGCGGCGCGAAACGGTAGACCTAAATTTCGCGACGTCTAGCTCGATCAGTTTCCGATATGGACTGGAGTTTCAGAATGCAATTCGGCGCGCGATTTCGTTCCCAGGCGCACGAGTCGTGGAACAGCAATCAGCGTGATTGCGAAAAGAAAGATCGACCCCGCGATGAACTCCAAATGCCCGAGGCGCAGGTCTTCGAAGAGCAACTTCGCGGCCACAAACGTCAAGGCAACGTACGCGAGCCGGGTGATGGCTGCACGCCCCCAGCGCGGTCCGACGTATGCCAGACACAACGACACGGCGGAAATAACAAGGGTGCGCAGGAATGCGATGTGATGCAGGTCCAGGAGAGTTGCGAGATTTGCGAACCTCAGTGCCCCATGAACCAGAAGTGCAGAGACTGCAGAAACCGCTAATACGGCAGGTACGAGATGAAGCAATTGGCGCGCCCAACCATCATCTTTGGCGTCCCTGTCTGCCACATATGCCAAACCTGCGGAGCACGCGACGACCCAAACTGCCACTGCGGGCGAACCTGGCAACGAGCCGGCAAGAGCGCCGAAAACATACTGCGCAATGCCAGAGATGACCGTTGCTGTGAAAAGGAAGAGCGCTCCCTGCAGTGCGAGGATTTTTAGGTCAAGCCATCCGGCAGCAAAATATGCGGCCAATCCAGCAATTGCCAGCGCCGCTCCCGCACCCGACGACCGGAAAGTCCAGAGTAGCCCTGCAATGAGCAAAGCCGCACTCCACATGGTGAAGACGTAGAAACTGCGTCGCTCGGCAAGTTGGCGGAGACGCAGGAAGCTCGCCGCATATGAGGCCGCACAAAGGGCGATACATAGAATGCCAAGGGCTCCGCTTCCATTTCGCGGCACAAAGAGAAGTACGCTAAAGGCCAACAAGAGAAACCCGATTGTCGCCTGGATCGCGTCGAAGATGCCCAGCTTCTTTTGGTGCAGCACCACGCGAACGGCCACACTCCACCCGTTTATGGCGAAAAGCAGGCACGCAGGAAACACCAACGCAGTTGCGCTCAAATCGGGATATTCCTGCCGCGCATTCTGAGGTCCGCTATAGATGAAGATCATTCCCCAGATCGCGGCATCCGTGACAAGCGCAATCAGTGGCCAGGTCGGTTGGACATAATTCAGCGGTTCTTGCATATTCAACCACCAAAAGGGCAACCAGAAGCGTTACGAGGAACGGCAACACATCGTGTGTCGCGATTGCAAGCGCGACTGCGGTAATGGCGCCAGCGCTCTGCGGAATCCAGACAAATCGTGAACTGCCGTCGCGAGTTCCAATCACTGCTGTAACGGCCACATACGCTGTCAAGACTCCCGCGGTCACATTCGGAGTGAAGACGTGAAAGTGCAACGTGATCTCCCACAGCATCGGAATCAGGATCACGGCCGATGTTGCGGCATATATAACCGGCGCTATGGCCTTGGCTTTCGAGGTCCGCGCCGCCCACACCAGCCATGCGAAGGCATAAACAATGGCGATCGTGGCAACGCCGGCCTTCGTCATCACGCCTGTCTCTGCCACCGCCCGAAGCACATATGCACCGGCAATTCCGAGCATTGCGCGGCCCAGCAGAGGAAAGATGTTTGCGGTTTGAAGAGAATCCGTCTCGTCCCCGAAAGCAAGGCTCGCGGCGTCGGTAACCCGATTCACCGAAGACGCAACGACGTCAGCGGGGTGCTCGAGCGCATGGACGCGCTTTTCCAGCTCGTCCACGCGGCTTGCAAGCAATTCGAAGGTGCAGGGAGATTCGTTCATATCTCACCCGATCCGCAAAATGGAGCGCGATCAATCCCCAGGAGCGGCTTGAGGCGCATGCTCTGTGGCCCATGGCGGCAGCAGTTTCACAAGAGCCCACAAGATGAATAGCGGCAAGATCGACAATGCCACCGCTACAATCGAACCTTCACGAGTAACAAGGGCCATCTTGTATGTCGTGTAGCCGAGGAAGCTCTTCGAGAAAAGCTGGCCGCCGATCACCACGTTCCAGCGCATCGCGAAGATACCCATCATTGCCAGGCACCCTGACGTAACATACATCCGCTTGCGCACCTGCTCAGGCAGGTGGACCACCTGCGTAATGAACAGCAGCACCAGTGGGGTTACTGTTCCGAGAATGATCTGGACAACGATATGCGAGAAGTACAGCCTGGTGTGCACCATGAAGTTGAGGCTGCGGAAGGATTCATCGGCCTCATAGATGCGATGAATAAGGTCGAGCATCTCCAAGCTGAAATCGATAGTGAAGATATAGAACAGATACATTGCGATGGTGTCGACGCAGCGGATGTCGATTGCCTGCTTGCGCAGCTTTGTGACGGCCATGTAAATCAACATCACGCCGGCAATACCTGATACCATCGCCGAGAAAATGAACACTACCGGCATCAGGGGCGACGACCACCACGGATTGGCCTTGATCGACCCAAAGATGAATCCGACATAACCGTGCAGCAGAAACGCTGACGGAATACCAATCAGCGTGACAATCCAGCCGACTTTGTCGTCGATGTGCAGCGAGCGCGGGCTGATATTGTCCGAGCCCAGTGTCATCACCTTGTAGATCAGCCGCAGCAGGCCCTTGCTGGAGCGCGCCAGCAGCACGATGTCGCGCCGGTAATCGAGCCATATCTCGAACACCAGCACGGCCATCAGGTACCAGAGGTACACATAGCCGAACATCGCCATTGCCGAGGTGCTGTGTGGCGTGAAGTACATCTCTGGCGACCGCTCTGGATGGCCGAGATGCAACTGCAGCGGCAGCGGAGCGACGATCAGAAATGAAAGCGCGGTCAAAAGAGCCAGCCGGTACGTAGGCTTTACCGCTTCGACATGGAACACGCGCTCCAGCGATGCCAGAATGAAAGCGCCCGCGACCAGCCCCGTAATAAAGGGATACAACACAATCAAGACGCTCCACTGCAGCCCAACTTCATTGGGATACATGAAGCCTTCAACGCCACTCATAATCTTTCCCTGCTCCTGGAGGAACATCGCGAGATTGCACATTAGCGCACCGACCCATCCAGCCCGTTGTAGAAGGCTTTTGCACCCGTTGCCATTTGTGGCTTGAGTACCTGAACGCTATGCGTCTTGAGGAACTCGTGAATCGGATCTTTCGGATTCTTGAGATCAACAAGCTGGCGCGCGCCGGTCGGACAACTTTCGCAACATGCAGTTGTCAGTCCCTTAGTGATGCGGTGATAACAGAGTGTGCACTTGTCGGCCACCTTCTTCTCCGGATGAATGTAGCGGCATCCGTAGGGGCAAGCCTGCACGCAGTAGGCACAGCCAAGACAATACTTCTGATCGATCAGCACAACACCGTCGGGAGATACAAATGTCGCGCCCACCGGGCAAACCTGCGTGCAAGGCGAGTCCTCGCAGTGGTTGCACATCTTGGGAACGAAGAAGTACTTCTCGGCATCTTCTTTGGCGACCGGGAAGCCTTCTTTGCCGCCGTCCGGCGATATGACCTCAGGGTTGGTCATGTTCTCGTCGGAAACGTGGTAGCGCTCTACCCAGGTGCGGAAGTAGCCGTCAGGCACATCGTTCTCGGCCGCGCATGCGCGAACGCAGTTGCCGCAGCCGATGCACTTGGGCACATCAATCAGCATGCCCCACCAGTGGTCGGACATTTTGTAGTTCTCGGCCTGCTCCGGCGTTCCCGCCAGCACGGCCTTCCAGGCAATAGCGGCCGCCGGCATCAACACCAGAAAATGACGTCGCGATAGATTCACTTCGCACCTCCTGCGACAGCGGCTTTGGCCGGTGCGACCGCGGACGGCGCAGCTGATCCGTCGATCGCCGGGCTGTGGGGCTGATGACAGGTTTCGCAAGGGACGCCGTTGGAGTGGTCCGCAGGATCAACCTGCGGAAATCCCCTGGGCTTGGCGGCACTCGCCGTATGGCATCGCGCGCACAGCACCGCGGTATCCGGTTTTACCGGCGTTACCGAGGATGGATCGTCGGCGTGCTTGGCCAGCGGTCCGTGGCAGGCTTCGCAGTTCACATGCGCATGCTTGCCCTTGCTCTTCACATCGAGGATATCGGTGTGGCAGGTTTCGCATGCCTGGTGGCCAGCGAACTTCACAGGACGAGCCGCAATCTCGCCGATTGCAGCGCCGCGGTAGTGCCCATATTGCCCAAAGCTCGGTGGAACCACGAAATGTCGAACGACAAGGAAGATGATGAAGGCGAGAACGAAGAGTCCCGCGAATCGGAATAGATGTCCTGCATCTTTAAAGGCACTCATTGCAGCCGAATCTCCTGACCCCTGCCAGCACGAGGCGAAACGGAAAGTCGCCTCTTGTGATCCAGATCATGTTCGACACTGAGAGTGGAGTGCTGAATATACGACTGTATGTGAGCAAAATCACGAACGACTGTGATGGCGGCCGCAACATCCTCTGAGGCGCACAATCGCAAGAGCTATCTTTTCCGCGATTTAGCTATTCAAGGCCTTGAAATGGCTTTCTGTGAGGCAAATCACGACTGCAAGGAAGGCGTGAGATGGATCGCCATCGACTCCTCGCCTGCGGTGAGGCGCGTCAACGTGAGCACCGTAATATCGTCGTCCTGCCCAAAGTTGACGGCGGCCAGCGTTGCAGTTTCTGCGTTGGTGGGAGACGAGAACAGGTTGTCGAGACGCGCAAATCCGTATAACTCGCCGGTCACGACTGCGAGCCTCAAGCAGGCCATCGGTGTAGAGAGCGAAGTGATCGCCGGGCCGCGTTGTCAATTCGCGTTCTACGTAGGCAGTATTTTGCGCAAGGCCGAGGGGCAGCGCACCGGGGATCTCGATCTCGTCCTTATTGAGATAAGGCGCGGGATGACCGGCGCTGGCCACGAGACAGGTGCTGTCAGGCCTCAGAAGCAGAATCAGGCAAGTCGCAAATCCACCCTGGAGGCGTCCGAAAAGTCGCTTGTTGAGCTGGGTGAGCAAATGGGCGGGAGAGGGGTAGTCATCGGCCAGCGCACGCACGGCTCCGACGATGAGCGAAACCGCCATGGCCGCGCGCAGTCCCTTGCCGCTCACGTCACCCAGGATCACCAGCGTCGAACCACCCTCCACGGGAATGATCTGGAAGAAATCGCCGCCCACCTGCTTTGCCGGGCGATAGGCGCTGGTTACCGTGAAGCCCGGCACCACGGGGAGTTTCTCCGGTATGAGCACCTGCTGCAGTTCGGCGGCATTCTTGAACTCCTGTTCAAGCGCTGTCTGTTGCCTCCGATTCTCGATGGAGAAGCGATAGACCGCATAGACGATCGAAATAAGGAGCAGAATATTGGCGAGTTGGCGCGAGCCTACTGGATTGCCGTTGATGGTGAATAGTGGCGCGGCCAGCTTGTCGCCAAGTGTCCAGTGGGTAAATCGAACGAACTGAGTGGCGCCGTTGCGTACAACGAAGATCATCTCGGTTGTAAATGCCGCAGCCGCGACCGCCCATCGCGCGGGGTCAAGCCGTTTGCGTTGTACCAGCGCAGCGATCACCAGGACGATCGGAAAGATCTCCAGCGGCGTGAAGATGCAGGTCAACACCGCGTCGGCAAGCTGCATCTGCTTTGCCCACGGGGAAGCCCACCAGATGGTGACGAGTCCGTCCAGTCCAAATGCAATCACGAATGCGAATATCCAAAGTCGGGCGAGATGTACGATTCGCTTGCTGTCTTCGAGTTGCAGCAGCAGCAACACCAGGATCCAAAGACAGATGTCCTGCAGCATCAGCACAGGCTGCAGCATTCCGAGCGCAAATATATAGGGGAACGGGATACGCATCGAACTCAGAAACTGCCCTGCAATCGGCATCAGCGCGTAGCCGGCCATGGCAAGCAGCACCCATTGCTTCCGGTCGCGAAACCAACCCAGCAGACTTAGAAGCGCCACCAGCGCGTACAACGAATCAAGACCGAACGTGAATTGCTGGCTTCGCAGCCATTTGTAATCGATCTGTGTCTTGCGGTTGGCAATTGCCACCGGACTGCCAAGATAAGGCATGCCCTCAAAACCGCCGAGCGTTCCCGCATCATTTGAGGCGAGCAGCGACTTCCAAACCCGGACCGCGAGCACCCCCGACTCGATATGTCCCATTCCAAATGTCTGTGGAGGCTGGCTGATATACCAGACCGCATCGGGCGGACGTTGCCCGTTCTTGCCGATGAGCTGCCCATTCCAATAGAGCTCGTAGGAGTCGTCAATTCCGGGAATCAGCAGCGCCAAGTCCTTTGAGGTTCCCGTCGTTGGATTGATCGTGAGGTGATACCTGTACCAGGCGGATCCGGTGTAGGCGTAAAAACCTTGCGAGCCCCACGTATCCTCAGCCGTTATCCGAGACCATTGAGAATCATCGAGCGATGGCGAGGCCCATGCTGGATCGTCGCCGGTATGGAAAGCCCATGCGCCTTCCAGCGGAACGGCGTCTTTGCCAAGACCTTCAATGACATGGATTGGCGGCGAGACAGGTCGGGGTGGCTCAGCGGCGCGCACCAAGGGGGCTCCAAAGCCGAGACAGAGAAATATCCAGAGAATGGGGAGAAGCGACCTGCTTGGACGCATGGCGCAAGGATACCCTGCCGGAGACCTTGAAAGTAAAGAGGATTCTTGAGGATGCACCAGACTTCCAAGCCCTCCGTTGGTGCCCCGAAGCGATACGATTGTGGGGGAGAGAATGATGGCAAAAGTGCTCGATGGAGCGGCAATTGCAGCGGCGATCAAGCAGGAAGTAGCGGAGGAAGTGCGCCTGCTTGCGGCACAGGGAATTCGTCCGGGGCTGGCCGCGGTACTGGTGGGCCATGTGCCGGCATCGGAGATATACGTCCGAAGCAAGGTACAGACTTGCGCGGAGCTTGGCCTGTTCAGCGACTTGATCACTCCGCCCGACACAGTGACGACCGAGGAGATGCTGGACCTTGTTCATGCGTTGAACGACCGGGACGACATCGACGGGATTCTCATTCAGCTTCCGTTGCCCAGGCAGGTCGATACCAAAGCTCTGCTTGACTCCGTGCTGCCGGAAAAGGATGTGGATGGTTTTCATCCTGTAAATGCAGGCAAGTTGCAGGCGGGGCGACCGGCACTGGCTCCGTGCACGCCAGCGGGTGTTATCGAAATTCTCAAGCGCAGCAATCTGCCTATTAGCGGACAGCACGCGGTGGTTGTCGGGCGCAGCGACATTGTCGGCAAGCCTGTGGCCATGTTGTTGCTGCACGAGAACGCGACGGTGACGATCTGCCACTCAAAGACGCGTGATCTGGGAGCAGTCACGCGAGAGGCAGACATCCTGGTTGCGGCAATCGGCAGGCCGGGGTTCATCACGCCAGAGATGGTGAAGCCGGGCGCCACCATTATTGATGTCGGCATCAATCGCATCACGACCGTCGAAGAGTTTGACCGCTTCTTTGCCGGCGATGCGAAACGCCAGGCCACATTCGCCAAGCGCGGATCGACGATCGTCGGCGACGTGCACCCCAAGGCGTTTGAACTCGCGGGAGCATATACGCCGGTTCCGGGTGGAGTGGGGCCACTGACCATTGCGATGCTGATGGCGAATACCGTTCGCGCCGCAAAAATGCGGAGAGGCCTGTAGCCCATGCTTCGTGTTGGACTCACAGGCGGGCTTGGCAGCGGCAAGAGCACGGTGGCGCAGATGCTGCGCGAACTGGGCGCGGAGGTCATCGAGTCCGACGAACTGGGGCGCGCCCTCATGGAGCCAGGACAAGAGGCATTCAATGAAATTGTGCGCGTCTTCGGCGATGGCGTTCTTATGCCCGACGGCCGTCTGAATCGCGCTCGGCTTGCCGAAATGGCTTTCAAGGGTGGGCGCGTTAAGGAACTGAACGCCATCGTCCACCCGGCGGTGATTGAGGCTCAGCGACGGTGGATGGAGCAGGTCTTTGCTCGCGACCCGGCGGCAGTCGCCGTGGTGGTTTCGGCGCTGATCTTTGAGGTTGAACGGGACGCGCGCGAGAGTGGCGATGCAAATAACGTGTTCTCGGAGTTACGCAAGCGCATTGACCGCGTTGTACTCGTAACGGCTCCCGATGAAGCAAAGATTGCCCGCTACGTGATGCGGACGATCCCGGCTGACGGAAATCGAGAGGCTGCCGAGGCAGATGCGCGCTCCAGGCTGGCCCACCAGATTGCGGACAGTGAAAAGGCACTTCGCGCCGACTACCTGCTTGAAAACACCGGTGATATCGAAGCCCTTCGAGCTCAGGTCGGGATACTGTGGCGGCGGCTGCAGCAGGAGAGCAACTTAAACCTGAATCCGCGGTCATTAAAATAGAACCATTGGTATGCCAATTGGCGGTGCAGACACTTTTCCCGGGAACCAAACTGCATCGGCATCGTAACAGTATGGAAAGGTCGCAAGGTTTAAGAGAGCTATGAAACTGCGCCAGTTTGTTTTGGTCCTGATTCTGGTGGGTGGATTCTGGTTTGTCACCACTCACTTCCCGAAAGGGTTGAATCCTCTGACGATGTCGGGCGTGCGAGGCTCGTCTTCGCCGCTGGAGTTGACGGAGGCTGAGGCTGCGCCTGCATTTGACGCTGAGGAGCAGAACAACATCGCCGTCTACCGGCGCGTATTGCCCTCAGTGGTGAACATCACCTCGCGTGCGGTGGTCTTCAACTTCTTCTATGGAAAAGTGCCGCAGGAAGGGCAGGGCTCGGGCTTCATTCTCGACAAGGCCGGACACGTGCTTACCAATTACCACGTGGTCGAGGGCGCCAACCAGGGCGTCGAAGTGAAACTGAGTAACAAGCGAACCTACAAGGCTACGGTGATTGGAAGCGACAGGGTGCACGATCTGGCGCTGCTCAAGATCGAGGCACCCGAACTGACGCCGGTAGTTCTAGCGGATTCAAGCCAGATTGCGGTCGGCGAAAAGGTGTATGCCATCGGCAATCCTTTTGGCCTCAGCGGAACCATGACCCAGGGCATCATCAGTTCCATCCGCTCGATTCGCAACGGCGACAACGCTCCGATTGAAGATGCCATCCAGACCGATGCGGCGATCAATCCCGGCAACTCCGGTGGCCCGCTTTTGAACTCGCGTGGCGAGGTGATCGGCATCAATACCATGATTGCGTCGAACGGTGCGGACCAGAGCTCGGGTATCGGGTTCGCGATTCCCATCAACACGGCCAAGGCTGTTCTGTCTGATCTGACTCGCTATGGACAGGTGCGGCGGCCGTCGCTGGGTATTGTGTCCTATGCAATTGGACCCGACGTGGCCGAGCAGATGGGCCTCGCGGCGGATTATGGCGTGCTGATTCAGAAGGTGATTCCGGGGGGCGCGGCAGATCGGGCGGGGCTTCGCGGCGGCAACGAGCAAGCCTATGTTGGCAACCAACCGGTGATGCTGGGCGGCGATTTGATCGTGGCGATCGATGGGCAGCAGATCACCGATCCGCAGGACATCAGCGTGGTGATGGACAAGCACCAGGCCGGCGACACGGTAAGCATAACCGTGATGCGCGGGCGGCGGCAGATGACCGTGAAGCTGGTGCTGGGCGAAGCACGGTCGGTAAATACTTAGAAACCTGAGCAGTTAAATTGGAAGGCCGCTTCAATGATCGAGGCGACCTTTTCTATTGGTTCATGACTGGATGCGAGGATACGGGCCGATGACTTCCTCCGCGCTAGCAGCTTCATCCGGCTGTGTCGGAACTTCTATACCCCAGGGGCAACCCCGAGTTCTGAGTACCGCATCCTTCTTGCCTAGTCGTAGCCGGAGCAAAATACCGGTTGCGAGCTACCAGACACAACCGGCGGACCACATCATGTGCCTTCACTTCGATGTCCGGTGTTGCTCCTCTCTCACTATCAATCCTGTCCCGTGCACGGTCGCGCGATCCACGCCGACAAATCCCCAGGTAGACAAGCTCAGGTTGTCTACCGCGACGCGCCGTTACCCTAAGCAGTGCTTTATTCGGACTCCAGGTTTTTATGGAACCGATTCAAATAGACGAGGATCGGAAGAAGGATGCCCAACCACGAACTTGCCCAACCAATGCAATGAAAGGAGCTTGCTTGTGATCACACGAAAAACTTGCAGTCGACTCGCAAAAGCAGCATCAGCCATTGCCGCTGCTGCACTGTGCTCCGTCTCATTTCTAGCGCAAGCAGAATCACCAAGTGAAAGAGTCGCTAGTGCCGCTAAGGTGTTTAAGGAACTTGCGGCTGACAAAGAGAACGGCTTGCCAATCAACCTGCTCAACAAATCTGTCTGCGTGATTATTCTGCCCTCGGTCAAGAAGGCCGGTTTCATCGTTGGAGCCCAATATGGCCAGGGAGTCATGAACTGCCGTAGCGGTAACAATTTCGATGGACCCTGGAGCGCACCTATTATGATGCGGTCCAGCGGTGGAAGCTTCGGCTTGCAGATCGGCGCGCAGGCAACCGACTTTGTCATTATCGTGATGAACATTGACGGGGCGCGTTCAGTGATGAAGGGAAGGGCCAAATTGGGCGCTGAGACCAGTATCGCCGCCGGTCCAGTAGGCAAAACTGCGGAAGCATCAACGACCGCCACCATGCAAGCGCAGATGCTGTCCTACTCTCGCTCCAAAGGCGTATTTGGCGGGCTCTCCCTATCTGGAACCTCTTTAGGCCCCGATGACGACGATAACGAGACGCTGTATGGAAAGAAAGTCTCAGGGGAACAGATTTTTTCAGGAAGCGTACAGGCGCCTCCATCCGCTGCGGACCTGACTTCAGCTTTGGAACAGACGTCGCCCAAAAAGCTGGTGGAGACAGCAAAGGAAAAGTAACGCGTTGCCAAGGGTTCACGGCCCAACTGCACGTGCTGCGTCTTTGATTGAGCAGCGTGAGTAGGTAGGATGCGCCAGCTGGCGCTAGGTTTGATCGCCGCTTTGGCGAGAAAGAACAGAAGCAGATCCTTCGCCCCGCTTACCCCATTTTCATGGGGCCCCAAGCGTGCGGGGCTCAGGATGACACAGGATCTTTGGTGGGCCTTGCGGCGCGACTGAAGCCCTGACACGAATCTGCGGTGCAGGATCACCGTCGCTCTGAGCGATTTGCCGCGGTTCCGATTGATGCGCTCTTTATGCGCGAGTCGACGTCTGTGGTCTCCCACCCATCGAGCAAAATGCGCTCGATGGATGGGGCACCCGGTTGCGTTGCAACTTCACAGCTTGTTTCACGAAGCTAGAATTTGATGCCGAGGCTGGATAGGAATGCTTTGACGTCGGGCCACACTGCCTTCAGGTCGGTGGCTGTCTGGATATCGAGAGCGATATTCAACGGATTGGAGGCTGCTCCGGCGAGTTCGGCGATCGGCTTCTCGACGGCGGCGATGAGTGTGGCGAGCGCGGCAACGACCTGCGGTGCGGCCTTGAGTGCCTTGTTGGCGCCAGTGAGCCACTTGAGGGCGTCCTCAGCTCCAATTTCGATTCCTTTTTCGATATTTACCAGGATGTTTGCCATGGTGATGACTCTCTTTTCTAGTCGGCTGTCCAGCCGGGTTGCGGCTGGACAGGGGACGGAATTGGGCGGCGACGTTGCTCGCGGAAATTGCCGTGGTTGCGGCTTTGACCCAAGGGGAGTCGCCTGGCGCAGACGAGCGCGGGCGCGCGGCTGCATAGGTCCACGTGCGGTTCCGCTGGATTGTCTGGCTATGGTTCCAAGCTTAAAGAGTTGCCGGAAATAATCTGCAAAAATGCGAAAGAAATCGATCTCATGGAATCAATGAGTTGCAAAGGTTTTGTGAGGATGAGGGGTTGACGTGTTGGCCGGGGAACTGGATCGGGCCCGATTTGATGGTGCACTGGCAGTTCTGCCAGTGTCGAAAAAGGGATGCGGCAACCTAGACTTCTCGCGGTCGGCTTTAGCAAATTCCGTGGGAGTGAAGTGCCTGATGAATTCTGAAGTGAGAAAGCTGCAAGTTCTTCTGATCGCTATTGCGTTGTTCATTCCCTGCGGGTTCGCGCAGAAGGTCAAAACGGGTTACGACAAGAGCGCCGACTTCTCAAAGTACAAAACGTACACCTTGAAGTTGCCCCCTGCTCCCAACAGCAGGCCACTGCTCTATGCGTCGGTGGTGGGTTCCATCAAAAACGGGATTGAATCAAAGGGACTGGTCAACGTGGAAAAGGACGGCGATCTCACGGTGATCGCGTCTGGCAGCCTGGACTACGGACTGAATCCGGATGTGAATCCCCTTAAGGACACTTGTGCGAATTGCCAGGCACCGCAAGTTGATGTGCTGCTGTGGGCCGGCTTCATGCCTCCAACTGGATCGGCGGGAGCGCCTCAGCCAAGGGGAACACTCAGAGTGGACATAATTGACCGGGCTAGGAACAAGGAGGTCTGGTCAGGGACAGTGGTGCAGAAGCTCGACGCGCAGAAAGTTGACCAGTCGCTGCAAAAAGTCGGCGCGGCGATCGAGAAGCTGTTGTCGGAGTTCCCGCCTAAAGCAAAGTGAGTGCAGACTGGCCGCAACAGAAATGAAGCGGGGCGTCCCTGCGCAGGAAAAGCAGATTCTTCACTCACCACCCTCGAATGCTGCCACCTAAGGTTGCCGCTTAACGTAGCGGCGACCGCGAATCTCGTACTCACCGCTGGCCACGCGGGCGATGGCTTCGGTGTAGGCCTGATGCTCTTCGACGAGGATGCGGTTGGCGAGGGAGTGTGCGTCGTCGGTGTCGAGAACCGGAATTGCGCGTTGGAGAATAATGGCGCCGTGGTCGAGGTGTTCGTCGACGAAGTGGACAGTGCAGCCTGCAACCTTCACCCCGTAATCGAATGCTTGCTGCTGGGCTTCAAGTCCGGGAAACGCGGGCAATAGCGAGGGATGAATGTTGAGGATGCGGTTGGGGAACGCGGCGATGAACTCCGGAGAGAGCAGACGCATGTAGCCGGCGAGGCAGACGAAATCGACGTTGTGTTCGCGAAGGCTGGCGATAAGATCGGCGTCGTGCTCAGCGCGGGGGCGGCCTTTGGATACGAAGACGGCGGTGGGAAGATTGAGATCGCGGGCGGCAGAGATACCGGGGGATTCGGCAACGTTGGAGAGGACGATGGCGATTTCAACGCTGGGCAGACGGTGTTCGCGAATCGATCTGGCGATGGCGAGGAAGTTGGAGCCGCGGCCAGAGAGGAGGATTCCGAGGCGAAGGGGCGGATGCGCGCGCTGGGCGCCTTCATTCTGCGGGTTGGTTGATGCGGAATCCACGGATAGTTTTGAAATCGGATTCGTGCGGCCCTACGGGACGCGGTGATCGTGGTTGCGATACTGTCCCAGGGTTTCACCCTGGGCTATTTTCGTTTCCTCCCTCCGGGAGGATTGGATCGGCCATTCCAGGCCGTGATTTCCCAGGTCTCAAACGCGAGACCTGGGGCACCCATGGCGGTGCGGATTTATGCAGCGAAGCGAAAGACTCAGGTGTAGTGGACGTGGTGGTCGCCTTTGATGATGCGGCCAATGACATAGAACTTTTCTTCGGCGCGGTCGAGCAGCGTTTTGGCGCGCGTGAACTTGGCGGCGGGAATGACGGCGATGAGGCCGACTCCCATGTTGAAGGTGCGCATCATCTCGTCTTGCGAAACCTGTCCGAGGTCGCGAAGGTGATCGAAGATGGGGAGCACGGGCCAGGAGCCGAGTTCGACTTGCGCGGCCAGCCCCTTGGGCAGAATGCGCGGCAGGTTCTCCGTGATGCCGCCGCCGGTGATGTGGGCCATACCGGCGGTCATTCCCGCAGCCACCAGTTTCTGGGTCACGTGGAGATAGCTGCGGTGCGTCTTCATCAGCGCTGCGCCGGCTTTCTCCTTGATGGCGGTGACATATTGGCTGGGTTTGTATTTGGCCACGTCGAACATGAGCTTGCGGGCAAGCGAATAGCCGTTGGTATGAAGTCCGGTTGATGGGAATCCGACCAGAACATCACCGGCTTTGATGTCGGCACCGGTTACAAGCTTGTCGCGATCGACGGCACCGACGATAAACCCGGCGAGGTCGTATTCGCCTTCGGCGTAGAAGCCGGGCATCTGGGCAGTTTCTCCGCCGATGAGAGCACAACCGTTGGCCCTGCAGGCATCGGCCAGACCGGAGACTACAGTTTCAGTGACCTCGGGATCGAGTTTGCCGCTGGCAAAGTAGTCGAGAAAAAAGAGAGGGGTGGCGCCCTGAACCGCGATGTCATTGACGCAGTGATTCACAAGGTCACCGCCGACGCTGGAGTGGAGGCCCATTTCGAAGGCGATTTTGAGCTTGGTGCCGACGCCGTCGGCGGAACTGACCAGGATGGGACTTTTGAATTTCTGCAGATCGAGCCGGAAGAGGGCTCCGAAACCGCCAATGCCGCCTAAAACATTGCGATTAAAGGTCTTTTGCGCCAGGTACTTAATGCGATCCTTGGCGCGGTCGCCGCGGGAGATGTCGACCCCGGCGTCAGCGTAGGTAACGGGCTTGGTGGCGGCTGGCTTTGATTTGGATTCTTCGGGCACTTTGCGGCCTTCTACGGTTGGAGTTTTGGAGCGGCGTTGCGGACCGGAAAGGTCGATTCTAGCAGGGTTGACACAAAGAGGATGTGAACAGCGAAATCGATTTGCTGTTCAAAATGTGGAGAAAGACGAAGCTCGGACGCACCAGGTGATTGAGTACGAAGGAGCAAATTCTATACTGAAGCCACGATGAGTTCGAAGGCTACGACACCGTTAACGCATACCCGTTCCCACGATTTGCAGCAGCGCGCTGAGCGCTATTTTCCCGGCGGCGTGAATTCGCCGGTGCGAGCGTTTCGCGCCGTGGGCGGTGCTCCGCCATTTGTGGAGCGGGCCGAGGGTGCGTACGTGGTGGATGCCGACGGCAACCGCTACATAGATTACGTAGGTTCCTGGGGGCCGATGATCCTCGGTCATGCGTTTCCGCCGGTGGTGGATGCGATTGAGCGCGCGGCGCGGAACTCGGCGAGTTTTGGGGCGTCGACGGCGAGCGAAGCGGATCTGGCGGAGCGGATTGTCGCTTGCTATCCAGCGATTGAGAAGATGCGGTTTGTCAGTTCTGGGACTGAGGCGACCATGTCGGCGATCCGGCTGGCGCGCGCGGCGACGGGGCGCAAGATCATCATCAAATTTGAAGGCTGCTATCACGGGCATGCGGATGGGCTGCTGGTGAAGGCTGGGTCCGGTGTGGCGACGTTCGGAATTCCGGGATCGGCTGGAGTGCCGGAGGAGATTGCTGCGCTGACGCACGCTCTACCTTACAACGACACGGCAGCGGTGGAATCGGCATTTGACGCGCATCCCGATGAGATTGCGGCGGTGATTCTGGAGCCGGTGGTGGGGAATGCAGGATGCATCGCTCCCATGCCGGGATACCTCAAAGCCTTGCGCGAACTGACGCGACGCGAAGGCGCGCTGCTGATTGTGGACGAAGTGATGACGGGATTCCGCGTGGCCCTGGGCGGAGCGTGCGAACTGTATGGGCTCGATCCAGACCTGGTGACGCTGGGAAAGATTGTGGGCGGCGGCTTGCCTGTCGGCGTGTTCGGCGGCAAGCAGAAATATATGGATATGCTGGCGCCGCTCGGGCCCGTTTACCAGGCGGGAACACTGAGCGGGAATCCGCTGGCGATGGCTGCGGGGATTGCGACGGTTAGCTATCTGCAGGAGCATGCGGCGGAGATCTATGCCCGGCTGGAATCGACGGCAAAGGCTGTGGCAGAGGGCGTTGCTGCAGAAGCCGCGAGGGCCGGTGTTGCGTTGACAACGAATCGTGTTGGCGCGATGTGGACGTGGTTCTTCAACGAAGACCCGGTGACGAACTACGACGAGGCGGCAAAGTCGGATACGGCGGCGTTCGGGAAGTTTCACCGTGCGATGCTGGATCGGGGTGTGTGGCTGCCGCCTTCGCAGTTTGAGGCGGCGTTTTTGGGGACCTCCCACGGAGAGGCGGAAGTGCAGGCGACGATTGAGGCGGCTGGCGAGGCGTTTCGAGCCTGATTGTGGATTGAAGCGGGCAGACATTTTCCCAAAAACTGGAAAGTCATTGTGACGGCGCCGAAAGTGTCACAATCAGTACCTTAGCTTTGTAGACCTGAGATACATTCATTCGTGAGACAAGCATCGTCTGTTCCTAACCCTCGGGGAGGGTTGCGTTGAACGACAAGAGCTATTGCAAAGTGTCGATCGGCTTAGCTACGCCAGCGGATCGGCCCTCGATCTACCGCATGCGCCATGAAGTGTATGCCACCGAACTTGGGCAGCATGCAATGCAGCCAAATGAGATGTTGTCGGATGCTATCGACGACGGCAATATCTACATCGTCGCGAAGGTTCGCGGCCAGTTGGCAGGCTTTATCAGTGTTACGCCACCGACTCTCGGCCGGTACTCCATCGAAAAGTATGTGCGACGAGATGAATTACCAGTTGAGCTCGATGAACGCACATACGAATCCAGAATTTTAACTGTCGCGCGCGCTCACAGGCATAGCCGCGTTGCCTGGTATCTGATGTACGCAGCCTTCCGCTGGATGGAAGAGCGCGGCGGTGAACAGATCATTGCGATGGGACGTTCAGAAATATTGGACATGTACCAAAGCTTTGGTGCGCAAGTTCTTGGAGTTAGAATTGTGGCGGGTGCAGTCACATACGAACTGATAAAAACCTCAATATCCCACCTGCGTCGGCATGCGATTCACCACAAGCGCACGATTGAGAAGATGAGCAAGCGCGTTGACTGGAAGATGGATTGCCCGTTTTTGAAAGCGCCATATTGCTTTCACGGTGGAGCATTTTTTGACGCAATTGGCAATAGATTCGACACTCTGGAAAGACACAAAGTCATAGTGAACGCCGACGTCCTGGATGCCTGGTTTCCGCCGTCTCCACGCGTGATATGCGCTCTGCAGGAGCACCTCTCGTGGCTGGTTCGAACATCTCCGCCCGTGCAGTGCGAGGGCCTTTGCGAGACGGTAGCAGTGCACCGTGGAGTCCGGACCGAGAATATTCTCCTCGGTGCAGGATCGTCTGATCTTATCTATCTCGCGTTTCGGCACTGGTTGCGCCGTGAATCGCGGGTTCTGATACTTGACCCAATTTATGGCGAGTACGGCCATGTACTCGAGAAGGTGATTGGGTGTCGGATCGATCGACTGACGCTCTCACGGCAAGATCGATACAGAGTCGATCTGGACGAACTCGCTCGGCGAATCAAGCATGGATACGAGCTTGTCATACTCGTTAACCCAAACAACCCAACGGGAAGGCACGTTCGGCGATCCGATCTGGAAAGCCTGCTTCGCACGGTGCCGCCTGAAACCAGGGTTTGGATCGATGAAGCATACATTGACTACGTCGGAGCCTCAGAATCACTAGAACGCTTCGCGGCGGAGAGCGAAAACATTATCGTTTGCAAAACGATGTCGAAGGTCTACGCCCTGAGCGGGATGCGCGTGGGGTATCTATGTGCATCGCCACATCAGCTTTCGAGTCTAATCTCGCTCACACCCCCATGGGTTGTCGGCTTACCAGCGCAGGTCGCGGCAGTCTGTGCGCTTGAAGACGCTGCATACTACGAAGAACGGTACAAGAGCACACACTCGCTGCGTGGTGAAATGCATGCAGCCTTGCGTAACATTGGCATTCACGAGATTGTGCCAGGCGAGGCAAACTTTCTGATGTTCCATTTGGATGAATCACAGCCGAGCGGTGAGCAGGTGATCGAATGGGCACGCGGAGCAGGAGTGTTTGTCCGCAATGTCGCAAGCATGGGAAGCGATCTGGGATCGCGTGCGCTTCGCATTGCAATCAAGGATCCAGCCAGCAACGAACGGATTCTGCGAACGTTGCAACACTGTGTCTCTCCGCTCGGAGACCGGACGGAGCTCCTTTCAGTCCTGTAGGTTCCTTCTATTACTAGATCCACGCGTCGAGCGTAACGAATTTGTGTGTCTTGGCGTAGCGGTCAAGAAGTTGCGATGCTGCTGACACGGATGGGCCGCGATCAGCATTGAGACCGTGGTGGCTGCCGTCGTGCAGGACGATGTTGCTGGCGTATCCGCGGCGCTGGTTGCTGTCGATTTTTTGGATTAGATTCTGGGCGATCTTTTCGGCGGAGGGTTCTTTCCAATCCGTCGTCATCGCGTTCCACGTGACCGGAATGAGGCCGAGCTGGCGGGCGAGTTTGAGGACGTAAGGGCGGCGTGCTCCGAAGGGCGGGCGGAAGTAGACGATGGGTTTGCCGACGACGCCGGTGAGGATATCGCTGGTGCGCGTAAGTTCGTCGAGAACATTCGCAGCCCGGGTGCGCGAGAGGTCGGGGTGGCTCCACGTGTGATTGCCGATGAGGTGTCCGGCGTCGGCGACGCGGCGGGCGAGATCAGGCTCAGCCTTGACGAATTTGCCGACCATAAAGAAGGTGGCGCGCACATTGTGCTGGGCCAGAATGTCGAGTAGCCGCGGCGTCCACGCGGGGTTGGGGCCGTCGTCGAAGGTGAGTGCGAGCTGGCCAGGGCTGCGCGGGGCGGTGAGGGTACGGCCAAATATCTGCGAAGTGGGCCAGCGCGAGGCATAGGCGAATCCACCGACGCCAAGCCCGGTTGCCCCGGCGAAGCCGATTGCCCCGTAAATACTCGCTGCCAAAGGAGAAAGCATTCCTGCCAATAGTGTGCGGCGAAGGGCCGCTGGACAGCAAGCAGAGTGTGACGAGCCGGAACGGGTTTGGGCGTATACTTATGTTGTTCGGGTCGCATCCTGCGTTGACGGAGCGGCACTGGAGACAACATGAGTATTACGAACTTCCCCGGAAGCGCGAATTCTTCGCCGCTTGATTCTTCCATCACAAAAGTGACCATTCCTGCACTGGCCGAGATGAAGCGGCAGGGCAAGCCTATCTCTGCGCTCACCGCCTACGACTACGCGACATCGCGGCTGGTGGATGAGGCGGGCATTGACCTGGTGCTGGTCGGCGACTCGCTGGCGATGGTGGTGATGGGCCACGACAACACATTGGCCGTCACCGTCGACGAGATGCTGCATCACACGCGTGCTGTGCGGCGCGCAGTGAGGCGCGCATTGGTGGTGGCCGATATGCCGTTTGGCAGCTATCACGGAACGGTGGCGGAGGGCGTAGGGAACGCGGTCCGCTTTATCAAAGAGGCGGGCGCCGAAGCGGTGAAGATCGAGGGGCCACGCGTGGCGCTGGTGCAGGCGCTGACAGAGGCACAGATTCCTGTGATCGGACATCTTGGGCTGACGCCGCAGAGCGTGCATCGCATGGGCGGATATCGCGTGCAGGCCAAAACAAACGACGCGATCCAGCAGATTAAGGCCGATGCCAGGGCGCTGGAAGAAGCGGGCGCGGGCGTCTTGGTGCTCGAAGGAATTCCGCGCGAAGTGGCAGCCGAGATCACCGCTGAACTGACGATCCCGACGATCGGGATTGGCGCAGGGCCGGATTGCGACGGGCAGATTCTTGTCTTCCACGATATGGTGAATTTGAGCTTCGCGCCCAAGGCCAAGTTTGCGCGGCGCTATGCCGATGCGGCGGAATTGTTTCGGGCTGCGATCGAGCACTATCGCGAAGACGTGGAACATCGCGCGTTTCCTTCAGACGAGGAGAGCTATCATCTATCTTCAGCGGTGCGGAAAGAACTGGAGACAGACCGCGCCGATGCGCAACCAGTGAAGCAACTGCGCAAAGCCTGATGCAAATTCTAGAGACAGTGGAAGAACTGCGGCATTGGAGTCGCGCGCAGCGATGCGGAGATGCGAACGACGACGGCATCGCGCTGGTACCGACGATGGGCGCCCTGCACGAGGGGCATGCGTCGCTGATTCGCGCGGCGGCGGATGCACGGCCGGGATGCACGGCTGTGAGCATCTTTGTGAACCCGACACAGTTTGGGCCGAACGAAGATTTTGCGCGCTATCCACGAACGTTTAAAGCGGACTGTGAGCTGGCCGAGCAGGAAGGCGCGACCGTGATCTTTGCGCCCAGTGTCGAAGAGATGTATCCGGCGGGTGCAGCGACGATTGTTGATGTGGAGGCACTGAGCGATCGGCTGGACGGCAAGTCGCGACCCGGACACTTTCGCGGCGTGGCTACGGTGGTGGCGAAACTGTTTATCGCCGCCGAGCCCGATCTGGCTTTCTTTGGACAGAAGGATGCGGCACAGGTGGCAGTGCTGCGGCGGATGGTTGCGGACCTGCGATTGGGCACGAAGATTGTGGTATGTCCGATTGTGCGCGAGGCGGATGGACTGGCTCTGAGTTCGCGCAACGTCTATTTGAGTTCTGAGGAACGCAAGCAGGCGCTGGTGCTAAGCAGGCGGTTCGGCGCGTTGAGGAACTGGTTGCGAGTGGCGAGCGGCTAAGTGCCGCGCTGGTCGAAGCGGCGCGCGGCGTGTTTGCCGACGAGCCGGCCGTGCGCGTCGACTACATCGAGCTGGTGGATTGGGAGACGCTATGGCCCGTGCTCTCAGCTACGCCGGGCACGCTGTTCGCGGTTGCAGCGTGGGTAGGGAAGACGCGGCTGATTGATAACGCGATCATCGCGTGAGAGGTCAGGCGGACGTTAGAAAACAAGACCGGATTTGTTTTGCAAATCCATTCTGCGGCTTGAGCTCGCTGGTCCGACTGCGGAAGGTTCAGAAACTGAGTTCGCCATAAAGGCGTGCCCTCAAAGGCAGATCCTTCGCCCCGCTTACCCCATTTTTTCATGGGGCCCCAAGCGTGCGGGGTTCAGGATGACACTGAAGCTACATAACTAAACGAAGATGTTTTATTGATGCGGCAGGTACTGGTCGAGCCACTCGATCCAGCGGCGGTAGACGTCGCGCATGCGCACGGGATCGTTGGGGCTGTGGCCGCCGATAGGATAGGCGTAGAACCAGGTCTTAACGCCGCGATCTTTGAGCGCGTGGTAAAGCTGGTATCCCTGCGTGATGGTGACGCGGTAATCGCCCACATCCTGCAAGACGAGCGTGGGCGTGGTCATCTTGTCGTAGTAAGTGATGGGCGACTGCTCGACCCAGTGCTTCATCCAGTCGCCGGTGTAGGGTGAGCCGCCAATTGCAGTGGCACGGCCCACGTTGCTGTCAGAGAGCGTGTACTGATCAAGAAGATTGGTAACAGGCGCGCCGGCGATGGCGGCTTTCCAGAATTGCGCGTGCCCGATGAGCCAGCTTGTCATGTACCCACCGTAGCTCCAGCCGGTGACGGCGATGTTGGATTCGTCGACGATCCCGCGCTTTTTGAGCATGTCGAGGCCGGCGAATACGTCGCGGCCGGGGCCGTCGCCGGAATCGTCAACGATGGCGCGACTGAAGTCGTTGCCGAAGTTGTCGCTGCCGCGATAGTTGGGCTCGAAGACAAGCCATCCCTGGGCGGCGATAATTTGCGCGAACAGCGAGAAGGTGTTCTTTGACGACGATGTGGGGCCTCCGTGGATGTAGAGCACGAGAGGCAGTTTTTTGCCGGGCGTGTAATCGGGTGGATAGGTGAGGACGCCGTTCTCGGTCCAGTTCTTCGGAGCCTTGTCGGGACTTTGCCAGGTAACGACTTCACTCTTGCCGAGGTTGAGCGAGTCAAAAGCTTCGTGAAACGTTGTGAGGCGACGCGGTTTCGATTGAGGTGTGTCGAGGATGTAGATCTCAGAGGGGCGATGCGGCTCGGTCCCAATGAAAGCGATCTGTCCCTTGTTGCCGACTGTGGCGTCGAGCCAGAAGCCGGTGGTGGGAGTGACACTGCCGAGGTCGAGCTTCGTCGCGCTGCCCGTGAGCGGTTGAATCCAGAGACCTGCTGTGGCGCCATCGTTCGCGCCGGTGAGAATGGATTTGCTGTCGGGCATCCAGAGAGGTCGGAAGAAATTGCGATCGATGGCATGGGTGACGTTGTCGCCGTCGCCCTTGAGGCCGTCGACAACGTAGATGTCCTGGTAATTGCGGTCGGTGCCGTCGCGCGGATAGGTGTAGGCGAGGTGCGATCCGTCGGGCGAAGGCACGGGCTGCGTGGCATATTGGGTATGCGTCGTGATCGGCTCGGATTTTCCGGTCGCGATATCGAGCACCTGCGGCGATGAGTAGCGGCGATCGCCGGAGTAGGTGTTTTCGAGTCGTACGTAGACGAGTTTGCTGCCGTCGGGCGTAAACGCGATAGGCGATGCCGGAGGTCCGGGAGGAAAGGCGACAGGCAATGTCCACGTACCGGAGGTGAGGCGCTTGGCTTCTCCGCCAGTGGCGGCAATGAGCCAGAGATGCGTGGGGAGCGCTTTGTCTTTGTCGAGGAAGCTGCCGTTGCCCACTTCAAAGGCATCGTCAAACTTGTCGGCCCCGGTTTTCTTGGGAGCGGCATCGGCGGCTGCAAATGCAATGGCTGTGCCGTCGGGCTTCCACGCGAACTGCTGAATTGAAGTCTGGCTCTTCGTCAGTTGCTGCGACTCGCCGCCGGACATGTCGAGTACGAATATCTGGTTGTGCTTGTCGTTGTCTTCAATGAGGAAAGCGATCCGGTCTCCAGAGGGAGACCAGCGCGGAAAGGAGACATGCTTGCGATCATGAGTGAGATAGCGCGTTTTTCCGGTGGCTGTGTCGACTAGTGCCAGATCGGATGCGTAGATGTCTTCCTCATAGTCAGGATGCGCGACAACCACGACCAGCGACTTACCGTCAGGTGCAATCCTGGGGTCGGTAACACGAAGGATTCTGCCCACCCATGCAAGGTCGAAGACTTTACCGGGCGTGGTTGGAATGGGCAGGCGCGTTGTGGCCGTTGCAGTGGGTGGACTCTGGCCGGAGATGCCCGCATTGAAGACGATGAACGACGCAAAAAGAGAGAGCAGGAGACGCTTCATGGTATCTGCACCTTAGTTGGGTGGGGCGACTTTGAGGGGATAGCGTGGAACAAATATACAAGACGAAGGCCTTGCGCTGAACATACGACTGCACGCTATCGTGTACACATGCCGGAACTGCCCGACATAGCCGCATACATCACCGCTCTGGAAGACCTCATCGTGGGAAAGACGCTGGAGCGCGTCCGATTGGGATCGGTGTTCCTGCTACGAACTGTCGATCCCCCGATCTCGTCTGTGGAAGGAAAAGTGGTGGGTGAGTTGCGACGCATCGGCAAGCGGATCGCGATCGGCGTGAACGACGATTTGTGGTTGGTGCTGCACCTGATGATTGCGGGTCGGCTGCATTGGAAGGCTCCGGGCGCAAAACTGGGGGGTCGAAACGCACTGGCTGCATTTGACTTTCCGAATGGATCGATCGTGCTGACGGAGGCCGGTTCAAAGAGACGCGCTTCGCTGTATGTGGTGCGCGGCGAAGAAGCGTTGGAGTCAATGGATCCCGGCGGAGTTGAAATCTTTGAAACGGATGTGGATGGATTTCGCGCGGCGCTGACGGTGGAGAATCGAACACTGAAGCGCGCCTTGACCGATCCACGGCTGATCAGTGGCGTGGGCAATGCGTATTCAGATGAGATTCTGCATGCGGCGCAACTCTCGCCAATTGCGCTGACGCACAAGCTGAAGGCGGAAGAGTGGGAGCGACTATTTGCGGCAACCCGCAGGACGATGACGGTGTGGATGGAAAGGTTGGGAGCGGAGGCGCGCAAGAAATTTCCTGAGAAAGTGACGGCATTTCGACCGGAGATGGCCGTGCATGGGCGATTCAATCTGGCATGTCCGCGATGCGGCGAGAAGGTTCAGCGGATTCGCTACGCGGACAACGAGACCAACTATTGTGCGCGCTGCCAGACGGGCGGGAAAGTGCTGGCGGATCGCAGCCTTTCACGGCTGCTCGGCGCAGACTGGCCGCGAACACTCGACGAGCTTGAGGCGTTGAAAAGGAAGTAACTTGAGGACCAGAGCAGACTCGGCAGATTTGACACAAAAGGCTGGTTTTGCGAGACTCAAAGATGCTGCCGATCCAGCGAAAACTGCTGGATTTGTGTCTAGTGCCGAAGTGGCGGAATTGGCAGACGCGCGTGGTTCAGGTCCACGTACTCGCAAGGGTGTGGGGGTTCGAGTCCCTTCTTCGGCACCATGATATTCCCTATCTGATTGAATCCAGAGTTAAAACTAGCAAAATGAGCGTTGTATGGAGATTTACCTCCGTCACATCCGTCACCATAATTGATCGTAATGACCGTGATTCAGCCCAAAAACCATAGCAACCATAGCAAGGCAAAAATCAGCTTAGCCTCCCGCTACAATCACAACCTAGAAGAGACGTAAAAGCCAAAATCGTTAGCGTGCTCCGTTTGTGCTCCATTAATCAGTTCATATCTCCTTGGCATTTTCCCAGCACACCGCACCCATACATATAGCCCGATGCTCGATTTTCGTTCTGATACGAACGTCTGGCAACTGCTGCTCGATGATTGGAATGAGCGCTGGCCAGTGGCCACCGAAGATGCAACCGACTCGGCCAACGCCAAGCTTCGACAACAATTTCGGTTACCGTTCAATAAGAAGGATTCTCAAGAACCCAGACGCTGGAAGTTGGGAAGCAATTCGCCCCGTCGCACGTAGCTTGTCCATGAACTCGGGTCCAGAGTTCTCGGTAATCACGTGAGTTTGAGGAGCTCAGCGAAAAAGGCATAGAGCTTGGGATTTTCCCAGTAGCCAATGTGGGCGGTGGCAGGTTCGAAACCTTGTCTGACGATTTGATTCTGGTCGGCATGGTAGAAGAGCATCCGTCCGCTGATGACGTCCATAGGACACCATGCGTTGAGCCACTGGAAATTGGGATGGAAAGGCACGGGCGACGGTTTAACTCCGGCTGGCGGCGGGTTGCGCAGACGAAAGTTGTGGAGAGCATAGAGGATCTCGTCGAGCAAGTAGGTTTTGGGGGATGTGCGGGCTCGGAAAAAGTAGAAGACTTTGTTTAACGGGCATCCGAAGGTGAACAGGGCGTAGATGCGCCCGAGAGGTTGATCCGGAGTTGGGGAAGCCATGTTCTGCGCTATGAGGTCATTGAGCGTGTCGTAGGCGATGACCGAGCCGAGCGAATGTGCGGCGAGGATGACGCGGTCATAGCTGGTTGGCGTGTGATCGGGGACCAGATCAAGCTGAGAGCCAAGCAGACCGCGCACGGTTTGTGTGCACTCTTCAAGGATTTGCGAGCGTGCAACGAAATTGGTACTGAGGGTGTCAGCGCCGAGGTAAACGGCGAGATCTCCGATGGCGGTGGTGAGAAAGCGATTGATGAGGTAGGTGAGTGTGGCGAGGGCGAGGTATCCGAGTACGTGAAAAAGACGAAGCGCCAGCGGCGCAAAGGCAATACGCAGATGCAGCCAGCGGAGAGTGGTTTCCAACTGCTGATGATGGTCAGGGGCGAGCTGTTCCGCTTGATTCACGACGGCCGCCGTCCAATGGAACGCAGCAGGAATCAGCCGCCAGACAGGATCGAGAAATGGCAGGGCGACAAGCGCGAGGAACATGAGGGCGACGAGTAGATTGCACCGTTGTAGGAGTCCGCGGAGTTTCGGGTCCGGCTTGTCCGTGCGGAAGATCGCCTCTATGAGGAACTTGCCGGTCATGAGCAGCAACAGCCAACGCAGGGCAGCGAGGGCGACTTCTATGGCGGAGATCCAGCTAGGTTGTCCAGACCAGAAATAGGTCAGCCAATCGGCGTTCTGTTGGGGGGCGAGCGCGTTGAGCATGGGGCGGCCGAGGAGAGAATAGATCGAGGCGACCAACAAGAGCATCGGGAAAAAGATGAAGACGCTCCTGGCAAGTTCCCGGATCAGGATATGAAGGATCTCACCGTTTGATGTTGCCGGTAGGCCTTCCTGAACGGCTCGTGGGATTGTCTTTCCGGTCTGGTCGTCCGAGACTTCAGCTATGGCAACGAGATTTTCACGCAGGTAGTCGAATGGTGTGAGCGCGGATCTGATCAAGAACTGGAGCGACTGGAGCGCTTTGACTCGCCCGTTGATAATGGGTGCCCAGTAGTATTCGACGAGGTCGATGAGTGCAGGCTGTTCTGAATGCTCAGGTTGAAGTGAACGGAAGCGGACGATGGCTTGCGTCCAGTGTTTCTGTTGCTTGGCGGCATCAGAATCATGCTCACGATACTCGAGGGTGCGGGCGTAAGCCAGGGATTGCGACGGGGGATTGAGCAGGGGCTCGAGTCCGCGGGCAAACTGATCGAGGGTCTCGTAGGGCTTCTGCGTACCCATTCCGTGAATGACGAGAATGGCAATGCGATCTCCCATGCATGCTCCTCCTAGCCTGTGAATGAAGGGCTTGTCCGAAGCGGTTGGATCGCGGTGTAGAGAACCTTACCAGAGATCGCTGGGACGTGCTCTAAAATTCTGCGAAGATTGGAGCGTAGTGAATATGTCCACGGGCGCGCTCGGCGGCGCCGCACGGTATCCAAGATTCAAGCTTCGAGATCTATCCAATCATTACGGGGATGGTAGTCGATCCTTTCGAAATGAGCGAAGGAACATTCAACGAGTTACAGGAAACTTTGATCGACGATCTGTTTTCCGGCTCGACGAGTGGCACGATTGGATACCACGACGGTGTTTCGTCGTTCACGGAAGAAACCGTTGAGCAGAAAGCCGCCCAACGGCTCAAGGATCAACAATTTCTAGATCGCCTGAAGGCGGTCGTTGAGATCGTGCCGGTAATGGAATTGGCTGCGCTGCAACCCGCCAAGCGCGAACCGCTTGAGGAAGTCTGCGGATCATACGGCGCGGAAACGATGCTCCTCGCGTCTCACCCTGAAAGCGCCTCGTGGACAGACGATCTAATCCAAGCGGAACTCGCAAAGACCGAGTTTGGGGTGAAAAGGGCGTGGACGGAAATTGATCGTAGAACAAACGATGCTTGCTGGTCAGATAACCGACGGCGAGAGGCAAAGGATTGTTGCGTCGTTGACCGGGATGAGTTTTAACCAACAGCCGGACCGCCTGCTCGCGTTATCCTTCTCCTGCGGTTTCTTGGTGTTGCCAGTGCTTGGTGTCGCTAGCGCTCTGCGAAACGAAGTAAAGCTATCCCTCGGGTTGTCTGCCTATCAATGTAGCCAACGCTGCCGACGGCGCACTCTCAGCCAAGGTCTGGAAAAAGAGCAATAAGAAATAACATCCGCAACTGTCATTCCATAGGAGGGCCTAGATGGTCGAAAAAAAACGTATAGCCTTGTTCTTGGACGGCACGTGGAACAACGTTACCGATAATACGAACGTCTGGCGATTGAAATCCCTGTGTGCCAAGTCTCTCGAACAGCTCGTCTATTACAGTGCGGGCGTCGGAACGCAATCCGGCGAGCATCTCTCGGGAGGAATGTTCGGCATCGGCATCAACGAGGAGGTAATAAACAGCTACGAATGGTTGGTCGAAAACTACGAACAGGATGCGCAGTTATTTATCTTTGGTTTTAGCCGAGGAGCGTTCACGGCCCGCAGTCTGGCAGGATTCATATCCAAATGCGGTCTATTGAAGCCAGGATCTCCGGTCTCGATAAAGCAGCTGTTTGAACGATACCGCAAAGGCACAGCGGATTCTGTACGAGCGCTAGGCAAAGTGGCCCAAAGCGAATTGTCCCTAGAAGACAAATGGATCAAGGAATACTCTAGGCCGATTCCAATTTGGTTCCAAGGCGTATGGGACACAGTTGGAGCGTTGGGTGTCCCCTTCCCGTGCGTCCCGAAAGTCAGTCGTTCAGATTTCGCTTTCCTAGAAACGGACTTGCGGATCAACGATACGCATGCATACCATGCGCTAGCCATTGACGAGCACAGGGAGGCGTTCGCTCCCACCCTTTGGGTGAAAAGCACTCCGAAACAGGGACAGACTTACCCTGCCCGCGATCTCGACCACGTCGAGCAGCGCTGGTTTGTTGGAGCCCATGCTAATGTCGGTGGCGGCTATGAGAATGACTTGCTCGCTCAAATCCCGCTCCAGTGGTTGATGAGTAAAGCCATGGCGCATGGACTCGAATTCAAGGACAGCGTTGTAGTCGATGGTAACGAAAATACATGCCCCATCCATGACTCCTTGGCCGAGATGGCACACGGGATCTATGAAGTATTGACTTTTGGGAAACACTACTATAGGCCTATCGGAGCCGAGCCGCGTGACACCGGTGACGCGATGATATCTACCATCAACGAAACCATTGATGCGACTGTCTTCGATCGCTGGCGCAGTGATAAGACATACCGCCCCAAGAATCTGTTGGATTGGGCAACACGCCTAAGTGTCGATCCCTCCACGATCAAGCAATCGGTGCGCGCACACGACGCAACCGAGATAGTCCCAACTACATTTCCAGTCTGACAACTCAAGAGGAGGTGGCCGCCTTCGATTCGAGCGGAAGGAAACGGGCGAGATCGCGGAAGTAGAGAAACGCCCAAAAGCCGAGGAAAGGAATCTCAATCAATACCGCGAAGGGGGCGCCCCCTTTTTGGGAACAGAACTAACGTCGTCCGTTCGCTGCCCCCTTAAGCCAGGGTATAGCCTGGATCGAAGGGCGATTCATAGGCGTCCGTTGTGTCAAGCCATCGCAGCGAGAGAATATCGATTGGGTCCGTTAATCCGTGAGTCAACAGATTTGGAAGGACTTCCAACACTCCGTGATCGAGAAGGTCTTTGTATAGGTCCATATCGGGCTCAAACAAGACGCATTCCAGACCATCAATCACCTTTAGATCCGCAGCGTTTTGGTGAAAGGTGAGTTGAACATTGGAGTAAGAATACTCGACTTGTTTATAGCTGAGCGTGGCACCTGTATGAAAGGCCCCGGGGTTCTTTTCTTCTGCGAACTCCCCGTCAGCAGCCGTCGCTACGACTGCAGGTATCATTGCCGGATCGATGTAGCAGAAGAATCGATCCTGGGCAAATGTGTCACCCCAATTAATGTCCTTCAGATAATCGAGCGGGGACTTCCCCCCGCCGATTCCAATTCCATCCATTGCGGTGATCAGATTCATGAAGCAGGCTAGAGACGCCGGCTTGTTCGCCTGCAACTCTGTATATCGTTGCTGCCCCGCTCCATCGTCTGAGAGTCCAAGCCCTAAATACTTTGCCACTTTTGGATACTTCGCTTTCAACTCGACCCATGGCCGAAATGTGATTTTTGTCGGTACAGGAATCAGCATGAACTTGAGGATCGGATGAATCTTCGGATTTGCTTGGACGAAGTCCCCGGTCCCGCGGTAGCCCTTAACCCAAACGGTAACCGTGTAATTGTCGCCCGGGCCATCGAAGAATTGCAGATTGAGTTGAACAACCGGCCCTTTTACCCAGTTGGACTGATTCACCCCATAGTTATTCCTGATTTCAAGGAGGACATCTAATTCCTCAGCAACAGGCTGTTCAGCACCGTCGTAGAGGACGATTGTTGCACGCGCCATTTTTTCGTTTGCCACAGAACCTCCAACAAAAGGACATATGAATCGCCCAATCATCTCACGTAGTTTTCAAATTTCGCACAATCTTTGTCCTGATCATACTGTCGATCGCAACGTCTGGCTTACGGTGGAGCGCATTGTGATTGATTAAATATAGACTGGTCTGAAAGCCACCTCGGCGCCGCGGCCGGAAGCGACAGAATTCAGTAAGACTTAGTAAGAACAGGAGCGAACCATGATTCTGAGCATCGGTGACAGTGTTGTATGGGGACAAGGGCTGAAAGAAGAACACAAATTCGACTCACTCTTTGCAGCGCATCAGAATCTGCCTCTAGTCCGAAAAGCGCATTCAGGCGCCGTAATTGGAACCCGAATTGATAGCTCGAAGGAGACGGAAGTGGGAGAAATTCCGGTTGCGTGGCCGTCGCTTTGGCAACAAGTACTTGCGCAACAGGAATGGTCGCAGATCGAAGTTGTGCTACTCAATGGAGGAATTAACGATGTCAGTCTGACTCGCATTCTCAATCCAGTGACGAGCACGAGCCAACTAAACGGATGGGTAAACCAGTTCTGCAATATAGCTATGCAAGACCTGCTCGGATTCTTGGCAAACACGCTCCGCGGTTCAAGCACAAAAATTGCGATTTTAGGATACTATCCAATTCTCGAGTGAACAGTCAGGCGGTACGGACGAGCAGATCAAATCCTATCTTGAAGTGCATGGGGTCTCCACTCAATCAGTTGTGGCTCCAGACAAAATCTCGATCAGGAAGTATCGCGCCGAAGAGGTAGTGGAGAACTGCCTGCAGTTCTGGAAGAGCTCCAGTGCGGCTTTGCAATTGGCAGTCGAGAAGACTAACAAAGTGGCCGGGACAGAAATCTGCAGATTTGTACAACTTCCATTCTCAGAACTCAATGCAATGTGGGCACCGCAATCTCTTCTTTGGGAGCTCAATCCGATCCTTCTGCCTGAAGACGAGGTCGCGGAACCTCGCTGCAATGCCTGCGAAGAACTTTACGGTGATATCGTGCATCTTCCGCAATGGATTCAATGCGATAGAGCCTCTGCAGGCCACCCTAATGTCGCGGGCGCCTGCGAGTATAGCTGAAGTGCTCGACGCGATGTTCTGAATAGACTCTTGGCACCGAATTCTCTAACCCTATCTATTTCGGGGGCGGTGATACAAAGTGGAGAGCTTGGCTATTCCACTTCATATCGATCTCAGCTGAACCATGTCTTCCACTGAGCACGAACATGACAGCTTCACCCCAGCCATGCACAAATGCTGCGTCCGTCTTGCGAGTGACCTCTCCAAGAACATTCACAAGACGTTCCCGTGCTTTAAGAAAGCCCTGGTCATTCTCCGGGTTGGACGAAGCAGATTCCGCTGCATCAAATGCCACTGAAAGAGCTGGCGCAATCTTCGAGATTGCTTCGGCCCACCATGCGATGCTGACCCAATCTGCGATCACAGCTCCAAGTTGGGTGGAACCGAGATGGCTGAGAAAGGGATCGCGCTAAAGACTGCGACATTACCGATCTCATCCATTTGCTTCCAAGCAGTGTCATTTCGAAGGATGCTGAGGCGTATAGAGTCCGTGGCATCTCTCGGGTCAAGGAGCAACGACATCGTATTGCGTCCAATCGCCTCCAATTCTTCTCTTGTCCGTGCAATTCGCTTTGCTCTGTCATAGAAGAAGATGTCCAATAACGCGGGCATGTCATATCGGATCGTCACGCCAACGCAAGCATGATGAAAAGAAGAGTACGCGCTCAGGATGGCATCCAGTGAGCCGTCGGGGATAAGCCCAAGAGCGTAACCGAGACGCACGTTTTCCTGCATGTTGCTCCGAGACATCTCGCGCTCGTAATCAAAATACGATTGGGTCGCTGACAGATCCAGAACAAGTCGGCCATTCAGGAGCTTGTATGCAGCAGTGCAGAGGAAATCTTCCATCAGTGCCTGTCTCAATTTATTAACGTCAGCGGCGAATGGCTCTGTCGATGCGCTGATTCGTTTTGTATCTGCTTTATCGATGAACGAGACCTGGCCGCTTTCGTCAACCAGTACGGTACAACGTCTCAGGTAATCAGTAACCGAGGTGGCGCTATAGAAACCAAAGAGATTGATGGAAATAGAGCTCTTCCTTTCCGAGGTCTCGACAGCAATGTTGCGAATCCGCTTTGCGTTTTGCAGCGACTCCAACTTGCTCCAATCGCCATGAAGAGCAACAGCGATGGCATCATCCGTGGCACTGTCCCCGTCTTTAAGGTGAATGTCATAAAGAATAGCGGCTTCGTCGGTTGTGGCGGCAGAACACGTGGCATTGAGCTGCGCAGATAGGCTCCTATTGAGAGAATCCTTAATGACCTTGTTCAGGGCTTTGCCATTGTCTCCAGAAATCCCAGCTGCGGCGACATCGACACCGGGAAGAGCCGCATTTAGCAGCATCCCAAGGACATCTGTACTCCCGATATCGCCCCCAATACCACCACTCGCGGTAAATGTGGCTGACAGATTGGAGCCACGCTTCTTATAAACACCGAGTCGCACGACGTCTCGACTGACCTTGTAGGATCGGACGAGCAAATCTCCGCTGACCGTAATTGAAGGAGCGAGTTTCAGCGTGACCTGGGGTTGGACACTCGCCGTTACGTTGAAAAGGTAATGCTGCACTAGCGAGAGGATTAAACGTGAAGGGCTGCGATAAGGACACACCCACTATCACCGAGCCGCTCGCCTCCGTGCAATACACAGTGCCAGCCGACTGACATCGAACTGCTGCAGCGTTGGTCACCATCGAATAGTTTCCGAACGCTTTCGCGGCGGCATCGCTGAGCGTCAGAAGGGGTGGACGCTCGCCGAAACTCGGTGAATGTGGAGCACCCGAGCTT
>CAWDJR010000002.1:0-109420 GCA_963802565.1 uncultured Acidobacteriaceae bacterium | reverse complement strand
CCACCAATCGCCTGATCGGGCATCTCGTCACGAAATGGACCGAGCGAGCGTTCGAGCGCGCCGGTTCGCGGCGGTTCAACCTTGATTACTTCGGCGCCAAAATCGGCGAAGGATTTTGCCGCCATCGCCGCGGCCAAAAACGGCACCGTATCGAGCGACGGCAATTCGACGACCTTAATTCCTTCGAGCGCGCGCGGCGGCTCGCGATATTCTTCGAAACTCGCCATCGCTATTCGTCGCCCTTCTTCCTTCAGCCGATCGATCAGCCCGATCAGTTCGCCCATCGAACGAATTGCGTAGTCAGGCTTGTAGTCAGGATGGTTCTGCAGGTAGTTGAACGACGCGGCGCCAGTCGCGACCGCGACCGACGCACCGTAGCCGGCATTGATCGCCGCCATGATGTCGCGCGGCTCGTCGCCAACGTACATGCAGGCGCGCGGATGAGTACTGGCTTTCAGCGCGGTTTGTCTTCAGGCTCGCGGATTTGTCGAGCGCCGACAGCGACGCCGTCGACTGCGTGACAACGTGATCGAGATGCGACGCGAGCCCCACCATCGCCAGCTTTTCGACTAGCCGCTGCGCGTGCCCCGGACGGCTGGTAATCACGCCGGTCTCTGCCGCGCCGTTTCAGTTCCGCGAGGATCTCGCTCACGTGCGGCAGCACTTCGAGGCGTTCGGTCTTGTCGATCTCGGTCATGAAATACGCCCACGCAAGCTTCGTGTACTCGGGCGGATGTGGGTTGGAATTCCGAGCCACACGTCGTCGCGCGCCAACGCCTCGCGATAGCGCTCCTGCGTCAGCGCCGGCTTATGCCCCAATTGATCGAGCGCATTTTTAGCCGCGCTATAGAGCAGGCCGTGAATATCGACCAGGGTTCCGTCGAGGTCGTAAAGAAGATGGCTTTGAATTCGCGGGGTGGCAATCGAGAGTCCTTGAAACCAGCTGGCGGCTCGAGCAAGTTCGGCGACTCGCAACCTCAGTCAATCTCTTTCAACCTGTTTGCTTCCGTACTTGTCAAGCCGCTCGATCTTAGCTCAGTGCCGAATGCGCAAACCAGTCACTGTCGATTTGGTCGAGCGCTAAGAGAAAACGGCCCTCAGGCGGATACATGATCTGCGCGATTGTATTCTTTTGCATCGACGACAAACGTTCCGGCGTGATTGCGAGGATCGCCGCATCCGCCATGTCGAGCGTGAATCGCGCAGGCATATCGAGTTCGGGAACCGATTCGCGCGCCGCAGTTCGCAGCAAGATATCTTTGCGACATGCGATCGCGGCAGCTTTGTGTTTTTTCGGCGTCAGCTTCTCACGGCGTTTCGTCCACAGTCGAAAAGCAAGATACGGATAACCCTCGAACGGCTCAGCACCGAGTCTCGCCAGCGCCTGGTACGCCGCAAAGCCGGCAGCATGAAGCGCGTGAACAACGCGCCGCCACTTATCTTAGCAGGGTTTCGAATTGGCTCGTGCGCAATCCCGATCAACATCCGTCTTCCAAAGGCCTCAAATGCGGCTTGCAATCGGGATGAGCGGTGCAATCGAGAAAGTACTTCGCTACCGGCGACGGAAACAGCGAAAGGCGTACCTTGTCGAGGCGTAAAGGATTCTCGTTCAGCAACCTGACCAGGCGGCGAAGTCCGACGTCGATTCCCTGACCTCCGTCTTTTGCGGGATGATCTGGCTGAACAGGAGCAGTCGAGATCGAGCGGACTGCGCGGCGAATGACGCATCGTGATCGCGCCTGCGCGCAGTTCGGGAACAGTTCTCCGCGAGAGCGTCGGCGAGCATCCCGATCGGATCGGTGCCTCCGATTCCCGACATTGCTACTCTGCGTAACGCAGCCCGCGGCGATCCGCTCCTACTATCGCGAGGTCGAGACAATTCTCGCCGACATCTATCCCGACGATCGCGGCGTCTCGGGGGATCTCGAAGCGGCTGCATTGGCCTGATACAAAAGCTGATATTCGCGTCGTCCTCCGATTACTTTTTTCACGTACTCGCGGGTTTCCTTGTAGGCGATATTCTCGACCCATTCGTCGTCGTCGCCGCTGAAATTCGCCGACCACTTTTGCACCGCGTGCCCTCCCGCCTGCGTTGTAGGCCGCGACCGCGCGAAACGATCGCCGTTGAACAGTTCGAATAAACTTTTCAGATACGTCGTGCCGAGATCGACGTTGACCGAAGGATCATAAAGCGGCACCAGAACCGTGCTCATCCCTCGCTCAGCCGCGACCTTGCGCGCCGTGGACGGAATCAACTGCATCAGGCCCCGCGCGTTGGACACCGAAGTCGCGCGCGGATTGAAGAGACTCTCCTGCCGCGCCAGCGCGAGCACCAAGTACGGATCCAGCGCGAGCCGATTCGACGCACTCTGCACCAGCTCCCAGTAAGCCCGCGGATATCGCACGCGCTCGGCCATGTCATGCGCCAGCTGACCATGCTTTTCCATTCGGGTAGCGACGACGATCGCGTCATACCACGCGCCCGCTTTGGCAAATCCCGCAAGCACAAAACGGCGCATCTCGAGCGAACTGCCGCCATCATCAGCGAGCGCTTTCAATTCGCCCGCCTCGAGTTCGTTCAGATTCATCGCGCGCAATGTCTGCAGCCGCGCCATGTGAAACTGCGCCGCACCGGCCACCACCGGCATGGCATTAAAGACCGGATCAGGCGCCGACGCCGCCGGCAGGTCGGGCGGAGCGGCTGAAACACGAAGGGCCGCCATCGCCGGGTAATAGTTGGTATCGACGCTTTGCGAAACTTTCAGAAAAATCGCGCGCGCCGCGGCTTGCTGGTTCAGTTTCTCGAGCGATCGTGCGCGCCAGTAATCGCACATATCACGATCCTGCGGCTGATTTGCGTGCGCGCGCGCCTGCTCGAATCCGGCGGCCGCCTCTTGGTAGCGGCGCGCCTGGTACAAAGTCCACGGACCGCGGAATCGTGCGTCGGCGGCGCTATCGCTATTCGGATAGCGCGTCGTCAGGCGCCGATATTCGCTGCGCGCATCGTCGAACATCTTCTGCTCTTCGTAACTGCGCCCGATCCGAAGCATCGCACCAGGCGCGAGCGGACTCGCCGGAAAATTCGCGATCAGCCGTTCGAAGGTCGCACGCGCGGTGTCGTTCTGATCGTCATGCCAATAGCTGAGGGCGAGCGCCTGGAGCGCGGCCGCTGCGGCGGGACCGCGTGGCGCGATCCGCAAATATTCAAGCAACGCGCGCTTCGCGGCCTCGGGTTGCGACTTCAATGCCCGCGCTTCGACCCAGACAAACTCGGCGCGCACAGCGGGTTCGGGATTCATCGCGAGGCCCGCCTGCGCCTGCCTCGCCGCGTCCGAAAGTTCGCCTTCCTTGAGCAGCAATTCGGCTTCGCGAAGGTGATAGGTCAGCGAATCGGTCGCGGCCAGGTTGGGATTCGCCGCGAGTAGCGCGCGCGTCAGAGAACGCGCTTCGGCATCGGTGTCCGCGTGCGGATACGCAGTTCTGAGTTCCATCAATTGCGCGTATGCGGCTGGCGCATTGCCGAGCGCCATCAACGCCTTGCCTTCAACCAGCCGCGCGTTCTCTTCGATCGAAGAAACCGGACCGCGCGCGATGAGCCGCGAAGCCGTCGCCGACGCCTCTGCGTTGCGACCAAGCTTGAGCTGAAGCGTCGCGAGTTGCAGTTGTGACTGATCGAGCATCACGCTTCGCGGATAGGATCCAACAGGCGCGCGAACGAATTGACCGCGCCATTCAGATCGCCTTGCTCGCGTTGCGCGAGTCCGAGGTAGTAGAGCGCGTAGTCGCCAAGCGCCGGAAAATTGTCGGCGGCGAACTTGAGCCGATCGATCGCGCGTGCGTAGTCGTGATTGTTGTAGGCACGGTAGCCATCGAGGAACGCCGACTCCGCATCGGACGGCCGCTCACCCGGTGCGCGCGTTAACGTCACCGCAGGCGCGGGCTCCGCCGTGCTTTCTGCAGCCGGCGCAACCTCGCGCGGCGCGTCGGCCTGAGCAGGCGCCGAGGCACATCCCGCGAGCGCGAACGCACACGCGGTCATCAACAGAAGGTAACGCCCGACAATCTTGATCATGCTGATTGGGGTTAGCGCATAGGTCGAGCGGCTTCAATTGGGTCGGCTACGAATCCCGAAAAAATTCTGCGAATCACTGTGATGGTTGCCTGATCGCCGGGCGTCTGGAACAGTCGGAGGCGCAGCAATCGCGCTTCAACTTTCGATGACACAGCTACTCAAACTGATACTCGCTTCCGGCTCGCCACGACGCCGGCAGTTGCTCGGCGCGGCCGGTCTGAAGTTCGAGGTGCTTGAGAGCGGCATGGCTGAAGTTCGCGTCGAAGGCGAGCCCGCGCGTGACTATGCACTTCGGATGGCGACCGAAAAAGCGCGTGCGGTTTCAATCCGAATGCCCGATGCGATCGTCGTCGGCGCCGACACTATCGTTGTTTGCGATACCGAGATTTTAGAAAAACCAACCTCACCTGCCGATGCGCGCCGGATGCTCCGGATGCTCTCGAACAACACGCACGTCGTGATCACTGCAGTCGCGATCGCTCGCGACGGTTCAATTCTGGAGAGCAATCCGGTCGCGAGCCGCGTAACGTTTCGCAGTCTCACTCCCGATGAAATCGCTAGCTATATCGCGACCGGTGAGCCTTTCGATAAGGCCGGCGCCTACGGTATCCAGGGCGTCGGTGGCGGTTTTATTTCGCAGGTCGAGGGGTCTCGCGACAACGTGATGGGATTGCCGACTGATGCGGTGATCGCGGCGCTGCGCGTGCACGGAATCGTGTAATGCTTACCGCCGAGGAAATCGCGGCACGGCTGCGCGACGTTCGCGAGCGTATCGCGCGGGCTGCGGACCGGGGCGCCCGATCTTCCGATTCGATTCGCCTTGTGCTCGCGAGCAAGACGCAGCCGTCCGCGGCGGTTCGCGCGGCCTACGAAGCGGGCGCGCGCGACTTCGGTGAAAACTACGTTCAGGAGGCCGCCTCGAAGCGCGCTGAGCTGGCCGATTTGCGCGATGCGACCTGGCATCTGATCGGACATCTGCAGAGCAACAAGACCAATCTCGCGATGGCGACCTTCGCCGTCATTCATACCCTCGATTCAGCGCGCCTCGCCGATGCGATCGCGCGCGTGCGATCTTCTCCGCCGATGCGCGTGCTGATCGAGGTCAATCTCGGCGGCGAGGCGAGCAAGTCCGGCGTGTCGGCAGGCGACGTCGAATCGCTGATCGAGGCGGCGCGGGCTAAGGTCGCGATTGAAGGGTTGATGACGATTCCGCCTCCGTCCGAGACCGCCGATTCGGCGCGCAGATATTTCGCCCAATTGCGAATGCTCCGCGATCGGCTTGCCGCGACTACGGGCCTTGCGCTAAGCGAGCTTTCGATGGGAATGACGGAGGACTTCGAAGTGGCGATTGAAGAAGGTGCGACGATAGTGCGCGTGGGTCGCGCGATTTTCGGCGAGCGCCCAAATGAAGAAGCTCGGTTTTATCGGTGGGGGCAACATGGCGGAAGCGCTCGTGCGTGGCCTCGTCGCGCGCAAAATTTTCAAGCCGGCCGAGCTCATCGTCTCGGATGTCGATTCGCCGCGGCGACGAAAAATCAAAACTGCGCTAAAGGTCGCCGTCACCGACGACAACCTCGAAGTCATCCGCGAGTCGCGCGCGATCCTGCTCGCGGTCAAGCCGCAGCAGATCGATGAAGTCCTGACCGGGGTGAAGTCGGCCGAAAAAATCCGCCTGCATGAAAAGCTCTTCATCTCAATCGCGGCGGGAATCACCCTCGCGCGCTTAACGGGTGCGCTCGGCGCCAAAGCACGGGTGATTCGTGTGATGCCGAATGCGCCTGCGATGGTCGGGCGCGGGATGGCCGCGCTGGTGCGGTCGAAAGGTGCCTCAAAAACCGATCAGGCCTTCGCGTTGAAAATTTTCCTCGCGGTCGGCGATGCCGTCGCGCTTAAAGATGAGGCGCTGCTCGATCCGGTGACTGCGCTCTCAGGCAGCGGGCCCGCATACGTCTACCTGTTCGTCAAAGCGCTCGCCGATGCCGCCGCCAGCGAAGGCATTCCGCGCGACCTCGCGATTCGGATGGCGCTCAAGACGGTCGAGGGCGCCGAATACAACATGCGAATGTCGAAGCTCGCGCCGGCCGAGTTGATTCGAATCGTCGCGTCACGCGGCGGCACCACCGAGGCCGCGCTTCAGCGATTCGCCGCCGCAGGCTTTTCTGATATCGTCGCCTCCGCTGTCCATGCGGCCGCGGATCGCTCGCGCGAACTGGGCCGCAACTTCTAAGAGGAGCATGTCGTGGGGGCTTGGGCAGTATTCGTAACACAAACGCTGTACTTCATTTCCGGCCTGCTGAACTTGTACTTCTGGATCATCATCATCGCGGCCGTGATGACGTGGATCGAGCCGAATCCGTACAATCCGATCGTACGATTTATCTACTCGGTGACCGAACCGCTGTTCGAATGGGTCCGCGAGCATCTGCCGGTCGTGTTCGGCGGCATCGATTTCTCGCCGATCGTGGTCTTCTTTGCGATCGGTTTGATTCGCCAGGTCTTGCTCCCGACTCTGCGCGACATGCTGATTCCTCTGCACACGTGACCGATCCGCCCAAGCGTCGCGAGCCGGCGGCCAAAACGGACTTGCCTTGGATGCGGATTGGCGTCGACGAGATCGTTCTCGACATCGTTGCGCAACCGCGATCGTCGCGCCGTGGAGTGGTTCGTACCGGTCCGCAGGGCCTGGTGATCGCAATCAATTCGGCGCCCGACAAAGGCAAGGCCAACGCCGAACTGATCGAGTACCTCGCAGGCAAAAGCAGGAGCCGATGAGCAGATGATTCAATACCTTCGTTCCATTTTGGCCATTCCGAGCGCATACCAGTTATGGTGGAACATGGTCGGCGGACCTGCCGAGGTCATAGTTTTAGTTAACGAATATGTTCAACCAAGAGTCGGCGCGCGAATCCTTGAAATCGGATGCGGGCCCGGGACCGTCGTGAGTTGCCTGCCGCCGTCCGACTATTTGGGATTCGATCTAAGTCCCGAGTACGTCGAAATGGCCAGGAGACGTTTTCCAAAGGCTCGTTTCGTCTGCGAGCGAGTCAGTGAATTCTCACTCGCGAAAGAGCAGAGCTTTGACGTGGTGCTGGCATTCGGGGTCGTGCACCACCTCGAAGATGCAGAAGCCCGACAACTATTTCAAATCGCGCATGAAGCTCTAAAGCCAGGCGGCAAGCTTGTCACTATGGATGGCGTTTGGACCGACAGCCAGTCCCCGGTCGCGCGATGGTTGTTGGCAAGAGACCGGGGGGAACACGTAAGGAGCGAGCGCGAGTACGTGGGAATCGCGTCTCAGGTATTCAGCAATATCAAACCAAGCGTCCGCCACGATCTCTTGCGTATTCCCTACACGCACCTAATTCTGGAATGTATCCGGTGATCGGTTCAGCACCATGTTCACTCCTTAGAACCAGGCACACGTAGACTGACTCTGAAATTGGTTACCAAAATGGAAATTGCATTGAAAACAGAAGTCACGATGGATCGCGGCGCACTCCGGACTATTTCGGCAGTAGCTACGCTGGCCTGCGCCTGGCCTGCTTTACTGCTCGCCACAGTTTGCCTTTTGCCATATCTGAACAAGCCTTTCCTTATCGACGATCCGTGGTTTCTCGCCATGGCGAAGCAGATCGTCAGCCACCCAGCGCATCCTATGGATTTCGACATCTGTTGGAACGACGGGCATGGATGCAGGAACGCCAATCAATTCGCGTCAGGAAATGCCCTGATGGGACAAGTAGCGCAAGGTTATGTACTGGTGCCAACAGTTCTGGGGGGCACCCACGAGTGGATGGCGCACCTGACACAACTGGTGCTCGTATGGATCGCCGTGGTGGCGATGACTTCCCTGATCTTTCGGTTCGGATGGAACCGGTGGCACGCGACCGCCGGCGCATTGCTCCTGGTGGCCATTCCTCCATTTCTCCCCATGGCCAGCACTGCAATGCCCGATATTCTGGCGACAACTTTGGCACTGGTTGGGATGGAACGCCTTGCAGCGTGGAAGGCAGACCAGAACTGGAGCCAGGGTATCGCAGCCGCGATCGCGCTGGGGCTAGCAGGCTTTGCGCGGTCACATCTCGCACTTCTTCTCCCACTGGCAGCATTCTTTCTTCTGGATAATGCCAACCCTAGGGAGATTCTGGGACAAATCTACCAGAAAGCGCGGCTCTGGATTCCAGTCCTCGCTGGCTCTGGCGTAATGTTGGCGATGATTCTGGGTGTTCGCGAGCAAAATCTGGGCCTTAATCCCACGCCCATCGGCACGGAGCCACACAACATTTCAAGCAATCTTTTTGCATACCTGCTGTACTTTGCGTTTCCGCTTCCTCTTGCCATCTGTTGGCTTGCAAACCGTTTGACCGCCAGACGGCTGCATGTTGTGATCATCATCCTATGCACCGCGGCGATCCCTCCTTTCTTCTATCCTTGGAATTTTGCGCTGGTTCTGTTCTGCTCGGTTGCTGGATTCGCGGTGCTGGCCGACCTGATTGTTGAGACTGTAACGAGACGCGACCTTAACTCTCTTTTTCTAATGCTTTGGATTCTGATTCCGCTTCCAATTGTCTGTTATGTTCATCTCCCGATGAAGTACCTGCTGCCCTGCATACCCGCCGTCATTCTGCTCTGCTTTCGGCTGCTTGACGGCGTGTCGGTCCAGTTCGTCCGGGCTATGGCCCTTGTACTGATTGTTGCCAGCACAGCCTACTCCATTCTGATCCTTCATGCGGACGCCGAGTTTGCGAGTTTCGGCAGGGACAGCCTGTACCGATTGATCAGTCCGCACGTTGCAGCAGGCGAAAAAGTTTGGTTTCCAGGGCAGTACTGGTCGTATTGGTATGCGCCTCTGGCTGGAGCTACACTCACATTCCCGGGTGGTCCTCAGCCAAAACCTGGCGATCTGTTGGTACTAGACGTTATGGCAGACGGGAAACTTTCACCTTTAGAGCGCTTTCCGCACCGAACATTGGTCGAGACGTTATCCCACAACTATCGATTCGGAAGAACCGTGGGTGCCGAAATAGGAGGACTTACTCAGGCCTTTGGCTCTGGAGCCTGGACAATCGCCTGAAAGACCGGTATGAACTCTGGAGGATTGACCAATAACGGTGCAGGCTGCATGCAGCGAGAGTGCGGCGAATTGAACACGAATGCACAGATACTGTCGCGCTTACTGGTAATGTTCAATCAACGCGTCACAGAAGATAAGTGAGCATGATGACAAACGCCAGCCGTCGAGTGCATCAATACGCTTCGATAGTATTCAGAACTTTTCGAAAGCATTATCCAATCTCCGTTTAACAAGCCGACGGCTCCGAAAGCCACCGTCCTTGATCGACACACCATTTGCCACGTTACCTCTGAGAATCAGTCTTTGATTCTAAAAAGGAAAAGAAATTGCCCGTGCTGTAAGACGCGGTTATAATCGGTCGCTAAGCCCAACAGTTTATGAGTGTTTTTACCCCAGACAGCATCGCTCAACCAGCTATTGGTATTTCGGGAATCACGATCGTGGTGCGGTGGCTGAAACATGAACGTGCTGGTTAGAAAGAAAATTGACGCTCAGCAAAGCGTCTCGGCAGTCGCTGTGCTGGCCTGCGCTTGGCCTGCATTGCTTCTCGCAACCGTTTGCCTTGTCCCCTTCCTGAATAAGGCTTTCCTCACCGACGATCCGTGGTTTCTCATGATGGCGAAGCAGATCGTCAAGCACCCGGCGCATCCCATGGATTTCGAAATCTGTTGGAACAACTGGCATGAATGCAGGAACGCCTATCAGTTCGCGTCCGGAAATGCCCTGATTGGACAAGTAGCGCTAGGTTATGTACTGGTGCCGACAGTTCTGGGCGGTGCCCACGAATGGATGGCCCACCTGACGCAACTGGTGCTCGTATGGATCGCAGTGGTGGCGATGACTTCACTGATCTTTCGGTTCGGATGGAACCGGTGGCACGCGACCGTCGGCGCATCTGCTCCTGGTGGCCATCCCACCTTTTCTCCCCATGGCCAGCACTGCAATGCCCGATATTCTTGCGACCGCTCTCGCGCTAGTAGCAATGGAACGGCTTGCAGCGTGGAAGGCAGGAGCAGAAGTGGGGCCAAGGCGCGGCAGCCGCTATTGCGCTAGGCCTTGCTGGTTTTGCGCGCGTCACACCTCGTTCTTCTTCTACCTCTTGGCGGCGTTCTTTCTGCTTGAAAGCACCAATCCCACGGAGATTCTGGCACAACTCCGGCGGAAATTGTGGCTCTGGATGCCGGTCGTCGCGGGCGGCGGTTTGCTGCTGGCAATCGTCTTCGCCGTCCGTGAGAATAACCTGGTGAATAACCCGGTAATTAATCCCCCTCCTCAGTTGCGGGGCAGCATATATCAACTAATCTCTATACATTTCTGCTGTACTTCGCGTTTCCTCTACCGCTAGCGGCCTGCTGGCTGGCGAATCGCTTGAATGCCAGAAGGCATGCGTTTAATTCTCATCCTGTTTGCGGCGGCTGTCCCACCCTTGCTTCTTTCCCTGGAATCTTGCGCTGGTTCTGTTCTTGCGTGGTTATTGGATTCGTAGTGCTCGCCGATTTGCTTCTCGAAGCGACGACGAGGCGCGACCATACGGCCTCTTTCTAATGCTTTGGATTCTGATTCCGCTTCCGATTGTCTACTACGTTCATCTTCCGATGAAGTACCTGCTGCCCTGCATACCTGGCGTCATTCTGCTCTGCTTCCGGCTGCTTGATGGCGTTTCGGTGCAGTTTGCCCGGGCCATAGTCCTTGCGCTGATTGTTGTCAGTACCGGCTACTCCCTTTTGATCCTTCATGCGGACGCCGAGTTTGCGAGTTTCGGCACGGGACAGCCCTGTATCGATTGATCAGTCCGCACGTTGCAGCAGGCGAAAGAGTTTGGTATCCCGGGCAGTACTGGTCGTATTGGTATGCGCCTCTGGCTGGAGCAACGCTCACGTTCCCGGGCGGTCCTCAACCAAAGCCTGGCGATCTGTTGGTAATAGACGTTATGGCAGACGGAGAAACTTTCGCCTTTAGAGCGTTTTCCGCACCGAACTTTAGTCGAAACGTTATCCCACAACTATCGATTCGGAAGAACCATGGGTGCTGGGATCGGAGGGCTTTATTCGGGGTATTGGCTCTGGGGCTTGGGTAATCGCGTGGAGGACCGCTACGAACTCTGGAGAATTGACCAATAACGCTTCAGCCGCATACAGCGATATAGCACGTGCGAAATGATCACAGAATCACAACCTCTGCCGGGCTTACGAACAATGTTCCATTTGCCCGCTGTAGAAGATAAGTCAGCGTGATCGCAAACGCCAGCAGTGCGAGCGTCAGCAACTGTACTCCATAACGCTTGGCGATCGGTTCGGTTATCCACGCGACAGCGAACATCAATACGGCCAGAAGTACGACCCATTCACTCGCCCGCACCCACTTGAGTTCCCCCAGTGCCGACAGCGCAAGGATGATCGCGATCACAATCAGAATGGAGTCATAAATCGGACTGTAGACATTCAAGAGCACTGGTCCACGAGATTGCAACTGCCCACGCGAGTGATTGCCGAGGAGCGTTCGTTCCCTCCGACTTCCACAATGCAATCCCTGCCCAGATCGCGATCGCGACCACAAAGCAAACTAGAAACGTGAGCGCGATCCGCGATCGGCCATCCGGCACGGCATAGGAAAACGAGTTCAGAGTCAACATATTTCCAAAGTCGCAGTGAGCTCTGCCCATACACTCCAGATGTTTGCCCGAACGAGCTCAAGAAATGCAGATATGCGGGCCATATCCGTATCCCGCCAATCAATGTCGCAATCAGCATACAGAATGCCGGCGCCGGACAGTCACACCCAGCAACGTTTTAAAACGCCGTGTCATTACCAGCATTGGGACCACAATCAAGAGCAGAGTGGGTTTGTAAATCAACACTGATAGCGCGGTTCCGCTGAGAATCGGCATTGATCTCTTCTGCAAGAGAAGCGCCAGCACCATAAAAAAGAGACCGATGGAAGAAAGTTGCCCATTGCCCAGCGTATTCAACAAAAATGGGGACGACGACAAACCGAAACACAAGATCAAAGATCGGACCAGCGGTGTCCTCAGGCAGGAACGCTCTTCAGAGCAAGCACAATTCCGGCACATACAACGTGAGAGAAATCGCGAACCACAACAAAAATGCATTTTTAAATGACAGTCCCGCAATAGCCTGAAAAATTGCGAGACAAATGGTGGGTAAGGGCTCGGACCATACTTGCCGTCTTGCGAGCGGTTGGATCTTATTGAATACTTCTCGTTTGCAACTGGTAGTCGTAAACATCAATCGCCGGGTGTGTCCTTGCGATCTGTCCGATCCCATAAAAATAAACAAAATCAACCGGCGACTTCTCGAAATACAGATTGCCGCCCTTCATCTGCATACCGAGAATAACGACGGCCGGCGTCACAATGCAAAGCAGAACAGGGCCCAGCAAATTACGTTGATCTCCTTTAGACCTGGTCGCGGGCCAATAACAGTTGGCCAAGGTACCAGAGATCGATGCTGTAGTATCGGTTCGACTATTCACAGATGCGGTCCATCGCCTCGTTCGCCGGCGTCGTGGTCAGGTTTGGTGATCTCGATTTGCCGGTGAATCTGCACCGTCAAGATGCGACTCCAGAACGTCGGCGACACAACGATCAGGACCAGCGTGCATGGTCGCTGCCAGGGCACAATCGTCAGAACCCGAGGTTCTTTCCCGTTCCGCGCGAACGCAACGAACAGGAAGAAAATACCGATCGCGAGAATTGCAAGCGGGGCCGGCCGTGCCCAATAGGAGCATCAGAATCTGTCCCGGAGATCGTCGGCTGACACACCCATTCTTTTGGCTTGGAATCCAAGAAGCTGCAATGTGCTGTCGCCGGTGAAGAAGACGCCTGCGGCAGTCACCAGCAGAGCGAGCCACCGGATCGCCGCCGCGCTTAGCCCAAAGTAGAGCGAACGCCGGAATGGTAAGTAGGAGAAGCCTCGTATCCTGCTGTCGATGATATGTGGGCAACATGGAGAGAGCTGCAACGGAAGCAATCGCCAGCCATGCATTTGCGGAGGTCGGTCGCGATCGCAGCACCACGTTGGCCCAAAAGATCAGGAGCAACCCACACACCAGATAGCTCGCCAGATCGTAGAAACGCGGATCATCGCGCAATACACTCAGCGCGGTTTGAAGATTAATCAACGGTGCTCCGTGCGTTCCGAGGAGTATTCCATGGCGGGCCAGGATCGGAGTCCCCGCCATGCACGGAGTGCAACGTGATGTTTGATTGCATCTCGCGGATCCAATCGCGGAGCGACACTGGATACCCAAATGACTGACCGGCAGGGCCAGTGCAACTGCTAAAAGCAGTGTTTGTAACGCACGTTTGCGGTTGACGCCACCAATCAGCACAAAATAGAGCCAGACAAATCCCGAGTCATGTGGCTTTATCAGCAAGCTGAGCGCCATGAATCAGAATTCCTGTGCGAACGAAACGCTCTTCAAGAAAGCACCACGTTGCAATCACACATAAACTAATTGCAATACCCGCGGCATTGCCAACCTCAATCAATAACTCACTCGTCATCAGGAAGAAGACATAGCAATCAAGCCACTGAGGATAGACGCGTGGTGCGATCCTGTTTTCCACATCAGAAAGGCGGCCACCATCATGGTGGTTCCTGTTAGAAACATCCAGAGCGAGTGGGCCGGTCCCCAGGGCAACAGTGCGATCGGCACCGTGACACAAAAGCAGAAGGAAGGTATATGTAGCGCGTAACTAGATCCCGAAGCGCCTGGAGAATTCCGGAGATCGTTCTCCTGTCTCCGTTGCGTAAATCCCGTTCAAATTCTCCGGAATGTAGGGATCACGATGCTCAATCAAAGACCGCGCACCACAATACACGGTCTTGAAATCGATCATCGATACGAAAGCTCTTGCGCTCCCATGAGACGCCCACCATGACGAGAACAGCACTTCCCAGCAGGAACGAACAGGAAACCTCCAACCCATGCCGGTTTCATTGTCGCGATCCCTGTAGCGTCAGACGCGGCGCGCATATTCGGAATAGTCGGCATGCGTTACCTTCCTGCCCTTCGCATCGAACCGCGCGAGATGCAGGAAGCCCAGTTTCTGCATGGCAAACGTGATGGAAGTGCCGAGAACTCCAATGCCATACTCGACGCTTCGCTTAAAGTTGATCGACGAGGCCTCTTCAAAATACTTTGTCGGGCAGGAAATCTCGCCGATTCGAAAACCGAACATGACCGCCTGGGCAATCATCTGATTGTCGAAAACGAAGTCGTCAGAATTCTCGAGGAGCGGCAGCGCCTCAAGCAGTTCGCGAGAGAATGCGCGGAAGCCCGTGTGGTATTCCGAAAGCTTGACTCCGAGAAAGATATTCTGGAACGCGGTGAGAAAGCGGTTGGCGATGTATTTATAGAGGGGCATTCCGCCCCGTAGCGCCCTCCGCCAAGAATGCGCGACGCCAAAACCATGTCGTATACGCCGCTGGCAATCATGCCAGCCATGGCCGGAACGAGCAACGGAGTGTACTGGTAGTCAGGATGGACCATGACCACGACATCTGCGCCTGCAGCAAGCGCTTCGCGATAGCAGGTTTGCTGATTGCGGCCATACCCATAATTGGCGTCATGGATAAAAGTCGAAACCCCAAGCTTCTTGGATAACGCAGCAGTCTGGTCGTTGCTTGAGTCGTCGACAAGGATCTTGATGTCCACGAGATCGGACAGTTCCCGCACCGTCATTTCCAGCGTCTTCTCGGCGTTGTAAGCCGGCATCACCACCGCGATGCGCTTTCCGTCGATCATCGAGTCATCCTCATCTTGAGTCTATTGTCAGGCCTGCAGCGGACCAACATGTCTAGCGTGTATTCACGGTTACCTGTTCAGGTACGGGGTAAGGAGTAACAGACGCCGGCTCTGTATCCATTCTCACGAGCCACACTTTCCGGTCTTTGTAATGATGCATGAGATCGAGGTCGTCTGCAGCGTCCATCTCTCGAGCCCAGATGACCTTGGAGTTATCGATATCTGCGGAGTTATAAACCCACTGATCCAGACCGTTGCGTTTGGGCCCGTAATCGGACAATGACGAGTTGCTTTCCCGGCAAGTGTTCGAGGTAGAGACTCAATCTGAGCTCGTTCGGTTCCGTAGTGATCAGGACCATACCAGTTCCATAGACCAATTGCTGGCGGGCCATTCGGGAACATTGAGATGCAATGGTCCGGAGAACAGCCGCACAACCGCTAGCAAAAGGCAAAGCGGGAGATGTCATCCTCACCAGTGCCAATCCGACAGGCCTGCCCTCAGCGGTCCAGAGGCGAAGGTGGCGCATGGCCTGCAAACCGATGACATAAAAGCACTGCGGTGAAGGGCGCCAGGTAGTGCGGGATCAGAAAAATCTGAATCACCATACCAGGTGACGAGAAACAACAAGCTTAATACCAGGAACCGGACTCGCCGATCCAGGAACACCCTCCGGATCATAAAGAGCGGAGGAAGCAATACGAAACCGGCAAAGAAGAAAAGTGGCTTCAGCTATCTTGAGGCTGGAGGCCCCGATGAAACCGGCCGAGAGTTTCGAACTTCGCGAAGCCCTCCAATTCGGCACCGTTATAGAAGCTGCGGATCGATTCATGCCTGTATACAGGCTCGGCTCTTCGATGTTGCCAGACGTAGTAAGGAGCAATGGCGTAGGTAGTGCGATTGACGGTGTAGGGCAGCGTTAAAGGGCTACCGAAGGCACGATAATCGTAATACCCAAGCCACGCGATGGCACGCAAGCAACAAGTGCGAGCGGCAACGCCGCCCGCCGGATCAGGACCTGCTGGGGATGGCCTGTTCTTGCCCGGAACACCCATCGCCCCAAAACAACTGCTACCGGAAGACATAAAAGCATGCCCTCGTAGGGACGGGTAAGTACAAGCAGGCAATTCCAATTGCCATCAGAAGACCGTATCGAAACCGAGCCGTCTTTCTGAGTCGCGGGAGGGCGCCCAACACCAGCGCTCCGCCAAATGCCGCAATGAAACCTCCGCCGGTATAGCTGTTCATCCAATAGCTGAAAAGACCGAGGCGCAGGACCGCAATCATGCCTCCCAAGAAGGGCCCAGCCCGGAGGTAGCCATGCCTGAAGCATCCAACACAAACCCGCACACATCAAAGCGCCGGAAACAAGGACGCCGAACCACGGATTTCCGAGCAGCACCTTGCCCGCTGCAAGCATGAGCGCCTGACCAGGAAAGTACATCGACATGTACGTCGGTAGCATATCGACATGGATCGTTTCGAAATGGACCCACATGACAGGGGTGGGATTAGTGAGTCGGCCGTGGGCAAACGTATCCGCCGCCAAGCAGAAAGCTGAAATCGTCCGGAACAAATGGAAGCGGGATTGGGAACCAAGGCAGCATTGCAAGACGCACCAAGAGCACCGACATGCCTACTGCTGCCACTGCAAGCACGCGCCTTCGCGCCACATCGCGAAGCGCTCGCTCAATGCGTCGAAAACCATCCGGCGCCTAAACGTGGGCCAAGCGAATGCCAGCTGCGCAAGCAATTGCGGTAAGAGCACCCTCCACAAACATCAAGGAGAGTCTTCCTTCCGAAGGTGTGGCTAGGATCATGGACATCAAGGCACTATGCCGGATTTCAGGGCAAGATCGAAGTCGAAACGAGGTTGACTTTAAATCGATGCTATCAGTTTGACCGAATTGAAGAAAGTACAGCAGAGACCTTTGGACAACACATTTGGGTGACTAGCGTATTGGGGCGGGAACTTCTGCTCCTCAAACCGCAAAATGCGAAAACAGCGAGTCGCTGTTTTCGCATTCTGCTTTGACTTCGGTTCCAGAAAGCTGTACAGATACGCTGGCTAAGCCAGCAATGAGCTCTACGAAACGTTGGTGGTGAGGGTGCTGGCGATGTTCGAGAACGCGTGGTTCAGGCCAGTCGCGAGATATCCCATGCCGGTGATCGCGCCAAACGCAATCAGGGCAACTACGAGGGCGTACTCAACGAGATCCTGACCTTCTTCGCGCTCGATCAGATTCTTCGCTGCAAGATACATCTTGTTCATCAGAACGGTCATTTGTAAATCTCCATTTCCTGGGTTGGGGTTCCAGTCAGTGACTGGTGGTGCATGGGTTGAAGCAAGTGTTGTGCATTAGGTTTAGCACTTGAATTCATTAGAAGTCAACAAGGGAGAATTGGGGATACCACGAAAGAGGTAACCATGGTGTACATCGGGGGTATGAGAAAGCAAGATTAGCTCGTATAACACGAAAGTGTTATAGCCCTTGATGAGTTATGGGGATAGGCAACTACGCATTTTCCCAACAAATTAAGCCTGCCTTCAATGACTCATCGACAGAGACTCGGTGCTCGAATGTCCGACAGCTAACACTCTATTCGCTAGAAGAGTGGTAATAAGCGCCAGAAAAAGACCTGCGAGTACGTCGACTCCGTAGTGCCACCCCGTCGTCATTGTGGATACCGTAATTAGTCCCGCCAAAACAGCTGCTGGGTAGCGGAGCAGACGAAACGATTTGAGCGCATAAGCGGATACGACTGCCCAATACACGTGAAACGAAGGAAAGCAAATGATACCGCCAAATGAGTCACCGCTTGAAATGACACCAGTACGCAAAGCGTAGATACTCGCTTCGCAGGCTTGTTGCGCGTGGTTCGGCGCGAAATGCCATGCCACCCAGGGGCCGACCGCCGGCAGGAACAGCATGCAAGGAGATGCCAACAGAAAAGCAAAGGCGTTCGACAACGTAAATCGCTGCGCCGAAATGCGCTTACCTAAACATGTCGGCAAAAAAATGGCGCAGATCAACAGGGGATGCAGCGTCCATGCGTAGGAATAGTTCAGCAGGGACTGCAAAAAAGGATGACGCGCGGCGAAAGCCATGATTTCCGGCGTGTTAATCCACAAAGACTCATCAAGGCGCCGCCAGAGCGTGTCCTTGAGCGGAAATGCGTGCGAGACCATTGTGGGCGCCAGCTGGGTCACCAAGGCGGCCAGCACAAGAATCCAAGGCAGCATCAGAGTCGAGTCGCGCTTGTCCCAGGATTTGCGCTCATTCATATACGCAGGGAAGATCAGCAATGGCGCAATCAGGAGGAGCGATGTCTCCAGCAACTGAACTCCCACTCTCATCGCCCCTGCAGGAGGTGAGATCAGGCAGAATGCGAGAAGAACCGCGCTGCACCCGGCCAGCGCAAGATGCACAGCGGCTGAAGGCGCAGGAGTTATCCCCTTAACCGCCTTGGCAGGTTCCTGCTTTGCAAACGCAATTGGGGACATGGCCTTTTTAATATAAATCAAACCGAGTCGAGGCCCTCCGCTCTCTTAAGAGAACTAGTTACCGCCGGTTACATGGTGTCGCGAACAACGCGAAACTCATCCTTTCGAGTAAGTAATTCGAAGTGCCTGATTCACCTTGACAACGCTTGATCATCCTTGAGGAGAACCACGCGACCAAATGAGCTTTCAATATCTTCAGTGTCCATGCACCGCCTCTTGTACACCCACAAATAAACGGAGCCTAAGGCCAGAAGAATGATGGGCATCGGACGAGCAGCAAGGATCGTAAACACCATTGACGGCAGGCCTTCAGTGGAAAAGTGCAGATCCTTCGTCAGAAGGGCAAGCATCGCCAGGGGAATATCTGAGGTAATCACGATTGCCAGAGAATTGAGCAGGAACACGATCTTCCCCATCCGCCCACCCTCTCCGCAACAGCATCGCGCAAGCAGGAATCGTCAGGAGTAACAACTTGGCGTCATGCGGTCGATGATAGATCGGACAGCATGGAGAGAGGCGCAATGACCGCAAGAGCCAAGATAGTCCTTCAATGGTGCGGCACGAGCCCGCAAGGTAACGATCATCCAGCAAAAGCAGCAGAGATCCGCATATCAGATAGGTAAGCAGAGTTGTAGAAACGCGGAGTATCGCGAAAGACACTGATGACTGTCTGCAGATCGATGATCATGCCACTGCCACTTTCATCTATGGAACTGGGACCGGGATCGTTGATTCCACCGCGAACTGAGGTTACGGATAGATTGGCTGACAGTTCCTGGGTCCAGTGAGGTGACACATGGAAGACCCACAAGACTGGCGGCAGCGCAAGTGCAACCGTAAGCGCGAAGGTCTGCAACGCCCGCTTTCGATATGCTCCACCCGCCAGGAGGAAATAGAGCCAGACCAAACCCGTATCGTGGGGCTTTAGCTCCAGGCTCAGTGCAAGCAAGACAACCCCCGCCAACACATATTTGTCCTGGAGAAAGCACCAGACCGCCATCACGCAAAGACCAATGGCCAATCCGGCCGGATTTCCGCCCGCAAAGAGAATTCCGCAGTTAGCAAGAAAGAAAGCGATCAAATAGAACGCGGCATTTGGAGCGTGTCCTTGCGTAAGTATCCACATCAGAAATGCGGCAAGTGTGAACGCTCGCCGTTATGCCGTCCAAAGCAAGTGGGCTACCCACCATGGCAGCAATGCGAACTGGCGCTATACAAAAGAACGTCAGGGGAAAGTAAACCTGCAGAGCGACCACTCGTGGAAGTTTGGTCAGACCTACGGAATTTGAAGGATTCTCTCCACCTTCCGCCTGGTAAACGCTCATTAACTGGTTCTCGTTGTATGGATCACGATGTTGCAGGAGACATCGCGCTCCGTAAGTAAACAATCTTGAAATCGACAATAATGCCACGCGCGGAATGCTCCAGAGCGAAGCCCCAAAAGACCGAGAGCGCGCTGCTCAACGACAAGTAAAAGAGAATTGCCACCCGCGCTTTTGTCATGCTTCTTACTCCCGGCCTTGAGAAACGCCCATGTCTTTTAAATCGCGATCTACGCCAATCTCATTTGCAGAACAGAGTCATGCCCCAATTCGAAGATTACTATCGGCTTGCGGGGGTGAAAGGTCCTGCGCTCAGATGCAAACATTTGAGTAATATTAAGCCAACGTTACTTCAAAACTCGAAGCAATTCCGAGACTAGCTCATGCCCGAAGTTCGGTCCAATGGCGATGTAACGCCGTGTGTCACGGTTGTGATGCCTGTCTACAATGAGGCTGCAACCGTATCAAAGGTCATCCGGGAAGTGCTACTTCAGCGTCCGGTACAACAACTCATCATCGTCGATGACTGCTCTACCGACGGGACCTTCGCAGAATTAGAGCAACTGGCTCAGGTTGACTGCAGAATTGTACTCGTACGGCATGAAGGCAACCAAGGCAAAGGTGCCGCTTTGCGAACCGGGATCGCGCGTGCAACATCAGAAATTGTCATCATTCAGGATGCGGATCTTGAATACGATCCGGCAGAGTACTATCGATTGCTCGCTCCGATTCTCTCCGGAAAGGCCGATGTTGTTTTTGGTTCGCGGTTTCAGGGAGGAGAGAGTGCGCATCGCGTTTTGTATTTCTGGCACTCTGTCGGAAACAAATTTCTTACGATGTTCTCCAACATGGCCACAGACTTAAACCTGACGGATATGGAAACGTGCTACAAGACTTTTCGTCGCGAGGTCATCCAAAAGATTCAAATCCAGGAAAACCGCTTTGGAGTCGAACCAGAGATCACAGCCAAGCTCGCGAAGGCCAACCTGCGCATCTACGAAGTTGGAATATCCTATAGCGGCCGTACGTATGCTGAAGGTAAGAAGATCGGTTGGCGAGATGGATTCAAAGCATTTTGGTGTATTTGGAAATATAACTTCTGGGACGATTGAGCGCCTTCTACCTTGGTCCGTTATCCCACACTCCTATTGCGACTGCGGAAGTAGCCTGTCTCAAATGCTGAAAGAAGGCTCTCCACCCACCCGCCGCAATGCCAGAAAACATGCGAGAAGCCACCCTATCGCGTCCACCAGAGAAACATATAACCGTAGCCCAAATGTCCGGCGATGTCTGAGATGTAGAGTCCGTAGCCAAGGTTGGTCAGCACAAAGACTGCAAGAAACATTCGGCGGTCGCCTCTTGCAAACGCCAGAATCAAGGCCGGGAGGGCCAGGATCTCGTCGTAAGGGTAGCTGTAATAGCTGCATGCAACAGAACATAGCAACACAATCAGACCATGTCTTTCCCAATCCCAGTTCGAGCGGTGTTTCCGCCAATAAAAAACGAGCCAGACTAGGCCACACACTTGGGGGATCAAGGCAAGAACATGCAGGCCCGAGACGGAATAGAGAATCCCGCCGAGGTTCGGATAGGACTCAGTCTCATTTACGACTAAGATCGTGCGCTTCCAGAATTGTGTAAAGATGTGGGGATTTATTGCTAGAGCTGTAATGCTGGCAGTCGTCAGCGCCAGAGTTCCTGATACTAGCACGATCCATCGCTTGTAGAACATTACCCATAGAGTCACAGCAAAAAGAAACAACAGAGCAATATGCGGCTTTCCAGACACCAGAAGAAGAGAGGCGCCGGCTAGCCAGTCTCGTCTCTTCCTCGCCAAGACGCAAAAGAGCACAGAGCCAAGCAACACCAGCACCGTGAACTGACCCAGCATTATCAGCACAATTGTAGGCCCAAAAATGAGTGAGAGAAGCGCGGGACTGACCGACGGTCCTGAGCCAACTTGATCCCAAATTGCCTTCGAACAGCCCGCAACAATACAAACGCTTATCACGGTCCATATCGCTAATGCCGAGTGATAGCCAAGAAGCCCTAGGGGCAGCAAGAGCACGAGCGCCCACGGAGGGTTCTTCGCGACTAGCGGCGCCGCGACAAGTCCAGCGGCTTCCTCAAACGCTTGAGTTTGGGGAATGGAATAGGGGTCTTGTGAAAACAAACGTGCAGCTGTCCAATATTGTGCAAAATCCTGCACGGGAAATGCATAAGCCGCCATGAGTGCCGCAGCAAACAGAATCAGACAAACAAAAGCGATCAGCAGAACGATTAGAGCCTTTCGGAATTGCATCTGAATGTTCTTACCTTCGTAATTTCATTGGCTGCATCGGGTTTGTCTTCGCTTAGCACGAGAACATACTGCTTCGATATACCCTCTTTTGATTCAAAACAACCGCTGTTCATCGACGGGTTCGGCAGCTACGATTTCGAGAGCATCGCCTGGCTCAGTTTGCGAATCCTGAATCGTTCCCGCAGGTAGTTCGAGAATTGAATGCGCGGATAGACAAGCGGAAAGGCGCCACGCAGGTACGCGCTTGCTGACCTTCTTCACGCGCTGATTGCGGTCTATGTAAACGAGGTCGATTGGAAACTGCATGAAGAATGTGTGAACCGCTTCGCACGGAACGATCCACATCCCCTCGCCACGCTCCAAGCCCTTTGCGCCCAAGTAGCCCCTTGGTTCGTTTGGCTCCGCTCCCGGCGACTTCTACTTGGTCGCCAAGTTGAGTATTTCGGGTCTTATTTCGAACCAACACTCTGGGGATTTGCGACGGAGCCGCGGCATTCTTCGGTCCAACCTCCCGATTCGCATCCGCTCTGCTCGATTCTTGTCATCCGCAGTTCCCTCTCCCTGAACGGCCGCCAGACTCTTGCTGAGCTTACTTCTTGAACGTGTCCGCCACGTTCCAGCCGATATCAAGGAACCCCAGCGAGTATTGCTCGCTGGGGTCCACGCAGCACTGGTGATTTGAATAAGCCAGCTTCAAAACACTATTGTGGTGCAGATTGTGTCGACGCTGCGCTCCCGCCACCGCCACCGCCAACGGACATTGAGCCCTCGACCACCAGCGGTGTCTCCGGCTTCATGCTCTCGACGAGCTTCTCCACAGGAATAGTTGCAGGTGGAGGTGGAGGCGTACTTCCAGCAACCTTGGTATCTGGAGTATGCATTGGGATCGTTGAATTCGGCGGCAAGAACCCTTCCGGATACTTCAACTCCGGAAGCGGGGTACCGGCATCGATGGGGTTAACAATCTCGGGAGTCACAATCACGATCAACTCCGTGTTGGACTTCTGTCTCTGCATCGACTGAAAGAATTTGCCGAGAATTGGAATATCGCCAAGAAAAGGAATTTTCTGGAAATTGTCCGACTCGCGATTATCAAGCAAACCGCCGATGATGAAACTCTGTCCGTCAGCCAATTCCACTTCCGTCTTGACGCGCCTGATCGTGAGTGCGGGAACCGTCGCACCACCGATGTTTACGGCGTTTCCGTAATCCAGAGAACTGACTTCCGGAGCGACCTGCAGGCGAATTGTACCGCGATTGGTGATGGTGGGAAGAAAAGACAGCAAGACGCCATACTGCTTGTATTGAATCGTAATGGGAGCCGCTGCGCCACCCACCGATCCAGACTGAGCCACCGGGTAAGGATATTCGCCGCCAGCCAGAAAGCTGGCCTGGTGTCCGTTCTTGGCAAGAACATTGGGCTCAGCAAGAACCTCGGCCAGACCCTTCGTCTCCAGGGCCTGAATCGTAACCCCCAGGTCGATGCCCGGATAAAAGGCAAATAGCTGCAATGGATTAACGCCACTGAGAGTCGCAGTCCCTCCGCTGATCGTGGGGGATGGCCCCGGGTACTGCCCCGTTGAAATCGCGCCGATCGTATTGCCGAACCCGGTACTGAAGATGTTGATACCGAGTTGCTTCTCCTTTTGGCGGTCGATACTTGCAAAACGAACCTTGAGAAGAATCTGAGGCTCAGAAGTCGGAACATCAACGTTTAGTAGGTTCACGACCTTGCCCGCGGTTGAGGCGATCATGACCGCCCTCTCGGAGTTGTTCAGATTGGACACAACACCGCGAAGAAAGATCACGCCGTTATCCTGGGAGACCTTCACGTTTTGGCCCGGCAGTTCTGCTCTGAGTTCCCGACGAATGCCGTCAAGCACATCGGTTGATGCGAATGTGCTCGGTCGAACCGTGACATTAAAGAATTGCCGTCCACCGCTCTGATCCCAAATGATCAGACTGGTTTCCCCGGCAGCCTTGCCACTCAGCAGAATCTGCGTGGGACTTACAGCTTGCGCCTGGGCGAAATCACCCAACCCCACTACAATCCTCGTGACTGGCCTTGCGAGATCAAGTACGACCGATTTACCCACTGCTAGCGACAGGTCGTTGGTTGAATCTTGGTTCGTTGTTGCCGCCGGCTGGGTCCCCGGCGGGGGTGCCTGGGCAAACACAGCCGCATTGGCACAAAACACTAGCGTCAGAGCACTGACACTGGCGATGGCGATCCCAGTTTTCGCTTTCACTGTTTCCCCCCGGGCGACGCAAATTGACTTTCAGTTTTAGTGTTTCCGTTGATCACGGTAACGGTGAACGTTTCAGCCTTCGGCTTGACGGGCATAGCGCGACCGGGCAGTTTCGGTTTGCTTGCCGGGGCATTTTGATCCACGAACAAATTCGTCATGGCAGTTCCCTGCACCGGTGCAACTTTGGTATCAAGAGGATTGCGGAGCACCAACTGGATCCGCGTCTCGTTGCTGGCGAGGGCCATGACTTGAGCCTGCTCTGGCGTTACCAGAAGATTGACAACCTGCACTTGTTGAGGCTTACCCTCGGCATCTTTTTGAATATCTGTTCCTGCTGACAAGACTTCGATATTCTGCAGCACCGTCCTCACCTGGGTGTTGTTGTTACTTCCCGCTTGGGTGCCATTGGTTGGAGGCACACCGGAGATGAGAACATCGACGCGCATACCGGGAAGCACAAACCCGGCCACGCCGACAACCTGGTCGACTCGTACGGCGATCGCACGCATGCCGTCCTTAATCGTCGCAGCCATACCGCCCCCAGAGCCCACCGGAGCCAGTCGATTTTCCAGAATCGGTTCGCCCGCGTACAGCGAAGAGGTGACGCCGCGGCCAATTGCGTTCTTGGCATCGAGAATCGCGTTCTTCGGCACTGTTCCCATGATCTGAACTGTAGTCAGATCAGGAGCGCTCAGCACTGTACCAATCTTGATGTCGGTAGCGGCGGCAACTACACGTATTGACGGTTGCGGTTTCACCGCAGCAATGCGCATGCCGACCAACCGGTAGACGAGCACGGAGCACAGTGCCGCTACAACAAATGCAGCAAGGAGAATGGTTACCAGTCTTCGGTTCATCAGAATCCTGTCTTCGCGAGGTAAAGAGTGCTGATTTCGACTTTCTATGCCACCGAGTACGTGAGCACAAAAAGAGCCGGCCTCTTCACGCAGAGTTAGTGGTCGAAATGGTGAATTGCCTGCACGGGTGAATGCCGCTAGAGTATAGCATTATGTGGCATTTCGAGTGCATCGAATTTAGTTTCTCCAAACCGAAGTACCTAGAACGCCAATTTACAAAATGACGTTCCGAGACCTCGGTTCCATGTGCCGATTTCATAAGGCTTTGTGAAGGTATCTCCTCATGACTCGCGTGCCCTGTCAACGGTACCAAAGCGTGAAAACTGTGAATAAGATTTCACTGACTCTCCGCACTTAACTTGATGGCAAATTCTACCTGACCAAAGTTATGGCCAATCCCGAAATGGTCTTGTAGAGTTATCGTTCCAAGGGCATACTTGAGAGTACGTTTGCCTTGCAGACAAGGATCACGCGACCTTCATGCCGTGACCGTTCCCGAGTGTAACTCTGTCACCTCTCGAGTTAGGCGTGCACCGAGGGGTAACACTCAACGAAAGACAACAGCTGTCCCCAAGCATCGTACAAGCAGGCTGTCACAAGAGAGGGGATCACCCAGCGAATGAGGTCATCGCGCACCATCAGCCTTTTTACCGTGCAGCCCGAGCCCCCTCGTGGTCCATCGGCGCTGGTAGCTTCGGTTGTTCTGCACAGTTCGGCCATCGCCCTCGTGTTGTCAGCCTTTGTTTACTCCCCGCAGTTCCGGCTCAATACACCGAATGTGTACATGATGCAGCACGTCGACCTGAACATGCCCTACCCGCCAATCCCCAAATCCGGCGGAAGTGGAAGCATGTATCCAAAGTCTTCTTCGTCGGGGGCTGAATCTTCCGCTCATGAACAACTCGCTGCTCCCGCGTCGAGCCGCGTCCATTTCATGCACCGAAAACTCGCCGCTCAAACACTGATCGATCCCGAAGTGGATCCGGAAAAGATGCTTCCGAAGGAAACTCCTCTTCCGCAAATGTTGCTCTGGTCCGGTCACCGGCCAAAGGTGCAGGTTCTTACTCCGCCCAAACCACAGCCCCCATCGATCACCTTGGATAAGCCTAAGCTCAACTTCCCTAACAAGGAAGTCCAGATCGCGGACCTGAACGTCTCCTCAACTCGCTTCTCGTCGAAGCTGCCGATGCCCTTGCCGAGCAATTCTTCTCCAGTAATCTTGAAACGTGAACTCGAGGTTCAGCGAATACCGGAGACCGGCTCCGTTTCAACCCTTGAAGCCACGCCGGCCGCAATTCTGTCTGCATCCGACCTTCAGATGAACCAGGGTCGCGTTACGATGCCTGGCGCAAATCAATCCGCAGAAGGCACAGAACAGGGCGGCCTTGGAACCGGTAAGACACCAAATTCTCTGCAGCATGGCGCGGGAGACTCGGGAAGTACAGGTTCAGAGAAGGGCTCCGGCAAGGGACAAAACGCCAGCGGCGGACAATCCGCAGGCCCCGGAAGCGGGGGTGGCCAGAAGGGTGCTGGAACTGGCGCGGCGGGAAATGGCTCGCAAGCGGGGACTGGTGCTGGGAAAGGTACCGGCCACAATGAGGGTGCAGGGTCGGGACCATCGAACGGACATGGATCCGGAGACGGTGACAACGGCTCCGTTACACGCATCAGCCTATCGAAGAATGGAACATTCGGCGTCGTTGTAGTGGGATCCTCTCTCGATGAGCAATATCCTGAAACCTCCGAGGTTTGGAAAGGGCGCCTGGCCTACTCAGTGTATTTGCACGTCGGACTTGAAAAGAGCTGGGTCCTCCAATACTCACTGCCTCGCGCCGCTGATTCAGCAAATGCGGGAAGTGCGCGCCTCGAAGCCCCCTGGCCGTATTACATTGTCCGCCCAAATCTGAACCCCGACGATGCCAGCTCTGATGCCGTGATGGTTCACGGTTTCGTCGATGAAGCAGGTCACTTTGAGAAGCTCTCCGTCGTCTTCCCGACAGATCTTGGGTATGCGCGTGAGCAGCTTGTCCTTGGCGCCTTACAGCAATGGCAATTCCGCGCCGGCACCCACGACGGGCAGATTGCAAAGCTCGAAGTGCTCCTGATTATCCCGGAAACAAACTAGTAGCTCTTCCAGCGTTTAAAACACCGTATTCGAAATCAAGAAGACAGTTCACAGGTCAACTCACGAGTCTGCAAACGACCGCGTCTCCAATTATTTCGATGTGCGTTGGTCAGCGTGGCTTTAGGATGGCGCCTGTACCCGCTGGATAAAGCGCTGCAATGCCTTCTTGCCTACGCCTGTTTCGGGCAGAGTCTCTCCGCTGGTCAAATCAACAGTGTTGGATGGAACAAAGGAAAGGCCAACTCCGTCTGTGCCCCAGCGAATGACTTTGGTCAGAACAGAAATAAAATCATCTGGATCGTCGCCGTCGGTGTTCGTACGCTGCAATGTCATCAGGATCATGGTTCCCGGGAACCAGCGTTCGTCCGTCAGCAGGTAGAGACCGTTGGTGCTGATGTCGGCTATATGGAAAGCCTGCGGAGCTCCACCTGTCCAATAGTAGGCGACCAGACCCGGCAACGGATGGCGCTTTGATCCGCGCCTGTCAGTCGAAAGCCAGCGAAGAAAACGGATGAACCACGACGCATTACGGTAAGGATCGGCTTCTAAGTTGTCTTTTTCCGTAAGACGCTTATGCGCGGTTTCTAATTCTGCAGCCTGATCGATCTCATCAGGCGATTCGACTACTGTCGCCGATGCGGACTTCATCGTTAGTGGGCCATCCCCAACTGCCGCGGAGTTGATAGCCACCTTATTCGAGAGACGTGCGAGCCGCTCTTCCATTTCATTCGCAACGCAAATCAGGAGCATGTCTCCGGGTTGCGTCTGGGTGGAAAAAATGGTGTGAGCAGCCAGAACCAGAGCGCTTGCCGGCTGATCCCGCGTTGGCTCGATGGCATGATTCGGAAAAGACTCAATTGCCTGAATAACCCGATTATCATCGTCGAGATAAATCAAATCGACCGGTGTAAGACCCTTTGTCGCTGGTACCCCGCGAAACGGCGTCAGCCACAGACCCGAATCTGCTTTGATCGAGAGGTCATCCATGAGGACCTTCAGTTGCCTGGCAGCCGTATCGGCAACCGCGACTTCCAAGCTTAGAAAGCTCTCTCGCGTTTGGTTATACACACAATATTTGCGGGTTTCCATGATGTGCGCCTCTTCAGAAAGCTGCCGGGAATGAAGGCCCGAATGAGAGAAGGGGTTCTATTCAGACCTCGACAGTTGCCCGCTGACGCAAACATATCTCTGCGTCAGTGTCACCCCGAATGAAATTCGTTCCATCGACAAACAGCATTCGATCGCACGAAGAGGAAGAACTTGTTGAAGTCTGCTACCAGATTACAACAGCGCAGACGGGACAAAGTTAGCTTCACCGTCGCAGAACGGTGTTGGTGAGACTGAGGTGCCGGATGGAAGTACAGAGATTGAGACTTCCACCGGCCCCTTTGAACCAGACAGGGTTACTTAACCCGTGTGCGGCGCCGCTGAATCAGAATAACCAGCACGATGACAAAGAGCACCCCGGATACGATCCGGATAATCGTGGTTTGGTCCATGTCGATTCTCTCCCTTCATAAAATACTTGAAATCAGTTGCCACCAAAAAACTGTTTGAATGAATCCGCCATGACCAGCACAGCCGGGCCAAGGACGACCAAAAAGAGCGACGGGAAAATAAACAACACCAGTGGAAAAAGAAGCTTGACGGACAGCTTTGCCGCTTTCTCTTCAATTTCTTGAACACGTTTTGTTCTCAACGTATCAGAGTGGACGCGCAGCGTCTTGCCGATACTGGTTCCAAACTGTTCGGCCTGAACCAGCATCGAAACCAGGTTGCGTATAACGTCAACATCTGTACGTTCCGCCAGGTGCTTCCATGCATCCGAGCGTGCACGGCCCGCGCGTTGCTCCAGGGCTACGATGCCGAGTTCGTCGCTAAGCGCCGGCTGCGCTTTGACTAACTCTTGAGCAGTCCGCGCGGTAGCCTGATCGAGACTCAAACCAGCTTCAACGCAAATTACAAGCAAATCAAGAACGTCGGGAAGACCCTTCTTCATTTCAGCCTGGCGACGGGCGATCTTCCTTCCGAGCCAGAAATCTGGACCGAGGAATCCAATACCACCTGCCAACGCGAAAACGAAAAACGGACCCAGATGATAGGCGCCTGTAACCCATGCAAGCAGTATCAGTACGATCGGCGTGATGACCTTCGCACTGTAAAAGGTTTTGACGGAGCTATCGGTTCGAAATCCGGCACGGACCAACCGTTGCTGCACCACCGAACTCTCAGCCTGACTGCGAGGCAGAATCTTTTCAAATTGCTCTACCACGCCGCCGATCACATGGCGCGTCTCCTCGAGCGTGCTGGACATCGTCTTCTTGTTGGCACGCGGATAGAGAGCAGACGAAATGCGGTCCTGGATCTTGTCGCGGTAGAAGATCAACAAGAGACCACTGCCAATAAGCAGGAATGCAACTAGAAACGAAATGATCGCAAATGCCATATGCCCTCGCTAGACGTCCATGTTCACAATTTTGCGAATGATGAGACCACCGATGACGATCATGGTACCGGCTGCGTATAGCAACTTGATGCCAAGTTCTTTCTTCCACAAGTTACTCATGAGTTCCGGATTGATGAAGTACAAAAGCACTCCCAGTACTACAGGGAGAAGTGTCAAAATCCATCCAGTCAAACGTCCTTGCGCCGTATGCGTCAGTACCTGGCGCTTCAGGCGGAAGCGTTCACGAATCACCTGGGATGTCTTCTCTAGAACTTCTGCAAGGTTGCCGCCGCTTTCACGTTGAATCAAAATAGCGGTGCAAACAATCTTGACATCCTGCAAGGGAACGCGGACAACAAGATTGTCGAGCGCGGCCTTTAATTCCAGTCCATAGTTCATTTCGTCAAAAGTCAGTCGAAATTCACCGCCTACAGGATCGGAACATTCCCGCGATACCAGGCCCATCGCAGCATTCAAACTATGGCCTACGCGAAGTGCGCTCACGATCAGTTCGAGTGCCTCTGGAATACCCTCCTCGAACTTGTTCATGCGGCTTTTCCGTTTTTGGTATACCCAACCAATCGGTGCCGCTCCGGTTACTAACCCTGCAATCACGCCGGCCAGAACTGCATCGGTCCGCAGATAAACCAGGTAAGCCGGCACGATAAAGCACACGCCGCAGAACAGGCTCAGCCCGCCCACCGTCCATTTCACGTTGGCCTGGTAGAGAAACCGGCGAATTCGAGGGGCAAGTTCAAGCTTTGATAGATAGCGATCCAGCCACGGAATCGAACTCATTAGCTCGTTCTTTCGAACGTCAACAATGAGATCGGCCATCTCCGGTTTACCCACAGCGATCGCGGACTCAAGCCTGGTCATGATTGCACGGGTTTGCTCCGTCGCTCCCGTCCCGCTGGCGGCGGCAATTAGAACGACAACCCCGAAAACACCCAGAAACACGAGTATGACAATAGCTCCCATGCTTACCTCCGCAGTCGCTTCAACTTAGCTCACTTCCGTTACTTTCTCAAACAAACTGGGCGGCAGGAAGATGCCGGCAGTACGTAGTTGTTCGAGGAACTTTGGACGGATGCGACTAGGCACAAAAGCACCCTGTACTCTGCCGTTCGGCCCGATTCCCTTCTTTTGAAACGCGAATATTTCCTGCATACTGATGACGTTCTCTTCCATTCCAGTGATCTCGTGAATACTGACGCACTTACGCGTGCCGTCACTCAAACGGGAAGCCTGCACAACAATCGTCAGCGCTGAAGCAATCTGCGCTCGAACTGTCTTTTCAGGAAGATTCAGATTCGTCATTGCCACCATCGATTCCAGACGAGTCAAGGCGTCGCGAGCCGTGTTGGCGTGGACGGTAGTCATCGAACCTTCATGGCCCGTGTTCATGGCCTGGAGCATGTCAAACGCTTCTTCGCCACGGCACTCGCCGATGATGATGCGGTCGGGGCGCATACGAAGGCAGTTGATAAGTAGCTGTCTTTGTCGAATCGCGCCTTGGCCTTCCACGTTGGGCGGCCGCGTTTCCAGACGAACGATGTTTTCCTGCGCGAGTTGCAATTCGGCAGCGTCCTCAATCGTGATGACGCGTTCGTTTTGCGGAATGTACTGCGACAGAATATTAAGGAACGTCGTTTTACCAGCGCCGGTACCGCCCGAGATCAAAATGCTGAGTCGCGCGCGAACCGCGGCTGAAAGCAGTTCCATCATCTCAGCGGAAATACTCTTCAGCTGCACCAGCTGGTTGGCAGCCAGAGGGCCGGTGCCAAAGCGGCGGATGGACATCGACGGTCCATCCAGCGCGAGTGGCGGAATAATCGCGTTGACACGCGAGCCGTCAGGTAAACGAGCGTCCACCATCGGTGACGATTCATCTACGCGGCGACCTACGCGCGAAACGATGCGGTCAATAATCTGAAGCAGGTGTCGGTCATCGCGGAACGAGGCGTCGGCCCGCGTCAGCAAACCGCCTTTTTCAATAAACACGTGATCTTTGTCGTTGACCATGATGTCGGAGATCTTCTGATCCTTGAGCAGTGGCTCGAGAGGACCAAGACCAAAGACTTCATCCAGCAGATCGGTCTGGATCTTTTCCTGCTCATCGAAACTCAGCGGCACGCGACGATCGCTGATGATTTCGCTGATAATGCTCGACACCGCCTGCCGCGCCTGACTGGAGTTAATCCTCGAAAGCTTTTCCAGGTCGAGCTTCGATAGCAGCGTGCGATGTACTTCTGCCTTGAAGTTTTCCAGATTCATTGATTCCACGATGCGCCGCCCTCAATTACAAATTCCGTCACATAACGGGGTTATTTGAAAAGACTGAATCCTTTTCGCTTTTCCGGCTTGGGGGACATCCCGCAAGCCGCTCGTGCCATGTCCTGGAGTACCCTTGCAATGCTCGAATCATCCAACGCCAGCGGAACTGCCTCGTTCTGCATCCGTCGGACGTTGTAGTAGTCACTTGGAATCTTCCATGCGATCGGCTTGGTAAGGGCCTTCTCGATATGCTCTTCATCCACTCCCATTGAGCTCTTCACATACCGGTTAAGCACAATATCGAGTTTGGGAGTACCCGACTTGAAGAATTCTGAAATCAACCGGTGAGAGTTTCGCAGTTCGGGAATCCCAGCCTGCATCACCAGATATGCCGTATCGGCTTGCGCGAACCACGCGGCATCAGTCAGATCAAACCGAGATCCCGCATCGATAACGACATAAGCGAATTCCTGTCGCGCCACCGTGAGCATTTTTTCGATTTGATCGTTGCTTGCCTGCACCTGGGGAAATCTTCCCGGCGCGGCAAGCACGGGCAGACCGGAACTGTGGGTCGTCAGCAGCTTCGAAAAGAAGTTACTGTCCATGCGGTCCGCGTTCTGCAACGCGTCGGCCGTGGAGAATTGCGTGGTGAGTCCGAGGCTCAACGCAGCATCACCAAGAGGTAGATCAAGATCGATCAGCACCGCGGTCTGCTGGCACTCCTGCACCAGAGATACCGCGAAGTTGCAGGCCACAGTAGTTACACCCGACCCACCCTTACTTCCCAGAAATACCAGTATCTTCCCACCTGTTTTTTTGGAAGACCTGCCGCCCTGGCGCCGCGACGAGGCGCGAACCATGGCTTCGGAGAGATTATTCGGATCAATCGGATCCGATAAAAACTCGCGCGCGCCGGCTCGCATCGAGCGAGCCATCAGGTTCGCATCCAGCCGCGCCGTGTACACCATTACAGTCGTCGTACTACTTGAAGCAACAAACTCTACTAATTCCAACGCGTATTCGACGTCAGATTCGAGATCGATAATCACCGCGTCAAAGGCTTTTTCGCCAAGCATTCTTGGCATTTCTTTCAGAGTTGGAGGATAAGAAGAATATTCCCGCACAATCGCCGCGTGCGCACTGTTTAGCGCGCTCGCAATCGTCCGCCTCCGCTGCTCACTGGGGCAGATCAGAGCAATCGATAGTACATTGCCACCTAGGGGATCAAGGTCGTGCGTGTTATCAGTCACAGAATCAAAGCTCCCAAGTTATACCGCCTGCGCTGCGGCGTCACCGAATTCAGTGCATCGTCAGCATACTCTAGTCGTTTTTCAAGCTCCTTCTCAATGAGAAAAGAAGGAAATGAGAGTACCAATTGCGATTGCCGGAGCGTATGGCATCTTGCGCGCCTTTGGGTTGGAAAGCTTGAGTTCTTCCGGCGCATGCAATCCGCGCTTCTTCCAGCCAAAAACGAGATCCCCCGCTCCTGAAAACATCTCCCCTAAAAACCCTCCGAAGGTAGCCCAGGCAATTGCCATTACTCCGCCGACTACCGCGATAATTACCAATGCAAATATGAGCTGCTGCCACCATATCCACGCCCCGATGGCAGCGCAAAGCTTTACATCGCCCATCCCCATGCCGCCCATCATCGCCAGCAGTCCATACACTAACCCGCCGAGAAACAGGCCACCGACGCTCTCGCCCAGGCCATGCCAACCCGCGACCCATGTCGATACCACCAAGCCCGCCAAGAGAAAGGGAAATACCAGCCAGTTCGGAATTCGCCGGCTGCGAATGTCTGTAATGGTCGCCACGATCAACACCGCAAGCGTCGGCCACCAGGCATAAGGATGTTGCAAATGCTGCAAACTTGATCCTCCGGTGCCCCCACCCGAATGCAGTCCTAAAACAATTCCGCCTTCGATCGCGCGCATCTCAACTCACGCTGGATTCAATGCGTTACGTTGGGGGTATCGAAGCCAAGTGTACACGGAAGTACACACAGGAAGTACCCCTGTGCCGCAGAGGGTATACACCGGAGTAATGCCTCTCTTCTGCTATACCCTTCATTGAAAATCTGTCTCTTCCCATTCTTTCATCTCCATTTGCATACGTGAAAGTAAATTCATCGGCCCCGCGCCCCCTGGCCCATGCCGAGCACGACGACGATAGCGTCTTGGATACCCTTTTCACCTCAACCCAGGCCGCCGAGGGCCCCGGGGTCCCCTCTGGACCCTCGGGGTCCAGAGTTACCGGTAGTTATCCAGAGTTACCGGGACCTAGGTCCATCGGAAGGCTAGCGTTGTATTCTTCTGTTAATGTTCAGGCGACTCGCTCCTTATGTATTGATCCTTGTCGGTGGACTGTTGCCTGTTATCGGCCGCGCACAGACAAACGCCCAATTGCCGATGCAGTCCGCTCCTGCCGGCCCCAGAACGGGATTGACGGGACAAAGGCAAGTTCCAAGTGCCTCATCCAGCCCCTCTTCCGCCATCCCTGCCTCGGCCGCAAACTCCGGGCAGTCCTCCCCGCCCGCCCAACCGCAGCAGATAGTCGTCACACCATCGCCCGCCCTGCCGGCTCCCTGGACCTGGCACGATCAGATCCTCTGGGGCGCCCTCCTGGTCTTGGTTATCCTTGGCTACATAGGCGTCCTGCTCTCCTTACGGATTCTGAAGAACATTCAGCGGCAAACCGAATTTGGCGTCTCCGCTGCCCAGGCCGCGTTGCAGTGTGCCAATGCCGCCCTTGAAAGTTCACAGGCCATCGTGGACTCCGGCCGTCCGTGGATCGTCATTACGGTCGAGCCTTTCCTCACCGTCGAGCATGGATTCAAAGTCATGGCTACCAACCGCGGTCGCACCCCCGCCCGCATCCTCGCCAAAGCCGACTGCGTCACCGTAGCCCGGGACGAGACCAAACTGCCGGATTCTCCCGATTTCGACAGTGGAAAATCGGCGACACCCTTCGAGCCCATCATTCTCCTCCCAGGCGAATCCGCAGGCATTCGCCCCTTTCGACGCGCCGACGTCCGCGCCTATTGCGCCTCAGACGATCAATTCAAGCGCCTCGAAAAATGGGAAGAAAAGCTCTTCATTTATGGCCGCGTCATCTACCGCGATTTGATTTCCCCCATGGATCAGCCAAACCACGAGACAGATTGGTGCTGCTGGTACGTATACGGTGATAAAGATGCACTGGTGATTGCCGGACCGCCGGAATACAACAAGCACAATTAGCTCGCATACCGCTGAACCAAAAGCCGTGCTACTCGTATTCTCAGTGCATACGAGGCTTGCAACAGTTTCACCTCGGTTGAACCCTGCCCCAAAGGGTTCGGCTAAACCAGGTTCCCCAGGAGCATGAATGCCTGTCGTTGAACTCGCAGGGGTAACAAAGGCCTACGAGAGCAAGATCGCCGTGCGCGATCTTAGCCTCTCCATCGACGCCGGCCAGATGTTTGGACTGCTGGGTCCGAATGGTGCCGGAAAAACCAGTTCCATCCGCATGATGATGGGCATCACCATGCCCGACGCTGGCAGCATTCACCTATTCGGCAAACCTTTTGATCGCACCAGCCTCGAACGCGTAGGCTACCTGCCCGAGGAGCGCGGCCTTTATAAAAAGATGAAGGTACTCGAGCAGCTTGTTTTCTTCGGTGAACTTCACGGGCTCGCCGCGGCCGAAGCACGCACCCGCGCGACCAACTGGGCCAAACGGCTGGATATTGACGAGGCCCTTCCCAAAAAGACCGAAGAGCTATCCAAAGGCATGCAGCAGAAAATCCAGTTCATCGGCTCGCTGCTCCACGATCCCGGCTTGATTGTGATGGACGAGCCGTTCAGCGGCCTCGACCCCGTCAACGCTCAGCTTCTCGAAAAGACCCTTTTGGAGCTCAAGGACGAGGGCAAAGCCATCGTCTTCTCAACGCATCGCATGGATCAGGTTGAGAAGCTTTGCGACTCCATCTGTCTTATCGATAAGGGTGAGGCTGTCCTCGCTGGCCGTGTGCGCGAAATCAAGTCGCGCTACGAGCGGAATCGCATCATCGTCGAATTCGAAGGCAACGCCGACTTCCTGAAGAGCTCCGAAATTGCCGAGGCGAAAAACTTCTCTGGTCACGCGGAGATCAAGCTTAAAGAGCATGGCGACGCTCAAAAGCTGTTGCACGAGGCTTCAGCCGGCGCGCGAATCTATCGCTTCGAAATGGTCGAGCCTTCGCTCGAAGAAATCTTCATTCAGACGGTTGGAGGCAAGGTCGATGCGTAATATCTGGCTGGTTGCAAAACGCGAATACCTGGAACAGGTGCGCGGACGTGCCTTCAAAATGACGACTTTCGGTGTGCCTGCGATTTTTGCCGTGCTCATCGGAGTTGGCTATCTCTCGAATCTCGGCCTGGGATCTGGAAGGCATCTTGCGGTCGCTTCTAATGATTCACTTCTCGCAAACGAAATCAAGTCTCAATTGTTGGGAGACAAGGATGCCAAGGCCAAAGTCGACATCGTGTCGCCGGCATCCAGCGCCGACCATGACACACTTGTCAGCAAAGTTCGAGACAAGAAGATCGACGGCTTCCTCTGGGTTGAAGCGCCTTCCGGACAGGCACCCACCGCGGCCTATACATCCTCTTCATCCGGCGATTTTGTCACCGGCGCAAGGCTCCACGACGCCGTCAATCATGCCATCCTCGATGCCCGGCTCACTTCAGGCGGATTGCCTCACAATGACGCCGACAAACTCGTCGATGGCGTACATCTGCAGACCTACCAGGTGAAGAAAGATGGAAGCGTGGTCAAGAGCAATGCCGCTGCCTCGTTCTGGAAGGGCTACGTCATGGCTATCCTTCTTTCGATGACGACCATGATTTACGGCATGAACGTCGCCCGGTCCATCATCCAGGAAAAGACCTCGCGTATCTTCGAAGTCATGCTGGCGATCACCAAGCCTGCAGACATGCTTGCGGGCAAGCTGATTGGTGTAGGTGCCGTCGGGCTCACCCAGATCGGGATCTGGTTGGCAGCTGGCGCAATCCTTCTGGGCACGCGCATTGCGGCTTCCGTACTTTCCGGCGACTACGCGGTGCACGTCTCCGCCATCGAAGCAATCCTGTTTCCGGTCTACTTCGTGCTGGGATACCTGCTTTACAGTTCCCTCTTTGCCGGCCTCGCTGCTTCCTGCGAAACCGAGCAGGAACTGCAGATGTATATGCCCCTCGCAGCGGCGCCCACCTGGCTGAGTTTCTCACTAATCTTAGTGGTCATGAATGATTCGAATTCGATTTGGGCAGTTGCGGGGTCATTGTTCCCCCCAACCGCACCCATCATCATGTTTCTCCGCATGGCTTCGCAGATTCCGCCGTGGTGGCAATTTGCCGTCTCCATCGGATTGCTGGTGCTGAGTATCTGGATGGTTCTGTGGATATCGGCAAAGCTCTACCGCGTCGGCATTCTGATGTACGGAAAGCGCGCAACCTTGCCTGAACTGGTGCGCTGGATGCGCTATAGCTGAGAGCCAACAGAAAAACGGCCGGCTCAGCCAACCATGAGATTGCGGCCTTGTCTCTTTCTGATCAGCGCTGAGCTGCTGAGGAAAAACAAGCAATGCGACCTTCGACGGGGATTCCGCTCGGCGTTAGCCACGGTTCATTTGCTACCACTGAAGTGCAAGGGCCCAGGGTGCAGACTCGGATTTCCCGATTCTCGGCTTCTTTCTTTAATCTCGCCACAACGGCTTTCAATATGTTCCCGGTGAACGGCGTGTACAGGAAGAACACGTTTCCGGCTGAAAGATTCGCGTCCCTTGCGTCCTGCTGCAGAAACGCAACCCGGCTCAGGCACAGCCTTTCCGAACACTCGCGGGCGCTCTCTATATATGTGCTCTGCAATTCAACCCCGATAGCCTTGCTTCCCGTCATGATGGAAGTGAGCATGGGCACGTGCCCCAATCCAGATCCCAAATCAATGAGAACATCCTCCGCGGACAGCGCGCTGACCTTGATCAAGTCAAAGATATGGCGTACCGGCGTGCTTTGGTAAAACACCATTTCCGGGTGGAGATGAATCTGCGCTTTGTCTGGTTCTTGAAACGCAAGAACACCACTTATCAATTCATCAAGATCGTCATAACCCAATCCGGGAACGGGAACGTCATCATACCCGTACATTCGAATCCATCGCCATAATCTGTCTGGCTGAACACCTCGTCGAATCTTGTTGCGGATTGTCCGGTAGGCGGCTGAATTCAGCGCTTCCATTCTGAACTGCGCTGCCCGGGCACGTCGATAAAGATGCTCGACCTCATGGGAGGTCTCTATGTAACCCTCGCCGAAATAGGCGTCAAGTTCATCAAGGGCTTGGATCCGGCTCCGTAGCCCACGTGGCTTATATAGACACAAGTCTGCTTCCAACTTCGTAACGAGGGAATACAGCCCACTGACATCTTCTTCGAGGCTCGAATCCAAGACGATCCACTCCGCCAAAATCTTTACATGATTCTTGCTTCATACCACTCAACACACCCACTCTTTAGTGTGATTGAATCTTTCGATGAAATCTCTAAGATTGCCCCTGACTTAAGTAATGGCTCCATAACTCGATCTGTTCGTGATCCACGATTGAGATCGGGAGCCTCTGCCATTAGCTGTCAGGGCCAGAATTTCTAGGACGGCTAATCCTACGGGTTGCGTGAATTCCTCCTGAGGGACCGCAACCTGTAGTGAATCTAAGGCATACCCGCTGCTTCCAATCCCATAAAATTTGGCTGACCTTATATTCGTCGATATACGTCGCACGGCGAATAGGCGTGTTGGCGATTGTTTCTCATTATTCTGATGGCGTTAAAATTTCACGAACTCCCGGCTCTTCATGCGACTTGTAAAATCGAGGCAGTGATCAAAGATAGCCCCAGATTCACGGTAGGCCAGCGATTCGTGCTCGCAACCGTTCCTCGAATTGTGTGGGCACTCCTTTGGATTGTGGGACTTACGTGGCGTTTTGAAGTGATCGCCGAAGACGGCGTTATCCCCGTGGTATTTGGGGAAAAGCCCGGGCCGGAGATTTACTGCTTCTGGCACCAGTGCGTCTTGCCATGCACCATGTATTTCCGCCGATCCCGAGCGGTTATCCTCATCAGCCGCAGTTTCGATGGCGAACTGATTACGCGAATCCTGCAAATGTTCGGCTTCGGCGCTGTGCGCGGCTCAAGTTCGCGTGGAGCGCGTGAAGGATTGTTGGGGCTGAAGCAGATAATCGAGACCGGTCGGACAGCAATTTTCACCGCCGACGGTCCCCGCGGCCCGATCTACGAAACCAAAATGGGACCAATCAAACTTGCCCAGATGACAGGCGCGCCCATTGGTGCTTTTCATCTGCAGCCAGAGCAAGCATGGACCATGAAATCCTGGGATCGCTTTCTCATTCCCAAACCATTCACGCGCATCATCGTGAGTTGGGCGCAGTGGACGCACGTACCCGCCGACACACCTCCTGAGCAGTTTGAAGCCAGGCGCCAGGAGTTGAATGATGCCATTGAGCGCGCCCGCCTCCGAGCCTTCGCCCATTTGGGACAGCAACCTTCATGAGCGATTTACGCGTTTCCGATTTCAACTTTGATCTGCCTGAAGAGTTGATCGCGCAGCAGCCTCCCGCCGAACGCGGGCAGAGCCGCATGCTGGTGATGGATCGCGAGTGCGGCGACCTGCGCGACAGCCAGTTCAGCGATTTCCCTGCACTACTCCGGGAAGACGATCTACTGGTACTCAACGACAGCCGCGTGATTCCAGCCCGCCTCTATGCGCGGCGAACTCTCCGCCGCGAAAAGGAAAAGCCCACTGGTCGTATCGAAGTCATGCTCACCGAGCCCGCGGGCGACAACCGCTGGCATGCGCTGGTACGACCCGGTCGCAAAGTCGCGATTGGCGAGCGCCTGGTGTTTCCCGCGTCCGATGGCGAAATCGTGCTTGAGGCCGAGGTCCTTGAGCGAGGACAATTCGGCGATCGCCTCCTCGAATTTTCGTCCGTCGATGACTTCTTCGGCGTGCTCGATCGCATCGGTCACGTGCCGCTGCCTCCCTATATTCACCGCGAAGATGCAGCCACCGACCGCGAACGTTATCAGACGGTGTTTTCCCGCGACCGTGGATCAGTAGCGGCGCCCACCGCAGGACTGCACTTCACGCCGCAAATGCTCGACCGCATCGCTGCTCGAGGAGTTGAAATAGCGCGCGTAACCCTGCACGTCGGTCTCGGCACATTTGCGCCGCTGCGTGTCGAGCGCGTTGACGAAGTCAGGTTGCATCGCGAGCGCTACAGCATTTCCCCGGATACTGCCGATGCGCTCAATCGCGCCCAGAGCCGGGGACGCCGCATCGTCGCCGTCGGCACCACCGTCGTCCGGACTCTAGAATCTGCGGCGTTGCGCGCCGAATCTGCGCCCATTGCTGCCCACTCCGGCGAAACTGAGATCTTCATTTCACCTGGATTCAAATTCAAGGTAGTCGGTGCCCTCTTGACCAACTTCCATCTGCCCCAATCGAGCCTCTTGATGCTCGTAAGTGCATTTGCAGGCCGGGAGCGCGTACTGGCCGCGTACCGTCATGCCGTCGAGAGCCGGTATCGTTTTTTCAGTTATGGCGACTGCATGTTTCTCGCCTAAGCTGCATCAAAGTCTATGCACGAAGGCCTGCAGTCATGCCGTTCGCCGAAAACAACTCAACGTGTGAAATCAAAAGTTCAGCCTGTGAAATACAATAGACTTAGTGCCGACCTGTCGGGCCCGGATCAAAATCAACGGGACATCGAGATTTCCATCTCATCCGCTTCAGTCTCCTGATCTCCCAAAATAAAGGAAGATGTTCGTCGATGACAGATTCAAAAAATACAATCCTTGTAACCGGCGGCGCTGGCTTCATTGGTTCAAATTTTGTGCTGCGCTGGATCGAGACAATTGGTACTCCTGTTGTCAATCTCGACCTGCTGACTTATGCCGGAAACCCTGAAAACCTTGCCGCTCTCGATACCGACAAGCGCTATCGGTTGGTGCGCGCCGACATCTGCGATGCTGACGCAGTCGCAGCCGCTCTCAAAGAGCATCGTCCACGAGCCATCGTTCACTTCGCCGCCGAAAGCCATGTCGACCGCTCCATCGTCGATCCGGGCGCATTCATTCATACCAATGTCCAAGGCACCTACACGCTGCTCGAACAGGCGCGCCGCTACTGGTCGGCGCTCGATGATGCCGCCAGGGAATCATTCCGCTTCCTGCACGTTTCCACCGATGAAGTTTACGGAACCCTGAGTCCCGAAGATCCCGCATTCTCTGAAGCGACGCCCTACGCGCCCAACAGTCCCTACGCGGCCTCGAAAGCGGCTTCCGATCACCTCGCCCGCGCTTACTTCCACACCTTCAAACTGCCGGTTCTCACCACCAACTGCTCTAACAACTACGGCCCGTTTCAATTCCCCGAGAAGCTGATTCCCCTGATGATCATGAATGCGCTCGAAGGCAAGGCGCTTCCTGTCTACGGCGATGGACAAAACGTCCGCGACTGGCTGTTTGTCGACGATCATTGCTCCGCCATTCGGGCGGTGCTCGAAAAAGGCAGGCTCGGCGAAACCTACAACGTAGGCGGCAACAGCGAGCGCAACAATCTGCATGTCGTCAATACAATCTGCGATCTCGTTGATGAGTTGCGGCCTGATCCTGCCATCGGTTCCCGGCGCAAGCTGATCAAATATGTCGCCGACCGCCCCGGTCACGACCGCCGTTACGCGATCGATGCCCGCAAAATCGCAAGCGAGCTTGGCTGGATGCCCTCTGTCGACTTCGAACGCGGCCTCCGCAACACCGTCGAGTGGTATCTCAATCACGCATCCTGGATCGAGAATGTGCGCAGCGGCGCCTATCTCACGTGGATCAAGCAAAACTACGAGGAGAGAATCGCGCAATGAAAGGAATCATTCTTGCCGGTGGTTCGGGAACGCGTCTGTATCCTGTAACGCACGTAGTTTCAAAACAGCTTTTGCCGGTGTACGACAAGCCCATGATCTACTACCCGCTCAGCACTCTGATGCTCGCGGGCCTGCGTGACATTCTCATCATTTCAACCCCGGAAGACACGCAAAGATTTGCGGATCTGCTCGGCGATGGCAAACGCTGGGGAATCAACCTTACATACGCCGTTCAGCCCAGTCCCGACGGGCTCGCGCAGGCTTTCACCATCGGCCGCGACTTCATCGGCAACGATACCTGTTCGCTGATCCTCGGGGACAACATCTTTTACGGACAATCGTTCTCGCGCGATCTGCAGCAGGCAGCGAAGTTGAAGAGCGGCGCCCTCGTATTCGCGTATCCGGTGCACGATCCTGAACGCTATGGTGTCGTTGAGTTCGACAGCGCCGGGAAAGCGATCAGCATTGAAGAAAAGCCCAATAAGCCGAAGTCGCGCTACGCCGTTACCGGCCTCTATTTCTACGACAACGATGTGGTAAAGCTCGCGACCGACTTGAAACCCTCCGCGCGCGGCGAATTGGAAATCACAGACCTGAACCGGCTGTATCTTGAAGCCGGCAAACTGCGGGTACAGGTGATGAGCCGCGGTATGGCATGGCTCGATACTGGCACGCACGATTCGCTCTTTGAAGCAGGCATGTACATTCAGACCATCGAGAAGCGGCAGGGACTGATGATCGCCTGCCCCGAAGAAATTGCGTATCACTTCGGATACATCGATGCCGACCAGCTTGAAGCGCTGGCGAAACCCGTGGCTAAGAGCGGGTACGGACAGTATTTGCTGGCGCTGCGTCACGAACGGCACATTCCTGCAGGATCAGGCGAGCTATGAACATTCAAGAGACATCCCTGCCCGGCGTGATGCTGATTACCCCCAAGATTCACAGCGATAGTCGCGGTGCTTTCTGGGAGACGTGGAATCACCAGGCGTTCGACGATGCAGGCTTGCCCTGCACCTGGGTACAGGACAATTTCTCAGTGTCGAAGAAGAATGTTGTCCGCGGCATCCATTACCAAATCCTCAATGCGCAGGGCAAGCTGGTGCGTGCCACGCACGGCGCCGTGCTCGATGTTGCCGTCGATCTGCGGCGAAGCTCCCCCTGCTTCGGAGAGCACGTAGCAGTCGAGCTCAGCGGCGAAAATGGACGAATGCTCTGGATCCCCGAAGGATTCGGTCACGCATTCCTGGTTCTGACCGAGGTAGCGGGCTTTGCCTACAAGGTCACCGATTCCTACAATCCCAAGGGTGAGCGCACCATTGTGTGGAACGATCCCGACCTCGCGATTGCATGGCCCGTCGTGCCGGAGGAAGCGATCGTCTCCGACAAGGACGCGAACGGAGCAACCCTTGAGATGGCCGAGGTATTCGCGTGAGTGTGTGGCCGCGAATCCTGGTAACTGGAGCGGATGGACAGGTGGGTCGCGCACTACTCGCTTCTCTGGCCGGATCAGCTGAAGTGATTCCGTACAACCGGGGTTCTCTCGATCTTTCCAATCCAGACCAGATTCGCGCAACGGTGCGCGAGATTGCGCCCGACATCATCATCAACGCCGGAGCCTACACGGCTGTCGATCGCGCGGAGACCGAACGCGAACTCGCCTTCGCCATCAACGGCCACGCCCCGGGCGTTCTTGCAGAAGAGGCTCATCGCGCCAGTTCCCTGCTGATTCATTACTCCACTGACTACGTTTTTAACGGCTCGAAGAAGGGCCCCTGGGTCGAAGAGGATTCAACCGATCCCCTGAGTGTGTACGGTGCCAGCAAACTTGCTGGCGAAGAGGCAATTCGCAAGGCGGGCGGCCGTTATCTTATTTTTCGCACCAGCTGGATCTACGCACCCGAAGGAAAGAATTTCCTGCTCACGATGCTGCGGCTCGGCCGCGATCGCGACTCGCTGAATGTCGTTGACGATCAGATCGGCGCACCCACATCAGCAGCTGAACTGGCCCGTGCAACCCACGCGATCGCCACCGGAATCGTTACCGGAAAATTTGCAGACGCAGACACATGGGCAGGCACCTATCACATGACCTGCGCAGGCAGCGTTTCATGGTGTGGCTTTGCGCGCGCAATCTTCGATCGTGCATCAGGTCTGCTCGATGGGAAAAAACCTGTGGTCAATCCCATTGCGGCTAGCGAATATCCAACCCCCGCGAAACGGCCGCAGAACTCCGTCCTCTCCAACGAAAAATTGCAGCGCACCTTCGACGTGCATCTGGCCTCGTGGGAATCGGCGCTCGATGAAGTTCTAGCGGCCATTCCCGCCAAGCCCAAAGCCTGACAAGGCAATTTCCCATCCTCCGTGTAGACTTTCTTCCGAACAGCTTTTGCCGGAGGCCAAGTATCGTCCAGACCAAACCCCGCAGGAATTAATCCAGAAACACCTGCAACGTTGCCGCATAATATCTCTCAAGCTGCCCAACGGGAGATTGCATGCATTCGTTGTACGCTTTTCTGCTGCCATCAATGTGGTCAGCGTTCATCGTCTACTGGCGGCTGATGTCCGCCAACGTCAAGGGGACTCAGCGCCTTGAACCGACCCCCTCCCGTATTTTCCGGCTGATTCTCTTCCTGCTTGCGATTGCCTTGCTCTTCCTTCCGGATTCGACACTCCCCGGGTTTGCATGGCTCTACTGGACACCCATTGCTACCAGCCAGTGGACATTTTTCGGCGGCATCATCCTCACCCTCGCAGGTCTGCTCTTCTCTATCTGGGCACGCCATCACCTTGGCCGCAACTGGAGCCTCGCCGTCACGCTCAAAGACGATCACGAACTGATTGTCACCGGCCCATACGCCCTCGTGCGCCACCCCATCTATACCGGCCTTCTCGCCGGATTCCTCGGAACCGCGATTGCAATCATGCAGATCCGCGGCATCATTGCCCTGGCATTGATCCTGATCGCCCTTTGGACAAAGCTCCGCATGGAAGAACACTTGATGCGTGATCATTTTGGCGCGAAATACGACGCTTACTCCCAGCACGTCTCCGCGCTCGTGCCTTTCATTCTCTAATGCGCTCTTTTCCAAGTCTCCAGTCTTTCCCATTAGGACACAGATAACCCTGGTCTTAGGCGCCAAAAACAGTACCACCGTGTATGCGCCCCCCTGCAGTTATGCTTCCCCGTCAGATTGCGAGACAGGTAACGTAGAACCATGGACTCCACCTCGGCCATCGAGAGCCCCGCACCCTCCGGAACCGCCCCGACTGCAGCGGCCAGCCCCCTGAAGCGCGCCTTCGAACGCATCTTCACGCGGCACCTCATGAACATCGCAATCCTCATGGCGCTGCCCGTCATCTTCACGGTCTCTCTGAACCCCGCGCGCGAGTCGATGCGCGATCCCGATATCTGGTGGCACCTGGCAGACGCTCGCCAGCTGATGACCACGCATCACTTCATATGGACCGAGCCCAACTCCTTCACGGTTGGCGGCCAGCCGTGGGTCAACCCGGAGTGGCTCTCTGAACTGCCCTATTGGTTCGGCTACCAGGCGCTTCATCTGCGCGGCATCTACTTTGCGGAGTGGATCATTTTTTGCGCCAACCTCATTCTTCTTTACTGGCGCGGATACCGAAAGTCAGGTCATGCCGGCGCCGCATGGTGGGCCGCAGCACTTGCCTTCTTGTTAATTTCGGTGAACTCCGGACCACGAACCATCTCGGTGGCATATCTCGCAATGTCCTCGGAGTTGCTAATCCTCGAATCTTATAAGGAAGGAAAAACGCGGTCGCTGTGGTTGCTCCCACCGCTTTTCTGTATTTGGATAAACCTGCACGGCAGCTGGCTCATCGGCCTTGCACTCTTCGTCCTTTTCATCCTGTGTGGCTCCTTTGAATTCAAGATGGGTGCAATCGAGCAGGAGCCCTTCTCCCGCCCGGAACTCAATCGCCTGCTGACCGTGCTCGCCGTATGCGTGGGCGCGCTCATGATCAATCCCTACGGATGGCACCTGATCTGGAATCCCATCGACATGATGGCCAACCAGAAATTGAACATCGCGAACGTGATGGAGTGGAAACCGCTGAGTCTCAGCACCGCCGCAGGTGTAGCCGCCTTTGCCGCGATGTGCCTCATGGTCATCTACGAATGCGCTCAAGGGACGCAAATGGCGCATCTACGAACTCGCGTTCGTCTTCTTCGCGTGGTACGCGGCGCTGGACCACATGCGCTTCGCATTTCTGGCCGCCGTCATCGTCACCCCAATCATTGCCGTTGACATTCACCGTGGGTTCAATCTCAGTTCCGACGAGAAGACGATACCCGCCGCAAACGCCTTCATGGTAGTCGCCGCCGCGCTTGTCATTCTGTTCATCTTCCCCAGCGAGAAAAACCTCCGAGAAAAGCTCGGTACGTTTTTCCCGATGCAAACGCTTGAGGAGATCCAGCCGTCGTGGAGGACATTCGACTCCGACACCGTCGGTGGGATGATGAGCTTCCTGTCCAAGCCCGACTTTATCGACTCCCGCTTCGACATCTTTGAGCACCGCGGAGTCCTTGCCGACTATCTCAGGGCCATGTATGTCGTCTCGCCGCTCGAAGTCTTCGATAAGTACAAAATCGACCATGTCCTGGTCACCGACAACATGCCCGTGGCCTACCTCTTGAAGCACACCGCTGGCTGGACAATCGTCAAGCGCGAGAAAACCGGCGATGACACCTACGTGGTTTTTGCCCGTACACCCGGAGCCCCGGCTGGAGCTACTGTCGTTGACTCGACAAACAAATAACAAGATAGCTGTTCAGCCCACGAATGCATCCAATGCAAGAGTATTAGTTCGCCGCCTTCTTAATCGAACTTGAATTCCATGAAGGGCAACCGTAATTTATTGTTTTTAAACTAGATAGGTCTATCAGTCGCGTTAAATTGGGCATAAAAAAAGCACAACGTGATACTCGATTATCGGGAGTGACGGGCATCACAAATTGAGGCTCACATCCGTGAAATTATGGCTCGATAGGATTTGCTTTGATTGCAATGGCCACACGGACGTTTTGGAGTGCTTCGGTGAATTTTGATTCATCATCGTTTGTCGCTGAAAAAGAGCTCATTGACGCTCTGGAGAAGCGCTCCTCGACCGTTGTCTGCTCGGAATCACGCCGCCTGTTCGCTCAGGGCGGCAAACCAGCCGGCCTTTACATTCTGCGCAAAGGCACCGCCAAGCTCACAATGGAATCACCCACCGGCGGAGACCTGATGTCCATCACGCTTCACCCCGGCGCACTGCTGGGGCTTCCGGCTCTCATCGGCAATGAACCTTACACCCTCACTGCCACCGCCGATAAAGATGCGGAACTTGGTTTCGTGAACCGCGAGGATTTCAACAGCCTCATGATGACCGATCCGGCGATCGCGGTCCGGGTTCTCCGCGTTCTGGCCGCTGAAGTGCGAACGGCCCGCCATGCAATTTCAGAATTCTAAAAGACTAAAAACCTAAACATTCAGCATCGAATCGTCTTGCGCTTTTTCCCAACTCTTCCCGCCTTCTCATTCTTCTCGATATAAGCAGTCGCCAGCGGGACCTTGCACGCCGTATCTCCGACATCCACCTTCACCGCGCCAAGTTGCTTTGCCACAGCCTTGGCTTCCTTCAGTAGCGGCTTAACGTAAGTGCCCACCGCAATTACAAAGTTGTTCATCGTCATCTTTACGCGATTGGGCGCTGCGTCGATCTGCTTCGTCACCCTTGAAAGCAGACCCTGAATTTCCTTCATATCGAGACTTTCGTCTGGCTTGATCGACAACAATCCCGAGTAGCTGCACCATCCAGAAGCAGCGATTTGAGCATCCTTTGAGTCCATCCATTCCAGCGCCAGTTCGCGCGCCATCGCATTTTCAACAGCGAGCCACGGCACCGTGTATTCCGCGATCATCTGCAGGTCAGACGCGCTCTTGGCCCATTTGTTCAGTTGCACCTTGCTTAGTCGCGAGCCATCGGCCACCATTCCGGCAAGATACATCGCATCCATGTTGCCAGTCTCATAAAGTTCGCACGCAAGGTCCTGCTGACCCTTGATAGTCTTCGCAATCACCTTCAGGTCCGCCACGCTGACGCCGTAAACTCGCTCGGGATTCATCCCGTGTCGCGCATAAATCTTGCGTGTCTGTTCCTTGCCCTTCTTCTTCAACTCCGACATGATCGTCGCAACCGTTGTCATTTTTAGCTTCCGCCTTCTCAATCTGAACGGCACAATTCCCTGGGATGCCGATGATTATCCCTTTCCTCTCATCCGATTGCAAAGCAGCAAACGCGCCTTCCCGCGAGCTTCACGTCGCGTTTCCGCTCATCGGTACGCGCTCGGGCCAAATGCGTTAGCATCCGGAGTGTGCCCGGCCTCGATAGTCCAGTAAAGTTTGTGCGCGGCGTCGGTCCGCAAGTATCGGAGATGCTCGCGGCCAAGGGCATCCTGACTGCCGAAGATCTCCTCTACCATCTTCCCTTTCGCTATGAAGACCGCCAGAATCCGCGCAGCCTCGATGAACTAAAGCCGGGCGAAACCGCCAGCGTGATTGCCGAAGTGCGTGGCTCCGCTCTTCTACGCACGCGCCGGATGCCGCTGTTTGAACTCACCGTAGGGCAGGGGCGGCACGCGCTCAAATGCCTCTGGTTCCACGCCACCTACCTTGAGGGCAAGTTTCACGCCGGACAAACCGTGGCCCTCTACGGCAAGGTCGAGCCATCTCGCTCCACCAGCAATTTCAAAATGATTCAGCCGCAGTTCGAGCTTCTGCCCGACTCGAGCGACGATGCGGAGACCCGCTTGCTCGAAGTCGGCCGCATCACTCCGGTTTATGAATCGCTGGGCGGCTCCCGGCTGGCGTCGCGCTGGCAGCGCAAGGTGATTTTCAACCTACTCGATTCCGTACACGGAAATGTGCTTGAATGCCTGCCCGCGCAGATGCTCGCCCGGCTCGACATGCCAGATCGCGAAGCATCCCTGCGCGAAGTGCACTTCCCACCGGAAGGCACGTCGCTCACCCAACTGCAATCCTGGGCAACACCGGCCCACCGCCGCCTGATCTTCGAGGAGTTGTTCTTCCTCGAACTTGGCCTCGAGTTGAAGCGTCGCCGCATGCGCGAACGTGCCGGAGTCGCATTTGAGACCAACAATAAAGTCCGCGAAGCCATCCGCGAGGTTCTGCCGTTCCATCCCACTGCGGCACAAAAACGCACCCTCGGCGAAATCGTCACTGACATGCGCGCTTCCAGTCCCATGCGGCGCCTGCTGCAAGGGGATGTAGGCTCCGGCAAAACCATCGTCGCCTTGCAGGCCATGCTTGTGGCAATTGAGAACGGCTACCAGGCGGCATTGATGGCGCCTACCGAAATCCTTGCCACCCAACATTTTCTTGCGGCTCGCAAACTGCTCGAGCGCTCTTCGCGAAAATATAGACTCGTACTCCTCACCGGTTCGCTCGATGAAGACCGCAAGCGTACCAGTCGAGGGCTGATCAATCGCGGCGAGGCGCAACTGGTAATCGGCACGCATGCGTTGATCGAAGAGAAGGTGGAATTCGATCGTCTTGGCCTCGTCGTCGTCGATGAGCAGCACCGCTTCGGCGTGATGCAGCGTTTCAAGCTGATGAAGAAGCCGAATCAGCCCGAGCCTGATGTGCTGGTGATGACGGCGACGCCCATTCCGCGCACCCTCGCCTTGTCCCTCTACGGCGATCTCGATGTCAGCATTCTCGACGAGCTTCCTCCCGGACGCACCCCCATCGTCACCCGCCGCGTGCCCGAGGAGCGATGCGAAGATGTTTGGGACTTCGTGCGCAAACAAGTGGCGCAAGGGCGGCAGGCTTATATCGTCTATCCGGTGATTGAGGGCAGCAGCGACGACCAGCCCGGAGCTGGATTTTTCCCACGACGAACCCGCGGCAGCAGTTGCTGAGCCCCCATCGCGCCCCGCAAAGTCGGTGCGCAAAGGCAAGACCGCTGACCTCTTCTCGGGAGGCTCCGGCCAGAAATCCCCTCCCAAAAGTAAAGCAGCGGAGCTCAAGTCCGCCGTGGCGATGCACGAGAAACTGCGCACCGGGCCTCTCAAGGGATTGCGTGTGGGCCTGTTACATGGAAGGCTCAATGCCGACGATAAAGAAATCATCATGCGCCGCTTCCAGCGTGGCGAGACCGATGTGCTCGTGGCAACAACGGTCGTAGAGGTCGGCGTCGACGTTCCCAACGCCACCGTGATGGTAGTGGAGCACGCGGAACGCTTTGGCCTCGCACAGCTCCACCAGCTTCGCGGACGCGTTGGCCGCGGCGCAGCCAAAAGCTACTGCATCCTGATCACCGGGCAAAAAGTATCCGAGCAGGCTGAGGAACGACTAGGTGCCATGGTCCGAACCCAGGATGGATTTGAATTGGCGGAACTCGACCTCTCGATGCGCGGTCCCGGAGAATTCTTTGGCACCCGCCAGGCAGGCCTGCCGGATTTCCGCGTAGCTAATCTGGTGCGCGACCGTGCCTTGCTCGAATTAGCCAAGCGCGAGGCAGAAACATTCGCCACTGCAAAGCCAGGCGAAGGCACTGAAGCTGAGCGCGCTCGCGTCTGGGCCCGCCTCAGAGAAGCGTGGCAGCGCCGCTACGGCCTCGTGGAAGCCGGTTAGCCCATCAACCCCCTGGCTCACGAGTGGGGCGTCAACGCTGGCACGTCCTTTCCTTCATTCATCGCGAACGTCTGGATTTCCAGATCGATGCTCACGATCTCGTCACTGCAATCCTTTCGAACCAGCCGCGTGCATTGGCAGAGTTCCGTGAAACGGATATGCGCACTTTGGCTCAGTTCCACCCCAGCCGCGATGAGAATGCTGTAAATCTCAAGGCACGACTGCCGTTCAAACTCAAACAAAATGTCGATCAGGCCCTGGTCACTCGCGCTGCGGCTCAAAACCCAGCCTCCGCATCCCAGGATCGCGCCTGTAACGGACCGGACAACCCGATTCGGCTCTTCCCTTGAGATTGCCCTCATCTGTAAAGCCCAAGGAATCGCGCCCGGCTGCAGAGCGTCGCGTAAGGTCAAAGCCTGTTTCATACCCCGATTATCGGCAACCGGCAACGAAAGATCATGATGTCCTATCGTGGATCAGCCATGTCGGCAGCGAATGCAAATTCCAGTCCGGCACCCACATAAGCAAAGGCGGCGCGGGATGTTAGCTTGGTACACAGCATGATCGTCGGCAGCGGCATTGATCTTGTTGAAATTGCGCGCATCCAGCAGTCGCTCGAGCGCTTCGGACAGCGTTTCCTCGATCGGGTCTACACCGCCGCGGAGCAGGCCTACTGTATGCGCAAGCGGAACGCAGCCGAGAGCCTGGCCGCGCGATTCGCCGCCAAAGAAGCGGGCGCCAAAGCACTTGGCACCGGCATCAGCCGCGGCGTGAACTGGCTTGAAATCGAGGTAGTGCGCGAGCCCGGAGGACGCCCCAGCCTCCACTTTCATGGCAGGGCAGCGGAGATTGCAGCCCAACTCGGCGTTGCCCATGCGGCGCTCTCCATCACCCACACCGCCACCCTCTCCATGGCCAACGTAATCCTTGAGAATTAAGTCTCCGCCCCAGGCAAATCTAACTCTCTATCGCAAATAGGGTCGCTGCCTCTCCGCCCCGATCCCCATCCATCCGTCTCTTCCGCGTCGCGTTTGGGGAGATCACGGGTAACCCCTGCCCTTTCTGCTATTCTCAAGGCGATGAGGTAGTCCGGTCGGGTCGACCTCATCGAGGGGATTTGAGTGCCGAGCCGTAAAGAGATTCAGTGGTCCCAGCTGAGAGTTGGCGCATTGGTCCTTGCGGCCATGGCCGTTCTTGTTCTTGTCATCCTCCTCATGTCGTCCGCCACCGGTGGCTTGTTCGCCCGCAAACTCACTCTTCGCACCTACTTCGATAACGCCGGCGGATTGAAAAACGGCGCACCGGTCACGCTGGAAGGCGTCACCATCGGAAACATCACGAAGATTCGGGTCGTCCCCGACCGTAGCCCCACCCCCGTCGAAATCACGATGCGGGTCGGCGGCCAGTATATCCATTTCCTGCATACAGATTCGACAACCTCCACCGTCCAGGCTGGAGTGCTGGGCGACAGCTTCGTCGATATCACGTCAGCACACGCCATCGGGCCCGAGCCAGCCAACAACACCGAACTCCGCTCCACTGAAGCTCCCAGCCTGCAAGGCGTTATCAGCGCCAGCCAGGAGTCTATAGAACAGATCAGCAAGCTGATGAAGAACGCCAACGTGCTGGTGGACACTCTGAACTCCAAGCGCGGCACCATCGGCGGCTTGATTAACGATCCAGCCTTCTACTCCAAGCTCAATCACATCGCCGACAACGTGGAAAAGTTGACCGCGGCCATCAACAGCGGGAATGGGACCCTGGGCAAGCTCGTGAACGATGAAGCCCTCTATAACCACGCCGACTCTGTAATCGCCCGCTTCGACAACATCGCCCAGGGAATCCAGAACGGTCAGGGCACCGCCGGCAAGTTTGTCAAAGACGACACCCTCTATAACAACCTGAATTCCACGGTGGCAAACGCCAACCAACTATTGGCCGACGTAAACTCCGGTAAGGGTTCGATCGGCAAGCTGGCGAAAGACCCCGAACTCGCCAAAAAACTGGATGACACCATCTCCCGCCTCGACGCCATCCTCACCGGCATCGATCAAGGCAAGGGCACCATCGGTCAGCTCATGCAGAATCGTTCGGTGTATGACCACACCGATCAGACCATGGATCAGGCGCAGCAGCTTCTTCAGGCGATTCGTAAAGACCCCAAGAAGTACTTTGTGATTCGGTTGAAGCTCTTCTAGATCGATTACCCGCCAACCACTCCGACGGGCCAATCGAATTATTTTTCAGGAACTTCCGCGAGGCCGGATGCGTTTCCATTGCATCGGAGGTCAGTAATGTTCCCCAAAGCCCGAATCCCCGCAACCGTCGTTTGCCTTCTCGTCTTTGCGGTTGCAATTTCCTTTGTCTCTCACCCCGCAAAGTTGGTTCACGCCGCGAAAGACACCGCCCCGCATACAACGACAAAGGCGACCTGCAGCCGCTCAAGGATTATCGCGAATGGGTTTATCTAACCTCCGGCATCGACATGAGCTACTCGCCCAAAGCGATGGATATGCAGGGGCAATCGGTGTTCGATAACGTCTTCGTGAACCCGGCCGCCTGGCGCAGTTTCGTCGCTACCGGGACCTGGCCGGACAAAACCGTCATGGTCCTTGAAGTGCGCCGCGCCAAAAGCAAAGGGTCAATTAACCAGCAGGGACATTTCCAGGACACCGCGATCATGGGTCTCGAAGTCCACGTCAAGGATGAAGCGCGCTTCCCCAACAAATGGGCCTTCTTCGAATTCGATGCGCCAGACAAAAACGGCACCCTGATCCCTCAGGGCGCTCCCTGCTACACCTGCCACGCCGCCCACGCAGCCGTCGATACGACGTTCGTGCAGTTCTACCCCACGCTCCTGCCCATCGCGCTGCCCATCGCCAAAGAAAAGAAGACCCTCAGCGCGACATATCTGAAAGAGGAATCGGCAGAAAGCTCGAAGTAGCTACCGCTGCATCGTCTGTTCTAGCTTGTGGCTTCGCCGCGAAAAATCATCCAGAACCGCACAAAGCATTTCAGCCGCACCAGCTGGAAGTAATCGTGAGCGATGAGGTAGAACACCGCCGCTCCCGCCCACACCGTGTGCAATGCCTCACCGCCCAGTTGATCGCTGAAGGGCAGCGGCGCCGCCGACAGTACCATCGCCAGGATCATCAGCGCCAGGTTCACGATCCCCATCACCATGCCGATTTCAACCAGCTCGGAAGTGAACGTCTTTCCCAGTCGCAAACCTTTAGCTAGCGCGCCAAGCGGAGTCCGCTCCTCAAACAACATCAACACGGGCGCCACAGAGACGATCCACCCCAGCAGCGCCCACACCGTAAAGAACGAGAGCGACAAAAAAATCAGCCAGATAGCAAACCCGATCAGGTCCGGCTCGACGTTGCCGCGAAAGTGCGTGGCCGCCACCCGGCTAACCGACAGAAACCATCCCACGCATACACTGCCAAACAGCGCCAGCCAGACAACCTGCAACGCCATCATCGAAAATGGACGAAACCGAAGCCGCGGCTCCATCCGGCAGAACGCAAGACTGCGGCCCATGCCCGAGACCACGATCCATGCCAGCGCACCAATCGGCAACAGCCACATCAGTTCGCGAACCACAAGCGGCTCATACTTCGCAAATGCGCGGCTCAACTGTGCCGCCGCAATCCACGGATTCTGCACATCGATGCTGCGCAGCCCCGATTCTTCCAGTGAAAGAATGCTTAGCACATGCTGTAGACGCGCCCCGCACACCAGCAGAAACGGCACGCCAAACAGCCAGCGCCAACCCACTTCGATCGCCACAATGCCGGGGCGCCGCAACATCCAGCCCATCTGATCGACCAGCGTCTGCGTGCCGCGAACCTGCGCCGCTCTGCGGTCTGCGATTACTTGAGCCTCAACTGCGTTGCGCATTACTTCACGACCATTTACTTTACAACGAGGTTCACAGCGCGTCCCGGCACAACGATGACCTTCACCACGGTCTTCCCCGCGATACGCGTCTTGACCTTTTCGTCTCCGAGCGCCACCGCCTCGATCACTTTGGCATCAGAACCAGACGGCACGCGAACCACACTCACCAGCTTGCCGTTGATCTGCACCGGAATCTCGATCTCGTCTTCCTTGGCCAATCCCGGATCGCTCTTTGGCCACGGCTGACGAAGCACCGCACCCTCGCCGCCAAGTTCTTCCCACAGTTCCGCGGCAAGATAGGGCGCAAATGGCGCGATCAAGAGCACCAGCGTTTGCAGCAACTCGCGAATCACCGCTGCCGGAACTTCCCCCGCAGCCAGTTGCGCGTCGGCGCCCTGGATTTCGTTCACCAGCTCCATGATGGCCGCGACGCACGTATTGAAGTGCCATCGCCCTTCAAAGTCCAAGGTGATTTTTGCGGTCGTTTGATGCAGCTTGCGCAACAGCTTCTGCGCTACGCTGCCGTTCGAAACGCCAGACGCGTCTTGCGCAGCCGCGCGAGCCACGGCCGAATATTTCGTGACGATCCGCCACACGCGCCCCAGAAAGCGGCTCACCCCGGCGACACCATCCTCCTGCCAATCCAGATCACGATCGGGCGGCGCAGCGAACAGCGCGTACATGCGCGCAGCATCCGCGCCAAAGCGTGCCACCATCTCGTCGGGAGATACCACGTTGCCCTTCGACTTCGACATCTTCGCGCCATCTTTGATCACCATGCCCTGCGTGAACAACCGCTTTGCGGGCTCGTCATTGGTAATCAATCCGAGGTCGCGCATCACCTTCGTCCAGAACCGCGAATAGATCAAATGCAGAATGGCGTGCTCAACCCCGCCGATATATTGATCGATCTCGAACCAGTACTGCGCCGCGGCGGGATCGAAGGGCGCAGCAGCATTCTTCGCATCCGTGTAGCGGTAGAAGTACCAGCTTGAATCGACAAATGTATCCATCGTGTCGGTCTCGCGCTTCGCTGGCCCCTTGCACTTGGGACACGTCACATTTACAAAATCCGGCACGCGCGACAGCGGCGATCCACCCTGCTGCGTAATCTCGATCTTTTCGGGCAGCAGCACCGGCAACTGATCATCCGGCACCGGCACAAGGCCATCGCGTTCGCAGTGAATCATAGGAATCGGCGTTCCCCAATAGCGCTGCCGGCTCACGCCCCAGTCCTTTAGACGAAAAGTTATTGTCGCCTCGCCAAAACCGCTGCCTGCAGCAACCTCCTGGAGTTTTTTCTGGGCCTGCGCACAGCTCAGCCCATTAAATTCACCGGAGTTCACCAGTACCCCGTCCTCTGAGAGAAACGGCAGCTCCGGTTCCTCTGCATTTGGATCGGCAGGTGCAATCACGCGACGCACCGGAATCGCATACTTCTTCGCAAATTCAAAGTCGCGCGCATCGTGTCCCGGAACGCTCATAATGGCACCCGTCCCGTAATCGCTCAACACGTAATTGGCTACCCATATCGGCACCAGTTCGCCGCTATAGGGATTGATGGCAAACTTTCCCGTCGGAATTCCGTGCTTCTCAATCGCACCGATATCGCCGGTCTCGCGCGCCTTCTTCTGCTCTTCCAGCAGCTTTGCCACCTGCTCGCGCAAACCCGCATCATCGGCAGCCATTGACGTCACCAGCGCATGCTCCGGCGCCAACTGCACGCTGGTCGCGCCAAAAATCGTGTCCACGCGCGTAGTGAATACGCGAATCTTCTCCGGCCGGTTTTCTACGCCGAAGTCAACCTCGGTACCCTCGCTGCGGCCAATCCAGTTGCGCTGCATGGTGCGCACTTTTTCCGGCCAGCCGTCGAGCTTGTCCAACCCGTCGAGCAACTCCTGCGCGTATGCCGTGATACGAAAGAACCACTGCACCAGGTCGCGCTGCTCCACGATCGTGTCTTCATGCCGCCAGCAGCGGCCGTCGATCACCTGCTCATTGGCCAGCACCGTTGCACAATCGGGGCACCAGTTCACCTTGCTCTTCTTGCGATAGGCCAGGCCCTTCTCGTACATCCGCAGAAAGAACCACTGGTTCCACTTGTAGTAGTCGGGCAGGCACGTCGTCACTTCCGTGGCCCAGTCAAAACCCATGCCCAGGCGCAGGAACTGCCGCTTCATTCCCGCGATGTTTGCGAGTGTCCACTCCCTCGGCGGCGTATTGTTTTTGAGCGCTGCGTTTTCCGCTGGAAGCCCGAACGCATCCCAGCCCATCGGATGCAGCACGTTGTACCCGCGCATCCACATATGCCGCGCCAGCGCATCGCCGATCGCGTAGTTGCGCACGTGGCCCATGTGCAGTTGGCCGCTCGGATAAGGCAGCATCTCCAGCACGTAATACTTGGGTTTGCCGCAGGAGTGAGGCTCAGCCGCATACATTCCAGGGTCCGCGGCCCAGCGCTCCTGCCATTTAGGTTCAATTGTCGCCGGGTCGTAACGAAGCTCTTTTTCTTCCGCCATAACCTTTCAGTGTAAATGGGATGGCGCAGGAGCTATTCGGCAGCGGCCTACGATTTGGGTACGACCCGCATTTGGTGGGTGCCTGCGGAGTGCTTCTCGCAGGGGCTTGATGCATTGTCTCGGTGAACACCGTATAACCGTGAGGCGGCTTAAACGTTGAGGGATCCGGATCACCCAAGCTGAGACTCGTCACCCGCGCGTCCACTTGATGGTGTGATTGGACAAGGCGGATAATCCACCTCCTGTTGGAACCATATCCCAGGAAGGAGAGTTCCAATGCTCCTCTCTTAGGTAGGGTGGCTCCCGCTCACCGGGTTCTCGCACTGGCAGGCGGCCACGTCGTGCGTGTTCCGCAGCACCTCAACTCCCTTGACTGAGGTCGCACCGAGATCATCGACCGTCGGCTTTGGCCGGTTTGTCGAATGCCGCATCCGGGTCTGGTGGACTCACCGCCCCTGAAGCGGCGGGAAACTTCGGAGTCTGCGAAACTAATCGTGAAATCTCCCAACTCAGATTCCCAGCAGCCTTGTCTTTCTTCAGGCTTGGGCATCGCCAGCACGGTTACCCGGTTCCGTCGTGAATCCCACTGCATCTGAGTATTGCTCACCGGATCGCATGTCTCCGCCAGTGACCCTGGCCGGCCCCTTGTGCATCGGATCGGGAGAAGTCGACAGTTCCAAGGATCGACCATGGGAATCGAGAGCCTGCATTTCAGAATAGTTGTAGTGACCAGAGTTCCATTCGGCCCTGGCTTGACATCGGTCAAAGTGAATTCGGCCGAATACGGCACGTGTCTTGTTGGATCCGGCGCGCATGTCTTCGCACGCCTCGCTGTCGGTTGTTGGCAGAAAGTTATCTGCGCGATCAAATCGCACGCAAATATCGCCACGATCAGGAATTGTCTCGCTCGCATTCCCTCTGTCCTCGGCGCCCACCCAAGATCGCAACCAGTGTGCTCCCAATCAATCGCCAACGCAACAACGCTACTTCTTCGGCCTTGACTCCGGCGGCACCAGTCCGGCCACACGGTAGTACACCACAAGCTGCCCATAATGCTCGCCCGAATGTTCGATCAATCCCCATGCCCCGTCCGAAAAGCGGCTCTTCTGATTCGCAAACGGGTCCAGAAACAGATCACTCATCCCGTTGTCGCCCTTGTCCTTGATCAGCGCTGCCCCTTCGCCGAAAGACTTGCGCACAAACGCTACAATCGCTTCCTTCGATTTGAAGTCGGAGCGCTTGGGATCACCCTGTGGCGCCGTCACACCCTTCACTGGATCGATAAAGAAATAATTCGCTTTCGCAGCATGCAGCAGTTGCTCTGCGAACGACCGCTCATCCTTGTTCGGCTTGAAGTCGTACTTGTCTTCAGGAAAGTCTTCCGCCATCGCCGTCAGCTTTCGCCCGATGTCGTTCCACGAGTCCAGCAGCGTCTGCGACGGGCTTAGCGGCGGCTTGGGATTCGGAACTGGCGCGGGCGCTGCCTGACCCGCGGCATAAGGAATTCCACATCCCATCACAACGGCCAGAGCAAGTGTTTGAATCACCATCTTCATTTCGACGACCTCCAATACAGTGAAGATCAGTCTAGCGTGAAGCCCCGCCCACTGCCCCCTCATTGACACCCAACAATCCATGACGATCTCAATTCCCGTGACGGCTTCCTTTACCTTGGGCGAGTCCACAAGGCTCAGCAGCACACGAACATTCCGCTCCTCGTCGCCGTCCTCGTCCACCGGGGTCTCCGCGATAAACGCGCACTCCGCAAATCGCGGATCGTTCAGCAGCCAGCGAAACGGCTCGACGCCGATATTCCCCTGCCCGATATGCTGATGCCGGTCCAGCTTTGAACCGCGCTCAGCCTTGGCATCGTTGCAGTGCCACACCCGCACTGCGTCCACTCCAAACGTGATGTCCGCCTGCGTAATCGTTTCCGCGTAGCCCTCGGCGGTCACAATGTCATATCCCGAGACGTGCGTGTGGCAAGTATCGAGGCATACGCCAACCGGTGCATGCGTCTTCAGCCGCTCCACCAGCTCAGCGACCTGCTCGAAGTTCCCACCCAGCGAGCACTCTGAACCTGCGGTGTTCTCAATCAGGATGCTGAAATTGCTTCCCTGCCACGGAACACCGTCAATTGCGCGCGCAATCGATTCGGCCGCCAGCTTCAGCCCCTCGTTGCGTGTCAGGCCTTTCCACGATCCCGGATGCAGCACTAGAAACTCCGCACCCAGCGTCAAAGCCCGCTCAATCTCACCTCGAAAGGCCACAACACTTTTCTCGCGAAACTCCGCCGTCTGGCTGCAAACATTCACCAGGTAGCTGGTGTGGATCACCAACGGCCCCACGTCATGCTTCGCCCGCAGCGAACGCATCCGCTCAGCCTGCGCCGGATCGACCTTGGGCGCCCGCCACATCCGCGGGCTCGACGAAAAAATCTGGAACGTATTCGCGCCAATCTCTTTCGCGCGCTCTACCGCATTGGAAGCGCCACCCGCCGTCCCTAAATGCACTCCGATTCGCTTGCTCATTTCAAGATTCTAAATTGGTGAAGAAGGCTAAGCTGGACACACCCGTTCGGTGCCCCATCCAAGCCGCGCTCTCTGCGGCTTGGGTGGGAAAGCAACGACCCACTCCGCCAACCAAACTCCCAGCACCGCTAACGCGCGAAGCGCGCTAACTCCGCTGGGCCCCTACGACAGCACCTTCATCGCCTCAGGATCCCACTTCACGATGGCGCCTCTTTCAATACTCAGATTGCTCAACAGCGCCGCTCCTGCCGCGCGGTATCCAAACACCGCATCCTCCACTACCGGCTTGCGCGAACGCACCGAAGCGAAGAAGTTCTTGAAGTGGTCATACTGGTCGCTGTATCCCTGCGGCAAGTTGTATTTCTCTTCGCCGCCCAGCGCCGCCGTTCCACCATGTGGCGGATACTTCTTCCGGTACTCCGCTTGAATCTGCGTCTGCATCGCCTTGGGAAACGTATCGATCGTAAGGCCCGGCTCTGTCTCGCGCGGCACGCGATTCACGGTCAAACCGGTCCACCCAATCTGGATCGTGCCTTCAGAGCCGGTAAAAATCAGGCTCTCGCTCTCTTCCCCGCCATCCACAAAGTTCACGCGCAGGCTAAGGTTGAATCCTTCTTTGTAGTCGAAGAGCCCCAGCATTACATCGTCCGCGTCGCGCCCATCATTCCAGAAACGAATTGCGCCGGTTGCCATCCCTCTCGTTGGCCCGTGCGTTCCGGTTACGAAATGCGTTCCACTGAACAGATGCACAAACAGATCGCCGGCCACGCCGCTGCCGTAGGCCTTCCACTTGCGCCACTGGAAAAACTGCTCCGCGCTGAATGGAATCTTCGGTGCTGTGCCGAGAAAACGCGGCCAGTCGCATGTCTCCGTCGAGGCATCCGGCGGAATCGTATAGTTCCACGCGCCCATCGACGAATTGCGATCCCAGCTTGCCGTCACCATGTTCAGCTTGCCGATTGCACCTGACGCCAGCAGTTCCTTTGCTTTTGCATACAGCACCGAACTCACGCGCTGGCTGCCAATCTGGATGATGCGCTTCGTGGTCCGCGCCGTCTCGATCATCTCCGGCCCGTCAGAGTAGAGATGAATCATCGGCTTCTCGCAGTAGACGTCCTTGCCCGCCTTCATCGCATCCACCGATGCCTGCTTATGCCAGTGATCCGGCGTACCGATAATGACCGCGTCAATATCCGTGCGCGCGAGGATCTCTTTGTAGTCGCGTGTGGTAAAAACGTCGTCGCCCCATATCTCTTTGCTACGAACAAGTCGCCCATCGTAGCAGTCGGCCACGGCCACCAGCTTCACTCCCGGTACCTGCACCGCAGAGCGGGTATCGCCCATGCCCTGCCCGCCCGCGCCAATTAAGGCGATTTGAATATGATCGTTTGCCGCCACCGGCTTAGCCGGCTCGTCCTGCGTGGCAAGCGTGAAGACCCTGCGACCCATCTCCCCACTTGCAGGCACTGCGCCCGCTAACGACGCCGCCGATACGGCTCCCGCAACCTTAAGAAAATTCCTGCGATTCCAAATCTGCACAGCTCCCCCGAACGGCGAAGATTTCCGCCGCCTACAACCATACACGGGCTAAACGGCTCGGGAACCCGGGTTTCCTACCAACAAGATCTGTCATTCCGACCGACCCGAGCGAGCGACGGGGAGTGGAGGAACCTGCAGTTGCTTTTCTGCCAGGACACCGCAACCGCTGGGTGCCCCATCCAAGCCGCGCATTTGGCGGTTTGGGTGGGAGAGCAGCCAACTTCGGAGTCTTCCGTGTCACTCCGACCGAATCTAGGGGAATGACATCCTGCATCAACTGGACTCTAGTCGAGCGGCATGTGTTAGAAATGCTTCGTGACTCGATCATGGAAAGTGAAACATAAGAATAAGCTCCTGCTCGAAGTAATGAAGGAACTCGCAGGGGATGCTCATATTTCATTTGAGGGCGATCTGACGTGTTACTCGTTCACGAGTATTGAAGGTGCAAACAACGCAGAGTCGGCGATCCTTCATCGCCACATCTCACCGAGACAAGATTTTGTAATGCTTCCCTTGGAACCAGCGACGATCAAGCTAATAATTTCCGCAATTGGCGGTACCATCGCTCGAAGCATCATCCATGTTCAGATCGAAAAGCACGGAAAGCTCCAGTTCGGCGCTTACGACCATTTTCATCCCGAGTGCCTCTACTTTGGCGATACCGGACTGATCGATCGGCTAATTGAAATTAGTCTACTTGCGCCGGGGAAAGAGCCGCACTAATCAATCGTCATCATCCTTCTTCAGCTTCCTCTTCTGCGTCAGCATCGCCGGAACCGGCTTCGAACCCATCGCGTCCTTCCACAGAATCACATTCAGCTTCTGCGTCGGAGCACGGTCAGCATGCTTGAAATCCATCTTCATGCTCTCTTCCGCGCCCACTGCCTTCTTCGGATTGGCCGCATAGATCAGCCCATTGTCGCGATTCGTATAGTCCGCCGAATAGGCCGGCTGATCGCCCGCCCCAGTAAACAGAGTCGAGATCAGCGAACTGAACGCATCGTTGTTGTTCATCGGCGGCAGACCCAGCAGCGTCTTCCATCGTCCGAATTACGCTTACGGTCGAATAGAACCGGCTGTCTACCACCGGACCACCATCTTTGCCATGCGGCGCATACTTGCTGATCACCAGCGCGATGCTGCGGTGTGCATCCACATGATCGGCGCCCGCCTGCGCGTCGTCCTCGAGAATGAAGAACGCCGTATCGTCCCAGAACGGCGAGTGCGAAATCACATCTACCACGCGTCCCACCGCAAGATCATTATCCGAAACGCTAGCCTTCGGGGTGGGCTTGAAGGGACTGTCCCGTTGGTGTGATCGTCCGGTAGCCGAAGCTGAATGAAGTTGGGCATCGTATCCTTGCCTTCTTTCTTGTCAGCCTCCCATTGCTTCAGATGGCGCAGAAACACTGCCAGCCGAATCTGATCCGGGATGGCGAGATTGAAGTCCGGCCCCTCCGGCGCGAAGTGCCCCACCAGCTCCGGCTTCGTCGCCTTGCTCGAAGCGATGAGCGGGATCGGCCACGGCCATTTGTTCGTGCCACCGCCCCACTCCGCAGGCAACGCCTCACCCGGAGCGATAGCACCGCGCGGGCATGTCTTCCCCGCCAGCATCGGCCCCTGCTGCGGATTGGCTGTCTTCACCTCATCGCAATATTCCTGCGCAATAAATTCGCCGAAGTGATAGTAAGTTTTTCCGTGCGATGCCAGGTTGCCCCAGAGATACCCACTCGCCGGTTCGTTGACGTCCGGAATCTTCTGCTCCAGCGGCAATCCCTCCGCCACCACGCCCTCAAAATCATAGGTGCGCTCCCCGCCTCGATACGCTTGCTGCCACGTCTTCTCCAGGTAGTCCGTGCCGATCGCTGCATTCGACCACACATGCCCGTCGCCTGAAACCTCGCCGGAGTCGTAAAAATTGTCCAGCACGCCAAACTGCAGTGCCAATTTATGCAGATTCGGCGTTACATCCTGTCCGAACATCGTCAGACTCTTGTCGCCATTACCCACCGGTTTCCCGTCCTGTGTAAGATCGCCGAGAATCTGATCGTAGGTGCGGTTTTCCTTGATGATGTAGATGACATGCTTGATGCGATTGCTCGTGCCATCAGCAAAGCGGATCTTCTCCGCCGCTGCCTTCATCCGGTTCGACTCCAGCACCGTTTGCGTGGATTCAGCCAGCCCACTCTCGATCTCCGCCTCGTTCAATACCGCCAATGAACCATACAGCAAGGTAGGAATGTAGTTGGTCCTTTTCGGCATGCCCGGCTTGCGCGGCTCGTCGGTTGGGACGTATGGATTTGGTCCGGTTCCCTTTCCCTTTGCCGTCGCAACGAACAACCGCCCGCCCGATTCCGAAGGCAGAAACGCCATCGACATCGGCGCCCACTCCGTCGGCACGAACCCCATCGGCTCGACCATTCCGCTGTGCGATATCTTCTTCGTCAACTTCTGCGTGTCGATCACCGCCACCGCATCCGTTGCCATATTGGCAACAAACAACCGGTTTCCCGATGCGTTCAGCGCCAACGCCACCGGCTCTGCGCCAAAGTAGCTCTGTCCCGGCAGCCGCGTATCAAAGTACCCCTTCACCTTGAACTGACCCGCGCCCACATTCACCGCCGCCACTGCGTCGCGATTGGCCAGCGCCACGTAAAGCGTATTCCCGTCCGCTGTCAACGCAAACGCGCACGGATGCGTTCCCGGTTTGATGGCGCTCACCGGTTTCAACAATGCCAGCTTGCGCCCCACCGTATTCTTCTCGAGATCAAGCTCCACGATCTCCGACGCGTTCCACAACGCAACAAACGCGCGGCGTCCATCCTTCGAGATCTCGAGCGCAATCGGATACGTCGACGGCACCGTATTGCTCTCAGTCAGATCGAAGCGATGTTCGATGTTTCCGCTTGCCGGGTCGATCACCAGCACATCGTCGGTAAGATTCTCCGCAACCAGCAGTTTCTCGACTCCAGCTTTCTCCACCAAGGCAATCGCTGCGGGAAACGGCACGCCCTTGTCACCTTCGACATCCCCAATCAGCTTCGTCTTGTGCCCCGCTGCCAGTTGGTCGAGTGGCAAACGGATCAGGCGCTCGGGCTCAATCTTGCCTTCAGTGAACCGATAAACCACGATCCCGCTTCCCGTGTCCGCCGTATCCGCGACAGGCGGCATCTTGCCTTCGGGGTCTTCTTCTGAACCGATGCTCGCGTAGATATGCTTTCCGTCACGGCTGAACGCCAGCCCCGAATACAGCGTCTGTCTCGCTCTCACCGGCGTGCGATCGTCGGGAAAATCCGTCAGCGTTCCACTCTGCAAATCGAACACAGCCAGCGATTGCTGGTACTTCGATTCATAGGTTCCGTAGCCTGCATTTACCGTAACTACGTATCGCCCGTCCGGCGAAATTGCCATCGACATCGGCAGGCTGTTCAGGCGTTGCGGATTGCCGGGAACCGGTTCGATCAGTTGCTTGCTCGTTGCAAGATCAATGCTCTGGGCTAAGCTCGTCTGCGCCCCAACTATCCATAAACTGCCAGCAACCAAAAACCACGCCGAATTTCGCATGGCAAAACAATAACAAATGAGGGCCGTCTTCACATTACCCGCATGTGACAAGCGTCTCTCCCTTCCCACAATCGGCAACAAATACACACCGTCCCACTCACCTGCAATAATGGATAGCCATGCAAACGGTAGTGACCGCAGAGAGGCTCTGGGACGGAACCAGCCTCCACCAGCATCCGATTGTCCTCATTGAAGACGGCAAGATCAACTCCATCTCCAGCCGCGACTCGACCCTCTTGCCCGCGGGCGCGAAGGTGGTCGATTTTCCCGGCGCCACTCTTGGTCCGTCCTATTTTGACGTGCACTTCCACGGCGCAGCCGGTCACGACGTCATGGAAGCAACGCCGCAGGCCCTCGACACCATCGGCGCATTCCTGGCATCGCGTGGAACCAGTGCCTACCTCGCCACCACCGTCACCGCCTCGCTTGACGCAACGCTCCGCGCTCTCGACGGCCTCGCTAACGAAATTGCGAAGCTGCCGCAGCCGGGCCGTGCGCGTCCCCTTGGAATCCACCTGGAAGGTCCGTTTCTTTCGCACTCCAAACGCGGCGTGCAACCTGCCGAACATCTTCTGGTGCCGAACATCGCCACATTCGATCGCCTTATCGACGCGGCCCACGGCCATGTGCGCATGATGACGCTCGCGCCAGAGCTGCCTGGCGCGGTCGAACTCGCAGCGCATGCCACTTCACGCGGAGTGCGCGTCTCCCTCGGCCATTCAAATGCCACCGCCGCCGAATCGCAGGCCGCTGTTGCCGCCGGAGCCGTCAGCGCTACGCATACATTCAATGCCATGCGCCCCCTGGATCATCGCGAGCCCGGAATACTCGGCACGGTGCTGACCAACGACGATCTCTACTCCGAATTGATCTGCGACGGCATTCACACCGACCCTGAAATCGTTCGCCTCTGGTGGAGAGCGAAGGGCCCAGAGCGCGCCATCCTTGTCACCGATGCCATGGCTGCCGCCGGAATGCCCGACGGTGAATATCAACTCGGCGGATTCCCCGTGCAGGTCAAAGAAGGCCGTGCAACTGCTCGCGGTGTTTTGGCCGGCAGCGTGCTCACCCTCGATCGCGCTCTCGTTAACTTCATCAAGTTCACCGGAGCAAGCATCGAACAAGCCCTGCGCCTGCTCTCTTCCAACCCCGCCGCCATGACCGGCATGGCCCATCGCGCGGGAAGCCTCGCGCCCGGTAAATCCGCCAACATGGTCGCGATTGATGCAACCGGAAAGCTCCTGGCCTCCATCGTCGGCGGCCACCAGGCAAACTAGAGCCTGTTCCCTCTGCGCCGCTTACTTGCTCTGCGAAATCAAGGCTCCCGCTTGCGGACGAACCTGGTCGACTGCAAATTCCAGTGCGCCGATGCGATCGTTCACCGTATCGTGTACACCGAGCCGTAAAAAGTAACTTCCCGTTGCCGGCACGGCAATTTCATGCCGCGCCGTGATGCCGTGCTCCAGCAAATCCTTGTATTGATCCTCGTCGATATCGAGGTTGATGGTAGTCAACATTGAATTCACATTCTGTGCCATCTGATCGTAGACAATGCTGACAAATGCCACGCGGACATGGCGCAATCCATCCGATCCCTTCGTCAGTTGCAGGGTCTTCCCATCTGCCGTGAACTCCACCGTGTAGGTGCGGAACGGCTTGTACTTCCAATCCGCTGCAAGGTAGTTATCCTGCGGCCACGCGTCGTCCTTGCTAAGCTGCTCCACTTTCTCGCTCTCAGACACATGAGCGTTGAAGATGATTTCCTCAGCCGGAACAGCTCCCAGAAGCATCGCGTCATTGAATGCATCCTTTCGCGGCGCTGACTTATCTGCATTCACGGGAGGCGGAGCGCTCTTAGCCGCCGTCTGTTCCCCATTCGACTCAGCTTCTGTCTGTTCCGAAGAATTCTCACCGCCCGCAGTCCCAGCCTCCGCGTGTTGAGCCTTGCTCAGCTTATCCAGTTGCGCCTGCTCCTGTTTCGTTCGATCAACCGCATAATAGCCCTGTCGATACTGCAGCTTCACATGCGGCTGGTTAACCTCGATCCGAATATGGCGTAGCTCCCCGTTCCAATTTCTGTTGCTGGTCGCATAAGTCAACGTGTAATAGCTCGACCCGTTATTCTCGATCTCCGCAATCTTCGAGCCCACTCCGTTAGAACTGTAATAAGCACGTCCCCCGGTAGATTCAGCGATCAAATCCAGATTGGTGTGTTGAAACCCTTGTCCGTTTTCAAAGTGAATCATCGCGTTGGGCTGCGGAGCACGATTCGATGCTGCATCATATTGCGGCGCGACCTGCACCGACCGCGCATCAATGGGATAAACCGCGACACGGCTCAAAGTAAGCTCAGCCGTCAATTTGTGAGGATCGCCCTCCATTAGCCTGAAGTCGTCGTTGAACGGATCGCTCATCGGCCCCGTATTCGACTGGGGCAGTGCACCTGTAAACCAGATCAGGTTCTTGCGCCCCGGAAACGCCGCCAGATACCGCCCCAGCAGCTGAAAGCCAAGCGTCACGTTGTCCATGCGATACACCAGGTTTTCTTCCCGCGTGCCGCGCACCAGCTTCAGCAACTGCGGATTGTTGCGCGCACTTTCCGCAGCCGCCATCAGCACCTGCGGATCGGAAGTGAAGCCCTGCACCATGTGCATCTTCGTATCTCGTTCGAAGATTGCTACCGGGCCGCCTGGTTGCCTGCTCTTTAAATACTTGATCAGCGCCAGTCGCACCGACATCTGATCGTCAAGGCGCGTATTCAACGCATCCAGCAGGATCACCGTGTAAGCATTCGCATTCGCCACAGGACTGTAATTGGTGAACGTGTTCGGCCCCAGAGGAGTTTTCGAAACCAATTGAGCATTCAACGCCGCACTCATCGGGTGATGCTCCTGCAGGCTGGCCAGCACCTGTGGCTTGCCATCCTCAGTCACGATGAAGTCGGTAGACTTGAGTCCGGTCACTGGACGCCCGCCATCCGTCACCACCACATCCAGCAAAACTTCATGCGTGGTCACAGAAAGGACAGTGGGCGCCTGCTGCGATTGATTCTGCGCACCGGGCGAAACATCCTGCCCCCCTGCCGCGCCACACCAAGCAAAAGCAGACAAGATTAAAGTCGAAGCGGCAATTGCACGAGCAAATGGTATTACCGCAAAACTGCGGAAGCATTGCATTTCGGTTGCCCCCCGTTAACACGCAAATTGTAACGCGCTCAAAGCATTCCGACCGTGAAGCTTACCCCGACGCCTTCACCAACTGCTTTGCGCGCCACAATGCGCCGTCGATTCCCGCAACCTCAGTCTCACCTACCGGCATCCCCGGCGCGCCCGCACGCAAGCCTGCAAAGAATTGCTCCCGCACCAGCCGCGACTTCCCAATCACGCTGCCGATCCACGCCACCGGGACCTCCGCAACAATGTTGTGTTTGCGGCGCAGCTTTGACCGCACCAGCAACACGCTTTCCACCAGGTCCGTCGCCGCCTGTTTCAAAACGCCGAGCGCGACGACATCTCCCTCTTCAGCAAGCTGACTGATCGCCGGCGCCAACGCTGCAAAATCGGGCCCCGGAGTACCATCGCCCAGGTTCACCAGTTCTTCAATGGTTTTTGTTCCCCACATACCGCCAACCGTCTCGAGAACCCGCGTCGGCTGCTCCCGATCAAACGCATTCAGCGCCCGTCGAACCGCATGCAGACCAATCCAGTAGCCTGAGCCCTCATCGCCAAGACGCGAACTCCAACCACCTGCAGTCTCCCGCCCTCCATCTGGCGCGCGTCCGATGCAGTTTGAGCCCGTCCCCGCAATCTGCAGAATTCCCGGGCCGCCTTTGAAAGCTCCGTCCAGCGCGATGACCTCGTCGCCCACAACCTCGGATTGCTCCACGCCGAAGTCGCTGAACACCGCGGTAATCCACTCCTTCACGCCCGGCATCGTCGCACTGGCCACACCGGCCGATGCAGCCTTCACATTGCGCACTCCCGCCTGCGCAAATACATCCTTCAAAAGCGCGCGCAAATTCGCCTCTGCTATTTCCGCGCCCACCCGTAACCGCTTGATCGAACCGTTCTCTGCAAACGCCAGAACCCGCTCGCCATCAACGATAGAGGCACGCGTCCGAGTTCCTCCACCGTCAATCCCCAACACTGCGTTCATCGTTCTCTTACTCCTGTGGCGACTTATCCGCGTTTGCGGTCTCTCTGCCATTGTCGCGCAGTGTGCCCGCGAGGATATTAAGACTGCCATCGTTCTTCGGCGCTTGCAATCCAAGCATGTGTGCAATCCACGGATACAAATTTACGTTTTCAAACGTCCCCACCGTTTTTCCCGGCACAATATCGGGACCAGCCGCAAAAAAGCTCGCCTTCATCTCCGGAATTTTATGCGGATCAAATCCATGCATCCCGGCCTCAGGCGGATTATCGGGCCTGTCGGCTGACGGCTTGCGCGCGCGGATCGCATACGGCCCCGTCGCAATCACCACCGGATCGCCCTCGCGCGGATTTTGATTGTAGTCAAGCCCCGCCGGTACGTCCTTGCGCCGGTAGACAACAAATTCCGACGAAGCCTGCTTCAGTTTGTTGTACGCGCTTGCCCGGTCCTCTTCCGTTTTGCCGTAGAGCAGCGAGCCGGCAGTTTCAAAATTACTTAAGTCGGCAAAGTCCTCGAGGTTGATCCAGCCGCCCTCCACCTTCGTCATGCCGTGATCGCTCACTACCACCAGGTCGATCGGCAGCTTCGTCGAGTCCAGAGCCTTCTTTAGCCGTCCGATCATCGCATCCATCTTCAACGCAGCGGCCCTTGTCTCCCGCGCATCCGGCCCGAACTCGTGCCCTTCATGATCGGGCTCGGAGTAGTAAATCGTGATGAAGTGCGGCCTGTCGGCTGCGGGCATCTTCAGCAGTGCGACAGCATCATCGATGCGCGCCTTCTCCACATCGTCAGTCGCCTGCGTTTTGTTGTCGAATAACGCGTACCAACTCGGCCGATGGCCCGCGATCTCCGCCTCAGAACCAGGCCAGAACAGGCAGGCTGCATGCATCCCCTGGCTCTCCGCCAGGCTCCACAACGGCACGCCGCTATACCAGCTTCCGTCCCGCACTGCTTTCGCATCAAAAATCCCGTAGCGCGCATGCTTCGTCTCGTCGTAAAACGTGTTGGCCACCAGTCCGTGATGCTCCGGATACAAGCCGGTAACGATGCTGAAGTGGTTGGGAAACGTCAACGACGGATAGCTCGGCATCATCCCCTGCGGAGCCGACACGCCCTTCTTTCCCAGCGCCAACAGATTCACAGCGTGATCGTTCTTCGCGTAATCCCAGCGAAATCCATCCAGCGAAACCAGCACAACGTAATGTGCCTTCTGCGCTGCAGCGGAATTCTCGCCGTTCTCCACGTGCACCAGCGGCAACGCCGGGTTCCCGCCCGCAATCGGCTGCGCCTGCTGTGCCCCCACCGGCAACCCGAGCGCCAGTGCAAGACACACCCTCGCAAACCCCCTCGCAGTAAGCCTTAAAGCCCTGAAATGCATGCTTGAATCTCCCGCATCAGCTTATCGCATACACGCCGCCACCATGACCGGATTGTTATCGGCGGGTGGCCCCGGTTCCCGGAGATCGTTTTCAACCACGCTGAGGGTGCCCCCGGTCCCTGGCTTTTGGGGACCGGGGAGGGAGGCACTGATCACTGCAGCCGCGTTCACGGTTGGAGTATTCTCGCGGTGCATGAAAGGCCAGCGCATCCGCTATCAGCAAACAGGCGAGTTCCACTTCCTCACCTTCAGTTGCTATCGGCGCCGTCCTTATCTGGCCGCGGTCGCCGCCATGGAACTCTTTGAAGATGCGCTGGAGCGGGTCCGCCTGCGCTATCGCTTTGTTGTCGCCGGTTACGTGGTCATGCCCGAGCACGTGCATTTGTTGGTAAACGAGCCCCAGCGTGCGCCTTTATCCAGGGCCATCCAGGCGCTCAAGTTGTCGGTTACGATGCGAGGCCGGGAAAGGCCGTTCTGGCAGGCTCATTACTATGACTTCAATGTGTCCTCGCACGCCAAGTTCGTTGAGAAACTGCGCTACATCCATAGGAACCCTGTTTGCCGAGGACTGGTCGCGAAGCCGGAAGACTGGCGCTGGTCGAGCCATCGCCACTACCAGACCGGCATCCGCGGGTCCGTAGAGATTGAGTCGGCTTGGACTGCCCAGCACAGGGGCGGGCAGTTGCCGGAGTGGATGCGCTACCGGCCGTCAGCCTCTTCTTCCCCGGTCCCTAGCTTTTGGGGACCGGGGAGGTAAGCTCACTCATCACTGCAGCCGGATTCAGGTACTCCGTCCTTATCGTGCGCTTTACTTCTTGGGCCGCGACTCCGGCGGCACAAGACCTGCGAGGCGGTAGTACACAACGAGCTGGCCGTAGTGTTCACCGCTATGTTCGATGATGCCGTAGGCTATGTCGAGAACGCGAGATTTCTGCCCAGGGAAATAGACAACCTCAGTCATCAGGCCTTTTTCGCCTTTCGACTGGATGGCGGCTGCGCCATCGGCGAAGGACTTCTTGACGAACGCAACGACGTCGGCCTTGGTCTTGTATTGCTCTCGCTTCGGATCTTCTGCCGCGGGAGGCTTCAGCCCCATCGCAGGATTCGTGAAGTAGTAGCATGAGCCCGCCGCGTGCAGCAACTGTTCGGCGAAGCTCCGCTGCTCCGGTGTCGGCTTGAAGTCATATTTGTCCTCGGGAAAATCTTCGGCCAGCGCCGTCAGCTTGCGGCCAATCTCATTCCAGGAATCGAGCACGACCTTCGATTCCGGATCGGCAGGTTTGGCGGCTGCATCTTTCTTCATCGCGTCCTGGGCATGCGCGGGAAATGCACATGCCAGCAGGACGATAGCGAGAAACGGTATTCTTTTCATTTCTTTCTCCATGCTTGAGTTTCGCGAATCAGATTCATTGTCTTATTTCGCCTGCGCCAGCTCCGCAACAACTGCGGCAACTTTCTCGAGTATCTCGTTCCAGCCCTCGAATTGACCGCTGTTCTTCGCGCTCTCCATGGATTCATTTCCAATGTGTGTGAGTTTCGTCTGGCCGTTTCCGAGATCCTCAAAGAGAGTCACATCGTACGCACCCTCTATGGCCTCATTTTCCATTCCTAATTGCTCAGGCTCAATCCTGTTTCCCTCCGGGTCGGAAAAGTACATCAACGAAACGATCTTCTCGTATGGAACAATCTCGTGGTATTCAACCGCATTCCAGCCCTCGTACCCATCCGGCGTTCTCATGCAGAAGAGAGATTTTCCGCCCACGCGAAAATCCATCTTGCAAACCGGCGCAGTAAAACCCTTCGGCCCCCACCACTGCATCACATATTTCGGGTCCGTCCACGCCTTCCAAACCAATTCGCGTGGGGCATCAAAAATTCTTGTAACGACCATCCGCTCAATTTCGTTAACCGCGTTTTTTGTCATCTCTGACCTCCGTTTCTTTTCATTTCGTTGACCACCACTTCCAGCTTGTCGAAGCTCTCTTCCCAGAATCGGCGATAGTTAAACGCCCAGTCGCTGACTTTCTTGATCGCCTCCGGCCTGAGCGTGCACACACTCTCGCGTCCACGCTTTGTCTTGATCACAATCCGCGCCCGCACCAGGTAGGCAATATGTTTTGAAATCATCTGCTGCGAAAGTGCAAACGGTTCCGTCAATCCATGCACAGAGGCCGGCCCACGTGAGAGTCGTTCGATCATCGCCCTGCGGGTGGGATCAGACAAAGCCGCAAATGTTGTACCCAGCCTATCCACAACCATATGGTAGTGGAATAGGCTGTCAGCTGTCAAGTATGAAATTCGGCGGTGCCCCGGCGGGTGGCCCCGGTCCCTCGCTTTTGGGGACCGGGGAGATAAGCTCACTGATCATTGCAGCCGGATTCACCGTCGGAGTATTCTCGCGGTGCACACCGACGGTTGATCCGCAAATCCGCTCGGCGTATCTTACGGCCATGCTGAAAAATCGCTCCGTCCCCGTCGATACCCTGCTTCCCCACATCACTTACAGGCGTCTCGCCCAGGCCATCGATTGGCTGACCTCAACCTTCGGCTTCGTTGAGCACTATCGATACGGAGATCCCGTGCAGGGCGCGCAGTTGCATCTTGGAAAAGCTTTCATCATGGTCAATTCCGCGCGCCCCGGCCGGTCGAGTCCCGCCGAGTTAGGCAGCGATACGCAAAGCCTCACCATCTTCATCGAAGACGTTGAATCGCATTACGCGCATTCCAGCGCGGCCAATGCCAAAATTGTCGAGGAGTTACACCAAACAGGCTATGGAGAATTTCAATACGGTGTAGAGGATATCGAAGGCCATCATTGGCTATTCTCGCGGCATGCACACGATATAAGCCCAGATGCGTGGGGAGCAACGATTGCTAACCCGCTCCCATAGAACCCTGCGTTCGAAAGCTCGTCCTTGCGGTGGTTTTTCAAACCGCAAGGACGAATACTCAGAATTAGTTGCTGGGTGCAGCTGTAGCCGGGGGAGTTGCAGGCGCTGCCGCTGGAGCGGGCTCAGCCGCCGGTGTCGCCGGAGCAGCCGTAGTCGCAGGCTGATCCTTGGCAAGCTTGCGAATGTATGCGACCAGGTTGTGCACGCTTTCGTTATTGGCGCGGGCATCGTCCTCTGGAGGCATCTTCCCTTTGCCCTTGCGAATGGCATCGAAGAGAGCCTGATCCGACATGTTGGAGAGAGCCTTCGGATCCGTCCAGTCCAGCAGAGTCAGTTGCATATCCTTGGCCAGATCAGTCTTGCCATCTCCCGTTGAACCATGGCAAAGCGCACAATCTTGCTCGTAAAGTTTCTTGGCCTTGGCGTGTGCTTCGGTAGATTGCTTGGCGCCGCTGTTGGCGCCCGAGGCCTTGGCCGCGTCCTGTGGCGAGCGGGCTGGTGCGGGTGCGGAGGCGAGTACAAGCAAGACAACCGCCGCGAAGAGCAAGAACGACTTAAGCATAATTGTCTCCTCAGTTGCAGATGTCGGGGATTGGCAACGTGCAGCTGTTCAGTTTTTATTTGACAGCATTATAGGCCCATTTGGAAGTGAGTTGTATCACGCTCTATTACCGAGTTGATTACGGTTCCCATTCCCCACCCTGTCGCGTGAATCGGCCCTCCGTTCCTCATCGTGTTAACTGTGGTATACGTTTTCACATGTTTCGACCACGCTTGATTCTGGCGCTCACTCTGTTTGTCGTCACTTCCGCAATCCCCGCAATCTTCGCTCAGACCCCCTCCCCCACCCCGCCAATGGGCTGGAACAGCTGGGACGCCTATGGCCTGACCATCAACGAAATCGACTACCGCGCCAACACCACTGTGCTCGCGGGCATCCGCCAGAGCGGGTGGCAATACTCTGTCATCGACGAAGGCTGGTATATGCAGGACCCCTTCGCCGGCTCAGTCGAAACTCGCAAGTATCTCTGGAACGAAAACGGCATCCTGGTTCCCGATCCGGCCCGCTTCCCTTCTGCCGCCAACAACGCTGGATTCAAGCCGCTTGCCGATTGGGTCCACGCCCAGGGTCTCAAGTTCGGCATTCACATCGTGCGCGGAATCCCTCGCCAGGTTGTCGAGCAGAACTCGCCCATCGCGAACTCCAGCTTCCACGCCACCGATGCCGCCGACAAGCAGTCGCCATGTCCGTGGGACCAGGGCAATTGGGGCGTCGCCGACAACGCAGCCGGCCAGGCCTACTACGATTCCATGCTCAAGCTCTATGCTGATTGGGGCCTTGATTACATCAAGGTTGACTGCATCAGCGATCACCCCTACCGCCCCAGCGAAATCCGCCAGATCGCCGAAGCCATTCGCAAAACCGGTCGCCCCATCGTGCTCAGCCTCTCCCCTGGACCCACCAAGCTTGAGAACGCCGCTGAAGTCGCGAAGTATGCCCAGATGTGGCGCATAACCGACGACCACTGGGACGGCTGGAGTTTCCCGCACACGCCTGCCTCGAGCGAATATCCTTTTGGCCTCCGCGATGAATTCGATCGCATCGCCGAGTGGGCTCCCTACGTGAAGCCCGGCAATTGGCCCGACCCCGACATGCTCCCCGAAGGCTACCTCGGCCCGCATCCCGGCAAGGATCAGGCGCGTCCATCCGCCTATACACCCGATGAGGTGCGCACCGAATTCACTCTCTGGGCCATCTCCCGCTCGCCCCTCATCCTCGGCGCCAACCTGACGAAGCTCGACGATTTCTATCGCTCCATCATCACCAACAACGAAGTCACCAACCTGAATCAACAAGCCGTCGAATCCAAGCCCGGCCTGGTCCCATACCCCGAGCCCGGCAAACCGCCATTCCTGCAGCGCTACTGGTATGCGCGCACCGGCGGATCGAACCCCAAGCGCTACATCGCCGTGTTTAGCCTCGCGGATTCCAAGACCGAATCAAACCTGCCCTGGATCGTCTTCCACCTCGAAGACAAGCCCCATGGCGCCTACGACGTCTGGAACCAGAAGCACCTCCCCGCCGCGAAAGTCCTGCACGTAGTCCTGCCCGCCCACGGCTGCGCCCTGTTCCGCATCGAGTAGAACAAAACACAGAGGATCACTGGTAGGTAAACAAAGCGCTGAGGATCATTAGAAGGCAAACAGAGCGCTCAGGATCACTAGAAGATGTCATCCAATCCTTCGCACATTTTCGAAAGTGTCATCCTGAGCGGAGCAGCTTGGGGCCACGCGAACCTGCAAGGTTCGTGGGGTAAGCGGAGCGAAGGATCTGCTTTTCCCCGCATCAATCGGCACAAACGTTGGGTGCCCCAGGTCTCGCTTCTGAGACCTGGGAGATCGAACCATCGCGCGCATCATCTTGAAACCAGGTGCCCCATCCATGGCGCAGCCTCATCGCGACATGGGTGGGAGACCAAGTCATCCACGATCCTTCGCATCATTCGAAAGTGTCATCCAATCCTTCGCACCATTCGAAAGTGTCGTCCTGAGCGGAGCAGCTTGGGGCCACGCGAACCTGCAAGGTTCGTGGGGTAAGCGGAGCGAAGGATCCGCTTCTTACGACTGCGACCAGGTGCCACCCATGGCGCAGTCTCATCGCGACATGGCGAGAGACCAAATCATCCACGACCTTTCGCACCATTTCGACCGTGTCATCCTGAGCGGAGCAGCTTGGGGCCACGCGAACCTGCAAGGTTCGTGGGGTAAGCGGAGCGAAGGATCTGCTTCTTACGACTGCGGCCCGATGCCCACCCATGGCGCAGTCTCATCACAACATAGGCGAGAGACCAAATCTTCTCCAGTTCCCCTTCATGTCCTGAGCGTTCGCAGAAATTTCTGTCAAGAGCGCCGTCGCGCCCCGGCACTCCAACCCGCACATTCCAAACTCCAAATTCCCTAACGTAGTTTTGCAGGTAATTTCCTGCCTTTACGAGACAATGATTCCGAGCGGCAGCCTATCAGAAGGCAGCCAATGTCGACAGGCACAGGGGGTACCCCCACCCCCCCTAAAATATTTGCAGTTTTCCACAAAAGTTTGCAGGAAATTCGACTCTGGAACTACGACCATTTCAGTCCGCAGCGGAGACTCTTGTCGAAAATGTAGATTCCGGATTCGGCACATTACAACCGAAACCTCGAAAAACTGGGAAATGATCACATTGATCTGGCGAATAGCTACAGTCTCCTACCAATGCAATGTGGTGTGATCGCTTACACAAACGGATCGATGCGAATCAGTCTAGCGTTGACCATCGATCGACTTTGAAGAAGCGTGCTGACGTCTTAAATGCGAAGACTTGTTCAGTTCGCGCTCTTGGTTGTGGTTTGCGAACAAGTGTCTTTTAGTCTCAAAGAGGCTTTCGATGAAAGAACTGTCGATTTGCATCCTGGTGTTGGGTTCCATGTGCGTTGCGAAGCAGCTCACGGCACAAGACACTAGCTCTGATACAACGCTGCAGATCACTAGCAGGGCGGTGGTAGTGGATGTGGTGGTGACCGATCGTAAGGGCGTTCCCGTCAGCGGTCTGAAGCAGAGCGATTTCAGCGTCATCGAGCAGGGCAAGCCTCAGGCTATATCTTTCTTTGAAGAACACTCAGCCTCGTCGAAAGCGGAACCAGCAGAGTTGCCCACGCTGCCGCCGAACGTCTTCAGCAATTTCTCGCCAATTGGGCAGCCGGCAGCGGTCAATGTGCTGCTGCTGGATTCGCTGAACTCTCCGATGGAAGACCAGGTTTTTGTTCATCAGCAGGCCATGCGATTCCTGAAGACCCTCAAGCCGGGATCGCGCATGGCGATCTTCACCATGTCGCTGGGTCTGCATTTTGTACAAGGATTTACCGATGACCCGGCGGTCCTGGTAGCGGCGCTAAGCAACAAAAAGAACAATGAGATCGAAAGTCCCGCTTTGCTGACGTCAACGGCCGAAGGCAGTGCTCAGCAAGTTGTGATCGGGCAGATGTCGCAGATCATTCCCGGCTCGGGACGCGGCATGGCACCGGACAAGCCATCGGCATCTCCCCAGATGGTACAAGCGCTGCAGACATTCATGACGGACACCTCCACCGCGCAACAAAGCGATCGTGATTATCAAATCCTGGCGAATTTACAGCAGCTTGCCGCGTTTCTCAGCGGCTTTCCAGGCCGCAAGAACCTGATCTGGTTTTCAGAGTCGTTCCCATTGAACCTGTTCGGTCCAACGACCACGCGATTTGAAGGAGATGTCAAGAAGACTATTAACCTTCTCGCCGCAGCGCGGGTCGCGATGTATCCGGTTTATGCACGCGGCTTAGGTGAGATACAGGCTTTTACCGCATCTGGAACCTACCCATCACCAGGAACGCAGTTGCCAGGGGAAATGAGCGGTGCGAACGGCCTGACCAGCACCAAGCCGGAGGAGCAACTCGTTAGCAGCACGCGAGCTGGCCGCGACATGGACCCGGTGACTGACGGCCCGCTGGGACCCAACGGTCCTATTAGCAATCCGCTCACAACGGAGAAAAGTACGCGCAATAGCGATCAGGCGACCATGGACATGTTGGCCCACGACTCGGGCGGCAGAGCCTTCTACAACACCAATGGACTCTCTGAAGTGATTGCCAACATCGTTTCATCCAGCACCGATTTCTATACACTCTCTTACACTCCAACGGATTCGAAGATGGATGGCAGATATCGCCATATTGAAGCGAAGGTCGCTGGGGGCAACTACACGCTTTCGTACCGGCGCGGCTACTACGCAACTGATGCAGACCTACCCGGCGCCGCCCAGTCCGCACAAGACACGACACCCTCAAGCAAGACCGCTGTCGATCCCTTGCGGCCATTCATGGACCTCGGGATGCCGCAGACAGAGCAGATTCTGTACAAGGTCCTCATTCAGCCTTTGCCGCTGCAACAGGAGCCTATCCAAACGGTGGATCAACCTTCTCCTGCAAAAGGACATACGAGGCGCTATTCATTGGCCTTTGCCGTGGATGTGAAGGACCTTGACCTGAAACTGGATGCAGATGGTGTTCGCAAGGGCACTCTGAACATTTCGCTTATCGTCTACGACCGCTATGGACACATCGCGAGCCGCAAAGACCACCAGGTTGCACTGAGCATCAAACCAGAGACTTATAGCGAGTATGAGCAAACCGGGGTAAAGTTACGTGCGGAGATCGAGGTACCATCTGGGCAACATTGGCTCCGCACCGGCGTCTACGATCAGAATTCTCAAAAGACGGGCACAATGGAGGTTCCGCTTAGCTCCGTCGCGGAACTCGATGCAGTCGCGAAATAGCGCACCCGAGGACTTCGTGCCACGGCGCGCGCGGCGTAAAATGGCAACGCTTAGATTCGGAGAGTGTTGAGCCTGCTTATATGAAACAGACTTCGGGTTGGCCCGTTATGCAACAAATCGCTCCTTGGATCGCTGGAGTGATCACCGTGTTTTTCGGAATTTTCCTCGTTGGACTGGCCGTGGCGCACCAGTCAGAGCTTGGCGCGGGGATTGCCATTGTTGTCGTACTTGTCGGCGTCTTTACCGCCTTCCGGTGGTTTCTAAGGTCCGACAAGGCAGGATTGCGAAACTGAATTGATTAGTCTCGATTCATCAACCCAGTTTCGGCGCTGCATGTGAAATCGAGACAGCATCCATTTGCTCATACTTTGTGGTCGCATCCTACCCAGGCAGAGGTCCTATTTGTGAAGCAGAATTTCGCCGCAATTATTCTTGGTGGTACCGGACAAGTCGGCGGCGCAGCCGTCGCGGAACTGCTGGCAACTTCGGAATGCCGGGAAGTGGTGATGGTCACCAGAAAGCCAATCACGCCGCGATCCCGGGTGCGCAACGTCGTTCTTGATACCGGCGCTGCTGACTTTGCCGAGCGCATTGCCGCCCTTGCGCGCGAGGTGCGAAGCCAAGGCCCCGTCAGCGCCGTGAGCTGTGTGGGTGTTGGTTCTGGATCGAGGCGCTGGAGCGAAGAAGAATTGAAACGACTAGAGGTAGGTGTCGTCGGTGACTTTGCGCGTGGCTGCCATGACGCCGGAATCGCCCAGTTTTGCCTGCTCTCGGCGGTTGGGAGCACGGCTCGCAGCCGGTTTCGCTATGTCCGCGTGATGGGCATGAAGGAAGACACCGTGCGCAACATCGGTTTCGCCCGCCTCGCCATCTTTCGCCCCGGCATCATCGTCGGCAACGCTCATACCCCGGCCTGGGTCGGCTGGTTGGGAAGCTTAGTGCCCGGACGGTTCGGCAATATCGATCAGCGAATTCTCGGTCGCTCAATCGCCGCGGAGATAGCCCTGCACAGTGGAGAGGCTGGTGAGGTCACCCTCGAAAACGCCGCGATGAGAAAACTCGCTGCGCAGTTGAATAGCGTGCCTTAAGGAATTCTTGCGTGGAGTCTGGAAGGAATTAATCACGAGAGAAAAAACCGGCGAGCCGCCCTATTTTCGATCTCATCGCCGGTCACCGTGCCAACCGCTAGATCAATGCGAACTCACGGCATTCCTCAACTGCGGTTCCACCGCATTCGCCGCACCGTGTCCGCGCCACACCACATTCCCCTGCGCATCCAGCAGCATCACCTGCGGTTCCTGCGCGTTCGAAACCGCAAAATACGTCTGCCACAACTTATCGTCCTGCGTCAGCACCACGAGACGTTGCTGCTCTTCGCTGCTCATCCCCTTGCGCATCGCGCTCTTGATCATGCCGCGAAACATCCCCGGCGCGCCCTCCAGCAAGGCAACTTCATACACATCCATGCCTGCCAGCGCCGCATCCGCGCGAATTGCCTTCATCCAGTCGCCGCATGCCATGCCGCCATCGTGGCTGAACCCCGCCACCAGCACAGCGGCGTGCCCCCGCACTGCGTCCGCCAGCACCATCTTCTTCCCGCTCAACGTCTCACCGGCAGTCGTCGGCATCGTCGGCGCCTGGGCTTGCAACCAGGCTGCGCCCACCGTCAATGCTGCACAAAGCACAACCATGTACAACCGCATGAGACCTCCGCCAAATCACCGCGCGCAAGGCAAACAGAACGACACAGAGAACAGACGCGCTTTTCCAGAATACGCAACCGTGCGCAGCTCAGTCTGGCCCCTTTCAGCCTCACACCCGCCTGATATGCGAAACTGGATAGTCCCGCGCGTATGCCTTACCCCAGGACCTTCGCCCGGCAAGGTTAACTGATGCCCGTTCTTCGTTCCGCTTTTATCGCGCTCTCCCGCAATCAGTCTTTTCGCAAATTCGCCGAGCACTCCACCATCGGCGGCAAGCTCAGCTCGCGATTTGTCGCCGGCCTTGAGATTGAAGATGCTCTACGCGTGTGCAAACAAGTCAACCAGCAGGGTATGCACGTCACCCTCGACTCTCTCGGCGAAAGCGTGTCGACCGAGGCCGAAGCGCAACGAGCCGCGGATATTTATCACGACCTGCTCGACCAGATCGCCGCCCGCAAGCTCGACTCCAACATCAGCGTCAAGCTCACCCAGATGGGCCTCACCCAGGACCCCGCGCTAGCCGAAGAAATCGCCACCAGCCTCGCGCAACACGCTCAGTCCACCGGCAACTTCCTCCGCATCGACATGGAAGACTCGCCCCTCACCCAGGTCACGCTCGACATCGTTCGCCGCATACATGCCCGTCCCGAGCTCCGCGGTTCCATCGGCATCGTCATCCAGTCTTACCTCTACCGTTCGCAGGCCGACATCGAGCAACTCATCGCCGAGGGCATTCGCGTGCGCCTCTGCAAGGGCGCCTACAAGGAACCGGCTGAAGTGGCCTTTCCCAAAAAGTCCGACGTCGACGCCAATTACATCAAGCTTTCCAATATGCTGCTGCAGAGTCCCATCTACCATGGCCTCGCCACACACGACGAGAAGATGATCGACGCCGCCAAGAGCTTTGCCCAGGCCCGCAACATCGACCGCAGCCACTTCGAATTCCAGATGCTTTTTGGAGTGCGCCGCGACCTGCAGCGCAGGCTGATCGCAGAGGGCTACAACGTCCGCGTCTACATCCCCTTTGGCCGCGAGTGGTACCCCTACTTCATGCGCCGCCTGGCAGAGCGCCCCGCCAACGTCTTCTTCATCGCCAAGCAGATGTTCCGTCAATGACCCCGGCGTTTTGGCGGACTCGGCCAGTCCGCCACTCGTCAATAGCTGGTCCCCGCGCGTTTTCCCTAACCTGCTGAAAACGTAAAGAAAATAATTCCTCGCCGTTTGCAGGTTATTTTTCCGAAGTCAGTAAGCTTGAGTCATGACCGGCGATGGCTCAATCTGCTCCTTTGATCGTCGCCCCCCCCGTCGTCGGAAACTTTTCAAACTGCATCAGGAACCGCTTAATCAGCGCGCACCCCTGACAGGAGGATACTTGTGAGCATCTGCGTACTTCGCCTAGTTTTGCCGTCTGTGCTTACCGCGGAAGCGCACCATTCTCACTTTTCTACAGATCCCGCACTCCCAGGGATAGAATCCAAGCCGCGGCCAGAACGAATGCTGCAGAAATCCCGAGCGAGGCAAGCGCCGCATCAGCGGCATCCCGCAGTCAGGACAAGTCAAATAGCCGGAGCCTGGCTGGTTCCCGATAGGTAGATCAACGGACAATAAAATCTTCATTTCATAACACCGCACACCTACGGCAAACAGAAGTTCTTCGTGATTCGGAGCCGGAAAATTTGGCTGCAATCCGCAGTTCAGGCGATAGGGGAGATGTCTCGTTCTAACCGAGTGAGTCCTTGTTTAGCAAGCCCCGCAAGCGCGCGTGCAAGAATCGGCGACGCGTTCAGCGACTCCGGTCGCTCCAGGCGGATGCCAAGTTTCGATGCATATTCCTTGAACGCGATGTCCACGTCGTACAGGATCTCAACATGGTCGCACAAGAAACCTATGGGCTGCAGCAGCAGGACCTTTACGCCATCGCTGGCAATGGCGGTAAGCGTCTCTTCAACCGTGGGCCCGATCCATGGACCGCCGCTCGCCCCTTGGCTTTGGAAGGCGAACCACCACTTCGGAATCTCGGATACGCGCTCCGCAACAAGCTCCGCCGTATTCTTGGCTTCCTGCGCGTATGGATCGATCCCTTCTCCCGGCCATAACTTCGGCTGCCCTTCACTTGCGGCCGGCGATTGCACTGTTCGACTCGGCACGCTATGTGCGGTGAACAGCACGGGGACGTACGCGCCAGTCTCTTCACGCAACCGTTCTTCCGCCACGCGTAGCCTCTCAGCAAAGGCATCGGCCAACAACGGATCCTGTGCCCAGCCTTCAGTGAAATCGATCTTCACAGAACCAGCCTCTGCCTGCACCGCGCGCTTGTAAAGTCCGACGCTGGTCCGCGAGTTCTGCGGAGCGAGGCAGATCACTGCAGCTTCTTCTACGCCATCGAGGCGCATCTTGCGCACCACATCCGGAATGTATGGCTTCCAGTTCCGCATCCCGACGTAGACCTCGGCTTCAACGCCTTCCATGGCTAGCTCAGCTTCCAAAAGACGGCCCTGTTCCAACGTGATCTCTGTCAAAGGACTGCGCCCGATCAAGGAATAGCGATGCTTGATCTCCTCAATCACATGCTCCGGCAGCGGTCTCCCGCTTACGACGTTGCGCAGATAATCGGGAATCTGCTCGATGGTCTCCGGGGTTCCGTGGGCCAGAAGCAGAACCGCTCGCTTAGGCATCATGGTTCTCCAGACGGAATTCTCGTACCATCTTCACGACCGCCTGCACATTCTCCACTGGCGTCTGTGGAACGATACCGTGACCAAGATTGAAGATATGTCCCGGACGTCCATTCGCGGCACGAAGGATTTCCTTAACCCGCAGTTCAAGCACCTCGATTGGCGCGAACAGCGTGATGGGATCGAGATTTCCCTGCACCGCGTGCGCCGGTCCCACCTCGCGCCAACCCACATCGAGAGGCTGGCGCCAATCCAGACCGATCACGTCGGCGCCGGTCGCTGCCATCTGCGTCAGCAATCCAGCGGTTTCCACTCCGAAGTAGATTACGGGCACTCCCATCTGCTGCACCGCGCGAACCAATCGCTTCGACGCTTCAAATGCGTAGTCGCGGTAGTCCTCGAGACCCAGAGAACCGACCCAACTGTCGAAAATCTGGATCACGTCCGCGCCTGCCTGAACCTGCAGCCGGCAGTACTCTTCAAGCACTACGAAAATCTTGTCCAGCAACGCGCGCCACGTCGGCGTGTCTCCGTACATCATCTGCTTGGTGTGGATGTAGTTCCGCGATCCACCACCCTCAATCATGTAGCTGGCCAGAGTGTAGGGTGCTCCGCAGAAGCCGATCACACCTAGACGATTGCCGAAATGTGCTGCAACTTTTTCAATCGCGCGCGCCACATAGGCAAGATCGGCGGCACGATCAATGCGCAGCGCCCTTACGTCCTCAGCCGTGCGTACCGGGTGGTGCACCACCGGGCCTTCACCCGCTTGAAATTCAAATGGCAGGCCCATCGGTTCGAGCGGCAACAGCAGGTCGGCAAAAATGATGGCTGCGTCGACGCCCAGCTTTTCTGCCGCAGTGATGGTTACCTCGGCTGCCAGTTCCGGCTGCTTGCAGATCTCCACCAGCGTGTGGTGCTTGCGCACGTCGCGATACTCCTGCATATAACGCCCGGCCTGTCGTAGAAACCAGACCGGAGTGCGATCTACGGGCCTGCGCAGGCAGGCTCGCACAAACCGCGTACCTTCGAGGATGGTCTCCTCGCCGGAGGGGGTCTTCCCAACGATATCCATATAAATTGATTCTAAAGGCCGCGCCCGTCTCATTGCTTTTCGACAAAAATATCCTTCGTACAAGATGCCTGTACACCTGTCTCATAGACACATTGCGGCGCGGAGACTTCGAACCCGCCAAGTGAGCAAGTCGACGAGACCGCGAGCCTCCAAGTGCCTCAGATCACTAATTAAGGCGGATTCTGTCCATTCGGACTGACTGGCGTGGGGAATGAAGCGGTTTGCGTGCCACCAAACCTCGTTTGTGGGGCGATGGAACTGGCGTCTAAAGAACTTATACCTTGGCTTACAAATGCACGGTGGGCCACTTACCCCCAACACGCTTCAATTCAAACGTTCGTCCATGCACTTCAAGCCGATAGGTCCCATCCGGCGGGCTCTGCGAGGCCTCGGTGATGCGCAGGCTGGTCCATACAGACACGCTTGGCTTCGCATGATCCAATTTGGTCACGAGCGCCACGGTGCAATCACCCTCGAAAGCGTCCCCTCGCAGTGTGCCGCGGAGATGATCGGTCGTTTGTTTCTCTTTCTTGCCCTTCTCCATACACTCCTTTGGATGCGAACCTTCGCCCTAGAGCGGAACTAGCCGATTTTGATTTTTCGGTTCGGCTTATCTTACTTCAATCGGCTGCAGTCACGGTATCGCTGAGTATGAGCCGCTCAGAATTACCCTGAGATTCCCGAGGTTGAGCCGAAGCGACAGGTTTCTTCCTGCCTGTCTGGAGGCTGGTGCTTAGGGAAATTGTAGATAGTTGACGAGGGGAAACTCTAGCTCCACTACGAAATCGTAATCGGATAATCCAGATTGAAAGGAAAGATCAATTCCGCCTCGGTAGCGACTGCCTTGCCATTGAGCGTCGCCGGTTGGAAGCGCCAGGTCTTAACGGTTTCCAGGACGATTTTGTCCAGCCGGTTCCCTAATCCTTTCACCAGGTTTTCACTCACCACCTGGCCAAAGGCGTCGACACTCACGTCGACGACGACCTTCTCTTCCGAGGACGGAAGAAGCGATCTGTCGTTGACCGGTGGGTGCGGCGAAAAGACCGGGAATGCAGGGCGGATATCTTGGGCGTCACTTCCATTGCCATTTAACGCCGTGGAAGATCCGTCGCCGTGATGAGGATTCTTTGTCGAGCCGCCTCCCGATTTTTTGAGTGCCTGGACCTGCATCGGGATATCGGTCTTTCTGGCGGCGTCGGTGTTTGGGGTCGGCTCGTGCGTGTGCGCTGCGAATTGCGAAACAGGCAATGTTATTCGGATCGCATGGGACCCTCCGGAGAAGGCGAGCTGCGCAACCACCTGAGTCTTAACAGGTTCGACGATCCTGATAGTGGCGCGAGAGCCAAATATGAAGACGAAAAAGAAGAAGGAACCGTGAAGGATGAGGGAAAAGCTCATTGCGCTCAGAAGACGCTTAGAGCGTTCGGCCGGAGATCGCATGTTGACCACCTCGCCCTGGAACGGGGGAATTCCGTGAATCGATTGTCGCATAAAAAGCATTCGAGCAATGACATGAGCCGCGGGCGGGATGAGGGGCGCCGTGTTAAGGGAACATACGTGACGTTCGGAATACGCAGAGCGAATTCAAAGCGTCGTTCGTCACTTTAAAAAACACCAATTTCGATATACTGGCGGCACATACTCCTCAATCTTCATGCATGGTGGTACCTGTCTCTTGCGTTTTCCAACAAGAAGCCGGAAGTTCATTGAAGTGGCAGTGTTGTGCGGGGCCGCGACTTTGCTGGTCGGCAACACTGGATTCGCTCTTCGTTGCGTTGTGGACCAGCACCAGATGGACAAGCTGGCAAACTTTGCCAGGCACCGTCAGACCGCATGCCTGCAACTGGGCTTACGCTGGGAAGCAGATGATCAGGAGCGCCAATATAAGCCGGGTACGAGCGCGGGCACCAGTGTGACGGTAGGACCAATCTCCGGATTCGTTATGGACGTCACGGAGAACGAGTTTGGCCATGCACAGGGTCAGTGTCACGCGGTTACTGCGAGCTACAAGGAATTGCTCGCCCGGCGCTAGAGGCGCGTTCGACCACGATAGCGACGGCTCTCGACCTCCGCTCAAGACGAGCAATTCCGATGTCAGTGGCTCCCGCTGGGTTGCGGAGGAACAACTTTGAGTGCGGACTGCGGAATCTCGAGTGTGCCAGCGCGCTGGGTGCTGGGGTCGTAGACGCCGGCACGGAGATAGACGTCGCCGGGCGGCATAGCGAAATCGAAGTGAAATGGAATGCCGGAACTTGTAGCGATGGCCATTTGATCGGGGCGAATGGCGAGGTTGACAGAGCGGACGAGCCAGTTGAGACTGCCTCCGCGTTGTGTGTATGCGATGAGTGCAACTTCAACCGGAGCGCGACGAACGCCGTCAGGGCCCTGGACCAGGTTCAAATTTTGAGGCGAAAGAAAGAAGCGCACGGTGTAGCGGTTAAATGGCGGCTTAAACGCAGTGTTGTCGCCGTCGGGAGGCGCCGCGGCAAACTTCGTGTTATCCGGTTCAACAAGCAGACGGAAGTGAAGGTCGGCAAAGTTGGGCATGCCGCGATCCATCAGCGGGCGGAGCGGATCTTTTGCGGTTTGCGCTGAACTGGCCTTGATTTCAGCCGATGTGCGCTCGAAGTAGTTGCGGCGATAGGCGACCTTATATTTGCCGTCCTTGAGGCGCACCGTGATTTTGCGCTCGCGACCGATCTCTTTTGGGTCGGTCGGCGTGTAGGCAACGGTGTAATAACTGGAGCCGTTTGCTATGTCTTCAGCGAGGGCACCTTTTAGATCATTGTGGTGTGTGGCGATGCCGCCGGTCGCTTCTGCCCAGGTTTCGGAAGCGATAAATGCAAATTGCGGGTCGCGCGATGCACTGGCCGCATTTGCTCCCGGCATAGTGCTTCCCGGAACGAGGCTGCCGGCTGCGTCGGAGCCTGCGCCGCCGATATCAGAATTTGGCGCCGATACTCCTCCGGTGCCGATCGGATAGACAGATACACGTGCTGCCGCAAGCGCATCGATGGTCTTCTTTATCTCGTCCTCGTACGGACAGCCTACTTTTGGCGAGGTGACCCCGGGGAGGCAGAGCGGAAAGGACCCGACAAACCAGATGAGATTCTTGCGCCCTGGAACGGCGGACACGTAGTGAGCGATGGACTGGAGCGCATCGAGCGTAATAAGAAGCTGTTGATTTTGCTGGGCAGCCGTTGACGTAGCAAGAAAGTCCTGAATATCAGCGATCATCTGGGCGGTTTGAGCACCGCCGTTGGCACCCGGGCCTCCGGGATCTACGGTCATCGTGTACAGATTGTTCAGGGACGTGGTTTGGGTGGCAAGTTCGTTTGGAGTTGCTTCCATGGCAACCGTGGTCGGTTTGCCTGCGAGGTTTTCGACGGACGCGCGCAAGAGGGTTGAATCGTCGGTGAATCCCTGAATGATGCGGAGGCGATCGCCGAGGAGAAAGACGCCAATGCGAAGCCCTGGTGGGATCGAACCGAGGTATTTCACGATGCGCTGGCGGGCATATGCCTGATCCTGGAGGGTCGTGTTGAGCGCGTCCATCAGCAGAATATTGATGGCCTGATTAGGCTCCACGGCGGGAACATTGGTGAAGGTATTGGGTGGCAGAGCCGGAGCGCGTTGTGCCGGGGCGGATTCGGACGGGAAATGCGGCTCGAAGAACTCCACGGTCTGGGGTTTGCCATTTTCGAGGACTTCGAAATCCTCCTTATGGAGCCCGGGGACAGCGACACCCTTCTTGTCAGTCACAACGATGTCGAGCAGCACGTTGCGAACATTGATCTGCAGCGGGTCGCTGGGAGGCTGGTTGTCGTCAGTTTGTGCAGCGCCGGACGGAACAAAAACGGTGGTGACAATGGCAAGAAGAGCAACAGCCTGATTGCGGAAGCTGAGCATGATTTTGCGCCTCAATTGTGACAACGAACTATAACACTAGACGGTTCTCGCAGCAGTGACAGGTGCATCTATTTTCTGAAGCGGTAACGGCTGGTTTGAGGGACGAGGGCAGGTGTGGTTCACTGATGAAGTCTTCCAACTTCGGTAGTCTTACCCTTCAGGAGAATCCAGCTCAACATGCTCAAGACGCACCAACTTCCCTTCATTTTTCTGGCTGCATTTGTGATGTCTTTCGCCTGCATACAGGCGCAGCAACCGGCGACGCCAGCGATCGAGGATACCGTCCGCTCGCATTATACGAAGTATGAGTTTCGCATTCCTATGCGGGACGGGAAGCGCCTGTTTACTGCCGTGTATGTTCCGAAGGACATGAACGGCGGTCCGTATCCCTTCCTGATGGATCGCACGCCTTACAGTGTTGCGCCCTATGGAGAAGATCAATATCCGAGGAGCCTCGGACCTTCTTCTGAATTTGAGAAGAGCGGCTACATCTTCGTCTACCAGGACGTGCGCGGGAGGTGGATGAGCGAAGGCGACTTTGTCGAGATGCATCCGCACATCGACAACAAGAAGGGCCCGCAGGATGTTGACGATGCTTCAGACACCTACGACACCATCGAGTTTCTGTTGAAGCATGTGCCGGACAACAACGGCAAGGTGGGGATCTGGGGAATTTCGTATCCGGGATTTTATACGTCGGCATCAATGATTGACTCGCATCCAGCACTGGTAGCGGCGAGCCCACAGGCACCGATGACGGACTTATTTCTGGGCGATGACGGATATCACGGCGGGGCATTCATGCTGTCAGCGAACTTCGGGTTTTACGCGCCATTTTTTCATCCGCAAAATGGACCACAAACGCCGAAACAAACAGCGCCATTTGAGTTCGGCACGCCGGACAGCTACGAGTTTTATTTGAAGGCCGGCAACATCGTGAACCTGGACAAGCAGTATTTGAAGGGTTCGAACTGGTTGTTCGTCGACCAGGCAAAGCACAACACGTATGACGCGTACTGGCAGGCGCGGGATTTGTCACGGCATATGAAGAACGTGAAGTGCGCGGTGCTGGTGGTAGGCGGATGGTATGACGCCGAAGATTTGAGCGGACCATACCGGACGTTTTATGCGACTTCGAAACTGAATCCGGAAACGCCAACCACGCTGGTGGAAGGGCCATGGGTGCACGGGGGATGGGCGCGGGGCGACGGATCGCACCTGGGCGACGTGCAGTTCGGATCGAATACTTCGGAGTATTTCCGTCAGAACGTGCAGTTCCCTTTTTTCGAACACTACTTGAAGGGCAAAGGCGCGGCGCAGCCAAAGGCCGTGGTGTTTGAAACGGGAACAAACGTGTGGCGTCATTTTGACGAGTGGCCTCCAAAGGTTGCGAAGGCGAAGATGCTGTACTTCCATGCGAATGGAAAACTAAGCTTCGATGCTCCGACCGAAGTTCAGAGCCGGGATGACTACGAGAGCGACCCGAATCATCCGGTACCGTTTGTGGGGTACACGACGGATTCAGTGCCTCAGCGCTACATGGTGGATGATCAGAGATTCGCGAGCTACCGGCCGGACGTGCTCACCTACGTCAGCGATCCGCTGGAAGAGGATGTAACGATTGCAGGTCCGATTTCGCCGAAGCTCAAGGTGGCGAGCTCGAGTACGGATTCGGATTTTGACGTGAAACTGATAGATGTCTATCCCGACAACTATCCTGACGCGACAGAGACCGGCGCACCGACCAAGCGTGTGCTCGATGCGCCGCCAGTGCACATGGGCGGCTATCAGGAGTTGCTCAGGGGTGAGCCGTTCCGGGCAAAATTCAGGAACAGCTGGGAAAAGCCCGAGCCGCTGGTTCCGGAGAAGACGACAGACATTAACTTCACCATGCCGGATTTATTCCACACCTTCCGCCGGGGCCACCGGATCATGGTGCAGGTGCAGAGCAGCTGGTTCCCGCTGACAGATCGCAATCCGCAGATCTTCACCGACATTCCCAACACGCCGCCAGAGCAGTTTACGAAGGCGACGGAACAGGTGTTTCATCAGAAGGATGCGGCGTCGGGAGTTGAGGTAATGGTGATGCCGGAGATGCAAGGGAACAGGGACTAGAAGCCCCGCTTCCTACAAAGTTCATCAAGTCTTTTCAATCGTCATGAGGTGTTCGATGTCAATTTGTTTCCGTTGTTCTATTCAGGTTTTAGCTGTCGCTCTGCTGACTACGGCCCCGGTGATTCGCGCCGAAGAGGGCATGTGGACTTTTGATAACCCGCCGTTGAAGCAGTTGGCGGCGAAGTACAACTTCCATCCGACGCAGGAGTGGCTAGACCATTTGCGCTTGTCCAGCGTGCGTCTAAATGATGGAGGATCAGGATCGTTTGTAAGTCCGGATGGTTTGCTGCTGACAAATCATCATGTGGCGCGCGGGCAGTTACAGAAGAATTCAACTGCAGACCACGATTATCTGCTCAACGGTTTCTACGCAGCCACGCCGGATCAGGAGATGAAGTCGCCCGATCTGGAGATCAATGTGCTTGTGGCCATGGAAGACGTGACTGCAAAGGTGCAAGGCGCTGCCAGGGGAATCAGCGACGAGAAGCAAGCGTTAAAGGCACGCGAGGCGGCAGTTGCGGCGATCACGAAAGAGGGCAAGGACAAGACCGGATTACGTTCGGATGTGGTGTCGTTCTACAACGGCGGGGAGTACTGGCTGTATCAATATAAGGTGTACACGGATGTGCGGCTGGTGTTTGCGCCGGAACAGCAAGCTGCGTTTTTTGGCGGCGATCCAGACAACTTTACCTATCCGCGGTACGACCTGGATATGGCGCTGTTTCGGGTATACGACAATGGCAAGCCCCTGCACACCGATAACTTCCTCAAGTGGAGCGCGAAGGGTGCGGCGCCTGGCGAGTTGATCTTCATTTCGGGGCATCCCGGTTCCACTTCGCGGCAGGACACAATGGCAGAGTTGTTGGTGGAGCGGGATGTAATTGAGCCGGCCGTGACAGAGTATTTGAAGCGGCGGATTGCAGCGGCCCAGGCTTACGCAGCATTGGGGCCTGAACAGGCGCGACAGGTGGGCTCGACGATCTTTGGTTTGCAGAACAGCTTGAAAGTCTATATAGGTCGCGCTGAAGCTTTGGCGGATAAGAACCTGATTGCCAAGAAGCAGGCTGATGAGGATGACTTCCGGAAGAAAGTTGCCGCGAATCCGGAGTGGCAGAAGCAATATGGCGAGGCGTGGGACACGATTGCCAAGGCCGAAGAACTCGTGAAGCCGGAGATTCGATATCAGATTTATCGGAGAACCGACAGCAGGTTGTTTTCAATTGCGCTGTTGCTTGTACAGTATGCGGCGGAGATGAAGAAGCCTGATGGCGAACGGCTGGCGCAGTTCCACGAGGCAAATCAGCAATCGCTCACGTTTCAGTTGCTTTCACCGGCGCCGATTACAACGGATACAGAGAAACTCTTCATGAAAACGGCGCTGAATCTTGGCGTGGAAAAGCTCGGCAAAGATGATCCGTATGTACAGGCTGTTCTGCATGGCGGCCCGGTAGATGCAACAGTAGACTCGATGATTGACGGCACGAAGCTGGGTGATGTGGCTGCGCGCAAGGCGTTGATGGATGGCGGAGAAGCAGCGATCGCGACGTCAACCGATCCGATGATTGTGGCGGCCCGTCGGGTCGATCCAATTGTGCGCGCGTCACAAAAGAAGATGCGCGACACTGTCGCGAGCGTGGTGACACCGGCTGGCGAAAAGCTTGGCAAGGCGCGATTCCTGGTCTATGGGAAGAATGCTTATCCAGACGCTACGTTTACGCTTCGTCTGAGCTACGGGACTGTGGATGGTTATCCCTACAACGGAACGATTGCGCCGCCCATTACCACTTTCTACGGGCTATATGATCGTGCGGACAGCTTCGGGAATAAAGCCCCGTTCGATCTCACGCCGAAGGAAACAGCCGCTCTAAGCAAGTTGAATTTGTCGACGCCGCTGGATTTCGTTTCGACGGGCGACATCATCGGCGGCAATTCGGGTTCACCGGTGGTGAATCGCGAGGGAGAACTCGTGGGTTTGATCTTCGACGGCAACATTGAATCGCTCGCGGGTGATTTTGTATACGACGGCACCAGGAATCGCGCGGTGGCGGTGCACTCGGCGGGAATGATAGAGGGGCTACGCAAGCTGTATGGCGCGGATGCGCTGGCGGATGAACTGGAGGGAAAGAAGTAGGAAGACAGTTCGAAGTTCACAGTTCTAAATTCGCAGTTTGGGTGAGGGAGCCTTCGCTCCCTTTCCTTTTTTGCGCCGAGGACTAGCTAGCTTGGGGCTCGCGTGGATTGGACTGGGAAGAGCGAAGGCCGGGTATGGTGAATGCCATGACCAGCAGCGCTGCGGGGATCAACATCATGCCGGTGCGAAGACTGCCGGTGCGGGTGGAGATGAAGCCGGCCATCCAAGGGAGAACAGAACCGCCGAAGCCGGCAGTGAACAGTATCCAGCGCGAATCCGCAGTGCGTTGGGTCCGGGCGAAAAATCCAGCGAGGACGAGGGGATAGGTAGGCGCCAGAGCTGCTCCGAGCAGAAACATTGCTATGTTGCGCGTGGCAACGGAATGAGCAACCTCAAGGAATAAGGCTGCGGCAATTCCCAATGCGATCGACATGCGAAAGATATGCGTGGGAGCGGTACGGAGGAGAAGCAAGGACGAGAAACCGCGGGAAGACAAAAATCCTGCCCAGTAAAACGACGACGACACAGCCGCAAAGACGAGGCCGCTTCCGGCCATGCGCAGCGCGTATGTAGGTAGCCATGCGGCTACGGTATTTTCGATGCCCACCTGCAGAAATGCCGCAAAAGCGAAGATGGCGAGGAGGCTGAGTGCGGTGTTTGATGATGGATTAGCCGGAGATGGCCGAATGGGTTCGGGCTTGTCGCGGAGGATGAGGCCGCACACCACTGCTGCAATGGAAGAGGCAATGGAGAACAAGATGTAGGCGGCGCGATAATCGTACCGCATAAGGATGCGTGCAGCGATCAGGGGCGCAGCAAGAGCGCCGATGCTCCAGCTGAAGTTGAGAAACGTAAGCAGAGGCGCACAACGCTCGGGAAAATTGCGGCCTGTGAAAAGAGTGACGGCGGACATCGGGACGCCGACGCTGATTCCGAGCAGCAGAAATGCCGGAGCGAGAAGGAAACGGGGGCTAAGAGCAACAGCGAGGCAAGTGCAGACCATGGTGGCGAAGCCGACGGTCATGAGTCGTGCATAGTTGCCGCGACACAAAAGTGCACCCAGCGACGTGCCGGCAAAGTAGAGCAAAAAGAGGAGGCCCGAGGTAGAGTCGCTAAGGTGAAAACGCTCCGCGAGAGAAGGCAGCAGCGCGCCTCCGACGGCGTGCAGAACGCCGGTGAGCGCGAAAACCGGATGAAGGACTGCGAACGTTCGAATGGAAGAGTGCTTGGATTCGAGCGGCATCAACAATTCAAGCCCGCTTGGTGCGATTGCGTTTGGGATTGGGCGGGCTGGTTGACTCCCGAATGATGAGGTCGGGTTGGATGGGAACGAAGTCTGGAAACGTAGCGTGGCCCCCAATGCGCTGGAGGAGTATGCGCGCAGCCGTGATGCCCATATGATAGAGCGGCTGGCGAATCGTGGTCAGGCTGGGGTTATGATAAGCGGCGCTCTGGATATCATCGAAGCCCACAACAGAAACGTTAGTGGGAACATGGAGTCCGTGGTTCATGAGAGCGCGGATGGCACCAATGGCGGCGACATCGTTGTAGCAAAGGAGAGCCGTAAAATCGGTTCCTCGGTGAATAAGTTCAATCGCAGGCTCATAGCCAAGTTCGGGAGTTGACACACGGAGCTTTAGCTGCACGACAAGTTCAGCCGGGACTTCAAGCTTGAGATCCCGCGCGACCGCCATGAGGCATTTCCAGCGATCGTCGGCATCGGAACTGTGACTACCACCCCGCATGAATGCGATCTTGCGGTGGCCAAGCTGATAAAGGTGGCGTAGAGCCAGTTCAGCAGCGCGCTTCTGGTCAAGCACGACGTTCGTGACGCCTTCTATTTTGCGATGTCCGGCAACAATGACGGCAGGCAAAACACCGGGAGTCTTTTCAAGAGCCGTATCGATGAAGATGAATCCCTCGACGGAGCGATCCATGAACAGGCGCGGATACTCTTCGATGAGGTCCGGTTTGCGGCGGTGGCTTGCCGTGAGGTAAAAATAGCCCTCCTCGATCAGATGTTCTTCAACGCCGCTAAGGACCTGCATGGCGTAGCTATCGCTAAGTTCGGGAACAAGGACACCGATAGTGAAAGTCTTGCGTTTGCGCAGGGATCGCGCGAAAAAGCTGGGCCGGTAATCGAACTTTGCTGCAGCTTCGATAACACGGTCGCGCGTTTCCTGTGGAATGGATCGAACTCCGGGAGCATTATTCAGCACGAGCGAAATGGTGGCCGGCGAGAGGTTAAGGTATTCGCCAAGGGTGCGCAGACTAATAGGCTGGCCGGGCTGAGGCGCCGCTCCTGTGTTCGCTCGCTTGGGCATGCACTCCTGTTTTAACACCGCGGGGGCAGGGTGCGCTTTGTTTTCGGGATGCGAACTCAGGCGGCAAGACGAGAAGAAGGTGAATGCGCGAGAATGTTTCCATTTGAGAATTGCAGCGGAGGAAGGCCATGAAGGGGCAAGGGCTGTCATTTTGTCTTATTTTTATTTTCTTATTCGGCGGGGGATGCGCCCAGGGTCAAGCTGGGGCTGTCGGCATTTTCGAGGGGCACCAGGATGTAGGTACCGTCCTTCATCCCGGATCGACCAGTTTTGACGCTGCAAAGCAAAGCTACACGGTTACGGGCAGCGGCGAAAACATGTGGTTCGGCATGGATGATTTCCAGTTCGCATGGAAGAAAATGAGCGGAGATGTGACTATTTCGGCGGACATCACGTTCGTGGGAGACAAGGGAAACAACCATCGCAAGGCGGTGCTCATGATACGTCAGAGCCTGGATGGGAACTCGCCTGCAGTGGATATTGCGCGGCATGGCGATGGGCTGACGTCGCTGCAGTTCCGCGACTCCGCAGGCGCGGACGATCACGAGGTGCAGTCGAATGTGATTGGTCCGAAGCGGGTGCGGCTGGAGAAGCGCGGCGACTATTTCTATGCGTTTGTTTCTGGTACGGACGGAAAGCTCGAACCAGCAGGGGCGTCCACAAAGCTGGTTTTGAATGGTCCGTTCTACGTCGGAATTGGAGTTTCTGCGCACGATAAGGATGCCACGGAGTCTGCCGTGTTTTCGAATGTACGGGTTGAAACGCTTGCCGCGGCGACGGAAAAGCCTGTACTTTACAGCACCCTTGAGACGGTGCCAATTGCGTCGGCTGATCGGCGTGTGGCGTACGTCGCGCAAAAACATTTTGAGGCTCCGAACTGGTCGCGCGACGGATCGTATTTTCTGTTCAACCAGGATGGAGGGATCTATCGGCTGGCGGTGAATGGCGCAGAACCGGCACGAATCCCAACCGATCCGCAAGTGAAATGCAATAACGACCATGGAATCTCGCCGGACGGGTCGCTGCTGGCGATCAGTGATTCGACCGAGACAGGCAAGTCGATGGTGTATACGCTGCCGATTGCGGGTGGCACGCCGAAGAAGATTACTGCGACGGGACCGTCGTACTGGCATGGGTGGTCACCGGATGGTACGACGCTTGCGTTTGTAGGACAGCGGGGAGACAACTTCGATATCTATTCAATTCCGGTGAATGGGGGCGAGGAGAAGCGGCTGACGACGGCACCAGGTCTGGACGACGGGCCGGAGTACTCGCCGGATGGACAATGGATCTACTTCAACTCAGAACGTACCGGGCACATGCAGATTTGGCGGATGCATACGGATGGCGGTTCTCAAGAACACGTGATCTCAGACGAGACCAACGATTGGTTCCCGCATATTTCTCCAGATGGGAAGTGGATGACTTTTGTCGCTTTTGAGAAGGGCGTTACTGGGCATCCACCGGACAAGGATGTGACGCTGAATGTGATGTCGCTGGCAGATAAGAAGGTAAAGGTGCTAGCGAAGTTGTTTGGAGGTCAGGGGACGAACAATGTGCCTTCATGGTCGCCGGACAGCACGAAGGTGGCGTTTGTGAGCTATGAGTATCTGACGCCGGAAACGAGAGAATAATGACGGAACGACCTGAGTCTGAAAGTTGCTGAACACGACAATGGAGCGCAACGGATGGACATAAAGGCATGGCTGCACGCGGATGGGATGAAGCTGGGCACCATCGTGACCATCGATCATCCGGCAATCGTGGAGATGGCTCGGCTGGCAGGATTTGACTGGTTGTGGATCGACGGCGAACACGGACGCTTCAATGAAGTGAGCGCAGCCACGGCCTGCGCAGTGAACGCAGGCGGCCCCCCGTTGTTTGTGCGGTTGCCGGATCGTTCAGCGACTGCAATCAAGCGCTTTCTCGATATCGGATGCGACGGGATTATTCTGCCGCAGGTATCTTCAGTGGCCGAGGTAGATGAGATCGCTCGAGCAGCACTGTATCCGCCGCGTGGAGAACGCAGTGTAGGAATCGCACGAGCGCAGGGATATGGCATGCGATTCGCGGAGTGCCTTCGCACCCAGGATTACGCGATCGTGGTGCAGATCGAATCGGCAACTGGCGTGAGCAACGCAAAGGCGATTATTGGCCATTCGGCGGTGGATGCCGTGGTGGTCGGGCCGTATGACTTGAGCGGGTCGTTGGGAGTACCCGGAGAGATCGAAGCGCCGCAGGTTGTAGCGGGCATCGCAAAGGTGCAGGCGCTCGCAAAAGAGGCAGGCAAGCCCTGCGGAATTTTTGCAGCGACAGCAGAGAGGGCGAAGCTCTACGCGAAGGCGGGATTTGACCTGATCGCCGTGGGGATGGACTGCACCGTGCTCCTGGGCGGCTACAAGGAAATACGCGAGGCGATCGGTAGTGAGTGCAGTTAACTTAGGGCTGAATTCGCGGTAGCCAGCCCGCAGGCAAATTGCTTGGCGTCTCGTTGTACGACGCGACGGGAATTGGTTCTCTTATTGGATCAGGCCAATACCCGTCTGCCCGACGTGGTTTCGGGGTAGCCTAGCGATGGCCGATTGACAGATAATCGCAAGTACGGAGAGTTGGCAGAGCGGTTGATTGCATCGGTCTTGAAAACCGACATACCTGAAAGGGTATCGGGGGTTCAAATCCCTCACTCTCCGCCATAAAGTCTTTATAATCATTAACTTGAGAGAGAGCAGAGGTCTTCTCGCGTATTCTCGGCGCAATTCCGTAATTTCTGCCACCGAAAGGGACGAGAGAAAAATTCTCCGCCTAGAGGTGCTCGTGAAAACCCTCCGAATTCTCTGTTCGCAGATACCGCAGTGCCCTTTCGGAAAAGGGCCGTTAGTGGCCAATCTTCGAATTCCACAATGAACATCCACAAAAACGCCCGACTCACGCCCATTCTCCGAGAGGAGTTAGCACGGAGAGTTATCTACGGTCTGATTCCAATGAGCACGGCTGCTGCCGAGTTCAACGTTAGCGCCACGACCGCTGCCAAATGGGTCCGTCGCTCTCGGCAGGATGGGACCCAGGGCCTTATTGACCGGACCTCTCGGCCGCATCGCAGCCCGCGACAGTTATCTCCCGAGCTCAGTGACGACGAATGCAAAGGTCTGCTCGTATCGATCCTCCATCGGCCGCCATCGGAGTTTGGAATCAACCGGTCGTCGTGGAGGATCGTTGATCTACGCCGAGTCATTCAAGAAGAGGGAATGCCGCTATCGGGCGCAAGAATGCAGCGTGTGCTCAGAATGACCGGCTTCAAATGGCGCAAAGCGAGGGTTGCGCTTACGAGCACAGATCCTGAATACACGCGGAAGGTGCAAGTGATCAAAGAAGTATTAGCGGGCCTCCAGACCAATGAAGCGTTTTTCTCGATTGATGAATACGGTCCATTTTCGATCAAAAGAAGAGGTGGCCGGAAGAGGGTTGGACCAGAAGAAAACTACACGATTCCTCAGTGGCAAAAATCGAAGGGCTGGTTGATCCTTACCGCTGCCCTTGAGCTTTCGACCAACCAGGTCACTCACTTCTACTCGAGGAAAAAGAACACCGATGAGATGATCAAAATGGCTGATATTCTGCGCTCAAGTTATACCAACTGCCGGAGGATTTATCTATCCTGGGATGCGGCAGCATGGCACATGTCGAAAAAGCTAAAGGCCCATCTGGATAACCTAAATCGTAATGCAGCCAACAACTATCCAATTTTGGTGATGGCGCCGCTGCCCGCGGGTGCTCAGTTCTTAAACGTTATCGAATCAGTATTCAGTGGCATGGCACGAGCCATCATGCATAACAGCGATTACCCGTCGCTCGAAGCTGCTACCAATGCGATTGATCAATACATCGAGGTTCGCAACGCGCATTTTCGCGCCGAACCGATGCGCGGGGGAAAAAAGATCTGGCAGCGAGAAAGAACACGAGGTGAATTCTCTGAGACCAACAATTGCAAGGATCCTTCATATCGCTGAGTGACTCCGTGATTGTTTAGCCGTATCCTCGAAACTATTTTTCACCCGAAGAAAAAGGGTACTTCCACTTCGAATCCTTCTCGTTCCGCGTTCCCTTCCGACTCATTCCTAATGATGAAAGGGCTTACTTGTCGAGCCGCATCGATTCAGTCCACAAATATCAAAGTTCAGACAGCGCCTGACTCTTAACTGTGACCTCACCCGCGAGGATGCGCAATACGGCTTCCTTTCTTAAAATGGATACTGGAGGAACAGTGCCACGAGGTTCGTAGTTGAGGTTCCTCATCACGACTCCCTCTCATAGTCGGCTCAACATTTAGGCTTGCCGAGACTTAGGGATTGCCGGTTTTTGCGAGTCCTCAACGGTCTCAGAAGACGGCGGCTTCGTGCCGTTGTATAGCTCGACTCGAACGGGGTCGCAAACATGCCGTTGCTCGAATCGAAGCACTTCGGCCTCGTCATAGACCGTGGCAACGGTCTCGATGCATCGACGACAGATCGAATCGAATGTCCTGTCCAGATTTACGCGATGTGCGAATTTCCGCGATTCTGTCATTCGAGGTTTGCTCCAAGGAGATGAACCCCTTCAACGTCGTTAGCTGTTCACTAGCGCGGCACAATATTGGGTGCTGTTGGTCTGTTTTGCAAAACACATTCTGCACAATACAGGTTTCCCTTGCGTCGGTTTGAATGGGACGGTCGTGTCGCTCCCGCACTCTGAACAAGTGACGTGGGTCTCAATTCGACGCCGCCCTTCGCGGCCATTCCGTTTAGCCTTGCATGGCTTGCAGTGTTTTGGTTCGTTGACGAAACCCTTCTCCCGAAAGTACTCTTGCTCTCCCGAAGAGAACACAAACATCACGCCACAACCTACGCACAGGACTTCTCGGTCAGCAAAAGGCATAATCCCCCTTCCAATCTCAGCAGATTCAGAGAAGGATCAACGGGGTGGGGACCGAAGTTCCTCTGTGAAAGCTGGATGCGTGTAGCGTATCTTAAATTCCCTTTAATCTGGGAAATATGTTCGGTACCTGACCCATCGTAGAGTTTTTTTGTGGAACATACCTGACAATCGGAGTATGTCGGCTTCCGGACTTATAAGCCACATATTTTGAGCAACTTAAAGGCCGTTCCTTCCAATCTAAGTGTCAGTGTTGGGGTTTGGTGAGATGAGCATGACTTCAAGTGTGACCCGCAAATTGAGTGTCCTTGTGGTCGATGATGAGGAACTTGTAGCTGATTCTCTCGTTCAGATTCTGAATATGTTTGGGTTCGACGCCACTTCAGGGTATAGCGGCTTTCACGCGATTGACCGAGCAGCTTTGGCTCCGTTCGACGTGCTCATTAGTGATGTGGTGATGGACGGAATGACAGGTATTGATGCGGCCTTCGAAATCCGCAAGGTTCTTCCGAAATGCAGAGTGCTTCTCGTGTCCGGGAACAACCGGACTGCCGACATGTTGAAATACGCTCATGAACGAGGACACGATATTTTGACATCTTGGCGAAGCCCGTCCATCCAACAGTAATAATCGACAGGCTCAATGCGATGAGCGTCGAGAATTGACTGCCGCCTGAGTTTGCGTCGGATGGAAGGCAGATTGCCTTTGCTTTGATTGTCATAATTAAGAGATGGAAGACCATAAAGCGATTCCCCGCATTGTCGAAGCATTACGGTTGAGGGATGGTGTCGTAATTACATTTGAGGACGGCAAGTGCGCGTTGTACACTGCGGCTCTCCTGTTCGCCATGTTTCCCCACGCCGACGAATTGATTCAAGACACGAACGACCGAGATTAAACTCCAACGCCACACTCGCTTGCTTTGGAAACGAACTTGGGCACCGGGCTTCCTTCAGTAGCCGGGTGCAAGCGTCCGTGAGACGCAGGGTTCACCGGCCCTTGGAAAAACTTATGGCGCGACGGCGAGTGTCGGCGGTGCAAGTGCGGCGGTTACTGGCAAGTGCTTGGGCGAGAGACACGGCTTGCACGGCTATCACGATGGGCACCAAAGTCGAACATGTAAGTTGGCACGTCGGTTCCTTTCACAGGACAGTGACACTGGTACAGCTACAGCTTCTCCAGTTCGCGGAAGATCCGGCCAATGCTGCGCCCGATTCGCGCACGTTTTGAGGGCAGGCCAAAATTATGTTTGCGAGGCGCAACCCGGTTCGTGCTTCGGGGCGATTCACGGGGCCGCGTACAAACGGCGTGAAACGCGAAGACCAATCCGCTAGCGATAAAAGCGGCGGGCGCAAAAAAGGAAACTTAATTTTGCAGCGCTGCAGGCGGGCTTCGCCCGCTCGTGCGATCACTCACTTATTGAACGGGACACGGGTGTCCTGTCGCGGACGCCAAGCCAGCACGCGAACTGGCCGCTGGGCATTCTCGCGTGGGACCGCGCCGTCGTCTCTAGATGGCTCTACAACGAAGCCGCCTAAAACGAAAATGTCATCCGTCTCTCCGGCGTAGTGAAGTTTGTAGCTTCCGTCAGTCGGCTGTCCATTGATCGAAATCACTTCAGTCCTGTAACGCTCGGGCGGCAGGCTCGTCTTGTACCGGGTTGTCGTCTGTACCACGCAACTGAATCGACAACCCCCACCTTCCAATATTCCCTGATATCTCCGGCTTTCGTATATCTCGGCCATGCGAGTCTCCTTGCAACGTGTGGTTGCTCAACTATCAAAGCCGCCCAAGGCGCGGCCCTTCACCCAGTGGCGGGGAAGGTCTCGTGTCTACGACAACCCGTTTCGATTCACGTACGCCTCAATCTGATCATTCGTAATGAGCGACTCCAATGACTCCTTGCGCTTTGTGGCGTACGCCTCGTTGTATAGCGTTCGGAGCAGAAAGAACAGGTTCTCTCGAGAATCGATCTGCCGTTGGTTCACGGATGCATTGAGGCTTTCGTTCATGAGCTTTGGCACCTCATTCATAAGTCTCCGAAGAAGGAATTTCAGCCTACAGAAAAATCACCCATCGGCGAACTAGGAAAAACACTAGGTCCGCCGAGTGAGGCACCTATGAGAATCAATTCGATACGCAGAGGAAGATTCATTTCAGTGAGGCGAATAGATTGGGAATGGGACGAAGTGATGGACTGTCAGTTCTCCCAGTTGCACCTCACCGCGCACCGAATCATAATCGCGAAATAGGGCAGGCTGTATATGGATTCGAGGCCCTTCAAGATCGCGGCTATAAAAGCGCGGATTGAGTTCTGCGAGGGTGAACGTCGTCATCTTTTGGAGATGGTGACGAGCTACCAAGTAGATCTCGCTTGGATTTCTGAACGCATGGATGGCATCCAGAAAGACTTGCGCTTGCTCCACCGCGATCTCGAGGCTTCGGAGAAGTCGGCGTCCAACGGATGGAACTAGAAAATTTGTTCCGGGGTATCATTAGGGCCGCCGCAAGGGACAATTTTCAACGTAATATCAACGACTTATTCGGAACGGCTGGCAGCCTAAAGTAAAGAAACGATAGGTAATTTGTACCGTGCACGTAGTGGGGTTGTGGGGTTCAGTTCTCTGCCCTGCTTTAGCAACGAAAACAAACCGAAGAACTACCGAATGGTCGTTAATATCCTCTAAGGTTTTATCGTGCCGAAAGTCGACTTGCGAGGCGCAGCCGGAGGATGCCTTTGAGCAGCATGCAGATTGAATTGAGTCGCGAACCACTCGACGTTCTCGATTGGGTTCGTGATGCGCGGAGTGCTTTGCAGCATCTGTTCGCCACACATTGAGCACTTCGCAGAGATCGGAATCCCGTTCTCGTCATATCTTGTTTGCAGCACCGGCACCAGAGACATGTGGCGATTCTAGTCCCTAACGACCAGCGCCATTAGACCTCTGACCACAAAGAGAGGTCAGACAGCGCCTGACGCGCAACCCTGACTTCACCCGCCAGGATGAGCAGCACGGCTTGCTGCATCTTCGGCTCCGTCTTTAACAAGTCGTTGAATGCGACTGAGCTGAGTCTGGAGAATCTCTGTATCCGAACCTGCTGTAGCCGTCATTGAGTAAGGCTGATTTCCAATAATTGCAGGAATGCCAAGCAGCGAACCCTGACCTGCTCGAATCCTTACTTCCTTGCCTCCCGCTTGCATCGTCAGGCAGGCCTCACCGGATTTCACGAAGCACAAGCAGTCAGCCGATTCCCCCTGGCGGAACAGAATTCCGTTTTGAAGGATGATCTCCGCAGACTGGCTTATGATCTTCTTTTTCAGCTCATGGTCAGTGATGGTTTCCAACGACGGAGTCGGCGTCAAACCATTACACGTCAGACTTTGATGAAAAGAATGTGATGTAGATCACCCGTGCCGGGGATGTGGCTGGCCATACGCGAGTCCGGTCATTGGATTCGGGATGTGTTCAGTTTCTCGCGGATCGCGACTACGGCGTCAGAAGTGATGAGCCGTCCGCTGCAGGCTCTCGCGCTTGAAAATGGTGTGGCGCTTCGGATCAGTCGCGAACTGGCCGATCGGAAGCTAGCGGGCCAGGAGCGCGTCGCGAGGCACGATCTTGCAAACGAACCGGTGGCTCTGTCGATTCGTGAATACCGAACCGAACTGGCGGAAGCATTCGCCACCGATGCGGTCCGGCTCATCGAATCGCAAGCGGCGAAAGCGTATTGGTCGGCATGGCGCAACCTGTCCGTCACGTTTCCTCAAAAGGATCTACTGCGTATCCCTGGCCATTGGCTCACATTCGGTACGCGGATCTCAGTGCTCACCGGATCTCAACGTCTGGCCACAAATCCTGTGAATGCAATCCTGATTCGCATGTTAGCTCCAATTGGGGATAATGTGTCGTTTTCATTGGCAATCACTCGTTTTCGATAAATTCCCTCTGCATATCCCATCGGACTGGTACCTTGCCTAATAGAGAGTGAAGCGTTCGAGGCGGGGAGTCGTTCAAAAGAGCTTCGACCGACTCGGGCCCAAGAAAGGCAAGAGGAAAGATGTTCTTGACGTATCGGTGGGTGAGGCCATGCTGACTCGCGAGGTCGAGGAGACCGGTCGCTCTTCCCTGAACGATCAGGTCGCACCAAGAGCGGGCTCTAGCGATTGCCTTCGCGATTGCTTCCCTGCTTCCGGATGGGTCTGATCGGTCGTTTCCGAAGACGAGTTTCACAATTTTGGCGTTGCGATTGCGAAACGGAACCTGCAAGGAGACGGTCTGAATGTTTTCGACTTTCTTTGGAGACGCCTGCCCCTCGACCACTTTGCCAGACAGGATCTGAAGCGTTGCTTCGAGATCCAGCAGAATTTCGAGCGCGCTGTCATGGACGATGACGCGGTGCAGCATCGTTCGCGTGAGCTCGGCCTTCTCCGCCTGGGTCGTTAGCTTCCACCGAGACGCTATCACTTTGGCCTGTTTCAGAAGGCGTTCGTAGTTCTTTTCGGTGGAACTCAGTAGTTTCATCGCATCGAGGGTTTCGCTCGAAGAATCGAGAAACATTCGGATCCGCTCAACCACCGCACCTTCGAGCGCTGGTGCCGGAAGCCGCCCGATCGATCCATTTGTCTTCTCTCCCCTGATCAGGCTCTGTGACGTGTAGTAGTGATACCTCCTTGCACCCTTCTGGGCCCCGGTGGGAGTGTAGCGGGTGCCCGACTCATCGAAGAGCAACCCTGTCAGCAGACTCCCGCTGCACTTGCGTCCCTTGATGCGGTCTCCGCGGCGATTCTGATCGAGCAGTTCCTGCACCTGGTTCCATAGTTGGCGATCAAGGATGGATTCGTGTTCTCCGGGATAGATCGAACCTTTGTGCTCGATCTCACCAACGTAAAGGTGGTTCCGAAGGAGTCCATAAAGTGCGCCGCGCGAGTAGTGCTTGCCGCCTGACGTATTTCCGTTAGCGTTGATTCGAACTTTGCTCAGGATCTTCGTTTGACCGAGATAAGACATCAGAGCCTGAACGTTGCGGAGGCGAAGATATTGGCGGAAAACTTCACGAACCTGCTTCGCTTCCGCAGCGTTGATGTATAGCCTGCGATCACGGAGATCATAGCCGAGCGGAACCGGCCCTCCCATCCACATGCCTTTGGCCTTCGACGCCGCAATTTTATCGCGGATTCGTTCTCCTGTTACTTCGCGCTCGAACTGAGCAAAGGAGAGAAGCACATTCAGAGTCAGGCGGCCCATCGACGTGGTGGTGTTGAACTGCTGCGTGACCGAAACAAAAGTGACGCCCTTCGAATCGAACTGCTCCACAAGTTTCGCAAAATCGGCCAGGGATCGGGTAAGGCGGTCGACCTTATAGACGACGACGGTATTCACCTTTCCGCCGGCGATGTCGTCCATCAGTTTTTTGAGGGCTGGCCGGTCCATATTGCCGCCCGAGAAGCCGCCGTCATCATATCGCGCGCTGAGTCCGATCCAGCCTTCATGCTTTTGTGACCGAATGTAGGCATCGCACGCTTCCCGCTGCGCGTCGAGTGAGTTGAAGGACTGCTCGAGACCCTCTTCGGACGATTTACGTGTGTAGATTGCACACTTGATCCGAGCGGTCATACCGCAGCCTTCTCCCCGCGCTTTTTCAATCCAAAGAACGCTGGACCGGACCACCTCGTCCCTGTAATCGCGCGAGCGATCTCGGAGAGGCTGCGGTAGTTCCTTCCCTCGTACAGGAATCCATCCGCTTGAACCACGATCTCGTGAAGCTTCCCCTGCCACTGCCGTACCAAGCGAGTGCCCTGACGAGGGCCGGAGCTAAAGCTTGCAGCATGACCCTTTCCTGTTCCGAGATCGCTTGAGATAGCCAGTAAACGGCGAAGGAGCACCGGTCTCATCCCTCCCAACGCCTTTTCCTGGAGACGATAGACAAGGATGGGAAGCAGGAGTTCCCGACGCAGCTTGGGATGAGGGGGATTTCCAAACTTTTTCCCAGAGCCGACGCAAATCGCCGGTTCTCATCGCTGGCAGCTGGTTCAACTGGGTTTCCAGATCGACCTTCAATTCGCCTCTTCCGCTCGAAAGGGACCTTCGGGCCGCATGCCATTTCCGCTCTGGTCGGGCAAAGAGTCGAGCGAACTGTTTAGAAAAGAGAGAACGCCGGAGTCCTGAGCGGCTCCGGCTATTGCCGATTGACGCCATGCTGTGATCACTGCGGCGTCCGCAACTGAGAAAGTCGCTCTGGACCGAGTCAACGCCTGATGATGCAAGGTTGTACTTTCGTTCTCTTCCGTCGACATCGTGACCACATTTCCGCTCTGAAGGGCTCGAAGAGTCAAGTGAATAGCTGGATTGAAAGACGCGAAGCTCCGCGCGCACAATGCCTTTTTAGGGATTATTTAACTCGCGCCTCCGGGAGCCGTCTTTTCAGCGACTCACCGTGCTACTCTCCGAGTAATCAAGAGGCCGACCTCACGCATATCTTGGCGGAATGCCCGCTAGGACATGCCTAACAAGCTTGTGCGAACACGCGCTCGTCTCAGTTGAGACGGGCTCGGACGACATGCTCTTAGAAAGGTTGGCTTCACATGATTCGCGCAAGAACGCAAAACTTTACGCGCAGAGATAGCGGCACGGCGGTGCTCGATTGTACCCCTACCCGCCCTCTGAGTATTGTCACTCGCTGTTTGGATGAGTTGCAGGGGGATCCCAACAATCCGCGACTCCACAGCAACAAGCAACTGCGGCAGATCGCAGCAAGCATCCGTTCGTTTGGCTTTAATGTTCCGATCCTTGTTGATGCAAACTCCAAGGTCATCGCGGGCCATGGTCGTCTCGCCGCATGCAAGCTGCTCGACTTTAAGTCAGTACCTACAATCTGCCTTGAGCATCTGTCTGTCGAGCAAGCCAGAGCCTTCATGATCGCCGACAACCGACTGACGGAGAACTCAACTTGGGATGATCGTCTGCTTGCCGAGCAGCTAAAAGTTCTTTCTGAGGCCGAGATCGACTTTTCCATCGAAGACACTGGCTTCGAGATGGGTGAGATCGATTTGCTGATCGAGGAGCTTGAAGCGCCTGACTCCAACGATGAGGCCGATCGGGTCCCTGAGGCCGACGATCTACGGGCGATTAGTAAGTTAGGCGATCTATGGCTACTCGGACGCCATCGCGTACTCTGCGGAAGCGCGCTCCAACGCGAGGATTTCGTCAGAGTCATGGACGGCAAGCGTGCGTCGGCGGTCTTTATTGATCCGCCCTACAATGTTCCGATCGCGGGCAACGTCGGCAGCTTGGGAAAGATTCATCATCGCGAGTTCGCAATGGCCTCGGGAGAAATGAGCTCAGCCGAGTTCACAGACTTTCTGAGCAACACCTTCGCGCTCCTTGTTGAACACGCTGAGCCTGGATCTCTCCAGTTCGTTTGCATGGACTCTGATGCAGCGCGAGCGCTATCAGCAGCTGTTTTCAACTCGACTTTCTTCTGACAAAGCAGCCGTCGCTGAATTCACCACCACCGAAGGTGGCTTTCGGATGGCAACCTCGGTCGGTGGGCAGCTCACCGGCCGCGGCGGCGATTTCATCATTATTGATGATCCATTGAAGCCCGATGAGGCTCTGTCCGAAGCGCAGCGCAAGGCGGTTAACGAGTGGTACAGCTCGACGGTCGTCAGCCGACTGAATAACAAGCGCTCGGGTTGCATCATTCTGATCATGCAACGCTTGCACGAGGACGATCTCGTCGGGCACGTTTTCTTGAAAGACGATTGGACCGTGCTTCGCTTCCCGGCGATCGCAGAAGAGGATGAGGAGCATGTCATCCGCTCACCTTTCGGTGGTGGCCGAACCATCCGTCGCGCTGTTGGTGAAGCTCTGCATCCAGAACGCGAGCCGTTACAGATTCTGGAACGTATGAAGCAGACGATCGGCGAATACCACTTCGCTGGTCAGTACCAGCAGGCTCCGGCGCCATTCGGCGGTGGCATGATCAAGCTCGATTGGTTCAAGCGATACACCGATGCTGACCGACCTGAGAAATTCGAGATGATTTTGCAAAGCTGGGACACGGCAAACAAAGCCACCGAGCTCAGCGACTATAGTGTTTGCACCACATGGGGCATAAGCAAGGAGCGAGTTTATCTCCTGCACGTTATGCGCAAACGCCTTAACTATCCCGAGCTGAAGCGCGCCGCCGAAGAGCAGGCACGATTCTACCGAGCAAGCATAATCCTGGTCGAAGACAAAGCTTCGGGCACACAGTTAATTCAGGACCTAATCCACGCCAACTGCTACGGCATAACTGCCTACGAGCCGCGATGCGAGAAGATCATGCGGATGGATACCGCCAGCATCATGATCGAAAATGGCTTTGTCTACCTGCCTGACACTGCGCCGTGGTTGGGTGATCTCCTGAGTGAGCTTATGGCCTTTCCCAAGAGCAGGCACGACGATCAAGTCGATTCTATTTCGCAGGCCCTCGACTGGATCAAAAACCGACGGTTTTACGATGGGGTCGTCGAATTCTACATACGAGAGGCTGAGAAGATTCGGAATGGCAGTTGATAAGTCGACCGCAGCTGGACATGCTAGGTGTCGACATTGATTTGGATTCAATTTCAACGTCCTCGGATTTCCGATCAGAGTCCGAACGTTAAATCTGGCTCACCCATGGCAAGATATCTATTTGGAACTCCTCGATCTCATTCCAAAATGAATCGGCACGCGTTCGCGAATAACCCCACGTGAGTTGGATCACAATCGAAGCGCCTCTTTACCAACTTGATCGCATAGAGTGCCGTCATGCTTCTTAGGCATCCCTGAACCGTCATAACGTTTCCATTTGGTAGGCGCTAACCAAGAAAGTGATAACGAGTGTATCGGCATCGATCACTTGTCCGAGATGCCGGTTATACGGCCAAGTGCGTTGATCAACCGCTCGCGAAATCTAAGCAGCGTTAGGCCTATGGAAGACTCGGCAAGACATGGGTGCTACAACCAGCCCAGTGTATTGCCGGGGGTGAGTGCGGTTAGGAATAGATTCCGCCCGCAGGTTTGCATTCGCAATCCACTCTTCCGCTGCTGAGAACCGCTGCAAGTTTCGAGTGCCGGCCGAACTCAGGACGTCACAGATCTGGCAAAACTTCTCGTGCAGAGCACTATCCAAACGATCAACTGGGCACAAATCATCAGGCAGACCTCCCATGTCTTGCTGAATTGTCGCAAAAGACGTCAATGTCAATGCGATTTCCTTGCGGGTTTCTCATGGATCTCATGAAAGAATCAGGTTGCATGAACACGGAATTGAGGACCATCTTCGAAGCTGGCGATACGCTCGACCACTACCGGCTGGAAGCAACCGTTGCTCAGAGCGGGAGGTCGACACTCTACCGGGCCACGGACCTGCGTGACGGCAAGCAGGTAGCCCTAAAGATTCCCCATGCCGAAATGGAGGCCGACCCAGTTCTCCTGGAGCGTTTCAAGCGAGAGGAGGAGATTGGCAAGCATTTTCACCACCTCGGCATTGTGAAGACATTTAACGGCGAGCACCGCAGCCGCCTGTATATGGTCATGGAGTGGGTTGACGGGAGAGGCCTGCGGGCAATTCTGAACGAACAGGCAGCGCACGCGTACCGCAAAATGCCCATCGAACGCGCCGTCAAAGTCACGCTTGGCATTTGCAATGCTCTCGATTACTTGCACAAGCATGGCGTCGTGCACAGGGATTTGAAACCGGAGAACGTGATGGTGGACAGCGAGGGCCAGGTCAAGCTGATTGACTTCGGTAGCGCCATGAAGGAAGACGCGCGGCGTCTAACCTTCGCCGGTTCCTCGCCGATATTGGGCACGCCCGAATACATTTCTCCGGAGCAGGTAAAGGGCCATCGCGGCGATCAGCGCAGTGACATCTATGCGGTTGGGGCGATGCTCTACGAGATGCTTACCGGGCGGCCTCCCTTCACCGGATCCAACCCGTTGGCGATAATGAACGAGCGGCTTCTGACCGATGCCACGCCTGCGCGCCAGCTTAACCCTGAGATTTCGCCTCAGTTGCAGGAGATACTCTTCCGCGCGCTCGAGCGTGACCCGCACAACCGTTATGCTACGTCCGGTGAGATGGCCTGGGAACTGGAACATCAGGAACACATTTC
>CAWDJR010000001.1:0-40135 GCA_963802565.1 uncultured Acidobacteriaceae bacterium | reverse complement strand
AGCCGTGCCCTTTCAAAGCAAGCGAGTTTTTCCGCAGCCTGTGAAGGCCCATTGATGGTGGCTTTAGGTGTGGTCTGAAGGCACCGAAGGCACGTTGCCTGTGGTGTGCGGGCTGAAGAACGGACCCATCCAAGGCTCTCCAATATCGGGGGAGAGGCTCGCGAAAGACGCAAGACTGGACAGTACTGCAACGGGCAAATTAGCTTGATGCTCTGCGGAGGGTTCGCATGAGCAACGAAGTCAATACTGCTCCAGCGGCGTTCAAGCCTAAAAAATCAGTGGCGCTGTCGGGAACGCCAGCGGGTTCGACTGCGCTGTGCACGGTGGGGCACAGCGGCAACGATCTGCATTACCGCGGATACGACATCCGGGACCTGGCGGGGCACTGCGAATTTGAGGAAGTTGCTTATCTGCTGGTGCACGGCAAACTGCCGAACATGGCGGAGCTTGCGGCGTACAAAGCCAGCCTGCGGCCGCTGCGCAGTCTGCCGGCTGCGGTGAAGCAGGCGCTGGAACTGCTTCCTCCTTCGACCCATCCGATGGACGTGTTGCGAACCGGGGTGTCTGTACTGGGCTGCGTGCTGCCTGAAGGCGAGAGCCACAAGGACAGCGGTGCGCGGCGCATCGCCGACACGCTGCTGGCATGCATGGGATCGATGCTTCTGTATTGGCATCACTACGCGCGAAACGGACGACGCATCGAGGTGGAGCGGTTTGAGGATTCAATCGCGGCGCACTTTCTACACTTGCTGCATGGAGAGGCTCCGAGCGAAGAGTGGACGCGGGCGATGCAGACTTCGCTGATTCTGTATGCGGAGCACGAGTTCAATGCTTCGACGTTTACGGCGCGGGTGATTGCGGGAACGGGTTCTGATATTTATTCGTGCATTGCGGGCGCGATTGGCGCGCTGAAGGGGCCGAAGCATGGGGGCGCGAATGAGGTAGCGCTGGAGATCCAAAAGCGGTATCAAAGGCCGGACGAGGCCGAGACTGACATGCGGTGGCGCGTGGGCGAACGCGAAGTCATTATCGGCTTTGGACACCCGGTGTATACCATTAGCGATCCCCGCAGCGACATCATCAAAGAGGTGGCTCGCGGGCTTGCAAAGACCGGTGGAGATATGCGGCTGTTCAATGTGGCTGAGCGCATTGAATCCACAATGCACGAGATCAAGCGGATGTTTCCGAATCTCGATTGGTATAGCGCGGTGGCATACGATCTGATGGGCGTTCCGGTAGATCTGTTTACGCCGCTGTTTGTGATTGCGCGGACCGCGGGCTGGTGCGCGCACGTGATCGAGCAGAGGCAGGATGGTAAGATCATCCGGCCTTCCGCAGTGTATACGGGGCCGGATAATTTGGAATTTGTGTCGATTGAGAAGCGGGGTTAGTGGTCTTCCATCCACGACTCGGTTGATCGGAGTCCAATCCCATGTCTCAGAAGCGAGACATGGGGCACCCAGATTTTGAATAGGAGATGCTGTGTCATCGCATATCAGTAATGAGCGACCGGCGTTCGATAAAGTCATCACGGACATTGCGGATTACGCGCTGGGATATGAAGTCAAGAGTGATCTGGCTTATGAGACGGCGGGCTATTGTCTGATCGATACGCTGGGGTGCGGGCTGGAAGCGCTCGAGTATCCGGCGTGCACGAAGCTATTGGGACCTATTGTGCCGGGTACCGTTGTTCCGCATGGAGCGCGGGTGCCGGGGACGAATTACCAGCTCGATCCGGTGCAGGCGGCGTTCAATATTGGCGCGATGATTCGCTGGCTGGACTATAACGACACATGGCTGGCGGCGGAGTGGGGACACCCCTCGGACAATCTGGGCGGGATTCTAGCGGTGGCGGATTGGTTGTCGAGAACCAATGCTGCGGAAGGCAGGCCGCCACTGACGATGCGGCAGGTGATGACCGCGATGATCAAGGCGCATGAGATTCAAGGCTGCATTGCGCTGGAGAACTCGTTCAACAGAGTGGGGCTGGATCACGTCGTGCTGGTGAAGGTGGCTTCTACAGCTGTGGTCTGCGGACTGCTGGGGCTGAATCGGGAACAGACGATCAATGCGATTTCGCTGGCCTGGGTGGATGGGCAGAGTTTGCGGACGTATCGGCACGCGCCGAATACAGGTTCGCGGAAAAGCTGGGCGGCGGGCGATGCGACCAGCCGCGCGGTGCGGCTGGCGTTGATGGCGAAGGCTGGAGAGATGGGATATCCATCGGCGCTGACTGCGAAGACATGGGGCTTTTATGACGTTTCGTTCAAGGGACAGGAGTTCAAGTTTCAGCGACCGTACGGCAGCTACGTGATGGAGAACGTGTTGTTCAAGATCAGCTTCCCGGCGGAGTTCCACTCGCAGACGGCGGTGGAAGCGGCGATGACGTTGCGCGGACAATTGGACGCGAAGGGCAAGACGGCCGGAGATATCCAGAAGATCACGATTCGGACGCATGAGGCGTGCCTGCGCATCATCGACAAGAAGGGGCCGCTTTCGAACCCGGCGGACCGCGATCATTGCATTCAGTACATGATCGCCATTCCGCTGATCTTCGGCAGGCTTACCGCTGGGGATTATGAGGACAAGGTGGCATCCGATCCGCGCATTGACGCGCTGCGGGCGAAGGTGGAGTGCGTGGAAGAGCCCCAGTTCACGCGGGATTATCACGATCCAGAGAAGCGTTCGATTGCGAATGGGTTGCGCGTGGAGTTGAACGATGCGTCGGTGCTCGAGGAGACGGTTGAGTATCCCATCGGGCACAAGCGGCGGCGTAAGGAAGGCATGCCTCTGCTGGTGGAAAAGTTCAAGCGCAACCTGGCGCGGCGATTTGGCGCAGATCAGCAACAGCGGATCCTGGATGCGTCACTGGATCGGGATCGGCTGGAGCGGATGGCGGTGAGCGAGTACGTGGATTTGTACGTTGCATGAATTCGCACGTTCTCGAACTGGAGACGGTTGCGGCGCGGTAGGGGCACGTGATTGACTTGGGTCCGAAGGTAAATCACCCCAATGGCATACATCCTCGCACTGGACCAGGGCACGACGAGTTCGCGCGCTATTCTTTTTGACGAATCCGGCTCAATTGTTGCAGTTGCGCAGCATGAGTTTGAGCAGTTCTACCCGCAGCCCGGCTGGGTGGAACACGATCCTATGGAAATTCTGACGAGCCAGCTCTCTTGCGCGGTGGAGGTACTGGGCAAGGCGGGGGCGCGGCCGCGCGATGTGGCGGCGATCGGCATCACGAACCAGCGTGAGACGGTGGTTGTTTGGGAACGCGAGTCGGGAAAGCCCATCCATCCGGCGATTGTGTGGCAGGACCGGCGGACCGCGCAGATGTGTGCGGCATTGGAAGAGAGCGGATTGGGAGAAGAGGTTTCCGCCAAAACAGGATTGGTGCTGGATCCGTATTTTTCAGCAACCAAGGTCCGATGGATTCTGGACAATGTTGCCGGTGCCCGCGAGAAGGCGGATCGCGGAGAACTGGCATTTGGCACCGTTGACAGTTGGCTGATCTGGCACCTGACGAGCGGGATGCGGCACGTCACGGATGTGACGAATGCGTCGCGTACGCTGCTCTACAACATCGTGAAGGGCGAATGGGATGAGGAGCTGCTGCGCATCTTCGACGTGCCGGCAAGCATGCTGCCGAAGGTGGTGTGGTCGAGCGAACGTATCGGCGAGGTCACAACTTCGCTTGGCTTGGGCGGCGTGGAGATTGCCGGGATTGCCGGTGATCAGCAGGCAGCGCTGTTTGGGCAACTATGCTGGAACGCGGGAGAGGCTAAGAATACTTACGGTACAGGGTGCTTCCTGCTGCAGAATGTGGGAACGGAATTTGTGCGATCGAAGCATCGCTTGATTACAACTCTGGCGGCGAGTGCGCAGAAGCGACGCGAATACGCTCTGGAAGGCAGCATTTTTATCGGCGGAGCTGTGGTGCAGTGGCTGCGCGACAATCTGCGCCTGATTGGATCATCGGCCGATGTGGAGGCGCTGGCAGCAAGCGTGCCGGATACAGGCGGCGTGGTGTTTGTCCCGGCATTTGTGGGACTGGGAGCACCCCATTGGGATCCGCATGCGGGTGGGCTGTTGATAGGGCTGCGGCGCGATACCAAGCCGGGACATATTGCGCGCGCTGCATTGGAGAGCATCGCGTTTCAGGTTGCGGATGTACTGGAAGCGGTACACGGCGAGACAGGAACTCCTCTGGGTGCGCTGCGCGTGGATGGCGGCGCGGCTGTAAATGATTTGATGATGCAGTTTCAAGCCGACGTACTGGGAGTGCCGGTGGTGAGGCCGCGGGTGACGGAGACCACGGCGCTGGGAGCCGCATATCTGGCGGGGTTGGCGACGGGATTCTGGGCGGGGCCTGCGGAGTTGCGAGCGAAGCGCGAAGGCGATGTGCGCTTTGAGCCGCGGATGGACGCGAAAGAACGGGCCGAGCGGCGTGGTCGTTGGCAACGCGCGGTGGAGCGGTCAAAAAGCTGGAGTGAGTAATGCGGAACTGGAGCGAGTGATGCGGCGGGGGGAGATGCTGCAGCGAGTTCGGGAACGCGCAGCCGGGGGCGTGCCGTGGGATATGGCGATCATCGGCGGCGGAGCGACCGGCGTGGGTGTGGCCGTGGATGCGGCGGCACGTGGGTTTGATGTGGTGCTGGTCGAGGCGCATGACTTCGGCAAAGGAACGAGCAGCAGAAGCACCAAGCTTGTGCACGGCGGTGTGCGCTATCTCGAACAGGGCAATATTCCGCTGGTGATGTCGGCGCTGAAGGAACGGGGAATCCTGCGGCAGAATGCGCCGCACCTGGTTCACGATCTGGCATTCGTGGTGCCGAATTATTCGTGGTGGGAGGCGCCGTTTTACGGGATCGGTCTAAAGCTCTATGACCTGCTTGCGGGCAAGTATGGGTTTGGACCTTCAAGACTTTTATCCCGTGAGGAGACTCTGGCCCAACTGCCGGCGCTCGAGCCGGAAGAGTTGCGCGGCGGAGTTGTTTACTATGACGGACAGTTTGATGACGCTCGGCTGCTGATTCACCTGGCGATGACGGCGGCTGATCATGGCGCTACTCTGGTGAACTATTGTCCTGCAACCAAATTGTTGCGCGATGCCGACGGCTACGTGAATGGGCTTACGGCGCGCGACGAGGAAACGAGCGAAGAGTTCACGATTTCGGCACGGATCGTGGTGAATGCTACCGGGGTGTTCACCGACGACGTGAGACGCATGGCTGATGCCAATGTCAAACCGCTGATGGTGACGAGCCAGGGAATCCACCTGGTGTTTGACCGGAGTTTTTTGAAGGGCGACACGGCGCTGATGGTTCCGCGCACCAGCGATGGGCGTGTTCTGTTTGTGATTCCGTGGCACGGGCATGCGGTGGCGGGAACAACGGATACGCCAGTGGACGCGCCCAGCCTGGAACCGAAGGCGATGGATGAGGAAATTGAGTTCATCCTCGAAACGGCGGGACGTTACCTTAGCAGGCCGCCGACGCGCGCGGATGTGCTGGCTGTGTATGTTGGCCTACGACCACTGGTGAAAAGCGATGGTGAGGGGAAGACGTCGTCGTTGTCGCGCGATCATGTAATCCACGTGGATACTTCGGGGCTGCTGACGATTACCGGCGGGAAATGGACTACATATCGGCACATGGCTGAGGACTGCGTGGATCATGCGATCACGCTGGGTCGGCTGCGGGATGAGGAATGTACGACGAAGAATCTTCACATCCATGGGTATTTGAAGGATGCGATGGAAGTGGATGGAGAGAGTCCGCTGGGGGTATACGGGGCGGACGCCGATGGAATTCGGAAGTTAGTCGCCGAACGGCCCGAGCTGGGTGAGCGACTTCATCGGGATTTGCCGTACATCGCGGCGGAAGTTGTCTGGGGGGCAGGTACGGAGATGGCCAGAAGTGTCGAGGATGTTCTGGCGCGAAGGACGCGGGCTTTATTTCTGAATGCGCGGGCGGCGGTGGCGATGGCTGAGCCGGTGGCGCGATTGCTGGCAGCGGAATTGGGCCGCGACGAAGCCTGGCAGGAAAAGCAGGTGGCGGAGTTCAGCGAACTAGCTAAACAATATATGGTGTGAAAGCGAATTCCCCCGGGAGGTGAAGGATGGCGGCGAAGTGTACGCACGTGAAGGATCATGCGAAGGATGTGAAGCCAAGCAGCAAGGGCTGTGAGGATTGCCTGAAGACGGGAGATACATGGTTGCATCTGCGCATGTGCATGGAATGCGGGCACGTGGGGTGCTGTGATTCCTCGAAGGGCCGGCATGCGCGCGCGCATTTTCATGCGACGCAGCATCCGCTGATCCGGTCGGCCGAGCGAGGGGAAGATTGGCGCTGGTGTTATATCGATGAGACGTATCTGTAGCACGGGTGAGTCTGAAATCTCAGTAGGAATGAAGAGGCCGAAAAGCAGATTCTTCGCTCACCACCCCCGAACCTACCCCACAGAGCTATCGCTCTGCGGGGCCCCTGGTACGTTCGGGGCCCCGTTCACTCAGAATGACACCGCCAGCTAGATGAGGAGTTTCAGACGCGGAGGATGCTGAAGGAGAGCGCCTGGCAAACTGTCCGGAAATGTCAGGCTAGTTGCACTTCGATGGTTTTGGCGTCAGGGTCTAGCTTCGTAATTTTAAAGCTGCGGATCTGACCGGCGCGGAGTGGCTCGGGCGCTGCTGATGACGCGGGCGTACTTCCCTTCCAGCGCGATTGCAGCATATTCGAAAGTGAAGACAAGTCGGCTTTGCCGGCGGCCTTGGATTCAGCGGCGGGAGTTGCCGGCTTGGTTACGCGGCACGTGGCGCGGATGCCTTCGCCGAGTTCGATGGATGCAACCGCACCGGAATCGTCGACTACGCGGCCGGAGACAGTGTCGCCGGTTTTGTGCTCGGCGATGTACTCGTCGATGCTGGTGGGAATCAGCTGCTTCATGCTGAGTTTGATCTGACGCTTTTCCGGCGCGATGCCGAGTACCTGCGCTTTGACGACCTGGCCGACGCGGAGCACATCCTGGGGATGATTGATGCGTTTGTCGGCGCTGATCTCACTTACGTGAACCAGACCCTCGACTCCGTCGGCAATTTGAACAAAGGCACCGAATGCCATGATCTTGGTGACTGGGCCTTCGACCTGCGAGCCGACGGGAAACTTGGTGGTGATGTCGGCCCACGGGTCGGAGAGTGTCTGCTTGAGGCCGAGCGAGATGCGGCCGGGCTGAGATTCAGCAGGTGGTTTGATTCCAAGGATTACGGTGTCGACCGTGTCGCCCTGCTTGAGAACGTCGCTGGGATGGTGGATCTTTTTGCCCCAGGACATCTCGGAGATGTGAATGAGACCTTCGATGCCGGGCTCGATTTCGACAAAGGCTCCGAAGTCGGCGAGGCGCGTGACGGCGCCTGTGATCCGCTGGCCAACTTGATATTTGCCCTGGGCTGCTTCCCACGGTTCGGGCTGAAGCTGCTTGAGGCCTAGCGAGATCTTTTTTGTATCGGGATCGATTTTGAGAATGCGGACCTGTATCTGCTGGCCAACAGAGAGCACGTCTTCGGGTTTGTTGACGCGGCTCCACGAGATGTCGCTGACATGGAGGAGGCCGTCGATACCGCCGAGGTCGACGAATGCGCCGTAGGCCATGAGGGTGCGCACGGTGCCGTCGAGTACATCTCCCGGCTGCATAGCTGCATAGCGGCCTTCCTGCTGAGAGCGCGCTTGCTCTTCGAGAACGACTCGACGATCGACGACCACGTCTTCGTCGGTGACGTCGAGCTTGGTGATGCGGCAGGTGATTTCGGTGCCGACCATTTTTTCGAGCTCGGCGGCATCGCGGGTGCCGCTGCGGCTGGCGGGCATGAAGGCGCGCACACCGATGTCGACGGTGAGGCCACCCTTGATAACGGCGGTGACCGTACCGACCACGGCTAGCTTTTCTGCGAAGGCTGCTTCAAGCGCGGACCAGTCGCGGGGCTGAGCCACTTTGAAAAGCGTGAGGTCGTAGTAGCCCTCTTGGTTGCGGCCTTTGACCGAAACATTCACTGTATCGCCGGGCTTAATGCTTTCCGCATTGTTCCGGAAGGCAGAGCGCGGAAGAACGCCTTCGGTCTTGTACCCAATGTCGATAAAAACCTGTTCGGCGGAGAGGGAGACGATGGTGCCCTCAATCTGCTTAACGCCGGAGGCGGGTTTGTGGGTGTGGCTCTTCTCGAACTGGGAGAGAATGTCGGCGAAGTTTTCCTGCGGCTCGGCGGGCTCTTCGGGCGAGGTTACGGACGCGGGCTGGATTGCGGGAGGGATAGGCGCGGCGGCGGAACTGGCTTCGGCAGGCGAGGCAGCTTGCGCAGTGACAGTTTCAGGAGTGTCGGAGGTGGGCTGAGATTCGGGAACGTTGTCGGTGCTCATGATGTTTACAGTCCCATTGTCCCATGCGGGACATGACTTGCAGGTTCTCGACTGGAAATGAGCGGATGCGGAGGCAGAGCTAAAGCCTTCTCTATTTTGTGGCTATTTTCAACACGGCTAAAAAGCCATGCCCTCTTATAGTCATGCCTCGCTACAAGGCTGGAGCGGCGGGGTAGCGGAGTCCCCGGTCCCCAAAGGCGAGGGACCGGGGGCACCCGCCGGAGGCACCGGCACCGGTTGTGACGTGTCTCATTGGGTCGGAAACTCCGCCACTTTGGGTGTCACGCGATTGGGCGCGACGTGGGTGGGGCCGCCTTTGTCGTCGATGACGTTGGAGATTTCGCCGAGGTTGTCGAGGGCAACGGTAATGATGTGGTGGAAGCGGACTTCGGGCGTGACCGGAACTTCAATTGCGCGCGTTAGCGATACGTTGGGATGGCGGAAGACCGAGTAAATGCCGAGACCCCAGGCTTCGTGGTTGATCACGTTGTCTGCAACCTTGTAGGAGGCCCAGCCGTTGGTGCCGGGGGCGGAGGTAAAGGAAGCCTGATCGGGCGGGTCATAGGGGATTTCAGATTGATAGAAGTAGGTGCGGCCGTGGTTGCCGTTCCACAGGACTTGAAACTGCTGATGGTGTTCGACGAAGAGGCCGTAGGCGGTGACGTTGTTGCCATTGACGACGAGTCCGTTGTCGCTGAGATTGCTGGTCCACCCGACTCCGGCGCCGTGATCGGCACGCCAGATCCAGGTGTGGTCGATGATGGTGTCATCGGAGTTGATACGGAGATTCACCTTGGCGCGGCCAACGCCTGCGCCGCCGACGCGGAAGAAGACGTCGTGGAGGAAGATGGGGTTTTTGGCGTGGGATGCGTGACTGCCTTGCGGACCCACTTCGAGCAGGACGGGGGAGATTTTTTCACCAGCGTCCAAGAGAAGGCCGGCGATGTCTATTCCGTCAACGTCAGCGGTGGTGATAGCCGCGGTGCCGTTGATGGGACGCAAGGTGGCAAAACCGAGGCCAAGCACGATGGTGTCGGGGCGCGTGACCTGGATCGGCTCGGTGAGGTCGTAGATTCCGGGAGCGAGGAGCAGGTTTTTGCCCCTGGCTAGTTGCGCGTTGATGGTTGCGGCGGTGTCCTTGTCCGCGTGGGCGATATAGAACTGGCTGAGTGGAATGGAACGGCCGGGTGTTGATCCCACGTCTGTTCTTTCGGTGTGCCAGGTGATGCCTTTGCTGTCGGTCTGGAGAGCGGGGACGCGGACGCTCCAGTTCCCTTTCGCGTCGGCTTCAAGAAAAGGTTTTTCGCGGACGATCGGGGTTTTGTCGATCTTGGTGTAAGGTGGCTGGGGCCACTCGCCTTCGGGCGGATGCGGGATGCCGACGAAGACCATGTTCCAGTTGGCGCCGGTCCAACTGCCCCATTCGCTGTTGCGGGAAATCCACTGCTGCTGGGGGCCCGCGCCTACGTTGCCGTCGATGAGCGAGTCGGACATCCAGCCACCGCTGGCCCATCCACCTTTCTGGTGGAGAACGACGTTGCCGAGGATGTGCATACGCCGAAAAGGCACAGCTTGCGAGACGGCCCACTGCATGGTGCCGTCGGTTGGTGTGACGGAAAAGCCTTCGACTCCGCGCCAGAAGGTGCAGGTGGCATTGTTGCGTGGCAGGCTGGCGTCCGAATGGACGTTGCCGATGATGTGCACGGCGTCGGGTGTCGCGCCGAGTCCGAGTACCTGCGTGTAGAAGCCTACGGGGATATCGACGTGGTATTCGCCAGGCAGGAAGAGCAGAGCGTAACGCGCGGTCCCGAATTCGCTGTGCTGCTGGATGGCGTATACCTTATCGATCTGCGTCTGGATGTCGGAGGACGGCGTCGATGGCGAGAACAGCAGAACGTTCGGGCCGAAGTCGGGATGCGCGGCGGTTTTGACTTGCGCATCTGCTGTTGCGAGCAGGAGTGAAGCAACTAGAAAACTTGCGCCAGCTATGATTGCGCATCTTGCATGTGAGCGGGCTCGAAGTAAGTTTGTCGACATGGCCACAGGCTCTCTCTCAAGGTGGAATGCGATGACGTAAGCATCGTATGTCATTCGCCCGGGATCGCGCCTGCGCGGTGGACATGACGCCGTCTGGCAAGCGAGAATTGCGGTCGCACAGGAAAGGCTTCATTCAATGGGACCAATTTCACGGAGAGACTTTGTGCGCCTGGGAGCAGGCGCAGTTACGGTAGCAGCCGCGACTAAAGCGATTGTGCTGGAACCAACGGTTTTGGCAGCACAGAGCCCGCAGAGCGACCGGAAGATTCGATTTGTTTCGATCGGGACCGGGATTCGCGGGTGTGATTTGCTTCGCTCGGCGAGAAAAGTTTCGAGCGGCGTGTGCGTGGGTACGGCTGATTTGTACGATATGCATCGCAAGGCCGGTGTTGAGGCCTACGGCTCTGACATTCCGACGACGAAGGATTATCGCGAGCTGCTGGACCGCAAAGATGTGGATGCGGTGATTGTGGCGGTTGCAGATTTTCAACATCGGCGCGTGGTTTTGGATTGCGTGGCAGCGGGCAAGGACGTGTATTGCGAAAAGCCGATGTCGCACAACGTGGCCGACGGACTGGCGATGGTGCAGGCAGTTGAGAATGGCAAACGCATTTTTCAGGCGGGCAGCCAGCGGGTGAGCAATACGCTATACAAAAAAGCTGCGGAGATTTACAAGTCGGGTCGACTGGGCGCGGTGACCTTTATTGATGCTCATACGGATCGCAATTCTCCGTCGGGTGCGTGGGTGTATCCGGTGGCGCCGGATGCGAGCGCGGAGACGATTGACTGGAACACGTGGCTGCGCGATGCGCCGCAGAGGCCGTTCGATGCGGAGCGATTCTTCCGCTGGCGGTGCTTTGCCGATTACGGCGAGGGTGTGGCAGGCGATCTGTATGTGCACCTGTTGTCAGGGATTCAGTGTGTCTGCGGGATGAATGCGATTCCTGGCCGCGCGTATTCCAGCGGCAGCTTGACGCACTTCAAGGATGGGCGCGACTATCCCGATTTGCTGGCGACACTGTATGACTATCCGGGCGCGACAGTGAACTTGCACTGCAACCAGAACAACGCGGCGGGCGACATCACCATCTTTTATGGGAAGGAGGCCACGATGACGATCAACGGCAACACGCTCACCGTGACTCCGCAGGACACGCGGCCGCAGCCTGAGGGATACGCGTTGGACGGATGGACAGCCGCAGCGAAACAGAAGTATCTGGATGATTGGCACGCGGCCCACCCGCAGCCACAGGCCCCGCTGCCTGCAGTGGAGACGTATTCTCCGCCGCAGGGTTACGACGACACGGCCGACCATCTTGCGAATTTCTTTCAGGCTGTGGTGACGCGCGAGCATGTGGTTGAAGACGAGGTCTTCGGCAATAACACTGCGATTGCGTGCCACATGGCCAATCATTCTTATTTCCATAAGACCGTGGCTACGTGGGATGCGGCCTCACAAACAATCAAGGGCTAGCAAAGCCTTGAGGAGAATACGTGGATGACAGTTTCTTCTCGCCGCAGTTTCTTGAAGGCTTCTGGCGCAGTGGTTGCCGCAACGTGCGTGGGTGGTGAACGCCTGATGGCTGCGCCGGTGCGGTTGCCGATTGGATTGCAGCTCTATTCTGTGCGCAACTTGTTGCCGAAGGATTTTGAGGGGACACTGCAACAGCTAGCTGCTGCGGGGTACAAGGAAGTGGAAGCGGCTGGGTACTTTGACAAGACTGCGGCGGATTTCGGAAATGCATTGCAGAAGGCGGGGCTGAAGTGTGTGAGCACGCATCATCAGCTGCCGCAGTTGAAGACGCAGTTTGACCAGCTGATGCAATATGGGCAGGCGCTGGGTCTCGAGTACATCATCTGTTCGTGGGCCGGCGTTCATCGGGATCCGACGCGCAAGGGCGACCTGAACCTGGACGACTGGCGCTATGTGGCCGACCAGTTCAATGCAATCGGCGCAAAGGTGAAGGCTGCCGGCATGACGTTCGGCTATCACAATCACACGGTGGAATTCGGAACTGAGAATGGCGTTGTGTTCTTTGACGAGTTGCTGAAACGGACCGATCCAAACCTGGTGAAGTTTGAGATGGACTGCGGCTGGGTAGTGGGCGGCGGGCATAATCCGGTGGAGTATTTGAGCAAGTATCCGGAGCGCTTCCCGCTGCTGCACGTGAAAGACATGGTCAAGGAGCCGGACGGGAAGCTGCGCAATGTGGTGATGGGCAAGGGCTTTATTGATTACAAGCCGATCTTCCGCGCGGCGACGGGGCTTAAGCACTACTTCATCGAGCAGGAGGAGTTTGAAGGCGACCCGATGACGGAGTTGCGTGAGGATGCTGAGTTCATGAAGAAGCTGGATGTTTAGGGGTTGGCGCTGCTGCGAAAATCTTCAAACTCGTAGCAAACTTATTAAGGTGAGAATTATGCAGACTGGCGAAGCTATTAAACTGAACTTAATTAAGCCGTAATTCAAATCATGCCAAGTGTAGCCAGGGACTCCCTTGGCCATGATTTTATTCTCTATATCTCTAATGGGCGGAACCAGCCATGACATGGAATTAGCCAGTAGCATACCCAACGGCAAAGCCGTCATCACAGGCGCGAGTACCTGAATCAGCCAAAAAATCGACCCGACGAACGAAGCTGGCGGTGCGGACCCGAGCAGATCTCTCCCTTGATGAAGTGCCCGATGCGCATGTCCCTCAATCGAGAAAAAGAGGATAATCAGCACACCTTCTGAAACTCCGAAAAAGATCAATTCGACGAGAGACACCCATCCCGGCAGTTGCTTTTTTGCAACACGTCTCGCCACTACGCCTGGTTGCCTAAAATAAGGAATTCTGCTGAGAACCAACGGCACCAAAATGATCGTCAATGGAATCGTAATCAGCGAGCCGAGATTTCCCATGACTGATACATATTACGCTGTGCAGTGCCCCGTCTCGTTTGAACAAATTCCGTAGTTCGCGAAGAGCAACCGCAGATGTTTCGGCTCCGCTTCGCTACGCTCAACATGACAAGTGCTTTGGCGTGGCGGACGGTCACCTCCGATGCGGAAACCATGTCCATTAGGGCTGCGGGCCAGAAGTTATTTTGCGGCTTTGCGGCACGACTGAAGTCGCGCCCTGATACAAAACCCAACGATACGCTCGGATAATCCTCTACTCAGAAGCCAGGGTTTTGGGTTGGAAAAGCCGTGCAAGAACAACCGCAGATGCTTCGTTTCGCTCAGCATGACAGCGCTAGGGTGTAGTTCGAGTTGGGGCTGAATTCAGGGAGTTGTGTTCGGCGATGATTTTGATTCCTGCATCGGCGACAGCCTTGGCGAAATGGTTATGACTCAAGGTAAACAGCATGAGTTCCAGGCGGCCATCTACTCCTGTTTTGTCGTAGATGGAGCGCAGGTAGTTCTTAACTACTTGTTCCGTTATTTTGAGTTGATCGGCTATTTCGCGGTTCTTGTAGCCCTGAATGATGAGTGAGACAATCTTCAGTTCTTTAGGCGTCAGCCGTGCATGTACCCGGTCGCCGACCATGTCCTCCGTCGTGACACTTGGCCAATCCGGACCACTGGGTTCCCAAACCTTGCCTGCGGCGACCTGGTGGACGCACTCGAGAAGCACAGTTGGGCTGACATCTCTATATATGACTCCGTGAAATCTCATCTGCAGAAACCGAGCGACGGTCTCATTGTTTTCCGCGATAACAATGCCGCGGCTGGACTTCGATTCAAGAAGCCTGGATACAGCGCCGGAATTTGTAAGCAGAGAAGAGGCTGCAAAAACGATGCAGCCCGGAGATCCTTCTATTACGCGCATCATTCGGTCGGCTTCGCTGCATTGTGCAACGATGCGAACATCTTTTTGCGCGGCCAACGTGCTGGCAAGACCTACCCTGTAAAGCGGCTGAGAATCAGCTAGGACTATTCTCTTCATCTATTTATCCCGGCATCGCGTCTAAGGTGAACTTGTCTGCAAGAATCTATTGTGTACTTTGCTAGTAGGTAATTTTGCAGGATTCAACGCCGATTCGCGGTGATTTAGATTACGTAAGTACGAGAAAAGGGTCCTGGTATTGAGCCGCCCTTTCCAGTTCACAGTCTCCAACAAGACGGCGCGAACACTTTAAAGGGAGCGTCTGTAACCTTCGAAAGCAAGCAGTATTCCAATAACGGGCCGGATCAATTTCTTGCCTGCTTCGGTTTTGTGCATTTGCGTGCTCGAAAAGTCCTTGACACATTCAAACCACTTCAGCAGAATCGTTTCCTCGCCGCTGTTCGTGGTTGCGACGTCTTCCCCAACACCGTGAACTGACAAACCCAAACTTCAACAATTGAGGGAATCTCCATGCATAAACCTGACTATGCGGTCGTGAAAAATGTTTTGGTCGTGGGCGCATTGGTGCTTGCATCCCTGCCAGTATCGGCGCAGCGCATTTCCGCGGATACCGTTAAAAACGGTCACTTCCCTGGAGCACTTCGCGGCCATTTCGATGCACACCCGGATAAATCCTTCCATCACTTGTCGACGGGCGGCTCAACTGCCGCTGCTCATTCAAAACACGGCAACCCGCCGCAGCCCATCGTCTCGTCGTTCTTTCGCAAAAGCTCGCGCAGCGGCTCAGTCAACTATGGCTTTGTCGTCGGACCCGATCCATTCACTGACGATGAGGGCCACAAGAACGCCTCAGTCAAAACTTTCATCGTTCCCCTCGTGATCAAAGTTCACCAGGTCGCGACTGACTTCTCAGTGGATGCTAATAACAACCTGATCCTTACTGGAATCAAGGATCAAGATGCGACCTACGACCCCACCACTCCGGCGCCCGCCTGCCTGGGAACGAAGAACAACGTTCCCTTCACGCTCGCAGTGCAATCACCCGTCTTTGAGGACAATCACTGGGTATGGGGCGGCACCGACCTGGGCAACGCACAGTACAACGAGGCCTTCCAGCGCGCCAACTTCTGGAATGCCACAGGCGAGGATCCCGGCAGATACCGCCTGCATCTGGACACGCAGACGCTTCCGCCCCTCGTAATCGATTTCCCCAAGGGCAGCGGCATCGGCCTTCCGAAGTCCAGCGCGTTCCTCGGCTACTCCACCTGCGCGCCCACGGTGCTGGTTGACTTCAATCTCTTCGACGAATACCTCGACTTCATCGCTATTCCGCAGATGGCAGCCGAGGGAGTCAATTCCGGCAACTTCCCCATGTTCATCGCCGGGAACGTACTGTGGGGCGCGGTAATCGGACAGCTTCCTTATTTCGAAGCAGAGGCTGCGGGATATCACAGCTACAGCAGCGTTGACCCGGCGCAAACCTACGGCGTCACCCAGTTTGGCGACGAGAATGTTTTCACATGGCCTGACGCCGTCCCACTCTCCCATGAAGTTGGCGAGTGGATGAACGATCCGACAGGCACCAACGACGTCCAGCTCTACAATGTCGCTGCCCTGTCCGTCCCTCCGGCGGTAGCCTGCCAAGGCAACTATGAAGTCGGCGACATCCTGGCGGGCTTCTTCATGCCGCCGGTCACCGGTAAAAACGGCTACACCTATACGCTGCAGGAGCTAGCCTACTTCTCCTACTTCTACGGAGGCCCGTCTTTCGCGGCGGACGGGTGGTACTCCAACAACAACACTCTCACCACTGACGCCGGCGCGGTCTGCAGTCCCTTCTAAACCGCTCCTCTCCGCTTCCTTCCGGTCCGCAGAAAAACGGACCGGAAGGATCGTCCCCAGGGTGGATGAGTCTTCTGCCGTCTCTCGCCTGTGAGGTCGACGCAGAGGTGCCGGGAAGAATCAACAGTCTGAGGCGCTTCGGGTAGGCTGGATTCATGGACATTTTTGATGAGAAGCGGGCCGAGCTGGAGAAGCACGAGTTCATGATGGGGGTGGAGCGGGGCAGGCTGGCGGTGGCGCTCGACCTGCTGACCGATTCGCTGATCATGGTGGGGCAGCATGGCGTGTACTGCGCATCGAGCCGCAATCCATCGAAGCCGGCGCTGGATCTGCAGGCGGTACTGAGCGGGATGGAAGGGGCAAAGGCCCTGATCCAGTCGGTGATGGAAGAACTGCGGAGAGACAGGGAACAGGGATTAGGGAACAGGGATTAGGAAAAATGCCCGCCCGGTCGGAATCTGGGCAAATGCGCTGGCCGGACTGGGAGGAATACCTCCGGAGGGCTTTATCACTCGAATACGGTATGCTGGTAGAGCGCGCCCGTAGCTCAGCTGGATAGAGCGAACGCCTCCGGAGCGTTAGGTCGGGAGTTCGAATCTCTCCGGGCGCACCATTTCCTGCCGCACATATCTCCCCAAATCATTTTGAACATGATCCGGGCATGAGGCCGGGATTGTAAGGATTGCATGCACTTTAATTTTCATTTCACGGCTGTTACGGTTTTGTGGACGCTGACGTTTGCGGCGCTGCTGGTGCTGATGGTGGTCCTGATGGGAAGGGACCGCGCACGGCGGTTCCCATGGTTCACTACCTCCATTGTGCTGGTGGCATTGCGGCTGCTGACGAACCGGCTTCTGCATGACAAGCTGCCGCAGTTGACCATGGGCGCGGTCGCTATTACGCTGGCGGATATTTCAGCGCTGGTGGGGCTGCTGGTGCTGGTGGAGATGGCTCGGCGCGCTTTCGGAAAAGCCAGCAAGCGCGCATGGACTGGGTGGGGTGTGGCGCTGCTGGCGCTGGGCGGCGTGGTGCTTTGGAAATGGGGACCGTGGCCACAGTGGAAGGCACTGGCCTTCGATACGGCGATCGCGAAGCTGCAATTCATGCAACTGCTCGCGGTGAAAACGGGACTGCTGGTGGATGTGCTTACAGTGGCGCTGGGGCTGCTGGTGGTGGCGTTCGGGCAGCGTTATGGCGCCGGATGGCGCAGCCATGTGCAGCGCATCATGATCGGACTTTCGACAGCGTCAATCGCGCAGATGGGAGCGCAAGGAATCTGGGAGATTATTGCGCGGCATACGGTTCCACACTCGCGGGAGGAATACGAGCACGTTTTAGGAATTCAAGGAAAGCTGCTGAATACCAACAACGCTGTGTATGTGCTTGTACTGGTGTGGTGGATTGTGTGTCTCTGGATGGATGAGCCGGGGGTTGCAGAGAGTGCGGGTGCGCCTGTGCATGAGTATGTCGAGGCGAACGAGGCCGTGGAAGGGTCGGACAGCTAGGGATCGTGGACGAGTTCCTCGACCTGGTCCAATCCGCATAGGCAGTAATTCGACCGCAACTCGCAGCAGACGGTGCTTGTCCCGCCACAAAGGTGGCTGCTATTTCTCTTGTGTCTTTGAGAGTTCCATTGTCAAGAGAGGCGACTCACCCGCCTGTGAGGACGCTGATATGATCCCGACTACGGCTCCGACGAGCAAGCAGAAGCCAAGGTCAAATGACACACGAACTAAAGCCAAATGCGCTGGTTCCTGTTTCAAGAAGAACGGCAAAGCATCTTCCCACGCGAACCAGATGAATCCCCCAAGACCGATTTCCAGTACCCCGACAGCCAGAACAAATTGCGATTTTGTAAGGTGTTGGTTCTGGCGCTCCTTTGTCCAGATTGGGCTCCGAACTGGCATACCAAACATTCGAGCGATCCAAGGGGCGACAAAACGCAACCATAGAATCGCAGCCAGCAGCGCTGCGAAACTGAGCAGTTGCCTCCCTATCAGAGTAGCCATATCTGCCTAACGAACTCGACAAAAACTCACTATCCTACTGGTCAGATTCTAGACTACAAAACGCGCCGGTTCTTCGAAGGGCCTGGGTTGTCGCCATTGCGGAAGAAGTGGCCCGAACAGCAACCGCAGATCCTTCGTCGCTGCGCTCCTCAGGATGACAATGCAGAGGAGGAAGCTGGGTTCGGACGTCCCTCCGGGACTGGGACTTATTTTGTTTGGCTATCCCAGGGTTCCGCTCCGCTTCACCCTGGGCTATTTTCCTCAAGTTCCCTCCGGGAACGTTGGTCGGGGTTACTCTCTCGGCCCCACCAGGGCGAATGAATTTCCAGAGCAGATCCTTCGCTGCGCGCAGGATGACAGCTCAATTGGCAAACAACGGTCGTGTTCTAAAGCCGAAATCTCCGGTTTGTGGGGGATGGGGAAGTCGTTCGATTTGGGGCTCACCAAAGAACAACTGCAGGTTCCTCCGCTACCCCTTCACTACGTGAAGGGTCCGGTCGGAATGACAGCCTTGGAGAGATGCGTCGCTGATTTGGGTGGACAATTGGGAAGTTTCGGCTCGGGCGGGCGCTCTGCGCGGAAATTTCTGCACTCATCAGAAGTTACATCGCCTCGAAGTCCACAAGAACAACCGTAGCCATACATGTCGCGTTGCGCTACCCAAGACCATGAAAAATCGGTTGAGATCGTGCTTTCCCACCCAAGCTGCGCTTGGATGGGGCACTCTCGTTCGTGCAGGTTTTGAATTCTCAGTGTTCAGGATGGCAGCTCAGCGGACTATCTGGATTTGCCTCAGCCTCGTTCACGGGAAGTCTACACGGCGAAGTCGATGAAGCCTCGCTGGGGATCGGTCGATACCAGCTTGACGGTCAGCTTGTCGCCTACGTCGAACTTTGATCCGGGCTTGCCGGCATTCATCAGCATTCCTTCAACATGAGGATTGAGCACGCGCACGAATGTGCCGCTCTGACTTGCGCCGGTGACGATTGCCGAAAACGACTGGCCAATGCGCGGATGCAGGACAACGGCAGCAATCCGTTTCTGCATGATGCGCTCCACCTTGCGAGCGGCGTCTTCCATCTGCGTGCAGTGCTGTGCCATCGCGCTCAGGTCGCCTTCAGAGTAAGGTTGGTCGGCCTTGGCCAGATGCGCCTTCATGATTCGTTGCGTGATGATATCGGGAAAACGGCGGTTCGGCGCGGTCGAATGGAGGTAGTCGCGCACCGCGAGGCCGAAGTGTCCGGGTGAGGGTTCGTTCGGCTTTACAAGAACGTATTCGCCTGGACCCATCAATTTGACGACGGTAAGCGAGAGGTCCGGAAAGTGATCGGGATCCTTCTGTTTCTGTGCCAGCAGGAAGTCATTGAGCGCCTTGGAATCCGGCTGGTCAGGCAGCTTTGTCCCCAGCCCGTTTGCAACTTCCACCATGCGATCCCAGCGTTTGGGCGTCCGTACGATGCGCCAGATCGATGCGATTCCCGCGGCCTCGAATGTGCGGGCAACGGTGCCGTTGGCCGCGACCATGAATTCTTCGATCAGGGATGTTGCTCGGTTCTTTTGGAGGCTGGTGATGTCGACGGCCTGATCATCGGCTGACATCAACGGTTGCGTTTCGATGGTTTCAAGATCGAGAGCGCCATGCTGGAAGCGGCAGCCGACCAGGACCTGGGCGGCCTTGTCCTGAAGCTTGAGCTGGGCAGCGAGATCGGCATTGGCCGCAACCTTGGCGGGTGCGGGACCGCGACCTTCCAGCCATGCTCCCACGCTGTTGTAGGCAAGCTGGGCACGATTGCGAACCAGTGCGCGATACACCGTTCCCCCAGAGACACAGCCTGTCGGGTCAACCGTGAACTCGACCACGTCCGCAACGCGATCTTCATTCTCGTTTAGCGACGTGATGCCCTCGGAGAGATCCGCCGGAAGCATCGGAAAGACTTTGACCCCGGTATAGACCGAGGTCGTCTCGGATTGGGCGTGTTTATCGAGCAGGGTTCCGCGCGGCACGCGTATGTCAACATCTGCCACGCCGATGAGCACGCGAATGCGACCGTCAGGGAGTTGCTCTGCCCACTCGATCTGATCGAGGTCCTTGGAGGTGTCGTTGTCGATGGAGGACCAGAGAAGGTTGCGCAGATCCTGTGCGCCCGGAACCGCAGGCAACGCAGGCTGTGCCTTGATCGTTGCCAGTTCGGCATCCGTGCCGGCGGGAAAATCAGGTTGAAAGCCGTTTTGGATCATGTCGGCGTGCGCCGCTGCCACAAGGTCAAAATTCAGCGTCTTGGTGGAGTGCATCGTAAATGGATCCTCGCGGTGAAGAGCCAGCCTATCACGCGCAGATAACAAGTGCGCAAACGCACCAAGGGGCGACCGAAGCCGCCCCTTCCCCAGTGCACTGCGAAGTTTTTACTGAATACCGAGATCGGCGAGAACCTTGGGCTTGGCTTCGTCGACTGCGAGCAGGTTGTGGCATACGGAGCAATCCTGCGTGAGGGTCTTGCCTTCCTTGGCGACGTGGTCACCATCGTGACAGCGGAAGCATCCGGGATAGCTCATGTGCCCGATGTGATTGGGGTGAGTTCCCCAGGTGACCTTCATCTCCGGAAAGACATTGGTTGTGAATACAGTAACCAGGCCTTCCCCTGCAGTCTTGACGAGGTCGGGATGAGCCGCAAGCACATCGGGGTGTTCGCTGCGGTAGAACTGGGTGAGCGCAGCTGGAATCTTTTCGCGCGCCTCGGCTTCAGTGGCGTAATTGCCCTTGAGGAGTTCGAGGCCTTTTTTATGAACCCAAGGAAGTTCAGGACTGACGGCACCTTCAGCCATGGCTCTATTGAGCGCGTCTTCGGCGGTCTGCATGGTGTGGGCGGCGCGATTGTGGCAATCGATGCAATCCATCACACGACGCTCACCCTGCGGGATGGCACCTTTCAGGTTAGAAGAACCGAAAGCGATCTTCGATCCATCCGCGAAAGTGCGCTCTGCCCATGGAATTGTGGTACGGGTGGGATCTGTGGTGATGTATTCGATGTGGCCGAGGTGAACGCCATGAATACCGGTGAGATGGGAGAGTGAGTCAATGCCGCCGAGATGCAGAACAACAACGCTCTGCGTTTCAGTGTTTTTTTCGTCGTCGGCGAAGCTGGACTTGACCAGAAGTTTTTCGCCAACGAACTTGGCGGGCGTGTGGCAGCCTTCGCAGATTTCGCGGGCGGGGCGGAGGTTCATTACCGGCGACGGGATCGGCTTGGGATAGCGATTGAAGCTAACCTCTACAAGCTGCTTGGTACCGTTGACCTTGGCTTTGAAATAAGACTCGGCTCCAGCACCGATGTGGCACTCGACGCAGGCGACGTGGGAGTGGGCGGAAACTTTGTAGGCGGTGTACTCGGGATGCATCACGTGGCAGGAAGATCCGCAGAACTGCGGCGAATCCATGTAGGCCGCTCCGCGATAACTCGCCACTGAGACAAGGAGCAGATTCACAATCGTAGCCACGAGAACGATGTCGAGGCCATGACGGAAGATGCGATCGTTGAGATCAATCTTGGGAAACTCGGCGGGGATCTGACCGGCTAGCTGCAGCTTTTTGCGCCTGGCGAACACGCCGATCGGGATGAGCACGAGCCCAAGGACAAACAGTCCAGGCAAAAGAAGGAAGAAGATAATTCCGAGGTAAGGATTATCGTTTGGCCGGCCAAACAGTTCCACCAGCCAATAACCGATCATGGTTACGCCAGCGGCGCTCGTGATGGCGCCACCGGCAAGGCTGATTGGATTGTTGCCGAAGAACAGGGCCGGCCGCACCCAGTTCTCGCGGAATCGTTGCAGCATTGCTTTGTTCCCCCTGGAGTAAGTGACCCGCTTCAAACCATCCCCGATTTATTTAATGTGGGCGTAGAATTTGCGGCTTGAAGCGGGCCGGATTTATGTCTATTTCAAGGTACGGAAATAATCGACAGCGTCTTTGATCTGCGCGTCGGTGAGTTTGGGAGACATGGCTTTCATCTTGTTCTTCCCTTTCGCGACGGCATCAATCTGTTCCTTTTCGCTGCTCTTGTACTCTGAGGCAGGCTTGACGTCCATCATCTTGGCAATGCCGGCGCTTGGCGTTCCGGTGCTGCCGTGACAACTCTGACAATTTGCCTTGTAAACCGCTTCACCCGCTGATTGAGCGAAGCCCATGGAGCCAGCCAGACACACAGTCGCAGCCAGCACCGCCATCGATCGAAACGTCTTCGTCATTGCAAGACTCCTTCAAAAAAATGACTCTGGCCACTTGGTTGGGGGGCCATTCCCATTCACTGGAACCTTACTTGCTCAAACACCGGCGGCAACAAGAAGTAGCTTTGCCCTGTGATGGCACCAGGAACCTTCAATTGAAATCCGGCGCACGCCCGATCTTTTGAGATACGCCGGAACTGCTCTCATCTGCTCAAAACCAAAATGCTATGAACAACTCTTACTTCGTAAATGTGCGGAAATACTCGACTGCTTCCTTGATTTGCGCATCGGTCAACTTGTCCTTGTAGGCCTGCATCTTTCCCATGCCGTTGTGGACTGCGTCGATCATCTGCGCTTCGCTCATCTTCTGCACTTCGGGATCGGTCGCCGGTTTTACTTTCATCGCCTTGCCTGCACCGGAATCGGCCAAACCCTTTTCCCCATGACACATCTGGCACTTTGCCTTGTACGTCGCTTCGCCCGAAGATTGCGCGAAGCTCACTGTGCCGGCAAGCAGCAAAACCGCTATGGCCGTCACACTATTGCGAGTTAAATTGCTCATGTCTTACTCTCCCAGAGATCTCCCCTTGTAACTGCGCGGGGAAAATCGCCGACGAAAGGGACATCCTTCAAAACAGCTGCGATACTTCAATCCGAGACAATATCCGCAACTGCGGTGTTCATCGTGTGATGGGTGGACCGGTGAATCTCTACGGTTTCCAGTCCATCCAAACTACTCAGAATGCGTACCTCACACCCAGAGTGACAACATCACCATGAAATTCGCGCGAAGCCGGACCCGGACCGCCGGCTTCGTCGTACCCGTGGTGAACCCAGTTACCGTGCCACGCCCACTGTGGCGCGATGTTGATTACGAAATCGCTGAAGGGCGACAGGACCGTGGACTGCAATGCGCCGGGAACCATCAGCGGGTTGAGCAATTCGGCTGTGCCGTTGGTATCAGTAATGCGGGCACCACCGTTGAAATGGAAGTATTTGGACGGAGACCAACTGACGGCACCGGCGAAGTAAGTAACGGGAGCATTGTAGTAACCGTTGCCGAGATAATAAGAAGGATCGCCAGTGTCAGGACTGTTTGTTACTGTGCAGGTTCCAGCGTTTGTCGCACCAGCAGGAAGCGGCGCGTTGACGTTGGGTATAAAGGCATAACAGATGTCAGTCTGCGAGAAGACGTCGTCGCGAGCAAAATTGAAGTCAAAGCTCAGCTTCTCGGTGGGAATGATCTGGGCTGCGAAGCTGAAGTCGCGGTTGTGTTCCTGGTGATTCACGAGGGGATCGTTGTTCTTCGCCTGGAAGTAGTTTGCGGTGGCGGCGAAGTTGATCCACTTGGCAGGTGTGACCCCCGCGCGCACCCTGATGTGATTGATCTTGTCAGGTGCTTCGCGGGTATAGGTATCAGACGGAGTGTCCGCGTTGGCGGATTTTGAATTCATCGAATCGTAGTTTGCATTGATGCGCACAGCGCGCGAGGGCTGAATGACCGCACCGACTAACAATCCATTCTGATGCCAGGTGAGGTTGTCCGCGACACCCTCGTCAAGATTGCCATCGACGATATTGCGGGAGTTGAAACGCCAGCCGCCGGAGAATTTGAATGCATGATTCACCGTAACCACGCCGAGGATGGTGTTGCCGATGTTCTTGTGATCGAGGAACAGCCCATTGGTTGCAGGTGACGCGGGACAGGTGCCTACGCCAGGAGTGCAGGGAGTGAGCGAACTGACTGGAGTCAGCATCGAAGTCTTCGCAGTGCCCAGCCACGCCTGGGTATTCATGATCGAGAATCCGGAGGTCCGGAGGTCGCGGTAGACGAAGGAATCGGAGATGGAGAAATGTTTGTTCAGATCCGCTACGCCACCGAAGTCGCCTACGGAGTTGGCACGCTTGTTGGTGGCTAGCCGGCCGTTTGCCATTCCGCCGGTCTGAATCTCCTGCCGGACTAAAGTGCGAGTGTTCAAGCCGTTGAAGGTCTGGTTGAAATTATTCACGTCGTATGTGCCGCCACTATAAAGGAAGCGGCCATTGAACGAAACTCTGTCCCAATAATGCGAACTGAAGCGCAACTGCTCGGTTGGAAAGCTGGTGCGGATAGGTGAAGTCGACGACGACACGATGGTTCCGGAACAGTACGGATTAACTACTCCATTGATGACGTTCTGTGTTTTGTTTGCGCCTGTGCCGCAGGTGACGGTTGGGCCGGTGAGAACATCGACGCCGAGCGAGACCGGAGTTCCGTTGGAAAGGATGAACGGTGTAGGCGCCAGTTGGAAGCCTGAGTCGCCTTTGTAGAAGCCGTAGAACTGGTCATAACTCAAGGTGGTCCGCTTGGCCAGCTTTACATCGACGCCACCAATATAGGTTTGACCAGTGTTTTGGAACATTTCGAGGACCTGAACGTCGCCGGCATAATGCACCGTGCTGTAGGTGGGCCCTTCATGGACGTTGAGGTTATAACCTGCGCGGAAGCTAAAGCGCGAAACCGGAAACAGCGTCACGAGTAGGTCGGTGTTGCGCCGAACGGTGTTGAAGATATGCAGCGAACTCGGCTGCGGAACCAGGGCAGGCGTAGCGGGAGTGGCCGTTGTCAGGAACGAGTTCGGCATCAAGTTGTAGTCGTAGTAGTTGCGATCGCGCCGAAAGCTACCGGAGAAATCGTAGAGCTTGCCCTTGGAGAATCTCAGATAGGACATGTTGTTCGGTTCGCCGCCATAACCATAGCTGGAAGTGGAGAGCGTATCGAAGAACGGCGTTTTGGACGGATTGATAGTGCGCATCTCGAGAGACTGGTTGAGGATGCGCGTCCCAGTTCCCTCGTTAACCATGGTCGCCCACATCGCGTCGCTGCCGTCCCACGTGGAAATGACCCCGCCCACCTCAAAGTTCGAGTGCATGGTGTAGTTGCCAACTGTTTTTTCAGCAGGCGGGGCGGCGGCTTTCTTCTCTTTTGCAGGAACCACTTTCGGCGACGGCGGGGGCTGCTGCCCAAAACTGGTGAAGGCACCGATGGCCAGAACGGCCGCAATGGTAAGGGCGAACAACCGGGGGATTCTGATCCCGGCCGAGGACCCAACCAGACTGTTTGCGAATTCTGTCTGTTTTGTCATCGCTCATCCCTTACTAGAAGTTGGTCTTGAAGAATGCCGGGTGCACGTTGGAGCCATGAATATCGGTGTGGCAGATGGTGCACGACTGATACTGCGTGGCCTGGTTGTGTGCCGGTCCCGTCGGAATTGGCGCGGTGGTGAAGTTAGGCGACGGCGAGTGGCATTGCAGGCAGATGGTGTTCACTGTGGCGCGATTCAGCAAGCGCGGATTCGGTCCGCCGTGCGGGAAGTGGCAGGCAGTGCAACCCTCGGTCTTGACGACGTCATGCTCATACACGAAGGGGCCGGCGGTCTCGGTGTGGCACTTGGTGCAGACGGCATCCATCTGCGCCGACGCACGAAGATTTTTCTTGTCGAACGTGCCGTGGGGATCATGACAGTCGGAGCATTTCATCAAGCCCTCTTGAACCTTGTGGTGGAAGGGCATGTTGAACTGCGGCTTGGTATCGGTATGGCATTGAAAGCAAAGTTTCGGTTCCGCAACCTTGAGGAGCTGTTCCCTGTCTTCGCCGCCGTGAACACTGTGGCAGCTTACGCAACTGATATTGTTCTCGCCGTGCGCAGTGCGTTCGAAGTTGGCATGCTGGCCCTGGTGGCAGCTCAGGCACCTCGCATCCACTTCCTTCGCAGTAGCCTTTGCGGGATTGAAGATTTTGGTGACATCGCCGCCGCCGTCAACGTGCGCTTTGCCGGCTCCGTGGCAACCCTCGCAGGTGACGCCGGTCTTGCCATGCATCTCAGCGAGCTTGGTGTGGGGGTTCGAACTGAATCCTTTACTGACTTCTTCGTGGCAGGTTGCACAGACCTCCTGACCGACGAAGTCTCCCGGGGCGGGAGCGGCTTGACTGGCTTTCGCGCCAACTGGAACTGCACCCTTTGCTGGAGCCGCAACTGCGCAGGTGGAATACATAACCACCATCAACAGAAGCACAAACGAGATCAGCAGCGAGGGTCGGATTCTCAACTGCCTCGTCTCTGGCTTTCGCGTTATCAGTCGCTCTTTATGCATAAAAGGTTCACCCTGGTGAGCACCCGTCGCAGGCTTCGGCTCGACGTTCGCCATTTTCTCTTACCACTCTTCCAGCGGGTTGAGCAGTTTAGAACACTTTGCGCGAAGCTGCATTCTGTGTGGAGCATCACCTTATGGCCGCAATCGTATCGCGCCAACAATGTCTCGTTCGGTGACCTCCGTCACACGGCGTCGACCTGCGGGTCAGTTTGGGACGGGTCAAAAGGAGGGAGCAGGAATTCAGGGATAGTTCGGCAACCCGCTCGGAATCTGGCAAAGATTAAGTGCAATTGTTATAGCACGTTATGAGCAAGGCTATGCGCTAGTCGTCGTGAAATTTCGAGAGTCATCCCGAGGTCTGTGGAGGCTCTCTTTAGCGGAAGCAGAGACTTGTGGCGGGGGTTCCGTCACAATCTTCCTCTTTCCTATTACGCAATAGAATTGGCTGCTGAGTTTCGATCCGAGAAAGGCTGCGCGTACGCGATCATTTCATTGGCCCCAAACTACTTACTTGACCTGAGACAAGTGAGCCCCATCACATCCACACGCCGCTCAGATAGGCAGACTGATCGTGGGCGAATATATGGCCGAGTACGAAATCATGACGGTTCCTCCACGCAGGCAAAAGAGCCTCACACGCCCGTCGCCGGTTGGATGTGCGTCGTGTGCCAATCGCCGACCTGGCTGGTTTTGCTCGCTGGGCAGCGCGGTGCTGGCGGATCTGGAACTGGTCACGAGCACCATCAGCCTTCCATCGCAAGCGACGCTGTTTACCCAAGGCGAAGACGCGCGATGTCTGTACCTGATTTGCGGCGGCTACCTGAAGTTGACGGCCGGACGCGCCCAGGACAAGCAGATGATCGTGCGCGTTGCAGGACCGGGATCGATGCTTGGTCTGTATGCGGCGCTTTCGCATGGAGTGTACGAGGTTTCAGCCGAGTCGTTGACGCCGGCGCAGCTCCGCCCTGTCGAGAGAGAGCGATTCCTCACATTTCTACGCAATCATAAAGAAGCGCAAATGCGCGCCGTGCAGTGCATCTGCCAGGAGTACCGCTTTGCCTTGCAGGACGCGTGCCGCATCGCATTGGCGGAGACAGTTGCCGGAAGGCTTGGCCGGCTACTTCTGGAGCTTGCGCACCAGATTGGCGAGCATGTGGATGGAGGATTCCGTTTCCCGCTGCTGCTCACGCACGAAGAGATGGCCTCGATGGCGTGTACCACGCGCGAAACCGTTACCCGGACCCTGGGCCAATTCCGCAGGGATGGGTCGATTTCGATTGAAGACTCGGTAATCACGCTGCATCAGCCCGAGCGTCTGCAAAACCTGAACTAGCTCAAATCTCGATCCTTAGAGGCGAAATCAACTTCGCGGCTCCCGTCCGTGCTCCTGGCGAAGTCCAAGAGATATCATGGTCACTGGGAGTATTGGCACGCGTATGACTCGTTTTGCGGTTTGTTTTTCTGTGGCTCTTCTCTCCTGCAATGCGTTTGGACAGGCTTCCTCACCGGCAGCCGCCCCAGCTCCAGTTACGTCAACGTCCTCTCCTGAAGTCCAGCAATTCCAGAAGATCGCAGATGCCTGGGACGACGCGGTTAACAAGCGCGACCAGTATGGTTTGGAACTGGTGCTCTCGCCGCTTTTTCTGGATGTTTCAGGTACGGGGGACATCACCACCCGCAATCAGCAGGTGGCGTACGTGATCACGACGGAAGACAAAACGATGCATCTGGAGCAAAAGGTCATCGCCGTTCGCATGTTGGGCGACACAGCCGTGGCCAACGGAACCTACGTTCTTCATCATCGGGGGGCGTCGGGGCAGGTGGACGAGAAGGGTGTGTTCACACACGTGTTTGAGCGGGCTCACAACGGCTGGCTCTGCATCAATTCTCAGCGGACCGTGCTGCGCGAAGATGGCGGCAAAGCGAAGAAGCAGTCAAATGCCGAGTTGCCCTTTCACTTTCCGATTTTCGGGAAGAGCGACAAGAACTCTCAATAGCGAGTTCGGCGACTCTCAGCGGTTATATTTCTTCAGCGCCTGCTGCAATTTGTCGTGAGGCAGGGCGACGACCTTGTGTCCGTCGATGCCGGTCATGGTTTTTGCCCCGACCATCGCGTTGACGATGGCTTCTTCTGTTGCTTCAACGGTGGCTTCAAAGAGCGGACTGATTCGTTCATTGGACACGGTCTTGACGGTGTTCGGACCGGGTTCGGCATTCGCCTGAGGGTTAGCCGTGGAGAAAGCGATGAAGATATCGCCGGAACCATTGCCGGAGATGGATCCGGTGCGGGCCAGGCCCAGCGATGCACGGCGCGCGATGCGCTTGAGCTGATGAGGCAGCAGCGGCGCGTCCGTAGCAATGACGATGATGATGGAACCGACGTCACCCTTGAGATCGCTTCCGGGCAGGAGCGCTGGAATCGCCAAGTCGGCATAGGGTTCGTCGCCGGGAATTTCTTTGCCTACCGGGACGCCGGCAATCATCAGTTGCGGGCGGCGGCCGCAGTTGCACTGCACGAGAACGCCGACAGAGTAGCCGCCTTGTTCCTTGGTTAGAACTCGAGAGGCTGTGCCGGTGCCGCCTTTGAACCCGTAGCAGACCATGCCGGTGCCACCGCCGGTGTTGCCTTCAGCAACCGCGCCGGATTTAGCCGAATCCAGGGCTGCGAAGACATCGTCTTTCTTGACGTGAAAACCATTGAGGTCATTCAGGTAGCCATCCCAGGTTTCGGCGACGACGGGCAACGCCCAGGGCTGGGCGAGCGCTCCGTGCTGGAGTCCCCAGGCAATCATGGAGTCGCGCACGACACCTACGCTGTGAGTGTTGGTGATGGCTACGGGTCCTTCGAGAAACCCGGATTCTTCAACCCATGTGGTACCGGTCATTTCGCCATTGCCGTTGAGGCTGAACCAGCCTGCATAGACCGGGTCGGTATTTTTCGGTCCACGCGGCAGGATTACGGTGACACCGGTGCGGACCGGGCCTTCGCCTACCTTCAGAGGCCCGTCGCCGCGGATGAGCGTAGTTGATCCGACTTCGACGCCAGGGACATCGGTAATGGCGTTGAATTGTCCCGGTGTTCCGTCGAAGGGGACGCCGAGATCGCGAGCGCGAACGGTTGCCGGCTTCTCAGTTTGTGCGTGGGCAGTCATGGCTGCAACGAAGAGCAATGCGACAAGTACTTGGGAATGCGTGCGCATAACCCCAATCTACATGAGCAAAGAAACGGTTCAGCCTACTTTGGCGGCCTGGGGCTTGTCGTCCTGAGTGCGGTGAGAACCCTGGACACGGATCGATACGTGGACGAGCGAGAGCGCTGCCGGGGTAACGCCGGGAATGCGGCTGGCCTGGCCGATGGTGATGGGGCGGACGCGCTCGAGGGTTTCGCGCATCTCGCGCGAGAGGCCGCTGATAACGCTGTAGTCGATCCAGTCGGGAATGGCGATGCCTTCGGCGGCCTTGAGCTTGGCAATGGATTTTTTCTGCTGATCGAGATAACCGGAAAATTTGATTTCCGTTTCGACGGCGCGAGCTTCGTTATGCAATTGCGCACGGCGCACAGCGTCATCGCCTGCTATGTGGCCAAGTTCGGCGAGTTGGGGATCGGCCGCCAGGCTTTCGCGCAACGCGCAGAGAACCGGCGCAATGCCAACTTCGGGACGCTTGAGGAGTTGGGCCCAGGTCTGACCAGCGACGGATGAAAGATCGCCCAATCCCACCGCGGCCAGCTTTTCTGTGTCGACCTTGCGCGACGAAAGAAGATTTTCGAGCGCCGCCATGCGCGCTTGCTTCTGCTCGTACTCGGCCCATGCTTCGTCGTTGATAAGGCCGAGGCGGCGTCCATGGGGAGTCAGGCGGCGATCGGCATTATCGATGCGCAGGTGGAGGCGGAACTCCGCGCGCGAGGTGAACATGCGATAGGGCTCATTGGTGCCCTTGGAGATGAGGTCGTCGACGAGGATTCCGGTGTAGCCTTCGCTGCGATCCATAGTGAACGGCGGTTCACCCTTAAGCCACAGTGCCGCGTTGATGCCAGCCATGATGCCCTGGCATGCGGCTTCTTCGTATCCACTGGTTCCGTTGATCTGGCCGGCGAGATAGAGGCCTTCCATGGATTTCACGCGCAGGCTGCGATCGAGTTCAGTGGCGTCGACGGAGTCGTATTCGATGGCATAGCCGGGGCGCAGCATTTCGGCTTGTTCGAGGCCGGGGATGGAGCGCACGATCTGCCACTGCACTTCCATGGGCAGCGACGTGGACATGCCGTTGACGTAGACCTCGTGGGTGTTGAGGCCTTCGGGTTCGAGAAAGAACTGGTGCTGCGTCTTGTCAGGGAACTTGACGATCTTGTCTTCGATGGACGGGCAATAGCGCGGGCCAATGCCCTCGATCTGGCCCGAATACATCGCGGAGCGGTGCACGTTTTCGCGGATGATGCGCAGCGTCTCCGGCGTGGTGAAGGCGATGTGGCAGCTGATCTGCGGTTGAACAATCTTCCTGGTGCGGAAACTGAACGGCGTAGGTTCGGCATCGCCGGGCTGTTCTTCGAATGTCTCCCAGCGAATGGTGCGTCCGTCGAGGCGCGGGGGTGTTCCGGTCTTGAGTCTGCAGGTGCGAAGTCCGAGGGCGCGGAGAGCCTCGCCCAGCAGAACTGACGCGGGCTCGCCGCTGCGCCCGGCGGGGTAGCGTTCTTCTCCGCAGTGAATGAGGCCATTGAGGAAGGTGCCGGTGGTGATGATGGTAGCGCCCGCCAGAAGGCGGCGGCCGTCGCGAAGCTTGAGACCGAGAACGCGGCGGCGAGGGCGCGTGGGACGAGGGAGTTCGGGGGAAATTGTTCCCCCGGTCCCCAGATGCGAGGGACCGGGGGCACCCAGCGCGCTTTCTACTCCCTGCTCCCTATTCCCGGTTACCTGTTCTTCGATTACGAGATCGACGACTTCTGCCTGGCGGATGTGGAGGCCGGGCTGAGCCTCGAGAACTTCGCGCATCTTGACGCGATAAAGCTGCTTGTCACACTGGGCGCGTGGACTCCAGACGGCGGGGCCGCGGGATGTGTTGAGGAGGCGAAACTGGATTCCGACAGCATCGGCGACTTCGCCCATGATGCCGCCCAGAGCGTCAACTTCGCGGACCAGGTGGCCTTTGGCCACACCTCCCACCGCAGGGTTGCAGCTCATCTGGGCGATGAGGTCCATATTCATGGTGATGAGGGCCGTTTTCAGTCCCATGCGCGCGGCAGCCATTGCCGCCTCGCAGCCAGCGTGTCCTGCGCCTACGACGACCACATCGTACTGTTCGGTGAAAGCCATCCAATCCTATTCTACGGGCTCACAAGTAATTGCGAGCGGCTGACAGCGGTAATGCGCAGGGTAAGCGCCAACCTCAATATTCTCTTTATAATGGCGGCATTCTACGAATTGACAAGGGAACAGGAGTATCTATCTCTGATGAATACCTGCATGTGCGGCAATCCGATAGATACGATCGGCAGCATGTGCTCTCGTTGCGGCGCGCTCCAAACGCTGGGACTTGAGATGAATGCGTCAGCGGCGGAGATTGAAAGCACCTATTTGACCCTGGTGAAGGTTTGGCATCCCGATAGATTTCAGACCGATCTCAAACTGAGGCGTGTCGCGGAAGAAAAACTGAAGGAAATCAACGCCGCGCATGATCGTCTGACTTCGGAGCCACCCGTTGAAGAACGGAGGCGCCCGGCGCGGAGACCAGAGCCGGAACCAATTACGGAACCGGACGAAACTCCGACACCGGGTTTCGTCTCGAGCGAATCGCCAAAGGAAGAGCACGAAGAAGTACGGCGCGTTCTGCGACGCTACAAGAAACGGCCTGTGTCGGCGATTCTGCTCAAAGTGATCGTTGCCGCCGGGGGTACTACAGTGATTTTGCTTCTTTGGTTCTCACTGGATTCCCTGCTGTCGGCAAATTCAAGAACAGCCGGGTCCTGGGCGGAATTCAAGACCGAAGTCTCGCGAGACATTCAAGCCAACGGAATGCGCATTTGGGGTGATGCTAAGGGCAACCTTCGGGGATCGAAGAATGAAAACGCACTGCCGCCCATCCAACCGGCTGCGCAGGATTCCGCGCCCGCGCAAGTTTCCGGCACCAGGGTTGAGCACAGTGGGGAAGTTCATCCTGCGACGGCAGTGAAAGGGGTCAGCGGGGCACAGCCGTACATCACATCCGGACTGACTCCGATGGAGGTTTTATCGATCCTGGGTAACCCAACCTCCTCCTCGGGGGAGAAGATGTTTTACAAGGGGTCGGAGATTGATTTCAGAAACGGCCATGTGGCGGGATGGAAGATCGATCAAAAGACAGCCCCGATACGGGTGAAATTGTGGCCGGATGCGGCCCCCGTTCCCGGTGTGACGACCTTTGCGGTCGGCTCGTCGAAGAGCGATGTGATTGCTGTTCAGGGGACGCCAACACTCTTCTCCGACAACCAGTTTGGTTACGGCGGTTCGATTGTTTTCTTTCAAAGCGACCGGGTGTCCGGGTGGAAAGAAGATCCGTCATCGGTTCGATTGCGGGTCGTAGCTCACTAGAGTCCCGACGCGCCGGAAGACGCACGGTGGCAGGAATCCGCTGCTACCATGCACTCAAAGCACGACAATTTCATCCAAGATGCAGGAGGAATTGCCGCATGGGCCTGTCGGAAAATCCCCGGGATTCGCAAGAAAGCGCCATCCCAGTATCTCCAGCCTCTTCCAGCACAGAGGACCAGAATTCGTCTCAGTCCCCTGAGGAGTTGAAGGAAGAGAACCGCAAGATTCGCCGCCTTCAGATCATGATGAGCATGGTCACGCAGGTGATCGCGCAGGACTCGTCGCTGACCGTGGATGAGGCCTCAGAGATGGTGGCCGATACCCGCAAAGCCGCACTCGCGATGTTTCCCGACAAGGAACTTGCGTTTGACCTCATCTATTGGCCGCGACTGCAGCGGCTGATGCGCGAGCGGTATCGAATGCAGTGACGACAGTGCACAGTGGTCAGTGCACAGTGGTCAGGATCGTCGTGGCAGGGATCGAGGGTCTCACTTCTGGCCACTGACCACTGTTCACTGACTGCTACTCCTCACTTGTTCTCGTTGCCGATGAGGCGGAAGGTAATGGTTCCCCAAAAGAGTTTTGCGCGCATCTGCACTGGAAGATGACGGTCGTCATCCGTGTACCAGATCCAGATATTTCCGCGGTTCTTAACCACGCCGGCGTCGGCGGTGGGCTGGACACGTATGGTCTTGAAGGTGCCCAACGGGGTTTTGATGACTTCGCGACCCTCGATCTTCATGGTGACCGGCACATTGTGCATGGCATCGACTACGGGCATCACGAAGTCGTGGCCAACCTCCATGGGTTGCGACGAGGCGTAAAAGACGCCTGTCAGCAGATCCGTCATGCAGCTGGGGATGGGCGATTCAACGTGCTTTGACTGCCCGGTAACGAGGTTTTTCTCATCCAGAATCGATTTGGACTGGGCGTAGTCCATCTTGAGAGTGGAATTGACCTTGCGACGCCCCTCCACGGTCTGCTTATCGAACTGATAGGTGCAGCCCCTGGAGCGATCGAAGACGGACTGAAATTGATCGCTGGCGTGGAAGAGCATGTTGATCGCTCCACTGGTGTCAGCGTTGGCACTGAGCTTCTCGCGATCGCCCATGGCTTCAAAATGGATGATTGCGGTTCCGGCGGTGAACACGCGCCAGTCTACTTCATAGGTGAGAGTTTGATTTTGGGGAAAGCTATAGCCAGCGTGTGGCTGGGGTAGCTGGGGGAGTTGCGTTGTCGCGGGCGGAGTCTGCTGGGCATGAAGCAGCGATGCAAAGGCAAGCGCGCAAAAAATTGTTTTAGGAATCGCGCGCATTTTCACCGTTGTACTTTGCTCCTTTGAGAATTTGACTGAAATGGCACTGAAAACGGCAGTTGGCCAACCCCTGTTTGCTGTTCAGAGAAGTTTAATGCGGCACACTCAGGAACAACCCCAGCAGTGGCCGGAGGAAGAAGAGGCTGAGGTAAAGCAGGGCGGCTCCTATCAATGAATTGTACTCGCGATGCCTTAAGTAGAGGTCAACAGAGAACTTGCCGGACGAAACTTCGGTTTGGCCGACGGCGGCGGGGGCCGGGGTGATACGCGGGATAAGTCGCGGCACACGGCGGCAGTAATCGCCAAAATCGGGGAAAGTGGTGCGTAGAAAGCGCTCCTCGGAGGCGATGACCGGCACATAGATGATGAGGAACATGGCGGTCAGCATCGCTGCGACCGGCCAACTGAGCAAAGCGACGGCAAAGCCTGCAGCAATAAGAATCGAGCCCAGGTAGAGAGGGTTGCGCGTGTGAGCGTAAGGACCGGTTTGAGTCAGTTCCCGATTCTTTTTGACGTAGCCGGACGCATATGCGCGGAGCCAAAGTCCGGGCAGGACTAGAAGCAGACTCCAGGCGATGGCAGCGGGGCGAGGCTCACGGCGCCATAGTTCAAAGAGATAGAGCGCGGCGGTGAGAAAGCCGAGAGGAACGCGAATCCTTCGCGCCACCTTCTGCCAGCGTTCAAGGCCATTGAGCTGCGGGCCTTTAAGTTTCGGACTTTGTTCGTGCTGGGTCATCCGGCCGCTTCAGAATAAAGCAGTTCGTCGGCAGCCTGGAGCACATCTTCCGGCGTGATGGTGAGAAGGCCTGCTTCGGGTGCTTCGTGACGGGTATGGTCGCGGCGGCTTTCAGGGCTCCGCAGTACCTTGAATCGCGTGCCATAAGGACCATTGCGGCTGGGATCTGTGGGGCCATAAATCCCAACGACAGGGCGACCAAGCGCGCAGGCAAGGTGGAGGGGGCCCGTGTCGCCGGCAATCGCAAGATTGACGCGACGGGTGATGGCGATGAGTTGTTCGATAGAGCAGAGCAATGGGGTGACGCCGCCTCCAGTTCTTTTGGAGATGGTGTCGGCTAGCAGCACTTCGCTGGGTCCCGCATTCACCAGAACGCGATAGCCACGGTTGAGCAAGGCCCGGGCTACGTCGGCGTAGCGCTCGACGGGCCAGCGCTTGGCACCCCATCCAGCTCCAGGGTTGATGAGGACGACGGGCGAACCTGCGTCAGAAGAAAGGCGGTTGTCAGCCCAGGCTTCTGCGGCGGGATCGAAAGGCAGCCAAGGCTGAACCGGGGTAAGTGCATCTCCGGCAATGGCCGAGGCGAGTTCAATGTCCTGCTCGATAACGTGCGGCGCGGTGGTGTCGATGCGCTCAGTGAAGAACCAGCGCGCGAGCCGTTCCCGGGGAGAGGATTCGCCGATGAATCTCCGACTAGCGGCCATGCGGCTGATCACGGCAGAACGCAGTGCGCCTTGCAGATCGAGCACTGCGTCGTAGTGTTCGGTTTTGAGATTGCGCCGAAGAGTGCTGATTTCGCCGCGAGTTGAAGAGGCTAAGGGCGTTTTGCGCCACTGCTTGGACGCCGCGAAGTGAAGGCGGTCGACGAGGGGTTGCATTGCATGTTGTTTGCCGGTGTCGCGGCCGGAGCTTCCTTCGGCTGCCAGCAGCGCACGCCACGCTGGCTCGACTACCCACTCAATGATCCAACCGGGATGGGCAACACGCAGCGCGGTGATTGCCGGAAGGGCATGGAGAATGTCGCCCATGGCGCCGAGACGGACCACGAGCAGGCGAAACTTGGACTGCGTTTGCAAATTCTGATTTTCTCACACCAAAGCTTTGGCACTGTGCTTGGCCAGCCCATCCACCAGGTGATTAAGAGCGGTCGTTTCGTCTTCGATCTCGCAGCGCAAGTCAACGATCTGAAGAGGCCGCGACGTTACAAGATTTCCCATGCGAACTCTATCTTTCTGAGTCGTAACCATTGACACGATTTCGGAGGATTGGGCTGCCTCATCGAGTCTTTTGATGTCGCGCATTCTATATCGGTGATGGTCAGGAAATGCGATGCGGTTCGCGAGGCGGACGCCCGCAGCTTCGAGGCCAGCAAAGAACTGCTCGGGGCGGGCTATGCCGCAGAAAGCGACGACCGGCCCGGCGATCTGCGGAATTTCCATGCGTCGGCGCAGTCGCCAGACGGGACCGGTCCAACCCCAGGTGCGAAGGTCGGCTTCGAAATCAGCATCGTTGGCGGGGATAGCCAGAATGCTCGCCCGGCTGGTTGCGTGCAGTCCTTCACGGAGATTGCCGGCCGGAAGCAGGTGGTCGTGCCAATCTTCGCGACTGACCAGCAGAACGTCGATATCGCGATGAAGTTGTCGATGCTGAAATCCGTCATCGAGGATGTGAACGTGCCGAATCCGCTCGTTCTGCTTCGCATCCATTTCGGCGAGTTGACCCGCATCGTAGCGCTCAGCAGCGACATAGACTGGAACGCCAGCTTCGCGCGCGATCACCAACGGCTCATCGCCGTACTGTTCGGCTGTGCCCTCGGGCTGGACGCAGGCGGGCTCACGGCTGGTGCGACCATAGCCGCGCGAAAGCACGTCGACCTGAAATCCGCGGGCAGACAGGAGGCGAGCCAGAGTAATGGTGAGCGGTGTTTTGCCGGAGCCGCCGGTGGAGAGATTGCCGATGCTGATGACCGGGTAACGCAGGCGCCGGATCGGTTCCCAGCCACGATTGAGGCGAAGTTCGCGCAGCGCGAGGCCTGCAGCATAGAGAGGTACGAGCGGCAGAAGCAGGGGGCGCTTCATGCGGGCCTCTGGGGTTTGCTCAGATGCTCGGCGGTTACCGGCGACCCGGATCGGAGATGCAGAATTTCGCGCAATGCATCGATCGAGCGTGCAGTCGCTCCGGCTTGCTGCTCGAAGACCTGACGGGCGCGCATGCCCATCTTTTCGGCATACTCCCGATTGTTGAGTAGTTCTATCAGAACCGAAGCCAGCTCCTCTTTGGGCGCGATGCGGATGGCGTGGTGGGTGCGGAGATCTTCAGTGATGGCGCGGAAATTTGCGTAGTTGGGTCCCATGACGATGGGCACGCCGAACTGCGCGGGCTCGAGTGGGTTGTGGCCGCCGGCGGGAACGAGGCTTCCGCCTACGAAGGCCACGGCCGCGAGCGAATAGACAGAGGCGAGTTCGCCGATGGTATCGAGCAGGACGATCTGGGCAGATTTGAGCGGCGGAATCGAAGTTACCGACTTCCCTTTCCAATCGGAGCGTTTGATCCACGAGACGCCTGAGCTATTGAGCAATGCGACGACCGCGGCGAAACGCTCAGGATGGCGAGGCGCCAACACCATTGCCAAACCGGGATCTGTCGCCAGCATGCGCTGCCATGCGTCAACGAGACCAGCCTCTTCACCTTCAAGGGTGCTGCCAGCTACGACAAATCGCAGGCCCGACCCCAATGCCTTTAAGAAGCTCGTCGCCTCGGCTTCATGCACTGCTCTTACGTCGAATTTGAGATTCCCTGACACGCTTACGAGTTCGAGAGGGCAGCCGAGAGCGACTAGACGCTCAGCATCGGTGCTGGTCTGCGCCAGCACCCTTGCGAGCCGGCCGAGAATCGGTTTCCACAACTTCTGCAACATTTGGTAGCGCGGCCATGAGCGGTCAGAGATGCGGGCGTTGACGACAGCCACCGGAATGTTGCGGCGGAAGCAGCCGTTGAGCAGATTGGGCCAGAACTCTGTCTCGGCGAGAACCAGCATTTGCGGCTGGAGCGCGTTAAGGTAAGCGCGCACGGCCCAAGGCAGATCGAGCGGACAGTAGAAGACGCGTTCGGCTCCGAAGCGCGTACGAGCCAGGTCCTGACCGGTGCGAGTGGTGGTTGAGATCAACAGGCGATGGCTTGGAAGAGCGGTCCCGATTTCCTCGACCAGGCGGCTGACTGCCAGCACCTCGCCCACCGAAACAGCATGAAGCCAGATGACAGGTTTGCCTTCCGCACCGCTGGACCGAAACCGAACTGGGACACGTCCCAATCGCTCGCCCAGGCCGTCACGGTACTTCTGCGTAGTTGCCATCCGCCATAGCCACCACGGAGCTCCGGCCAGCAGGGCCGTGAGCAGCGCGAGGTTGTAGAAAATGAAAATCATGCGTGACGGAATTCTCGTTATAGCGGTCTAACCCTCAAATGATACAGTCGAGCACGATGAGGGTCGTTCGTGGGTTGTTACTTGTGGTGATTGGGCTGGTGCTTCCGGCTATGGCCGCCAATCATTCCGCCCCGCCTGTACAGCCGGCCACGACATTTCCCGCTGTCGAAGTTCACGAAGACGAACATGTCGCTATTGCCGTTGAACCGTACGACACGAGGGAAAAGGAATCGATTTTCCGCGTCGACTATCTTGGCCACGGGATCATGCCGGTGCGGCTCATTGTCACCAATAACGGCGAAAAGCCTATATCTCTTCGAGATGCTCGCATCCTCTTCTACACTGCCGGCGGTGACCGGATCAATGCCGCTGAGCCCGAAGATGTGGAACGGTTGATGACGAAGAGCGAACGCGAGGGCAAAAAGATTCCCCTGCCCGGGCCGCTCCCGAACATCAAGATGAAACCGAAGGCCAGCAACAAAGACATTGAGGAAGACTTCAATCAGTTCGAATACCAGGCGCTGGTGGTTGAACCGCACACTACCCGGGCAGGCTTTCTTTTCTACGATGTTTCGCAGCTCGATCATCCGCTGGAGGGCGCCAAGATGAACTTGCACAAGCTGCGCGACTCTGCCGGCAACGAGCTGTTCTACTTCGAAATTCCCTTCGACACGTATCTGAAATCGAAGTCGAAAGAGATGAAGTAGCGGCCTTCTGCAGTTAATCTTGAGCCATGCCAGAGAAACATCGATGCAAATGGGCTGAGAGCGATCCGCTGATGCGGGCCTACCACGATGCGGAGTGGGGCGTGCCGGAGTTTGATAGCCGTGCGCTTTGGGAACTCTTGATGCTAGAGGGATTCCAGGCCGGCCTCGCGTGGATCATTGTGCTGCGGAAGCGCGATGAGTTTCGAAAGGCTTTCAAGCAGTTTGATCCTGTGAAGGTGGCTCGATTCAAGGAAGCTGATATCGAGCGCTTGATGGCGAATCCGGGAATCATTCGCGCACGGGCGAAGATCGAGGCGACGATACAGGGAGCGCGCGTTTTTCTTGAGATGAGAGATGCCGGGATCGATTTTTCTACGTGGGCGTGGGGGATCGCTGGTGGGAAGCCGATTCAGAACACAGGGCCAGTTCAGGCGGAGACTCCGCTCTCGGTCACCATGTCGAAGGAGTTGAAGCGGCGCGGATTTAAATTCGTCGGGCCGGTGATCGTGTATGCGTGGATGCAGGCGGCGGGAATGGTCAACGATCATGCGGCTGATTGCTTCAGAAGGAACGCGTGCGCGGGGCTTGGCAGGAAACGAAGCTGAAGGCTACAGTCCAACCATCAGTCGGCCGTACAGGCGCTTGGAATTTAGCGATCATCTTTCTCGATTTATGCGTGCCCATCCTGAACGCGGTGAAGGATCTGCGCTTGTGCGTGCGATGCCCAAAATCGGCCGACTTCCGAGTTGACAACGACTCGGGAACTATCTTGAGAACTTCAACCTGCGACCATCGAAGCCGTCGTTTGCCGCTTCCGTCTTCGCTGATATAGAAGCGAGCCAAAGCCTATTCCGGCGAAGACGGCGCCAATCAAACCAAAGGTTTCTTCAAGAGCATGTATCT